>CAJXJW010000020.1 GCA_913055625.1 uncultured Pseudomonadota bacterium | reverse complement strand
CCGATGCCGATCCGGAAGGGGCTGGTCTTGATTTTCTCGCTGTGCGCGACCTGGTAGTCGATCAGCAGGTCGGGCGTCGTGCCAGGCGGCGCCGGCACGTATCCCTTGCCTTGCATCGCGGTCTTGATTGCAGTCCGGATGTGCGTGTCCGCCAGCGACATGGGCGCGCTTCCCGACCCGGTACCGGGCTCGTCATGCCAGCCGAACGTCTCGTACTCGTCGAAGTTGGCCTGCGGGTCGACCATCGCGGCTGGCGTCTCCGGCGAGGAGGCGCACCCGGCAACCGTCAACGCGAGCGCGCTGAGGATCAGGCCGGCGAGGGCGCGGAACCGCCGCAACGGGAACGGCCCCATCAAAACTCGGCCCGGAAGATCGACGCGGGCTTGGTCTGGTCGATCGGCAGGTCGAACATGGCCTCGTTCTCACGACGGAAGCGCTGCTCGGCCTGCGGGCTGTAGCCCCACTTGATGCGGGAGCCGGGGTCCTCCAGGTCGGGGTCCGCCTGCCGCCACGCCAGCTCTTCCTCGTCGCGCTCGCGGAGCCGCATCTTGGCGAAGATCGCCTCCCGGTCCCGTTCCAGACGATCCATCTCCATTTCGTAGGCCGTCCGGCCGTCCGGGCCGACCGTGACGGTGATCTCATCGATGGCCCGCGTCTCCAGGAGCTCCGGCGGTACTTCGGTTGGCGCGTTCGCGTCAGCTGTCGGGGCGGTCTCAGCCTCGGGTTCCGTTGCGCTTTCCTGCGCACTTGCCGGCACCGGCCCGCCCAGCAGTGCAGCCACGGCCAACCCGGCAATGACTTGGTAGCGACGCATCAGTGTTTCACGTCTTCAAGCCATTCCCGTGACTCGAACCAGTAGTCGCGGGTCGATTCCAGCCACCGGTCTGCCGTCCGGGCCGTCACCCACGCGTTCAGGAAGTTCAGCAGCTCCTGTTCGCCCTTGCGCACGGCCAGGGCTTCTGCCCACCCGACGATCGGCTCGCTCAGCGGAAGGTCGACCGTGTCGCCGTGCTCAGCGACAAAGTAGCGCACGGCCGGCAGGCTCGAAACGTACGCATGAGCACGGCCTTCGAGCACCTCTTTCTCGGCGTCGTCCTTGCTCTCGTGGGAGTGTATTTCCGCTTCCTTGAATACCGAGCGGACCACGCCTTCGGAAAAGGTGCCGGTGACGGTCGCGATCACGATATTGGGATCGTTGAGCTGCTCGAGGTTGTGGATGTCCTTCGTCAATTGCGTATTGGTGGCCATCCCGGCACCGGACATGGCGATCGGCGCCGTAAAGGAAATGCTCAGCGCGCGCTTCGGCGTCACGACGATGCCGTTCGCGATCATGTCGATGTCTCCGGCTTCCAGCGCCGGAATGATGTCCTTCCACTCGTACACCTTGAATTCCACGCGCACGCCGATGTCGCGTGCGATCTTGGTGCCGAGGTCGATGTCGTAGCCCACATGCCCGCCACGCTCCGCGGGCATGGCCCAGGGGACGAACTCGCCGATTCCCACGCGCAGCGTGCCGCGCTCCAGGATATCGTCCAGCGCATCCGCCATGGCGGCCGGACTGAAAAGGACAGCCAGCACGAGCAGGCATCGGAATCTGACATTGGTCACGAACATAGCAAGGGTCCCACGTGTATGAAGTCTGCGTTACGAGTTTCGGCCGGAATCACAGTGGCTCCGGTGCCACTATACGGTCTCGGCAGGCCGCAGGAAAGGCAATCGGCCGGTTGCATCTGGAGACAACTTCAGGCCACAAATGGAAATACGACCGGCGCGAGCAGCACGGTCACCAGCCCCACCACGATCGTCAGCGGAACGCCCATCTTCACGAAATCCGTGACCGTGTAGTCGCCGGGGCCGTAGACCATGAGGTTGGTCTGGTAGCTCGCCGGAATGATCGTCGCGCCGACCGTCCCGGTCATCAGCGCGACGGCAAATGGCATGAAGTTGACGCCGAGCTGATCCGCAATGGACAGTGCGATCGGAAATATGAAGACGGCCGAGGCGGTGTTCGTGATCAGGTTGGCCATGACGACGCGGCCGATGAAGATCACGGCCAGCGCAACGTGCGGGTCGCCACCGCCCAGCCGGTTCAGCAAGTCGGCAATGTCGGCTGCCAGCCCGCTCTGGGTGACGGCGGCGGCGAGGCCGATGGCGGCTGCCAGCACGCCCAGCGTGCTGTAGTCGATGCTCCGGGCCGCGATGCCGAGCGTCATGCACCCCGTCAGCAGCATGGCTCCGGCCGCGAGCATCGCGGCGTTCAGCATCGTCAGCCAGCCGAAAGCTGCGGTGGTGATCATTGCCGTTGTAATCACCGTCGCGATGACCGCCTTGTCCCAGCGCTTGATCTCGAAGCCCGGCACGACCTTGACCAGCGAGAAATTCGACTCATCGCGATTGACGAAGAAAAACGACTCGTCGACTTCGAGTACCGCAACGTCGCCAACCTCGATGCTGACATCGTCGAGTCGACCCGGGATCGGCTGCTCATTCCGGCACAGAGCAACCAGCGTTACGCGGTAGGGGCTATCCGCGTGCGGGAACTCGGCCACCTTCCGCCCGACAGCCAGGCTTTGCGGCGAAATCACGACCTCGACCAGCTGGTGGTCGTGGCGCTTCGATTCCATCGGGTGCAGCGTCTTGAAAGGCGCGAGGCCGTTCATCGTCCAGAGATCGGCCAGCGTCTCGAGGTCGGTGGACACGCGGAGGACATCGCCGATCGCAAGACGCGTATCGGACGTAATCGGTACGTCCGAGCCATCCTCGCGGACGATGCCGACAAGTTCGAATCCAACCGGTTTGGCGAACCCGCTTGCACCCAGCGTCTGACCCGCCAGCGGCGATCCGTCGGGAATCGCGAACTCCGCACCGAAGCGACGGCTGGACTTCACGGAAGCGCCGCCGCGATCGCTATCGCGCAACAGCCATCGGGAGGCCATGATCATGAGGGCAAGCCCGAGCAGTGCCGCCGGTACCGCGACGAGCGAGGGGTCGAACATCCGGATTTCGCGCAGGCCTGCCGAGCCGCCGGAGCCGCTGGCGATGGCGTCGATGACGAGGCCGGCAATGATCAGGTTGGTCGCGGTGCCGATCAACGTGCACATGCCGCCGAGAATCGACGCGAAGGATAGCGGGATGTAGAGCATTGCCTTCGACAGCCCGGTGCTGCGGCACAGGTCGCGGATCACGGGGATCATCATCGCGACCAGCGGGGTGTTGTTGAGAAAGGCGCTGCCGAAGGCGATCGGCGGCAGTATCCGGAGCTGCGCGGCCAGAATCGACTTGGGGCGGCCGATCAGCTTGTCGCTCAGCAGGCTGACGGCACCGGTCGAGTACATGCCGGCGGCGACCGCGAATAGCGCGCCGATCGTGAGCACACCCGAGTTCGAGAACCCGGCCAGGCTGCGGTCCAGTGGCGCGAGGCCAAGAGTCACGCTCAGCGTGAGGGCGCCGAGAAAGATCGTTACGGGTGGCACCCGAGTGGCGAGCAACGCGACGAATGTCGCTGCGAGAATGGCAATGGTCAGCCAGGCGTCAAGCGTCATAAGCGCGCTCCGGGGGCAGCAGCAATCTTCCTTCAATCTCTCAGCAAGCGCCGTAGCCAGATCAGAATTGGCGTCTATACTCGAAGGGTACGCCTCAAGAATAAGAACAACTGAAGGGGATTACCATGAGATATCACTCCGTACTCTCGAAGCTGGGCCGGTTCCTGCTGGTGCTTGTAATGTTGGTCTCGGGTTCGGCCCAGTCCGAGTTCCCCAACACCAATATTATCTACGTCTCTCCGGATGGCCGCGACTCCATGAGTTGTGGCTTGAAAAAAGAGCCATGCCGATCAATCAGCCAGGCACTGATCCTTGCCAGGCATCGCTTCGTGGTTGACTCCTGGCCATCGAGGTCCGGGAAAATTCTCCGTTACGCGCACATCCGCGTCTGGCCGGGGGTCTACGGCGACTTGAACGGAAACGGTGAATTGGGGGAGCCCGGCGAGGAAATCTTTGATCCGGATTGCAACTGCGCGATCAAGCTCGACGTACCGCTCACGCTGTTTTCCGAGCGTGGCTACGGTTCGACGGTTATTGATGTCAGCGCCACGGGTGTGAATGCTGTCAGCATCAGTGCGGATGGCACCAGGCTGGGAGCCCATCAGCAGGGGTTCACAATACGAGCGTCTTCAGTGCCGGGGACTTCGGCCGTGGTGGCGATGGCGCCTTCCGTGTCCAAGGTTCGGGGCAATATGATACTTGCGGGAGCCGTCGGTATCGATAGTGAAAATGCTTTCATCGAGCACAACTTGGTCATCGGCGGCAATCCTGCAATCAGGTCCACCAATGGAGAGGTCACGAAGAATGTCGTCGTGGGCGCCGTCGGCGACGGATTGGTTCTTGCAAACTCGAGCGCAACGGGCAACGCGGTCACCCATGGGGGTGCTGCCGGAATCAGGGTCAACGACGTAGATGCCGGAATCGGCGAAAACTCGATCGTCGGCAATCTCGGTCCCGGCATTGTTGTTGCCGCCGACATCGAGAATGATTCGACGTCGCTCCACCCGCTGCGCGTCACGCGGAACAATCTGTTGGACAATGATATCCATGGTATGGGTATGGCGTGCGGCGTAGCGAATCAGTCCAATATCGCGGTACATGCGCATAATAATTACTGGGGTTTGAGGGGCGATACGCCCAACATAGCCTGTGACATGGGGCAATTGGGGTTGATCGATACGTCAGGCGCCCTGGACGACCTCCGTCAGAGAACTCCCACGTCGCCGGGGCCGGCAAACCGATGATGGCCCTTGCGGTGCACGAGAGCCGCGCTTGTTGAGTCGTCCCTCAATCCGTCATGCGCGGCTTGCCGGGAGCGCCTGGCTCGCATTCCAGGCCACCGCGCCTCCGCCCGGCCACAAGCCGGCTGAACTGACTTCGTGGCTGCTGGCTTCCTGCGTGACGGTGTCAGGCAGGTTCGGTATGCCACCGGGATGGCGGGGCGCTTCCCATCCGGAGAATCGCGTCACCGCGAGATCGAAGCTGCCCCAGAACAGGTGTGACGGGCTGACCTTGCCGACGATTTGCCCGTAGAGGTGCAGCGTGCTGCGGGTATCGGCCCGCGGCGGGTGGGGAATGCGGGGCCAGGCATTGTGGTCCTGCATGCTGTGGCTCCTCGTATCGCGATCAATTCTATCGTACGGATTTCCGGTCGACCGCGGCCGATCAGCGGGCCATTGCGCCGGCGTTCTCTTTCGCCCAGCGCTCCATCGCGGCGAGCACCGGCTCCAGGCTTTGCCCCAGCGGCGTCAGCGCGTATTCCACTCTCGGCGGAATCTCGCCGTAGTCACGGCGGGTGACGAGCCCGAGTGTGGCCATCTCCTTCAATGTCTTCGACAATGTGCGGTGCGTGACCGGGCCCAGCCGGCGTTGCAGTTCGTTGAAGCGCATCGGGCCGTCCAGCAGCCAGTAGATGACCATCGGTCGCCACTTTCCGGCGATGAGGTCGAGCGTGATTTCCGCCTGGCAGGCCTCGGGCGTGCGCTCTCGGGG
>CAJXJW010000019.1 GCA_913055625.1 uncultured Pseudomonadota bacterium | reverse complement strand
CGGCTTTGCCGAACGCCCGCCGCAGAACCGCGCGCCGCCTCCGGCGCCGCCGCCCGACGGCCGCCGCATCCTCCGCGTCGACCGGATCTGGGACGGCCTGTCGGTCGGCTACCGCACGGAAGTCGATGTCGTCATCGACGGCGCCACCATCACGGCCGTCGAGGCGCGCCGTGAACGCGACGATGGCATCGTCATCGATCTCGGAGACGCCACCGCGCTGCCCGGCTATATCGACGTGTACTCGAACCTGCCCGACGACCTGCCGGTCCGCGCCGGTCCCGCGCTGCTCGCTCTCGGCGTCACGACGCTCGTCGCCGACTCGCGGCGTGCCGCGGAACTCGATCGCGCGTGGCGCGAGCCCGCGACGCCAGGTCCGCGCGTGCTGCGGGCGCACGCGCTCGAAGACGCCGACGCGGAAGGCGCGACGCCCTGGCTGCTGACGGTTGGCGGCGACCCGTCCGCCACGGCGACAATGCGACCGCTGGTCGACCAGTGGCGGGCGCGCGGCGTGGCGGTGCTGGCGGACAGCTGGCAGGCGGGGCTCGGCGCCGGCGCGACGCTGGTGCTCGGCACGGCCAATCGCCCGGTGTCGCCCCGCGGCATTCGCTACCAGGACGTTCAGCTCGCGAGCGGCATCGGCAGCGTGACCTTCGTGTCCGGCCTCGCCGACGCGCTGACACCCGGTGTCTCCGCGCTACTCGACTCGCGCGCCGCCGGCCTCATCGCGCCCGGGGGCGCGGCCGTGCGCCCGTTCGCCGAGCCGACCGCCTTTCGTCCACCGTGGCCCACGCTCGTCGCGGGCAGCCGCCCGAACGGACTGCCGCCCGGGCTCGGGCTGCACGCGGAACTGCGCGCGCTGGACGCGGCCGGCCTGCCGGCCCGCCCGACCCTGCAGAGTGCCGGCCTGAATGCCGCGACGGTGCTCGGCGCGGGCTTCCGGCTCGGTCGCATCGCGACCGGTTCCGCCGCGGACGTGGTCATCGTTGCGGGCGATCCGCTCGCGGACATCGGGGCGGCGGCAGCCGTCATCGGCGTCGTGCGCAACGGCCGATTCTATAGCGCGTCCGGTCTCCTCGACCGGGCCGAAACGGCGCCGAACGTCGAATAATTTGACAAAATACACGGTTTCCAGGGCCGGCAGTGTCGGAGAGAGTTACAACCCGACGCCGTCGCCTGTGTTCCCGAACGGCACGCACCCCAACATCTTCGGTCCCAGTCGGGCAATGTCCGCTTTTTCAGCGGCTTACCGGGGCTATCTGGCGCGCTGCCTGATGTTCCGGGGCCAATTTCGTCGGCACGCTTTACACATTGCACGCCGGCGCCGTACGGCACGGACGGCGGTTGCCGCCGATCGCCGGAGATTCCTGCGTTCACGGCGGGTTGGCACAGCTCTTGCTTTTATAGCTCTGCCCAAGCGAAGTGTAACTGCGGCGGGTGGCCATATCGGAACAGTTGAGGATTCAGACGCCAGAAGAACAACAACAATAAAAAGAAAAAGATCCAGATCCAATAACAATAAGACACCTGTATCCGGCTACCGTTTTTTGCAGTTACCTCTTTTGAAAAAAAGAGAAATTAGCCCCGCCGCCTCGGCCGCGGGGCTTTTTATTGGCCGATCCCGTGTTGCGCCTGGCGGCACTTTCCGCGGATGATTCAGTCTCAAAGGCGGGGCCCCGCCCCGCCTTGCCAACCGACGGGACAATGCCAATGACCAAGTACCCGCTTTTTCGCCGATGTCTCCCGGCCGCGGCGATCCTCGCCGCCGCATTGATCGGCACCGCGCCGGCCGGCGCCGACGACGCCGGGATCTACGCCGCCGCCGTGGCCGCCGAAGACCGGCTGCCGGGCGACCGTGACCGCGACGCCGGACGCAAGCCGGCGGCAGTGCTCGCGTTTCTCGGCGCAGGACCCGGTGATACCGTGCTCGACCTGTTCGCCGGCGGCGGCTATTACACCGAGTTGCTCGCTCGCGTCGTCGGCCCCGACGGGCGGGTCGTCACGCACACGAACACGCCGTACCTGAAGTACACGGGCGAGGAGTTCATCGCACGCTACCAGGCCGGGCGCCTGCCCAACGTGGACATCGTCGTGGCCGAGAACAACCGGCTGCGCCTCGATCCCGGGTCGCTCGACGCTGCTCTCATCGTGCTGGCCTATCACGACGTGTACCACGTCAACCTGGAGGACGGCTGGCCGCCGATCGACAAGCCGAAGTTGCTCGGCGAACTGTTTGCCGGGCTGAAGCCGGGCGGCGTCGTGGTGGTCGTCGACCACTATGCGGCCGAAGGCTCGCCACCGGAGACCGGGAACACGACCCACCGCATCGACCCGGCCATCGTGCTCGCCGACTTCGAGGCCGCCGGCTTCCGCAGGGACGGCGCCAGCGACGCGCTGCGCAACCCCGACGACGACTACGCGAAAATCGTGTTCGACCCGGCCGTCCGCGGCAAGACCGACCGCTTCCTGCTGCGCTTCCGGAAGCCCGAGTAACATGCGCCGCCTGTTACTTGCCGGCCTGGCGTTCGTCCTCGCCGCCTGCACCGCGGAAACGCCGGACTACAGCGAGGCCAGCATCGCGGACCTGCACGATGCGATGCAGCGCGGCGAGACCAGCGCCGAGGCGCTCGTGCGCTGGTACACGAATCGCATCGAGACCCTCGATCACGCCGGGCCGGAACTCCGCAGCATCATCGAGATCAATCCCGATGCGCTGCAGATCGCGCGCGCGCTCGACGAGGAATGGCAGGCGACCGGGCCGCGCGGGCCGCTGCACGGCATCCCGGTCGTGCTGAAAGCGAATATCGACACCGCCGACCGCATGAAAACCAGTGCCGGCTCGCTGGCCCTCGCGGACCACGTGCCGCCGGCGGACGCGTTCCTCGTCACGCGGCTGCGTGAAGCCGGTGCCGTCATCCTCGGCAAGGCGAATCTCAGCGAATGGGCGAACTTCCGGTCGACCCGCTCGTCGAGCGGCTGGTCGAGTGTGGGCGGCCAGACGCGCAACCCGTACGACCCGACACGCAATCCCTGCGGTTCGTCGAGCGGCTCCGGCGTCGCGGTCGCCGCGAACCTGACCGCGGTTGCCGTCGGCACCGAAACGGACGGCTCCGTGGTCTGCCCGAGCGGCATCAACAGCATCGTCGGCATCAAGCCGACGCTCGGCCTGGTCAGCCGCAGCGGCATCGTGCCAATCGCGCACAGCCAGGACACGGCGGGGCCGATGGCGCGTTCCGTGCGCGACGCGGCGCTGCTGCTCGGCGCGATGGCCGGCGTCGACCCGGACGACCCCGCGACGATGGACGCGCCGGAGGGCAACATCGATTACACGGCGAACCTCACCGCCGATGCCCTGGACGGCAAACGCATCGGCATCATCCGGACCCACTACGGCGCCGGCAGCAACCCGGATGTCGCGGATGTGCTGACCCGCAGCATCGACACGCTGCGCGAGAGCGGTGCGGTCGTCATTGACGACGTCGAACTCGACACGGCCGGCGCGGGCGAAGCGGAATGGCTCGTGCTGTTGTACGAGTTCAAGGCTGACCTCGCGCGCTACTTCGAGCGCAGCAGCGCGCCGGTCCGCAGCCTCGCCGACGTTATCGCATTCAACGAGGCCAACGCCGACACCGTGATGCCGCACTTCGGCCAGGACATCATGTTGCTGGCCGAGGAAAAAGGCGGGCTCGACAGCGAGGAATACGTCGCCGCCCTCGCGGACAGCAAGCGCATCACGCGCGAGGCCCTGGCCGGCGCCTTCGACGAACACGACCTCGATGTTCTCGTCGCGATCACGAACGGGCCGGCCTGGAAGACGGACCACGTGGTCGGCGATCATTTCAGCATCAGCAGCTCGTCCTACGCGGCGATCTCGGGGCAACCGAGCGTGACCGTGCCCGCCGGCTTCGTCGCCGGACTGCCTGTCGGCTTGTCGTTCATCGGCCCGATGTGGTCCGAGCCCGACCTGCTCCCGATGGCCTACGCGTTCGAGCAGGCCAGCGCGGCACGCAAACCGCCGACCATCGGGGACACCGTCACGAAATAGGCGTGGCGCGGGGTTTCCGCACGCGAAACTGAGGAACAGGCCCGGCCGCCAGGCACGCGATATGGCTCAATACGGCCATGTTCAAGGCCGTCCGCATTACCGTGCTGCTCATGGTGCTGTTCTTCGTCGTCGTCAACACCTGGCTGACGAAAGCGCGCAGTACCGACTGGAACAACAGCTTGTGGGTGAAGATCTACCCGATCAACGCCGACGGCGACGCCGCGACGGCCCGCTACATCGACGGGCTCGAGGTCGCGGATTTCGCGGACATCGAGGAGTTCATGGCGCGCGAGACCACGCGTTATGGCAGGGACGCAGATCAGCCCGTCCGCATGGAACTCGGGAGCATTGTCACGCAGCAGCCGCCGATGCTCGGCCGCGACCCCAGCGTGCTGAGCGTGATGTGGTGGTCGCTGAAGATGCGCTGGTGGGTTGGCAGCGCCACCAATGACCAGGACCGCATCGAGCCCGACGTCAGCATCTTCGTGCGCTACCACGCCGGCGAACGGGAAAGGACTCTCGAGGACTCGGTCGGCATCCAGAAAGGCATGTTCGGCATCGTGAACGCGTACAGCGGCCGCCGTTACCGCGCAACGAACAACGTCATTATCGCGCACGAGCTGCTGCACACGCTGGGCGCCACCGACAAGTACGCGCTCGGCACCGGCCAGCCACTCGTACCGGACGGCATCGGCGAGCCGGACCGCAAACCGCTGTTCCCGCAGACGCTCGCCGAGATCATGGGTGGCCGTATCGCCCTCTCGGCCGACGACGCCGTCATCCCGCAGAGCCTGCGCTACGCGGTCATCGGGCCGTTGACCGCCAGCGAAATCAACCTCGTCGACTAGTCGACGAATCCCGCGAGCTGCTCGAGGTACAGCGCGTGCAGCGCGGGCGGCGCCGCGAGTACCGAGCGCGTCGCGAGCGCGGGTGCCCTGCCGTTAAGGTCCGTGAACACGCCGCCGGCCTCCGTCACGATAATCGACAGCGCGGCAATGTCCAGGATGTTCACGTCGGACTCGATGACCGCCTCGATCTTGCCGGCCGCGAGCAGGTGATAGTGATAAAAATCGCCGTAGCCGCGCGTGCGGTCCGCGCGCCCGAGGATCGCGCCGAGGCGCTGCCAGCCGTCGGTGGCGGTCAGCGACTTCAGGTTGCCGGTCGACACGGCCGCGCAATCCGGGTCGACGATGTCGCTGACCGACAGTCGTTCGCCGTTCAGCCACGCGCCACGCCCCTTTTCCGCCCAGGCGAGTTCGTCCATCATCGTGCCGCTGGACACGCCGAGCACGATCTCGCCCTGGTGCATCAGTGCAATCTGCGTGGAGAAGAACGGGTACTGGCGCACGAAGCCCTTCGTGCCGTCGATCGGATCGACGAGCCAGAGGTACTCGGCGTCCGCCTGCGTCTTGCCGGTTTCTTCGCCGTAGAAGCCGTGTCCCGGGAAGCGCGCCAGGATCGTCGCGCGGATCGTTTCCTCGCATTCGACGTCGGCCTGCGTGACCGGCGTGCGGTCGGCTTTCGTGCGCACCTCCACGTTGCCGCGGTAGTAGCCGCGGCTGATATCCGCGGCCTCCCGCGCGGCCGTCAGTGCGACCTCCAGGTGCTCGCTTCTCTCGGTCGTGTTTGCGTCGGTCATGGCGTGAAAGGGCCCGTCGGCCGCCGGTCGGAATCCCGCCGCACTATGCGGGGAGCGGCCGCAAAGCTCAAGCGCCGGCCTGCGCTGGCCGCGCCGGAACGCTAGAATACCGACCCCCTTCCTTCACGGCGGCAGCAGCATGGGCAATCGCCTCTCCAGGATCTACACCCGCACCGGCGACGACGGCACGACCGGCCTCGGCGACGGCAACCGTGTCGCCAAGGACAGCATCCGCGTCGAGGCCTATGGCACCGTCGACGAGGCGAACAGCGCGATCGGCGTCGTGCTTGCGCACACCACGCTGCCCGAGGCCGTGCGCCGCTGCCTCACGGACGTGCAGCACGACCTGTTCGAACTCGGCGGGGAGCTTTGCATTCCGGGCCACACCGCGGTGCGCGCTGATTTCATCGACCGGCTCGAGCACGAGCTCGACGCGTTCAACGAGGACCTGCCGCGCCTGAAGGAGTTCATCCTGCCGGGCGGCGGGCCCGCTGCCGCGGCGTGCCATCTCGCCCGAACCGTCGTGCGCCGGGCTGAGCGGCGGGTAACCACGCTCGCCGCCGCCGAGGCCGTCCGGCCCGAGGCCATCCGCTACCTGAACCGGCTGTCCGACCTGTTGTTCGTGATCGCGCGGGTCCTGTCCCGCGCGGAGAACGGTGAGGAAGTGCTCTGGCAGCGGGATCGCTGACGAGCCGTCAGAGCGTCCAGCCGTACAGCGTCAGCGCGGCAATCAGCACCACCCAGATCAACAGCTGACGGAAGACCAGCCGGTTCGCGGCGCTTGCGCCGCGAATCGCTCGTTCGCGCAGGTCCTCCTCGTCGTCGGTGTCGAGCACCATCGCGCCGCGTCCGACCCGCGCCAGCAACGCCTCTGTCGCGCCCGGGCCGGACAAGTCGCCGCGGTCGCGCCAGGCCTGCAGCGCGCCGTCGAAGTGTCCGGCAATGGCATAGCCAAGCGCCGTCAGTCGCGCCGGGATCCACGCGAGCCACGCATGCAGACGCACGGCGGCATCGCGGGTCGCCGAGAGCCTCGCGCCGTCGTCGCCCGATGCACGCGCCGCGCTGAAGACCGCGCGGCGGCGAACCAGGTCGGTCACTCGGTAGGCCCAGGCGCCGAGCGGACCGAGCGGGCCGAGTACCACGAACCAGAAGATGACCGCGAACAACCGGTTGTTGGCCTGGACGAAGACGGCCGACTCGACGACCTCCATTCGTTCCACCGGGTCGTCCGGCACGTCGCCCTCAATCAGCGCGCGCGCCGCGTGCGCGATAGCCTCGTCATCGTCCTTCTCGAGCGCGACGCAGTACTCGTCCACGTCCTCACCGATGTCCTTCGGCCCGAGTGAGAAGAACAGTACGACGATCGCAAGCGCGAGATACGGGAAGCCGAGCAGGCTATCGCCGAGCGCGAACGTCACGACGAATACCGGCAGCGCCAGCAGGACTGCGAGCACGACCACCACGGCCAGTGCCGGCCAGCGCTCCGAACCGAGGGACCGGAATCCGGCGTCGATCAGCCGGTCCATCCAGCGCATGCGCCGCCAGTGGAAAAACTGCGTTGCGAGACGCTCGATCAGTAGGCTGACGAGAAGCGCGATCAGATTCATATCAACGCATCATACAATCGCAGCCAGTCGAACGCAGGGCCGGGATCCGTCTTTCGACCGGGTGCGATGTCGCTGTGTGCCGCGATTTCCCGGTTCGTGATGGCTGGATAGGCTTCGCGCAACGCCGCGACGACCGCGGCCAACACCCCGTACTGGCGGTCCTCGTACGGCAACTCGTCCTCGCCCTCGAGCTCGATACCGATCGAGAAGTCGTTGCAGCGCGGCCGGCCGCGGAAGCAGGAAGGGCCGCAGTGCCAGGCACGTTCCGGGAACGGGACGAACTGCACGAGCTCGCCGTCGCGCCGGATCAGCAGGTGCGACGAGACTTCGAGGCCGCGGATTTCGCCGAAGTACGGGTGCGCGTCCCAGTCCAGCGTGTTCGTGAACAGCGCCTCGATCTCGCCACCACCGAATTCGCCCGGCGGCAGGCTGATGCCGTGCACGACGATGAGTTCGGGTACCGCGCCCGCCGGGCGCTCATCGCGGTTCGGGCTGGGCACGCGCCGCGCGGGCCGAATGAGGCCTTCCGCCGTGTCCACGGTGAATTCAGCCGGCATGCAGGGCCGCGTTCAGGCATGATCTCGCCATCATGGGTACGAGGCTATTGGTTTCCGCCCCGCTGGGCAACGGCCGCGACGTCTTGCTCGAGGGCGACGCCGCGCACTATCTCGGCCGCGTGCTGCGCGCCGCCATCGGCGACACGATCCACGTCTTCAATGGGGAGGATGGCGAGTGGCGCGCCACGATCACGGCGATGACCAGGTCGACCGTCACGCTCGCCCTGGACGCGCCGGTCCCGTCCGCCAGCGAGTCCCCGTTGCGCATGCACCTCGTCCAGGGCATCTCCCGGGGCGACCGAATGGACGTCGTCGTGCAGAAGGCGACTGAACTCGGCGTCAAGCGCATTACGCCGGTGCTCACCGATCACGGCATGGTGAAGCTCGATGCCGCGCGCGCCGCGAAGCGCCACGAACACTGGCAGCGCGTCGCCGACAGTGCCTGCGAGCAGTGCGGCCGCATCCGCCCGCCGCTCGTCGACGCGCCGGTGCCGCTCAACGACTGGTTCGGCGAGGGCAAGGCCGCCGGCAGCACGCAGCTCGTGCTGGCCCCGGGCGCCGGCCGGCCCCTGGCTGCTGTCGAGACCGTTGACGAGAAACTCTGCTTGCTCGTCGGGCCGGAAGGCGGCTTCAGCGGCCGCGAACTCGAAGACGCTGCGATCGCCGGCTTCACGCCCGTGTCTGTCGGCCCGCGCGTCCTGCGTACCGAGACCGCCGCGATCGCGGTGCTCGCCATCGCCCAATCCCGATGGGGTGACATGGGGCGTGGAACATAGGACTTGGAACATATTGGAACATAGGACAGGCACATTCCCGCATGGAACATAGGACAGGCACATTCCTGTGCAAAGCCGCGACGAATGTCGCTGTTCCGAAGTTCGGCGCCCCTTCATGCTGAGCGCATGCCCCGAGC
>CAJXJW010000018.1 GCA_913055625.1 uncultured Pseudomonadota bacterium | reverse complement strand
GTCAGCGCTGCCGTCAACGTCGTCTTGCCGTGGTCAACGTGACCAATCGTGCCCACGTTAACGTGCGGTTTTGTACGTTCAAATTTTTCTTTGGACATTTCCCAAATCCCGGGTTGTGTGGTTGCCCCGAAGGGCGTCTGCCAGTGTGGTTTCTATTGACCGACGGCCTGCGCGATGTTCGGCGGCACTTCGGCGTATTTTGCAAATTCCATCGAGTACACGGCGCGGCCCTGGCTCATCGAGCGCAGGTCCGTCGCGTACCCGAACATCTCGGCCAGCGGCACCTCGGCCCGGATGACCTTTCCTGCCGGCGTGTCATCCATGCCTTGCGGCAGTCCGCGGCGGCGATTCAGGTCGCCCATCACGTCGCCCATGTATTCTTCCGGCGTGACGACCTCGACGTTCATGATCGGCTCGAGCAGGGTCGGATTCGCCTTTTCCATGCCCTCGCGAAACGCCATGCTGCCGGCGATCTTGAAGGCCATCTCGCTGGAGTCCACGTCATGGTACGAGCCGTCGTACACCGTGACCTTGCAGTCCACCACCGGGTAGCCCGCGATCACGCCGTTCTCCATCTGCTCGCGGACGCCCTTGTCGACGGCCGGAATGTACTCTTTCGGCACGACGCCGCCGACGATGCCGTTGACGAACTCGTAGCCGCTGCCGGCCTCGGCCGGCTCGATGCGCAGGTAGACGTGGCCGTACTGGCCGCGACCGCCCGACTGCCGCACGAACTTTCCTTCCTGCTCGACCGTCTTGCGAATCGTTTCGCGGTAGGCGACCTGCGGCTTGCCGACGTTCGCCTCGACCTTGAACTCCCGTTTCATGCGGTCGACAATGATGTCGAGGTGGAGCTCACCCATGCCGGAGATGATCGTCTGGCCAGACTCCTCGTCCGTGTGCACGCGGAACGACGGGTCTTCCTTCGCAAGCTTGGACAGCGCGATGCCCATCTTCTCCTGGTCGACCTTGGTCCTGGGCTCCACGGCGACCGAGATGACCGGCTCCGGGAACTCCATCTTCTCCAGCGTGATGACCTTCTTCAGGTCGCACAGCGTATCGCCGGTCGTCACGTCCTTCAGGCCGACCGCCGCCGCAATGTCGCCGGCGCGGACTTCCTTGATCTCTTTCCGGTCGTTCGAGTGCATCTGCAGGATGCGGCCGATGCGCTCTTTCTTGTCCTTGATCGGGTTGAACACCATATCACCCGAATTCAGGACGCCCGAGTAGACGCGGAAGAACGTCAGGTTGCCGACGAACGGGTCCGTCGCGATCTTGAACGCCAGGGCCGAGAACGGGTCGTTGTCGTCCGGATGCCGCTCCGCCTCCTTGCCGTCGTCGTCGATCCCCTTGATGGCCGGAACGTCGATCGGTGCGGGCATGAAATCGATGACCGCGTCCAGCATCGCCTGGACACCCTTGTTCTTGAACGCCGAGCCGCACATCGTCACGACGATCTCGTTCGCGAGCGAGCGAGCGCGCAGGCCCTTGCGGATGTCGTCGACCTCGAGCGTGCCGGTCTCCAGGAACTTCTCGAGCAATTCCTCGCTGGCCTCGGCCGCCGCCTCGATCATCTTCTCGCGCCAGACATTCGCTTCGGCCTTCAGCTCTTCCGGGATCTCGACCTCGTCATAGGTCATGCCCATGTTGGACTCGTCCCAGTAGATCGCGCGCTGGCCGATCAGGTCGATAACGCCGGCGAAATTCTCCTCGGCGCCAATCGGTAGCTGGATCGGCACCGGGTTCGCGCCGAGGCGCTTGCGCACCTGCTCGACGACGCGCAGGAAGTTCGCGCCCGCGCGATCCATCTTGTTGACGAACACCAGGCGCGGCACGTGGTACTTGTTGCCCTGCCGCCAGACCGTCTCGGTCTGCGGCTCGACGCCGCCCACCGAGCACAGCACGGTGACCGCACCGTCGAGCACCCGCAGGCTGCGTTCGACCTCGATCGTGAAATCGACGTGACCCGGCGTGTCGATGATGTTGATGCGGTGCTGCTCGAACTGCTGGTCCATCCCGCTCCAGAAACAGGTCGTGGCCGCGGACGTGATCGTGATGCCGCGTTCCTGTTCCTGTTCCATCCAGTCCATGACGGCGGCGCCATCGTGGACCTCGCCTATCTTGTGCGAGACACCGGTGTAGAACAGCACACGCTCGGTCGTCGTGGTCTTGCCCGCATCGATATGGGCCATGATGCCAATATTGCGGTATCGCTCGATGGGGGTTGTACGGGCCACGACAAGATCCTGGTTGCTCGGTACTTGGCCGGCCTACCAGCGGTAGTGAGAGAACGCCTTGTTGGCTTCCGCCATACGATGCGTATCTTCTTTCTTCTTGACGGCCGTGCCGCGATTCTCGGCCGCGTCCATCAACTCGTGCGCAAGGCGGTGTGCCATGGACTTTTCGCTGCGTGCGCGCGCGGCGTCGATGACCCAGCGCATGGCCAGCGTCTGGCGACGGGCGGGGCGAACCTCCACCGGCACCTGGTAGGTGGCGCCGCCGACACGACGGGACTTCACCTCGACCATCGGCTTGACGTTCTCGAGCGCATTCTCGAGCAGCTCCAGCGCCTTGTCATCCGACTTCGTCTCGCGATCGGAGATCCGGTCGAGTGCACCGTAGATGATGCGCTCGGCCACGGACTTCTTGCCATCGACCATGATCATGTTCATGAACTTGGCCAGCAAGTCACTGCCGTACTTGGGGTCGGGAAGGATGGTCCGCTTCGGGGCCTGGGATCGTCTGGACATGGGTAACTTCCGGGTTTCGCTGCGCCCGCTGCGCGGGCTCTGTCAATTAGGACTTCGGTCGCTTCGTGCCGTATTTCGAGCGGCCCTGCTTGCGATCGGATACGCCGGCGCAGTCGAGCGTGCCGCGTACCGTGTGGTAACGCACGCCCGGCAGGTCCTTGACACGGCCGCCGCGGATCAGCACGACGCTGTGCTCCTGCAGGTTGTGCCCTTCGCCACCGATGTAGCTCGTCACCTCGTAGCCGTTCGTCAATCGCACACGGGCGACCTTGCGCATGGCCGAGTTCGGCTTTTTCGGCGTCGTCGTGTAGACGCGCGTGCACACGCCGCGCTTCTGCGGTGATGCCTCGAGCGCCGGGACCGTGCTCTTCGTCCGCTTCGTCGACCGCGGCTTGCGTACTAGCTGGTTTACTGTGGCCATGGGCCTTCCATCTCTTTGTCGTTTGTTAATCCGGTACGTGCAGGCGCATACGAAAACGCGCGCACCCGCCGACCGAGCCGCGCAGGCTCAGTCGTCGGGTAACAGGGCGGCGAAACGGCCCCGCCGATAGCAAATCGCTGATTCGGCTGGGCTTTATTCTACTTCTGCCCCAGAGTGTTCGAGGCCCGCACTAGGCGGGCCCCGGGGTTAAGGGCGGGCATTGTAGGGACGCGGTCAACCGCGTGTCAAGCAAGCCCGGGAGCGGCCCGGGGGCCGCTCCCAAGTCCCTGATTTATCAGGCTTCGCTGGCCGCTTCCTGGTCGCTCTCCGCGCTCGCACCGGCCGCTTCCTCGGCCGCCGCTTCGGCGGCGGCATTCGCTTCCGCCTGCGCCTCGAGCTCGTTCAGCTGGTCCGCGAGGTCCTGCTCCCGCGTCCGGCGCCGTTCCGCGTGGTGTGCGAATCCGGTTCCGGCCGGGATCAGGCGCCCGACGATGACGTTTTCCTTCAGGCCGCGCAGCTCGTCCTTGAGGCCGCGAACCGCCGCCTCGGTCAGCACGCGGGTGGTCTCCTGGAACGAGGCCGCGGAAATGAACGACTCCGTTGCCAGCGACGCCTTCGTGATGCCGAGCAGCACCGGGTCCACCGTGAGCACGTCCTTGCCCTGGCTTTCCAGCTGGTCCAGCACCTCCAGGTAGCGCGCCTTGTCGATCTGCTCGCCGCGCAGGTAGTTCGATTCGCCGGGCTCCGCCACGTGAACCTTGCGCAGCATCTGGCGAATGATGACCTCGATGTGCTTGTCGTTGATCTTCACACCCTGCAGGCGATAGACGTCCTGGATTTCCTTCACCAGGTACTCGGCCAGCGGCTCGACGCCCTGCAGGCGCAGGATGTCGTGCGGGTTCGGCTCGCCGTCAGCAATGACTTCGCCGCGCGCGACCTGCTCACCCTCGAAGACGTTCAGGTGGCGCCACTTCGGAATCAGCTCCTCGTGGCTCTCGCCGGACTCATCCGTGATCACCAGGCGGCGCTTGCCCTTGGTCTCCTTGCCGAAGCTGACCGTACCGGTGTGCTCCGCCATGATCGCCGGGTCCTTCGGCTTGCGGGCCTCGAACAGGTCGGCGACTCGCGGCAGACCACCGGTGATGTCACGCGTCTTCGACGATTCCTGCGGAATGCGCGCGATGACGTCGCCGATCTCGACGTTGGCACCGTCGGACAGGCTGACGATGGCGCCGACCGGCAGGGCGTAGACGGCCGGGATATCCGTGTTCGCGAAGAAGATGTCCTTGCCTTCCTCGTCTACCAGGCGGGCGACCGGGCGCAGATCCTTGCCCGCGCTGCCGCGGCTCTTCGGATCCAGCACGACGATCGACGTGAGGCCGGTGAACTCGTCCACCTGCTCCGCGACGGTAACCCCATCAATGAAGTCCTGGAACTTGACGCGACCGGCCACCTCGGTGATGACGGGGTGAGTGTGCGGGTCCCAGTTCGCAACGACCTGGCCCTGCTTCACTTCCGCGCCGTCTTCGACCGTGATGGTCGCGCCGTAAGGCACCTTGTAGCGCTCACGCTCGCGGCCGAGCTCGTTGATGACCGAGATTTCGCCGGAACGTGACACTGCGACGAGGTAGCCCTTGTGGTGCGACACCGTCTTGATGTTGTTCAGCTTCACCACGCCGTTCGACTTTATCTCGATGTTGTTGACCGCAGCCGAACGCGACGCCGCACCACCGATGTGGAATGTACGCATCGTGAGCTGCGTGCCGGGCTCGCCGATGGACTGGGCGGCGATGACGCCGACCGCCTCGCCGATCGCGATCCGGTGACC
This sequence comes from uncultured Pseudomonadota bacterium, assembly GCA_913055625.1. Taxonomy (GTDB): domain Bacteria; phylum Pseudomonadota; class Gammaproteobacteria; order Steroidobacterales; family Woeseiaceae; genus UBA1847. Next base: position 10,752 of record CAJXJW010000018.1, on the reverse strand, counting down.
GCGAGCGAGGTCGCGGCCGTAGCACTGCGAGCAGACGCCGTAGCGGACTTCGCAGGTGATCGGCGAGCGCACCATGACCTGGTCGATCGAGAGATCCTCGAGCTCCTGGACGGTGGCTTCGTCGAGCATCGTACCGGCGTCGAACGCCACCTTGTCGGTGCCGGGCACCAGCACCGCCTCGGCGAGGACACGCCCGAGCACGCGCTCGCGCAGCGGCTCGACGATGTCACCGCCCTCGACGAGCGGCTGCATCGAAACACCGTTCTTCGTCTCGCAGTCCACCTCGGTCACGACCAGGTCCTGCGCCACGTCGACGAGTCGACGGGTCAGGTAACCCGAGTTCGCGGTCTTCAGTGCCGTGTCGGCGAGACCCTTGCGCGCGCCGTGGGTCGAGATGAAGTACTGCAGTACGTCGAGACCTTCGCGGAAGTTCGCGGTGATCGGCGTCTCGATGATCGAGCCGTCCGGCTTGGCCATCAGGCCACGCATGCCGGCGAGCTGCCGGATCTGCGCCGCAGAACCACGAGCGCCGGAGTCCGCCATCATGTAGATGGAGTTGAACGACTCCTGGTCGACGTCCTTGCCGCTGGCATCCTTGACCTTCTCGGTGCCGAGCTTGTCCATCATCGCCTTCGCGACCTGGTCGTTCGTGCGCGACCAGATGTCGACAACCTTGTTGTAGCGTTCGCCGTGGGTGACGAGACCGGACGAATACTGGTCCTGGATCTCCTTCACTTCGGCTTCGGCCACATCGAGGATGTCCTGCTTGTTGTCGGGCACGACCATGTCGTTCACGCCGATCGAAATACCGGCACGCGTCGCCAGGCGGAAGCCCGTGTACATCAGCCGGTCGGCGAAGACGACGGTCTGCTTCAGGCCGAGCTGGCGGTAGCAGGCATTAATCACGTTCGAGATCGCCTTCTTCGTCATCGGACGATTGACCAGGTCGAACGTCAGGCCGTGCGGCAGGATCTCGGACAGCAGGGCGCGGCCGATCGTGGTATCGACGGTCCGCTTGACGCGCACCATCTCCCCGTCTTCGTTGAGCTCGGACAGCGGTACGCGCACCTTCACCTTCGAGTGCAACTCGACGATGCCGTTTTCGAACGCACGCCGTGCCTCGTCGATCGACGACAGGAACATGCCCTCGCCCTTCGCGTTGATGCGGGTGCGGGTCATGTAATAGAGGCCGAGCACGACGTCCTGCGACGGCACGATAATCGGGTCGCCGTTCGCCGGGGACAGGATGTTGTTCGACGACATCATCAGCGCGCGCGCCTCGAGCTGGGCTTCGAGCGACAGCGGCACGTGAACGGCCATCTGGTCGCCGTCGAAGTCCGCGTTGAACGCGGTGCAGACGAGCGGGTGGAGCTGGATCGCCTTGCCCTCGATCAGCACGGGTTCGAACGCCTGGATACCGAGTCTGTGCAGCGTCGGCGCACGATTCAGCAGCACCGGGTGCTCACGGATGACTTCCTCGAGGATATCCCAGACTTCCGCGCCTTCTCTTTCGACCAGCCGCTTGGCAGCCTTGATCGTCGTCGCTTCGCCGCGCAGCTGCAGCTTCGAGAAGATGAACGGCTTGAACAGCTCCAGCGCCATCTTCTTCGGCAGGCCGCACTGGTGCAGCTTCAGCGTCGGGCCGACCACGATGACCGAACGGCCCGAGTAGTCGACGCGCTTGCCGAGCAGGTTCTGGCGGAACCGGCCCTGCTTGCCCTTGATCATGTCGGCGAGCGACTTCAACGGGCGCTTGTTCGTGCCCGTGATGGCGCGGCCGCGGCGACCGTTATCGAGCAGCGCATCGACCGACTCCTGCAGCATGCGCTTCTCGTTGCGGACGATGATATCCGGCGCGTTCAGCTCGAGCAGGCGGCGCAGGCGGTTGTTGCGGTTGATGACGCGGCGGTACAGGTCATTCAGGTCCGACGTCGCGAAGCGGCCGCCATCGAGCGGCACCAGCGGACGCAGGTCCGGCGGCAGCACCGGCAGCACGGTCAGGACCATCCACTCGGGCTTGTTGCCCGACTCGATGAACGACTCCAGCAGCTTCAGGCGCTTCGACAGGCGCTTTATCTTGGTTTCCGAACGCGTGCCGTCGATTTCCTCGCGCACCTTCAGCACTTCGCGCTGCAGGTCGATCGTCATCAGCATCTCACGCACGGCCTCGGCGCCCATGCGGGCGTCGAACTCGTCGCCGTACTGCTCCAGCGCCTCGAGGTACATTTCGTCCGTCAGCAGCTGGCCGCGCTCGAGCTCGGTCATGCCGGGATCGACGACCACGAAGGCCTCGAAGTACAGCACGCGCTCGATCTCGCGCAGCGTCATGTCGAGCATGAGTCCGATGCGGCTCGGCAGCGACTTCAGGAACCAGATGTGCGCGACCGGGCTCGCCAGCTCGATGTGCGCCATGCGCTCACGGCGCACCTTCGTCTGGGTGACCTCGACGCCGCACTTCTCGCAGACGACCCCGCGGTGCTTCAGGCGCTTGTACTTACCGCACAGGCACTCGTAGTCCTTGATCGGGCCGAAGATCTTGGCGCAGAACAGCCCGTCGCGTTCCGGCTTGAACGTCCGGTAGTTGATCGTCTCCGGCTTCTTGACCTCGCCGAACGACCACGACCGGATCATGTCCGGGGACGCGAGCCCGATGCGGATCGCATCGAAATCGTCGACCGGGTTCTGGTACTTGAAAAGCTTAAGCAGATCTTTCATTAGTCTGTCTCCAGCTCGATGTTGATGCCGAGAGAGCGGATCTCCTTCACCAACACGTTGAAGGATTCCGGCATGCCGGCGTCCATCTGGTGCTCACCGTCGACGATGTTCTTGTACATCTTCGTACGACCCTGCACGTCGTCCGACTTGACCGTGAGCATTTCCTGCAGCGTGTAGGAGGCGCCGTAGGCTTCGAGCGCCCAGACCTCCATTTCGCCGAAACGCTGGCCGCCGAACTGCGCCTTGCCGCCCAGCGGCTGCTGCGTGACGAGGCTGTACGGGCCCGTCGAGCGGGCATGCATCTTGTCGTCAACCAGGTGGTTGAGCTTCAGCATGTACATGTAGCCCACGGTGACGTCGCGATCGAAGCGGTCGCCCGTGCGTCCGTCGAACAGCGTCGACTGCCCGGACATGTCCTGCCCGGCCAGCGCCAGGAGGCCCTTGATCTCCTCCTCGGTAGCGCCGTCGAACACCGGTGTCGCCGTCGGCACGCCCCGCGTCAGGTTGCCGGCCAGCTCGATGACTTCCGCGTCGGACAGGGACTTGATGTCCTCGTCCTTGCCGCCGGACTTGTTGTAGACCTGCTCGAGGAACGACCGCAGCTTCGCGACCGACTCCTGGGCCTTCAACATCTCGTCGATCTTCTTGCCGACGCCCTTCGCCGCCCAGCCGAGATGCGTCTCCAGCACCTGGCCGACGTTCATGCGCGAAGGCACGCCGAGCGGGTTCAGGACGATGTCGACCGGTGTTCCGTCTTCGAGGTACGGCATGTCCTCGACCGGAACGATCGTGGAAATGACGCCCTTGTTACCGTGACGGCCGGCCATCTTGTCGCCCGGCTGTATGCGGCGCTTGACGGCCAGGTACACCTTGACCATCTTGAGCACGCCCGGGGCGAGGTCGTCGCCCGCGGTGATCTTGACCTTCTTCTCTTCGTAGCGGCGGTCGAACTCCTCGCGCTGCGACTTGATGCGGGCCGCGGCGCGCTCGAGCTGCTCGTTCGCCTCGTCGTTCTTGAGGCGAATTTCGAACCACTGCTCCTTCGGAAGTTCGTCGAGGTAGCCCTTGGTGATCTTGCTGCCCGCGGCCAGCTTGTTCGGACCGCCCTGGGCAACCTTGCCCGTCAGCATGCGCTCCATGCGCTCGTAGATGTCGTCCTCGAGGATGCGCAGCGTATCGTCGAGGTCCTTGCGAACGCTCTCGAGCTCCGCACGCTCGATCGACAGCGCCCGCGCGTCCTTCTCGACGCCGTCGCGGGTGAACACGCGTACGTCGATCACGGTGCCGTCCATGCCGGGCGGTACGCGCAGGGACGTGTCCTTCACGTCGGACGCCTTCTCGCCGAAGATCGCGCGCAGCAGCTTCTCTTCCGGCGTCAGCTGAGTCTCGCCCTTCGGCGTGACCTTGCCGACGAGGATATCGCCCGCCTTCACCTCGGCGCCGATGAACGCGATACCCGACTCGTCGAGCTTTGCGAGCGCCGCGTCACCCACGTTCGGGATGTCCGCCGTGATGTCCTCGGGACCGAGCTTCGTGTCCCGCGCGACGCACTGCAGTTCCTCGATGTGGATCGTCGTGAAACGGTCTTCCTTTACGACACGCTCCGAGATCAGGATCGAGTCCTCGAAGTTGTAGCCGTTCCACGGCATGAACGCGACCAGCAGGTTCTGCCCGAGCGCCAACTCGCCCATGTCCGTCGACGGGCCGTCGGCCAGCACGTCACCAGCCGCGATAGTGTCGCCGGAGCGGACCAGCGGACGCTGGTTGATGCAGGTGTTCTGGTTTGAACGCGTGTACTTCGTCAGGTTGTAGATGTCGACACCGGCCTCTTCGGCACTGGTCTCGTCATCGTTGACCCGGACGACGATGCGCGATGCGTCCACCGAGTCGACGATGCCGCCGCGCTTCGCGACGACGGTCACGCCCGAGTCGACCGCCACGGCACGCTCGATGCCGGTGCCGACCAGCGGCGCCTCGGCGCGCAGCGTCGGCACGGCCTGGCGCTGCATGTTCGAGCCCATCAGTGCGCGGTTTGCGTCGTCGTGCTCGAGGAACGGAATCAGCGCCGCCGCAACCGAAACGATCTGGCGCGGACTGACGTCCATGTAGCTGATGTCCTCGGGATTCGACAGCGTGAACTCGTTCTTGTGCCGGACAGACACCAGGTCCTCGCTGAACTTGCCGTTCTTGTCGAGCTCCGAATTCGCCTGCGCGATGACGTACTGCGACTCCTCGATCGCCGACAGGTACTCGATGTCGTTCGTCACCTTGCCGTTCTCGACCCGTCGGTACGGCGTCTCGAGGAAGCCGTACTCGTTCGTGCGGGCGTAGACGGCGAGGGAGTTGATCAGGCCGATGTTCGGGCCTTCCGGCGTCTCGATCGGGCAAACGCGGCCGTAGTGCGTCGGGTGCACGTCGCGCACCTCGAAACCCGCGCGCTCGCGCGTCAGGCCGCCCGGGCCGAGTGCCGACACGCGCCGCTTGTGCGTCACTTCGGACAGCGGGTTGTTCTGGTCCATGAACTGCGAGAGCTGGCTCGAGCCGAAGAACTCCTTGACGGCTGCCGCGACCGGCTTCGCGTTGATCATTTCCTGCGGCATCAGGCCTTCGGTCTCGGCCTGCGTCAGGCGCTCCTTGACCGCGCGCTCGACGCGAACGAGCCCGACGCGGAACGCGTTCTCGGCCATCTCGCCGACCGAACGCACGCGCCGGTTGCCAAGGTGGTCGATGTCGTCCACCGTGCCGTAGCCGTTTCGGATATCGATGAGCGTCTTCAGCACGTCGAGAATGTCGTCGCGGTTGAGCACGCCCTCGCCTTCCGACGTGTCGCGGCCGACGCGGCGGTTGAACTTCATGCGCCCGACGGCCGACAGGTCGTAGCGGTCCGGGTTGAAGAACAGGTTCTGGAACAGGTTCTCGGCAGCCTCCTTGGTCGGCGGCTCACCGGGGCGCATCATGCGGTAGATCTCGACGAGGGCCTCGAGGCGCGTCGTCGACGGATCGATGTTCAACGTGTTCGAGATGAACGGACCGCGATCCAGGTCGTTCACGTACAGCGTCCGGATGTGCTCGATCCCGGCCGCGATGATCTTGTCGATCACCTCCTCGGTCAGCTCCGCGTTCGCCGCGGCGATCAGCTCGCCCGTCTCCGTGTCGACGACGTCGTGCGCAAGAATCTTGCCTTCCAGGTACTCCTTGGGCACCACCAGCCGATCGACGTTGGACTTCTCCATGTCGCGAACGTGCTTCGCCGTGATGCGGCGGCCGTCCTCGACGATGAGCTTGCGGCCGAGCTTGATGTCGAACGTCGCCGTCTCGCCGCGCATGCGCTCCGGCACGAGACCCATATTGATTTCCTTCTCCGAGAGATAGAAATCGTTGGTCTCGAAGAACATATCGAGCATTTCTTCGTTCGTCATCTCCAGCGCGCGCAGGATGATCGTGACCGGCAGCTTGCGGCGGCGGTCGATACGCGCGAATACGCAGTCCTTGGGATCGAACTCCATGTCGAGCCACGAACCGCGATACGGAATGATGCGGGCGGAGAACAGCAACTTGCCGGAGCTGTGGGTCTTGCCCTTGTCGTGGTCGAAGAACACACCCGGCGACCGGTGCAGCTGCGATACGATCACGCGCTCCGTGCCATTGATCACGAACGTGCCGTGATCCGTCATCAGCGGCATCTCGCCGAGATAGACTTCCTGCTCGCGGATGTCCTTGACCGGTTTCGGGTTCCCGCTGGCTTCCTTGTCGTAGATGACGAGGCGGACCTTGACGCGGATCGGTGCCGCGTAGGTCAGGCCGCGCATCTGGCACTCCTTGACGTCGAACACCGGCTCGCCGAGGCGGTAGCTGACGTACTCGAGTGCCGCATTGCCCGAGTAGCTGACGATCGGGAAGACCGACTGGAACGCGGCGTGCAGGCCGCGCTCGTCGCGCTCTTCCAGCGACTTGTCCGTCTGCAGGAAGTTCTTGTAGGAATCCACCTGGATCGACAGCAGGTACGGGACATCCAGAATCGTCGGACGCTTGCCGAAGCTCTTGCGGATGCGCTTTTTCTCAGTGAATGAATAAGCCATTCGAGAATACCCTCAATAATTTTCAGACGGGGACGTAAACCCCAGACGCGCGCAAACAGCCAGCCGCATGGCGGCTGACTGTTTGCCCGACATCTGACCCGTCGGGTCGTTTGTCTGCGACAGCAAAAGAGCCAATCGCTTACTTGAGCTCGACGCTGGCGCCGGCTTCTTCAAGCTGCTTCTTGATCTCTTCTGCTTCGCCCTTTGCAACGCCTTCCTTGATCGTGGAAGGAGCGCCTTCGACCGCGTCCTTGGCTTCCTTGAGGCCGAGACCGGTGATGGCACGAACGGCCTTGATCACGGCGACCTTGTTGCTGCCGAAGCTGGTCATGACGACATCGAACTCGTCCTTCTCTTCTGCGGCTTCCGCTGCGGCACCACCGGCAGCCGGACCAGCGGCTACGGCGACGGGAGCGGCAGCACTGACGCCCCACTCCTCTTCGAGCATCTTCACGAGCTCAACGACTTCCATGATCGGCTTTGCGCTCAGTTCCTTGAGCAGATCTGCATTTGACATTGCCATTTCTGTATTCCTCTTAATTTCTGAACCTGAGTCAGGTAAATCTCTTCGTGATCCGTCCTAGCCGGCTTCCTGCTGCGCGCGCGCATTCATCGTGCGAGCGAGCATCGCGGAAGGTTCGGCCAACGTGCGTACCAGTTGCGACATCGGTGCGGTCAGCACGCCGAGCAGCATTGCGCGTGCCTGATCCAGCGTCGGCAAATCAGCCAACTTCGCGAGATCAGAGCCCGGCAACAGTTGCCCGCCAGCCGACAGCGAGACTGCCTTCAGGGCATCGTGCCCCTTGGCGAAGTCCTTGATGATTCTGGCAGCGGCACCTGGATCGTCTTTCGCAAATGCGAGCAGCAACGGCCCCTTCAGAGTGTCTTGCATGCACTCGAAGTCCGTCCCGGCGACGGCGAGGCGCGCGAGCGTGTTCTTGACGACACGCAGGTACACGCCAGCATCGCGGGCTTCTTTCCGCAATGCCGTCATCTCCGAAACAGTCAGGCCACGGTATTCGGCCGCAACGGCCGTTACCGCGTCTACTGCAACCGCATTTACCTCTGCGACAAGAGCCTTCTTGTCTTCGAGTCTCAGTGCCATGAAGTCCTCCTGGCCTTACGGTTGTTGAACAACGTCACACACGTTGCCGCCCCGGCCGGCCGACCGCCGCGATGTATTGCGACGACCCGACGACCGACTGGCGACGTCATGCCTGACGACCCATGTCGGATGGCAACCGTTGCCAGCTCCAGCTAACTCAGGTTTCACCATCTGCGTAGGCTCGATTATTAAGATCGACTCTTCAGGCCGATCGCCTACGGTCTTCGACGATTGCCGCGTCCTTGCGGCGGCTCGCCGACCCGTCTCGCGACGTTCCGGCAAACTTTGTTGCTTCCCGCCGGCCGTAACGCCGGCGGGAACGCGATTGGACTCGATGCCCCGGGGCGGTACGCCTCAGGCTTCGAGGGAACTCCGGTCGATCGAAATGCCCGGACCCATCGTCGACGAGATCGTCAACTTGCGGAAATAGGCTCCCTTGGACGACGCCGGCTTCGCCTTCTTCAGGTCCGCCAGCAGCGCATCGATGTTTTCCTTCAGCGCGGGGACCTCGAAGTCCACGCGCCCGACCGGGCAATGAACGATGCCGGCCTTGTCCGTGCGATACCGCACCTGGCCCGCCTTCGCGTTCTTCACGGCCGTCTCGACGTCGGCCGTCACCGTGCCGACCTTCGGGTTCGGCATCAGGCCACGCGGACCCAGGATCTGGCCGAGCTGGCCGACGACGCGCATCGCATCCGGCGTCGCGATGACGACGTCGAAATCGAGCTCGCCGCCCTTGACCTTCTCGGCGAGGTCGTCGAAGCCGACGATGTCGGCACCGGCAGCCTTCGCCTTCTCGGCGTTGTCGCCCTGCGCGAACACCGCGACCCGGACCGACTTTCCGGTGCCGTTCGGCAGCACGGTCGAACCGCGCACGACCTGGTCCGACTTGCGCGGGTCCACGCCGAGGTTCACCGACACGTCGATGCTCTCGGGGAACTTCGCCGTCGCCAGTTCCTTCACCAGCGCCAGCGCCTCGGCGAGGTCATAAACCTTGGTCGGATCGACCTTTTCACGCGCCGCTTTCCGGCGCTTGCTTACAGCGGCCATCAGTTCACTCCCTCGACGTCGATACCCATGCTCCGCGCCGTGCCGGCGACGGTGCGCACCGCGGCGTCCATGTCGGCCGCCGTCAGGTCCGGCATCTTCGTCGAGGCGATTTCCTCGAGCTGTTGCCGGTTGACTTTGCCGACCTTCGCCGTGTTCGGCGTGCCGGAACCCTTCTTGATGCCGGCAGCCTTCCGCAGCAGTACCGCTGCGGGCGGGGTCTTCGAGATGAACGTGAAGCTGCGGTCACTGTAGACCGTGATCACGACCGGAATGGGCAGGCCCGGCTCGGTACCCTGGGTTTCCGCGTTGAATGCCTTGCAGAACTCCATGATGTTGACGCCGTGCTGGCCCAGCGCGGGACCGACGGGCGGCGACGGATTCGCCTGGCCAGCCGGCACCTGTAGCTTGATGTAGCCCGCTACCTTCTTTGCCATGTCATTTCCTCCGGAGTGCAAGCGCTGCGCTGTTTACGCAGCTCCTCCTGTTGTTGCCCGCCTGCGCGGGCGCGTTACTTCCGGCCGCCTCTCGGCAGCCGGCCTGACTAACCTTTCTCGACCTGGCCGAACTCGAGCTCGACCGGCGTCGAGCGGCCCAGGATCTGTACCGCCACCTGCAGGCGACTCTTGTCGTAGTTCACCTGCTCGACGACGCCCGAAAAATCGTTGAACGGGCCGTCGATGACGCGGACCACCTCGCCCGGCTCGAAGAGCACCTTCGGCCGCGGCTTGTCCACGCCTTCCTGCACACGCTGCAGGATGTTGTTCGCTTCCTTTTCCGTGATCGGCGCCGGCCGGTCGCTCGAACCGCCGATGAAGCCGAGCACCTTCGGCACTTCCTTCACGAGGTGCCAGGTCTCGTCGTCCATTTCCATCTGGACCAGCACGTAGCCGGGAAAGAACTTGCGCTCGCTGCGCCGCTTCTGCCCCTCGCGCATCTCCACCACTTCTTCCGTCGGCACCAGGATTTCGCCGAACTTGTCCTGGAGACCCATGCGCTCGATGCGCTCCTCGAGCGCAGACTTCACCCGGTGCTCGAAATTCGAGTAGGCGTGAACGATGTACCAGCGTAGTGCCACTGAGGAATTCCCCGATATGTCCGTTGACGGTGCCGAGCGATCTCAGCTGACCAGCAAGCGGGTCAGCGCGAGCAGCGCGTAGTCCAGCCCCCAGAAGAAGAGCGCCATGACCAGCGTGAACACGAACACCATGATCGCGACCTGGGTCGTCTCCTGCCGCGTCGGCCACACGACCTTGCGGATCTCGACCCGCGAGCCCTGGATGAACTGCCAGAGCTGCCGGCCCAGCGTGGTCGACATCGCGATCGCGATGCCGGCCGCCGTCCCGGCCAGCACCATCAGGACCCGAAGCGGCAACGCGATCGTGTCCTGGTAATAGTAAAAAGCGTACAACCCGCCGATCAGCGCGACGACCGCCACGATCAACTTGATCGTGTCGAGAATGCTGCCTTGCTGACCGGTTTCCGTATTTGCTGCCATGTCTGCCTGAATCTATCTGTCGGCGTTCGCGCGCTCTTGCACCGACGGGCCGCCCGAGCCGTGGCCCGAGTGGCAGGCCAGGAGGGAATCGAACCCCCAACCTGCGGTTTTGGAGACCGCCGCTCTGCCAATTGAGCTACTGGCCTGTCGCGTGTATCGAACTCGCTGTTCCGTCACCGCGGGCCCCACGCGGAGCCCGCGATTCCGGTCTGTTCTTACTCGATGATCTTCGCGACGACGCCGGCACCGACGGTGCGGCCGCCCTCGCGGATGGCGAAGCGCAGGCCGTCTTCCATCGCGATCGGCGC
>CAJXJW010000017.1 GCA_913055625.1 uncultured Pseudomonadota bacterium | reverse complement strand
AGTTTCGGCATTCCGTCGCGCATGCTCCTGATCGGCCTGCCGGGGGCGATTGGCCTGGGCTTCTGCCTCGCGCTGGTGATGTTCGACACGCTCACGGTGTACGAGGCGGCGGTCCTCGGCGCGATGCTGGCCGCGACGGACGCCGCGCTCGGCAAGCCGGTGATCACGAACAAGGCGGTGCCGGTAAGATTGCGCGAAGGACTGAACGTGGAAAGCGGCCTCAACGACGGGCTGTGCGTGCCCATCGTCCTCGCGTTCGTCGCGCTGGAACTCGGTGCGGAGCAGGGACTCGGCAGCGGGCTCGCGATGACACTCGTGGCCGAGGAACTCGGTATCGGCGCGCTGGTCGGTCTCGGCATGACCGCGGTCGGCACCGGGTTGTTCCGCTGGTGCCAGCGCCGGGGTTGGGTCACGGACGTCTGGGTGCAGATCACCGTCGTCGCGCTGGCGTTTTCCTGCTTCGGTCTCGCGCAGAGCCTGCACGGCAGCGGCTACATCGCCGCATTTACCGGCGGCGCGCTGTTCGGCTTTCTCACGAAACGCGAGACGCATGCGCTCGTAAACCCCGCCGAGGGCATCGGCGAGACGCTGGCCCTGCTGACCTGGTTGCTGTTCGGCATCGTCGTGGTCGACCAGGTCTACGACCGCATCACCTGGCAGGTGCTCGCGTTCGCCGTGCTCAGTTTGACCATCGTGCGCATGCTGCCGATTTTCGTTTCCCTCGCGGGCAGCGGTGAGAAAACGCACAGCAAGCTGTTCCTGGGCTGGTTCGGGCCGCGCGGACTGGCCAGCATCGTGTTTGCCGTCATCGTGCTGGACGAGGGCCTGCCCGGCTCGAAGCTGATCGCCCTGGTCGTGGCATGCACCGTCATCCTCAGCCTCGTCGTGCACGGCATGACGGCAAACCCGCTGGCAGGATGGATTGCCGGCAAGGAGGCCGGGTCTTCGGGGGGGCGGGACGCCTAGCCCGGCTCCGGGCCGCGGCGCGTTATTCGGGCCTCTCGATGTTGAGGCGCTTCATTCGGGACCGGAGGGTGCTCGGGGCGAGATTCAGCTTCGCAGCCGCCCCGTCCTTGCCGCTGATGACCCATCGGCAGCGCTCCAATACGTTGCGTATGTGCTCTCGTTCGGCGGACCGCATGTCGGTCGGACGGTCGCTGAATTCGAGGGGCGCCCGGGAGACGCTGTCGTCCCTGCGGACGTGCGACTCCGCGTAGTCGAGTACCGGGCCGTCCGTCGAGATCAGCGCCCGCTGGATGAAGCCTTCCAGCTCCCGGACGTTGCCGGGCCAGTCCATCGCGCTCAGGTAGCGCAGCGTGCGCGCCGAAATGGACTGCACGTCCTTGCCCATCTGCCTGGCGTGTTTCTTGGACAGCACCTCGGCCAGTAATGGTATGTCCTCGCGACGCTCGCGCAGGGGCGGCAATTCGATCGGGAAACTCGCAATCCGGTAGTACAGGTCGGCCCGGAATTCGCCGTTGTCGACGGCTTTCTGGAGGTTCTTGTTGGTCGCCGCAATCAGCCGCACGTCGACCTTCAACGTGGTCGATCCACCCAGGCGTTCGAACTCTCCCGTCTGCAGCACGCGGAGAAGTTTTGCCTGCAGCTCGCCGGACAGTTCGCCGATTTCGTCCATGAACAACGCACCGCCGTCTGCGCGCTCGAAGCGGCCGCGACGCTGGCTGACGGCACCGGTGAACGCGCCCTTCTCGTGGCCGAACAGTTCGCTCTCGATGAGATCTCTCGACAACGCGGCGCAGTTGACACTGATCATGGCCCGGTCCTTGCGGCGGCTGAGGTCGTGGACGGACTGCGCGAGCAATTCCTTCCCGGTCCCGGTTTCGCCGAGGATAAGGACGGGCACGTCCGTCGGCGCCACCTTCTCCGCGGCCCGGAGCGCCTTCCGGAGCTTCGGACTGGTGCCGACGATCTTGTCGAAACCGTGCGCCACCCGGATGTCTTCGCGGAGCTGGAGGTTCTCGTCCTGCAAGCGGTCTTTCAGCTCCTGGATCTCGACCAGCGCGCGCTCGATCTCCTGCCTCGATTCGAATTGCTCGGTGACGTCCTGGCAGGTCCCGAAGATCCTGATCGTGCGCGCCGGCCCGCCGTGCACGATCAGGAAGCGATTTTCGATGTACCCGGTCGACCCGTCCGGCCGGATCACCCGGAACGTCTCGACCTTCCGGATGTCCTGCTGAACCGCATTCGCGAGACTCTCGCCCATTCTCTCGACATCATCCGCGTGGATGCGTGACATCGCCTGTTCGATCGTCACCGGCCCTTCATCGAGTCCGAACAGGTGCCGGAACTCGGCGGATACTTTCAACGTGCCGCTGCGGGGATCCTCGACCGGGACGGTGTCGAAGGAAACCATGTAGCTGCCGACGCGGGCGACTTTCTGGGACCGGGCGAGGTCCTGTTCGCTGGTGACCAGCTCCCGGGTCGCCCGAACCACGGCGCAGGCGCCGATCACGGCGTCGGCAATCAGTCCGAGCTCGACCTTCGTAATGTCGTCCCAGTCGCGTTGTTCGTAGCGGGAGAAGACGCACCAGCCCACCATCTCGTTCTCGAGCTGCACCGGGTAGACCGCGAGAGATCGTATGCCCCAGCCCAGGAGGGTCTCCCGGTCGATCGCCGCCGACGGCGGCAGTTCACGCACGTCGTCGACGATGACTTTTTCACCCTCGAGTACCTGCTTCGAAAACCACGGTACTCGCTCTACGTGCTCGTCCTGCGACGGTAGCGGCGACTCTCTGTGTTTGAGATCCCAGCCGGCATACCGTTCGACGATCTTCGAAGCCGGGTTCGGGTACCACCCGGTGGAGATGCGGCCGAGGCCGTAGGATCTTCCGATCTGTTCCAGTTCCGCATTGATGCGTTGCGCGGTCTCCTCGATGGGGCCGCGCAATATCCGGGAGGACATGCCGGTCAGGCGGGCCTGGAATCTCACGCGTCGCTCCAGGTCCTCCTGAATTCGCCGTGCCTCCGTAACGTCCCGAACGATGGCCAGGAGAGCCGGCTTCCCGGGCGCCAGTTCAATCTGCGCCAGCGAGATGTCCATGTACGCCGTGCTGCCGTCCATCTTCTCGTGCACCCAGTCGAACCGCACGGCGTTGCCCGCGTGGCCGCGCGCGATCAGGTCCTTGCTCAACTCAACGGGAGACGAGCCGCCGGCCTGAAGCCTGTCGGAGATCTCCCACGGGCTCTTGCCGATGATCTCTTCGCGCCGGCGTTCGAAAATTTCCATTGCCTTGCTGTTGCAGTCGACGAACCGGTCGCCTTCCAGAACCAGGATGGCGTCATTCGCGGATTCGAACAGCCTGCGGTACCGTTCCTCGCTCTTCTTCAGCGCGGTTTCGGCGCGCCGCTGGTCGGTAATGTCGCGGCCGACCGACTGGATCTCGAGCAGCGCTCCGGAATCATCGAAGATCCCCTTGCCGATCCAGTGCAGCCACGCGAGCTCGCCCGACGGACGCCGCGTTTGCACCTCGAGCGTTTGCACCGGTGCATCGGGTGTGAAAGCCTCGAGATGTGCCCGGACCTTCGGGCGCTCCTCGGGCGGGATCAGGTGCATGAAGTTCGTCCCGATGATCTCCTCGCGGGACTGCCCGAAGAACTTGCAGTAGCTGTCGTTCACCCAGGTCCGCGTGCCGTCGGGCAGGCCGCGGATGATGAATTCCGTCTGGTTCTCGATGACGGCGCGCAAGCGCTCCTCGCTGGACCAGAGCTCATCGAAACGTTGCGCCCGCGAATAGGCCATCGCGAGCACGTCGCCAAGCCCCCGCACCTCGGCCTCGATACCGTCGGTCCAGGCGCGGTCGTTGCGCGTGGCGAGCATCAGGACGCCGTAGATGCGGTCGTCCGCGCGGACCGGCACCATCATCGCGGCTCGCAGACCGAGTTCCCGCAGCAGCGAGCGGCCCGCCGCCGCTTCGGATGGCAAGTCTTCCAGCCGATCTATTCGAACAGTCTTGCCCTGCAGGATCTGGTACGCGGCCCACGGTATGCGCTCGTTGTCCAGATCCGAAGCGACGCCGATCGGGGAACTGCTGACCCACCAGCTGACCAGGACGGATCGCGCGCGGTCGTCGCTGAAGCGCCGGAAGTCGACGCTATCGACGCCGTAGAACTCGCCGATCGCCGCCAGGGAGCGTTGGATCTCCTTGTCGATGGCACGGGACTTCGCCTTGACCAGGCGAGTCGCGATGTCGCAGCTCAGCCTGTCCAGCGATTGGATATTGGCGCCCTTCCCCGAAACGGTCGTCATGGCGTCCACATATGGCGATCCCGGAACAGATCTCAGTATACGCCGTCCAGTCACGCTATTTCGTGACCCGGGCACCGGATGTCGTGGGCTCGTGCCCGTTTCGTGACCGTTGACAGCGGTGTCAGCAACATAAGTAACTGATTTACAGAGGATTAATTTTCCGGCGCTGGCGACGAGAAACTTGGCATGCAATCTGCAATTAGTCGGGGCGCGACCGACCCGGATCGAGCCGGTGCCGGACGAGAGCGACTCCGAACGACAACACAGGAACCCGACATGAATGCCCACCTGACCCAACGCGCGGCCGATGTCCTGCTGATCTCCGGCGACATGGAAACGCTGGCCGACACCCGATCGTCGCTGCAGCGGGCCAAGATCTACAACCGCCTGCACCATGTCGGCGACGCAACGGAGGCGCGGGCGTACATGAAGCGCGAAGGACCGTACCTGCACGCGCCGACGCCGGCCCTGGTACTGCTCGACACGGAGCTTCCGGGCGACAGCGCGAGGGAGCTGATCGCCGACCTGAAGTCGGACCCGCAGTTCTCCGGCATCGCCGTGATCCTGCTGACGGGAAGCCAGACGGATAGCCACGTCGTCGAAAGCTGTGCCCACATGCCCGATGGGCAGATTCGCAAGCCCTTCTACATGCCCGACTTGCTCGATGCACTTGCCGAAGTCGAGACCCTGGCCGTGCTGGTCGTGCAGTCGACGTCTGCCCCCGCGTTTCGATGACCACCGGCATCACACAATTCCTGATCGCCGCGGTCGTCGTCGCGATACACGTGCTGCTCTGGCGCGTGCGCCGCGAGAACTTTGCGAGGGTGGGCAAGAGCTGGGCCTACATTCTCCTGGGCTCGGGCTCTGTCGCCGTTGGCGAGGTCGGAAACGTCCTGTTTCCGCTTCTCGTCCGGGAAGGCGTGCTGTCCGCCGCATTCACCGAAGGGCTCATGATCGCCGTGCATTCGTTCATCGTCGGCGGCTTGTTCTTCATCGCGCTCGGCGTACTTCGCATGCAGTTGGCCGGTCAGCAGCTGCTGGCCGAAACAGCGACCGTGATCCAGCGCGACGGCGATCTTCGAAAGCGAATTTCCCGCGACGGCATGCTGCTCTCGACGGTCCCGGCCGCGCTGTACCGTACGTCGGGCTCGCAATCCGGTGCCGCCAGTGACATCGAATTCGTTAACGACAAGATCGTCGACCTGCTCGGCTATGACGTCGGGCAGTTCGAAGCGAACCCGAGGCTTTTCCTGAGCCTGATGCATCCTGAAGACCGGGAGCGGTTCGACAGTGAGCGCCAGGCGTTGTGGAACGAGGATACCGCGGTCGTCGAGCACCGGTTCAGGCACAAGGAC
This sequence comes from uncultured Pseudomonadota bacterium, assembly GCA_913055625.1. Taxonomy (GTDB): domain Bacteria; phylum Pseudomonadota; class Gammaproteobacteria; order Steroidobacterales; family Woeseiaceae; genus UBA1847. The sequence goes on along the minus strand of CAJXJW010000017.1, from coordinate 13,999 downwards.
GGCGACTATCGCTGGATTCGGCGCTACCTGAAAAGTATGCGCCGCGAAAACGGTGAGCGTGCGGAGTGGCACGGGTGCGCGTTCGACATCACCGACCTGAAGCAGGCGGAGGGCCGCCTGATGAATTTTCTCGATGCGGCGCCGGATGCCCTCATCGCGATCAGGAAGGACGGCAAAATCGTCATGGCAAACACGCCGGCCACCACGCTGTTCGCCTACAGCGAGTCGGAACTGATCGGCCTGCACATCGAAACGCTGATCCCGGACGACGGAGCCGGGCACGAGCGCAGCGTCCTCGACTACTTCAGTGACGGTTCACTCAGCCTCGCGGGGACCGCCGGCGACCGATTCGGCCACCGGAAGGACGGCGCGACGTTTCCGGCGGAGATCCGCCTCAGTCCGCTCGAGACCGAGGACGAGCCGATTCTGATCTGTTGCGTCCGGGACGTTTCCCGGCAAAAGGAAACCGAGGCACAGCTTCAGCAGGCGCAGAAAATGCAGTCCGTTGGCCAGCTGACGGGCGGTATCGCACATGATTTCAACAACATGCTGACCGTCGTCATCGGCAACCTGCAGCTCCTGGAGCGCGCGGCGACTTACAACCATGCGCTGAGTCACCCGGTCAAGGCGGCGATCGATGCGTCGATGCGTGCGGTGGAGCTGGTCAAGCGCCTGCTGGCGTTCTCACGGCGCCAGTTGCTCGCGCCGAAGAATACGCGAATCAACGATCTCATCGCGGAGATAGAGCCGCTGCTGAGGCGGACGGTCACGCAGAACGTGACGTTGAATACGAGGCTGGCGGACGACCTCTGGCTGGCGCGCATCGATCCCAGCCAGCTCGAGAATGCGCTGGTCAACCTCGCGCTGAACGCGCGCGACGCAATGGGGCCCAGCGGGCGCCTGACGATCGAGACCTCGAACACCGTGCTGGACGAGACCTATACCGCGCAGAACCCGGAAGTGGTGCCGGGCGACTACGTCATGCTCGCGGTCAGCGACAACGGCCACGGCATCTCGAGCGAGTTCCTGCCGAAAGTATTCGAACCGTTCTTCACGACCAAGGAGGTCGGACGGGGCAGCGGCCTGGGCCTGAGCATGGTCTACGGGTTCGTCAAGCAATCGCAGGGCCACATCAAGATTTACAGTGAAGTCGGGCACGGCACGACGATCAAGATCTACATTCCGCGATCCGGTTCCGCGAAGGGAGACCGCGTCGAGCACGTGAAGGGGAACGAGGTCGTGCCGGGCGGCGACGAGACGATTCTGCTCGTCGAGGACGACGACAGCGTGCGGGAAGTTGCGATCAATCTGCTGACGTCGCTCGGTTATACCGTCGTTCCGGCGAACTGTGGTGCCGAGGCGCTCTCGATCATGGCCGAGCGCGACGACATCCACCTGGTCTTCACCGACATCATCATGCCCGGGGGAATGACGGGAACGGATCTCGCGCGAAAGCTGCTCGAGGACTACCCGGGTCTAAAGATCCTGTTTACGTCGGGCTACACCGACACCGCCGTGTTCGACAACCAACTGTTGAAGCGCGGCAACGAAATTCTGAACAAGCCGTATCGCCACGAAGAGCTGGCCCGGGCGCTGCGAAACTTACTGGACGAGGAATAAGAACAGTGCAGATCAACACCGACCGACTGCTGGTCGTCGATGACGAGGCGGGTATCCGCGTCCTCCTCAAGACCGTCGCCGAGGCGCTGGGCTTCGAGGTTCGAACCAGCGGCAATGCCGAGGAATTCGTCGCGGCGCTCAAAGCGTTCCAGCCCACAATGCTCGTTCTCGACCTGAACATGCCGGGTTGCGACGGCGTCGAGTTGTTGCGCCACCTCGCAAAGGTGGGGTCGGAGGCGCTGGTCCTGCTGATCAGTGGCGAGGACCAGCGCGTGCTGAACGCCGCGGAGCGGCTGGGTCAGTCCCACGGGCTGCGAATGGCCGGGGTGTTGCAGAAGCCCATCATGGTGCCGGAGCTGGAGGCATTGCTGACCGGGACGCGAAGCAGGACCATCAGCACTGCCGACATGCGCAAGGCCATCGACGCGGAACAACTGCGGGTCCACTACCAGCCGCAGCTCAGGATCGACAAGCGCGGCCGCTGGTCGATCGGTGGGGCCGAGGCCCTGGTCCGGTGGCAGCATCCGGCGCTCGGCCTGCTGCTGCCGGGGCAGTTCCTGGCAGTGGCGGAGGAGGGGAACCTGATGGCGCCGCTGACCGACTTCGTGCTGCGGGAGGCCATCGGGCAGGGCGCCGCGTGGTCCAGGCGCGGGCAAAGGGTCAACGTATCGGTCAACGTGCCGCCGCAACTGCTCACCGACGTGAGTCTCCCGGACACGATTTCGCGATTGCTCGATCAGTACGGCATGGACGGGTCAGCCCTGACGCTGGAGGTTACGGAGAACGCTGCCGCAAACGATCCGGATGCCATGATGGACATCCTGACGCGGCTGCGGCTGAAAGGCATCGGCCTGGCGATCGACGACTTCGGCACGGGCTACTCGTCATTGAAGCAGCTCTTCTGCATGCCGTTCACCGAGCTGAAGATCGACCGCTCGTTCGTGCAGGAGCTCACTGGCAGCGCCGAGGCGAAGACGATGGTGAGCGCGATGATCAACCTTGCCGAAAACCTCGGCATGACGGCCTGCGCGGAAGGTGTAGAGTGCCAGGAGGTCCTGGATTTCCTGGAACTGTCGGGTTGCCACAGCGTCCAGGGCTTCTTCATTTGCGAGCCGGTAACCGCGACCGAGTTCGAACGCTTCATGCAGGACTGGCGGGAAGGCGGCGCGCAACGGCTGATCTCGATGAGCAGGACGGGCTTGTCTCGGCACCTGGGAGGAGCAACCGGCGGCAGCTAGTCTGCGTCGTCGGAAGTTTCCGCGAATTCCGTGGGAACGATCAGTTCCTCGACCGCGGGAAGAACCTGCCGAAGCACGGTTTCGCCGTCGGGACTCTCGACCAGGCCGACGAGTATATAGTCACGCCAGACCGTTCCCTGCACGAGTATCGCGTCGGAGTGCCAATGCTTCCAGGTGCCGGACTTGCGATACATGCGCGCATTGGGCGCGCGTTGCTCGACCTGGGAAACGAACTTGTGGTGCAGCCGGGGGTCGACGAGATCCTGGAGCATCATCGCGGAGCGCTCGGCATTGATCAGCCGACCGGCCGACAACAGGTAGAAAAAGCGGCAAACCTGGGTTGCGGTGGCCCCGTGCGAGATCCCGTGCATGGGGTCGCCGACGCGCGGTCCGCCGGTTGCGTAGCGTTTGCCGACCCAAAGCCCGCCGCCGCGTTTCTCGTCGTAGAAGCCGTACTGCGGGTCCTTCAGGACGGCCTGGATCTTCTGCATGCCGATGCGGTCGATCAACTGCGTCGCCGCGGCATTGCTCGACACGCGAATCATGTCCGCGAGCTCTTCATGGACCTCGGCGGTCTCCGCCAGCGTGCCGTCTTCGAACGAGACGTAGGCCGCCAACAGGATTGCGATCTTCGGCAGGCTGGCGGCATACATCATCTGGTTGCCGTTGACGCGTGCGAAACGGGGCGTGTCGCCGCTCAGGTCGACGAGGCCGATCGCCATCTTCTTGCGGCTGATCAAGCGCGCCCATTCCGGGTTCTGGGCGAGCCGCTGTTCCAGGCTTTGCTGCAGGCCGGGGTCGACCCGCTCGTACAGCGGTTTCCATTCCTCGGCCGGGGCATGTGCCGCGAAAAAGGCAAGAAGGACGAACGAGAACAGCCGCATGTGCACACCGTTGCTCCGGTGAACCCGACGCGTATGATCTGGGCTGATCATGGCGCCGCGCATCGGGCTCGCTGCGAGGAGCGAATGACACCTTTGAGTCAATACTGCCCGTAATCGGGAGTGCCCACAATGAGCAGCACGGTGAGTCGTCAAACCGGAAACCTGCGCGCCGCGTCGCTGCGCATCGCGGCGCTGTGTCTCGCCGGGTCGGCCATGGCGGCGCCGCTCGATCCGCCGACGCACGCCGAGCTGGCCGAGGCACGCCGTATCGTGCAGGCGATGATCGACAGCCCGCGCGGCCCTTACTCGCGCATTCGCTGGTTCTGCAATGACGGCACCGTCCAGCCGCCGGTCGCCTACGCCTGCCAGGAGCGCGGCGGCGGGCGCCAGCACGCGGAATACTCGGCGGCGCGCGAGCGCCTGGCGGCACTCGGCTGGTCGGTCGGGACGATTTTCGCCGCGACGCCGCTCGAGCATCTGCTGGACAGCCAGCCACGTCAGGGTCGGCTGCGGGAGCTGCCGCTGGAGCAATACCTGGTCGACATCGACGACGGCTGGGTCCTGCGCCGCGCAAGGAACTACCGCGGCCGGGTGCAGATCGAGGACGAGGAGTGGACGGGTGCCGATCTGCTGAAGCAGTTGATGCTCGACACGCAGTGGTCACTCGACAACTTTCTGCTGCTGCGCGAACTGGCACGCACGATTCCGCACGGCGAGGACAGTGACCTGGCGCGTGACGCGCGGCGCAAGGCCATCGAGCTCGCGGAACTCGATCCCGCTGCCGAGAGATGGCGCATCGAGATCCACAACAACCCCAGCGCGGCGACCGGCCCGCGGCTGCGCGAGTGGTCGGCGGCGCGCCGCGACGAAGCGGTGGCTGCCACGGGTCGGGCCCTGGCCGATACGCTGGATACGCTGTACGGCGAGGCGGGGCGGCGGGCCCGCATCGACGCGGCTCTCGCCAGGGTCGGCAGCGGCCCGGCTGGTTCCGGCTGGCGGCGGTCCGTGGACCAGGCGCTCGCGCGCGACGATCTTGAGCGCATAGGCGGCCTGTGCGCCGCCATGGCATCTGCTCGGTCGACACTGTTCGCGGAGCTGCCGCCCGATCGCCGGCTGGCGATGGTGGACGCCATGCGCGAGCTGGAATCCGACGTGCAGATTGCCTACTTGCGCATGGCCTCCGATCGGCCGTTGACGCGCGGAGACTTGCTGCAGGTCAGCCGTTCACTGCTCGAGTGTGCATTTGCCTCGGGCCTGCTGTCGCAGAGCGAGTTGGACGCGATCGCACCGACGGCCATCGGGGAAACGTCGTTGTCGCTGTCCGAGTACCGCTACGCGGTGCGGCGACTGAAGCGCGCGCCGGGCTGGGCGATTGGCACGATCCGCTACACGTTCGCCGAGGCATTGACGCGCTACACTGCGCTGGACTCGCGCGCCGCCCGGTTCAGCGACGACCTGTTGCGCGGGTCGCCCATGTGGATGATGGGCGACACGCTCAGAGCGCTGTCGCGTGACGTTGACGACCTTTCCGGCAGCGTGGCGGCGTTCGCCGGCAAGCCGGTCGGCGGTGCCGTGGCGCTGAACCCCGGTATGGCAAGAGGCCCGCTGCGGATTTTCGACACGCTGGAGTCGCTCGAAGGCGCCGAGATCGTGGCGACCGACATCGTCGTCATACCCGAGACGATCGCCGAGCTGACGCCGGTCGCCGGCATCCTGACGCTCGGCGAAGGGAACGCGCTTTCCCACGTGCAGCTCCTTGCCCGGAATTTCGGCATCCCGAACGTCGCCGTCGATTTCGACGCCGTTGCCATGCTCGAGCCGCTGCAGGGCCGGGTCGTGCAGTTGCTGGTGGGATCCGAGGGCAGCGTGATCCTCGAACCCGCCGACGCGCAGGAGACCGGCGCTGCCGCCAGGGCAGAGGCGAGCGTCACGGTGCCGGTGCCGAACCTGGCGGTCCGCCGATTCCTGACGCTCGACGAGATCGGTCGCGACATGTCGGGCCGCATCGTCGGGCCGAAAGCGGCGAACCTGGGCGAGCTCAACCGCCTGTTTCCGGGGCGCGTTGCCCCGGCGATCGCAATACCGTTCGGGATCTACGCGGAGCACCTGGCGGCGGCCGGGCTGAGCGCGCGCATCGCCGACGCGTTCCAGGCGCGACGCGAGGGCGAACTGCCGGCGGAGGCTGTCGCGGAAGAGCTGGCGTCGGTGCGCGCGGCAATCGCGGCGCTCGAGTTGCCGGACGCGGCCGTCGCCCGACTGAGGGCAGTGATGGCGGAACAGTTCGGCGAGGCCGGCACTTACGGCGTGTTCGTCCGGTCCGACACGAACGTCGAAGACCTGCCGCAGTTCACCGGTGCGGGCCTGAACGAAACCATTCCGAACGTCGTCGACCCGGCCGCGCAAGTGGCCGCGATTCCGAGGGTGTGGTCGTCGATCCTGAGCCCCCGGGCACTCGCGTGGCGTTCGAGCGTGCTCACCAACCCGGAACAGATCTATGCGTCGGTGCTGTTGATGAAGTCCGTGCCCGCCACGAAGTCGGGGGTGTTGGTCACGACGAACCTCGCCGACCGCGCGCAGCCGGGACTAACGGCCTCGGTCGCATGGGGCGTCGGCGGTGCGGTGGCTGGCGAGGCGGCGGAGACGATCGCGATACTCCCCGACGGCATCGAGGTGCTGTCGGAGGCCAAGTCGCCGTTTCAGCGCCACATCGACGTGAACGGCGGCGTCGCGTGGCGACCGGCCGCGTCCGGGCCGGTGCTGACGCCGGCCGAGATCGACGTGCTGCGGGATCTCGCCGCCGAAGTCGCGCAGAAATACAAGCCGGTGCTCGACGACGATGGACAGGCACGGCCCTGGGATATCGAGTTCGGCTTCGTCGACGGGGAGCTGACGCTGTTCCAGATCCGGCCGCTGGTCGAACGTGGCAGCGGTGCGTCCGACAAGCTGATCCGCGGGCGTCGACCCGCCTCATCGATAGTGCCAGATGCCGAATCGCGGGTGGCGCTGGACGAGCAGCCCGCGAGGTGACGTCATGAAACGCAGAACATCGGCAAGGCTCCTGGCCCTGGCAGCCGCGCTGTCGTTGTCCGGCACGGGATCCGCCTATCCCCTCGACGGGATCGAGGAATCGGGCATCCGCCGGCTCGAGGGATTCCAGCTCGCACAGATTACGCCGGGCGCGGCGAAGCTGGCGCCGGGGCAGCTCTGGGGAAGTGACCGTGTCCGGCTCGGGTTGCTCGACTACACCGGCCCCGATTTCGACGCGCTGCCGGAGGACCCGGACCTGTCCGCGTTCCTGACGAAGGCGCTGCGCAACCGCGACCCCAGCTACGCGATGGTCCTCGTGGACCTGTCGAACCCGGACGACATCCGCTGGGCGGGATTGCGGCCGGATGTCCGCCAGAACGCCGGCAGCGTCGGCAAAGTCATCTGCATGGCCGCCCTGTTTCACGTCCTCGCGGAAGCGTTTCCCGACCCGGCCGATCGCGCCCGCGTGCTGCGCGAGTCCGTGTCCCCGGCCGGGTCATGGGTGAGCAACGAGATCCACAAGGTCCCGAAATGGAGCGAGGCGGACAAGCGCAACTACTACTCGGTCATCCAGCCGGCGGACGAGTTCCGCCTCAGCGAGTGGCTCGATCACGCGATCTCCGCCTCCGCGAACGGCGCCGGGTCCATCATCTGGCGCGAAGCAATGCTCATCCGCCACTTCGGCAGCGAGTACCCGAAGAGCTTCGAGGAGAGCGAGCGCTTCTTTGCGGAAACGCCGAAGCGGGAGCTGGCGGCGCTGGCACTGGCCGTGGTCACGGAGCCCCTGCAGGAAGCCGGCATCGACACGGCCAACCTCCAGCAGGGCTCGATGTGGACGACGAATTCCAAGCAGAAGGTGCCCGGAACGATGTCCTTCGCGACACCGCGGGAACTCGCGCGCCTGATGTTCCGCATCGAGCAGGGCCGGCTCGTCGACGAGTGGTCGAGCCTGGCGATGAAGAAGTACCTGTACCTGACGAAACGGCGCTACCGGTATGCCTATGCGCCGGAGCTCAAGGATGAGGCCGTGTTCTTCAAGAGCGGCTCGCTGTACCAGTGCCGCCCGGAGGAAGGGTTTCGCTGCGAGAAATACATGGGCAACGTGCGGAACATGATGAACTCCGTCGCCGTCGTCGAGGGGGACGATCCGGGTGAACCGTTCTACATATCGACGCTGATGTCGAACGTGCTGCGCTTCAACTCCGCCTGGGATCACTCACGCATCGCGGCCGCGGTGCACGAAACGCTGCGAACCCGGGAAGCGCAGAGCCTGCGAGAAACTGCATCGAAATCGGAAATCAGCGAGGCCGGCAAGAGCGAATAGGCGGCCGGCTTTAGATTGGCGCTGGTCTGGGGCAAGATCGGGCCTGGTTTTTCATACGGTTGCTTCGGTGAACGGGGACTTGCGCACTTTCGGCCTGCTGGCGCTGGCGGCGATGGCCGCCTGCAGCGGCGGCCAATCGACCTCCGTAAGTTTTGACGGCGCCGTCAGCGTCGGGGTGCTCCATTCGCGCAGCGGCAGCATGGCCATCTCGGAGAACACCGTCGCCGAGGCGGAGTTGATGGCCATCGCGGAGATTAACCGGGCCGGCGGCATCAACGTGAACGGCCGCAGGCTGGAGCTGCGGCCGGTGGAGGAAGACGGAGCGTCTGATCCCGAGACGTTCGCCGTTCGCGCGCGTCAGCTCATCGAAGACGAGAGGGTCGCGGTCGTGTTCGGCGGCTGGACGTCCGCGAGCCGCAAGGCGATGCTGCCGGTGTTCGAGGACGCGGATCACCTGCTGTTCTACCCGGTGCCGTACGAAGGGCAGGAGTGTTCCCGCAACGTCTATTACTTCGGCGCGACGCCGAATCAGCAGGTCGAGCCGGGGATACGCTGGCTGTTCGAGAACGGTGCCGCGGAGTTCTTCCTGGTCGGGTCCGACTACGTGTACCCGAGAACGGTCAACCGGATCATCGCGGCCCAGGTCGAGTCTCTCGGGGGTGGCGTTTCGGGCGAGCGCTACATTCCTCTCGACGGTGCGGATGTCGCGCCGGTGATCGACGCCATACGCGCCGCGCTCCCCGATGGCGGCGCGATCGTCAACACCATCAACGGCGAGAGCAACGTCGACTTCTTCACGCACGCGTTTGCCGAGGGGCTGACGCCGGAGAACGGCTACAGGATCATGAGCTTCGCGATCGCCGAGGAGGAGGTATCGGCGATCGGGGCGCGCAATCTCGAGGGCACATACGCGGTCTGGAGCTATTTCCAGAGTCTCGACACGCCGGCATCGCGGGAATTCACGGCGGCGTTCCGGGACAATTACGGCCCGCACCGCGTCGTCAGCGATCCTGCCGAAACGGCGTACACGATGGTTCACCTGTGGGCGAAGGGTGCCGAGGCGGCCGGCAGCACGGACCCGAAGCTCGTGCGGGAGGCGCTGACGGGCATCGGCTTCGACGCGCCGCACGGGCGGGTCGAAGTCCGGCCCAATCATCATCTTGCCAAGCGCGCCGCCATCGGCGAGGTCCAGGCCGACGGCATGTTCGAAATCGTTCACGATGCCGGCGTCATTGATCCCCGGCCGTTGAGCGATGTCTTCGCCGGGAGCAGTGGCATCGCTTGCGACTGGGCGACGGGGCAGAACGATGTCGAGTAAGAAACTGTTCAATTTCGTCGGTCGCCTTGCAACGGTAATGCTGCTCGCCGCTGGCATCGTCAGCCATGCGCAGGCGGCAGGCAGTGAACACGCGCAGATCGAGATCTTCGAGGAAACCGAATCGATCGTGCCGCTGGGGTCGCTCGACTCCCTGCGTGCCGATCACGACATCATCTACGCCGGGATTCACGTCGAAAAAGTGTACTCGCTGTCGCTGACGTCGAAGACGTTCTCCGCGGACGGGTTTGTCTGGCTGGAGTGGTCGTCCGCGACCCAGGCGCACATGGAGGAGCACGGCATCCGGCCGATCGAGCTGATCCGGCTCGTGAACCGCATCGAGACCTGGGACTCCACGTTCGAGGTGGCGACTGACGCGCCGGAACGGCTCTCGGCCGGCAGGTACTACCAGCGCTATCGGTTCTCCAGCCGGTTCCTGGACGACGCGAACAATCTCCAGCGCCACCCGTTCGCCACGCTGGAACTGCCGCTCATCGTCGAGATTGCGCACGGCTCGATGTCGAACAAGTACCGCTCGACGCTGCTGATACCGCACCATCGACAGAACGGGTTCCTGGGGCTCGCCGGCAACCTGAGCGGCTACCGGCTCAACAGTGTCACGTTCGAGCCGTTCCTGCACCACTACGCCAGCCGCTTCGGCACCTGGTACGCACCGACCATGGCGCAGGTCAGACTGAAGATCCAGTATGCGGCGGACATCCGGAGTGCCTTCATTGGCCGGGTGCTGCCGTTGCTCGTCGTCCTGAGCGTGGTCCTGCTGTCACCGTCGCTGGCGGGGTCGATGGGGAACCTGCGGCTGGCGATACCGTCGACAGCCCTGCTGACGATGGTGTTCCTGCAGCAGGCCTACCACGAGCGCCTGCCACCGATGCCGTACCTGACGTTTCTGGACAAGATGTTCGCGTGCAGCTACATCATCGCGCTGGGCCTGTTCATCCTGTTCACGTGGGGCACGAACGTGTACTTCAAGGCGCCGGACGGTGAAAAGGAGGCCGCCATGCGGCGCATCGACCGGGTCGACGTCGTCTTCCAGTTTTCGTCGATTATCTTCCTGCTGGTCGTCGCCGTGGTCGCGTGGTTCTGACGGGGCTTCCTGTTTCGGGCGCTTGACCGACTGCCTCGATCGCCGGGACAGGACGAGCCAGATTCCGCCCAGGGTCAGCACGGACGCGATCGCCAGCAATACGCCGGATGCGGAGAGCCCGATATGGCCGGCGAATGCCACGCCCGCGCCGACGACGAGGGGTACGGAGCAGATGATGTTGCGCGCCGTAGCCGGGAGCGGGTCGACGGCGCTCCTGCCCAGCAACGAATAGGCTCCCCAGCCAGTCCCCGCGACGATGGCTGCCAGCATCACGGCGCCGGCGAGTACTCGTATCGTCGTGAAGCTCGAGGCATCATAAGCTGCTGCCCGAGTGCCATCCTGCAAAGGATCGAGGCAACAACTTCCTGTTAGTCTATGTCGATTGAGGTGAATAGATGTCGGGCACACTGCGTGCCGGCTATGGGAGGCCGAGTTGAGACAACTAACTGTCATCGTGCTGTCTGTTGTGGCCGTGCTCTGTTTGAGTTCGGGTGCGTGGGCAGGAGAAAAGGCGCGAGTAATCGTCACCAGCGACGGCGAAGTCGACGACGAATGCTCAATGGTTCGTTTTCTTCTCTACGCTAACGAATGGGATATTGAAGCTATCGTCACATCCAGTTCCCAGTATCACTGGCAGGGACACCGATGGGCCGGAGACGACTGGATCGATCCATACCTTGAAGCCTATGCCGAAGTGTATCCGAGCCTCCTCAAGCACGACGGAAACTACCCCTCCCCGGAGTATCTCAACGACCGTACGCGGCTCGGGAACGTGAAATCTGAAGGCGACATGGAGGAAGATACGCCGGGATCAGACCTTATTGTCGAGGTGCTGCTGGACGAATCCGATCCCCGCCCGATATGGCTGCAGGCTTGGGGTGGCCCAAATACGATCGCACGCGCCCTGAAGAAGATAGAAGACGACTACCCGGAAAGAATGGCAGAGGTAGCCAATAAATTGAGGTTCTATTTCATTTGGGAGCAGGACCGGACCTACCAGACTTACATATTGCCGCAGTGGGGCAAATACGAAATCCCAACGATTATCTCAGATCAGTTCTGGGCCATGGCGTACCAGTGGAACAAGGTCCAACCCGAGGCCATGCAGACGTACCTGCGCGCGGATTGGATGAAGGAGAACGTCCTCGAGAATCATGGCCCACTGTGTTCACTTTACAAGGCACATGAGGAGGGAAGCCACGGACTTTCGGGTGACTACGACTTTCAGGCTGGCGACTTCCGCTCCGAAGGGGATTCACCGGCATTTCTGCACACCATTCCAACGGGTCTTCGCAGCCTTGAATCCCCGGACTGGGGCGGGTGGGGTGGCCGCTTCGTCCGGGTCCGTGACAACACCTGGCTTGATCCGGTGCCGTCTCCCCACTACAAATACCCGGAGGGGCGTTGGTTTACCGGCTCCGCCTGGGGCAGGGTCAGCCTGCGCCAGGGCGAGACGACATTCAACAATCCGCGCGTCAAGGAGTATTTCCGGCCGATGTGGCGGTGGACCGAGGCCGTGCAGAATGACTTTGCTGCTCGCGCGGACTGGACGGTGATGTCGTACGAAGACTCGAACCATCCGCCCGACGTCAAATTAGCTCATGCGCAGGACCTGAAGGTTGTTTCGGGCCAGAAAGTGATTCTTGACGCCACAGGCACCACCGATCCGGATGACGATTCACTGAAATATCGCTGGTGGCAATTCGAGGAAGCCGACACCTATGCCGGCATTGTGTCGATCGAGGCTGCCGATGAACAGCGAGCCTCGTTTACCGTTCCCGACGATGCTGCCCAGGGTGAGACCATTCACCTCGTGGTCGAGGTGACCGATTCGGGAGCGCCGCCGCTCACTCGGTACCGTCGCGTCGTGGCGCGGGTCGCAGCTTCGGACTAGTCCATCATGGCGAGGCTGTTCAGGTAATTCTCGAGCATCGTATAGCCGTCGTCACCGACGACGTTCCGGTCACTGGCATCGTTTGGATCGAGGCCATTCGAGCGTTCCCACTCATCGGGCATACCGTCGTGGTCCGTGTCGGCGGGAGCCGGTAGCGAGTGAAGGTCCGGCCATCCGCCAACCTCGGTTTGAGAATCTATAATGCCACTCTTCTTACCCGGGTCGACCACCTCGTGGTGCGTTTCGTAAGTGACGCCCTCGTAGGTTGCGTAACCGTTTCTGGCCTCGTCGACAATACGCACATCGACAGCATCGCGCCGTGGAAGTGACGCACCGGCGTGCGCGAGGACCGAGGCGTGAGCTTCCTCAGCCGTTTCCTGTTCGATTGGCATGGAGGGCCATGGCTCGCTCAATTGCAAGCCCGCCAGGTACTGTGCGCCGTCCTGAGGTTGAATGCCACCTAACCAGTTGTTCGCGGATACCCACTCGTTGCCCTCAATGACGTTGTCCGCCACGTACCACTTGCCGTAATCGTGTTCTTTATCCCTGGACCAGGGCGCGGCAATACGATGCATGGTCGCTCCCGGCAAGGTTGCCGGGCCTGGCTTCTGGTAATTCGCAACCATATTGATATTACAGAACAGGAATCGGTCGCTGTCCTGCTGCACCGTCTCGCCGCCATAGGTGGCATGGTAGCCCCAGTTGAACAGCACATTGTTGCGATAGTCAGTGTTGCCGCACCCCGAGGCGAAGCGAGGATTTCGGCTGGAATGATGGGCGAGCAGGTTGTGGTGATAAGTGCTGTAGTTCGATCCCCATATCCCGCCGTAGCCGTGGTTGGCAACGGCCTTGGTATGGTTCGATTCGTAAAGGCTCTCGGAGATGATGCTCCATTGCACCGTCAGATTGCTGCCATGGTAAATAGATAGGGTCTCGTCGACCGACCAACTCGCAGAGACATGATCGAGAATAAGGTTGGTTGTATAGCGACTGGAGATTGCATCCTCTGCGCCACCAGACTCGTCGCCAAGCCGCACACGAATGTACCGAATGATAACCTCGTCCGCGTGAATGATCAGCGGGTAACGTTTGAGGGTTATGCCATCCCCGGGTGCCGTCTGTCCCGCGATCGTGATGTAGGGATTACTGATCTCCAGGTTGCGAGCCAGGTCGATGGTACCGGACACCCGGAATACAACGGTGCGCGGGCCTTCCGCCTCGACCGCTGCTCTAAGGCTACCCTCGCCTGAGTCATTCAGGTTCGTTACCTCGTATACGGCGCCGCCACGACCCCCGACGGTGTACTTGCCGTGCCCCTCAGCAGTGGGAAACGCCAGTTGCTCGCGCGCATGGCCCTGGCACGACGCCAGGACCAGAGCAACACACATGGCGGCGTTGAACAAGAGGGGGTTCATAGTGCTCCCTGGTATCGGTCGGCTAACGTTTCGCATCCTATCAAGCAGGTCCTGGCTTTTTACGGGATCTTCAGTTTCGGCTGGAATCCGCGTACTCTCACTCTTGTGCTCAGCAGAGTCCAAGCGAGACTTGGCTCCCTCAAAAGCGGGTGTAGTTCAATGGTAGAACCTCAGCTT
>CAJXJW010000016.1 GCA_913055625.1 uncultured Pseudomonadota bacterium | reverse complement strand
TTCGGCGACGTGCCGCCCAGGTACTCGTTCCCGTCGTCCGCGCCGCCCGACGTGCACGAGTCCGCGCCGCCCGACACCCAGCCGATTTCCGTTGCTGTCAGATCTCTCATCTTTCCTCTCCTTGGTCGATGAGCCACGCCATCCGTGGCAGGCACCAGCCTACGAACTGTTCCACCACTCAGCGGCACCGAAATCTGGCTTAGTTAGACGCTTTCTCACATTCTCCGGCACTGACGTGAGATTCGACCGGTTCCTTGAAATGCCCCACGGGCCCGCCTGCGACCGCCGCTGTCGCTCGGCCTTGTCGCCAACTTCTTATCTGCCGGTCCTTTCTCAGCCCAGGTAGCGGTCCTGCCAGCGCGCGACCGCAAGCGCCGCGCGAAACCAGCCGCGACGGTAGCCTGCCAGCGGGAATCGCCCGGGTGCCGCCCGCAAGACAGGCGGCAGTGCCGACGGCGGCTCGCCCGAACCGATCCAGTCGGCGACCTGCTTGCCCGACCATGTCGCTTCGCTGACACCATTTCCGTGATAGGCATATGCGAAGTACACATCCTCCTCGCCGGGCACCGTCCCGATCGCGGGCAACAGCCGCGGCGAGAAACAGACAAGCCCGTGCCAGCGGTATTCGATCGCGATGTCGCGCCATTCAGGAAACAGCCGCGCCAGCGACGCTTCGAGTTCGCGGTATACCGCGGCCTCAGCGGCGGGGTCGCCGATGCTCGTGCCCCGTCCGCCGAACAGCAGGCGCCCGTCCGGCAGCAGCCGGAAATAGTTCAGCACCCTCCGCGACGTCGAGAACGTGTCTTCGGTTTTCCAGCGCTGCGCCTCGAGTTCCCGCCTGGACAGCGGCCGCGTGACGATGATCGCGCTGACGACCGGGAGGAAGCGGCCGTAGAAATAGTCGTGCAGGTGGTCCTGCATGAAACCGTTGCACGCGTAGACAACGCGTCGCGCCCGCAGTTCGCCGGCCTCGGTACGCAGGCGATGCCATCCGCCGTCCCGCGCCCACTCCAGCACGCGGCTGCGCGAATGCACGATGGCGCCCCGGCGCAACGCAGCGTCGGCGAGCCCGCGGCAGTACGTCAGCGGGTGCAGCCCGAAGCCGGGCCGATGAATTTTCGCGCTGTGCGCCTCAACGCAGTCGAACAGCGTTTCGCGGATCTCGCCGGCCGACAGGTAACGGACATCGGCGCCGAGCGCGTGAGGCAGCACATCGCACTGGCGTGCAAGCCTTTCCGCAGCCCGGGGCGAATGCGCGAGCTCGATCTCCGCGCCCCCCTGCCGGGCCGCGTCGATGCCCTCTTCCGTGAGAATCGCTTCGACGAGGCGAACGGCCTCGACCGTGGATTGGTAGTAGCGCCGGGCGTCGGCTTCGCCGAACTGGCGCAGGACCTGTTCGCCGGACAGCGCGGAACCCCCGACGCAGCAAAATCCGGCGTTCCTGCCGGACGCCCCCCACCCGACGTGCCCCGCTTCGAGAACGCGAACGTCCGCCGAATAGTCACGCGCGAGGTGGTAGGCCGCCGACAGCCCCGTATAACCGCCACCCACGATGGCAACGTCGCAACTTTCCGAGGACGCCAGTCGTTTCGTCCCGACGAGCGGGCGCGCGGTCGCTTCCCAGTAGCTTCGCTGCGGCTCGTCGAAGCGGTACATGTCGGGGTGCATGTAGTACTCGCTCATTCGCTGTCCACCTCCGAAAACAACGTCATCCCGAAGAGACGCCTTGCCCGTATAATGGGTATCGTGCCTGCAAATCCCGACGACCGCGACAGCCTCCGCATCAGTGACGACCTCTCGATTCCGTTGTCGGACATCGAGCTATCGGCCGTTCGCGCGAGCGGGGCCGGCGGCCAGAACGTGAACAAGGTCGCGACCGCCGTCCATTTGCGCTACGAGTTCTCGAACCGTCCCTACTTGCCGGCGCGATTACTCGAACGCCTCGAGACCGCGGAGGACTCACGCGTCTCCGGCGGCCGCATCGTCATCAAGGCCCAGGAACACCGCACACAGATGCGCAATCGCGAGGCCGCCCTCGAACGGCTGCGCGAGCTCCTGGCGGGCTTGCTCATCGAGCGCCGCCCGCGCAAGCCCACGCGCCCGCCGGCCTCCATCGATCGCGAACGGCTCGCCCGCAAACGCTACCGCGCCGCCGTCAAGCGTTCGCGAGGCCCGGTACGGGACGACTAGGCACCGCGATCAGAAAAGTCCGTCGATTCTGCCGTCGGTGGAGACGCGAATGTCGAACGCGGCGGGTCGCCGGGGCAGCCCGGGCATCGTCATGATCGCGCCGCAGATGACCACGACGAATTCCGCGCCGGCCGCGAGCCGCACTTCCCGAATCGGCACGACGTGGCCGTCCGGCGCGCCTAGCAGGTTCGGGTCCGTCGAAAAGCTGTACTGAGTCTTCGCCATGCAGACGGGATAGTGCTTGTAGCCCGCTGCGTCCAGTTCGTGGAACTGGTCGCGAATCTTCTTGTCGGCAATGATGTCGTCGGCGCCGTAGATCTCGCGCGCCACGCGCCGCGCCTTTTCCCACAGCGACACGTTGTCGCTGTACAGCGTCCGGAATTGGGCGCCCCCGTGCTCGCAGACGTCGACCACCGTCTCGGCGAGTATCTCCGCGCCGGCACCGCCGTCCGCCCAATGCGTGCTCGAGACCGCACGCACATTGAACTGATCGGCGTATCTCACGATCAGGTCGACCTCCGCATCGGTATCCGACGTGTACCGGTTGATGCAAACGACCACGGGTACGCCGAACTTGCCAAGGTTGCGGATGTGCCGGCCGAGGTTTCCGAGCCCTTCCTCCAGCGCGGCGAGATCTTCCCGGTCCAGCGCGTCCTTCTGCGCACCGCCGTGCATCTTCAGCGCCTTGACCGTCGCGACGAGCACCGCCGCACTCGGCTTCAGGCCAGCCTTGCGGCACTTGATGTTGAAGAATTTTTCGGCACCGAGATCTGCACCGAACCCGGCCTCGGTAACGACATAGTCGGCCAGTTTTAACGCCGTGCGTGTCGCCATTACCGAGTTGCAGCCATGCGCGATGTTCGCGAACGGTCCCCCGTGCATCAGCGCCGGGTTGTTCTCGATCGTCTGCACGAGATTCGGCTGCAGTGCGTCACGCAGCAGCGCCGTCATCGCGCCCTCGGCGCCGAGTTCGCGGACGGTGACCGGCTCGTTCTTGCGCGTATAGCCGAGCACGATGTTGCCCAGCCGCTTCTCGAGATCGGCAAGACCGGTTGCCAGGCAGAAGATCGCCATGATCTCGGAGGCCACGGTGATGTCGAAACCGGCCTCGCGCACGACACCGTTGTAATAGCCGCCGAGACCCGTCGTGATCGACCGGAGCACGCGGTCGTTCATATCGAGCACGCGGCGCCAGGTGACCCGGCGCGGATCGATGTTGAGATCGTTCTCCCAGTGCATGTGATTGTCGATCAGCGCCGCCAGCAGATTGTGGGCCGCGGTGATCGCGTGGAAGTCGCCGGTAAAGTGCAGGTTGATGTCGGTCATCGGCACGACTTGCGCGTAGCCACCGCCGGCGGCACCGCCCTTCATGCCGAAGCAGGGCCCGAGACTGGGCTCACGAAGGCAGATGACGGCATTCTTGCCGATGCGGTTCAGACCGTCGCCGAGGCCGACCGTCGTCGTCGTCTTGCCTTCGCCGGCCGGCGTCGGCGACACGGCGGTAACCAGTATCAGCTTGCCGTCCGGCTTTACGCCATTGGCCGAGATGAAATCGTAGGCAATCTTTGCCTTGTCGTGGCCATAGGGGATCAGGTGCTGCGTCGGGACGCCGAGGCGTTCCGCGACGCTCTGGATTGGTTGCAGCGTTGCCGCCTGCGCAATCTCGATATCGGACTTCGGCTTCGTCATGTCGTTCTTGCCGCGACGCCCCCCGGGCAACGCGGCCGATTCTAGCCGAAAGGCCCGTCAGGGCACATCCGCGAGTCGGTGCACCGTCCCGTTGTTGTAGCTCACGATATAGAGTTCGCCATCGATGTCCTCCGCGAGAGCCGATATGAACAGGTTCGTATCGAGCAGCTCCACGGGATTGACGGTAGGCTGGCTGTCCGCCCGAACGGCGAAAACCCTGCCGGAGACGTAGTCGGCAAATACGTAGTGCCCGGCGAGGTCGGGAATCGCTGAGCCGCGATACACGTATCCGCCGGTAATCGACGCCCCCAGCGCGTGGCTGTACTCGGCGACGGGGTCCAGTGAGGACTCGTCGCAGCCGTTCGGCGGATCGTAGCAATGCGCGCCTTCCCGGTCGTTCCAGCCGTAGTTGCCGCCGGCGACGACGAGATCGACCTCCTCCCAGGTCCCCTGGCCCACGTCTCCGGTCCACAGGTCGCCCGTGTTCCGGTCGAAGCTGAAACGCCACGGGTTGCGCAATCCCCACGCAAAGATCTCCGGGCAGTCGAGTGCGAGCCCATTGTCGCCGCCTGTGCAGGCCGGCTGTGCGGCGAACGGGTTCGACGGGGGAATCGCGTACGGCGACCCGCCGTCCACGTCGATGCGCACGATCGTCCCCAGCAGATTCGTGGTGTCCTGCCCGTTCTCACCGGGGTCACCCGCGCCGCCGCCGTCACCGAAGCCGACATACAGCAGCCCGTCCATGCCGAAGTGCAAGTCGCCGCCGTTGTGATTGCCGTTGGGCTGCGGCACCGCAAGCAGCACCTGTTCGCTGCCCGCTTCGAGCGTTTGCCCGCCATCCGCGCTCGTGAACCTCGAGATTCGCGAGACCAGTACCGAGCCGGCCTGGCCGGGCGCGGTGTACGACACGAAGACCTCCGGCGTGGACGGGAAACCCGGGTGGAAGGCCATGCCGAGAAGCCCTGCCTCGCTCGGTCCGTCGTCGACGCGGTCCTGGATGTCCAGGAACGTTCCGGCACCCGTTACGTTCGGGTCGTTGTTGAAGACCCGGATTACGCCCCGCTGCTCGACCACGTACCAGCTGGCGTCTTCACCCGGCGCCTGCCTCAGCGCGACGGGGTCGTTCAATGCGAGGCCGCCGAAGACCGGCTCGAGTTCCACCGTCGGTGCATTGTTACCGGGCGGCGGGGGCGTGTTCGAACCGCCGTTCCCGTCGCCACCGCCACCACCTCCACAAGCACCCTGTGCCAGCGCCGCCAAACCGATCACGGACAGTCGGACCATTGCCTGCATTGCCGTCCTCCGGGACGCAAACCGGCGTTCAGCATAGGCGGACGGCGGGGTGCTGTCACACTGTCGCCCGACGGCGACGCCGGAGAGTAGCGTTCCGCAAAGCGGTACCCGGTCACGGCGATGTCGATCGAATCGACCTATACTCCAGATATGTCGAGAAAACGGACTTTTTTCGACATATAACCCGAGACTCGTCGATTCGATCGACATTTCGGGAAAACGTGTCGATTTTCTACCATAATATCGACACATCTGGCCGACGTGTCGATGCCATCGACATCGCCCAGGGGGAACCGAACGTGATCATTTTCGACCCGAAGTCGCCGTACAACGACCTGCCGCCCCTGCCTCCGCCGCGGGAACAGGTCGAGACCCGCCGCATCCTGAAGAAATGCATCAGCGCCCGGGTCGCGCTCGCCGAGCTGAAACAGGCGGCGGAGCTGATCCCGAACTCGGCGGTCCTCGTCAATGCCCTGCCGCTGCTCGAGGCGCGGGCCTCGTCGGAAATCGAGAATATCGTGACGACGACGGACAAGCTGTTCGAGTACGCGGACATCGCCGTGGATCGTGCCGACGCTGCCACCAAGGAGGCGCTGCGGTACCGGACCGCCCTCTACGAGGGCACGAAGATGGTGCAGCGACGCATGTTGACCACGGACATGGCCATCCAGGTCTGCAGCACCGTCAAGGGCGTGGAGCTCGACATCCGGGCCGAGCCCGGCACAACGCTCAAGAACAGGATGACCGGTGAAGTCATCTACACGCCGCCGGTCGGCCAGAAACTGCTGCAGGAGAAGCTCGACAACTGGGCGAATTTCATGCAGGCCGAAACGGAACTCGACCCGCTCGTCCGGCTCGCGATCCAGCACTACCAGTTCGAGGCGATACACCCGTTTTCGGACGGCAACGGGCGCACGGGCCGCATCCTGAACATACTGTTCCTGGTGGAACACGGGCTGCTCGACTCGCCGATCCTCTACCTCAGCCGCTACATCATCAGCAACAAGGCGGCCTACTACCGCCTGCTGCAACGCGTGACCGCCGAACAGGCATGGGAGCCGTGGATACTGTTCGTCCTCGACGGCGTCGAGGAAACCTGCACGTGGACGACGGACAAGATCAAGGCCATTCGTGAACTCATGGAGCACACGGCCGAGTTCGTGCAGGAACGACTCCCGAAGATGTACAGCTGGGAACTCTGCGTGCTCCTGTTCAAACAGCCCTACTGCCGAATCGGCAACCTCGTGGAGGCCGGCGTCGCGAAGCGACAGACCGCATCGGTCTATCTCAAGCAGCTCGCCGACATCGGCATACTCCGCGAGATCAAGTCCGGCCGGGAAAACATCTTCGTCCATCCCAAGTACATCGAATTGCTGACTGGCGAAGAGAACGTATGGGTGTACTATGCGGGCGTCGAAACCGATGCGGCGGAGCCTCCGACTTGACCCTGAATCGCGGAACCCTGTTTCAGCTATTCAAGTACGCTGTCTATTCACTGCTCACCCTGAACATCTACCTCTTCTGGCAGGAGGAGTTTCAGGCCGCGCTGCTGCAACACCCGGGCGGCGTGCCCTGGCGCAGCATCTTCGACGCCTACGCCGCAACGATCGACACGGCCGCGTGGGTCGTGCTGCTGCTGATGTTCGAGCTCGAGACCTACGTGCTCGAAGACAAGCACTTCAGTCGCCCGGTGCGGTGGCTGCTGCACGGCGCCCGCTTCGTCAGCTACGCGTTCATCCTGTTCGCATTCTACGGCTACGTCACGAACGTCATCGCGACCTATGACGTGTCTGTGCTGGCCGACGTCACGGACCTGTGCGCGTTGCCCGTGACCGAGTGGTCCTACGCGGTCGATCTCGACGAGTATGCCGCCATCACGGCGGAGAACTGCCGCGAATTCGGCAGCGTGGGCGCGCCTTACTTCCAGTACGCGGACCTGCCTGCGCTGGTTGACGGCCAGGGCCTCGTCGAGATCCAGCGACTCGCCTGGGTCGACGCGATCAACTCCATCGTCTGGATCCTGATCGTCGTGATCCTGGAGATCGACGTGCGACTGCAGGAACGCAACAAGCTGGTCGGACTGGTCTACCGGATCAGCTATTCGGCCAAGATCGTTCTTTACGCGATCCTGTTTGCCGCGGCCGTCTATTGGGGCATCAAGGGCGACTTCGTCGACTTCTGGGATGCATTCCTGTGGCTGCTCGCGTTCTTCTTCATCGAGATGAACGTCGTGGAGTGGCGCGAGGAAGAGCTGGAGGAACAGGCCGCGAAGGCATCGCAGCGCGCGTCAGCGTAAGACCTCGATACGCGTATCGGTCACCGCACGAACGCGGATCGCCGGCGCAGCGTCACCTACCCGCAATGCCTGGACGCCGAGGTCCTCGCCGATCGTCGCAAGGTACGGGTGCCAGGCATCCCGGTCGTCACGGCGATAGTATCCGGACACCTCCCAGCCGCTGGCCAGCGGGTAGACGTAGGTCTTGCCGACCGCCCGCGCCGGATTGATCGCGTCGACGTATTCCACTGACGGCAGTCCCAACAGCGTGACGAGCTGTACGCGTGCGGCACGAACGGCGCGTTCCTCGATGCCGCGCTCGGCACCCCTGTCCGGGTTCGTAACCCAGCGGTACGAAAAAAGGGCAACGAGAACGCCGACACCGAGACCGAACACGATACTGCCGCGTGTCGCGCGCGCCCTGGCCATCAGGCGATACCCGTGAACTTGTGCGTTTGCAGGCTCAGGCGCCACTGCGGCTGCGCAAGGCAATAGTCGATCGCGGCACGTGTGTTCCCTTCACGGTTGGCGTCGTCGCACGGCTGCAGGAAGAAATGCCGGAATGACAGCCCGGCAAAATGTTCCGGCTGCGCCTGCGGTTCCGCTTGCGGGTAAACAAGCTTCAGCTCATCGCCGGAACGCTGCACGAGCGGTGCGTCCGCTTTGGGGCTGACGCACAGCCAGTCGATCCCGGCCGGCGCCGCGATCGTTCCGTTCGTTTCGACACCGATCTCCAGGCCACGATCGTGCAACGCCGCGATCAACGCGGCGTCGAGCTGCAGGAGCGGCTCGCCGCCGGTGCAGACGACGTAGGGAACGCCGCTACGGCCCGCCCAGGTGTCGACGACCGCATCCGCGAGCGATTCTGCGTCCAGGAACTTGCCGCCACCCTCGCCGTCCGTACCGACGAAGTCCGTGTCGCAGAAACGGCAGACCGCCGTCGACCGGTGCTCTTCCCGACCCGACCACAGGTTGCAGCCGGCAAACCGCAGAAACACAGCGGCGCGGCCCGCCTGGGCTCCCTCGCCCTGCAGCGTGAAGTAACATTCCTTGACCGAGTACGTCACGGCTCAGGCATCCGCGCAGAGCGGATCCGCGATGCCCGCCTCACGGAAACCCTTGGCGCGGAGGCGACACGCCGGGCAATGCCCGCACGGCGGACGCTCGCCGTTGTAGCAGGTGTGCGTCAGCGCCATCGCATCGAGTGCGCCGAGACGTTCGGCGAGCAATACCGTGTCTTTCTTCGACAGGTGCATCAGCGGCGCATGCACGACGACGTCCGACTCCATGCCGAGTCGCAGCGTTTGCTCGAGCGACGCGAGCGTCGACTCCCGGCAGTCCGGGTAGCCGCTGTAGTCTGTCTGCGCGACCCCGGTGACCAGGTTGCCGATGCCACGCGGCCACGCCCAGGCCGCGGCGAAGGTCAGGAACACCAGGTTGCGGCCGGGCACGAATGTGTTCGGCAGCCCGCTGTCCGCGTCGGTCTCGTCGCGTACGGCGACGGCGTCATCCGTCAGCGCGTCACCGCCGAGCGCGCGGAACGTATCGATCGGCAGGCATGCGTGCGGGATACCCGCCCGTTCCGCGACCCGCCGGGCGCAATCGAGTTCGATGCGGTGTCGCTGGCCGTAGTCGAACGTGATCGCCGATACGGCGGTGCCGCCGAAGCGATCCAGCGCCCAGTACAGGCAGGTCGTCGAATCCTGGCCGCCGGACAACACGACCAGGGCCTTGCGCGGGTCACTCCGCATCCCGGCGCCACCGCCGCAGGCCATGCTCGAGTTCGGACGGGTCGGGCGTGCCGTGCACGACCAGGTGGTCAGCCAGCAGCGTTTCGGAAACGGACCAGAGTCGATCAGCCATTGCCGTATCGTACAGGTGGCCGTCGGCGACTGTCACCGCATTGCAGTCTTCGAACCAGGCACCGCTCGTGGATCCGAGCAACGGACTCGTCGCCACGAAACACGACGTTGCCGCACCTTCGGGTATCGACTTGCCGCGTGCCGCGGCGTAGATGCCGAAGAGACGCTGCGTGAGGCCATTCAGGTTGCGGTCGATCCCGGTGTTGATTACGCCCGGATGCAACGCGTTGGACGTGATGCGCGTGCCGCGCAGCCGTGCAGCGAGCCCCAGCGAGAACAGCGCGTTGGCGAGTTTCGAGTGGCCGTAGGCCATCGAGTCACTGTAGCCGTCGCGCAAAGAAAGGTCGTCGAAACGGATGCCCTCCGCGGGCGCCTTCGTGTACGCCGTCCGGCTCGCGACCACGACCACGCGGCCCTGCCACGCGAAGTACATTCGGTCGGCAATCCGGTTGACGAGCAGGAAATGACCGAGGTGGTTGATGGCGAAATGCTTTTCGACGCCGTTGACCCGTTCCCGATCATTGCCGCCGCCGCGGTAGCCCGCGTTGCATACGAGGATGTCGATCGGCGCGCGCAGCGAGCGGATTTTCTCCGCACAATCGATGACGGATGCCGGGTCGGCGAGTTCCAACTCGAGCGGTGTAGTCACACCCGCGATTCCCCGGCAGGCGGCCTCGGCGCGTTCCAGCGACCGGCTCGTGCCCAGCACGTAGGCGCCGCGCATTGCAAGCACGCGCATCGTCTCGAGACCGATCCCGCTGGTGCAACCGGTAACGACGGCGATCTTTCCGGTCAGGTCGATGCCGTCGGTGACGTCTTCCGCTGTTGCACTGTCACCGAACGGGCTTCGGGGCACGGAGACATCCGGCGTGCGGTCGGGGCCGCAGGCCGAGACGCAGGACGCCGCCAGCAGCGTCCGGAGCAGGCGCCGGCGCGACCCGTCGACGTCGAGTGTCGACGGGTCCGGCGACGAATCTGAAGGCTTGCTCATTCGGCACCCCGTTCCCGAGTGCCGACGAGTATAGCCCCCGCGTCAGTCGAGCCGGGCCGGAACGAACTCCTCCATCACGGCCTGCCGCAGGATGTCGGGCGGCAGCAATCCCTGTTTGAGCACGAAATCGTGGAAGGCCCGCGCGTCGAAGCGATCCTGCAACCGGAGTTCCGTCAGCAGCCGCAGCGCCTGCATCTTCCCGTAGCCGTAGTAGTAGGCGGTTGCCTGGCCGGGCATCCGGTAGGTGTAACGCTCCACCTCGTTCTGCGCCCAGCTCTCGCCGACGGCCATGTCCTCGACGATGAGCCGCTTGGCCTCTTCGGGCGTGATGAGGCCCAGGTTCAGCATCGGGTCCAGGAACATCCGTCCCGCGCGCATCAGCCGGTACTGGAGGCCGACCAACTGCGCCTCCAGCGGCAGGTACGGCCGCACGATGGCCTCCGAGTACAGCGCCCAGCCCTCGACGTTGGCGCTGTTGAACGCGAAGATGGCGCGCGCGAGTGACACGCCTTCCTCGACGATGCTCGAGAACTGCAACTCGTGTCCGGGCCGCGCTTCGTGCGCCGTCAGCGTCCAGGAGCCCGCGACGTAGGTATCATCGGTCTGCTTCCAGCTCCCGTCCGGGTTCCGGGTCAGCTTCGGAATGACGAAGATCGGGTACTCGCCGGTGTTGCCGATCAGGGGCGGCGGGTCGAGATGCGGTGCCGGTTGCGCAGCCGTTTCCGCCGCCGACGCAATGCGGATGCCCGCGTCGCGCTCGGGCAGGCTGACCAGCTTCTCGCGTGCGATGATCTCCTCGATCGCCACGAGCACGTTGTGGTAGTGATCCAGCAGCTTGTCGCCGTCGATGGCGCCGTCTCGCTTCAGCAGCGCGATCACCTCGCGGTAATCATCCGTGTCGTAGCCCTTCTCCGCCGCGACCAGCGGCGCCAGCGCCTCCATCTCGTTGCGGATGTCCATGTAGCCTTTCGTTGCCGCCTCGATCAAGGCCTCGGGACTCTCGTCGACGCCCCAGTTCTTCAGGGCGTTCGCGTACAGTGCCGGGGGCAGCCGGTAGTCGGCGCGCGCACGCGGGAGAATCTCCGCCCGGACCCATTCGTTGTAGTCGCGAAGCTGGTCGGCCAGCGCCTCGTAGACGGGCTCCCAGCCTTCGAGGTCCGTGCCGGCCAGCAGATCGCCGATGCCACCGATCATCGTCTCGGCGCGCTCGAGGTCCTGCTCGACTTCGCCGCGGTACGGCCCGACGAGGCCGTCGATGTCGAAACGCTCCTGAGTCCGCGCCTTCGCGAGCTCGACAATCGGTGTCGTGCCGTCGGCGAGCCCTGCGTATTTCTGCATGCGGACGACGGCCGACGGGTAGCGGCTGCGATCGACCTGCGGATCGATGAGCGCCCGGATACCGCCGAACACGGTCTGGTTCAGGTTGAAGTACGGCAGCAGGTGTTCGCGCTCGAGGTCCGAGGTCTCGACGCCGTCCCTGACGGCCTGGATCAGGATGCCGAGGTCCTGCCGGACTTTCAGGTCCTGTTCCCCGGCCAGGGCCGCGACGAGCACCGATTCCAACTCCCGGGCCGATGCCTGGGAGCGCTCGTACAGGTCCGGCCCGAGGTCAACGACCTCCTCGTCAACGCCTTCGACGCCGAGGCCGCCCGCGCCCTCCGGGCTGAAGCGGGCATATTCGTCGAGCACCATCTCCGCGTAGCGGTTGCTCTTTTCGACCCAGGCCGGCGCCGCTGCCGCCATGCCGGCCAGCAGGCAACCTGAGACGGCCGCGCAGAGCAGCCGAGACACGCTTCGAAAAATCATGGATGTCCCCCGAGGATGCGGTCGCGCTGCCGCGCGACGAATGGATTAGAATCCCCCCAAGGATGCGCGACCAAGGCGAAAGGTTTCAACGGCGGCTGCGGCTGGCCTGGCGGTGGCTCGCCCTGCCCGTGACGCTCGCCTGGCTGTGCGCTTGCGGTACCGACACGCCGCTGCTGAACAGCGACCGAATCGAGCAGCGGTACGGTTCCTACGGCGTCGAGATCGTCGGCAGCGATGCCCAGGGGCGGCGCTCGAACCTGTATTCCGTGCACGACGGCCGGCGCATCTGCCGGACCTATGCGGTCGTGCGTTTCCAGCCGGCCGCGCTCGCGAACGACGACCCCGCGTTACGAGAGGCCCACGCGAAGATCCTCGAGGGCGGGTCCATTGGCGCCACGCTGCGGCACGCCGGCTTCGCAGTACACAAGGCACCGCGCGTCGCCGGCGCGCTGCCGGCGCCCGCCACCGAGCCCGGGTGGCTGTCGCTGATGGGTGTGACGACGGCGGCGGGACTCGCCGTTCAGGAGTATAGACTCAGCATCAATAATGCATTACTAAACATTGAATATGCAGACATTATTGAAGTCTATCACCCGGACTTCCTGGGCCCTTCCGACCTCCGCCGGATGACGCCGGGCCGCGCCGTCGCGATCCCGGCCGACGTACTCCGCGCGCTCGGCGTGCGGCCGGCGCCGTAGCGTGCCGTGGTCGATTGTTGCACCTGAACTTTGCGACTACACTCGGCCCCGTTAGCGCTATTCACCGCGGGGGAGCAATCCAGATGATGCAGGCAGGGAAAGTCGCGGCACTGATCGCCGCATTTGGGGCCCTGGCGTGGCAGGCCACGGCCGTCGCGCAGGAATCCGGCAACGACCAGGCGGACGTGTGGGCGGTCATCGAGGGCCAGTGGAACGCCGAGGAAAGTGGCGACAACGACTGGATCGACGAGCTGCTGGCCGAGGAATTCGTCGGCTGGGACAAGGATTCACCTGCCCCCCGCAACCGGGCATCCACGCGCATGTGGGACCGGGTCATGGACGGGGCCTCGAAACAGAAGGGGCACGAACTGTACCCGCTGTCGATCATCGTGCGCGGCGACGTGGCCATCGCCCATTACCTGTACACGTCGGCCAGCGAAGACCAGGACGGCAAGCTCAGGACCGAAAACGGCCGCTACACGGACATCCTCGTCCGCACGGACGACGGGTGGAAGTTCCTTGCCTGGCACGGCGGCAAGGACTGACGACGCAACATTAAGGCCCTGTTCAGATAGCCGGGCCTACCATCAGTCCTGAAGTCCGGAAATCCGCCTTGCGGAGGAGTCAGGAACGATGAACATGCGACATAAGCTCACCGGAGTTGTGACCGCCCTTCTGGCACTGCTCGCGCAGGCGCCGGCGGGTTTCGCGCAGGTGCCGGTCGACGAGAACGGCAACGTCGTCGGCCAGGCCGCAACGGCCGCGCCCATGACGACCGACGATGACGCCATTCCGCTGCGCTCTGCCGGTGAACTCGAGGCGCTGGTCGGCCCGGTGGCGCTGTACCCGGACGACCTGCTTGCGATCGTGCTGCCGGCGGCGACCTATCCGCTGCAGGTGGTCCAGGCCGCCCGCTTCCTCGAAGACCTCGAGCACGACCCCTCGCTCCAGCCCGACGAGGACTGGGACGACTCGATCGTGGCGCTCGTGAACTACCCGGAAGTGGTCGAGATGATGAACGAGGACCTCGACTGGACCTGGCAGCTCGGCGAGGCGGTCGTTGCCCAGCAGTCCGACGTCATCAACGCCATCGCAGTATTCCGCGACCGGGCCTACGCGGCCGGCAACCTGAAGTCGGACGACCGCCAGACCGTCGCGCGCAACGGCGAAGACATCATCGAGATCGCACCAGTCAGCGAGGAAGTCATCTACGTCCCGTACTACGAGCCGGAACGCGTCGTCGTGTACCAGCCTCGCCCCGTTTACTACTACTACCCGAGGGCGTACCCGGTGTACTACTACCCGTACCCGAGCTACTACGCGTTTTCGACCGGATATTTCTGGGGCGTGACGACGGCGTTCTCGATCGGCTGGAACTCGTGGAATCTCTGTACGTATCACCCGACGTACTACGGTCACCCGTATTACGGCTACAACTACCGCAACTCGTGGTGGTATCGCCGTCCGTCGGTCACCGTCTACAACAACTACTACGTCAACAACGACGTGCACGTGAACTACCGCTCGCGTCACGGCGACACCTGGCGCCCGCGCGCGAGCACGCGCCTGCGATACAGCGACCAGCGGATCACGCGCAATCGCCACTACCCGAACCCGGCGACGACGGGCACGGCGTATCGCGAGTCCCGTTCGATCCAGGGCGCCTACGCCCGGACGCCCGACAAGCGCGCCGCCGCGGCACGCACCGCGCCACCCTCGGCGGCGAGCTCGGGTAGCCGGCCGCAGCGTGGCGACGGCGACAGCGTCCAGCGCATGCGCAGCGCGATCGATGCCGGAACAACGTCGAGCCGCCGCACGACGTCGACCCGCGCCCGCGAGCCGGCGACGAACATGCAGGAGGTGCGCACCGCCCTCGCCGCAAATGCAAATCGCGATCGCGGCTACACGACGACGCGCAACCCGTCGCAGGCGCGCCCGTCCGTGAATGAGCGACGTTCGACGGTGGTCACGCCGGATGCCGCGCGGCGCACGCCCGCTTACTCGACAACGCGACCGGCAGATTCGTCACGTGCGGGCACGTCCACGCGCCAGCTCGGCACGGCGCCGGCCCGGCGCGCGCCGAGTGCGACGGCGCCTCGCCCGTCGGCCCCGGTGTCACGCCAGCCGGCCACGACGTCGAGACAGTCGGCGCCGGCAACGCGCCCGTCTGCGCCGGCTTCACGGCCGTCCACGGCATCGTCGCGCCCGGCGCAACGCGCGTCGTCCGCGGGGGCGACACGCGAGTCGCGCAGCTCGGGCAGTTCGGGTAACCGACGGTCGGGCAATCGCACTCGCTGAGACGCGCCCGGGTCAATCTTCGGGCGTGCGCTCGTCGCGGCCGAGTGACTCTTCGATGGAATCCTGGGAGCGCTTCGAGGTCAGCTCCCAGGCCAGGTAGGCGATTGCGCCTGCGGCGACCAAGGCAAGCAGAACGGCGATGACGGGGATCAGCGAGCTCATGCACTGATCCTACACCGAAGCACCGCGATCAGCGGTCCCTGTCCGGCTGCTTCGGCAATCGGCCCTGCTTCCGCAGGGCTTCTCGCAGGACGAATTCGATCTGGGCGTTCAGGCTGCGCAGGTCGTCGTTCGCCCAGCGTTGCATCGCTTCGAGCGTCTTTTCGTCCATGCGCAACGCGAACGCCTTGCGGGCTGCCATCGGAGACCCCGGGGCCGCGTCAGGTGTAGAGCGAGCCGGTATTTACGACGGGCTTCGCTCCCTCCTCGCCGCACAGAACGACCAGCAGGTTGCTGACCATCGCGGCACGCCGCTCGGGATCGAGGTCCACGATGTCGTTCGCTGACAGCTCCTTGAGCGCCATGTCGACCATCCCCACCGCGCCGGCGACGATCTGCGTCCGGGCGGCAATGATCGCCGACGCTTGCTGGCGGCGCAGCATCGCGTTCGCGATCTCGGGCGAATACGCGAGGTGGCTGATGCGCGCCTCGATCACGGTGACCCCGGCCTTCTCGAGCCTGTCCTGGATCTCGTTGCAGAGCGCCACGGCAATCTCGCTCGGATGACTGCGCAGGGAGATGCGCTCGCCTTCGTTCGGCTCGTACGGATAGGTCGTGGAGAGATTGCGCAGCGCGGACTCGCTCTGGATGCGCACGAACTCCTCGTAATCATCGACCTCGAACAGCGCCTCAGCCGTGTCGAAGACTTTCCAGACAACGACGGCCGCGATCTCGATCGGGCTGCCGCTCGAATCGTTGACTTTCAACCGCCCGCTTTCGAAGTTGCGGACACGCGTCGAAACCGCGGTCTTGGCGAAGAACGGGTTCGCCCACTTGAGACCCGGCTCGTGGACGGTCCCGGCATACGCACCGAACAGCTGAAGCACCTTCGCTTCGTTCGGATGCACCATGAACAGGCCGACCCAGAGGAACAGCACGACCACTGACGCGAGTACGGCCGCGATGACCCCACCGATCGAATGGGCGCGCAACGCAGCGACGATCGCGTAGACCAACACACCCTGCATCACTGCGAGCACGGCGATCATGGCGTACCCGGACGCAACCTTCCTGGATTTTTCCTGGTTCATGGACGTCTTACCTCTGCATCAGAATGATATCATTTTGATATCTACCGCCCGAGACGTCAAGTTGGCACTGCCGGGTTATGTCAAATCATAGAGGGGTAGCCGCGCCTGGAAGACGGCGCCGTCGGGTCCGTTCCCGACCAGTTCGAGGCTGCCGCCGTGCGCCCGGGCGATCAGCTTCGACAGGTACAAGCCCAGGCCAGAGCCGCCGGTCTGCCGGGTCCGGGAGGGATCCCCGCGATAAAACGGCTCGCCCAGGTGCTCGACCTGCTCCGCGGGGATGCCGGGGCCGTGGTCACGGACGGACAACAGCAGCGACCCCTCGTGCAGCGCTGCACGCAGTTCGACGGGCCCCGCCGATGCCGAGGTGTAGCGCAGCGCGTTGCTCAGCAGGTTCTTCAGCAGCAGCATGATGCGTGCCGGGTCCAGCGACACGGCTTCGCTGCCGACCCGGTCCTCGAAACGAATGCGGTCTCGCTCGCGTGCGAAGTAGTCGCTCAGCATCGCATCGACGAGTTCGGCGACGATCACCGGCTCTCGAACCAGCGGCGCGTGCCGGGTACTGAGCCGCTCCGCTTCCAGCAGGTCGTGCACGATCTTCTCCATCTCCGCGACCTCGGCGCGCACGGACTCGCGGTTTTCGTCGTCGGCGAGAAACTCGGTGATGAGCCGCAACCGTGACAACGGCGTCCGCAACTCGTGACTGATGCCGAGCAGCAGCGCCCGTTTCGCATCGAGCATGCTCTCGACGTCGCCGGCCAGCGTATTGATGTCCGCGGCGAGGTCGCCGAGCTGGTCGTGGCGGATATTGGTAATGCGGTGCTCGAAGTTGCCGCGGCCGATCTGGTTTGCGCCGGTGCGTATTGCCCGGATCGGCTTGAACAGCCACTGCACGGCCATGTAGCCGATGAGCAGGAACGTGAGGCCCATGCCGACGATGAGCACCATCAGTGGCGGACCGCTGCGCTTGTCGGCAATCCGGGGTGACACGACCACGATGTCGTAGTCCCCTTCGCGCATCTTCAGGAAGTTGTGGTCGTCGAGGTTCGCGAACTCGACGCCGCGAAGTTCGTCGACCCACGCGCCGGGATCGTCACTGAACGCGGGACTCGGGCCGAACGCCAGGTCCGACAGCGCCGGGAAATCCGGGTCGGAGGCCCAGTCGATGTCGGGACCGAGGATCCGGATGTCCACCGGCACGCTCTGCGTGATCGCGCGGGCCCGTTCGATGCGTGGTGGCGAACCGATGTCCTCGCGGACGTAATGCACGTGCAGGGACAGGTGGCCGCTGATCAGCCCGCGAATGTCGTCGCTGTTGTAGACCCAGCGCAACGCCGCGAAGGAACCCCAGACGAACAGGAAACCGAGAACGAGAAAGATCGCCAGCAGGCGAAACGACAGTGAACGCGACAGCCGTCTAAGCATCGCTCGCCGGAATGCCGACGAAGGAGTATCCCCGCCCCCAGATCGTCTGGATGAATCGGGCCGGCTTCACGGAGTCCCCGAGCTTGCTGCGCAGGCGGCTGACCATGATGTCGACGGACCGCGTCAGGATTGCGGCGTCGATGCCGCGCAATTCGCTCAGGATCTCGTCGCGCGACAGCTTCTTGCCGTGGCGTCGCGCAAGGATCAGCAGCAGTTCGAACTCCATCGACGTCAGGTCGACGTCCGTGCCGTCCACCTGCACCTGGCGCGATTCCGGGTCGATGGACAGCCCCTCGAACGCGAGCCGGCCCGAACGGGTAACGACCGGGTCCGCGCGCCGCAGGATCGCCTGCACGCGTGCGACGAGTTCGCGCGGCTCGAAAGGCTTGCCGACGTAGTCGTCCGCACCGAGTTCGAGTCCGGACACGCGGTCGATCACGTCGCCGCGCGCCGTCAGCATGATGATCGGGATGTCGCTCGTCCGCCGCACCTCGCGACAGATCTCGAAGCCGTCCTTGCCGGGCAGCATCACGTCGAGCAGCAGCACGTCCGGATCCTCGCGCCGCAGCTTTTTCAGGCCCTCGGTCGCGTCGCCCGCGCAGACGAGCTGGATGCCGAAACGTTTGAAATACGCCTGAAGAAGCTCGGAATGCTTCCGGTCGTCGTCGATGAGCAGGACCTTGGACATGCGCACATGATATCGCGGCAAGCGCCGCCGCGGACGTCCGGGGCGCCAACGAAACAACTGGAAACAATCAGATACCCCGGTGACACCCTTGCCTCTTCGGCCTGCGCCATTCTCTCGCTACACCCACTCCACGAGCGAGGAACGAAGATGAATCACCTGAAATGGCTGTTGCTGCTGCCGGCGCTTGCCCTGGCTGCGGCCTGCGACAACAACGATGACGATGTCGTTACCACCACGCCACCGCCGCCGGTCGCCACGTTTGACGTGCAGGTGCTGCATGCCTCTTCGGATGCGCCGCCGGTCGACGTCAGCTTCGGCGGCACGGAAATCCTGACAGATGTCGACTACAAGGTCGGCTCGCCCCGTCAGACCGCGGACGAAGGCACGTACAGCGTCCAGGTCGATGCCCGGCTGCCGGGCGACACGACGGCCACCGTCATCGGTCCCGTCGACGTGGCATTCTCGGGTGACACGATTTACAGCATCGTCGCCGTTGGCAGCGTCGAGGCAGGCACGCTCGAGCCGCTGATCCTCGAGCAGCCTCGCACGG
Organism: uncultured Pseudomonadota bacterium; assembly: GCA_913055625.1. GTDB lineage: Bacteria > Pseudomonadota > Gammaproteobacteria > Steroidobacterales > Woeseiaceae > UBA1847. The sequence goes on along the minus strand of CAJXJW010000016.1, from coordinate 2,593 downwards.
CCGTCGGCGCAGGTGCGGCACGCGCGTTCGTTCTGCATGCCGCACCCGACGCCCCCGCGGTCGACGTCTTCGTGACGACGCCGGGTGCCGACCTCGCGGCGACTGCACCGCTGGGCTCCTTCTCCTACCAGGAGACGCTCGGCCCGGTCGAAGTGGCTGCCGGCGACTACCAGGTGCGCGTGACGCTCGCCGGCGACCCGGCTACCGTCGTCTACGACTCCGGCACGGTGGCTCTCGGTGACGGCGACGACCTGTTGCTCAGCGCCGTCCCGAACACCGCAACCGGTGCTTCCCCGATCTCCATCGTCGCCCTGGACGGCGGCGGCTCCCTGGAAATCCTGGACGCGGCGACGCCGGCACGGCTGCGCGTGGTGCACGCGTCGCCTGACGCGCCCGCCGTCGACGTCATTGCGAACGACGCCGTGACGCTCGTCTCCGACCTGGCATTCCCCGCGGCAACCGCCTTTCTCGATGTCGACCCGGCGGACTACAACGTCAAGGTGACGGCGGCCGGCAATCCCGGCGCCGTGGTCATCGACGCCGACCTCACGCTCGACGCGGGCGTTACCTACGACGTGCTCGCGGTCGACACGCTGGCGGCCATCGAGCCCTTGGTGGCCACGGACGACTACCGCCGCGTCGCCACGGAGGCCCGTGTGCGTATCATCCACGCCTCCCCCACCGCACAGGACGTCGACATCTACGTGACTGCGCCCGGCGCGGACATCAATGCCGAATCGCCGGTGCTGAGCGGCGTTGCCTTCAAGGCCAACACCGGATTTCTCGGCCTTGCCGAGGGCGATTACGACGTTACCGTGACCCCGGCCGGCGACAAGACACCCGCGATCGGCCCCGCCACGATCTCCGTCTCCGCCGGCGGCGTGTACACGGCGATCGCCCGCGATGCGACCGGTGGCGGCGCTCCGCTCGGGCTGATACTGCTCGACGATTTCGCACCCTGACACCCGCCGCAACCCGACGGGCTTTCTCCCCGGAAGCCCACTCCCCTTGCCCCGCCTCGTGCGGGGCATTTTTTTCTAGGATTCCGCAGCGGCTTCCTCGAGCTTCCGCCGAAAGCGCTCGCGCACGCGCTCGGCAACGGGCGCCTCGAGGATTCTTGCCACCGCCTCCGGCGCCGGGTGCGCCTCGAACCAGAGCCGGAACATTGCGCGCATCGACACGCTCGGGTCGGGATTCTCGATGAAGGTCACCGGTTCACCCCGGGTGACCGCGCCCTCGTTCAGCACCCGGAAGTAAACGCCCGGACGCTCCGCGCGGCGGAAGCGAAGACCGAAATTGCCGTCCTGCATCTGCGCGGCAAACGTGCTGCACGGGATGCGCGGCGCCGTCGCCTCGAGAATGACATCGCCTATCAACAGGCGGTCGCCCGCGTTCAGATCGTCCGGGAATCCGGCAACGGTCAGGTTGTCGCCGAAAGTGCCGGGCCGGATCTCGCGGCCCAGCTCCTGCGACCACCAGCGGTAATCCTCGGCACCGTACACGTAGACCGCCTGGTCTCGTCCGCCGTGATGCTCGGTATCGAGCACGGCATCGCCGTCGAGGCCGAGCGGGCCAATGTGAACGCCGAGGTCCGTCGGTTGCTTATCGATGCCCGTCCGGAAGTCCCGGCTGCCGAGCCGCAGGGTGTGCGGCTTGCCGACGTTGATGCTGACGAGGCGAAGAATCTCCATGTCGCCAATGCTCCATTGTCCGGGCATCCCGCGCAACGCCCGGTCGCCTCTGCCGGCTTTCTAGACGTCGATCTTGCCGATGACGATCCAGAGCAACGTGAATGCGATCAGCGCCACGGCGGCCACGCCGAGGCCCATGCTGACACCGAAGATGATGCTTTCCATCGAACGCTCCCGTCAGGAATCCTGCCGCGGCCATTGTCGCCCACCCCGATCGGCGACGCCAACGTCCTGGCCGCCGGGGCGAAACGACTCCGGCGAAAAAGTGCGTTACATTCGCTTCACTAATGCGTTACACTCCGGCCATGCCGCGCACCAAGATCGCCACGCTGAACCTCCGTATCGCACCTGCCGTCAAGCAGGCGGTGCGGCGTGCGGCCGAGCGCGAGCACCGCAGCGTGGCCAACATGGTCGAGACCCTGATCCGGCGGCACTGCGACGCCGAAGGCATCCCGGTCCGGGAAGCCGCCAACGCCCAAGAGGACGCGAATGGATGAGAGAACCCTGAAGGCGCTCGTCGCCGCCGGCGCGATTCGCAAGATCGACATCATCGCCACCGGTGCCCGCTTCCACGTCGAGGCCAGCACGGCAAACGGGCCGATCGCGGCCGAGACCCGCCAGGGCAAGATCCGGACGTGGGCGTCGCTCGACGCCGCCGCGCGCTGGGTCCGGAGCCTCGGCATGGGCGGCGCGCGGCTGCATCTCACCCACTGGCAACCCGCACAGCGCGAATTGCCGGTCTGACCCGGCGGCCGCGCGGAGTGGACGACCCCGGCTGCCTGTGATTACATGCGGCCCCCTTTCACGCGGGCCGATTTCCCCATGCGACGTTCCCTGATCTCTGCCACGACCCTGCTGCTGTGCGCCTGCCAGGGCGCCGAGCCCGACCTCGCCGCCGAGGC
>CAJXJW010000015.1:0-17500 GCA_913055625.1 uncultured Pseudomonadota bacterium | reverse complement strand
TCCGCGCGCCCGTCTGCCGGTAGCGATCAAGCGCCGCCCGCAGGAGCCGCCGGCCGATGCCCTTGCCCTGGCACTCGCCGGTCACCGCCATCTTGGTGAGCTCGAAAACGCCGTCCGCGTGCGCCTTCAACGCCACGGTGCCCACCGGCCTGCCGTCGAGACAGGCAAAGAGTATGTAGCCGCCGTGCGCGATGATGTGCCGTTCGGGATCACCCAGTATCTCCGCGTCGATGGCCTCGACGTCGAAGTACTTCTGCAGCCATTCGATATTGAGATCGCGAAAGGCGCCGGCAAGTTCGGGCGCGTACGCGACGATGTCGATACGCGGCGACAGCGCCTTTCTAGTCACTGCCCGCGTCTTCACTGCGCCAGCGCCGGTATTCGGCGGAGCGCGCGAAGTCGCGCATCGACGGATCCTTCGCGAGCGTCTCCTCATCGAGACGATGACCGAATTCCGTCGCTAGCTGCGATGCCGGCTCGAGTGCGGACTCGTAGTTTCCCGCGGCGACGCGCGCACGAAACTGCGACCACCATGCCAGCTCGAGTCCCGGCTCCTGCGCCACCGCCTTGTCCGCCATGGCGTTTGCCTCATCGACGTTTTCCATCACGAGCAGCGCGGCGGACAGTCGCGCATTCGTCAGCGCATCGTCGATTCGCAGCTTGTCACGCACGCGCACGAGCGCATCGTAGGCCTTCTGGTACTGGCGATCGGGGAAGTAGTAGTCCAGCAACGGCAGCGCAAACAACGCATCGCTCGCGTAGTACTCATCTATCGCCTGCAGCACGCGACGCTGCTCGCGGCGTTTGCGAGACTCGCGCGTCGCGTCAAGCGACAATTTCCACACGACGCGCTGGCGCCGCATCTCTGGGTCGAGCAAGTCGATGATCTGGAACAGGCGATCGAACTTGCGATCCCGCGTCGCCTTCAGTACTTCCGTCAACTGGAACACCTGGGACTGCTGCACGCTCGGGAAGTCGACCAGCTTTCGCACCGCATTCGGGTTCGGTTGCGCCTGCACCATCGCGAGCCCCATGCGGTCACTGAACACGTGCCCCCAACCGTAGTCGGTCCAGTCGACAATCTCGATGCGATTGTCGTCGTGCAGCCTGAGATCGTACTCGACGTAGTTCGCCTGGAAATACGGCATGTCGAAACGGACCACGGCCCTGCCCCGGTCGCCACGCGACTCGACAAGCAGCAGCATCGCCTTGATACCGTCCTTAGCCTCTTCCTGGTACGAAGAGGCGATGAATCCGGCGAATCTGCCCTGCTCCTTCATCTGGTCGCCGAAGTCTCGCTTCATTTTCTGGTCGATGAGGCGCAGACCGAAAATACGTTCGAGCATCGCGGAGCGGTCGATCGCGTTGACGAAACGGTCGAAGGATCCGCGGTTCAGCTCATCGATGATTTCACGAAAGCCGTCGCTGAACGCCTGGGCGCGCTCCGCTTCGTGCCGTTCGAGCTCGTCGAGGTCAGTCTGCGCGTGCGCGGCCCACGCGAACAGAACCAGGGCCGTTATCGCGAGGGCCCGGGCCATGTCAGGTCAGGCTCACGCGGGCGAAGCGCCGGCGGCCAACCTGGTACACGCCGGTCGTGCCTGCCTCGAGCGTGAGCCCGCGGTCCTCGATGCGCTCACCGTCGATGCGGACGGCACCCTGCTTGATCATACGAAACGCCTCCGATGTGCTGTCGACCAGGCCGGCGCCCTTCAACAGGTGCGCAATGCCGAGTTCGCCGTTCTCGGTGGCCAGCGTGATTTCCGGCATCTCGTCGGGCATCGCGCCCTGCTGGAAGCGCGCGACGAACTCCGCCTTCGCCGCCTCCGCCTGCGCCCCGTCGTGAAACCGCTCGACGATCTCGAGCGCGAGCTCGAATTTCGCGTCCCGCGGATTCATGCCGCCGGTCACCTTCTTCTTCAGACCGGCAATATCGTCGAGGGTTCGGAAACTCAGCACCTCGAAGTAGCGCCACATCAGGTCGTCCGAAATCGACATCAGCTTGCCGAACATTTCGCCCGGCGCCTCCGTGATGCCAATGTAGTTGCCGAGCGACTTCGACATCTTCTGCACGCCGTCGAGGCCCTCGAGCAGCGGCGTCGTCAGGACGACCTGCGGCTTCTGCCCGAAATCCTGCTGCAACTGCCGGCCTACCAGCAGGTTGAACTTCTGGTCCGTGCCGCCGAGTTCGACGTCCGCTTTCAAGGCGACCGAGTCATAGCCCTGTACGATCGGATACAGGAACTCGTGGATGGAGATCGGCTGGCCGCCCGTGTATCGCTTGTTGAAGTCGTCGCGTTCGAGCATGCGCGCAACGGTGTGGTGTGAAGCGAGCTTGATGAGCCCGGCCGCGTCCATCTCGCCCATCCAGGTCGAGTTGAACTCGACCCGCGTGCGTTCCGGGTCGAGGATCTTGAAGATCTGCGCCTCGTAAGTCTTCGCGTTCTCGCGAATCTCTTCGGGCGACAACGGCGGCCGCGTCGCATTCTTGCCCGTCGGGTCGCCGATCATCCCGGTGAAATCACCGATGAGGAACACGACCTCGTGCCCGAACGACTGGAATTGCCGCATCTTGTTGATAAGGACGGTGTGCCCGACGTGCAGATCGGGCGCGGTCGGGTCGAAGCCCGCTTTCACGACCAGCGGCCGGCCCGTCTTCAGGCGCTCTTCGAGCCCGTTCTCCGGAAGAATCTCGTCGGCGCCTCGCGCGAGTTCGGCGAGTTGGGTCGGGATATCGGTCATCGGCACGGCAGAACTTCGGGGGCGGAGAATAAGGAGGCGAAGGGTAGCATTCTCGCTGCGTTCTACAAACCGAAGTTAAGGTTATGAGTTTTAACAGTTTTCTTTGACGCGCCCCGCACCTCGCGTTAGAGTACCGACTTCCATGACAGGGGAGACCCGGACGTGCATCGCAGGCCCAGCCCACTGCTTCACGATTACAAGCCGGTGCCCCCTCGAAATCCCAGTAAAACCAAAGCACTCCAGTGGTTTGCCGTCGGCCTCGGCGTCCCGCTGCTCGCCGTCTTGCTGTTTTCGAACCGCGGCGACGAACTGGCGATGGACCAGGCCGGCGCGACGCGCGACCCCGCGTTGTCGGCGTCCGACCCGGCGTCACTGACGGCCGATGAACTGGCGGCCGCCGGGCCCGTCGAGCGTCTGCCGTTCGTGCGCCCGGCCCTGGAGCCGGTGGTCGACGTCGAGACGCTCACGGTCACGATCCGGCGCGGCGACACGATGGACGGCGTCTTCCGCCGCAACAGCCTGAACCTCGGCCACCTGGCCGCGATCGCAAAGCTCGACGAACCGAAGAAGCTGTTCCGGCGCATCAAGCCGGGCGACACGTTCGACATCGTCCACGAGGACGGAAGCATCGTCAGTCTGTATTCGAAGCTGGGACTGACGTCGGGGCTGCAGGTGGAGCGCGGCGCCAATGGTTTTGCCGCAACGATCGTCGAACACCCCATCGAGGTGCGCAAGCGCATCGCCTACGGCGTCATCGACTCTTCCCTGTTCGTTGCCGGCGCGGATGCCGGGCTGTCGGACAAGGTCATCATGAACATCGCGGGCATCTTCGCGTGGGACATCGACTTCGTGCTCGACATACGCCAGGGCGACAACTTCTACGTGCAGTACGAGGAGATCTGGCAGGACGGCGAGTACGTGTCCGACGGCGAGATCATCGCTGCCGAGTTCAACAACAACGGCCGCACTTCCCGCGCGATCCGGTTCATCGACGACGAGGGTGTCTCCGATTACTTCACGCCGGAAGGTGATAGCGTCCGCAAGGCCTTCATTCGCGCCCCGGTCGACTTCACCCGCATCAGCTCGAATTTCAATCCGAACCGGCGGCACCCGATACTCAATACGATTCGCGCGCACCGCGGCGTCGACTACGCCGCACCCCGCGGCACGCCGATCAAGGCGGCGGGCGACGGCAAGGTGATTTTCCGCGGCGTGAAGAGCGGCTACGGCAACACGGTCATCCTGCAGCACGGCGGAAACATTACGACGCTGTACGCCCACATGTCGGGCTTCGCCTCCAGGGCGCGCGTTGGCGCACGCGTCCGGCAGGGTGAGACGATCGGATTCGTCGGCGCCACCGGTCTCGCGACCGCGAACCACCTGCATTACGAGTACCGGCTGAACGGCGTACACCGCAATCCGCGCACCGTCCCGCTGCCGCAGGCGGAACCGATCGACAGCCGCTATCGCGACGCGTTCCTCGCGCAGGTGCCGGAGATCCTGGGCGATCTCGAGAATTTCAAGCGCACGCAGCTCGCCGCCGCCGATCCCGCCAGCACCTGAGGCACCCCGTCGTCCGATGACCGAGCGCTACATCGGCCTGATCTCGGGCACGAGTGTCGACGGCATCGATGCGGTGCTCGTCGATTTTTCCGGCCCGGCGCTGTCTCTCGACGCGGTCTTCAGTCACCCGTATCCGGACTCGCTGCAATCGGACCTCCGTCGCGCGATGCGCGAACCCGGCGGAGTCGGGCTCGATGCCTTGGGCGATCTGCACGTTCGGGTCGGCGAATCCTTTCGTGATGCCGTGCTGGCACTGCTCGATACGGCAGGTGTCGCCGCCGCGGACATCGCCGCTATCGGCAGCCACGGCCAGACGATCCGGCACCGGCCGGATGCCGCGCACCCGTTCACGCTGCAGATCGGCGATGCCGCGACCATTGCCGCCGGCACCGGCATCGACACGGTCGCGGACTTCCGCAGCGCCGACGTGGCCCTCGGCGGCGAAGGCGCGCCCCTCGTTCCGCCGTTTCACGCCTGGCTGTTGCAGGATCCTGGCGAGTCCCGGGTCGTCCTGAACATCGGCGGCATCGCGAACATCACCGTGCTGCCCGCCGACGGCAGCGCGATTACCGGCTTCGACACCGGCCCCGGCAACACGCTGCTCGATGCCTGGGTGAGCCGCGAGCGGCGGCTCCCGTTCGACGACGACGGTCGCTGGGCGGCCTCCGGCAGCGTGAACGACAACCTCGTGCAGCGCTGCCTCGCCGACCCGTACTTCGCGGCGACGCCACCGAAGAGCACCGGTTTCGAGATGTTCAACCTCGACTGGCTCCTGCCGCTGATCCCGCCCGGCATCGGCGGCGCCGACGTGCAGGCGAGCCTTGCCGAGGTGACGGCGCGTGGCATTGCAGACGCGATTGGTCGCTGGGCCCCGGGCACCCGCTGCGTGTACATGTGCGGGGGTGGCAGCGAGAACGGTCACCTCTGCCGCCGACTGCAGGACCTGCTGGGCGATGTCGCTCTGCGCACGACGAACGATGCCGGAGTGCCGCCGGCGTGGGTGGAAGCCGCCGCCTTCGCGTGGCTGGCGCGGCGGCACCGGCGCGGGGAGCCCGGGAACCTGCCCGCGGTGACCGGCGCACGGCGGCCAGCGATACTCGGCGCGTTGTACCCGGCTCAGCCGAACGTCAACTCGTAGCCGGCATCCTTCTGGTACAGCTGTTCGCGCTGCAGGTCCGCGGCCGTCAGTGCATTCGCCGCGAGCCATTCCGGGTCGAAGGCCAGGTGCAGCCGGTTGTCACCGACCTCGAAACGCACCTCCGGATTGACGTCGTCATTGCGGCTCCGGTTCAGCAGCACGGCGAGCCGCAGCAGCAACACGAGCCGCAGCGCGTCCTCGCGCCACGCGCGGGGCAACTCCTTGCGCAGACGCATGTTGATCGAGTTCCGCTGGCTGCCGATCAAGAACGCGAGCAGACGTTGCTCCGCTCGCGGAAACCCGGGCATGTCGGCGTTCTCGGCGACGTAGGAACCGTGGCGGTGAAAGCCGTCGTGAGAGATATCGAGGCCGATCTCGTGCAAGCGCGAGGCCCAGCGCAGCATTTGCGCATCGAGGTCGGAGGTGAGGTGCCAGTGCTCCGCGCACTGATCGAGCAACGCCTGCGCCGTGGCCGCCACGCGGTCCGCCTGGCGCGGGTCGACGTGGTACCGGGCCTCCATCGCCTGGACCGTTCGCTCGCGCGCGTCCTCGTGCTGCAGTCGCCCGAGCAGGTCGTAGAGCAGGCCTTCGCGCAGTGCGCCGTCCGACACGCGCAAGCTGGGTATTCGCAGCGCGATGAACAGCTCGACGAGGATCGCGAGACCGCCGGGCCACACCTGGGCGCGTCGCTCGGAGAGCTCGTTCAGCACGACCTTGCTGATCGCGTCGAATTCGCAGACCCGCTCGATGAGCGACTCGACGACGGGCAACGTCAGCTGCCCGGATTCCTGCAGGCGCAGCGCCCGCGCGACACGCTCGGTCGCGAGTATCGTGCCGGACGTGCCGATGCCCTCGAAATCGCCGGCGCCGCGGAAGTAAGCCTTGACCGGGCGCAGCTCGAGGCGCGCGGCCACGCGCGCCCGCTCGAAGGCCTCGCGCGTGATGGAGCCGCCGGCAAAGAAGCGCTCCGTCATCGAGACGCAGCCGAGGTGCAGGCTCTCCAGCGCGCGCGGCGCCGGGCCCTGGCCCAGGATGACCTCGGTGCTGCCGCCGCCGATATCGAGCACGAGCCGCAGCCCGTCGTTCGGCGGCAGGCTTTGCGTCACGCCCGTGTAGATCAGGCGCGCTTCCTCGATGCCGGAGATCACCTCGATCGGGTGGCCTAGTGCCGACTCCGCTTCCGCCATGAACGTGGAGTCCTCGCGCGCGAGCCGGATCGTGCTCGTACCCGCCGCCCGCACGCTGGCGGCCTGCATCGCCTTCAGGCGCTCGCCGAACTGCGACAGGCAGACGATGGCGCGTTCCCGGGCATCCGTCGACAGCGTGCCGTCGTCCGACAGGCCTTCGGCGAGGCGGACCGTCTCGCGCAGGCGATCGATGATTGCAAGCTGGCCGTGGCGCAGCTCGCCCACGATCATGTGGAAACTGTTGGAGCCGAGGTCGACGGCGGCAATGACCTGCGGCTGATCGGAACTCACGTCAAGCCGTGAATGACTGTCCGCACCCGCAGGTCGTGGTCGCGTTGGGATTGCGAATGACGAACTGCGCACCGCGCAGGTCTTCGGTGTAGTCGATCTCGGCACCCATCAGGTACTGGATGCTCATCGGGTCGATCAGCAGCGTGACACCGCTGTTCTCGACCTGGCTGTCGCCGTCCTCGATGTTTTCGTCGAACGTAAAGCCGTACTGGAAACCCGAGCACCCGCCGCCCGAGATGAACACGCGCAACTTGAGCGCCGGGTTGTCTTCCTCCCGGATCAGCTCTCCGACCTTCTTTGCCGCGGCGTCGGTGAATACGACGGGGGGCGGCGGAGCGGCGGTGTGGTCGTGCGAATTCGTCTGCATGTTCTGTCTCAAGTCGTCCCGGCTTTGGTCCGGATCGGCGTTACGGCCGCCTGGTCGAGCTTCTCCGTCTGGGTGACCAGCGGGACCCGGCCTTCCGGCTGGTGCACGAGCTTGCCATTGATCTCGGCACCGATCGCCATCTCGATCAGATTGTAATACACATTGCCAATCACGCGCGCCGTCGCGCCGAGAATCACGCGCTTGTTCGCATAGACGTCGCCCTTGACGACACCTTCGAGCAGCACGTACGGCACGGTCACGCCGCCGTCGATCGTGGCGCCCTCCGCCACGCTGAGCGAGCCCTCGCTGTCCGGGTCGGCCGACACGTTGCCGTGCACCACCCCGTCGACGTGAAGTCCGCCGCTGAAATGCACGTCGCCGTTGACGCGGGTTTCGAGCCCGATGATCGTGTTTGCGACGTTCTGCCGCTTCCTGTTGCGCCCAAACATGGCCTGCCTCCCTGTCCCGGCGATACCGCCGTCATGCAGCCTTGCTGCCGAATTTCAACCCTGGCTCGACAGCCAGGCATAACTTTCCTCGATGCTCGCGATCGACTTTGTTCGCGACTCCACCTGCACGGTGACACGCTCTGGCGAAAACCCGTCCGGCAACACGATCTGCCGGTCGAAACCCTGGAAATAGCGAAACGAAAACGCCCACTTCGAGTCGTCGTCCGCCGCAACCAGCTCGCGCAGTTCGTAGGATCGCTCTTCACCGTCCTGGGTCCCGGCAACGCGGAGGCTGACGTCGCCCGACACCTTGCGGTCGTGCTTCATCGCCTGAACCAGCACCAAGCGCACGTGGTAGCGGCGCTCGTCGTCACCGCGCGTCAGGCGGAAATCCTGGACCCGCAACCCCGAGCGGCCGTCCGCCGGGGAGACGATACCGCGGTAGAACGCGATCGCGTCCTGCTGCTCCTGGATCTTGGCCTGCAGGTCGACCAGCGACTTCTCGACCTCGGCGTACGCCTCCCGGTCGATGCCGCGGTGCGTCTCCAGCAGCGCGATCTGCTCCTTCAGCGCCTGGTTGTCGTCTTCGAGCGCCGCGATCCGGTCCTGCAGCGCTCCGCGCGCCTTGGCCGCGGCGACAACATTGTAGCCGGCATGGATGCGGCCGAACTCGTAGACGAGGTACAGCGCGCCCACGAACAGCAGCGCCAGCACGGCCCGCAACGCCACGCCCTGCAGAGCGCCTGACCTGTAACCTATTGAATTTTTTGACACTTTCGCGTTCCGGTCCGCATCGGCGCGCTGACAAGGATGTTATGTTACGCGGCACCCTGAGCAAACAGAAGGGGACCGCGTCACGTTCCGGGCGATCGGTTCGCCCCCGGCACGGTGCATCGTTTATGCTCGGCGGCGATGAGCATACTCCTGCCCTGGTACCCGCTCCTGAAAGCCCTCCACATCGCATTCATGGTGACGTGGTTCGCCGGGCTCTTCTACCTGCCGCGGCTGTTCATCTACCACGCCGAGGCCTCGGACACGGTCAGTCTCGAGCGCTTCGTCACCATGGAGCGGCGCCTGTTCGCCATCATGACCATCGGCGCGGTTCTCACCGCGCTGTTCGGCGGGCTGCTGCTGCTCGCGAACGCCGGGTTGCTCGAACAGAACTGGTTCCGGGTGAAGCTGCTGCTGCTCGCGGGGCTCATCGCCTTCCACCTGCGCTGCAGGACCTGGATGCGGCGACTGAAGGACGGCTACACGGTGGCGAATACGCGCGGGCTGCGCTGGTTCAACGAGATTCCGGCCTTCTTCCTGCTGGCCATCGTGATCCTTGCGGTCACGAAGTCGCCGGCCTGAACGGACGTCAGCCGGGGTCGCCCGCGGCGCCGCCGTCGAGCACGATGCGCCAGCGCTTCGGCCACCACCGGGGCGGCCGCGGCATCGTGAGCGGGTACGCGGTGTGCCCGAGTTCGTGCAGCGCACTCGCGTAGACACGGCGCTTGAAGTAGATGACCTCGTTGACCGGGCGCCAGTAGCTCACCCAGCGAACCCGGTCGAATTCGGGCGTCTCGCCGCAGTCGAAGCGCACGTTCTCGTCGGTCGACCGGAGCCGCAGCATGAACCAGCGCTGCTTCTGCCCGATGCACAACGGCGTCGAGTGCTTGCGGACGTACTTGTCGGGCAATCGGTAGCGCAGCCAGTCGCGCGTAACGCCGAGCATCTCGACGTCGTCCCGCGTGAGGCCGATCTCCTCCTCCAGCTCGCGGTACATCGCCGCCTCGGGCGACTCGTCCTCGAGCATCCCGCCCTGCGGGAACTGCCAGCCGCGCGCACCGACGCGGCCGCCAAGCAACAGCTTGCCGTCGTCATTGGTGAGGATGATCCCGACGTTGGCGCGGAACCCCTCGTCGTCGATCCAGTCGTTGCTCATAGCAACCGCGGTAAAACCTGTCTGACGACCACTCTAACGATAGCCTGCCCGTTCGGCCAGCTTCACCGCGTCATCGGCGCCCCAGCCGCCGTTCACCATGCCGTCGGCCGCGGCCTCGCCCAAAGCGGCATCGCGCGGCGCGCCCGGCAGCGCCGCCTGCGTGACGAGCCATTCCAGGAGCGCGGCCGCCCGTTCCGGCGCGTGCGCATGCCGGCCGACGCCGGCACCGATGACCTCCACGGCCGGCACCGGTGGCTCGACATAACGCAGCAGCCCGGTCCGGTTCGCGTCGTCCTCGCCGGCGTTGCGGCCGACGATGCCGACCGCGCACTCGCCCGCGGTGATCGCCGCGATCAGCGCGTCCTCGCTGTCGAAGGGCGGCGCGGCCAGGTTCGCCAGCCAGCCGCGCACGGCGCGCTCCGCGGGCCGGGTGCCCATGCGGTCGATCATGCTCGCGACAACGGTCCGGCCGAGCGGTTCTGCCGCGGTCAGTACGCAGACGCGGCCTGCCAGGCCCTCCGACGCCAGGTCCTCGTAGGACACGACGTCGCCGGGAGCGAGCTGCCGGGCATCGTAGACCAGCACGGCCACGCGTACCGCGATGGCGACCCAGGCACCGTCCGGGTCGCCCGGCGCGTTCGCCACGCCCGGCGGCACCGGGCGCAATGCGCCCTCCATCCCCGCGCGCCAGATGCCGCGCACATCGCCGGCGACCAGCAGGTCGGCAGGCGGGTCGTCGCGGCGCTCGATCACCGCATCGACATTCTGGTCGCTGGCTTCAAAACGCACGCTGACCGGGTTGCCGGTCGCGGCGGTCCAGGCGTCGAACGCGGCGGTCAGCGAGCTTGCCGCGGACGCCGGCGCGTAGACGACGACCGGCCCGTCCGCCGGCGCGGTCGTTTCCGGCGGATGCCCGCCGCGATCGCAGGCCGCGAGCGCGAGCAGGGCGGCCAGCGTGGCGAGCGGGCGCACCGTCATGCCTCGCTCTCGACGACGACCCGGTCGCGCCCTTCGGCTTTCGCCTTGTACAGCGCGACGTCAGCGCGGGCCAGCAAGGCCTCGCCGAGCGTCTTGAAGTCGGTGCTGCGCGCGTCCGGCGCGACGCTGGAAATGCCGATCGACACGGTGACCGGCACCGATTCGCCGCCCGGCAGGGTGACCGGCGTGGCGGCAATCGCAGTGCGGATGCGTTCCGCGAGACGCACGCCGTTCACCGTGCCGGTGCCGGGCAAGAGCACGACGAACTCCTCGCCACCGTAACGCGCGGCCACGTCGCTGGCGCGGACCTGCGATTCAATGCGCTGCGCGAGCTCGCGCAGCACCGCATCGCCCGCCGCGTGGCCCCAGGTGTCGTTCACCGACTTGAAGTGATCGACATCGAGCATCAGGCAGGCGAGCTTGCCCCGGTCGCGGCTTGCCCGCGCCAGTTCTTCTTTCAGGCGAACCTGCAGGTAGCGGCGGTTGTGCCACCCGGTCAGGACGTCGGTGAAACCGCTGCGCAGCAGGCGCGCCCGGTTGACCACGTTTTCGATGCAGTACGACGCGATGATGCCGAGGTGTGCGAGAAAATCGCTCGCGTGGCCGCGCGTGAAGCGGCTGCGGTCGTTGCTGCCGAAGTTCAGGCTGCCAATCAGCTTGCCGCGGTGCATGAGCGGGATCAGCGCCACGCTGCCGAGCGGCGGCCCGGGCAGGATGAGCTGGTGATCACAACCGGCATAAGGGCCGAGCCAGGGCGTGCGGAGCGCAACGTACTGCGGGGCAAGACCGCTCAGCGACTCGACGAACAATACCCCTTCGGACGGGGTCGTCCCCGATGCCAACAGCAGATGCCGGACGTCATGGTCCGGGTCGCACAGTACGAGTGTGACGGCCTGCAGGCCGTAGCTCGCCCGCAGGCCCTCGACAATCTCGTGGAACAGCGCCCCCATATCCTCGGCCTGCAGCAGGCGCAGTTCCCGCTGCTGCGAGCGGCGCATCTTGTTCTCGTTGCGTGCGACCTCGTCGGTGAGCTCCTGCAGCCGTCGCCGCGTCGCATCGAGCTCTTCCTGCAGCTGATCGGTCCGCATACGCCAGATTCCCTTCCCCCCGGATCGCCGCCTCTTTTACCAGAATCGTCCGCCGTCGTCCCGCGACCCGCCCACGCTTTGCCGGTCGCGATTCACGACCGCAACGCGAGGTACTCGCGACCGCGCTGCATCAGCTCGACGAACCCATCCTCGTCGCCGGACATCACCAGGTCGCGGATGCGCTCGGCGGCGTCACGCAGCGCGTCCAGCGGTCCCAGCCCGAAGCGGTTCAGGTGCTGGATCTCGAAATACAGGTGCGGGTTGTCCCGCGCGACCGCGCCGGCCACCAGCAGCTGCGAGTCGAACGTCGTGGATGACAGCTTTGCCAGCCGCGGTGCCGCTTCGCCACTCTCGGCCAGCGCGGTGAAAAACGCGATATTCAAGGCGTGCGACAGGCCGAGGACGTAAGCGATCAGGCGGTCGTGATCGTCGAGGCTCATGTCGAGCCGCTCGACCATCGTGGCCCGGAACAGCTCCTTCGCCGCGGTGGTCGCTTCCGAGTTGCCGCAATCGCAGAAAATCAGGTGACGCCCCGACAGCAGGCGCGTATCCGGACCGTACATCGGGTGCAGCGACGTCACGTTCACGCCCGCATCGCGCAGCTCGTACAGTCCGTCCTGCAACGGTGACTTGAGCGAGCCGATGTCGAACACGAGCCCCGGCGGCTTCAGGACCGCGAGCTGCGCCAGGATCCGCCCCGACACGGCCAGCGGTGCCGCAACGACGATGACGTCGAAGTCCACGCCCGCGTCGGTCCAGTTGCGGTATTGCCCGGACCCGTCGGTCACGCCGGGGTCGGCCACGGTGGTGTCGAAGCCCTGCGAGACGAAGAAGTCCACGAACCAGCCACCCATCTTGCCCGCGCCGCCGATCACGAGTGCGCGGCGCCCATCGCCGAGCGCCTCGGCGACCACGCGGTCGCGCTCCTGGCTGGCCAGCGACGACAGGATGAGCTGCCGCAGGATCCGCTCCGCAAGATCCGGGTCCACCTCGAGCGCGACCGCCTGTTCCCGCGCCAGGTCCAGCACCTCCTTCTCGCGGGCATAGTCGCGCGTTGCCGTCCCGTCCTCGCGCTTGCTGCGGCCGATCTCGGCCACGATGCGCTGTCGCTCGGCGATGAGCTCGACAATCTGCCGGTCGACGGCCGACAGGTTGTCCCGGAGATTCTTCAGTGCCATTCCATTCTCGTAGGGTATGCGGGCGGTGAATCCCCGACTTTGCCGCCTTGGGATAAACGGGGCAAGCCACAGGTTGTTGCCTCACCGTCCTTCGTGCCAGACTTCGGGGCCCATCCTGAGAACGCGCCCGGAGAAACAATAATGAAGACTCGTGCCGCCGTCGCCTGGGAAGCGGGCAAGCCGCTGGAAATCGAAATGCTGGACCTCGAGGGGCCGAAGGCCGGCGAAGTCCTGGTCCGCAACGTCGCCACCGGGGTCTGCCACACCGACGCGTTCACGCTGTCCGGCGACGACCCGGAAGGCCTGTTTCCGTCCGTGCTCGGGCACGAGGGCGGTGCCGTCGTCGAGGAAGTCGGTGCCGGCGTCACGTCCGTCGCCGTCGGCGACCACGTGATTCCGCTGTACACGCCGGAATGCGGCGAGTGCAAGTTCTGCACGTCGGGAAAGACGAACCTGTGCCAGGCGATCCGCGCCACGCAGGGCAAGGGCCTGATGCCGGACGGCACGTCGCGCTTCAGCCTGAACGGGAAACCCGTGTTCCACTTCATGGGCACGTCGACGTTCAGCGAGTACACGGTGCTGCCGGAGATCGCGGTCGCGAAGATCAACAAGGAGGCGCCTCTCGAGAAGGTCTGCCTGCTCGGCTGCGGCATAACGACCGGTATCGGCGCCGTGCTGAACACGGCGAAAGTCGAACCGGGCGCGAGCGTCGCAGTGTTCGGGCTCGGCGGCGTCGGGCTCAGTGCGATCCAGGGCGCCACGATGGCCAAGGCCGGGCGCATCCTCGCGATCGACATCAACGAGGACAAGTTCGAGATGGCGCGCCAACTCGGCGCCACCGACACCGTGAACCCGAAGAACTACGACAAGCCGATCCAGGACGTGATCGTCGAGCTGACGGACGGCGGTGTCGACTACTCCTTCGAGTGTGTCGGTAACGTCAGCCTGATGCGCTCGGCGCTCGAGTGCTGCCACAAGGGTTGGGGCGAGTCCGTGATCGTCGGCGTCGCCGGCGCGGGCCAGGAAATCTCGACGCGCCCGTTCCAACTCGTTACCGGACGCGTCTGGCGCGGCACGGCCTTTGGTGGCTGCAAGGGCCGGTCTCAGCTGCCCGGAATGGTCGACCAGTACATGGACGGCGAAATCCGCATTGACGATTTCATCACCTACACGATGCCGCTCGAGGACATCAACCGGGCTTTCGACCTGATGCACGAAGGCAAGAGCATCCGCACGGTCATCCACTTCTGACCGCGGCCAGCCGACCGCCGCCGGCCA
This sequence comes from uncultured Pseudomonadota bacterium, assembly GCA_913055625.1. Lineage (GTDB taxonomy): Bacteria > Pseudomonadota > Gammaproteobacteria > Steroidobacterales > Woeseiaceae > UBA1847. The sequence continues at coordinate 3,317 of CAJXJW010000015.1, read as the reverse complement.
TGGCGCGTGTCGCCGTTGCGGCCCCGTCGCAGATCGCTGCGGACGGCGCGGCGGAAGTGGCCGATGCCGGCGGCAACGCGGTCGATTGCGCGCTTGCGGCCGCGCTCGTTGCGATGAACACCGAACCCGGCGTCTGCGCGCTTGCCGGCGGCGCCTACGTTACCGTTTCCGCGCCCGGCGAGACCGCCATCACGTTCGACGGCAACGTCGCCGTGCCCGGCCGCGGCCGGGAACCGGACCGGCTCGGCCGCGGCGCAGCGTCCGTCACCATGGATTACGGCGGCGGCATCACGACACTGGTGGGCGCCGGGTCGGTCGCCGTTCCGGGCTCGCTGGCCGCGGTCGACGCCGCCAGCCGACGCTACGGGCGCTGCGACTGGGCGACGCTGCTCGCGCCCTCGGTGCGCGCAGCGCGCGAGGGCTTTCCGCTGTCGTCCGCCTGCCACTACTACCTGCAATACTCCGGCGAGTCGGTTTTCGCACGTAGCGACGACGGCTACGCCGCGCTGCACGGCGGCGATGGGCTGCGCCCGGTCGGCGAGCGGATCCGCGTCCCGCACCTTGCCGACAGCCTGGAGGAGATCGCGCGCGAGGGCGCCGGCACGATGTACACCGGCGCGCTCGCAAGCATCATTGCAGCGCACTGCGACGCGGGTGACGGCGCGTTGACGCTGGAGGACCTGGCGCAGTACCGGGCCGTCGAACGTCCCGCCCTGGCGACGCGCATCGGCAACTGGGCCATCGCGACGAACCCGCCGCCCGCCGTCGGCGGTGCGGTGCTGTCCGCCATGCTGCTGTTGTCGGCACGAGACCCGCACCCGGCATGGGACGAGGATTCGCTCGCCGGCATCATCGATGTGCAGCGGTATTGCCTCGACTACCGCCGGCGGCACCTCGACCTCGCCGACGACGTCATCGCCGCAGCGGACGTCCTGCTCGACGCCGCCCGGGATGCCGCGCTGCCGCCCCGGCCGTCTGCCTCGACCATCCACACGTCGGCCGTCGACGCCGACGGCCTGGCGTGCGCAGTAACGGCGTCGTCGGGCTACGGCTCCGGCGAGATGCCGCCGGGCACGGGCTTGTGGCTGAACAACTGTCTCGGCGAATTGGAACTGAATCGCCGCGGGCTCGCGGCCGGCCCCGTCGGCGCGCGCCTGCCGTCGAACATGGCCCCCACGGTCGCGACGGACGGCGAGCGTGTTCTCGCCATCGGCTCGCCCGGCGCCGACCGGATCACGACGGCGCTGTACCAGGTCCTGGTCAACCTGATCCTGCGGGAGCGGCCGCTCGCCGACGCGATCGCGCTGCCACGCGTGCACGTGGACACGAGCGGCGCGCAGGATCGCCTGATGGCGGAACCCGGCGTGCCGTTACCGGACACCGACCTGCCGGTCGTGATGAGCCGGGAATGCAACATGTACTTCGGCGGCGTCGGCGCGGCGCTGCTGCGGCCGGGTGGCTTCGACGTGGCGGCCGATCCACGGCGCGAGGGCGCCGTACTGCTCGCCTGAGCGCACCCGCGTTTGTTACGCTCCGCGTCTCGCCATTCATCGAGTTCGTGGAGGCCATTCTTGACGCAGGGACCCCTTGCACCAACCTTGCCGGCCGACCTGCCGGACGATCCGCTGCATCGCGCGAAGGCGTGGCTCGAGCACGCGACGGCCGCCGGCGTGCAGCGCAACCCGAACGCAATGACCTTGTCTACCGTCGGCAGCGACGGGCAGCCGTCCGCGCGCGTCGTCCTGTGCAAGGCATTCGTGCCGGACCCCGGCTACGTCGTGTTCTACACGAATTACCGCTCGCGCAAGGTTCAGCAACTCACGGCAAACCCCCAGGTCGCGCTCACGTTTCACTGGGACGCGCTCGGACGGCAGGTGCGGCTGCAAGGCGTCGCCGTGCGCTCCCCCGCTGCCGAGAGTGATGCCTATTTCGCGACCCGCGATCGCGGCAGCCAGCTCGGTGCCTGGGGCAGCGACCAGAGCGCCGAACTCGCGTCCCGCGACGCGCTGGTCGACCAGATCCGCGAGCGCGCGGCCGGGCTGGGCGTCGAACTCGGTCCGAATCTCGTACCGGTCGAACAGTCGGGCGCGCCGGAAATACCGCGGCCACCGCACTGGGGCGGCATCCGCGTCTGGCCGTCGCGCGTCGAGCTCTGGATCGAGGGTGCAGACCGCATTCACGACCGTGCCGCCTGGACGCGCGCACTCGACCCGGCGGACGATGGCTTTCGTCCGGGCGCATGGTCCGGTACCCGCCTGCAGCCCTGACAGCCCACGTGCACCGTTACCTGACCGAACACGACATCGCGTGCCCGTTCTGCGGCGAGACCATCACGATCCTCGTGGATGCGTCCGCCGGTTCGCAGCAATACATCGAGGACTGCCAGGTCTGTTGCCGGCCCATGCAGGTGACGGTCGAGGCTGATGACGGCGAAGTCGAGAGCCTGGGGATCGATGGCGCGAGCTGACCGCCGCTGGTTGCCGGTGCTGGCGTTGCTCGCCGGTGGCCCCGCCGCCGGGGACGTCGTCGTCACCGAGGGCACGAACATCAGCGTCGACGTGGCAGCCGACGGCCGCCTGGTCATCGACCTGCTCGGCGGACTGCGCGTCATTCCCGCCGGCGGCGGCGAAGCCGTGCCGCTGCCGACCGGCGAGCGCGGCGCCCGCGCACCGCGCTGGTCCGGCGACGGCGAGAGCATCGTGTACGAGGTCTCGGCAGCCGGCGCGCCGTCGCTGCGGATCCTCGACATCGGGACAGGCACGAGCCGGCCTCTCGGCGACGGGACCTACCCCGACCGGACGCCGGAGTGGCACCCGGAGGGCACGCGCGTGATCTTCTCGTCGCGCCGCAATGGCACGGGCTTCGATCTCTGGGAGGCCGACGTCGAATCGACCGCGGCCTGGCGGCTGACCGACCAGCCGGGCGACGAATCGGAGCCCGCGTGGTCGGCGGACGGGCAGCACCTCGTCTACGTCCACGAGTACGCCGGGCGCTGGGCTCTGGTCCTCAAGCGCGCGAACCGCGTCGCCGAAGTCCTCGCCGAATCGGAGCAGCCGATTCGTGCGCCGTCGTGGCGGCCGGACGGCAGTCTCATCACCTGGCTCGCGCACGTCGACGGCGAATGGCAGGTGAACATGACGATCCTCTCGGAGCCGCGGCTGACCCGCACCCTGATGCGGGGCCAGGACTTCTTCCTGTCCCCGATCGCATGGGCCAACCGGCAACAAATGGTCTACACCGCCGACGGGCTCGTCCGTACGCGGCGATTCAATGCCTGGGAGTCGCAGACGCTGCCGTTCCGGGCGAACGTCGGCTCG
>CAJXJW010000014.1 GCA_913055625.1 uncultured Pseudomonadota bacterium | reverse complement strand
GTCAGCGCTGCCGTCAACGTCGTCTTGCCGTGGTCAACGTGACCAATCGTGCCCACGTTAACGTGCGGTTTTGTACGCTCGAATTTTTCTTTGGACATGTGCCTTTCCTGCTGCGATTTTCTGGTTAAACAAAATGCCTGTCTATGGAGCCCACACCCGGATTTGAACCGGGGACCTCTTCCTTACCAAGGAAGTGCTCTACCCCTGAGCTATGTGGGCTTGTCCCGGGCTCATTCCTCAGTAGCCAAGCCTGGAGCGGGTGATGGGAATCGAACCCACATCATCAGCTTGGAAGGCTGAGGTTCTACCATTGAACTACACCCGCCTGTCACTCAGTGGCGCCTGTTTTTCAGGCGTACAAAAGTCCTGACAGCGGAATTTCCAAACCGTCCGGACTTAAGGAATCTCTCAATTTTCCGTGGTGAAACCGCCAACCCGGTTCACGTTGTCATTGTGTCTGCGGAGTCGTCTGCCTTGACTGCGCGCGATCAAAACCCTGCTATACTCGATCCACCTTCCCGGGCCGCTTGCCAAAGGTCGTGGTGGAGGGGGTAGGATTCGAACCTACGTAGGCATAGCCAGCAGATTTACAGTCTGCCCTCGTTGACCGCTTGAGTACCCCTCCGCGGACACAAGCCGGCTATTGTCCAATCGCCCCAAGCCAGTGTCAACAGCCAGCCACGCCTAATTTTCACGGATTCGCCCGGCTCCCCGCGACCGGGACGGATCAACCGACGTCTCCCTTGATCGACCAGTGCCAGGGCTCGTAGATGAAGCCGTGCGGGTCGCCTCGCCGGTAGGTGAGCGAGTAGCCGAAGCGGCCGGCGTGGGCCTCGAGCCACGCAAATGCCTGAGTCTGCTCGAATTCCTCGGTCAGCGGCCGAGACCCGGGCGTGGCAATGTCCACGGCCGCGCCGGTGTGGTGCTCGCTGTACCCCGGCGCTGCGTTGACGCTCAGGATCTCCGCAATGGTCCGGCCGTTCGCCAGCTTGTTGCGGATCAACCCCGCCTGGTAGTCCACGCTGCGAAAGCCGGACACGATCAGCAGCACCACCCCGTCGTCGGCGGCGGCGGCCACCATGTCCCGCCAGCGCTCCGCCGCGAGCGGCGTGAGCCGCTGCATGCGCCCGACGAGGTTCGGGCCCACGTCGACGAGATCGGCCGCCTCGGCGTACGCGGGCGGCCCGCCGGGACGGCCGTAGTCCGCGGGTATACCGAGTTCCTGGTGCAGTTCACGTATCATTCGGGCTCGATTTTTCCAGCATTGCCGCGATGAGTGAAGACCGGATTTTTGTCGACGAGAAACTCGGGCACGAGCCGTTTCGCTTCGACGACGCCGTCGCCCGGGTGTTTCCCGACATGCTGCGCCGCTCGATACCGGGCTACGCGGCGTCGCTCGAGGCGATCGGCTCGCTCGCGGCGCGCTTCGTGCGGCCCGGGACCCGCGCGTACGATCTCGGCTGCTCACTCGGCGCGGCGACGCTCGCCATGCGCCAGGGGATCCGCTCACCGGGCTGTCGAATTGTCGCTGTCGACAATGCGCCGGCCATGATCGAACGCTGCAAGACCTTGATCGAAAACGATATTGCGGCCCACCCGGCGCGCTGCCCCGTCGACATCCGGCAGGGCGACCTCGAGGACACGCCGATCGAACACGCTTCGATGGTGGTGCTCAACTACACGCTGCAGTTCGTCCCGTCCGAGCGGCGCGACGCGGTGATCCGCGCCATTCATGGCGGCCTCGTCCCCGGCGGCCTGCTGTTCCTGTCCGAGAAGGTCGTCGACGAGGACCCCCGCATGGAGGCGCTGCTCGTCGACCTCTATCACGAGCACAAGCGGCGCAACGACTACAGCGCACTCGAGATCGCCCGCAAGCGGGCCGCGCTCGAGAACGTGCTGGTGCCGGAGACGGTCGCCGCGCACCGCCGGCGCCTCACGGCGGCCGGCTTCGCGAACATTGCGGTCTGGCTTCGCTGTTTCAACTTCGTGTCGATCATCGCGCTCAAGCCGGGCGGCCCGGATTGAACGCCGACGATGTACTCGCGGCGTTGGTCGACGCCGGACTCGGCGACTGGTGCGACGCGCTGTCCCCGGTCATGCACGCCCGCCTCGCGCCCGGCGCCCACGGTGACCTCCCGCGCTGGAACGCGGCGCTCGAGGCTATCGACGCGGCAAATGGCGACAGGGCGAAGCTCGAATCCGCGCTCATGGGGCTCCTGCCGTGGCGCAAAGGACCGTTCGACCTTGGCGGCATCCGGGTGGATGCCGAATGGCGCTGCGACCTGAAATGGGCGCGCCTCGCCGACCGTATCGAACCCCTCGCCGGCCGCCGCGTTCTCGACGTCGGCTGCGGCAACGGCTGGTACGCACTCCGCATGCGCGAGGCCGGCGCCGGCTTCGTCCTCGGCATCGACCCGACGCTGCTGTACCTCGTGCAGTTCCGGGCCATCGCGCGGCTGACCGATACCCGCGGCATCTGCCTGTTACCGCTGCGCCTCGATGAACTGCCCACCGCGACACGTGCGTTCGACACGGCCTTTTCCATGGGCGTCCTGTACCACCAGCGCTCGCCGCTCGCACACCTCGGAGAACTGCGCGCCGCGTTGCGGCCGGGCGGGCAGCTCGTGCTCGAAACGCTCGTGCTGCCCGGCGAAGACGCCCGGGCGGCGACGCCGCCCGGGCGCTATGCACGCATGAACAACGTGTGGCTGCTGCCGTCCATCGCCGAACTCCGGACCTGGCTCGCCCGCAGCCGGTTCCGTGACATCGAGATCATCGACGAAACGCCGACCACGACGGACGAGCAGCGGCAGACGCCCTGGATGCCGTTCGAATCTCTGGCGGAGGCGCTGGACCCGAACGACCCGACGCTGACCATCGAGGGCTGGCCCGCACCGCGCCGCGCCGTGCTGACCGCCACGGCGCCGTAAGTCCGCGCCGGCGCGGATTCACGGCCGACGCGATTTCTGTCATTGTGATCGCCCGGTGACCCCGGCGGGGCCGCCCTGGACCAGGTCGGAAAAAGCAGCATGGCAAATAACGTCGAGATCCGGCCGGCAACGCCTGCCGACGCCGCGGCCGTAGCACCCTACGTTTACGACAGCGCGCACGAACTGTTGTCCTTCATGTTCGGCGGCCGCGAGGCCGCCGTCGCCGCGTTGACGCGGCTGCTCGGCAGGCCCGACGGGCACTTCGGCTATCGCTTTGCGACAGTCCTGACGCTGGACGGCGAAATCGCCGGCGCCGAACTCGGCTACGGCCGCAAGACGCTCGATCGCCAGAACCTGCCCGGCACGCTTGCCACGTTTCGCGTCACGCGGCCCGGGCGCTGGCCACACCTCGCGTTTCGCGTCGGTCCCGCGTTGTCGGGCTACGTGCCGCCGCCCTCGCCCGACGCCTACTACATCAACAACATCGCGGTCGATGCCAACCGCCGCGGCGCCGGCCTCGGCCGGCGACTCCTCGACGCGACGCTGGCGCGCGCCCGGACGAACGGCTTTCGAACCGTCGAACTGGACGTCACCGCCGTCAACGAGAACGCGATCGGCTTCTACCGCCACCTCGGGTTCCGGCAGATCTCGACATCCGGGGACGAAGCGCTGGAGACGAAGACCGGGCTGCCCGTGCTGGTCCGCATGCGGCGCATCGTCGACGATCGCCGCACCCCGGCGCGGGACAACGAGGGCCGCGCTTTCTGCGCCCGCGTCGTCGACGACATCACCGGCCTGAACCCCGTCGAGGTCGACGAGGTCGCGGTACCGGGGACGGTCGAGCAGCTCGCGCGCATCCTGCGCGCGGACCGGCGGCCGGTCTCGATCGGCGGAGGCCGTTTCAGCATGGGCGGACAGACGGCATCGCCCGGCACGCTGCATATCGACCTGCGCGGGCTGAACCGCGTGCTGGCCGTGGACGCGGACGCGCGCACCGTCACGGTCGAGGCCGGGGCGCGCTGGAAGGACGTGCAACGCGCGGTCGATGACGCCGGCCTCGCCGTCAGCATCATGCAGACGTACTCGAGCTTCACGGTGGGCGGATCGCTGTCGGTGAACTGCCACGGGCGCTATGTCGGCCTCGGGCCGCTGGTCCTGTCTGTCCGGCGGATCACGCTGATGCGGCACGACGGGTCGCTCATCGAAGCGTCGCCGGACGACACCGCGGACATCTTCTACGGTGCAATCGGTGGCTACGGGGCACTCGGCATCATCGTGCAGGCGACGCTCGCGCTCGCCGACAACGCGCGCCTCGAACGGCTGAGCCGCAAGATGCCGCTGACGGACTACCTCGCGTTCTTCCGCCGGCGCGTCGACGGCAACCCCGGCGCCGTGTTCCACAATGCCGACATGGTGCCGCCGCGCTTCGAGACCGTGCGCGCGATCACCTGGCAGGTCACGGACAAACCCGCGCGGCAGAAGGCGGCGAAGGACGGGCGCCGGCTGTACCTCACGGAACGCTACATGCTGTGGGCGATCACCGAGACGCCGCTCGGGCACTGGCGCCGCGAATTCCTGTACGAGCCGCTGCTGTATTTCCGCCCGGCCGTAAAATACCGGAACGAGGAGGCCGACTACGACGTCGCCGAGCTCGAGCCCCTGTCGCGCCGGCATTCCACGTACGTTTTGCAGGAGTACTTCGTGCCGCCGGACGAACTCGCGTCCTTCGCGGCGACGATGGCCGGCATCCTGCAGCGCTTTGGCGTGCAGGTCGTCAACGTGTCGATCCGGCACGCGCGGCCGGACCCGGGCACGCTGCTCGCCTGGGCGCCGGAAGAAGTATTCGCGCTCGTCCTGTACTACAAGCAGGGGACGTCCGCCGCGGACCGCGAGCGCGTCGGCGTCTGGACCCGCGAGCTGATCGACGCGGTCCTCGCGTCCGGCGGCCGCTACTACCTGCCCTACCAGCCGCACGCCCGCCACGACCAGTTCCATGCCGCGTACCCGCGCGCGGGTGAACTGAAGGCCCTGAAGCAGGCGCAGGACCCGGACGGGCGCTTCCGCAACTGCCTCTGGGACAAGTACCTCGATGCCGACGGCGACCTGCCGCTGCTCGGCGGCAAGGCGCCGGGCGACTCCGAGTTCCTCACCGTCTACGGCGACGTACGCCTGCGCGACGACTTCTACCGTTTCCTGCAGACGGTCTACCACCTGTACCCGGAACACGCGTTCCACCGCCTGATCATCGAGGCCTGCGAGCGGCACGACACGGACGCCGACATCTACGCCGACGTCGCGGAACGGCTTCCCGGCATCAAGCCGTTCGCCGCGGACCTGACCTATGCGCTACCGGCGCTGGCGCGGCAGAAGCGCGAAATGCAGCAGCAGACGCGGTCGATCCTGCCGGCAGGCGGCCGCTGGTCGGGTTACCTCGAGATCGGCTCGACCGGGCGCTACGTGCGGCACCTGCGGAAAGCGCTGGACCTGCACGGGCCCGTCTACCTGAGCAACGAGGCCGCGCCCGACGACTCGCCGCCCGAGATCATGGAGCGCGGCGGCCTGCGCAAGGCCGGCGACTTCTTTCCGCTGGACGACTACGCGCCGATTCCCGAGGCACGCATCGCGGACGAAAGCGTCGATCTCGTGACCTGCTACATCGGCCTGCACCACTGCCCGCGGGAGAAACTGGACGCGTATATCGCGTCGATCCACCGCGTGCTGCGGCCGGGCGGGCACTTCGTCCTGCGTGACCACGACGCCGGCACCGAACCGATGCGGAAATTCGTGTCGCTCGTGCACACGGTCTTCAACGCGGGCCTCGGTGTCCCGTGGGAAGAAGACCGGCGGGAACTCCGGCTCTTCGAGGGCATCGACTTCTGGATCGAGCGAGTCACCGCCGCCGGCTTCGACGTCGACGGCAAGCGCCTGCTGCAGGCACACGACCCTTCGCTCAACACGTTGCTGCTGTTCACGCGGCGCTGAGGCGTCAGCCGGCTTGCCATCCGCGCTAAACGTCGGTAATTTCTGTTATGACAGAAATTACCGAATCGGTGACACGATGAAGCTGACACCCGCGGTCGAGAAATACGTCCTGCACTGGGGCGAAATGGGCACGCGCTGGGGCACGAACCGCACCGTTGCGCAGATCCAGGCGCTGCTCTACCTGTCGCCCGAGCCCCTGCGCGCGGACCAGATTTGCGACCTCCTGTCGGTGGCCCGATCGAACGTGTCCACGAGCATCCGCGAGCTGCAGGGCTTCGGTCTCGTCCGGATGACGCACGTCCTGGGCGACCGCCGCGATTACTTCGAGTCCATTCACGACGTGTGGGAGCTGTTTCGCGTCATCATCGAGCAGCGCAAGCAGCGCGAGCTGAACCCCACACTCGGCATGCTGCGCGACTGCGCGGCCGACGTCGCGAACGAGACGGAAACGCATGCCGTCACGAAGGAACGCATCACGAACATGCTCGCCTTCGTCGAGCTGACCAGCACCTGGTACGAGGACATGCGCGACGTGCCAACGTCGACGCTGACGAAACTGATGAGACTCGGCGCCGGCATCACGAAACTCGTGAAGCCGGTCCGGCGCGGGAAGAAGAAGATTGCCTAGGGCGTGGGTGTGCTGGTGTCGCAGGTCGGCACGACCTCGACCGTGCCGCCGCTGAGTTCGCGCAGGAACCACACGCTCGATGTGACCGCCGACGTCGGCGGTCCGCCGTTCACGACGTGTGCCGGGCGCCGGAAATAGCCCCCGGGCAGGTAATCCCAGGTGGACGACACGCCCTCGTAGCACTCGCCGTGCGTCGTATTGCCTTCCACGAGATAGCCCTCGCGGGTCGCGGACGACCTCGACCACGGCAGTGCAGCCCCGGGTTCGACCCGCTGCAACCAGGCGCGGGCACCGGTGCCGGGGTCATGGCGGAGTTCCCGCTCAAAGACGCCCGCACGCACTTCGGTCCAGTTCGCCTGCCGGCCGTCCGTGATGATCGGCGCGCGGATGACGGCCGCTTCGTCGATCTCGTCCAGGAAGTACAGCACCTGCGCCCCGATGTCGGACGACAGCGCGAAGCCGAGGCTGCCGGGCGGCACGTACGCATAGCCGCCGGGCCCGAGCGCGAAGTCGGAGAAGCGGAGTTCACCGTTCACCACGTAGATCTCGAGCGCCATACCGGGCTCGCCGCCGGTCGTGCCCTTCCAGTCCATAGGGATGTCGACGCGGGCCGCGATGGCCCGGGTGCGCATGTCGCTCGCGAACTCGCGTGCACGGACGCCGGGCAGCGCCGCGAGGAACCGCTCCTCGATTTCGTCCGTCAGGACCGACACCGGGTACGGCAGGTCCGGTTGTTCCGGGGTGCTGGCGCACGCCCCCAGCAGCCACGTCACCGTCAGCAAGCTCGCACGTTTCATCGTCTCTCCACTGGGCCGGGGTCGCCCTGCCGGAAATAAAAAAGCCGCCCGAAATCGGGCGGCCAATTGTGCAGAGGATGCGTCAGGCCCAGCACATCACGCGTGCGATGGTTCGCGACGTCACTGTCGCGTCAGCATCAGCGTGGTTGTTCCCGGTGGGCGACACGTTGGACGGTAGCCGTATTGGTTCGCAGCTCCAATACGTAGCGTGACGTGTTGAGAGGAAGCACGTGGCACTGCTCCCGAGCCATGCGTCCGGCATGGTGTCCCGCCCCCGTTGCCTTAGGCATCTCATCTCCGTGCGTACCAATGCGGTACGCGGGCGATGCTACTACATCTAGTGGCGGAAGGCGAGAGGGTCACAACATGTCGTGCGGCGCTTCCGAGAACGCGATTTGCGGCGGCGAATCGGGTTACATTGTCGGCTCGATTTTCGGGGGAGAATGCCTTGTCGACCGGGACGAATTCGGACGGCCCTGCGCGCTACCAGCTCGCGGGCCTGGTGCTCGGGCCCGTGATCGCAATCACGATGCTCATGTTCGATCCGCCCGCAACGCTGGGTATCGCCGGCTGGTACACCGCGGCCTTCGGTGTGTGGATGGCGATCTGGTGGGCGACCGAGGCGCTGCCGATCGCCGTCACCGCGTTCCTGCCGATGGTGCTGTTCCCGCTGTTCGGCGTTCGCAGCATGACCGACACGGTCGTTCCCTACTCCGACAAGGTCATCTACCTGTTCCTCGGCGGCTTCGTCGTCGCGTTCGCGATGCAGCGCTGGAACCTGCACCGGCGCATCGCGCTGACGGTGTTGCAATACGCCGGCGGCAACGGCCGCTCGCTGATCGGCGGTTTCATGCTGGCCTCGGCGTTGATCAGCATGTGGGTCATGAACACGTCCACGACGATGATGCTCCTCCCGATCGGCGTGTCCGTCATCGGCGTCATCCACAATTCCGTGAAGTCGCTCGACGACAAGTCCCGCGACGACTTCCAGTGCGCGCTGCTCCTCGGCATCGCTTACGCGTCCACGATCGGGGGCATCGCCACGCTCGTCGGCACCGCGCCGAACGCGGTGATGGCGGGCTTCATGGAAGAGACGTACGGGATCCAGATTGCGTTTGCGAACTGGATGCTCGTCGGGCTGCCCGTCACCGCGCTGATGCTGCCGCTGTCCTGGGTCGCGCTCACGCGCATCGTCTTCAAGGTGGACTTCCGGACGTCGAACGAGGGCCGTGCCGAGCTCCGGCGCATGAAAGAGGAGATGGGCCCCATCACGACGCCGGAGAAGCGCGTAGGCATCGTGTTCCTCGCGATGGCGCTGCTGTGGATCACCCGCCCACTGCTGAACAAGCTGCCGGCGCTGTCCGGCCTCGAGGACGCGATGATCGCGATGGCAGGCGCCATCGTGCTGTTCATCCTGCCGAGCGGCGACCGCGACGACCCGCAGCTGCTGCGCTGGGAGTACGCCGAGCGCCTGCCCTGGGGCGTGCTCGTGCTGTTCGGCGGCGGGCTGGCGCTGGCAAAGGCCGTCGCGGATACCGGCCTCGCGGCCTGGATCGGCGAGAGCCTGCACGTCGTCGCGACGATGCCGCCGTTCCTGCTCGTGATGCTGGTCGCGGCGCTGATCATCTTCCTGACCGAGTTGACGAGCAACGTCGCGACGACCACGACTTTCCTGCCGGTCGTCGGCGCGATCGCCATCGAGGCCGGCATGAACCCGCTGCTGCTGACCGTGCCGGTCACGCTCGCCGCGAGTTGCGCGTTCATGTTGCCCGTGGCGACGCCGCCGAACGCGATCGTGTTCGGCTCCGGGCTGCTGACGATCCCGAAGATGATCCGCGCCGGGATTGCGCTCAACATCATCGGCGTCGTCGTCGTCTCGCTGGCCGCGGAATTCCTCGCACCGAAGTTCCTCTGACGGAGAACAACCGTGAGTGACCCGTACGAAGTGACGCCCCGAAACAAGGTCCGGCAGCTCCGCGACAAGGCCCGCTACGACCGGGCTACCGTCCACGCGATCCTCGACGCCGGCGTCGTGGCCAGCGTCGCGTTCATCCAGGACGGCGCGCCGGTCGTCGTGCCGATGCTGTACGGCCGCGACGGCGAGCGCATTTACCTGCACGGGGCGCGGAAGGCGCGCGTCATCCGGCTACTCGAGCAGACCGGGAAGGCGTCGATGAACGTGACGCTGCTCGACGCGCTCGTACTCGCCCGGTCCGCGTTCAATTCGTCGATGAACTACCGCTCCGTCACCGTGTTCGGCACCCCGGCGTTTGTGGACGACGATGCGGAGAAGCTGCACGCGATGCACGTCATTGCCGAGCACACGATGCCGGGCCGCTGGGCCGAACTGCGGGCGCCGCTCGAGAAGGAGATCAAGATGACCGGCATCATCTCGCTCGTGATCGACTCGGCCTCCGCGAAGGTCTCGGACAAGCCGCACCCCGAGGACGAGCCCGAGGATTACGCGATCCCGGTGTGGGCCGGCATCCTGCCACTGGAGTCGCGCTACACGACGCTCCGGGACGCGGATCGCCTCGTCGACGGCGTGGCGCCGTCCGACGCCGTGAAGGCGCTGCAGGGCAAGCGCTTCTGACGCCTCGCGCGCAAGCGCGCTCCTACAACAATGACGCGCTGCGGTGCTCCGCCTCCAGGCGCAGCAGCGCCTCCTTCGTGTCGAGACCGCCGCCGAAGCCGGTCAGGTCGCCGCCCGCCCCGATGACGCGGTGGCAGGGCACGACGATCGGTATCGGGTTGCGGCCGTTCGCGGCGCCGACCGCACGCACGGCCTTCGGCCGCCCGATGCGCTCGGCCACGTCGCGGTATGACGCGGTCTCTCCGTACGGAATCTTCTGCAGCTCGGCGAGCACCGCGAGCTGGAAGTCGGTGCCGGTCAGGCGCAACGGGAGATCGAAGTCGGTTCGCTGGCCGGCAAAATACTCGTCGAGCTGTGCTGTCGCGTCTTCGAACGGCTTCTCGTTGTAAATCCAGTGTGTCTCCGGGTCGCGGCGCATCGACCCCTCGGGAAAGCCGATGATCTCCAGCGCGTCGTCGGTGCCGGCGAGCAGCAACTCGCCGATGGGCGTGGCGTGGTAGCAGTAGTACATGGGTCTAACCTCCGGAACCCGGCAGGGTGTTCCATAACAGCAGTGCGGCGTAGGCACGCCAGGGCCGCCAGGCCTCGGCGCGGGCTTCGAGTGCTTTCGGGGTGACGCGTGCCCCGTCGCCGGACGCGGCCTTCAACAGGCCGAGATCGGATGCCGGAAACGCGTCGGGGTGTTTCAGCGCACGCATCGCGACGTACTGCGCGGTCCATTCGCCGATGCCGTGCAGGGCCGTGAGCGACGCGCGGAACCCGGCGGGATCCTGCGCGGCGTCGAACGACACGTCGCCGTCGACGACCGCTTTCGCAAGGCGCCGGATCGTCGCGGCGCGCGCCGTCGTCAACCCGAGGCCTTCGAGGCGAGCGCGGGCGAGCGTGTCCGCGCCGGGGAAGACATGCGTCAGGTTCGCCGGTGCGCCGGCCGCAACCGGCGAGCCGTAGCGCTCAACGATGCGGCCGGCGAGCGTCGTCGCGGCCTTGACGGAGACCTGCTGGCCGAGGATCGCGCGCACCGACAGCTCGAACGGGTCCCACGTGCCCGGCACGCGGACCACGGCGCGTCGCCCGAGCGCCCGCTTCAGCATCGGGTCACGGACGAGCACCTTGCGAATCTCGCCAACCGGCGCGTCGAGGTCGAAGATTTCGCGCACCTTCTGCACGACCGCGAACAGGTCCGGTGTGCCGACCCCGGCCACGGACAGCCGCAGGGCCCGGGCATCCGGGCAGTCGCACACCACGATCGTGCCGGTGCCCACGGTACGGTGGTACACGCCGTCGCTGACGGCTTCGACGCCGGGCACGGCGCGCGCCGCGAAGAAGCCGAGCAGCGCCGTCCAGTCGAACGGCGTCCGGTACGGCAGGTCGATCGCCAGCGTCGCCGAGGGTTTCGCGGCGACGTTTCCGACATGCCGGCGGAGTTCGCGCGGCGCACGCCCGTACGTCGTTCGGAACGCGTCATTGAATCGCCGGGTGCTGCGGTAGCCGGCCGCGACCGCGATGTCCCGCATCGGCAGCTGCGTCTGGTCGATCAGCCGCTTCGCGAAGTGCAGCCGCTGCGTGTGCGCAACCGCGAGCGGACTGGCGCCGAGATGCCGGGTGAACAGCCGGCGCAGGTGCCGGCTCGTGACGCCGAGGCGCTCCGCGAGGTCCTCGACGCTGCCATCGTCCAGCGCGCCGTTCGCGATCAGGCGCAACCCGCGGCGCACGGTCGTCGACGTGCCGTGCCAGGCCGGCGTGCCCGGCGCGCACTCCGGCCGGCAGCGCAGGCACGGCCGGAAGCCGGCCTCGCCCGCCGCGGCCGCGGACGGGTAGTACTCCACGTTTTCGGGCTTCGGCGGATTCGCCGGGCAGATCGGCCGGCAGTAGATGCCGGTCGACTTCACGCCGACGAAGAACTGCCCGTCGAAGCGGGCGTCGCGGGCGAGTCGGGCACGTTCGTAAACAGCGTTTGGCGGCATCGGTACGTTCTCCAGTGCCCCGCAGTATACGCCCGCCCCCGCGCCGGACTGGCCGGAATCGGACCTTGATGTTCGCGCCGGCCTAGCCCCCGGCGGTGACCTCGTCCCACCAGTCGCCGACGACCTTGCCGGTGACGGCGTTCGCGAGGTAGCCGAACTCGGCGTGGACGTTGAGCTGGCCGTCCAGGCGGAAGTGGTTGTACAGCGACAGGTCCGTGATCGACTCGACGAGACCGCACTGAACCATCGGCGCGAAGTCGTCCGCGAGCCGCGGATCGATCGCGGTCAGGTCGCCGATCGCCGTCAGGTTTATCCAGCGGCGAATGCCGGCCGGGTAACGATCCGCACCGGGACGATCACTGCCCAGCAGCCGCCGTTGCAGATATCGCTGGCCGAGCGGGCTACCCATCGTCACCCACAGGCTCACGTCGATCTCTTCACGGTCCTCGCGCGACAGCTCCCACAGCGCGTCGAACGCGATGACGGAACCCATGCTGTGCGTGAGCAGCAGGATCGGGCGGCCGGCGCCCTTCGCCGCGCGCAGGCGCAGCTTGAGCATGTCGCGCGCCGCGCGGCCCGCCTCATCCTCGTCGCCCAGGTAGCGGTGCAGTTCGCGCAGGTGCAGCTCCATGCGTTCGCTCGCAAGGTGCGGGATCAGGAACGGCAGCCGGTCGCCGAGCCGGTACAACCAGAGCGTGAAGCGGCGCGTCCACGACGACGCCTCGCGCATGTCGTCGAGCGTGGCGGCCGTCTGCCCGATGACGCGGTCGATTGCCGCCGTGTCGCGAGCGATGTCGCGGTGCTCGCCGTAGAAGTCGAACGTCCAGGCGACGATGTCCATCGCGTCCTCGTGTGCCCGGATTCGTTTCGCGGTCGCGGGACTGCTGCGGCGAACACCCTCGACCAGGCAGCGGCGCAACGCCGCGAGGTGCACGCCGGCGGGCGGCTTCGGCAGCAGGCCGGGCACGTACAGGATGATCGGGGCCGGCGCGTTCAAGCGACGGTCCCGCGCGCGTCCGCGAGCAGATCGGCCAGTTCGTGCAGATCGCGAACCGTCCTGCGCGGTGCCGGCAGCTCCTCGGGCCACTCGCGGTTCTCGCGGTTGATCCAGACGGCATCGATGCCGGCGCTGCGCGCGCCCTCCACGTCGGACAGCGGCTGGTCGCCAATGTGGAGCGTTTCCCCGGGCGCGGTGCCGGCGACGCACAGCGCGGCATCGAAAATCGGGCGTTCCGGTTTCGCGGCGCCGGCGAGCCGCGCATTGACGTAACCGTCGAACAGGTCGTCGATACCAATGCGCTCCAGGCTCGCGCTGCCGTTCGTCACGGCGACGAGACGGTAGTGCCGGCGCAGCGCGAGCAGCGCCGGCCGCACGTCCGGGAACAACTCCACCGCGTTGCGCGCGGCGTCAAACGAGTCGAATGCCCCGTCGAGATCGAAGTCGTCGTAGCCCGCCACGAACGCCATCTGCCGGAGCGTCTCCTGCCGCAGGAACCGCAGGTCGTGCGCGCGCGCACGGTGCTGGTTGACGATGCGCCGCCGCAGTGCCTCGATCGCCGCCGGCGGGAAGCGCGGCATGATGTTCGGGTAGCGCTCGTCGAGCCACTCGCGCAGGCAGCGCTCCGCCCGCTCCAGGACCGGGCGAATCGGCCACAGCGTATCGTCGAGGTCGAGTGTGATGGCGCGGATGGTCTGCACGGGAATTGCCGTCGGTTGCTCGCGTCGGCGGAATGGCCGACCATTGTCGTCGGACACCCTGAAACAGTTCAACCGGAACCTGCTGATGAAATACCTGCACACGATGGTCCGCGTCGCCGATCTCGACGCGTCTCTTCGCTTCTACCGCGATTTGCTGGGGCTCCGCGAGTTGCGGCGCACGGACAACGAGAAGGGCCGGTTCACGCTCGTGTTCCTCGCGGCGCCGGGCGACGACGATGCGCAGGTCGAGCTGACGTTCAACTGGGATCCGGAAGACTACGGCGAGGGCCGCAATTTCGGCCACCTCGCCTATCGCGTGGACGACATCTACGGCCTGTGCCGGAAGCTGATGGACGCCGGCGTCACGATCAATCGACCGCCGCGCGACGGCCACATGGCGTTCGTGCGCTCACCGGACAACATCTCCATCGAGCTCTTGCAGGCGGGCGAACCACTGCCGCCCGCCGAACCCTGGGCATCGATGCCGAATACCGGTCACTGGTAGCCCGGCGACTCAACCCGGCATCAGCGGCGGCAGCGGGTCGCCGTCCGTCCTCGCGACGTCGGCCGACGCCGCCGTGATCGTCCGGATCGCTTTCGCGAGCGCGGCGGCATCCCAATCGCTGTCCGTGCGCCCGTAACTCGCGCGCGACAGCCGCCGCAACTCGCCCGCAAGCGGCTCGGCGACGCGCGACGCCAGCTCCCCGATGCTGCGCGGCGGGCTGTCCGGCCATTCCAGTTCGGCCCATTCGACCAACGCGCGGCGCACGGCCGCGGCATCGCCCGCCTGCGCGGCAGCCCGGGCCGCCTTCAGATACTTCGCCTGGCGCTTGTGCACCGGCACCGGCGCAGGCTCGCGTTCGTTGCGGCTCGGCCGGCTGGACCACCACCACGCGAGCACCGTCAGCAGCCAAACCGCGGCCAGCAGCAGCGCCACGTTCTTCCAGAAATCGGAATACACGACTTCCCGCATTGCCGCATCCGCCGGCTCCGCCGGCGCGGGCGCCACCGGTTCCTCGACAACCGGCGCCGGCGGCGGCGCGCTGCCCGGGGTCGGCAAAACCGTCAGCGTGCGCGGCGGCAATGACGCGACCTTCCACTCGCGTTCGTCGATATCGAACCACGGCAGTTCCACCTTCGGCAGCACGCGGTCGCCGGCCTCGACGCCGATCATCGCGTACTGGTCCGTGCGGATGCCGCGGATGCCGTCGCTTTCGAGCCGGCGGTCGAGCGCCGGTTTGTCCGGGTAGATATTCAGGCCGTCGACGACCGGCGGCTGCAACACCGGGATCTGCGTCTGCAGCTGGCCGAGCGCGCTGACCGTGATGTCCCGGGAGATCGGCTCGCCCACCTTCAGCGAATCCGGCTCGCGCGACCAGTTGTCCCGGATCGTCAGGTCGCGCGCGGGCAGCCACGCGGCGTCCGTGTGTCCCGGCGGTGCCGGCGGTATCGGGTTCACAGTGATCGTGTGCGACTCGGACTCGAAGACCTTGCGGCCGGTGATGCGCCCGTCGCGCAGGACGCGGGCCTCGAACTTCGCGGGCGAAATCGAGATCTCGCCGCTTTCCTGCGGGAATATCGCGAACGCGTACTCGACGACGTTGTACGAGCGCCCGTTCAGAATGGCTTCGTAGTTGCGCTCGTCGCTCGCCTGCTCGACCAGGACCTCCGCGCCCGAAAAGACCGGTTCGCGCAGGGCCGGCTGCCGCGTGGCGACGGCCCGGTAGATCTTGATGCGATACAGCACCTGCGCCTGCACCCAGGTCTCTTCGAAGTCGACCTCGGTCGTCACGAACACGTCGGCCTCGCCCGGCGGCTTGTACGCCGGTTCGGTGACCGTGATCGTCAGCGGGTTGCTGCGCTCCGCGCCGACCGGGATCGATGGCACGGTCAGCACGCCGGCGCGGCGAGGGGACAGCACGATCGACCAGGACATGCTGCGGCTCACCTGGCCGTTCACGATGTGGGCTTCGCTGAGCTGGCTCGTCTGGCCGATCTCGAAGTCGTCGTCCAGCACGGAGAGATCGGGCGCGTCGCCGCTGGTCGAGTCGACCGTGACCTTGAGCGTGAAGGACTCGTTCGACTCGATGCGGTCGCGGTCCACTGACGCCACGACGGCGGCCTGCGTGATGCCGGCGACGAACGACAGCGCCACGACGATGCCGGCCAGTCCGTGCCGAATCCTGCCTCCGGTTACCATGGTTGCTCCTCGTTGTCGGGCCACACGTCGTTGCCGTCCTGGTCCTTGCCCAGGCGCTGGTACTGGTAGCGGAACTTGCGGCGCAGCAGGCCGCCCGGGTCGTTCGGGATGCGCCGCAGCCATTGCTCCATCGCCTGCTGCTCCGCCTGCTGCCGGCGCAGCTCCGCGAGCTGCTCCTCGGACATCTGCTCGGCCGGGTCCTGCTGCTCCGCCTCCTCGGCAGCGCGCTCGAGTTGCTCCTGCAGCTCGCGCATTGCCTCCTCGGCCGCCTCGTCTTCGTCGCGCATTGCCGATTCACTGTTCTCGGACTCGCTGTCCGACGACGAATTCGGGTCGCCCTGCTGGTTCGGGTCCGGCGGCTGGTCCGAGGACTGGCTGTCGTCGCCCGACGACTCCGACGACTGCTCGTCGCCCTGCTGCTGTTCCTGTTGCTGTTGCTGTTGCTGTTGCTCGAGCGCCTGTTTCACGACGTCGAGGTTGTGCGCGGCGTCCGCGTCGTCCGGCGTCATCTCGAGAACCTGCTCGTACGCGTCGATCGCCGATTCGAATTCGCCCTGGCGCGCCAGCGCGTTGCCGAGGTTGTACAGGCTGCGTGCATCACCGCGCTCGGCGAACTGCGCCGCGCTGTCCGCGTATTCGCCCGCCAGGTAGCGGGACGCGGCCCGCCATTCCGGGTTTTCGAACAGTTGCGCCGCAGCCTCGGCCTCGCCGGCATCGAGCAGCCGCTGTGCCTGCTGATCGCGGTTGCGCCAGAGGTCGTCCCAGGCGCCCGCCTCGGCCGGTTGCGGCAACGGCAGCACGACGACCAGCAGGACGATCGCCCAGCCGCGGCGAAAGGCGAGTGCCGCCAGCGGTAACAGCAACAGCAACAGCCACGGCCCCTCCTCGCGCCACTGGTCCGTCGACTGGTTGTCGTCGGTCGCCATGCGCGGCGAGACCGCGCCGGACAGCAGCGTGTCGAGATCGCGGCCATCGGACGTGATCGTCGCGTACCGGCCGCCGCCCGCCGAGGCGAGTTCGCGCAGCCCGCTCTCCTCGAGCTTCGGAATGGCCATCTGCCCGGCATTGTCGGTCACGAAGCCGCCCGCGGCGCGCGGGATCGGCGCGCCCTGGCGCGTGCCGACGCCGAGCACGGACAGCGAGAAGCCCGCGTCGTACAGGTCGCGCGCGGCGCGTTCGGCGGCCGGCGACGTGCCACCGTCCGTCATCAGCAGTACCTCGCCGGCACCGACCGCGGCCTGCTCGAGGAGCCGCCGGCCCTTGTTGATGGCCGCCGCCGGGTAGCTGCCGCGACTCGGCATGATGTCGGTGCTCAGGCTGTTCACCAGTGCCGCAACGGTGTCGCTGTCCGTGGTGAGCGGCGTCACGGTGAACGCGTTCGACGAGTAGACGACCAGCGCGGTCTGGCCGCCGCCGCGGCGCTCGAGCAGGTCGAGGATCTTGAGGCGGGCGCGCAGCAGGCGGCTCGGCGCGACGTCCTGCGCGTCCATCGACCGCGACAGGTCGAGCGCGACGACGAGCGACTGGTCGGAACGGAACACCGGCTGCTCGAGCCGCTGCCAGGCGGGCCCGGCCAGCGCGAGCACGCCGAGCGTTCCGGCGATGCCGAGCAGGATCCAGCGGCTGTCACGTCGGCGTCCCTGCGCGCGGGACAGGACGTACGGCGCGAGCGCGGCATCGACGACGTTTTCCCAGCTGCCCGGCCCGAGGCGCCGGAACGCGAACCAGCACGCGGCCGCGATCACGAACGGCAGCGCCACCAGCCACTCCGGCCGCAGGAAGTGAAACTCACCGGGCATGAGCACGCTCCCTCATCGCCAGCCGGACGCGAAGACCGCGCAGCAGGCTGGCGAGACACAACAGGGCCGCGAGCGCGAACGCGCCGGCCAGTGGCAGGTGGTACAGCGAGCGCACCGGCCGGAAACCGGACTCGGGCTCGTCGACGGGCTCGAGTTCGTCGACGAGCCGGTAGATGTCCTGCAGCCCGGCCGTGTCCTTCGCGCGGAAGTAGCGTCCGCCCGTCATCTCCGCGATCTGCGTCAGCGTCGCCTCGTCCAGGTCCGCCGACGGGTTGATCTGCCGGCGGCCGCCGATCAGCGACGACACCTCGAGCTGCTCCGCGCCGATGCCGATCGTGTAGACGCGCAGGCCGATCTGCTGCGCGAGTTCCGCCGCCTTCAGCGGATCGACTTCGCCGGCCGTGTTCGCACCGTCGGTGAGCAGCACGAGCACCTGTTCGCCCGCGTCCTGCTCCTGTTCGTGAATGCGCTTGACCGCCAGCGTGATCGCATCGCCGATTGCCGTCTTCTCGCCGGCGAGGCCGATGAACGCCTCGAGCAACAGCGCTTTGACCGTCTCGCGGTCGAGCGTCAGCGGCACCTGCAGGTACGCACGCTCGCCGAACAGGATGAGCCCGATGCGGTCGCCCTCGCGCCGCGAGATGAAGTCGCTCGCAACCGCTTTCGTCGCCGTGAGCCGGTCGACGCGCGTGTTGCCGAGCACGAAATCCTGCTGGTCCATGCTGCCGGACAGGTCGACCGCGAGCATCAGGTTGCGGCCGGACACGGGCACGTCGACCTCGTCGCCGACGTACTCCGGCCGCGCCGCCGCGACGACCAGCAGCACCCAGGCAAGCGCCGCGGCCCAGAAGCGCCAGTTCAGCAACTGCTCCGCCGCGGCGCGGTCTTGCAGCATGGAGAATCCGCCGAAGCCCGGCACGCGAAGGCCGGCTTCCTGCACCGCGCCAGCCTCCGCCACGAAGCGCCGCACGAGAAACGGCAACGGCAGTACCGCGAGCACCCAGGGCCAGGCCAGCGAATACATCAGGTCGACTCCGGCAGCGGCGTCGCAATGCGGGTACGCACCGCGTCGACGAACGCGGCCACGTCGGAGCGCGGTACCTCGGTTGCCGGGTTCCGGTACGGCCACTCGACGACAGGACGGCCGTCGCCGTCGACGAACGCCGGCCGCGCGAGACCGCGGTCGAGGAACTGAAGCCACGCCTCGCCGGTGAGGCCCGCGACGTCGGACCGCGGCGCGTACGCGAGCATCGTGCGCCGCAGCAGTTCGGACAGCTCCGTGCCGAGGCGGACGGCGTTGCCGTGTTGTTCATACGCACTCACCGCGGCGCGCAGCCGGCGCAGCGCATGCCGCCGGGCCGCATTGCGTCGGTACGCGCGCGTCCACTGCCAGCCGAGCCAGCCCAGCGCGCCGGCCGCGATCGCGATCAATACCCACCAGCCGGGAGCCAGCGGCCAAATGCCGACCGGGTCCGGCAGGTGCAGGTCGCGCAGCGGGAGTTCGTCGGGATTCATCGGCGCGCTCAGTGCGTCCGGCGGCCGAGGGCCGTCTGCAGAGTCGCAATGGGGTCGTCCACCGTCGACATCGGCAGGAGATGAATGCCATAGCGCTGGCAGAACGCGTCGAGCGCGTTGCGCCGTTCGACAAATGCATTCGCGTAGTCGCGCCGGGCCTGCGGCGTGTGCGTGTCGATCGCGATCTCGTCGTCGCCGGATACGAGCCGGTAGCGGCCCGGCGGCGGCAGCTCCTGCTCGAACGGGTCCGACAGCGAGATCGCGAGCACCTCGTTGTGCCGCGCGACGCTCGACAGGTAGGACTGGCCCGCGCGGGTGAGCCCGGTGAAATCGCTGAGCACGACGACGAGGCTTCCCGGGCGCGCGACCCGGCGCAGCGCGGACAGCGCCATCGTCAGCGCGGTCTCGCCGTCCATACCGCCTTCACGCGACGTCCAGTCAGGGTGCTCCGCCAGCGCGTGCACGAAGCGCAGTGCGGCCTGCCGGCCGAGGCGCGGCTTGAGCTCGCGGTGCACGTGGTCGCCGAAGACGATGCCGCCGAGGCGGTCGCCGCGATGGTGCGCGGCCCACGCGATCAGCGCGGCAGCGCGGCTCGCATTCACGGACTTGAAGCAGCCGTGCGTCGCGAAATGCATGTTCGAGCGCAGGTCGACCATGACCAGCACCGGGCGCTCGCGTTCCTCGCGGAACAGCTTCGTGTAAGCGGTCGTGCTGCGCGCCGTGACGCGCCAGTCGATCGAGCGCGGATCGTCACCGGGCTGGTATGGCCGGGACTCGTCGAACTCCATGCCGCGCCCGCGGAAGTGCGAGACGTACGCGCCGGTCTGCAGCGAATTGACGCGGAGCACGTCGAGCGCGATCGCGCGCGCCGGTCCGTTCAGCCGGATCAGCGCCGGCTGGGTGACCGCGACCGGCGACGCGTCGGCGGGCACGTGGTCCAGCTGCATCAGGGCACTCCGACGCCGTCCAGCAAGCGTTCGATGACCGAGTTCGCGTCCACGCCGTCCGCTTCCGCCTCGAAACTCAGCACGAGGCGGTGCCGCAGCACGTCCGGCGCGACGGCCTGGATGTCCTCCGGCCCGACGAAATCGCGGCCGGCAAGCCACGCATGCGCACGTGCGGCGCGGTCGATGCCCATGCTCGCGCGTGGCGAGGCACCGTAGAGTATCTGGCCCGCGAGTGATGCGTCGACCGAGCCCGGGTCGCGCGTCGCGATCACCAGGTTCACGATGTATTCCTCGAGTTCCTCGGCGAGGTGCAGCCGCAGGATGTCCTGGCGGGCCTGCATGATCGATGCCTGCGACAGGAGCTCGGGCGGCTGGAACGGGTCGCGCTTGTGCGCCTTCGCCTCGTCGCGATTCAGCACGAGGATACGGCGTTCGTCCGCCGGGCTCGGGTAGCCGACCTGGACGTGCAGAAGGAAACGATCGAGCTGCGCCTCGGGCAGCGGGTACGTGCCTTCCTGCTCGATCGGGTTCTGCGTGGCCATCACCATGAACAGGTCTTCGAGCGCGTAACTCTTTTCACCGACCGTGATCTGCCGCTCCTCCATCGCCTCGAGCAGCGCGGACTGGACTTTGGCGGGCGCGCGGTTGATCTCATCGGCGAGGATCAAGTTGTGGAACAGCGGGCCCTTGCGGAATTCGAACGTGCCTTCCTGCGGCCGGTAGATGTCGGTGCCCGTCAGGTCCGCCGGCAACAGGTCCGGCGTGAACTGCAGCCGGTGGAAATCGCCTTCGATGCTCTCGGCGAGCACCTTGATCGCGCGCGTTTTCGCGAGTCCGGGAGCGCCTTCGACGAGCAGGTGCCCGTCGCACAGCAGTGCAATCAACATGCGATTGATCAGGTGCGCCTGACCGATGATCAACCGGCTCGCATGTGCTTCCAGCTGCTGAAACCTTTCTACTACGCTCATCCACGACTCCCAGGGTTGCGGCTCGCCAAGCGGGCGTGACATTTTAGTGATGATGCACCGCAAGGCCAACTCGTCGCCACGATGGGGTTATTCGCCGCAACTTCGGCAACTTCAGCGATAATGACGCCTTTCAGACCATCGTGAGCGCTGCAGGTTGCCTTCTCCTACCCGATTTCTGACGATCCTCGCTCCCGTCCTGCTGGGCGCGGCCTGCAAGGACCAGCCGGACCCCCCTCCCGCGGACGCTGCCTCGCCGGCACAGGGGCTGCTGCCGGCTGCCGAGTTCGCCACCGGCTGCGGTGACGGCGGCGAGCTTGACGTCACCCTGTACGGCGCGCTCGAAGGCCCGGTCCGGTGGGGCGCCGGCGCCATGAGCTGCGAGGGCATGCCGCGCCCCGACGGGGCCGGGGCCCGCCTGCGATTCGCGGGCCAGCCGGACGGCGGCCCGCCGCTCGCGATCATCATCGGCATCCCGGGTCTCACGCGGGGTGCCACCGGCACGGACCTCGCCAGCAACGTGACGATCATCGAGGAAGGCGCCGGCCGCTTCTTCAGCACCACGAACCTGGACACCTGCTGGACGGACGTGGACGGCCAGGACGCCGTCGACGACGCCGGCCGTTTCGCCGTGCGCGGCCGACTCATTTGCATATCACCGCTGCCGGAGGTCAACGGCGCCGCCAGCGTGACGCTGGGCGAACTGCGCTTCCAGGGCTTCATCGACTGGGAGTCATCGTGACGCCACTCGTCGTACTCGCCGCACTGGCGTCGCTGCCGTCGTCGCTCGACACGCCGGCCGACGTCGACGCGATCTTCCCGAAGGACGTGCTGATCGTGCAGGCCTCCGAGTACGCCTGTTACCGCTTCGACGTGTACCTCGCGGCTGACGGCCCGCGTCGCTCGCGCGGCCTGATGCACGTGCGCAAGCTGCCGGAGTCGACCGGCATGCTGTTCGTGTACAACGAAAGCGACTACCGCTCGATGTACATGCGCAACACTTATATATCCCTCGACATCGCGTTCATCCGCGCTGACGGCGACATCGTGAACATCGCGAAGGCCACGGAGCCGTTGTCGCTGAAGTCGATCTACTCGACCGAGCCGGCGACCTACGTGCTTGAACTCAAGGCCGGGATCACGGACCGCCTGCACATCGACGAAGACAGCCGGGTCCTCTGGGGGCCGATCTTCGGGGAGTAGCCGTGACGCGCAGCACCCGCAGGAACTTCACGATACTCGCCGCCGTGGCCGCGGCGTCGACGCTCCTCGCCTGGGCCGTCATCACGCTAAACGGGTTCAGCGACGACAGCCTGCGGATCGCGCTTCGCTTGTCGGCCCGCATCTCGTTCATGCTGTTCCTCGTCATCTTTGTCGCGAGACCGCTGGCGCAGCTGTTCCCCGGGCGGCTCACGCGCACTCTGCTGCGCGAGCGGCGCTCCCTCGGCATCGCGTTCGGTACGAATCACATCGTGCACCTCGCGCTGATCGCCTGCCGCTACACCGCGTTCCCGGAACTCGAATACCCGGTATCGAGCGGCATTGTCGGCGGCACGGCCTACCTGCTCATACTGTTGATGCTGATCACGTCGTTCGACGGCCCCACCCGCGCGATCGGCCCGAAGGCCTGGCGCGTGCTGCACAAGACGGGGCTCTACTTCGTCGGCTTCGTGTTCGTCACGACGCTGCTGCCGGACGAAGGCGACCCGTTCTTCACGTTTGAACGAGCATGGTTCGTCGTGCTGACGGTCATCGCACTGGTCATACGCATGACGGCTTGGTTTGCACAGCGGAAGAATGCACCGCAGCCGTAGTCTTGCGTGGCGGGTGATTGGCGCTCTCGCTGTGTCACTGGTCCTGCTGGCGACTTGCCGGTTCGCTGCGCGGCAACATTCCGGCTTGATCGAGCCAGCTGCTGAGTCCGGGACGCCGGATTTGGCCGAGGTTGTCGCGGCGGCGCCCAATGCCCGGGCGGATGCAACAGGCGTTGCCGGGAACGAACCCGGATGCCTGTCGCCGGATCAGGTCGAAATGCTGCCGGCGCTCTACAACGACTCGCTGCGCTACGTGCACGTGTCGATCATGGGTGAGGCAATGGGTCGTTACCGGGGACTGTCTCAAGACTACCTCGAATCACTCGCGGCGCAGGGCGATTCCGGCGCCATGGGCGTACTTGGTGCAATGGCGGAACTCGAGGCTTTCGGCGAGTCGCCGGGCGGAGCCGTCGGCATGCTGACGCTGGAAGACATGCCGCACTACACGTGGTATCCGCGCCAGCCGCTTGACGAATCAGTTCGGGAACACCTTCAAAGCGCCGCTGACTGGTACTACGCCGCGGCGTTGCACGGGCGTCTGCTGGCGCTCTCCAAAGTCGGCGAAATGCGCGGCTATCTTGAGGGCGGCGCGGTGGGCCTCGGGTGGATCAGCAAGGAAGACCTGGACGCACTGCCAATGCGGGAACGAAACGCCATGCTGCCCGCCAATGTATTTCAACGGCTGGCATTCGTCATAGCTCCGAATCTGGGCGAGGGTCCGATTGGCGAACTATTCGCCGGGGTCGCATTCGAATCCCCGCTCCAGCAGCCCATCCTGGAGTCACTGCAAGAGGAATTCGAGGCGGACCGCGTCGCCGCCGGCTTGCCGCCGATCGTCGTGCCATCGTCAGACGCACCGCCGGTCAAGGAATTGCTGGACCTGGTCTGCGAGTCCTACGTACCCGATGGAAAAGCCTCTGACTAAAGCACCGCCGCGATCGACTCCGCCAGGTACTCCACGTTCGCCGGGGTGATGCCGGCCACGTTGATGCGGCTCGAGCCGACCATGTACACGCCGTAGTCCTTTTTCAGGCGATTGACCTGCGCCTCGCTGATGCCGAGGAAGCAGAACATGCCGTTCGCGCGGACCAGGTGCGAGAAATCATGGCCGGGTGCCTTGGCCTGCAACGCGTCGTTCAACAGCGTGCGCATCGCGATCAGGCGCTCGCGCATTTCGGTGAGCTCACCGTGCCACTGCGTCGTCAGCGCCTTGTCGGCGAGAATTTCGGCCACGACGGCCGCGCCGTGATCCGGCGGCACCGAGTACAGCGTGCGCACGATGTTCGCGAGCTGGCTGGCCACGATGTCCCGGGTGGCGGCATCCGGTGCCAGCACCGACACGGTGCCGACGCGGTCGCGGTACAGCCCGAAGTTCTTGGAGCACGACGTCGAGACGATCATCGTGGGCACGCGCTCGGCGAGGTGGCGCACGATGAACGCGTCCTCGTCGAGGCCCGTCGCGAAGCCCTGGTAGGCCATGTCGACGAACGGTACGAGGCCGCGCTCGTCGATGACGTCGGCAATCGCGCGCCACTCGTCTTCCGACGGGTCGAGGCCGGACGGGTTGTGACAGCAGCCGTGCAGCAGCACGACGTCGCCGGACGGAATCTTGCCGAGCGCGTCGAGCATCGCCTCGGTGCGAATGACGTGCTTCGCCGTGTCGTAGTAGGCATAGGGCTGCAGCGCGAGGCCTGCCCCGCCGAGCAGTGGCACGTGGTTCGCCCACGTGGGCTCGCTGACCCAGACCGGCGTCTTCTCGAGCGCCCGCAGCAGCAGGCCGGCGGCGACGCGCAACGAACCGGAGCCGCCCGGCGCCTGGATCGTGACCAGGCGATCCTTGTCCTCGCTGCCGGCGAACGTCAGCGCCTGCATCGCCGCGTTGAACGCCGGGTTGCCCGCGGTGCCGAGGTAGGCCTTGCTGTCCTGCGTATCGACGAGCCGCTGCTCCGCCGCCTTGACGCAGTCGAGTACCGGCGTCGTACCGGCTTCGGTACGGAACACGCCGACCCCGAGGTCGATTTTTTCCTGGCGGGAATCGGCCTTGTATTCAGCAATCAGGCCGAGGATGGCATCGGGCGGCAGCGGCTTGAGCCCTTCGAACACGGCGGTCTCCAGAAAGCGGACAAAAGACGGCGCGCATTGTACACGGATCGCGCAGCCACCGGCCCCAACGAAAACGCCGGCGCGAGGCCGGCGTTCGTTGCAGCTGAACCGGTTCTCGTCAGGCTTTCGGCGCCCAGACGGAACACCAGCCGTTTGCGTTCACGAGCTTGCCCGGGAAGATCTGGCACGGGCGCCACTCGGCCCCGTCGTCGCCCTGGATCAGCGCGCAGTTCGCGCAGTGCTGATTCTCGGCGGCGTTCGTTTTCGCGGACGCATCGACGGTGCTCGCGTCATGGGTGTACTTCATGGCCTGCGCCATCGGGTCGTCTTCACCGAGGTGCGGCAGGTCGCTGGCGCGTGCGCCGCGGGACGGTGCAAGTACTGCACCGGTGGCGGCGACCGCGGATAACTGGATGAACTGGCGGCGAGCAATGGTCTTCACGAAACGTCCTCCGGGATGGTGTCTTGTTGCTCGCATTGTACTCGGTCTGCATGAACGGCAGCAAAACGAATCCTGTAACAATTCCTTGCAAATCCGCTACTTGCAAACGATTCTCATTACGGGAAACAGGGCGCGACGCCGGCCTCCCGCAGGAGCGATATACTGGCGCACCGGGCACCCGTACCACCGTATGACCGCAGGCAGCGCCGCCATCGAGATCCGGAAAAGCCGCGACGGCAAACGCCGGGCGCTCGCCGATGCCGTGGCCGTCGAGGAGCCGCTGGAGATCCGGCTCGGCTACTCGACGCCCGGCGGGCGCGCGCTGAAAAGCCTGTCCATCACCATGCGCACGCCCGGGGACGACCGCGCCCTGGCCGCGGGCTTCCTGTACACGGAATCGATCATCCGGCAGGCCGCCGACATCGCGTCGATCGACGTCTGCGGACCGCCCGCGCCGGACACCGGCAGCCGCAACGTGGTCCGGGTCGAGCTCGGGCCTGACGTCGCCGTGGATCTCGGGCGCCTGCAACGACACTTCTATACGACGTCGAGCTGCGGCGTCTGCGGCA
Source organism: uncultured Pseudomonadota bacterium (assembly GCA_913055625.1). GTDB lineage: Bacteria > Pseudomonadota > Gammaproteobacteria > Steroidobacterales > Woeseiaceae > UBA1847. Next base: position 7,351 of record CAJXJW010000014.1, on the reverse strand, counting down.
AGGCATCGCTCGATGCGCTGCGCGTCACCGGCGTGACCCCGCCGCCGGCCGGCAAACCCGCGTTCCGCGAAGCCGTCATCACGGCGATGCCCGGCAAGCTGCGCGCGGCGCAACGCACGTTCGAGGTGACCGGCGGCCTGCACGCCGCCGGGGCCTTCGACGAGAGGGGCACGCTGGTGGCCGTGACGGAAGACGTCGGGCGGCACAACGCCGTCGACAAGCTCGTGGGCCGGCTGCTGCTCGACGACCGGCTGCCGGCGCGCGATCTCGGCATCATCGTGTCGGGACGCGCCAGCTTCGAGCTCATGCAGAAGGCGCTGGTCGCCGGCATGCCGCTGCTCGCCGCGGTCAGCGCGCCGTCCAGTCTCGCCGTGTCGCTGGCGCGCGAATTTGGCATGACGCTGATAGGCTTCCTGCGCGGCGAATCGTTCAATATCTACTCGGGGGAAGAACGCGTATGTCCATGAGCAATGGGCACGGCAATGGCTACGATGCGGACATCACGGCGAGCATCGTGTCGCGTTTCGATGCGCGGCCGGAACAGCTTATCCAGATCCTGCACGGGGTCGTCGAGCGCTTCGGCTACGTGCCGGAAGCCGCGATCCGGCAGCTCGCCGAGGCACTGAACCTGTCGCGCGCCGACGTGCACGGCGTCGTGAGCTATTACCACGACTTCCTGACCGGGAAGCCGGGGCGTCACCGCGTGAAGATCTGCCAGGCCGAGGCCTGCCAGGCGATGGGGAGCCACGAGCTGACCGCGCACGCAACCGGTTCGCTCGGTATGGCCCTGCACGAGACGAAGGACGACATCACGCTGGAGCCCGTGTACTGCCTCGGCAACTGCGCCTGTTCACCGGCCGTGATGATCGGTGACCGCGTGTACGGCCGCGTCACCGCCGAGCGCTTCGACGAGCTCATCGGCGGCCTGGAGGGCAACGACTGATGGCGCGCACGAAAGTCTATGTCCCGCGCGAAACCGCGGCCTGCTCCGTCGGCGCCGACGACGTCGCCGTCGCGATTGCGCGCGCATCGAAAGAACGCGGCTCCGACATCCAGCTCGTCCGCAACGGCTCCTGGGGTGCGAGCTGGCTCGAGCCGCTCGTCGAGGTCGAGGTGGGCGAGCAGCGGATTGCGTACGCGAACGTCGAGCCCGGCGACGTCGCGGGCCTGTTCGACGCCGGCTTCCTCACCGGCGGCGAGCACGCGAAGCGCCAGGGGCCCGTGAACGAGATCCCGTACCTGGTCAACCAGGAACGCTGGACGTTCTTCCGCTGCGGGCTGATCGAGGCGCTGTCGCTCGAGCACTTCCGCGCGACGTCGGGCTTCGCGGGGCTCGAGAAGGCCTTCGAGATCGGCGGCGAGGCCGTGGCACAGGCCGTGCTCGACTCCGGCCTGCGCGGTCGCGGCGGCGCGGCGTTCCCCGCCGGCATCAAGTGGCAGACCGTGCGGAACGCGGAAGGCACGCAGAAATACATCGCCTGCAACGCGGACGAAGGCGACAGCGGCACGTTCTCGGACCGCATGCTGATGGAAGGCGACCCGTACGGCCTGATCGAAGCCATGGCGATCGCCGGCTTCGCGGTCGGCGCGAGCAAGGGCTACATCTACCTGCGCTCCGAGTACCCGCTGACCCACAAGATCCTGTCGAAGGCGCTGGCGGTCGCGCGCGATGCGGGCTGGCTGGGCCACGACATCCAGGGCTCGGGCTTCGACTTCGACATCGAGCTGCACTTGGGCGCCGGCTCGTACGTGTGCGGCGAGGAAACGGCGATGCTCGAGAGCCTCGAGGGCCGGCGCGGCATCGTGCGCTCGAAGCCGCCGCTCCCGGCACTGTCGGGGCTGTTCGGCAAACCCACGCTCGTGCACAACGTCGTCACGCTGGCGTCCGTGCCGAACATCGTGCGCCTCGGCGCGGAGCGCTACGCCGGCTTCGGCGAAGGCCGCTCGAAGGGCACGCTCGCGTTCCAGCTCGCCGGCAACGTGAAACGCGGCGGGCTCGTGGAAAAGGCATTCGGCATCACGCTCCGGCAGCTGATCGAGGACTTCGGCGGCGGCACCGCGAGCGGGCGGCCGGTGAAGGCCGTGCAGGTCGGCGGGCCGCTCGGCGCCTACATCCCGGCGGAGCAGCTCGACCTGCCGATGGACTACGAGGCGTTCATCAAGGCCGGCGCGATGATCGGCCACGGCGGCATCGTGGTCTTCGACGACCTCGCGAACATGGCGCGGATGGCACGCTTCGCGATGGAGTTCTGCGCAATCGAGTCCTGTGGCAAGTGCACGCCCTGCCGGATCGGCTCGACACGGGGCGTGGAGGTCATCGACCGGATGATCGCGGGCGAAAACCGTGACGAGAACTACGACCTGCTGGTCGACCTGTGTGACACCATGGAATCCGCTTCACTGTGCGCAATGGGCGGCATGACGCCCTACCCGGTGCGCAGTGTTCTAAAATACTTTGCAGAGGACTTCGCGCCCCGGCAAGGAGGCGACGCATGAATCCGACACGACAGAAAGATTACGGGACGCCGGCGCCGAAGGCCGGCGGGACCGTCTCCGTCACGGTCGACGGCCACCGGCTCGACGTGCCCGCCGGCAGCAGCATCCTGCGCGCGGCCCGCGAGGCCGGCTTCGACATCCCGAAGCTCTGCGCGACCGACAGCCTGAAGGCGTTCGGCTCCTGCCGCCTGTGCCTCGTCGAGGTCGATGGCCGCAAGGGCACGCCGGCCTCGTGCACGACGCCGGTCGAGGACGGCATGGTCGTCCGCACGCAGACCGCGAAGCTCGCGAAGCTGCGCCGCAACGTGATGGAGCTGTACATCTCCGACCACCCGCTCGACTGCCTGACCTGCTCGGCGAACGGCGACTGCGAGCTGCAGGACATGGCCGGCGCGGTCGGCCTGCGCGAGGTGCGCTACGGCTTCGACGGCGAGAACCACCTCGACGCGCCGGTGGACGCGAGCAACCCGTACTTCCAGTTCGATGCGTCGAAGTGCATCGTCTGCTCGCGCTGCGTGCGCGCCTGCGACGAGGTGCAGGGCACGTTCGCGCTGACGATCGAGGGCCGCGGCTTCGGCTCGAAGGTCTCGGCCGGCGTTTCCGGCGAGAACTTCTTCGACTCCGAGTGCGTCTCCTGCGGCGCCTGCGTGCAGGCCTGCCCGACCGCAACGCTGATGGAAAAGAGCATCGTCGAGCACGGCCAGCCCGAACGCAAGGTGGTCACCACCTGCGCCTACTGCGGCGTCGGCTGCTCGTTCCAGGCGGAGATGAAGGGCGACACGGTCGTCCGGATGACGCCGTACAAGGACGGTCAGGCAAACCACGGCCACAGCTGCGTGAAGGGTCGCTTCGCGTGGGGCTACGCATCGCACCGCGACCGCATGCTGAGCCCGATGATCCGCGAGAAGACGTCCGACCCCTGGCGCGAGGTGAGCTGGGAGGAAGCCATCGGCTTCACGGCCGAACGCTTCAAGGCGCTGCAGGCAAAGCACGGCGTGAAGGCGATCGGCGGCATTACGTCGTCGCGCTGCACGAACGAGGAAGTGTTCGTGGTGCAGAAGCTCGTGCGCGCGGCGTTCGGCAACAACAACGTCGATACCTGCGCCCGCGTTTGCCATTCGCCCACCGGCTACGGGCTGAAACAGACGCTCGGCACGTCCGCGGGCACGCAGCCGTTCGACAGCGTGATGGACGCGGACGTCATCATGGTCATCGGCGCGAATCCGACCGAGGGCCACCCGGTGTTCGCGTCGCAGATGAAACGGCGCCTGCGCCAGGGCGCGAAGCTGATCGTCGTCGACCCGCGCACGATCGGCCTCGTGCGCTCGCCGCACATCGAGGCCACGCACCACATCCCGCTGCAGCCCGGCACGAACGTGCCGGTCATCAACGCGTTCGCCCACGTCATCGTCTCCGAGGGACTCGCCGACGAGGACTACATCCGCGAGCGCTGCGACATCGATTCCTGGGACGCCTGGAAGGCCATGATTCTCCGGCCCGATAACTCGCCGGAGGCCGTCGCCGAAGTCGCCGGCGTCGATGCCGAGACGCTGCGCGCCGCCGCGCGCCTTTACGGCTCGGCGGCGAACGGCGCCATTTATTACGGGCTCGGCGTCACCGAGCACAGCCAGGGATCGACGATGGTCATGGGCATGGCGAACCTCGCGATGGCGACCGGCAACGTCGGCCGGTCCGGTGTCGGCGTGAACCCGCTCCGCGGCCAGAACAACGTGCAGGGCTCCTGCGACATGGGTTCGTTCCCGCACGAGCTCGCCGGCTACCGCCCGGTGGCGGACGACGCCGTGCGCGGCACGTTCGAGAAGCACTGGAACGTCACGCTGGACCCCGAGCCGGGCTTCCGCATCCCGAACATGTTCGACGCGGCCTGCGCCGGTGACTTCCGTGGCATGTACATCCAGGGCGAGGACATCGCACAGTCGGACCCGAACACGCAGCACGTCGAGCAGGCGCTCTCGAGCATGGAGTGCGTCGTCGTGCAGGACCTGTTCCTGAACGAGACGGCAAAGTTCGCGCACGTGTTCCTGCCCGGCACGTCGTTCCTCGAGAAGGACGGCACGTTCATCAACGCGGAGCGGCGCATCAACCGCGTGCGCCCCGTCATGGAGCCGCGCCAGGGCAAGGAGGAATGGCGCATCACGCAGGACCTCGCGAACGCGATGGGCTACCCGATGAACTACGCCTCGGCCGCGGAGGTCATGGACGAGATCGCCGAGCTGACGCCCACGTTCACGAACGTCAGCTTTCGCTTCCTCGACGAGGTCGGCAGCGTGCAGTGGCCGTGCAACGACGCGGCGCCGATGGGCACGCCGATCATGCACATCGGCAGCTTCGTCCGCGGCAAGGGCCTGTTCGTCGAAACGGACTATGTGCCGACGGAAGAAAAGACGAACCGCAAGTTCCCGCTGCTGCTGACGACCGGGCGCATCCTGTCGCAGTACAACGTCGGGGCGCAGACACGCCGTACCGAGAACATGCGCTGGTACCACGAGGACCTGCTCGAGATTCACCCGAGCGACGCGGAGATGCGCGGCATCCGTGAGGGCCAGCTCGTCTCGCTGACGAGCCGCAAGGGCGAAATCACGCTGAAGGCGACAATCACCGAGCGGGTCAAACCGGGCGTCGTCTACACGACGTTCCACAACCCGGAGACCGGCGCGAACGTGGTTACGACCGAGTACAGCGACTGGGCAACGAACTGCCCCGAGTACAAGGTGACGGCAGTGCAGGTCGCGCCGGCGTCACGACGCTCCAAGTGGCAGGCGGGCTTCGACCAACGCGCCGCCCTGCAGGGTCAGATCGTCGAAACCAGCTGACATGATCGCCCTGCCTGCCGAACACCGCTGGGCGACCCTGGACGACGCGTCCGCGATGGCCGAGCTCGTCAACATGGCGGGCGAAGGCATGCCGCTGTACCTGTGGGAGCGAGCGGCGGAGCCGGGCGAAACCGCGTGGGATATCGGCCGCCGGCGCGCGCGGCGGGACGCCGGCGCCTACTCCTGGCGCAATACGGTGATCCGCGAAATCGACGGCCGGGTCGCCGCCGCCCTGATTGGTTACCCGTTGCCGGACGAGCCCGACCCGATCGACCCGGACATGCCGGCCATGTTCATGCCGTTGCAGGAGCTCGAGAACCTGGCGCCCGGCACGTGGTACGTGAATATCCTCGCGACCTACCCGGAACACCGCGGCAAAGGCTGCGGCGCGGCGCTGCTCGAGATCGCGGGAACCTTCGCGGCGGCAAGCCTGCGGCGCGGGCTGTCGCTCATCGTCAGCGACGCCAATACCGGTGCGCGTCGGCTTTACGAACGCCTGGGCTACACCGAACGCGCAACGCGCCCGATGGTGAAGGAAAGCTGGGAGAACGACGGCGAGAACTGGGTGCTGATGGTGCGAGGGCTGTAGCTCCCTCGAAGCGTTGCATTGTGATGCGGTCAGGCCTTGTCGCCACCGGCCGGTGGTTCGTCCCGGAACAGCCAGCGCTCGATCACCGGCTTGGCCAAGATCGGAAACAGCGCGAAGCCGGCCACCAGCAGTATGAGACCGACGGGCTGGCGCCATTGCAGCAACAGGACCGGCCAGATGAAGGCCTGGACGAGATTCGCGATCGAGTCGCCGAGGAACCGGAACAGGAACTCCCAGATCTCCTCGGTGATGAATTCACCGATGCTCGACGATTCCATCAGGCTGCTGACAACCGACGTAACCTCGAGCCAGGCGAACGTCAGCGCATAGCCGACGGCGTACAAGCCGCCGCCGCGCACGTCCCATACCCGCCTGAACCAGCGGCGGAACAGGCCCTCGGCCGTGCCCGGGATGCTGCGCGGGTTGCGCACGGCGTTGGAACCGGCGGCCCCGACGGCGCGCATCTGGCTGCCGATTCGCTGGCCGAACGGGGGCTTCTTCGGTTTGTCCTTCTTGGCCAAGGATTCCTCCCCTGCGCGCCAGCCGGCGCCGTTTTCCGCCCCGCGGGCACTATATCGAAGGGTTGCGCCCCTGCGAAGCCTGGCACCAGGCCCGGGTCGCGTAAACACCCGATTCGGCACGCAATTCCTTTGACTATGGGGCCAGCCTGTATATACTTCGCCGCGCTTGCAAGTACGCCAGATATTTATGCCTACCATTTCGACGTTCTTCGGTACTTCGTCCTGATTTTCATAAGTAACAGCAACACTTACAGCAAACCCGCCTTCCTTCGAGAAGGCTTCACTACTTCAGAAACTCAGGAAAACGAAAATGTCTACCACCACCGGTACGGTTAAATGGTTCAACGAAGCCAAGGGCTTCGGCTTCATCGCCCAGGAATCGGGCCCCGACGTATTTGCCCACTTCAGCGCCATCAAGGGTGACGGGTTCAAGACGCTGGCCGAAGGCCAGCGAGTCGAGTTCACGATCACGCAGGGCCAGAAGGGTCCGCAGGCCGAGAACATCGTCGCGATCTGAACGATCTGACATTCGCCTGTAACCCAGGCGAGCTTTGGTTCTTTAGGGAGCCAGGGCGCGAAAGGGCGAGACCTTGCGGTCTTGCCCTTTTTCGTTGGGGGGACAGCCACACGCAGTTAGCGCAACACGACAATCATGACCTGGAACTGCCTGCATCTCGCACGCCTGTTGCGTAACGCGAACGACGTACCTAACGAAGGCAATGATCGGAACGCCTGGAAGGATGGCGAGCGTTTCGGGTTTCGGAATCCGGAACGTTCTTCCTGAACAGAAACCGGCACATACATTATTGTTTTATAATGGAAAACTAGTGGTTAACTGTATATAATAACAGGCACTTCCAAGCCCCTCCGGAGGGACCTGTCATGACCGCCGAACCCACCCCGATCGAAGC
>CAJXJW010000013.1 GCA_913055625.1 uncultured Pseudomonadota bacterium | reverse complement strand
GCCAGCAGCAACCCCCGCAAGTTCGTACTGACGCCGGGCACCTACAACGTCAAGTACGTCACGCTGGGTGCGCACAAAGGGCACACCGGTACTTTTGAAATGACGGTGTTGCCTGGGGAGACGATGCAGGAGTTGGTTCAGGTTCCGTAGCGAGAGATGTCAGGTTTGCCTCCCCCAATAGGCCAATACGAATCCATCTGGCAGAATTACTACCAGTCGCCAAGACGGTATTAGGTTGGGGGTTCATACTCAGGCATTGGATCTTCACGCAGAGTGCGAGCTTGCTCACTGAACCTTACGATCAGTGGCCGAGGAGAAACCGAAGCTTTACCGACGAAAACCCCGTGTCTTTCCTGCAAATTTGGAAGAGCTCGAACATAGCTTCTACCCATATAGTTTGACAAGAAGTCGAAGCTGGTCTCGTCAAACGCCTGAAAAGAGAAGATCGAATTGCACTGGTTCAATATGCTTTTCGTAACGTTCGCCGTGCGTTGAGTAATCACACAAAACCCTAAGCCATACTTCCTCGCCTGAAGCACCACCTGAGCAGTCTTGCTGACTGAGTCCTGATGAGTCTTCTCCGGGTTGAAGTTCCATTCTGGGACCAAGGTATGTGACTCTTCCAATAGCAAGAGCACTTTTGGTCGAGGGTTGATTACATCTTCGTCTGAGCGATTTGCTTTGCACCATGCCATAGCGCTCTGCGCTATTCGCAACGTCGCAAGAATCGGGTGCGTAGCCTCCGTAAACTCAACAACTCCGATTTGAGGCGCAGTCGCATCGCTTAGAAAAGGCTGTATTGCACTCGAACTTGAAATTTTTACCGCTTCCTGAAGATGGCGGGCGTAATCACCAGTTACATCCAAGCAAAGGACTTTTGTTCCAGCTGCAGCGAGACGTTCCACTAAGTCGAATGCGAGGTATGACTTGCCGGTACCAGTTACCCCAAGAATCGCTGAATGATATAGCGCCAAGTCGCCAAGTCTTACATCAACGGGAAATGATGAGTTTGGCACGACTCCGATAGTCTGAGTCAGCCCAGCCCCAAGCACGTCAGCTTCTCCTTCGGGTAAAACGGCATAGACGGGAGCGGATTCAGGAGAAACCCAGCTGTATGGCTGAAAAGAACGCGATTCCGCAACCCATGTGCCTAGCTGAGATGCGGCTGCAAGCGTGAACACTCTCTTCGAGCCATCAAGGGTCGGTTCTTCGCATAATTCGGCATTGGTGACCTGATAATAGACGTCTTTTTGGCGTGCAATTAGTTTCAGTAAGTGGCCTTCTTCCAATGAGGAAGATCCCACTAACTCCATACGGAGGCGACCAACATCCGACCCATTTTTCGCGAAACCCACTTTTCTTTCCCGGAACCTAAAGAGTTCGGCTGCAGCAATCCGGTCTTGGTACCTTGGGTCCTCATCACTCACAGAAATCACTGTGGTTCGATCATCAACAGCGCCTTCTGAAAAGCCCGAGGACAGGAGCATGGCTTCCGCTTCCAAGGTTGACGCTGTTCGCCTGTGATTTATTACGTAGGCGAGCGGACAGTCATCTGTTAGAACAGAGTCTTTGGTAAACGCTACAAGATCACCACGACCGCACTTTACGTTCTCAGGTATTGAGAAGCGAACGATGTTTGGCTCAACAAATCTTGTGATCTTACCGAGAAACTTGTTCTGACCGCTTCGTCGGGATCTAAACAGCTGTTCCAAGAACTGCGGAATTCGCAATTCGTTTGTCAAGATTACTGTTAACCAAAAAAGTACGAACCACTTTGTCTTCTCGTCGTTAAGATCGAAGTAGGTAATCAGCGCCAAGAAAAACACAACAGAAAAAATGACTTTTGCGGACCCAAGCCTTGTAGCTGCACCGTAAGCGAATCGAACCGGCCACGGACGTTCTGAGAGTGACTGGCCTTGAACACCAAACAAGATCGCAATGAACGCCAGAGTCATTAGTGTTAGCGACGAATAACGAAGGATATCCCACCAATGTTCGTATGGCGGATTGTTCAGCGTCGATACCGAGACGAACACAACAAGAGAGTTTACGACGACGTCGGCTGGGCGAGTAAAGAATGGCTCGATCCAATAGATACCTACGACCAGCATCAACAAGCCAGCATGAATCCAGATTGCCGTGTCGCCGCGACCGAAACTGACGAGACCAGTCAGCCAATAATTGAGAGAGAGAAGAATCGCTAGAAAAAGTAGGAGATGAACTATTCGCGCTGTCTGTGACATCTACCGCCTCTCCCACCGCTTGCGCTCGGCCAGACGTATGAACCAAATCTCAGAAGCCTGATCTAGTGTGCGGTGACTTGACTAGCCGGAGTGATTGGCCGTTTCGTGCTAGCGAACAAATCCCGAAGCGACCAATCGACCTCCAGTGCATGCTGTCTGCATGGCGGGCTGTAAGAATCCGAACTAGTCGTTACTTGTTAAGTATATGGTGCCGGCACCAGGAGTCGAACCCGGGACCTACTGATTACAAATCAGTTGCTCTACCGACTGAGCTATACCGGCACAGTGTCTCGTTCAGGCGGGGCTAGTTTACACCGCCGCCGGGGCAGGTGGCTTCCCCGCGGAGCTTCACCTTGTCTTCCCCGTACAATTCCACGATGTCGCCGGCGCCGCGGCCCGGCAGCAGCGCCACGTCCACCCAGTAGATGGTGCTGTCCGCCATGCGTGGTGCGATGTCGGCGGGAAGGCCCAGCGACGTCGCTTCCAGCTCTATGCGCTCGGCGCTGTCCAGGTTGCCGAACAGGCCCAGCGAGATCTTGATGCCCTCGTCCTCGGTCTCGACCATGTAGGCGTCCGTGAGCCCGGCCTCGTGCAGGATACCGATCATGCGGTTCGCCTCGTCGCGGCTCGGCACGTCGCGCACCTGCACCCAGTGCCCCACGAACACCTGGCCGAAGCCCGAGCGGATCTTCGTCCGCATGTTCTCGGCCGCGTAGCGGGCGGCAGCCTCGTCGGCGTCGTCGCTCTCGCGCAGCGGCCCGATCGTCACGCACGAACGGCCGACGACCGCAATCAGGTCCGTGCCCTCGCCCGAGCCCAGCACCGCGCCCACGCTCTCCACGTCCTCCGCCTGCGGTCGCTTCTGCGCCATCTCCAGCGGCGGGCCGAGGTCCGCCTCGTCGATCAGCGCCACGCCCGGCTTTGCGTCATCGTGCGACAGCCATCCCCACATGAAGTACAGGATGTTCGCAAGCAGCAGGATCAGCAGCAGGTTTCTCATGGCGTCCGTGGCGGGTCGGTCTCGAGCAGTCGCCACAGCCCCTGCAATACCAGGTTCGGCCGGTGCAGCGGCTCGGCATCGAGCGCGCCTAGGATGCGCGAGGCATCCCCACCGGTCAAGACCAGCTCGGCGTCATAAGCGCTTGATCGCAAAGTTCTAATTGCCCGTTCGACGGCGCCCGTCACCGCCCCCAGCGCGCCGCTCTGCACCGCCGTGCGCGTGTTCTTCGCGAACAGGTTCTCGCCGGTGAGCGCCTCCGTCTTCACCGGCTTCGTCGGCGGGATCTGTGCCGTGTCTTCCGCGAGCGACGACGCCATCAGCGCGATGCCCGGCAGGATCTGCCCGCCCAGGTGCAGGCCCTCGTCGTCGAGCGCGTCGATCGTCACGGCCGTGCCCACGTCGACCACAAGGCACGCGCGTTCCAGTTCCGCCCACGCACCGATCAGCGCCACCCAGCGGTCCACGCCCAGGCGCCGCGGCTGCCGGTAGCCGTTCGTGATGCCACAGGCCGTGCGCGTCGACGCGGCGAAGCGCACGTCCCGGCCGCAGTGCATGCCGACCACGCCCGCGAGGCGCGTCGCGAACGTGGGCCCCGCCACGTTGCTCGCGATCACCGCGTCCACGTCGTGCGGCAGGCGCGACGTCAGCACGCCGAGCCCCTGCTCCTTCAGCGTCTCCTGCGCGATGTGCCCGGTGCGGTGGATACCGGTTTCGTCGCCCACGCCCCACTTGATGCGCGTATTGCCCACGTCGAGCAGCAGCGCCTTCATCGCGGCGCTTCCGCAGACACAATCGAGCCCGACACCACCGACTGGCGCCCGGCGGGCGTGCCGAGTTGCAGCGCGCCGTCGCTGTCCACGCCTTCCACGACACCCGCAATCACGGACTCGCCGGAGCGCACCTCCACGCGGCGCCCGCGCAGCCAGTCCAGGGTCCGGTAGCGGCGCAGGAAGGGCCGGAAGCCGTGCTCGTCGTAATGCATGAGCGCCGCGCGCCAGTGCTCGATCACGTGCGCCGCGAGCTCCTCGCGCGTCGGCAGCTCGTGCACCAGCGAGGCGAGGTCCACGGGCCGCAGCGACGACGCAGCGACGGCGTCGTCGATGCGGTCCGGCAGCCGCAGGTTAATGCCGATGCCGGCCACGACCACGGTGCCGGCCTTGCCGACCTTCGTCTCGGTAAGGATGCCGCCCAGTTTCGCGTCGGCGACCACGAGGTCGTTCGGCCACTTCAGCCGCACGCCCTCGGCGCCGACCTCAGAAAGCGCGTCCACCGCGCCGATGCCCAGCACCAGCGTCAGCGCCGGCAGGTTCTCGGGCGCTTCGCGGAACGTGTAGGCCACCGACAGGCACAGGCTGCGCCCCGGCGCCGAGATCCAGCGGTTCTCGTGGCGGCCGCGGCCCGCGGTCTGGTGGTCGGCGAGTGCCACGCGCAGCGCGCCGGGCGACGGCGCGGGCTGCTCGCGCAGGTGGGTGTTCGTCGAGCCGATGCGGTCGAACACCTCGAGTTGCTCGATCGCGGACGGATCGATGCCGGCCAGCCACTCGCGCAGCGCGGCCTCGTCAGGCGTCGTCATCGATCTCCGGCTTGCCGCCGGCGGCCGCGCGCCGCCGGAACACCATCAGCTTGTCGTTGCGGTGCTCGTTGCCGTCGCGCATGCGCCGGATGTTGGAACGGTGGCAATAGATGATGAACAGCGCCATCGCGACGGCATAGATGAACAGCGGCTGCTCGTCCGGCAGCCGCGTAATGGCGATCCACACGGGCAGGAATACCGCCGCGGCCATCGTCGACAGCCCGACGTAGCCCGACATCGTCAGCACCCAGGCCCAGACGAGCAGCAGCGGCAGAACCAGCATCGGCCCCAGCACCAGCAGCGTGCCGATGAACGTGGCCGCGCCCTTGCCGCCCTGGAAGCGGTGGTACATCGGCCACACGTGCCCGCACACCGCCGCGGCCGCGCAGCACAGCGCGAGCCACTCGCGGGACACGGCGGGGTCGTTCGGTGCGAACGGGAGGTTCAGCGCGGGCACGACGCCGGCCGCCACCGCACCCTTGCCGATGTCGATGACGACGACGCCGAGCGCGAACCAGATGCCCTGCGTGCGCAGCGCGTTCGTGCCGCCCGCGTTGCCGCTGCCCATGGTGCGGATGTCCACGCCGCCGCGCAGGCGGCCCATGATGAGCGACCCCATCAGCGAGCCGATGAAGTAGCTGAGCAGAAACTTGGTCCCCAGTTCGAGCATGCGGTGTGGATCCGCCGACGTTTTGCACCCTGTTGGTGCGGCATTGTAGCATCGGGCGTCACTGCTCCGAGGCTTGCGATGGCCGCGCCGACGCTGCACCTGTTGATCAACCCCGCCGCCGGGCGCGGCCGGGCCGGCCGGCGGCTCGCCCGCATTCTCGCCCAGTTCCAGCAGGCCGGCCTGCGCCCGCAGGTGCACGTCAGCACCGACACCGGCGACATCGAGGAACAGGCCCGCGCGCTGGCCGCCGACCCCGCCGCCGCGATCATCGCCGCCGGCGGCGACGGCACCGTGCACGAGGTCGTCAACGGCATCCTGTCCGCGGACGCGTCGACGGCGTTCGGCGTCGTGCCGGTCGGCACCGGCAACGATTTCGCGAAGGCGGCCGGCGTGCCCCTGCACTGGGAGACGGCCGTGCGGCTCCTCGCCGACCGCATCACCAGCGACACGCCGCCGCGGCGCGTCGACGCCGGGCGCATCAACGAGCGCTTTTTCTGCAACGGCGCCGGCATCGGCTTCGATGCCGTCGTCACGCGCATCGCGCGCAGCTATGCCTGGCGCATCGGCGACCTCGTCTACCTGCTCGCGATCTTCCGCGCGATGGCGCCGGGCGTCGCGACGCCACGCATGACGGTACGCCGCCGCGACGAGGTACTGTGGGACGGGCCGCTGACGCTCGCGAACACGGCGAACGGTCCCTGGCTCGGCGGCATGTTTCATATCGCGCCGGACGCGCGCGCGTCCGATGGCGAGCTGAACCTCGTCGTTGCCGGGCCGGTCACGCGCCGCCGCATCCTGGCCCTGCTACCGAAGATCGTGCGCGGCTCGCACATGGACGAGGACGACGTGTACCAGTGGGCGGTCACGCGCATCACGATCACGGCAGACGCGCCGGTCGAGTCGCACCTGGACGGCGAGGTGCAGCCGCCGCAGTCGTCGTTCGAGGTCGAGGTCCTGCCGGGCGCGCTACGCCTGCTGTGAGCGCTGGCGGGCGCCGAGCCAGATTGCGAACAGCGCGAGCGCGGCGCCCGCGAGCTCGACCGCCGACATCGGCCGCGCAAAGAACAGCACGTCCCACAGGAAGCTCAGCGTCGGCTGCAAGAGCAGCGCGATGCCCGCGTCGGTGGGCGTCACCTGCGGCAGGCTGGACGCGATCAGGATCATGCCGAGGCTGTGCGACAGCAGGCCGTAGGCGAGCAGCCAGCCGGCGTCGGTGAGCGTCGGGATCGCGAGCGACTGGCCCTCGACGAGTGCCGACGTGCCGAGAATCGCGGCGACCATCAGCGACATCATCGCGATCTCGCGCACCGGCAACCGCCGGTCCGCCGCGTCCCGCAGCGCGCGCATCGTGAGCAGGTAGCCCGCGTACGCGACGGCCGTCAACAGGCCGAACACGATGCCGAGGCGGTAGTCCGCCGCGAGCCCGCGCCAGTCGAAACCCACGATCATCGCGAGGCCCACCAGCGCGAGCGGCACCGCCACCACCTGCGCCGGCCGCGGCGCCTGGCGGTACAGCACGAGCCCCGCGAGCATCATGAAGAACACCTGGAAGTTCGCGAGCAGCGTGGACAGCCCGGGCCCGACGATGTTGATGCTGCGGTGCCAGAACCACAGGTCCAGCGCGAAGAACACGGCGGCGATGAACAGCATGCGCCAGATGGCCGCGGAGAAGTTCACCTTGCGGCGCCGAAGCAGCAGGTACATCGTGAGCGCCACGCCGCCGAACGCGACGCGGTAGAAGCCACTCGTCGTCGCCGACACGCTGACCAGCTTCACCCACACCGGCGACAGGCTGATCAGCGCGGCGCCGGCATACAGGCGCAGTTTCGGCGTGGCGAAGCTCACGGTGTCAGCGCCCGCCCCACATGCGCGAGTACGCGACGATGACGCGGTCGTAGTCGACGCCGATCTCCTCTGCCGTGCGGCCGCGCTGGTACGCGAGCTTGATGCCTTGCAGCCGGTCGATCGGGAAGCCGAAGCTCGCCGCCCACAGCACGTTCACCTGCTTGAACGGGCTGCGGATGCTGCCGACGTTCGCCCGCGCGCCGGTGCCGTAGGCGCCGGACAGCGACGTCCACAGGCCCGGGCGGAACGTGTAGATGGCGTGCAGCTCCAGCGCGTACAGCGGGTCCTGCTCGAGCGTGCGGTCCGCCGCCTGGTAGTCGTCGTTGTCCCCGAAGAACCAGGCGGACGCCGTGGCCTCGAACGCCCACGGCCCGGTGTTGTGGACGATGCCGAGCTGGGGCCGCAGCGACCAGCGGTTCGAGCCCAGGTTCACGAGCCGGTCCGTGTAGTACTCACCGAGCGGCAGCGTCACTTCGAGCGCGGCACCCACGATCGTCCTCGGCCGGAAGCGCGCAAACTCCGCGAGCGTCTGCGCCGGCGATCCGGCGAGGTTGATGGCGATGCGCACCTTCGGGTCGCCGAAGCCCTGGCGCCGCGTTTCCACGAACTCGCCCTCGTTCAGGCCTTCCCAGTGCCCGTTCGAGAACGGCGCGACGACGTCCACGCGCGCCGAGCGCCCGAACAGGCCGAAGCTGCGCACGTAGCCGAGCCCGACCGTGTGGATCTGCGCGTTCGCATCCTCGATGAGCACCGCCGGGTCGAGAAAGATATTGCCGTCCGTGTAACCGTAGGCCGCGGCCACGAAGTTCACGCCCTCGGGCAGGTGCGACCAGCGCCGGGGCTCCAGGTCCTGCGCCCCCGCGGCCAGCGGCAGCAGCGCGAGCCCGAGCAGCGGCAGCCGGCGCCGCCAGTGCCGCACGTTCAGCCCCCGAGCCAGCCGCGGCGACGCGCGGCCGCGTCGTCGTCTGCCGCGTCGTCCACGCCGAGGTACCACGTATCGTCCGGCGTCTTCGCCGGGCGGATCTTCAGCGTCATGAGCTCGTCGCCGCGGAAGACGACAAGCGGCAGCAGCTCGCCGGCGTGGCAGGCCCGCAGCCGCTGCGCGAGGTTGCCGGCGGTCAGCGCGAGGCCGTCGAGCGCTACGGCCTGGTCGCCGGAGGCGACGCCGGCTTTCTCGGCCGGGCCGTCATTGTCGACGACCGTGAATACCGATTTGCCATCGCGCTCGGCGAGCGTCGCGCCGAGCGTGAGGGGCGGCGTGGCGGGTTGCTCGCCGCGGGTGCCGCCCTTGTCCTCACGGCTCAGCGCCGGGCGCCGTTGCGCCGCCACGCCGTGCGTTCGCAGCAGCGCTTCGAACGGCAGCTCGCCGGTGCCGCGCACCGACGCGTCGAAGAAATCACCGAGGTCGAGGCCGGACAGCTCGGCGCACAGTGCCTCGAACGCAGTTTCGCTCATCGTCTCGCCCGTCTCGCCGTAGCGCGCCCAGGCGGCCCGCATCACGTCGTCCAGCGACGTGGCCCCGTTCGTTTCGCTGCGCAGCTTCAGGTCGAGGCAAAGGGCTATCAACGCGCCCTTCGCGTAATAGCTCACGATCGCGTTGCCGGCATTCGCGTCCTGCTTGTAGAACTTGATCCACGCGTCGAAGCTCGACTCGGCGACACTCTGCCGCTTGCGGCCCGCGCCGCGCTGTACGCGCGTGGCGATGCGGCCGAGCAGCTTCAGGTACTGCGCATCGTCGATCAGCCCGGCGCGGCGGAGCTGCAGGTCATCGTAGTAGGACGTAATGCCCTCGAAGATCCACAGCGTCTCGGTGTAGGCCTCGCTCGCGAGGTCGCTCGCGGCAAACGCGGCCGGGCGCATGCGCTTCACGTTCCACAGGTGGAAGTACTCGTGGCTCGCGAGCCCGAGGAACGAGCAGTAGTTGTCGTCGACGGCCGCGAGGCCTTTCGGCGGCAGGTTGTCGCGCGGGCTGATGAGCGCCGACGACCAGCGGTGCTCCAGCCCGCCGTAACCGGCACCCGGCGCGTGCAGCAGGAACAGGTATCGGTCGAGGTCGGCCGGCGCGCCGAGCAGCGACAGGTGCTGCGTGCACAAGGTTGCCAGGTCGTGCGTGAGGCGCGCCATGTCGCAGCGCGTCCGCCCGCGGATCGCAATCGCGTGCGGAATGCCCTGCGCCTCGAACTCGCCGATGTGCAGGTCGCCCATCTCGATCGGGTGGTCGATCAGCTCGTCATAATCCGCCGCGGTGTAGCGGCCGAAACCGTAGGGCTCCGCGCCGTCGCGCTGCATCGACGTCGCCACGCGCCAGCCCGCGCCGACGTCATCGGCCGGCGGCAGCAGTTCGACGCCGCAGGCCGTCGCCTCCTGGCCGACCACGACCGGGAACACGCCGGCGCCGTTCACGAACGCGTGCGTCGCATCGAAATGCACGCCGCGCACGCCGGGCTCGTAGGCAAACACCTCGAGCACGAACGTCAGCGCCCGGTCCACCGGCTCGGCCCGCCAGCGACTCTTGTCGATCTTCGTCACGGTCACCGCAGCGCCGCCCGCCTCCGCGCGCAGCGACACGACGTTGCGCGCGTAGTCGCGGATCATGTAGCTGCCGGGGATCCACGCCGGGATCGCGATCGCCTGCCCGGCCGGGTCCGGCGTAGCAACGGTCACGCGCACCTCGACGACGTGCGCGCCGGCGTCCTTCGGCAGCAGGCTGTACTGGTGGGCGGTCAAACCGGGCTCAGTTGCGCAGCTTCACGGGCTCGACCAGCTTCAGCGTCAGGCACTTCGCCGAACCGCCGGCCTTCAGGAATTCGGACAGCTCGACCTCGTGCACCTCGAAGCCGGCCAGCATCAGGCGCGCCTTGAGCGGCGCCGACGCCTTGTTCAGGAACACGCGGTGGCCGATGTTCACGGCGTTGCACGCGAAGTTTCCGGCGTCCATCGTGTCGACGACGATGCGCTTGTGCGACGGGATGCGGCTCTCGATGGCCACGCGCGAGTCGTAGTCGAATGCCGGCGGGTGGTACATCAGGAAGCCGTCCGTCAGCGGGCAGAAGCAGGTGTCGATGTGGTAGAAGCGCGAGTCGGTGAGCCGGATCGACACCACGTCGATGTCGAAGAAGTCGCGGATCGCCGCGTGCGCCTCGATCTCGGTGCGGAAGCCGTGGCCGGTCCACAGCCACGGGCCGCCGCGGTCCAGCAGGCAGTCGCCCGCGCCCTCGAAGCCGATCTTCTCGTCGAGGTCCAGCAGCTCGAAGCCGTTCTCGCGGAACCAGGCCTTGAAGTGCGGCTCTTCCGGCCGCCGCTCGTGCGGCATGAAGTGGCTCGCGATCGCCTTGTCGCCGTACACGACGCCGGCGTTTGCGGTGAACACCATGTCGGGCAGGTCCGGCTGCGGCTTCATGGTGACGATCTCGGCGTACCGGCCGAGCGTGTCGCGCAGCGTTGCCCACTGCGCCTTCGCGCGGTCCAGGTTCAGCGAATCCTCGTTGCCGGCCATCCACGGGTTGATGACGTAGTCCACCGTGAAATAGTCCGGCGGACACATGAGGATGCGGTCTTCGTGGCTCATGGTTTCCCCGGGAGATGGATCTCCGCGAGCATGCAGCGGACGCTGCCGCCGGCCGAGGTCTCGATGCTGTCGATGGCGGCGGTGACGATGTCGCCGTTGGCTCGCAGGCGATCCCTTTGATCTTCGTTCAGCGCATCATACGCCTGTTGCGACATGGCCACGACCCGGCGCCCGTCGCGGTTCCGAAGTTCGAGCATGTTGCCGGCGAAGGCCTCGAGCTGCGCGAACGACAGGTCGAGCACCTCGTGGCCGGTCGCGGCGAGGCTGTCCAACACCGCGACGCACTGCGCCGGGTCCGCGATCGCCTCCGCGCACACGACGGCCAGCTTCTCGCCCACGTTCATCAGCACGTTCGTGTGGTAGATCGGCACCCGGTTCCGGTCGGTGGCCTCGAACGCCACCACGTCGTAGTCCATGCGCTGCGCGAAGTCGCCGAGCGGGTCGAGGTGCGTGCGCGTGGACAGGCACGCGTAGGCGATGCGGTTCACCCGGTCGAGCACCATGCTGCCGGTGCCCTCGAGGAAGTGCCCGTTGCGCTCGTGGTACGACAGGTCCACGACCTCGCGCACGAGGAAGCCGTGCTGGGTGTCGAGGCGCTCGATGACGTCCATGCGCCGCTCGGTGCGCCGGTTCGGCGCCTCCATCGGGTACAGCACGACGCGGCCGTCGGCATGGAAGCTCACCCAGTTGTTCGGAAACACGGAGTCGGGCGTGTGCGGTTCGCGCGTATCGGGAAATACGTACACGTCGACGCCCTGTGCTTCGAGCGCGGTCACGAGCCGGTCGAACTCGTCCAGCGCGGCCGCCTGTTGCGCCTCCGGCGGCGCACCCGGGTCTTCCTGGAACGCGTTCGACGCCGCCGTCTGCGGGTTGCTCTGGAAGCGCGCCGGCCGGATCATCATGACGGCGCCCGCGAGTTGGGATTCCGGCATTTGTGCTTCGGTTGCGCTCATTTTAAAGTCATGCCCTGTCGAACGACGGCGTGCACTCCGTGCCCTCACTGAAGAACGCGATCGCGAACCCCGCCTGGGTCTGCTTTACCTGGTTTGGAATGACCGCCGGCGTGTCGCTGCTCGCGACGCCCGTCCGGTTCACCGCCCCCACCGTTACGCGCGCCATCGGCCTCGATGTCGGCCGGGTGGTTTTCACGGCATTGAACCGCGCGGAACTGGTTGCGCTGATTCTACTATTGATCGTCGTGCGCGCGTCAGGCCGTTCACGGCAGTGGTGGGCGATCGCCGGCGCGCTGGCCCTGATCGTCATCCTGCAGTCTGCCTGGCTGCTGCCGGAACTCGCGTCCCGGGCGGAGATGGTGGTCACCGGCGTCGAGCCGCCCGCCTCGAACCTGCACGCCGTGTATTCGTCCATGGAGCTCGCGAAACTGGCGCTGCTGCTGTTCAGCGGCTTCTACGCCCTGAGCCGGAGCGACGCCCGGTGAACGACGACCGGTATCCGCGCGTCGAGCTGTCGGCGCCGGGCGAGCACACGATCCGCGTCCTGCCGTTCCCGGCACCCGCGTCGCCGCGCGCGGTGATCCAGGTACTGCACGGCATGGGTGAGCACGCGCGCCGCTACGCGCGCTTCGCCGAGGCCGCCGCGGCGCGCGGTTTCGCGGTCGTGGCGCACGACCACCGCGGGCACGGCGCGCAGCCGGCCGTCCGCAACTACTTCGCGGCGAAAGACGGCTGGGAACTGGTCGTTGCCGACGCCCTTGCCGTGCACGAATGGGCGAAGGCCGAGCATCCCGACGTGCCGCAGGTGCTGCTCGGGCACAGCATGGGCTCGTTCATCGCCCAGCACTTCGCGATGCTGCACGGGGCGCGGCTCGACGCGCTGTTGTTGTCTGCATCCACCTGGCCGCTGCGGCTGCAGCTACGGGCCGGGCATCTCCTGGCGCTCCTCGAGTGCCGGCGGCTCGGCGAGCGGCAGGTCAGCCCCCTGCTCGACCGCATCGGCATCGACGCGCTCAACCGGCGCTTCGAGCCGGCGCGCACGCCGCTCGACTGGCTGTCACGTGACGAGCAGGAAGTGGACCGCTACATCGCCGACCCGCTGTGCGGCGGCCCGTACACGGCCGGCCTGTGGCGCGACCTCACGCGTGGCCTGCTCGCGATCTCGACGGATGACGCGGTGAACCGCGTGCCGGCCGACCTGCCGATCCTGGTCTCGGGCGGCAGCAATGACCCGGTCGGCGGCGACCGGCGCCTCGGCCTGCTCGCGCTGCACTACGCGCAGACCGGGCACGGGCGGCTCTCGGTGAAGCTCTACCCGGATGCGCGGCACGAGCTGCTGAACGAAACGAACCGCGACGCCGTGACCGGCGACTGGCTCGGCTGGATGGAGCGGGTGTTGAAGCTGTAAAAAAAAGGCCCCGCCAACCGGCGGGGCCTTCCTGTCGGGCAAGGCTGCCCGTTCGTGCTTACATCTCGTACTTCAGGCGCAGGTACCAGAAGCCGCCGTTGAAGCCGTACGGCGTGTACTGGCTGTACAGGTTGCCGACACCGGCCGCCGCGTTCGGGTTCTCGTCCGGCGTGGTGTCCAGTACGTTCATCGCACCGAGCACGACGGTCAGGGCGTCCGTGAAGCTGTAGGCCGCTTCGACGTCCAGGATGTAGTCGCCATCGTAGAACATCGTGTCCTCCGAGTCGTACCACTCGTCGTAGTAGCTGACCCGGCCCAGGAAGCGCCACTGGTTCCAGAAGTGGTTCGCCGCGACGTTCCAGCGCGTTTCCGGCAGGCCCTTCTCGATCTGCAGGATACGCGTGTCGTCGATCGTCACCGGATTGAATGACGTGATGTCCGTCGTCGTGTTGTTGAACGCGAGGCTCAGGTCCGTGTTCGCGTTACCCCAGACGAGCGGGTACGTGGCGACGATATCGAAGCCCGTGGTCTCCGTGTCGAAGTCGTTCGTGAAGAAGCGGAAGTTCGACAGGCTGCCGGCCGCGGTAACACCCGCGTCGATCAGGTCGTCGATCTCCTGCTGCGTCAGCGTGAAGTTCTGCGACAGGTTCAGGCGGTCGTCCACGTCGATGCTGAAGTAGTCGACCGTGACGTCCAGGTTGCCCACGTTGAAGAACACGCCGGCCGTCAGGTTCGTCGACTCTTCCGGCTCCAGCGGCTTGCCGCCGCGAAGCTGGGCAACCGGGAACGTGGACGGGATCGTGCCGTTGTTCACGAGCTCCTGGTTCACGAGGTCGAACTCGGTCGAGACGTTGAACGCGTTCGACTGGCCCGGCGTCGGCGCCTTGAAGCCGGTGCTTGCCGTGGCGCGCAGGCCGAAGTTGTCGGTCAGTCGCCAGTTCGCGGCCAGCTTGTAGTTCGTCGTCGTGCCGAAGTCGTTGAAGTCCTCGTAGCGCACGGCGGCGCCAACGATCAGCGCATCGATCGGCTGCCACTCGGCATCGACGTACACGCCGTAGTTGCGACGATCGAACGTGCCGCCGGCCAGGTTCGAGAAGCCGGGGAAACCGTTCGACGCAGCAGAGAAGCCCTGGTCAGCCAGCGGACCGACTTCGAAGGACTCCTGCTGCCCGACCGTGATCTCGAACTCCTCGACGCGATATTCCGCGCCGAACGCGACGAACAGGTCGTCGGAGACGTTGTAGCCGAAGTCGGCGTTCAGCATCTGCTCGATCTGCGTGTACGCACCCGGGTCGAAGTTGACCGGGGTCGCCGGGCCGAGGGACGCGTTCACCGTGTTGTTGATGAAGAAGTCCACGTCGTTGCGCCCGAGGCCCGCGCTGAAGTCCCAGGTGAGGCCGTTGTCGAACTCGCCCAGTACACCGACGCGGATCGACTGGTCGCTGACGTCACCGCCGAAGCTCGGCGTGAAGCCGCCCGGGAAGATCTCCTGGAAGCTGAAGCAGTTGTCGTCGGCGAAGACCTGCGCAAGCGCAGCCGGATCCGGCACGTCGTTCATGATCGCGACTTCCGGGCAGTTCGCCGAATTGTCCAGCACGCCGTCTGCCGCATCGAGCATGTCGCCGATCAGGAGCGTCGCGCCGCCGTCACCGCTGAAGACCGCGGCGCGGGTGTTCGGGTTACGAAAGTAGAACCCGCCCGTCACGGTCTTCTCGGCGTGGTTACCGAACGCGTAGAACTCGGTGGTGTCGCTCAGGTTCAGGCCGATGTTGCCCCAGACCTTCAGGTCGTCCTCGATCTCGGGCGAGCCCCAGATCTGCGCCGGGTTCGCGACGTCGGTGTTGCCGGCCGCGATCAGCGCCGCGGCGTCGTCGCGCTGCACCGAGCGGCTGGTCGCGTCGGACTCGCCGTACTCGAAGCTGAAGTTCGCGAAGCCGTCGTCGGTGAACGGCAGGCCGAGGTTCGCCGCGACCATGTAGGTGTCGCCGTCGCCTTCCTGGTAGGAGCCGTACTTGCCCTCGACCGTCAGGCCTTCGTTGTTGTCCTTCAGGATGAAGTTCATCACGCCCGCGATCGCGTCGGAGCCGTACTGGGCCGCCGCGCCGTCACGCAGGACTTCGACCTGCTTGAGCGCGATCGACGGAATCGCCGAGATGTCCGGGCCCTGCGCGCCGTTCGCGACGCCGTTGCCGAGCCAGTAGATGACCGCCGCGCGGTGCCGTCGCTTGCCGTTGATCAGGACCAGCGTGTGGTCCGGTGCGAGACCGCGGAGGTTCGCCGGCCGCACGACCGTCGCTGCGTCACTGATCGGCTGCATGTTGACGTTGTAGGAAGGAACGATGTTGCGGACGAGGTTCTGCAGGTCCGTATCGCCCTGGTTTTCGAAGTACTCACCGGCCAGGACGTCGACGGGCGCCGGGGAATCCTCGACCGAACGCGCCTTCGAGCGCGTACCCGTCGTGATGATCTCCTCGATCGCTTCATCTTGCGCAAGTGCCTGTTGCGAAAACGCGACAAGACCCGGCAACGCCAGTGCCAGCAATACCCCCTTTCTGAGGCTGTAATTGCTATCCACGTTTGCTTCTCCTGTTTTGTCAATGCCCATGCAGTTTTACTCTGACATCCCCCCAACGGTGCCGGTTCAGCACCGTTTGGCCTGAGCAACATGCTCAGGCCAACTGCACGTGATTGCCGTTGCATATACGCGACAATCGCGACGCACCCACTATTCTCTTTTGGCATAACAGAGTCAAGGGGCGCCCCCTGTAATCAACCGCCCGCTAAATTTAGCGCGGTGCCGGCGTCCGAGTCGCGGGCGAGGACGAGCTCCGCCGCCAGGAAGCGATCGACGGCGGCCGCGTCGGGCGCGGAGAAGTAATTGCCGGTTGCGCCGGCCTGCGGGACGGTCTCCAGCGACCGGCCGGCCGCCAGCACCTCGATGGCGCCGGCCATCATCGCCACGCCTGCCGGGTACATCGCGAGCAGGTTCGCGAGGTAGGAGCCGTCGGGGTCCACCGGGTGCCGCGCGATGCCGATCACCGGCCCGGTGTCGATGCCGGCATCGACAATGCGGTGCAGTGTGCAGCCGATCCCGGGCTCGCCGGCCAGCATTGCCCAGAACGTCGCCATCACACCCTTGTAGTCGGGCAGGATGCCGGAGTGCAGGTTCAGCACGCCGTGCGCCGGGATCGCGATCGCCCCGTCCCGCAGGATGCGCCGGTAGCGTATGGACACCACGAGGTCCGGGGCCGCCGCCGCGAGCCGGTCGAGCCCCTCCGGCGAGTTCGGCGCGGGAAGGTCCTCGGCGGCGGCCAGCGCGTCCGGAAACGCCGGGTCCGCGCGCAGCCGCCGGCAGAGTTCGTGATCGACGGCAGCCAGGCGCGCCAGCGCCGGGTGTACCGGCGCGCCGCCGACCTGGCCGGACAGAAAACAGCCGTAGTCGTGCGCGGGTGCCCGCTGCATGAGCAGCGACAGCGCGTACAGGCTCGGCGCGTCATCGTGACCGAGGAGGACGATGTTCACGGCGCGCCCGCCGCGTTTCGAGATGTTTCGTTCATTGCAATCCAGTGTCGGCCAGTTGACACTGGCCCGCAAGACGAACCCGGGGGGGGTCCCATGCAGGCGAGATTCGATTTCACCGGCCGGCGCGTGTTCGTGTTCGGCGGCACCAGCGGAATCAACCTCGGCATCGCGCGCGCGTTCGCCGGCGCCGGCGCGGACGTGGCGGTCGCGAGCCGGTCGCAGGAAAAAGTGGATGTCGCGGTGGCGGAGCTCGAATCGCTCGGCGCCACGGCCGCGGGCTACGCGCTCGACGTGCGCGATGCCGACGCCGTCGCCGCAGCGCTCGAAAAACACCACGACGGGGCCGCGCCGCTCGATGTGCTGGTCTCCGGCGCGGCCGGCAACTTCCCGGCGTTCGCCAACGACATGTCGCCGAACGGGTTCAAGGCCGTGGTCGACATCGACCTGCTCGGCACGTTCAACGTGCTGCGCGCGGCGTACCCGTATCTCGCGAAACCCGGCGCGTCCGTCATCAACATCTCCGCGCCGCAGGCGTTCGTCGCCATGCCGATGCAGAGCCACGTGTGCGCGGCGAAGGCCGGCGTGGACATGCTGACGCGCACGCTCGCGCTCGAGTGGGGGGCGGCCGGGGTTCGCATCAACAGCATCGCGCCCGGGCCGATTGCCGACACGGAAGGCTTTCGCCGCCTGATTCCGACCGAAAAGATCGCGGAACAGGCGCGCCGCAGCGTGCCGCTGAATCGCTTCGGTTCGGCGTCAGAGATCGGGGATGCCGCGCTGTTCCTGAGCTCGGACGCCGCCGCCTATGTCAGCGGCGTCGTGCTGCCCGTGGATGGCGGCTGGTCGGTGGCGGGCGCCGGCGCGGCCGCGCTGGCAATGAGCCAGCACGCGCACGGCCCGGGATAGGTCAGCGGTTCGCCGCGTCGAGCTGCGGTTCGTCGCGGTCTTTGGAATCCACGAACTGGTGAAACTCGCGTGCCGACGTGTCGAACACGGCAATCCACTCGGAGAGCTGCTTGACCGTGTAGCCCGCGTTCGCGAGCAGGTCCGCTTCCAGCACCGGGTCATTCACGTCGTCGATGTACGCGCGGCTCAGACGCTTCGTGCGGTTCCATTCGTTCATGTCGTCCGCGTTGACGTTGTAGCCGGTCAGCCCGAAGTAGAGCTGGAGATCGTCGTCATCGTAGATGTACAGGTAGTGCGTGTAGCCATCGATGCGAATGCTGAGCACCCGTTCCTCGACCTGCTCGACGGCACGGTAACCGTCGTTCTTCAGGATCTCGATGAGTTCGTCATCGGTGTAGGCCTTCTGGATTTTGTCGTCGGCCTGGACGGCGCCGGCGGCGATCGTCATGGCCGCGACGAGAGCGAGATGCTTGAGGCTTGCGCGCATTTTGTCGGTATCCTTTGCTCTGCTTCGGTATACAGCCGGCAATGGTAGCAGGCACGGCCCGCCTGTCGCGGATGCAGTTCACATCGGGGGACCCGGCACGATGACGGTAGAAAATGATGGCGAGGTCCGCTGGGGCATACTCGGCGCGGGCGACGTCTGCGAGGTGAAGAGCGCACCGGCCATGCAACGCGTGCCCGGCAGCCGGATTGCCGCCGTCATGCGGCGCGACGGCGGCAAGGCGGCGGACTACGCGCGGCGCCACGGCGTGCCCGCCTGGTACGACGACGCGGATGCCCTGCTCGCGGACCCGGCCGTCAATGCCGTGTACGTCGCGACGCCGCCGGGCGCGCACTGCGAACTCACGCTGCGTGCCGCGGCGGCCGGCAAGCCCGTCTACGTCGAGAAGCCCATGGCGCGCACGTTCGACGAGTGCCGCCGCATGCAGGCCGCGTGCGACGCGGCCGGGGTGCCGCTGTTCGTCGCCTACTACCGGCGTGCGCTGCCGCAGTTCGTGGCGATCCGGAACCTGCTCGCGGCAGGCCGCATCGGCGACGTGCGGCACGTCCGCATCGACATGAACCAGGCGCCGACACCGGCCATCGTCCGCAAGACGGAAACCGACTGGCGCGTCGATCCGGCGATCTCCGGCGGTGGCTACTTTCACGACCTCGCCTCGCACCAGTTCGACCTCCTCGACTTCCTCCTCGGGCCGGTGGCCGACGCCAAAGGTTTCTCACGCAACCAGGTGGGCGCCTACGCGGCCGACGACATCGTCACGGCCGCCTTCTCGTTCGAGTCCGGCGTGCTGGGCTCCGGTTCCTGGTGCTTTACGGCATCCGACGCGTCGGCCATCGACCGGACGACGATCGTCGGTAGCGCGGGCGAAATACGCTACGCCACGTTCGGCGACGGCCGCTTCGAGGTCGAGACCGATGCCGCCGGCACCGAGGAACTCGAGTACCCGGTGCCGGCGCACATCCAGGAACCGCTCATCGCGAGCGTGGTCGACGCGCTGCTCGGCCGCGGCGACTGCCCGTCGACCGGCACCAGCGGCGCACGCGCGAGTCTCGTCATGGACCGGATCTGCCAGGACTGAGGCCTGCGGCCCGGTCGCCGGATCGGGGCCGCGCCGCTCAGCCGTCCTCGGCGCCGCGCACGCGGTCGAGCAGTCGCCGCACGCGGCCGCGTTTCGCCGCCGGCGGCCGTGCCGCGTCGCCCGGCAGGTCGAGACCCACGTCGAGGACCGACTCCGCGGCCGTCCGCCAGCGACGAATCACGGCGTCGTTCAGGTCGACGCGGGTCTTCCGGCAGTGCTCGGCCAGCACCGCCGCGGCATCCTCGCGCTCACGGCGCGTCATGATGATCTGCGGACGGACTTTCGCCACGTCGACTGCGCGGTGCTTCGCGAGATGGTTCAGGAGGCGAACGCGGTCGAATTCGTGGCGCAACGCCAGGTTGCACAGTTTGAACAGCGCGGCGTCGCGGCCGGCGGCGTCGGCCCCGCGCGCGACTTCGAGGTTGACGAGCAGGGCGGCCAGCGCCCAGTTCGCGTCGCGGTGCCGGAAGTCGCCGCCGTACATCATCGCGGCTTCGAAGCCGATCACGCGCACGAAGTCGTTCAGCAGTTGCAGCGCGCGCCGCTGCAGCACGCGTTCGCCGATCGCCTTCGCCCCGTGCGTCGTCAGCTTGCCCGCGGCCCACGCGGCGCCGACGGCGGCCGGATTCACGCCGAGCGCCAGGCGCGCCGCCTGCAGCACGTTCAGGCCGTGTTCGATGTACGGCCGGAACGTCTTGTAAGTGCCGTAGTACGACGCGCCGCGCCGGATCAGCCGGTACATCGTCGCCGTGTTGTAGGACTTCAGGTTGATCGGCAGGTCGTCGACCACGACCAGCAGGTGCAGCGCGGTACTGCTCAGGCTTTTCGCGATCCGCTCGATCTCGGTTTCGAACAGCGGGTGCTCCGTGTCCGGCCGGTACAGCCGCGCGACCTGCTCGACGAAGTCGCGCACGTCCTCGAGGATCAGCCCGGTGTTCACGCCCTCGTCCGCGGCGTAGCGATTGTCCAGCACACGCTCGAACGCGCGCTGGCTCTCTGTCTCGATCAGCGCGAGGAGTTTGCGGTCCGTGTCGACCAGCGCGGCGAGTTCCTCGGCCGGCGGTTCCGCCTCCAGGATGTCGAGGTAATCCTCGTTCGCGACCTGCAGGGCCCGAGTCTGCCGGGCGATCTGCAGTTCGCGCAGTTCGAGCCGCTGTTCCCGCTCGGTGAGCACGCGCAGGCGCCATGCCGCGAGTTCCGCGCTCGACATCCCGGCCGTCGCGTCCGTGTCTTCGCCCCACACCTGTCGGTGCCGGCGCCGTGCCGCGAGGTGGACACCGAGCGCGGTCGTGAGCATCAGCGCGAGCATTGCGATCAGGCCAGCCACCGCGAACGTCGGGGGCCACACTGCAACCAGCAAGGTCGCGAGTAACCCGGCGGCAAGCAGCCCGCCGATCAGCGTGGGCGTCAGGTAGCGGCTCATGTCTCGCCGAAGATTACCGCATCCGGCGCGCTCTTCCCCCGGCGGAATCGGGTGGCAGCCGCCGGCCGACCCGTTATAGTGCGTATCTCGACGGCGTGGCCCGCCGACACTGCGTCGAAATACCGGGCTGCCCGACCTTCACGACACCGAAACGGGGGAAACCGTGCTCAAGAAACTACTGACCATTGCCATTCTCGCCACCGCGCTGGCCGCTTCAGCCTGTTCGACGACCGACGACCTGATGTCCGCGGCCGGCCAGTTCGGCGGCGACAGCCTGGTCTCGGGGCTGACCAGCAGCCTCGGACTCGACGCAAAGCAGGTGGCGGGCGGCCTCGGCGCGGCGCTTTCCTACGTGCAGGGCCGGCTGCCGGCGTCGAACTTCAATGCGATCACGCAGTTTCTGCCCGGCGCCGACAAATACCTTGATTTCGCGAAGACCGCCGGACTGCTCGACAGCCCGATCACGGACAAGGCGCAACTCTCCTCCACGCTGGAAGGTCTCGGCATCGCGCCGGACACCGCACAGCAGATGTACCGCCAGGTCGGCGACAGCATCGCCGCGAACGGGGGCGAAACGGCCAAGGTCGCGTTCCTGAACCTGCTCCGCTGACGGCCGCCATGCACCGTCGCCGGCAGGGGCAACCGGTATGGCGGGCCGCGCTGATCGGCGCGTGCCTGCTGTTCCTGGGCGGCGTGGCAGCCGCGCAGGCGACGTTCAGCGACCGGCCCGCCGCCATGGGCGAGCCGTCGGCGCTGGAGCGTATCCGGGTCGACGGCAACCGTTTCGTTGACGAGCACGGCAACACCCGGGTGTTTCGCGGCCTGGCGCTGGCCGATCCACTGCACCTCGACCGGCAGGGCAAGTGGAACCGCGACTACTTCGTCGCGGCCCGCGGCTGGAACGCGAACGTCGTGCGGATCCCGGTGCACCCTCCGTGGTGGCGGGAAGTCGGCGCCGAGCAGTACTTCGAGTGGATCGACGACGGCGTTCGCTGGGCATCGGAGCTCGGCATGTACGTCATCATCGACTGGCACACGATCGGCAATCCGTTGACCGGCATACCGCACCGGCCGTTCTACCTGACGACGCGGGAAGAAACGTATTACTTCTGGCATCTCGTCGCGAACCGCTACAAGGGCAACGACACCGTTGCGTTCTACGAGTTGTTCAACGAGCCGACGAACCGCGGCGGCGAGATGGGTCGCCTGCCGTGGGACGAGTACAAGGAATACATCGAAGGCATCATCTACATGCTCTACCGGATCGACGATTCGAAGATTCCGCTCGTTGCCGGGTTCAACTGGGCCTACTCGCTCGAACACGTCCGCGAGGATCCTATCGACTTCCCCGGCGTGGCCTACGTATCGCACCCCTACCCGCAGAAGCGAGAGCCGCCGTGGGAAGCCCAGTGGGACGAAGACTGGGGGTACGTGGCAGACACCTACCCCGTGTTCGTCACCGAGTTCGGTTACATGGCCGCGGACTTGCCCGGCAATCACATCCCGGTGATCGCCGACGACCGCTACGGGGTCGCGATCACCGACTACATGAACGACAAGGGCATCTCGTGGACGGCCTGGTGCTTCGACGCGCGCTGGACACCGACGCTCTTCGAGGACTGGGACTACACGCCGACGGCGCAGGGGCGCTTCTTCAAGCGCATCCTCGAGCGCGACAACGTGGACGCCGCGTCCGCCACGCAATGATCACGCGCCGGCGCTACAATTCAGCCGATCCCACTCACCAGGATGCCCACATGCACAGCTCCCGTTACCCGGTCGCCCTCGCCATGCTCTCGCTGCTGCTCGCCGCGCCGTTTTCCGCCGCGCAGACGCAGGCCGATGATTACCGATTCGCGCTGACACCCTACGGCGGTTACCGCTTCGGGGGCGAGTTCCAGCAGGTCGACACCGACGCCACGGCCGAGCTCGACGATTCGCCGAGCTTCGGCCTGATCCTGAGCGGCCGCGACTCCAACAACACGAACTGGGAAGTGCTCTTCTCGCGGCAATCGACGGACGTGGACACGACCGACGTGCCCGGCGTCGGCCCGTCGACGGACCTGGACATGACGTTCCTGCAGCTCGGCGGCACCTACGAGTTCGACGGCGACGTCGCGCGGCCGTTCATCGCGGCGACGTTCGGCGGCGCGCGCTTCGAGCCGAACGCCGACGGCCTCGACGACGACACCTTCTGGGCGTTCACGTTCGGCACGGGCCTTCACTTCCGGCCGAACGAGCGTCTCGGCTTCCGCCTCGAGGCGCGGGCGTGGGGTACCGTCCTGGACTCCGACTCGAAAATCCTGTGCGTCAGCGGCCCCGCGGTGTCGAACTGCTCGTTCGCGATCAAGGGCGACGTGCTCTGGCAGGTCGAGACCTTCGCCGGCGTCACGTTCCGCTTCTAGGCCTCGCGCGCCCCGGGATTCAGGTTCCCGGGGCGATCTCGACGCGGCCCGAGACCGCAGCTGTCTCGCTCACGCGGCCCGGCTGCCCGCCGCCAACCGACACACCAACAGACCCGCCCGCGGGGAACGTGAGCGCGCCGTCGTCGGCGTAGTAGCCGACGCGATCCGCGGCGACCTCGAAAGACACGGTGGCGCTCTCTCCCGGCGCCAGTTCCACGACATCGAAGCCGGCGAGTTCCACGCGCGGCACAGACGCATTCGCGCGTTCGTCGCGCGTGAGGTACACCTGCACGACTTCGCGTCCGGCCATGTCGCCGGTGTTCGTCACGGTCACGCTGACCGGCAGCGCCTCACCCGCCGGGTGGGCATCCGGCACCTCGAGCGCCGAGTACGCGAACGACGTGTACGAGAGGCCGTGACCGAACGCGTACAGCGGGTCGCCCGCATAGTACTTGTACGTCCGGTTCTGCATGGAGTAGTCGTCGAAGGCCGGCAACCCGTCGAGCGATCGGTAAAACGTGACCGGCAGCCGCCCCGATGGGCTGAACTCGCCCCACAGCAGGTCGGCAATCGCGGCGCCGCCGCGCTCGCCCGGGTAGAACGCCTGCACGATCGCCGGCAGGTTCTCGGCTTCCCAGTTCAGCGCCATCGCGCTGCCGGAGAAGTTCACGAGCACGACCGGCTTACCGGTGGCATGCAGCTTGCGAAGCAACGACTCCTGCGCCGCCGGCAGGTTCAGGTGCGTGCGGTCGCCGCCCAGGAAGCCGTCGATGTGCACGTCCATCTCCTCGCCCTCGAGGTTCGCGTCGATGCCACCGAAGAACAATATGACGTCGGCGTCGGCCGCTGCGGCGAGCGCGTCGGCCTCGAGGTCGACATCGGTCCTCACCCAGCTCAGGCGGGCCTCCGGCTCGATCGTGTTTCGATACCACATGAGCCCCATCGACGCGGTCGCCTCGATCGCGTAGCGCTTGCCGGCCTCGAGCTCGAAGACCGAGTTCCCGATCGGGGCACCGTCCAGCGTCGCGACCGTCCATCGCGTCGCATCGAGGCGGTACTCGCCGCTGGTGTCGGGCACGAGCACGCCCGACCAGTGCACGGAGAAGAAGTCGTTGAGCTGGCTCTCGTCGGCGGGCGAGCGCTTCCAGTAGAAATCGATCAGGGGGTCGACCTGGGTCCTGACGACGTCGCCGCCCCGCTCCGGCTCCGAGTAATAGGTCGCCTCGAGCCCCGGCGCGAGCTCGCCGCCCTCCGTCTCGTGAAACAGGTTCGCGGCGGGCACGACGGCATAATTCGTGTACACGTCGCCGGCGATGGGTGACCCCGGCGCATAGACGACGTTTTCTATGCCCGCCTTCGCCCGGATTCCGTCGAGCGCCGTCACCGGCTGCGTCGGGATGCCGTAGTAGTTTGCGACCAGTGTCATCCAGTTGTCGGCGTTCGGGCCGATGACCGCGACGCGGGTATCGGCAGCCAGCGGCAGTATGTCGTCGTTCTTCAGCAGGACGAGCGACTTGCGGGCCGCTTCCTCGCT
Organism: uncultured Pseudomonadota bacterium; assembly: GCA_913055625.1. Classification (GTDB taxonomy): domain Bacteria; phylum Pseudomonadota; class Gammaproteobacteria; order Steroidobacterales; family Woeseiaceae; genus UBA1847. The sequence continues at coordinate 16,585 of CAJXJW010000013.1, read as the reverse complement.
GAGCGCGATGTGTGCATCGCTCGCGACGACGTCGAACGGAATGCCGGTGTAGGGCACCGACGCCGGCGGATCGAACTCGCCCAGCCGGAAGCGCGCGGTGAACAGCCGCTCGACCGCGCGGTCGACCGTCGCTTCGTCGACCAGCCCCTGCTCGATCGCTGCCGGCAGCGCGTCGAACTTGTTGCCTTCGCCGTCACCGCAGTTGAGGTCCGTGCCCATTTTCACCGCGAGCGCCGCAGCCTCGGCGCGCGTGTCGACGTAATCGTGCGCGGTGTCGTAGTAGAAGTCGCCGATGGCGCCGCAGTCCGACACGACGTAGCCGTCGAAGCCGAGTTTGCCGCGCAGCAGATCGACCATCAGCCGCTCGCTGCCGCAGGCCGGCGCGCCCCAGACCGCGTTATAGGCGCACATGACAGAGGCGACGCCCGTCTCGTCGAACGCCATCTTGAACGCGGACAGGTAGGTCTCCCAGAGATCCGCGTCCGTCGCGATGTAGTCGTCGGAATGGCGCGTTGGCTCCGGCCCGGAGTGCACCGCGTAGTGCTTCACCGTCGCAACCGTCTTGATGTAATGCTCGTCGTCACCCTGCAGGCCGTTGACGAAATTCACGGCCATGCGGCCCGTGAGAAACGGGTCCTCGCCGTAGGTTTCCTGGCCGCGGCCCCAGCGGGGATCGCGGAAGATGTTGATGTTCGGCGACCAGAACGTGAGGCCCGTGTATTGCGCGATGGTGTCGTCGCGCATGAACTGGTGGTGCTTCGCGCGCCCTTCGTCCGAAATGACGGTGGCGACGCGCAGCATCAGGTCCTCGTCCCAGGTCGCGGCCATGCCGATCGCCTGCGGGAACACGGTTGCCTCGCCGGCACGCGCGACGCCATGCAGCGCCTCGTTCCACCAGTAGAACGGCTTGACGCCGAGGCGCTCGATGCCGGCCGCCTTGTCGTACATCTGCGCCGCCTTTTCCTCCAGCGTCATGCGGCTGACGATGTCCGCCGCACGTGCCTCGGGCGTCAGCGCGGAATCCTGGTACGGCGCGCCGGCGCTGCCGGCGTCGGGCGGTGCCTCGCCCGTGCAGGCCGCGAGCGCCAGCCCGCCGATGAGAAGAACGGCTATGTTTATCAATAACTTGAATGGCATCTGGTGATCCCCCCACAGTGCCTGTTGCGAAAATGGTAGCGTTACCATTCGCGGACAATATACCGCGTTGCGCGGCCGCTGGCGAGAACGCCAGCGACCGCGCCGGGGGGATCAGTTGCGGGGCAGCGTCCCCAGGTACTCGATGCTCGCCGGGACCTGCCGCATCACGCGCGAGGATTCGTCTTCGATGAAGAAGTAGCGGATGCCCTGGCGGCGCGCTTCGGCGACGACCGCCGCGATGCCGACGTCGCCGTCGCCGAGCGTGACGTTCGTCTCGTCGTCGGCGCGCCCGTTCGTCGAGTTCGGTGTGCCGTGCTCGCGGTCCTTCAGGTGCAGCGACGTGAAGCGGCCGGGGTATTTTTTCAGTAGCGCAACCGGGTCCATGCCGCCCTGCTTCACCCAGAACACGTCCATCTGGAACTGCGCCTCGGTGACGCCGGTGATCAGCGGATCGATCAGCGTGCCGTCTTCCCAGGGAAGGAACTCGAAGCCGTGCGGGTGGTACTGCAGCGTGATGCCGTTCGCCTTGAGCAGCTTGCCGGCCTCGTTCATGACCTTCACTGCTGCGTTCACGTCGTCGATCGTGAAGCCCTTGTCGGCGTCGTGCGGTATCCAGTAGAACGTCGCGAATTCCGCGCCGAAGTAGCGCGCCTTGTAGACCACGGCGATCGGGTTGTCGCGCAATTCGTCGAACGACGTGTCCACGCTGACCAGTTCCAGGCCATTCTCCTCCAGCGCGTCGCGGTACTCGTCGACGGGCAGCCCGTACAAAGCGCCGCCGCCCTCGACGACCTCGAGGCCCCAGTCCTGCACCTGCGCGAACGTGGTCGGCACGTCCTCGGCGAGCTGGTTGCGCAGGCTGTAGAGCTGGATGCCGAGTTCCTCGGCCTGCGCGGCCGCACCGACCAGCATCATGACGGCGGCCATCAGCAGCGCGCGCTTGTTCCCGGGTTGACTCATCGTGTTGCTCCTTCGTTGGAATCGTTGGCGGGCGCATCGGCGCCGCGGGGTAATGCAAAAGCGAGGTACTTGCCCGATTGCGGGCCGCCGAACTTGCCGCCACCGGCGGCGATGACGATGTACTGGCGTCCGTCCACCGCGTAGACGGCGGGCGTCGCGACGCCGGCGGCCGGGAGTTCGTACTGCCACAGCAATTCGCCGGTCGCCTTGTCGAACGCGCGTATCCGGCGATCGAACAGCGTCGCCGCGACGATCACGAGCCCGCCGGCCGTGACGACCGGCCCGCCGTAGTTCTGCGACCCGGTGTTGGCGAGCCCCTGCTCGACCAGCTCGGGGTATTCGCCGAGCGGGACCTGCCACCGGTGCTCGCCGGTGTCGAGGTCGATCGCGGTCAGCGTTCCCCACGGCGGCTTCACGGCCGGGTAGCCCTCGTGGTCGGTGAACAGCGGGTAACCGGCAATACGGAAACGCAGGAACAACGGCGAGTCGGCGCCGAGCGCGGACTCGATCGGTTCGTTCCTGCCGTACAGCAAGTACGCGGCCAGCGCTTCGCGCGCCCGCCAGTCGAGATGCGCGTCGAAGCCCGGCATGCGGCCGCGGCCGGTCTGCAGCAGGCGCGTGAGTGCGTCGTGTTCCATGCGTTCCGCGAGGTCTTCGAGCCCGGGGAAATCGCCGCTGCCCTTCCGGTCCGCACCGTGGCACGGCGCGCAAAGCGCCTCGTACACGTCAGCCGCATCCGCGCCGGCCGGCAGCGGCTGCTTTTCATCGAGCTTCAGCAGCCACGGCATCTCGTTCGCGTTCACGTACAGCAGCCGGGTTTCCGGATCGAACGCCGGGCCGCCCCATTCGCCGCCCCCGTCGAAGCCCGGGAATATGGCCTGCGCCCGCGTGGACGGCGGGATGAACTGGCCACCGATCGTGGTGTTCTCGAGGGCCGCGCGCACGTACGCCGCGGCCTCCGGCGTACGATCGGTCAGCGTGGCTTCGTCGATCTCCTGGCGCGCAAACGGTTTCGGCAGAACCGGCAGTACCTGCGTCTCGGCGAGTTTCTCGCCGGGCATCTCGGACGGCTGTATTGGCACCTCCCGGAGCGGGAACAGCGACTCGCCGGTGTCGCGGTCGAGGACGAACACGTGGCCGGACTTCGTGATCTGGATGACCGCGTCTACCGGCTCACCGTCGCGGAGTACCGTTCCGAGCACCGGTGGCGCCGGCAGGTCGCGATCCCACACGTCGTGGCGCACGACCTGGAAGTGCCATCGGCGCTTGCCGGTGCGTGCGTCCAGCGCGACGATGCTGTTCGCGAACAGGTTGTCGCCCACGCGGTTCGCGCCGTAGAAGTCGTCCGAGGCCGAGCCGGTGCCAAAGAATACGAGGCCACGCTCATGATCGAGGCTGAAGCCGCTCCAGACGTTCGCGCCGCCGGAGTAGGTCCACGCGTCCTCGGGCCACGTGTCGTGGCCGAACTCGCCGGGATGCGGGATCGTATGGAACGACCACACGAGTTCGCCGCTCCGGACATCGTACGCACGCACGTCGCCGGGCGCCGCCGGCAGGGTCTCGGCGATGCTGGAACCCATGATGACGAGATCGCCGAACACGATGCCCGGGCTCGTCGACGAGATGCCGACCGAGTCGACCGGCCTGCCGAGCCCTTCGCGCAGGTCGACGCGGCCGTTGTCGCCGAATGACGGGATGGGCTCGCCGGTGCTGGCGTCCAGCGCGTACAGGTAGTGCCCGGCGGTGTACAGGATGCGCTCGCCCTGCCACTGCATCAGCCCGCGGATGAACACGCCGCCCTGGCTTTTCTCGCCGGGCGCGAGCGTCGGCGCCCGGTCCCAGAGCAGCTCACCGGTCGCGGCATTGAGCGCGAACACCCGCAGCGCGGGACTGACGCCGTAGAGGCGATCGCCGAGGATAATCGGCGTGTGATGCAGACGGCGTTTCGCGTGGTAGGGGCGGTCCTCGGAATCGAGGTCGCCCGAGTCGTAGGTCCATGCGAGCTCGAGTTCGCGGACGTTCTCCCGGTTGACCTGGTCGAGCGACGAATACTGCAGCTGGCTGGCGCCGCCGCCGTAGTCCTGCCAGGTACGGTGCTCCTCGACACCGCCGGTGTCACGGTCTGCGCAGGCACTCGCGAGAACCGCAGCCAGCATGCCCGCCGTCGCCCGTGCGCCGAATCCTGTTGTCATCGCCCACCCCCCGGATTGGCGGGCCATTGTACAAAGACGGGAATGTGGATGGTCATCTTTCGGGCCCGGGCCCGCCGGGCATGCGCGCGGCAGCGGTGTTCCGCCGCGTCAGACAAGGCAGCCCTCGAGCGTCGGCCCGTGAAATACGCGGACGATGTGGCCGTCCTCGACGACGTAGTCGATGGCGATGCCGATGGCGGCGTAGCTTCGCGACTGCATGCAGACCCCGACCTCCTGGTACAGGCTGGTCTTGTAGAGATGCTCGGTGTCGAAGTCGGCGTCGGGGTGTGAATACCAGGTGGCGATCAGCCGGTTGATCGCTACCTTGCCGGCATCCGGCTCGTCGTCCGTGACCTGCATGCAGCGCGGATCGTCGAACGTCATCTCGCCGATCGTCGTCGAGATCGCGTCACCGTGGAAATGCAGCGCGTTGCTGACGACCTTCTGCCGGTAACGGCACTGCTGGCCGGCCGCATTGACGACGAAGCCCGTCGCCGGAAACCGCTCCGGGCCCGCAACCGCGCCCGACCACGACAGCAGGCTGGCCACGGCGAACGCCGGGACGGCACCTGACTTCATCTTCATGCTCCTCGCACGCGCCGAAACTCGCCTGTCAGGCGACGGCCGTCAGGTCGAGCGTGCCGGTGGAATCCGCAAAACTCTCCGCCGGCACGCCGAGCGTCTGCAACAGCGTCAACAGCAGGTTCGAGAACGGGATGCCGTCGTCGTAGCGGCGATGTGTGCCGTGAGCCAGCCCGAGGTTGCGGCCGCCCGCGACGATGATCGGGTAGTTTCGTGTCACGTGCGTCTCGCTGGTGCCGGAGCCGTACAACACGATCGTGTTGTCCAGCAGCGAACCATCGGCGAACGGGTCCTCCGTACCCGCCAGCAGCTCCAGGAACAGCGCGAGGCGCTCGACCTGGAAACGGTCGTAGCGCGCCCAGTTCTCCCAGCCGTCCTCGGTCTTGTCGTACTCGTGGGTGAGCTGGTGGTGGATGCGGTCCATGCCCAGCGCCTTGGGGAACTCCTTCGCGATGGCGCCGGCACCCTCGCCAACCGCCTGGAACGTCGCGATGCGCGTCGAGTCGGTCACGAACGCGGTGTGCACGAGCTGGTACATGGCATCGAGGAACGCCGCCGGACCGTCGCTGACCGGGTCCGCGTCGAGCTGGAACTGGCTGGCGTCGACCTCGGGCTTCGGCACGTCGAGCCACGCCTCGGCGCGGTCGATGCGCGTCTCGGTATTGCGGACCGACGTCAGGTATTCGTCGAGGCGTCGCCGGTCTTCGGGACCGAGCCTCGACTGCAGCGAATTCAACTGCTGCACGGCGGCATCCAGCATGCTCCGGTCGCGATTGAAGCTGCGCACCTGTGCCGCCTTGTCCCGGTTGTCGACGCTGAACAGTTCGTTGAACACGGCCCTCGGGGTGCCGCCGATGGCAGGGATCGGCTGGCCGCTCTGCATGTACGACAACGTATTGCTGCGGGAAACGTCACCGGCACCGCCTTCCGTGCCGATCGTCAGGGACGGGTACAGTGTCCGCGACCCCGCGAACTCCGCCATCACCTGGTCCATCGAGATCGAGTTGCCGCCCGGCGCCTGCGGGTCGGCGCCCGTGAGGAAGTAGCCGGCGGTCGTGTGTGCGTAGATCGGCCAGAGCGTCGGGTGCGACAGCCCCGAGATCACGGAAAACTGGTCCCGGAGACCGGCGAGCGGCTCGAGCGGCTTGGTCAGCTTGTAGTCCGGTCCCAGTTCGTGCGGAAACCAGTGCCAGGTCTCGTGCAACGGGTTGCCCGGCGGCGGCATGGCAACGCCGTTGCCGACGAAAATCGCGCAAAGGCGCCGCGGCGCGTCCGCACCCGGCGATACCAGCCGGGCGGCTTCCCGGTTCCCGCTCGCGTAGGTCATGCCCGCCGTCGCCGGCAGCAGCAGCGTGGCGCCTGCCGACTTCAGGAATGCGCGGCGCCCTACCCGTGGATTGCGTCTAGCCATCTTTCGTCTCCAGGTTGCCCGGTGCAAACGCATCGCTCTGCGCGATTGCCAGCACCAGGTGCTTAAGACTGTATCCGGACGTCCGGAACATGTCGGTGATCACCTCGGCCTCCTGCTCGTCGAGGATATCGAGTTCGTGGCCGACGGCATACGTCATCATGTGCCGGACCAGGCCCTTCATCACGTCGCGCTCGCGCTCCTCGAGGAGGTACTTGCCCAGCTCGCCCGCGCCATGCACTTCGGCGCCGTCCGGCAAGACCGTGGTGGCATCCACGACCCGCGAAATCCGCTCGTCGCCGAGCCTGACCGACACCTCGTCGCGCCATGCGCCGGTCGCATCGAAGTTTTCGAACGCGAGCCCCCAGGGGTCGATCTTCTTGTGGCAGTTGATGCACGCGCTCTTGTCGCGGTGGCCCTCGATCTGTTCCCGCAGCGTGAGGCCCACGAGCGACTTGCCGTCGGCGCCGAGTGACGGCACGTTCGGCGGCGGGTCCGGCGGCGGGTCGTCCAGTATGCGTTCCAGCAACCACACGCCCCGTTTGACGGGGTTCGAATCGATGCCGTTGGAATTGATTGCCAGCATGCTGGGCTGGGCGATCAGGCCCGCACGTCCGATGTCGTGATCCATGCGAACGCGCCGCAGGTCGCCGCCCTGGACGCCCGGCACGCCATAGAGGCGTGCAAGCTGGTCGTTCAGGAACAGGTAGTCGTCGGTGAACAGCGAGCGCGCGTCGCGGTCGTTGTGGAACACGTCCTGGAACGTCGCCACCGTCTGCCGGACCATCAGCGCGCCGAGTTCGGGCGTGTACTCCGGGTAGTAGTCCGTCGATACGGTTCCGTTGCCGAGGTCGTCGAGGTGCAGCCACTGGCGCACGAAGGTATCCGAGAAGCGCCGCGAACGCTCGTCCTCGAGCATGCGCGTCGTCTCTTCCGCGAGCGTGCGCGGGTCGACGAGCTTGCCGGCGGCCGCGAGGTTCCGCAGGCGCGCATCCGGTGCCGACGACCAGACCAGGTACGACAGTCGCGAGGCGAGCGCCAGCGAGCGCTCGATGTCCGCGGCGTTGTCCCGGCCGTCGAACAGTGCCTCGGGCGGCGGATTGCCGATGAACAGGAACTCCGGGGATACGAGCGAAGCGGCAAGCGTCTCGCGCACGGCCACTTCGTAAGGCTCGTCGTTTTTCCTCAGCAACGAGAACGTATCCAGGTAGCGCTGAATCTCGCCATCCGTTACGGGACGGCGGAACGCGATCGGCAGGAACTCCGAGAGCATCCCGGCGATGATTTTCTGTTCGTCGCCGAGGCTTGCGCCGTCCGGCGCGCGGGCAACCTTCCACCCGACCGCTGGCTCTGACGCGACGGGCGTGATGCTGACTTCGAGCGCATCGAGATGCAGCAGGCCGGGCCGTGATGCCAGCAGCTTCTCGGTCGCGACACGATCCCCCTCGATCACCTCGTCGGTGTTGCCCGGTAACCTGCCGCGAACGCGGATCGCGTCCGGCAGCGACGGGTCCTCCTGGGCATAGCGCGACGAGCCGATGACGCCGTCGGGATGGCGGGCGACGTTGGAGAACACGAGCAACAGGGGACGGTCGAACCGGCCCGGCCCGCCGCCGTTCGTCGCGTTCGGCGGGCTTCGCGTGTCCTCGAGCCGGAACCGGAATTCGTAAACCCCGGGCTCGTCCGTCGGCGCGGTCACGTCGACCTCGCCAACGTTCAGGGCCAGCAGGTTGCGGTCGTAGCTCTCGCCCACTTCGAGGCGCAGTCGCGGGAACGCGCCGTCGCTGGCGGCCGGTGTTGCCGCGGCGTGCACACGCACGACCATTTCCCCGACGGTCTTGCGCGTCGGGATGTAGACGAACATCTCGTGGCGCCGCGGGTAGCCGCGCGCCCCGGCGACCTCGTCTTCCGCGCCCGAGGAGATGGGACCGAACGGCAGCGCACCGAGGAACTGCTCGTGGTAAACGGGTTCGCCCGCCTCGTGGGCGGCGACGCGCCTGGCGAACTCGTCGGCCGGTACCGGCCGCGGCGCCCTCGCGATGGACAGGTGATGTGCCCGCCAGCGTCCGTAGAAATAGTTGTCCTCGAATTCCTGGAAGTACTGTTCGACCTCGTTCGCCGGCGGACCAAAGGTTACGTAGCGGTCAACGGCGGCGCGCGCGAGATCGATGTACACGCGCAGGTCGACCTCGGACACGCGCAGCAAGCTCGCGTCCGTGTCGTAGCCCTTTTCCGAGCGCGGATCCGGTGGCAGCCGGGACGCGAAGTTCGCCGGCACGCGGAACAGGTCCTGGAGCGTGTGGTTGAACTCGCGTTTCGCGAGGCGGCGGATGTACGCGGTGACGTTGTTCGCCCGGCGGGAACGCGCCTCCTCCTTCATCGCCGTTTCGATCCAGCTGACGATCGCGGTGCGTTCGTCGTCCGGCAACGGCCGCGCATCCTCGGGCGGCATCTGGTGCGTGTTCAGCTTGTCCATCACGCGGTGCCAGTCGTGCACCTCGTGGCTGCTGGTCATGCCGGCGACGAGGTCGTCGATGCGGAAGTTCGCCTCCTGCTTGCCGTCGCCGTGGCACTTCACGCAGTAGCGGCCGAACAGCGGGCGGACGCCGGACTCGAACCGGTCGATCGTGGCGGCGGACACCGGCAGGTCGCCGCGATCATCAACGGTGGCTGCCCCGTCGTGTGGCTTTTCGCCGAGCCATTTCGCGATCGGTTGAGGAGCGAACTCGGCGAGGTAGGCCGGTCCGTGAACCAGGGACCCGCCCGCGTGCGCGGTCACCATGAGTACCGCGCAGGCCACGGCGAGGACGCCGCCGTACGCCGCCCACCCGGCCCGGGAGTGCGCGCCAGCGCCCAGCGTCGAGCGAATAGCCAGCGCGATCGCCGCGAGGGACGCCACGGCGACGCCGCCCCAGCGATGCTTGTCCACGAGGTCGCCCGAGTGTCCTTCGCCGGCTGCGAGCATCAGGCCCAGCGTCACCGTAAGGAATGCAGTGAGGGTTGCGACCAGCAGGACGGGCGCGGCGAACTGCGCGAGCCACGCCGCCCGCGGGAACAGGCGGCACGCCTCGAGCAACGGCACCAGCACGAGAAACGCGATGGGCAGGTGCAACGCGAGCGGATGGAAGCGGCCGAGGAAGCGAACCGCGTCAGGGCCGGTCGCGCCGTCAATCGGCGCCACGGCGGCGCCAAAGACCAGGCTCGCAATCGCAAGGACTGCGACAACCCAGACCTTCATCCGGCTTGTCTCGCGTAGCGTCACGTCGCCTACCACCCCCGAGGCAATTTTATACGTGAGAGGACTTTCACTGACAGGTATACTGATCATACCAGATAGCCGGGGCGCGGCAATCCCCTTGTATTGCCTTGATTTCCGGCTGGAAATCCCGCTTGTCGCCACGAAGTATGTCGAGGAGGACGTCGCATGGAGACCCTACACGGCGCGCTACTGAAGCTCGCGCTCGCGCTATTCCTGCTGGGGGCCGGCAGCCCCGTGTCGAATGCCACCGAGCGGCCGGTCGTCGAACGCCTGGTCGAACTCGCGCACACGCAGCCGGCCTCCGCGGCATTCCGCGACGCGCTGATCGACGCGATGGGCGCGGACCGCATCCGCGACGGCACCGCGATCGCGGGCTACGGGCCGGACTTCGTCTGGGCCGTGGAATCCGCGAATGCACCCGTGCTTTACGTCGACGACGAAAAGTACGCCGACATGCAGCGTGCGTCCGGCGATCTCTGGTACCACGTCGGCACGCTGGCGCCCGGTGATGCGTACAAGTTTCACTATGTCGTGGGCAACGCGCGAATGGGCGGTGCGCTCAATATCCCGGCGTACACACCCGACTCTTACGAACAGACCGGCGTCCCGCAGGGCGAGTTGTCCGCGAAGATGGTGCACGTCAGCACGTCCGTCTACCCGGGCATGGAGACGAACTACTGGGTGTACCTGCCGGCGCAGTACGACCCGTCGACACCGGCCGCGCTGATGGTCTGGCAGGACGGCCACCTGCTCATCGGGCGCAACGACGAGCGGATCTGCATCCTCTGCCCGGGACTCGTGCGCATCCTCGAAGTGACGGACAACCTGACGCATCGCGGGGAGATCCCGGTGATCGCGCACCTGTTCGTGCAGCCCGGCACGCTGGATGGCGAGGTGATGCGCTCGGTGCAGTACGACTCGCTGACGGACCGCTACCCGCGCTTCCTGCTCGAGGAGCTGCTGCCCGAGGTTTATGCGAAGTACAACATCCGTCGCGACGGCTACAGCCATGCAATCCAGGGACAGTCGTCGGGCGGTATCGCGGCCTTCAACGCCGCCTGGCATTTCCCGGATCAGTTCAGCCGCGTCGCCGTGCAGCACGGCACGTTCACCGCGGTCGCGTTCCGCAACGGCGAGCCCGAGGCCGGCCACGTGTACCCGACGCTGGTACGCCGCGCCGAGCGGAAAAACCTGCGCGTCTGGCTGAGCCACGGCACCGAGGACTACGAGAACGAATGGGGAAGCTGGCCGACGCAGAACCTGCAAATGGCCAACTCCCTCAAGTTTCGCGGCTACGACTTTCGCTATACGCTCGGCAACGGCAGCCATCATGCCGCGATCTGGGCGGCGAAACTGCCGGAGGCGCTGCGCTGGCTCTGGCGCGACTACGATCCGGCGCGGACCCACCAGGACTTTGAGCAGGACCCGGCGGAAAAGGACAAACCCTACTTCCGCATCCGCAGCCTGAACCGCTAGCTATTCCGCGACGACGATCACGGCGCGCACCGGCCGGTTCCTTCATGGTGGCGAGTCCCTGGTGCATTTCGCGGGACGCTCGATTCGAACATGCGGTCGGTATTCAAAGCGCTGCTTTTCACGGACCTGCTGGTCGGCACCGCGTTTGCGGTCGTCGTGTCCACGGAGGCCGGCGGCGGTGGCCTGGGCGCGCTCGGCCAATTCGCGGTCTTGCTGGTCTTGCTCGCCGGGCTGTTCGTGGCCGGAATCATCGCCTGGCTGATGAACAAGACACCGGGGCGTCTCGCCCGGGTCACGCTCCTGTTGCCGGTGGCATTGGCGCTCCTGCCGTTCGTCCTGCGGCTCCTGGCGTGGGGGCCGGTCCCCGCGACGTTCTGGTACGCGGCACTGTGCATCGCCGGCGCGGCTGTCATCGCCGCCACGGCCTTTCGCCCCCGGTCCGTGGCCGCCGTCGTTCCGCACCGCCTCGTGCGCAGCGCCGTGTTCAACTGGCTCGTCCTGCTGCCGACGCTGCTCGGCTGGGCCGCGCTCGCGGGACTGGCGGTCTGGCTGCTGAGCGACGTGGGGCAGGAGGCCTTTGGCGCCGCCAACCGGCGCTCGGACAACATGGCGACAGGCTACGGCATCCTGTTCGTCAGCGCCTTTGTCATCGCCCTGGGAACCTGGTCGATCATCGCGGCGACGTGGGGATGGCTGGGGCTTGCTGGCGGCGTGGAAAACTCGAAGAGGAAACTGCACCTGGCCCAGCTCGTCGCGGCAGCTCCCGGGATCCTGATCGCCGTTCCACTGTTCCTTTGGTTGTCCGGCCAGCGCTAGATCGCACTCCGACCGTTCACCCACCAGCATCTTCATCAAGTCGCCGGGCGCTTGAACTGTCAGCGCCGCCCGCGTTCCAATGTCCCCATGAAACCAGCGATCATGCTATCGACACTGTTTTCGCTGCTGACGCCGCCGGCGCACGCAACAGACGCCGACGCAGTGCTGGCACTGGCACAAGATGCCGGCCGCTGGATCTCGGCACAGGCCATTGACGTCGACGGCGGGAGGGCCTGGCCGGATGATGCGTTGGCGCCGGATGCCGTGAGCCTCGATCTCGGCAACGGCGTTGCCGGCAAGATCGTTTTCTTCGTCGCATTGTACAACGCGACCGGCAACCGCAAGTATCTCGACGAGGCGATCGCGGGTGGCGACTACCTGCGCCGGCAGCTCGAGGCACCGGATGCATTTTCCGGCGAGCGGCGCGCCGGCCTGTATTCCGGCCTGTCCGGAGCGCTCGTAGCATTCCGGAATCTCGCGACCGTGAACACGGGAGAGGACGGCGAGACGGACATGCGCCATGCGCTGATTCGTGCACAGGCACTTGCCGCCATCGAATCCATCGAACATCGCTTGCTCAATTGGGCCGTGGCCGACGGCGGGGGCGTCTACTGGAGCCGGACCTTCAACGACCTGCTGTTCGGCGATGCCGGCACGGTTCTGGCGCTGTCGGGCCGCGCCGGAGAACCGGGCACCACGCCGGTAAAGAGCGGCGCACTGCGCCTTGGCGAGCGCATGGCCCGTGCGGACGAGGGTGCGTACTGGCTGTTCCGGCGCGACAAGGAGTTCAATCTGCCGAACTTCTCGCACGGCGCCGCCGGGATCACCTATGTGCTGGCGACGGCCGCCGCTGCGTGGGACGAGCCGCGAATCGCCAATGCCGCCGCGGCCGGCGCCGACTACCTGGCGTCTATCGCGGAGCGTCGAAGCGGGCTGACGCTGATGCCCTACGGCTGGCCCGCCGAGAACTGGGATGGACTCTACGAATTCGGGTGGGCACACGGAATCGCGGGCGACCTGCTGACGCTCACTCGGCTGGAACAGTCCGGCATTCGCATCGATACGGCTGTCGCGCTGAAACGGGAACTGCTCGCCACGCTCTCGAAGTCCGGTCTTCCGGGCGAGCCGGCGCCGCCGCTCGCCGAGCCGTCAACACCGCATGATCTGCGTTTCGGGCGTGCGGGCGTCCTCTATGTCCTGTCCGCCGTGGATCCGGAAGGATCTGCCGAGCTCTGCGAAGCGCTGTGGCAATACCTGGATGCGCACGCAGTGCGCAGCAATGGGACCGCATATTGGCCGCTCGAAGCCCCTGCCTTCATGGGTGGCGGCCGGCAGGCACAGACCGGAATTCTGCACGGCGCCGCTGGCATCGGCCTGGCACTGCTCGAATACCACGCCGCGATGAGCGGCAGCGCGCCCTACTTCGAAATGCCCGACCTGCCCCGCAGCCGCTGACGCGCTTCGGGACAGGTCGGACGTCGGAGTCGACTAAAGGTCGAAGTTGTAGAGGAAGCGCACGCCGGCCTCGCTGCGGTCGTTGTTCATGATGATCAGCAGGTAATCGTCAGGCAGCAGCTTCGCGTTCGCGTATTTTTCGTCGGTGACGTTGCGTCCGTAGACGCCGAGTGTCCAACGGCCATCGGGGCTGTTGTACGCGACGTCGACGTTGAGCAGGGACCGGCTCTCGATCTTCGTCATGCGCGCGGGATCGCTGGACGGCTCGCCGTACATGTCATCCCGGAACGAATAGTCGGCACGGAACGATATGTTGGCGCCGCCGGCCAGTAACAGCACGTACTCCGGGCTCAGCGACCAGGTCAGGTCCGGCGTCAGTGGGGCGACGACATTGGGGTTGTCGCCCTTCACGTCGACGTCGATGAACCCGAGCGTGGCATGCAGCGTGAAGCTGTCGGTCGGTGCCCAGGTGCTCTCCCATTCGAAGCCCCGCGACACCTGGTCGACGATGATATTGACCGTGTTGAATCCGGCGCCGCTGGAACTACTGACCTGGTAGGGCAGGTCGGAGTAGTCGGTATTGAAAACGGCGGCCGACATGCTGAGCGTGTCGAGCGGCTGCCCTTTGAGTCCGATCTCGTAGTTGACCGCGGTGACGTTTTCGCCGGCAACGTAGCAATTCGGGTAGGTGACGCCGCCAGGGCCGAGGGCGCCGAACAGGCAGTAGGCGCGCGCAGGGTACTGGCCGGACTGGTAGCCGGTCTGCACCGTGCCGTAGAGGTTCAGCCGGTCCGTCATTTCCCAGGACGCGGCAAGCTCCCAGGTGACCTCATCCCAGTCGCGCGAGTTCTGCGCCTCGAGCAGACCTACGATCGGTGCCGTGTATGCGTCCTTGTCGTCTTCCGTGTATCGGGCGCCGACGGACAGTCGAAGTTCGTCGGAGACATTGAAGCCTACATTGCCGTAGATGGCACGGCTTTCCGTTTTCTGCTGATTGACGAAGACAGCGGGCCCGCCGAGGAAGAAGTTCGGATCCTGGCGGTTGCCGCCCTCTTCTTCGAAGGCGTAGATGCCGGCGACGAAGTCCCAGCTCCCGTAATCACCGAACAACTGCAGTTCCGCCGACGACTGATCGGCAAACCCGGTCTCGGGGTACGTAAACACGGTGCCGTTTTCGGTGCCGGGGAACCCACCGGACGGATTCGCAATACTCCCGACGGAGTCGTCGTCCAATCCCGAGTCGTAGTCGGAACTTCGATCGCTGTAGATGAACTTCCACGACAGGGTGTCGCTCATCGCCCAGTCGGCAGTAACCGACCAGCCGTCCGCCTCGTTCGTTACGACGGAACGGTCAACCACAGCACCCGTGTCCGGATCGATATAGAAGCCGCCGTTATTGTCGAATGGATCGGCAGCAACATCGGAGTTCCGCGCTCCCGTCGCGTACAGCAATCCGGTTGGCACTTCGTCGATACGGGTGTCGTAGGGACGCAGTCCGCCTTCGCCGTCGTTCTTGTCATACGTAACGAGCAGCGAAACGTCTTCCGCCGGCTCCCACCTTGCGGCCAGCCTGACGTTCCACTCCTCGATTTCGCCGACATCCCGCCTGGCATCGTGATTGCGAAACTCACCGACGCCGTCCCGCTGCGTGTAGGCAGCGGTGATCGATCCGGCGAACGTGTCGGAGAAGGACTGGTTCCAGTAGATGTCGCCCCCGAGACGTCCGCGCGATCCTGCCTGGGCCGTGACGCGGCCACCCTGCTCGTCGCCCGGCTTACGGGTGATGATGTTGATTGCACCGCCGATCGTGTTTCGCCCGTACAGCGTGCCCTGCGGTCCGCGCAGTACTTCGACACGTTCGATGTTCGCGAGGCTCCAGTTCTGGCCGACCTGCCGTCCGAGGTAGACGCCATCGACGTAGACGCCGACGCCCGGGTCTGTCGTGATCAGGTGATCCTGGAGCCCGATGCCGCGGATGAATGGATTGACCGACGACACGTGGCCGGCGGAGAAGCCGGTCACGGTCAGGTTGGGCACGAATTTCCCGATATCCGTGAGATCGGTGATGCCCTGCCGGAACATCGTCTCTTCGGTGAAGGCGCTCACGGCCACCGGCACGTCGTAGATGCTTTGCTCGCGGCGCGTGGCCGTGACCGTGACTTCCTCGAGCGCGGTGCTGCCGCTCGTCGTTTGCTGCGCGTGCGCCACGGGCGCGAGCAGCACGGCCATCGTGGCCGCAACCCACTGTTCTCGATACATTTTATCCCCCGTTTCCGAGCTGTGATCACGCTCGATTGCGTCAACAAAAGTGTTGAGTGCTTGTATCAAAGCACCGAAACGAGCGTGGCACAAACGCTATGCCGGCAGGCAGGAAACAGGCTTCACGGATGAAAACCGGCGGATACCGGCGAGTGCATCGCGGACCCTTCGCACTCGCAAAAAAAAGCCGCACCCAAATGGGTGCGGCTTTTCACATTAAGAGCCTGGCGGTGTCCTACTCTCACATGAGGGTGAGCACTGGTCGCCGCCCTTGGCGGCGATGCAAAGCGCTGCTTTGCAAGGTGTGAACGCCGCGAGCGTACTAGCGAGCGGCCGGACCTCGAGCGAAGCGAGAGGCCCCACACATCAAACAAGCGTGGGGTCTCCCCACCAAAAAGAAAAGCCGCACCCAAATGGATGCGGCTTTTCGTATTAAGAGCCTGGCGGTGTCCTACTCTCACATGGGGAGACCCCACACTACCATCGGCGCTGAGCGTTTTCACTTCCGAGTTCGAAATGGGATCGGGTGGTTCCCACTCGCTATGGCCGCCAGGCAAACCGGTTAGGAAGAAGAAAAATTGTGCGGTAAATAAACCTGACACCTTTTTCTGTTTTCCTGAATATCAACAATCTGGAAATCTTTCTGACGCGTTGTCGCGTATACACATGTCGCAATTACGTTTTGGCGTTATATGACCAAGCCTCACGAGCAATTAGTACTGGTTAGCTTCATCCATTACTGAACTTCCACACCCAGCCTATCAACGTTGTAGTCTTCAACGGCTCTTCAGGGAGCTCAAGGCTCCAGGGAAATCTAATCTTGAAGGGGGCTTCCCGCTTAGATGCTTTCAGCGGTTATCCCGTCCGTATATAGCTACCCGGCAGTGCCACTGGCGTGACAACCGGAACACCAGAGATACGTCCACTCCGGTCCTCTCGTACTAGGAGCAGCTCTTCTCAAATTTCCAACGCCCACGGCAGATAGGGACCGAACTGTCTCACGACGTTCTAAACCCAGCTCGCGTACCACTTTAAATGGCG
>CAJXJW010000012.1 GCA_913055625.1 uncultured Pseudomonadota bacterium | reverse complement strand
ACGCCCGACCTGCTGATCGACTACCAGGTCGCGCACAGCGAGAAAATCAAGACCAGCCCCTTCCGGATCGGCATCGGCGTTGGCAGCTACGGCAGCGGCGGCGGTGCCAGCGTCGGCACCAGCACCTCGGGCGTCCGGAACGTGAGCGAGGCCTCGCTGGTCGTCCACGCGATCGACACCGCCCGCAACGCCGAAGTGTGGCGCAGCCGCGTATCGCGCGAGCTCGGCAAGGATGAAGTGAAAGCCGAGGATGTCCAGCGCGCGGTTTCCGAGATATTCAGCGACTTTCCAGCGCATTCGGCTGGCCCGTAGCGGCGTAGCCCGCGGCTGATCCGGCATCCACGAGTACGCAAGTCACATCCGCACTGTAGTACGCGACCGGCGCCGTGATTCCCGGGCTGCTGGTCGGTCCATCCGGCATACACGGCGACTACCGCGGCGTGCGGCTCTCTTCCCTGCCATCGATACGAGGCATTCACCATGGGCTTACCCGTAGACTACTTTCTGCATTCCGCCAATGTCTTGCTGCTGGTGGCGTACTGCGTGCGCGATATCCTGTGGCTGCGCCTGTTTGCCGTGGCGGCGTCACTCGTGTCCATCCCCTACTTCTTTTTTCAATCCACGGTACTGTGGACACCGGTCGCATGGGCCGTTTGTTTTGCGGGAATCAACTTGTTCCAGGCAGGCAGGCTGTACCTGGAGCGTCAGCCCGTAAAACTGACACCCGAGGAAGAAGAGGTGCGGCAGCTTGTATTCGCGGATATCCCGCCGCGCAAGGTTCTCCAGGTTCTGAGCATTGGCACCTGGACGACGGAAGATCGTGGGAAGCGTCTACTCCGGAAGGGGGATGTTCCCGAGGACATGGCACTTATCGTGCGAGGCAAGGTCCGGCTCACTCAACCCGGTTCCGACGTTGCCAGCCTGGGGCCGGGCGACTTTGTGGGGTCTGCATTGATCCTGAGTGGCTTGCCGGCCGACCTGGACGCGACCGTCGACGAGCCACTGCGAACCATTCGCTGGAGAGTCGACGTTCTGGAAAAGTACCTCAATGCCAATCCCGAGGTGCGGGCGGCTGTCCAGAAATACCTCGCGCGGGAACTGGCTGGCAAAGTGCACCAGGTGGTGGGCTCGCCCGGCGACCAGGCGTAATTCCAGTCGCTGCTGCGGGGACGCGAGATTCTTAATGGTCGGTGCCGCCGAGAGCCAGGCGAAACCCGGCATTGGCAATAAACCCTTCCAGGGGCGCCCACGCGTCCACGGTCCAGAGCCCTACGGGTGCACGGGTCGGCCGAACCAGCGGATCCTCCTTGGTCTGGCGCACGTCGAGCAAGTTCTCAGATGAGAACCTCCAGCCGGCTCTCCGTCACGAGAGGAACCGGTCCGCGTCCGCCGGGCCGGCTACGTAGCAAGCATCCCGTGTCCCGAACCAGCGCAATCGAATCCTTGCCACCCGGTCGTACCGCCAGTCATTCATCCGGCGCGGCAAGAGGCGATTCACGCCCGGATTTCGGCTCCATCGTCGCGTCAGGGTACCACCCTGCCGCCGCTATTTCGCCGCAACGAGTGCCTGGTCGATGTCGGCGAGGATGTCGTCGATATGCTCTATGCCGACGCACAGCCGGATCATGTCCGGCGTCACGCCTGCCGATTTCAGCTCGTCTTCCGACAACTGCCGGTGTGTCGTGGAGGCCGGGTGTGCGGCCAGCGACTTCACGTCGCCGATGTTGACGAGCCGCAGGAACATTTGCAGTGCGTCGTAGAATTTCACCCCGGCGTCGAAGCCGCCCTTGATCCCGAACGACAGCAGCGCCGACGGCTTGCCGTTGGTGTACTTCTGCGCCAGGTCGTAATACGGCGAGCTTGGCAGGCCGGCGAAGCTGACCCACTCCACCTGCGGGTGCTCTTCGAGGTACTTCGCAACGGCAAGCGCGTTATCGCAGTGCCGCTCCATGCGCAGCGGCAGGGTTGCGAGCCCCTGCAGAATCTGGAACGCGTTCATCGGGCTCAACGCCGACCCGGTGTTGCGGAGCGGCACCGTGCGCGCGCGGCCGATGTACGCGGCCGGCCCCAGCGCCTCCGTGTAGACGACCCCGTGGTAGGAGGCCTCGGGCTCGGTGAGCATGTGGAACTTCTTCGGGTACTTCGCCCACGGGAACTGGCCGCTGTCGACGATGACGCCACCGAGCGAGTTGCCGTGCCCAGCCATGTACTTCGTCAGCGAGTTGACGACGACGTCGGCGCCCCACTGGATGGGCTTGGTCAGTGCCGGCGTGGCGACCGTGTTGTCGACGATAAGCGGCACTCCCTTTTCATGGGCCATGTTCGCCAGCGCCTCGATGTCGACGACGTTGCCAGCCGGGTTGCCGATCGTTTCGCAGAACACCGCGGTCGTCTTGTCGTCGATCAGGCCCTGCAGCGCCTCGACGGAGTCGTCCTTCGCAAAACGCACGTCGATGCCCTGCCGCGGCAGCATGTGCTTGAAGAGCGTGTAGGTTCCGCCGTAGAGCAACGGCACCGTGACGATGTTGTTGCCTTGCTCCGCGATATTCAGGATCGAGTAGTTGATCGCTGCGCTGCCGGCACTCAGGCACAGCCCCGCAATGCCGCCTTCCAGCTCAGCCGACCGCTTCTCCAGCACGTCGACGGTCGGGTTCATGATGCGCGAGTAGATGTTGCCCTCGACCTCGAGGTTGAACAGCGCCGCGCCGTGCGCCGCGTTGTCGAACTCGTAGGCGACCGTCTGGTAAATCGGCGTTGCGACCGCTTTGGTCGCGGGGTCCGACTTGAATCCGGCGTGGATGGCGAGGGTTTCGTCTCTCATGAAAGTGTCTCTCGTCGCGTGATTGGAAGAACCCGCGAATATATAGAGTTCGCGCGTTATTGCCAGCGACGGTCGCGACGGAAACTATTCCTGGCTCATCACATGTGCGGCAATGTTCCCCGCCTGGAGTTCCCAGCCCTCCTTGTTGGAGCGAAGCACCTCTGCCCGCTTCGATGCCGGGAACTGCAGGAACCCGGTCTCGGTGATCGTCAGGCGCGTCCCGTTGGCCGTCGGTTGCAGGTGGAACTCGACCAGGATTTTGGCATCATCGCTGTAGGTCGACTCCGGGTCGATCGCACCGGGCGGCCAGGTGAACGCAAACAGTCGTTCATGCTCCATGCGCTCGGTCACTGACTCCCATTGCATGTCCTCGTGGCCGGGATACGTGACATTGCCCGTCGTGGTTTCGCCGACCCTGAACGGACCGTCCAGGCGAACATGAAACCAGCGGCCGAACTCCACGTGGTCCGTGAGCGCCCGCCAGACCCGGGACACCGGCGCTGCGAGATCGACGGTCTTTTGAATCCGGTCCTGGTCGGACGGGCTCATGTCGATACCGTCCCCGCCGCGGTGCCGCGTTCGATCTGCAATCGCGCCGGCGGCGACAGGCTGGTGCCGGCGTCGGTCACGATCCCGAGGATGCTGAGGTTCAGGTCCTCCGCGATCTCGAGGTATTCCGCCCAGGCTGGCGTATCGACGTACGCGTACACCTCGACCAGCAGGCCGTCGTTGCCGATCTCGTGAAACCGGACCCGCTGGCCTTCGTCGAGCACCTGCGAATGCTGCGCGAGCAGCGCCCGGCAGCCCTCCAGCACTTTCTCGAGCTGCGCTCTCGTCGTATCGAAACTCAACCGGAGGTTGTTGCGGAACAGGATCTTCTGGCGTGCCGAGATATTGTCGATCGGTTCCGCGGCGAGCTTGGAGTTCGGGATCGCGATGACGGTGTTCGCCAGGGTGCGGATACGCGTGGTGCGCAGGCCGATCTCCTCGATCGTGCCCGTCACTGTACCGACGCGACAAAAGTCCCCGACTCGCACTGGCTGCTGCGTGTACAGCGTGACCGCGCCGAAAATGTCTTCCATCGGTTTTTGCAGCGCGAGCGCTACCGCGATACCACCAACGCCAAGGCCTGCCAGGACCGTGGTGATGTTGATCCCGAGCTGGTTGAGGTACGTCAGCGTCGCGCCGGCGACGATCAGGAGCTTGATTGCGTTGGTCGCAGGCGTCAGCAGCATGGAAGCACCGGTACGACCCAGGCGCTGGAACCGTGAGCGGGACGCATCACGAACCAGGTTGACGGCCGCAAACAGGAGCCAGACCGTAATCAATACCGGAACCGGCGTTATGTGCTCCCAGTGCTCAGCCGCGATGCCGCGCCCGAGCGAGGTCGCCATGCCGTTCACCGCGATCACGACCAGCCAGAGGCCGAACGGCAAGGCGAGGAAACGGAATGCCCGCCGCCCCGCCTCGGCGCCGGACCTGCCGATCCAGAACCGGATGACCAGCGCGCCCACGAGCACCGCCAGGTAGACCGCAATCCCGGTACCGAGCACGATGATCCACTTGAACAGCTCCATGCCGAGAACGTCTTTCTCGGGGATGCTGCGACGCAACTTCTCGACGTACTCGGGGTAGCCGTAACTAACGTACAGCTGCGGGATCAGCGACACACTGGCATTGGACACCTTCCAGATGAACGCGTCGTCGCCTCGCGGCACCCGCTGCATGAAGAGCTGGACCTGCCGGCCGTCGTTCATTACGGTGCCGATCGCGTCACGATAGTCTGGCAGGTTGTCGTTGCGTTTGCCGCGGGGGTCGTCGACGAGTTCTTCGACTTCCACCCAATCGGCACGCTGAACGATGATGAAGAATTGCTGGGCGAGCTCTGCGCCGGAAAGGTCACGCGCCTCTCCGCGGAGATTCCGAAGATCCAGGTACTCGGCAGCAGTCTCGTAGTCGCCAGCGTCGGCGGCCGCAATGAAACCGTCGCTGGAGCGCTTCGGCGTGCCACGACCGAGATTGTCGGCCGGAATCTCCGGCAACGCCTCCTCCTCCTCGGACTGCGCCGGCGGGGGGAGAAGCAAGAGCAGCAGGAACAGGCCTGGCAGAAAACGGATCAATGGCATCGCGGTATTGTTATTGATGACCCGGCCTGAGTCCAACACCGCCTGAGTGTAGAACCCGCCTGCCGCGCAACATTGACCGGCCTCACACGGGGCACTTTCTTTCCTGGTCGCAGGCTCCCGATTCCTGCGAAAAAAGGTGTCCGAAAAAAGGTGTCAAAAAAGGTGTCCAAAAAAGGTGTCCAAAAAAGGTGTCAGGTTTATTTTCTGGCACTCGCGGTTCTGGCGGATGACTCGGCCGCTGATCCGCCACGTGGCGGCTGCTATCGACGAAACTTCAAGTAGTTTCGAGGGAATCCGCCACGTGGCGGATTTGAATGAGTCTAATCGCTTGGCAGCGGGTGCTCCCGGCGACGAGCAAGAACGAGGATCTCCTGATAGTTCTTTCAGCCGCACAAGAGTAGGGCCCCGCAAGGGGCCCTACTGAGCGACGCGTCATGCAGCCCACCGGGGCCCGATATCAAGGGCGCAGCCTGCGCAAGATCACCGGCACATCCGGGAGGTCGGCCGGAACGAACTCGCCGGCCGTCTCGATGGGATCCGGGCAGCTGAAGGCGGCAAACGGGGCTGGCCGGTCGCAACTCCGAGTAAAGACGTTGACTGTGCCCTTCAGTGTGTTGCGATTCCTGCCGGACAGGCTCAGTTCGACGCGGTACCAGGCCATGACGTCGCCGGCCGAGTCGGCCTTCAGGAACAACGCGACGACCTTGATACCGCCCCGCGTGTACTTCCAGCTTCCGAACTGCGCAGAGTCACGAGTCCCGAACGGCAGGCCGCCGAAATCGCCGGCATCGCTCATCAGCACGGTTCGATCGGCGTGCAACGCGACGAGACCCGGGAGACTCAGGCCCTCGAGACCGTAGGGCGTCGCATCCAGGGCGAGATACCAGGTCCCTGGCACAACCAGGCGGGAGTGGTTCGCGGCGGCCATCGACGGCATGAGTGACAGAGCGACGATAGCGGACAGTATCGCCGACCGGACCGAGTTGCACTTTCGCATGGATTTCATTTTCAGCTCCCTCATCGCGTGTTGGACAGGCCCACGAGCATGGGGCGACTGAAGTGAAAATAGTTCGGGAAAGCCTCCGGAAACCCTTGGGATTCCAAGTCAGCCCGGAAGGCCCAGCGCTCCGGCAAGGGTCCGGTAGCGTGGATGCCGTCGAACAGCCTCGAACGCCGGCGCCAATGCCAGGTAATCCACTTTCATCAGGTCACCTCGACCGGCAGCCTGTTCGAGTATGTCCAGCGCCGCCTCCGGTTGTCCGGAGAGACTGCGCAGTCGCGCCACTACCACGGGCGACACGTACTGGCCACGTGGACGACGCTCAAGCATTTCCGCTATAACCCCCAACATCTCGGCACCTGCTCCGGGTGTTTCGAGAATCCGAGCAGCATCTGCCATGTTCCGCCAGTTTGGTCGTTCCCAGGTCACGGCATCCGTTTCCTTTCGCAACCAGGCCAGGTCCGCGCGCAGCTCCAGGGCCGGCCCGAACGAGGGATTGATCTCTCGTATTGAATCAACCTCCACCTTGACGCCCGCGTACTTGCCGGAACCTGCGAGGCACAGGGCGTTAGCGAGCATGATGGCCGGATTCAGCGGATCCAACCGCCTGCCGATCGCAATATCGTCCTGGGCACCGTCATCACCCAGCGTCGCGCGCAACAACGAGCGCAATAGGTACGCATGGGCCAGGTCCGGGTTCTGCGCAATTGACTCATCGAGATGCTCGCGCGCGGAAGCCCAGTCTCGCACGATGTAGAACCTGTAGGCGCCCTCCAGCATGCTGAGTTCCGGGCTTTCGAGCCCGGCCGCCAACGCGTGGTCCAGGGCCGCCCGGGTCTTTGCGCCGGACTCCCGTGCCGGTATTGCACCCCAGTACCCGAGCGCACCCCACACATCGGCAATGCCGGCGTACGCTGCTCCGAACTCCGGCGAGCGATTCACCGCCGCTTCGAAATGTTCGAGCGCCCTGCCGAACTGGGTCGGGTCGAGCTTGTACCAATGAAACCGTCCGCGCAGATAGTGATCAACCGCCTCGGGATCCAGTGCGTCGGATGCGGCGTCTCCCTCGCAGGTAATTCCCGGAGGCGCCAACTCGGCCCCTACGTCCCGGGCGATCGTCTGTTGTGTCGCGAAGAACTGGCCGACGTTCGTGTCGTAGGTGTTGCCCCAGATATTGATGCCATTCTCCGCGTCCACCAACTGCACCGAGATCCGGAGCTTGTCGCCCATCCGCTGCACCGAGCCATCGACAAGAAATGTGACATCGAGCTGTTTGACGATGTCACCGGCAACGGATTCCCGCTGCAATGCCAACACCACGGAGTGACGGGACAATACCCTGATACCGGGAACGCCACCCAGCATCGCGACCAGTCCGTCCGTGAGTCCGCCGGCAAGCATTCCCGAACTCTCGTCTTCCGAAATCTCCTGAAATGGCAGCACAGCGAGCACCGGGCGCGCCGCCGTACTTTCGGCGACCAGACGATATCCTCGCTTCGGGATCGTCTCGATGAACCCGGGGTTCCGGCTGTCGTCACCGAATGCCTTCCGAAGCTCGAATATCGCGGATTGCAGCGCACTGTCGGTGACGTGGACGTGCGGCCAGACACTTTGTATGAGCCGGTCATGGCTCAGGACTTCGCCGGGATAGCCCGCGAAGTAGGCCAGCAGATCCATGACCCGCGGCTCGAGCCGCCGCGTGACCCCCGCCCTGCCGATAGTGTTCTGGCCCGGCCGAACGACCCATCCGCCGACGATGAATTCGCTGGCCAGTTTCGAGGGCGCCTTCACCATGCGTTGATTGTATGCCCTGCGCCGCGGATATGGGCCGTTCCGCACCGACTGGAGAAGCGCGACGGTTTGTTATTACGGGTTTGCAAATAGGAAAGGGCCCCTAAAGGGACCCTTTGTCATTTGGCAGCGGGGACTCGCTGCCCACGCTATTCGGCCTTGGTCACAGCTATCGATATTCCTGCGAATTAGCCGGTTTGAAAGGAAACCTCCCTCACATTCGAAAGATTCGCGGACCGTCTGGCCTGCCACAGGTCGTAATTGTCCTGCATAGCCAACCAGCTCTCCGGCGACCGACCAATCGCCTTGGAGAGGCGTAATGCCATCTCGGGGCTCACTGCGCTGCGCTCAGCAACAACGCGCGCCAAAGTAGATGCAGCAACGCCCAAATTTTCAGCTAATGACCTGATACTGATGTCGAACGGCTCAATGTAGGTCGACCGAATAAACTCGCCCGGGTGTGGGGGATTATGCATAGCCATCAGTGATAGTCCTCGTAGTCCAAAATGTATGCATTGCCATCTCTAAATTCAAACGTCAGCCGCCAGTTTCCGCTTACCCAAATGGACCACCGGTTCTTCGCTTTCCCTTTGAGGGGATGAAGCCTGTAACCTGGCACATCCATATCATCGATGACTTGAGCCGTATCCAGGGCCGCCAGCTGTAACCGAAGCCGTGCCCCATGTTTAGCCTGGATACCGGACTTACTTCCTGTCTCGAAGTATCGCTTCAGGCCTTTATGCTTAAACGACTTGATCACGAACAAAGTATAGCGTGTTGCGCACCACGCAACAACCATATTCCCTGCCCATTCCCTGGATCAACCGCGGTATAAAGTGCCTCGTTGATCTTTGATAGGGCCGGCTTGCTTGCGTGGTAGCGGGGGCAGGATAGCCGTCGGCGCTGCGCGCCTCAGTTATGTCGGCCGGCTGCGCCGGCCTCGGAATGAACCTGCCGGCTACGCCGCCTCGCAGGTTCAAACCTTGTCCATTTCCAAACAAAAAAAGGGCCCCGCAAGGGGGCCCTTTCTTGTTTGGTAGCGGGGGCAGGATTTGCCTTCGCCCCTGCGGGGCTCAGTTATGTCGCCCGGCTGCGCCGGGCTCGACACGAACCTGCGCCGCTACGCGGCTGTGCAGGTTCAAACCTTGCTCATTTCCAAACGAAAATGGCCCCCACAAGGGAGGCCATTCTTCGTTTGGTAGCGGGGGCTCGATTCGTCCATTAGCAACGTCCCCTGAGCCGTTGGCAGTGCTAGAAATCCCACTGCTAGCTGCCTAGCTCTACACGCCCTACTCCGCAAAATTCCTGACTGAATCGATCTCAATGGCTAAGGCTTTCAATTTCAGGTTGCAACGACTCAAGGACTGCATCGCAGTCTTCTCTCGCCACAACCAATCGCCGAACCTGATCGGAATAAGCTTCCTTCCAGCTGTAAAGTAGATTCCAATACGCTTGTGACTTGACCGCATCCAAATCGATTGAGTACGGACCCTTCGGTGTAATAGTCAGGAGACCAGCCGCATCTTCAATCTCCTCAGCGGACTCCCAACCAAAATCGCTAATCACGAAATGGTCCTTCAGATAGGGCACTTGTAAGTTGTAGTACGTATCCCAGAGTACTTCATTGACGGACCGAACCGATGAGACGCTCTGCATGTACTGCTTGATATGATCACTCAATGTTCGATTGCCAATAAGCCTCATATTGCCAGAGCTCACCATGTCCTCGTAAGCGCCTGTATTCAAATTAGGGCTGTGGATTTTGTAAATACTCCCGATTGTCTCTGCGAACTCACTTGGCAAACTGTTGCGCTCTGAGTCAGACAGAACCAAGAAGACTTCGTCAGTCTTCTTGAGCACTCCCGTGGATAACTCCAATGCGAGTTCTATATCCTTACGGCTCTCAATGAGCTCTTGCTCGAAGGCCGATAAATATTGGTGCAAATCCTCTCGCTCACCACGTTCTTGCCACCAAGCATCAATCGCGAACGCCAACAAAATACTGCCCACAATCGCAGCTGCTTCAATTGATATGCGCTTCCATGGCACTTTTTGAGCATCGGTCATTCAGTAGTTTCGCTTTTGTTGATATCCGCTTTGGGTCATTTCCTGCCGTTCAGAAGTCTACCAGCCCGACCGCAGCTTTCGGGGCCATGGCGGTCACCTACTGAGGTATCGGAAGGGCACAAAAAACCCGGCAACGAGGCCGGGTTTTCAGCTTTTGTGGTAGCGGGGGCAGGATTTGAACCTGCGACCTTCGGGTTATGAGCCCGACGAGCTGCCAGACTGCTCCACCCCGCATCGGCAGGCTGCGCATCCTACTGGGATGCAACAGCAATCGCAACCCCTATTTGGGTCCGAAATCGACGGATTCAAGCGGCCGGCGGGCCGGCCCGCCCTATTGCCCCTGGGCGACCTGCAGGCACAGGGTCCAGAGCCACCCCGGCAGGATGCCGAGGGCCAGCACGGCGAGGCCGTTCACGCTCATCAGGACCCGCGTGTCGACGTCGGCCTGCAGCAGCGCCTGGTCCTGTGCCTCCTCGAAGTACATGTACCAGACGACCCGGAGGTAGTAGTAGGCGCCGACGACCGAGGTGAGGACCATGATGACGGCCAGGCCCACCTCGCCCACGCCGAGCACGGCGTTGATGGCGTTCAGCTTGCCGAAGAAGCCCACGAACGGCGGGACGCCGGCCATGCTGAACATGAAGAACATCATCATCAGCGCCATCCACGGGCTGCGCGCGTTCAGGCCCTTGAAGTCGGACAGGCTCTCGGCGTCATGCCCTCGCCGGCTCAGCAGGATGACCATGCCGAACGCGCCGGCGGCCGAGATGACGTAGGTCAGCGTGTAGAACACGGCGGCAGCGATGCCGGCCGGCGTGCCGGTAAAGACCGCCAGCAGGATGAACCCGACGTGCGCGATCGTCGAGTACGCCAGCATGCGCTTGATGTTCGTCTGGGCGATCGCGACGAAATTGCCGAGCAGCAGCGACAACACGGCGATGATCATGAGCATGTCGGCCCACACTTCCTGCAGGCCGGCCAGCCCGTCGATGAGTATCCGCAACGTCAGGGCCAGCGCCGCGATCTTCGGCGCGGTGCCGATGTACAGCGTGACCGGCGTGCGCGCACCCTGGTAGACGTCGGGCACCCACATGTGGAACGGCACGCCGCCGAACTTGAAGGAGATGCCCACGATCAGGAACGCGAGCCCGAACCACAGCGGCAGGCCGTTGATGTCCGGGTTGTCGAGGATCGCGTTCGCGATCGCCGGGAACTCGACCGACCCGGTCGCACCGTAGACCCAGGAAATGCCGTACAGCAAACAGCCCGATGCGATCGCGCCGAGCACGAAGTACTTCATGGCGGACTCGGCGGACTTGACGTCCGTGCGATCCAGCGCCACGAGGGCATACTGCGCCAGCGCCAGCGTCTCGAGGCCCAGGTACATTGTCAGCAGGCTGTTCGCCGAGATCATGATCATCATGCCCAGCAGCCCGAACAGCCCCAGCACGTAGAACTCGCCCTTGTGCAGGTCGTTTGCCGCCAGGTTGCCGCGCCCGTAGACGAACGCCGCCGCGACGAACAGCGCCACGCCCGACTTCAGCAACTGGGACAAGCCGTCGCTCACGTAGCTCCCGGAGAAGATCTCGACGCGTCCGACCGGCACCGTCGACACCAGCGCCCACAGCGTGATGCCGATCGAAACCAGCGACAGCCAGAACGTGACGATGCGGCGCTCCGGCGCCACGAACAGGTCGGCGACGAGCACGACGCAGATCAGCCCCAGCAGGGTCATCTCGGGAGCGGCGGCAGCGAAATTCATCAGGTCCATGGCGACTTATCCGAGCTTCGACAGCGCGATGCGCTCGATCAGGTTTTGGATCGTCGGGTCCATCATCTCGACCAGCGGAGCCGGCCAGAGCCCGACGACGAGCACGGACACGGCAAGTATGCCGAGTACCAGCCATTCACGCCGGTTCATGTCCTTGAGCTCCGCGACATTCTCGTTCGCGACCTCGCCGTAGACGACGCGCTTGATCATCCACAACGTGTACGCGGCGCCGAGAACGAGGGTCGTGGCGGCGAAGAACGCGATCCAGAAATTCGCCTTGAAGCTCGCCATGATCACCATGAATTCGCCGACGAAACCGGACGTACCGGGGAGCCCCGCGTTCGCCATCGCGAATAGCACGAAGAACGCGGCGAACGCGGGCATCGTGTTGGCCACGCCGCCATAGTCGGCGATCTTGCGGCTGTGCACGCGGTCGTACAGCACGCCGACGCACAGGAACATCGCGCCGGAGATCAGGCCGTGCGAGATCATCTGCACCATGCCGCCCTGCATGCCGAGCACCGCGCCGGTCGCCCCGCTGATGTGCCACAGCAGGAAAAAGCCGAGCGTGACGAAGCCCATGTGCGCGATCGACGAGTACGCGATCAGCTTCTTCATGTCCTTCTGCATCAGCGCGACGAAGCCGATGTAGACGACGGCAACCAGCGACAGGCCGATCATCAGTGCCGAGAAATAGCCACTGGCGTCCGGCACGATCGGCAGCGACAGGCGGACGAAGCCGTAGCCGCCCATCTTCAGCATGATCGCCGCCAGGATCACCGAGCCGCCCGTGGGCGCCTCGACGTGCGCGTCGGGCAGCCAGGTGTGCACCGGCCACATCGGCACCTTGACCGCGAAGGCGAGCAGGAACGCGATGAAGATGAACTTCTGCGCCTGCATCGCCACCGGCGCGTCCATCCACCCCAGCAGGTCGAAGCTGCCGGTCTGCAGGTACAGGTAGACGAACGACACGAGCATCAGCACGGAGCCGAGGAACGTGTACAGGAAGAACTTGAGCGTGGCGTAAATGCGCCGCTGGCCGCCCCAGACGCCGATGATGAGGAACATCGGCACCAGCATGAATTCCCAGAACACGTAGAACAGCAGGCCGTCCAGCGCCGCAAACACGCCGACCATCAGGCCTTCGAGAATCAGGAATGCCGCGAAGTACTGTGCCGGTCGCGACTTGATCGTGTCCCAGCCGGCGATGACCACGAGCGGCGTGATGAACGTCGTGAGCAGGATCAGCGGCACCGATATACCGTCGACGCCCAGGTAGTAGCTCGCGCCGATCGCTTCGATCCAGGGCACGCGCTCGACAAACTGCATCGCCGCGGTCGTGCCGTCGAAGCCGGTGTACAGGCCGAGGCTCAGCAGCAGCGTGAGCAGGGACACGGCGAGCGCAGTTACGCGCATGGCGCCGGCGCGCGACGAACCCGCGTCGCCGGCATCGCCGATGGCGAGCAGTGCGCAGCCGCCGGCCACGGGCAGCCAGATCAGGATGCTGAGCAAGTGTGACGTCAATTCCATCTGCGCGCCCGCCCTACTTCAGCCAGATCAGCCAACCGAGGAACGCGGTCAGTCCGATGATCATTGCGAAGGCATACGTGTACAGGTAGCCGGTCTGGATCTGGCGCATGACGCCGGCGAGCCGGCCGACCGTGTTGGCCGTGCCGTTGACCAGCACGCCGTCGATGACGACCTCGTCGCCCTTCTTCCAGAGGAAGGCACCGAGCTTGCGGCCGCCACCGGCGAATCCGCGGATCCACAGGTCGTCGAAGTAGTACTTGCGATCCAGCAGGTTGTACGCCCACTGGAAGCGCTCCCGGATCTTCCCCGGCAGCTCCGGCCGCTTCAGGTACAGGAACCAGGCCACGAGAACACCGGCCGCCGCCAGCCAGAACACCGGCGTCATCGGCGCGTGCGTCACGAGGCTCAGCGCGCCGTGCCAGTGCTCGCCGAGGTGCGCGAGCACGTCGTGCGCGTGGTCGACGACGATTGCCTCGCCGAAGTAGCCGTCGAACAGCACCGGCCCGACGGTGACCCAGCCGATCACCGCGGACGGGATGGCCAGCAGGATCAGCGGCACGGTCACGACCCACGGTGTCTCGTGCAGGTGCGACTTCGTCTCGGCATCCATGCGCTCCTCGCCGTGGAACACGAGGAAGAACATTCGGAACGAATACAGCGCCGTGACGAACACGCCGAGCAGCACGCTCAGGTACGCGATCCAGTAGACGAGCGCGTCGGTCTCCGCCCAGTGCGAATCCGCGACCGCCTCGATCAGCAGGTCCTTGGAGAAGAAGCCGGCCGTCCCGGGGAAGCCGATCAGCGCCAGCGAGCCGATCAGCGACGTCCAGTACGTGATCGGCATGTACTTGCGGATGCCGCCCATCTTGCGGATGTCCTGCTCGTGGTGCATCGCGATGATCACCGAGCCCGCCGCGAGAAACAGCAGTGCCTTGAAAAACGCGTGCGTCATCAGGTGGAAGATGGCCGCGCCGTAGGCCGACGCGCCGAGCGCCACCGTCATGTAGCCGAGCTGCGACAGCGTCGAGTACGCCACCACGCGCTTGATGTCGTTCTGCACGATGCCGAGCAGCCCCATGAAGAACGCCGTGATCGCGCCGATGATCATGACCGTGCCCAGCGCGTGCACGCTGAGTTCGTACAGCGGCGACATGCGCGCCACCATGAAAATGCCCGCCGTCACCATCGTGGCGGCGTGGATCAGCGCGGAGATCGGCGTCGGACCTTCCATCGAGTCCGGCAGCCACACGTGCAGCGGCGCCTGCGCCGACTTGCCCATCGCGCCGATGAACAGCAGGATGCAGATCAGCGTCATCGCGTTCCAGGCCGTGCCCGGCAGCACGGACACGCTCTGCGCCGCGATCGCGTCGGCCTGCGAGAACACCTCCGCGTAGTCCAGCGAGTTCGTGTAGAGCACGATGCCGGCAATACCAAGGATGAAGCCGAAGTCGCCCACGCGGTTCACCAGGAACGCCTTCAGGTTCGCGAAGATCGCGGTCTCGCGCTTGAACCAGAAGCCGATCAGCAGGTACGAGACCAGGCCGACCGCCTCCCAGCCGAAAAACAGCTGCAGGAAGTTGTTCGACATCACGAGCATGAGCATCGCGAACGTGAACAGCGAGATGTAGCTGAAGAAGCGCTGGTAGCCCGGGTCGTCGTGCATGTAGCCGATCGTGTAGACGTGCACCATCAGCGACACGAACGTGACGACCGTCATCATCAGCGCCGTCAGCCGGTCGACGAGGAAGCCGACTTCCATGCGCAGGCCGTCGGTGACGGCCCACGTGTAGACGCTGATGTTCTCGCTCTCGGCACCGCCCCAGACGAAGCGGTAGAGAACCAGCGCCGACAGCGCGGTCGCGATGCCGACGCCCAGGATCGTGACCGAGTGCGCCGCCGTCCGCCCGATCTGCTTGCCGAACAGGCCCGCGACGATCGCCGCCGCAAGCGGCGCCAGGACGATGGCCAGGTAGTAGCTGTACATGCCGGTCAGCCCTTCATCGTGTTGAGTTCCTGGACGTTGATCGATCGCCGGTTACGGAACAGCACGACGAGGATCGCCAGGCCGATCGCGGCCTCTGCAGCCGCGACGGTCAGGATAAAGAACACGAACACCTGCCCCAGCGTGTCGCCCAGGTAGCGGGAGAACGCGATGAAGTTGAAGTTCACCGCGAGCAGCATCAGCTCGATGCACATCAGCAGAAGGATCAGGTTGCGCCGGTTGATGATTATGCCGGCGATGCTCAGAACGAACAGCATCGCGCTCAGCGTGAGGTAGTGTTGCAGGCCGATCACGAGCGCTTCTCCGAGTCCATCTTCACCACCCGAATCCGGTCCTTCGCCCGTACGGAGACCTGCTTCGAGATGTCCTGCACCTTGAGCCCGGGGCGGCGGCGCATCGTCAGCGTGATCGCCGCCACGATCGCCAGCAGCAGGATGACCGCGGCGATCTCGAACGCGTACACGTGCTCCTTGTACAGCACCGCGCCGAGCGCCTTCGTGTTGTCATAGCCCTCGGGGGTCGGCGCGAACGCGAACGAGGCGCCCGCCTCGGCGCCGCGCACCCAGATGAGCTGCACGAGCTGCACCGCCATGATGATCGAGATGACCGCCGCCAGCGGCGCGTAGCGTACGAGGCTGCGTTTCACGGCTTCGACGTTGACCTCGAGCATCATGATCACGAACAGGAACAGGACCATGACGGCGCCGACGTAGACCAGCACCAGGACGATCGCGAGGAACTCGGCCTCGATCAGCAGCCACAGCATGGCGCTCTGGAAGAACGTGAGCACGAGGAACATGACGGAGTGCACCATGTTGCGCGCGAAGACGACGCCAAGCGCCGCGCCGAGCAGCACCGCCGAAAACACGTAGAACAGGATGGATTGAAACAGCATCGTCGTCCGGTTCCGTCAGCGATAGGGGGCGTCAGCGGCCTTGTCGGCCGAGATCATGGCGTCGTAGCGGTCGCCGACGGCGAGCAGCTTGTCCTTCGTCATGATGTTCTCGCCCGGCTTCTCGAAGTGGTATTCGTGAATCCGGGTCTCGACGATCGCGTCGACGGGACAGGCTTCCTCGCAGAAGCCGCAGTAGATGCACTTGAACAGGTCGATGTCGTAGCGCGTCGTACGGCGCGTGCCGTCTTCGCTGACGTCCGACTCGATCGTGATCGCGAGCGCGGGACAGACGGCCTCGCACAATTTGCACGCGATACAGCGCTCCTCCCCGTTCGGGTAGCGCCGCAGTGCGTGCAGGCCGCGGAAGCGGTGCGACTGGGGCGTCTTCTCCTCCGGGTAGTGAATCGTCACCGGCTTCCGGAAAAAGTTTCGCAGCGTCACGCCGAGGCCGCGCAGCAGCTCCCAGAGGGCGAACGTCTTGATGGTGCTGATCACTCTGCTCATAAACCAACCTGTGACGGCAT
The DNA here is from genome assembly GCA_913055625.1 of uncultured Pseudomonadota bacterium. GTDB lineage: Bacteria > Pseudomonadota > Gammaproteobacteria > Steroidobacterales > Woeseiaceae > UBA1847. The sequence continues at coordinate 32,194 of CAJXJW010000012.1, read as the reverse complement.
GCGCGCCATCACGCGGCCCAGGGGCCGATTTTCAGCCACGCGAGGACGCCTTCCACGGCAATCCAGACGATCGTGACCGGAATGAAGACCTTCCAGCCCAGCCGCATGATCTGGTCATAGCGGTAGCGCGGAAACGTCGCGCGGAACCAGAAGAACGAATACATGAAGAACGCGATCTTCGCGAACAGCCACAGGAAGTTCGGTGCCGCGAGAAACGCCAGGAACGTGCCGTCGAGGAACGTCCAGCCCTCGAACGGCGAAGCCCACCCGCCGAGGAAGAAGATCGCGGTCAGGCCCGAGATGAGGACCATGTTCGCGTACTCGGCGAGGAAGAACAGCGCGAACGCCACGCCCGAGTACTCCACGTGGAAGCCCGCGACGATCTCGGATTCGCCTTCCGCCACGTCGAACGGCGCACGGTTCGTCTCCGCCACGCCGGAAATCCAGTAGACGATGAACAGCGGGAACAACGGCAGCAGGAACCACTGGCTGAAGCCGCCCGCCTGCTTCGCAACGATGTCGCCGAGGTTCAGGCTGCCGCCCGCCATCAGCACGCCGACCAGCGCAAAGCCCATTGCGATCTCGTAGGCGACGATCTGCGCCGCCGAGCGCATCGCGCCCAGGAACGCGTACTTCGAGTTCGTGGCCCAGCCCGCAAGGATCACACCGTAGACGCCCATCGACGTCAGGGCCAGCACGTACAGCAGGCCTGCATTGATATCGGCGATCGTGAAGCCCGGGTGCAGCGGCATCACGGCCCAGGTAGCGAGCGCGGGAATCAGTGTCAGCAGCGGCGCAATGACGAACAGGAACCGGTTCGACGCCGTCGGGACGACGATTTCCTTGATCAGCAGCTTGATGACATCGGCGAACGGCTGGCCGAGCCCGAGAGGGCCCACGCGGTTCGGCCCGATGCGCCCCTGCATGTGGCCGATGACCTTGCGCTCGAAGTAAGTCGAGAACGCCACGCACAGGATGACGCCGACCGTGACGACGAGGATCTTCGTCGTCACCACGGTCAGGTACTGCAGCAGCGGCGGAAGTGCGTTCCAGGCGTCGACGAAGTACTGCACGATGGCGTCCATCAGCCGGGCCTCTTCGCCGTGGCACGCAGTGCGGCCGGCGTCCGCTGCAGCGCACGTGCCCGGCGCACCATGGCATCGACGGAGTACAGCGGCACGTCGATCTCGGCACCCGGTGCGTCGGCGCCGTTCGGCTTCGCGTGGCGAACGCTGCCGCGGTAGGCGGTATCCGGGCTGGCATCACCCAGCGCCTCTGCCAGTTCGTCGCGAACCTCCTCGCTGCTCACGTAGTCGAAGCCTTCCGCCTCGACAAGGTTGCCTAGCACTCGGAGAACCTTCCACGCGGGCCGCGACTCGCCGACCGGGTTCGCCACGCCGCCGAAGCTCTGCCAGGTCCCGGCGACGTTGACGTAGGTGCCCGACGTTTCGGCCCAGGTACCGACCGGCAACAGCAGGTCGGCACTCTCCCGCAGCGCCGCCGAATCGAACGACGTCAGCGCGACGACGAAGGCCTGCTTCGACAAGCGCTCGACCGGATTCGGCACCGCGAGCAGGTCGGCGTCCGGCTCGATGTTCAGCAGTAGCACGGCATCGAGCGCTTCGCCCAGCATGTCGGCGGTCGCCTTGCCCTCGTTTCCGCGCGGCGCCGCCCCTGCAGACCGGTGCGGCAACACGCCGGCCAGGTGCAGCCCGGCGCTGTTCGCCCCTTCCGACAGGCTGCCGAAGACCGCGCCCGTCTCTGATGCAATGGCGGCGGCGAGCGAGCGCACCGCGGAGAAGGCGGCGTGCCGCCCGGCGATGTTGCCGAGCAGGACGAGCGCCCGCTCGGATGACGACAGTGACTCCGCAACGGCTCGCTGCGCGTCGGTCGGCTTCACCCCGTCGCACAGGGCCTTCACCGTATCCGGCAGCTTGTCGCCGCATGCCGCAACCGCAACGCCGCTCATCAACTCGACGAGGCCCGCGCCGGACAGCGTGTTCGCGACGTTGAACAGGTATTCGTGTACTTCGGCGCTCGCAAAACTCACCGCCGCCCCCTTGAGCGCGGCCTTGCGCACGCGGTGCGCAATGATCGGCGCTTCGTGTCGCAGGTGCGAACCCACGACGAAGATCGCCTGCTGCTCCTCGATGGCGGCGATGTCCATGCCGAGCGACGGAAACGCCGGGTCGTCCTGCTGGTCGCTGACGTCACGCCGGGCAATGCGATGGTCGAGGTTTGCGCTACCGAGGTGCGCCGCCAAGCGGGCCAGCAGGTGACCCTCCTCGACAGTGCTGCTCGGCGACGCGAGAAAGCCCGCGCTGCCGTTGCCGGTGGACCCCAGTCGCTCCGCGGCGAGTTCCAGGGCCTCGTCCCAGCCGACGTCGCGCCAGGTTCCGCCCTCGCGTACCGCGGGCCGCAGCAGGCGGTCCGGCGAATAGATCGCCTCGTAGCTGAAGCGGTCGCGATCCGCAAGCCAGGTCTCGTTGATGGCTTCGTTCTCGCGCGGCACGATGCGCTTGACGGTACCGCGCAAGACGTGCGCGTACAGGTTCGATCCGACGCAGTCGTGCGGCGCGACCGTCGGCCGCTGCAACATCTCCCACGCGCGCGCGCTGTAACGATACGGCTTGTTGTTCAGCGCGCCGACCGGGCACAGGTCGATGATGTTTGCGGACAGTTCGTGATCGACGGCCTTTTCGATGTAGGTGCCGATCTTCATGTTCTCGCCACGGTCGGTCGTGCCGAGCTGCTGATTGCCCTGCACTTCTTCGCCGAAGCGCACGCAGCGCGTGCAGTGGATGCACCGCGTCATATCCGTCGAGACGAGCGGCCCGATGTTCTTGTCCTTGACGACGCGCTTGCCGTCGTTGTACCGGGAGATGTCCCGGCCGTAGCCCATCGCGAGGTCCTGCAGCTCGCATTCGCCGCCCTGGTCGCAGATCGGGCAATCGAGCGGATGATTGATCAGCAGGAATTCCATCGTGGCCTTCTGCGCCGAGATCGCCTTCGGCGAGCGCGTGAAGACTTTCATGCCCTCGCCCACCGGTGTCGCGCAGGCGGGCAACGGCTTCGGCGCCTTCTCAACCTCGACGAGGCACATCCGGCAGTTGGCCGCGACGGACAGCTTTTCGTGGTAGCAGAAGCGCGGGATGTAGGCGCCGATCCGGTCCGTGACCTGGATGACCATTTCGCCCTTCTTCGCTTCGACCGGCTTGCCGTCGACTTCGATGTTTACGGTGTCGTTACTCATCGTATTCAGGCCGCCGCGTCCGGTGCGTCGTCGACGATGCTCCGGCCCTTGTGCTCGATCATGTACTCGAATTCGTGCAGGTAGTGTTTCAGGAAGCTCTGCACCGGCCACGCGGCGGCATCGCCGAGGGCGCAAATCGTGTGGCCCTCGATCTTGTTCGCGACGTCGACGAGCTTGCCGAGGTCTTCCCGCGAGCCGCGTCCCTCGATGATGCGCGACAGCATGCGGTACAGCCAGCCGGTGCCCTCGCGGCAGGGCGTGCACTGGCCGCAGGACTCTGCCATGTAAAAGCGCGAGATGCGTCGCAACACGCGCACCATGCACGTCGTTTCGTCCATTACCATGACCGCGCCGGTGCCGAACGACGAGCCCGCCTTCTGCAAGGACGTGTAGTCCATCGTGCAGTCCTGGATGATCTCCGCCGGCAGGACCTTGCAGGACGAGCCGCCGGGAATGACCGCCTTCAGCTTTCGTCCCTTCCAGACGCCGCCGGCGATCGCCAGCAGGTCCTCGAAAGGGATACCCATCGGAAGCTCGTAGTTGCCGGGCTTCTCGACGTGGCCCGAGATGGAAAACAGCGCCGTGCCACCCGAGTTCTCCGGGCCGAGGTCCGAGAACCACTTCGCCCCGTTGCGGATGATCGCCGGGACGCTGGCGAGGCTCTGCGTGTTGTTGATCGTCGTCGGCTTGCCGTACAGGCCGTAGTTCGCGGGAAATGGCGGCTTGAAGCGCGGCTTGCCCTGCTTCCCTTCGAGCGACTCGAGCAGCGCCGTCTCCTCGCCGCAGATGTACGCGCCCGCACCGACGAACGTATACAGGTCGAAGTCGATGCCCGTGCCCTGGATATTTTTGCCCAGCAGGCCGGCTTCGTAGGCTTCCTTCACCGCGGCCTCGAAGCGCGGCACGGGCTCGTCGATGAACTCGCCGCGGATATAGTTGTAGCCGACCGTCGCGCCCATCGCGTAACCGGCGAGCGCCATGCCCTCGACAAGCGCATGCGGGTTGTAGCGCAGGATTTCACGGTCGTGGCAGGTGCCCGGCTCCGACTCGTCCGAATTGCAGACGAGGTACTTCTGCACGTCCGTGCCCTTCGGCATGAAGCTCCACTTGAGCCCGGTCGGGAAGCCTGCGCCGCCGCGGCCACGCAGGCCCGACGCCTTGACTTCCTCGAGCACCTGCTCGGGCGTCAGCTCGCCGGCGAGCACGCGGCGCCACGCCTTGTAGCCGTCGTGCTTTTCGTAAGTCGCCAGCGTGTACGACGCGTCCGCGCCGAACGTGCTGAAGCAGACGAGATTCTGCGGATAGTCCTTCGCCACGCGCTACTCCAGCTCGTCCAGCAGCCTGTCGACGTCATCCGTCGTCAGGTTTTCGTGATAGACGTGATCCACCATCATCATCGGCGCGCCGCAGCAGGCCGCGAGGCACTCCTCTTCCTTCTTCAGGTAGATCCGGCCGTCCGGCGTGCTCTCGCCGAGCTTGATGCCGAGCTTCTTCTCGGTGTGCGCGACGATATCATCTGCGCCGCGCAGCATGCAGGAGACGTTTGTGCAGATCGCCACGTTGTGCCGGCCGACCGGGCGCGTCTGGAACATCGAGTAGAACGTCGCAACTTCGTAGACCTGGATCGTCGGCAAGTCGAGGTAGTCGGCGACGGCGTTCATCAGCTCCGCCGTCAGGTAGCCGTTGTTCTCGTGCTGCACGGCGTGCAGCGCGCCGATGACCGCCGAACGCGACCGGTCCGCCGGGAAGCGGGCCTTCCAGTGCTCGATCTCGTCCTTCACGTGCTGCGAGAGTTCGACGGCAGTGCTCATCGGTCGACCTCCCCAAAGACGATGTCCTGCGTGCCGATGACGGCGACCACGTCGGCCAGCATGTGGCCCTGCACCATCTCCGCCATCGCGGACAGGTGCGCGAAGCCCGCCGCGCGAATCTTCACGCGGTACGGCTTGTTCGCGCCGTCGGACACGAGATAGACGCCGAACTCGCCCTTCGGGTGTTCCACCGCGGCATACGCTTCGCCTTCAGGCACGCAGTAGCCTTCCGTGAACAGCTTGAAGTGATGAATGAGCGATTCCATGTCGTCCTTCATCTCGACCCGCTTCGGCGCCACGATCTTGTGATCGTCTGCGATGACCGGGCCGGGATTCGCGCGCAACCAGTCCACGCACTGCCGGATGATCCGGTTCGACTGGCGGAGTTCCTCGACGCGCACCAGGTAGCGGTCGTAGCAATCGCCGTTGACGCCCACCGGGATATCGAAATCCAGGCGGTCGTAGACTTCGTAAGGCTGCTTCTTGCGCAGGTCCCATTCAATGCCGGAGCCGCGGATCATCGGCCCGGAAAAGCCGAGCTGCATGGCCCGCTCCGGCGACACCACGCCGATGTTCACGGTGCGCTGCTTCCAGATCCGGTTGTCCGTCAGCAACGTCTCGTACTCGTCGACGCAGCCCGGAAACCGGTTCGTGAAATCCTCGATGAAATCGAGCATGCTGCCTTCGCGCGCTGCGTTCAGCCGCTTCAGCTCCTTCTCGCTGCGGAACTTCGAGGCCTGGAATTTCGGCATACTGTCCGGCAGGTCGCGGAAAACGCCGCCAGGCCGGTAGTAGGTTGCGTGCATGCGAGTGCCCGACACGGCCTCGTACAGGTCCATGAGGTCTTCACGCTCGCGGAAGCAGTACAGGAACATCGTCATCGCGCCGATGTCGAGGCCGTGCGCGCCGAGCCACATCAGGTGGTTCAGGATGCGGGTGATCTCGTCGAACATCACGCGGATGTATTGCGCCCGCTCCGGCACCTCGATGCCGAGCAGCTTCTCGATCGCGAGCACGTAGCCGTGCTCATTGCACATCATCGACACGTAGTCGAGCCGGTCCATGTAACCGATGCTCTGGCTGAACGGTTTGGATTCAGCCAGCTTCTCGGTGGCCCGGTGCAGCAGGCCGACGTGCGGATCCGCTTTCTGGATCGTCTCGCCGTCCATCTCGAGCACCAGTCGCAGCACGCCGTGCGCCGCCGGGTGCTGCGGGCCGAAGTTCATCGTGTAATTCTGAATCTCAGCCATTGGGTCGATCCTTCAGGTCGGCCGAGTACCGGTTGTCGTCGCGGATGACGCGCGGTACCAGCGTCCGCGGCTCGATGCTCACCGGCTGGTATGCCACACGACCCTTTTCCGCGTCGTACTTCACCTCGACGTTGCCGGACAGCGGGAAGTCCTTGCGGAACGGATGCCCGATGAAACCGTAGTCAGTCAGGATTCGCCGCAGGTCGGGGTGCCCCTCGAACAGGATGCCGAACAGGTCGAACACCTCGCGTTCGAACCAGTTCGCGCCGTTCCAGACGTCGACCACGGACTTGACCACCGGCGGGTTGTCGGTGCCCGTGAACGTGCGCAGCCGCAACCGCTGGTTGTTCACGATCGACAGCAGGTGGTACACCACGGCAAAACGACGCGGCGGAAACGTGTCGGACTCGTCGAGGATGACCGGCTCGCGTTCGACACCGCGACTGAATCCGGTCTCCGTCGCCGAGGACGTCGTCCATTCGTCCTGGCCGTAGACGAGATAGTCCACGCCGCAGACGTCCATCAGCATATCGAAGCCGAAATCCGTGCGGAGCGCCAGCGCCACCTCGACGAGGTCCGCCTTGTCGACTTCGAACGTCAGTTCGCCGACGTGCGATTCGACGCGGACCAGGCGTTCATTGAAACGCTCGCCAAGCCGAGCAGCCAATGTCTCGTTACGATCACTCATGTTCGATGATTACGACCTGGCTATCGTGCTGGTACGCCGAATCTTGTTCTGCAGCTGGATCAGCCCGTAAACCAGCGCCTCTGCCGTCGGCGGGCAGCCGGGCACGTAGACGTCGACCGGCACGATGCGATCGCAGCCGCGGACGACGGAGTAGGAATAGTGATAGTAGCCGCCGCCGTTTGCGCAGGAGCCCATCGAGATCACCCAGCGCGGCTCGGGCATCTGGTCGTAGACCTTGCGCAGGGCCGGGGCCATCTTGTTGCACAGCGTTCCCGCGACAATCATGCAGTCCGACTGGCGCGGGCTCGGACGGAAAATGATGCCGAAGCGATCGAGATCGTAGCGCGACGCGCCAGCCTGCATCATTTCGACGGCACAGCACGCGAGCCCGAAGGTCATCGGCCACAGGGAACCGGTCCGCGCCCAGTTCATGACCGAGTCGACACTCGTGACGACGAAGCCCTTGTCCTGCAGGCTCTCGCCGGCCGCAACGGACCCCGGCGCCGGCGTCGTTTCGCTCGCTAGTCCCACTCGAGCGCTCCTTTCTTCCATTCGTAGATAAAGCCTACAACCAGGACGGCGAGGAACAGTGCCATGGCCAGCAGGCCGAAGACGCCGATGGCGTCCAGCGATACCGCCCAGGGAAACAGGAATGCGATCTCGAGATCGAAGATGATGAACAGGATCGCGACGAGGTAGTAACGCACGTCGAACTTCATGCGGGAGTCGTCGAAGGGCTCGAACCCGCACTCGTAGGGCGACAGCTTCTCGCTGTCCTTGCCGCCATGTCCGATGAGAAATCCGAGGCCGAGCAGGACGAGCCCGATTCCTGCCGCGACGCCGAGGAAGATCAGTACGGGAATGTATTCTTGTAACATGTATTCCTGCGTGGAACGTGCTGGATGCTGGCGGTGTGCGAGCGGCGCATTGTATCAGCCTGCCGCACCGCGAATACAGCCCTTCGAGCCGGACGACCTCACCGCACTCCGCCGGCCGTCCCGCAAACGAAAAACCCGGCCAGGGGCCGGGTTCTTCGCACAAACTTGGTGCTCTGGGCGAGACTCGAACTCGCACGGCTCGCGCCACTGCCCCCTCAAGACAGCGTGTCTACCAATTCCACCACCAGAGCCAAATTGTACTATTCCTCGCCGTCCTCGCTGTCGGCACCACCGATCTCCGGAAGATCGTCATCGGCCGGCAGATCCTCCGCCGCCGGAGCCGGGGTGTCGATCGAAGGCAATACGTCGGCGTCTCCCGGGGCCGCGTCGATGGACGGCGACTCCTCGACCACGTCGTCCAGCAGGCTGCCCGGCAGAACTTCCGTGTGCTGACTGCTCAGGTACGCGAGCGTCAGGCTGCTGATGAAGAACGCCGTGGCGAAAATGGCCGTCAGCCGCGAAAAAAAGCTCGACGAACCGCGCGCACCGAACACGGTGCCCGACGCGCCCGCACCGAACCCGGCACCGGCGTCCGCGCCCTTTCCGCGCTGTAGCAACACCAGCGCGATGATCAGTATCGCGATCAGCGTGTGCACGCCCAGGATGACTTTCTGCAGTGTATCCATCAATTCCTCAATTCGTTGCAGCGGCCGCGACGATCGCGAGAAAATCCGCTGCCTTCAGCGACGCCCCGCCGATCAGGCCGCCGTCGATGTCCGGCATGGCCAGCAAGCCGGGCGCATTGTCGCCTTTCATGCTGCCGCCGTACAGCAGCCGCAGGCCGGCCGCCACGCCGGCGTCGCCGTCCGCGACCCGGCCACGAATGAACGCGTGCACGTCCTGAGCCTGCTCAGGCGTCGCCACCCTTCCAGTGCCGATCGCCCATACCGGCTCGTAAGCCACGACGGCTTTCGCCAGCGATGCCACGCCGCTGTGTGCGAGCACGGCGTCGAGTTGCTCGGCAACGACATCTTCCGTCGCACCGCTTTCCCGTTCCGCCAGCGACTCGCCGACGCACAGTATCGGCGTCAGGCCGGCGCTCTGTGCCGCGGCATACTTCGCTGCCACCTGCGCACTCGTTTCGCCGTACAGCGACCGACGCTCCGAATGGCCGACGATCACGTAGCGGCATCCGACGTCCACCAGCATCGCCGGTGCGGTTTCACCCGTATAGGCGCCGGAGGCATGCTCCGAGACGTTCTGGGCACCCACGGCCAGCGGCGTGCCTTCCGCCTGCGCCGCCACGGCGGCGAGGTACGGAAACGGCGGACAGACCAGCGTTTCCGGGCCCTCCGCGGCGCCCAGCCCGTCCACGATGCCGGCGACCAGCTCGCGGCTTGCGGCCGCGCTGCCGTTCATCTTCCAGTTTCCGGCGATCAGGCGTTTGCGCATTTGCGGATTCCATCCGTCCCTGAGGGCGCGGAAGGATACCGGTGGGACGGCCCTAAATCAACGGAAAATCGGGCCTTTCCGGTCGTTCAGCCGGCCGCCTCGGCCACGACGTCGGCGAGCTGCTGGGCGAGGTCGCGGACGATGTTCTCGTCCCTGCCCTCCACCATGACGCGGATGACCGGCTCGGTGCCCGACGCCCGGAGGACGATCCGCCCCGAATCGCGCAGCGAGGCCTCCGCCGACGCGACCGCATTGCGGATCGCCGGAGAATCGTCCGGGTTCATCTTCTTCGATACGCGGACGTTGATCATGGTCTGCGGGTACTTGGGCATGCCGGCCGCGAGCTTCGACAGCGGCACGCCGGACTGCTTCATGACGGCGAGAATCTGCAGGGCGCAGATCAGCCCGTCGCCGGTGGTCGTCTGGTCAAGCACGATCATGTGCCCCGACGTTTCGCCGCCGATCGTGCCGCCACTTTCCCGCAGCGCCTCGAGAACGTAACGATCCCCGACGCTCGCCCGCCGGAATTCGATGGACTGCTCGCGAAGCGCGTGTTCGAGCCCGAGATTGCTCATCACGGTGCCGACAACCGGGCCTTTCAGCGTCCCGCTGGCATGCCGCGACGTCGCCAGGATGTACAGGAGCTGGTCGCCATCGATCAGCCCGCCGTTCTCGTCGACCATGACCACGCGGTCACCGTCGCCGTCCAGTGCAATCCCGATGTCGGCGCCGACGGCGGGTACCGTCGTCGTGAGCAGGTCGGGCTGCGTCGATCCGCAGCCGGCATTGATATTGCGGCCATTGGGCGAACACCCGATCGGGATGACCTCTGCACCGAGGTCGGCCAGCAGGCGCGGACCAACCTTGTAGCCGGCGCCGTTTGCGCCATCGAACACGATCTTCAGGCCATCGAGCGTCAGGTTGCCGGGCATCGTGGACGCGCAGAACGCCTGGTAGCGCCTGCGCGCGGTGTCGATGCGCTTCGCCATGCCGAGCGACGCCGAAGGAACCGTGATCGCCGGGTGCGCGAGCTGCTCCTCGATCGCCTTTTCGACGTCATCAGTCAGCTTCGCACCGTGGCCGTCGAAGAACTTGATGCCGTTGTCGTGATAGGGATTGTGCGACGCGCTGATGACGACGCCGAGATCGGCTTTGAAGTCCTGCGTCAGCACGGCGATACCCGGCGTCGGGAGGGGGCCGAGCAGCAGGACGTCGACACCGGCCGCGACAAAACCTGCCTCCAGCGCTGATTCGAACATGTAGCCGGACACTCGGGTGTCCTTGCCGATCAGCACCGTTCCACCCTCGGGCACCAGCACGCGCGCGGCCGCGCTGGCCAGCCGCATGGCGAATTCCGCGGTCATCGGCTCCTTGCCAACCGTGCCGCGAACGCCGTCGGTGCCGAAAATACGTCTGCTCATAAGCTCAGGGTCCTGCGTCGATAATGGCCCGGGCAATCCTGACCGCGTCGACGGTCGCCGCCACGTCGTGCGCCCTGACGATCGTCGCACCGTTGAGCACCGCCACCGTCGCCGCGGCGATGCTGGCCGCCAACCGGTCGGCCGTGTCGCGGCCGGTCAGTGCGCCCAGCGTGGATTTTCGCGACAGCCCCACCAGCACCGGGCGCCCCAGCGCCGCCAATTCTCGCAGATTCGCGAGTAGCGCAACATTGTGCGCATGGTTCTTGCCGAAACCGAAGCCCGGGTCCAGGATGACCCGGCCCGGATCGATACCGGCATTCTCACAGGCCGCCAGGCGTTCCCGGAGGAACCCGGTCACATCCCGGACCACGTCGTCGTACACCGGCTCGCGCTGCATCGTACGCGGTTCGCCCTGCATGTGCATCAAGCAGACGGCCACCGCGAGATCGGCGGCCGCCGCGAGCGCGCCAGGTGCCCGCAGCGCCCGCACGTCGTTGATCAGCGCCGCCCCGGCGGCCACGGCGTCGCGCATGACCTCGGGCTTGCTCGTGTCGACGGACACCGGCACGTCTGTCAGCGTCTGCAACGCCTCGATGACCGGCACGACGCGATCGAGTTCCTCGCCGACCGGGACGTCGGCGGCGCCGGGCCGCGTCGATTCGCCGCCGACATCCAGGATGGCGGCACCGTCGGCCAGCATCGTCTCCGCCTGCCGCAACGCGGCGTCACGTTCGTGGAAACGGCCACCGTCCGAAAAAGAGTCGGGTGTCACGTTCAGGATGCCCATGACGACGGGACCGTCGAAGGTGAGCGGACCGATCTGCATACCGTGGCTGTCCCGGGCCGGCGCCCGGTACCCGTCAGTTCTCGACGGCCGGACCGCCGATGGTGCCGGGCGCGTCGGACTCCGGCCGGGTCTTCCCGCCCGGCGCGGCCGAACCGCCGGTGTCCTGCCAGTCCGCCGGCGGACGCGGCTCGCGGCCCGCCATGATGTCCTTGATCTGTTGTTCGTCGATCGTCTCGTACTTGATGAGCGCGTTCGCCATCATGTGCAGCTTCTCGATGTTCTCCTCGAGAATCTCCTTCGCCCGCGTGTAGTTCGAGTCGATGATCTTGCGAACTTCCTCGTCGATCGCGTGCGCCGTGTCGTCCGACACCTGTTTGTGCTGCGTGACACTGCGGCCGAGGAAGACTTCGCCGTCATCTTCGCTGTACGTCAGCGGCCCGAGCCGGTCGGACAGGCCCCACTTGGTGACCATGTTGCGCGCAATGTCGGTCGCGCGCTCGATGTCGTTCGAGGCGCCCGTCGTGACGCCCTCGGGCCCGTTGATCATTTCCTCGGCGATACGGCCGCCGAACAGGCTCGAAATCGACGACTCGAGGCGCTGCTTCGACATGCTGTAACGGTCCTCCTCCGGCAGATACATCGTCACGCCCAGCGCCCGCCCGCGCGGAATGATCGTGACCTTGTACACGGGGTCGTGCTCCGGCACGAGGAAGCCGACGATCGCATGTCCGGCCTCGTGGTAGGCCGTGTTGAGCTTCTCTTTCTCGCTCATGACCATGGAGCGCCGTTCAGCGCCCATCATGATCTTGTCCTTGGCCTTCTCGAACTGCTCCATGCTGACGACGCGCTTGTTCGCGCGCGCGGCAAACAGCGCCGCCTCGTTGACGAGGTTCGCGAGGTCGGCACCGGAGAAGCCCGGCGTGCCGCGTGCGATGTAACTCGGGTTCACGTCCTCGTCGAGCGGCACCTTGCGCATGTGTACCTTGAGGATCAGTTCGCGCCCGCGCACGTCCGGCAGCGGAACCACGACCTGCCGGTCGAAGCGGCCGGGGCGGAGCAACGCCGGGTCGAGAACGTCGGGGCGGTTCGTGGCGGCGATGACGATGATGCCTTCGCTGCCTTCGAAGCCGTCCATCTCGACAAGCATCTGGTTCAGCGTCTGTTCGCGCTCGTCGTGGCCACCGCCGAGGCCGGCGCCACGATGGCGGCCGACCGCGTCGAGCTCGTCGATGAAGATGATGCACGGCGCCTGCTTCTTCGCCTGGTCGAACATGTCGCGCACGCGGGAAGCGCCGACACCGACGAACATCTCGACGAAGTCCGAGCCGGAAATCGTGAAGAACGGCACCTTGGCTTCGCCGGCGATAGCACGTGCCAGCAGCGTCTTGCCGGTACCGGGCGGGCCGACCATCAGCACGCCTTTCGGAATCTTGCCGCCCAGGCGCTGGAACTTTGACGGGTCCTTGAGGAACTCGACGATCTCGGCAACTTCGGCCTTCGCTTCCTCGACACCGGCCACGTCGGCGAAGGTCACGCCGACCTGGTCCTCACCGAGGAGGCGCGCCTTGCTCTTGCCGAAGGACATGGCGCCTCGGCCGCCGCCACCGCCCTGCATCTGGCGCATGAAATAGATCCACACGCCGATGAGCAGCAGGATCGGGAAGGAACTGATGAGGAGTTGTCCGAGAATGCCCTGCTTCTTCGCTTCACTGCCGTCGAACTGCACACCGGCATCCTGCAGCATGCCGATCAGCGGCGTGTTGTCGGTCTCGGGGCTGATCGTGTAGAACGGCAGCGGCTGCGTGCCGTTCTTGCCGTAGCGGATCGTCTTGTCTTCGAACTTGACCACCGCGACATCACCGTTCTCGACCTGCTCGAGGAACTGTGAGTACGGCTGACGTTGCGCCTGCACGTTGCTGACGCCGGACAGGCTCTGCACCACCGACAGGAGTACGACGATGATGACGATGAAGACCAGGATGTTTTTGGTGAGATCGTTCACGTTGCGGAATCCGCCCTCGAATCGTGCCGGCGGCACGGGGATTTAGACGCGCTCTAATGGATTAGAGACCCTACTATAACCGATAGTTCCTCGCTACCAGGTAGACCTCACGGCTGGCAGCCCGCGACGCGTCCGGTTTCATCACGCGGACCCGGTCGAAGCGTTCGCGCACGGCCCGGATGAACGCTTCGCTCCCCTCGCCCTGGAAGAGCTTGGTGACAAAATCGCCGCCCGGCCGCAATGCCTCGCCGCAGAGGTCGAGGGCGAGTTCCACGAGGTGCATCGCCCGCGGCTGGTCCACGGCCCGCGTCCCGCTGATATTGGGTGCCATGTCGCTCATTACAAGGTCGGCAGGTTCCCCTTCCAGCGCCGCCCGCAACTGCGCCAGGACCGCGTCCTCCCGGAAATCGCCCTGGATCATCGTGACGGCCGGCAGGGCGTCCATCGGCAGGAGGTCGAGGGCGACGATCCGGCACTGCCCGTCAAGCTTCTCGGTGACGTACTGGCTCCAGCCGCCCGGCGCCGCGCCAAGGTCGATGACCCGCATCCCGCGGCGCAGCAGGCGCTCCTTGCCGTCGATCTGGGACAGCTTGAAGACGGCCCGCGACCGCCAGCCGTCGCGCCGCGCCTCCCGGACGTACGGGTCGCGCTCCTGGCGCTCCCGCCAACTGGCGCTGCGCCGGGGCCCGCTCACCGCAAACCCTCGCGCCGGCAGTTCTCGCTGCTACAATGCGTCGCCATGCTCAAGGAAGCTCAGAAAAAATACCTTCGCGGTCTCGGTCACAAGCTGCACCCGGTCGTTACGATCGGCGACGCCGGCCTGTCGGACGCCGTGTACGAGGAGTTCGAGTCGACGCTCACGCACCACGAGTTGATCAAGGTGCGCGTGCGGGTCGGCGACCGGGCCGCGCGCGACGACATCGTCGCCACGCTGTGTTCGCGGTCCGGTGCGGTCCTCGTGCAACGCATTGGCAACGTCGCCCTCGTCTACCGCGAGAACCCGGAACGCCGGAAGATCCGTCTGCCCGCCGCCTGAGCCCTACTCGTAGCGAACCTCGACGACCTCGTATTCCTTGTCGCCGCCCGGTGCCGAGAACATCACCTCGTCGCCTTCGTTCTTGCCGATCAGTGCCCGCGCGATCGGCGATGTGTAGGAGATCTTGCCGCTCTTGATGTCCGCCTCGTCCTCACCGACGATCTTGTAGACGATCTCGGCCCCGGACGCGACGTCAATGAGTTCGACGGTCGAGCCGAAAACGATCTTGCCCTTGGCATCGATCGCGGTAACGTCGATCACCTGGAGATTGGACAGCTTGCCCTCGATCTCCTTGATACGGCCCTCGATGAAACCCTGTTGTTCCTTCGCCGCGTGGTACTCCGCATTTTCCTTCAGGTCACCGTGCGCGCGCGCCTCCGCGATCGCCTTGATCACGTTCGGGCGATCTTCGGACTTCAGGCGCTTCAGCTCCGCCTGGAGCATCGCGTGCCCCTCGACCGTTACCGGCACCTTGTTCACGCCATGACCTCGTTGTGCAGATCCTGCAATCGGTTCACTTCGCCGTCATCCAGGTGTTCGATCGCCGTGCAGGTCGCTTTCGCGGCCCCCAGCGTCGTGTAATACGTTACTCCGCGGCGCACAGCCTCAGCGCGTATCGAGAGTGACTCGTTGATCGCCTGCTTGCCTTCCGTCGTGTTGACGATGAGATCGATCTCACCGTTCTTGATCATGTCCACGATGTGCGGGCGGCCTTCGCGAACCTTGTTCGCTCGCCGACATGATACACCAGCCGCCGCCAGGGTTTTCGCCGTGCCGTGCGTCGCCACGATGTCGAAGCCGCGCTCGACCAGTATCTTCGCGAGCTCCACGGCGCCCTCCTTGTCGCGATCCCGCACGCTGATCAGCGCCGCGCCCTGGCGCGGCAGCATGACGCCGGAGGCAAGCTGCGCCTTCGCGTACGCCTCGCCGAACGAGCGGCCCACGCCCATGACTTCGCCCGTGGACTTCATCTCCGGGCCGAGAATCGGATCCGAACCCGGGAACTTGATGAACGGGAACACCGCCTCTTTCACCGAGTAGTACTCGGGGATGCGCTGGTTCACGTAGCCCTGGTCCGCGAGCGACTCGCCGACCATGACCTTCGCGGCGATCTTCGCGAGCGGCAAACCGATCGACTTTGAGACGAACGGCACGGTTCGGGACGCGCGCGGGTTGACCTCCAGCAAGTAGACCTTCCCGCCCTGGATGGCGAACTGCGTGTTCATCAGCCCGACGACCTTCAGGCCCTTCGCCAGCTTCACCACCTGACGCCCGAGCTCGGCCTGGAGTTCCTGCGACAGGCTGAACGGCGGCAGCGAGCACCCGGAATCGCCGGAGTGCACGCCGGCCTGCTCGATATGTTCCATGACGCCGCCGATCAGCACGCGTTCACCATCACAGATGCAGTCGACGTCGACTTCGATTGCCGCGTCGAGGAACCGATCCAGCAGTACCGGACTCGCATTCGACACGTGAATCGCGGCGTCCATGTACGCCTCGAGGTCCTCGTCGCTGTGCACGATCTCCATGGCGCGGCCGCCGAGCACGTACGAGGGCCGCACCACGAGTGGGTACCCCACATCCTTGCCCATGCGTACCGCGTCCGCCTTCGTCTTCGCCGTTCGGTTCGGCGGCTGCAACAACTCCAGCCCCTCGACGAGCTTCTGGAAGCGCTCGCGGTCCTCCGCCAGATCGATCGAATCCGGCGTCGTGCCGATGATCGGCGCGCCCGCCGCTTCCAGGTCGCGCGCGAGCTTGAGAGGCGTCTGGCCGCCGTACTGCACGATCACGCCCTTGGGCTTCTCGAGATCGATGATCTCCATGACGTCCTCGAACGTCAGTGACTCGAAGTACAGTCGATCGGACGTGTCGTAGTCGGTCGAGACGGTCTCCGGGTTGCAGTTGACCATGATGGTCTCGAAGCCGGCATCCCGCAGTGCGAGGGCCGCGTGAACGCAACAGTAGTCGAACTCGATACCCTGGCCGATGCGATTCGGGCCGCCTCCCAGGATCATGATCTTCGGCCGGTCCGACGGACCCGCCTCGCATTCCTCCTCGTAGGTCGAATACAGGTACGCGGTCGTCGTCGCGAACTCGGCAGCGCAGGTGTCGACACGCTTGTATACGGGCCGCAACCCGGCATCGATGCGCCGCTTGCGCAGGACAGACTCCTGCTCGCCGAGGAGTTGCGCAAGTCGTGCATCGGAGAAGCCTTTCCGCTTCAGCCGCCGCAACCGTTCCGCATCCAGCGCCTCCAGGCCGTCGCGTACGACCGCCTGCTCTTCGAGCACCAGGTCCTCGATCTGCGCGAGGAACCACGGGTCTATCCGGCTGGTTTCCGCGACGTCGTCGAACGTGAGCCCTCCGCGCAACGCGTCCGCCACGTAGAACAATCGGTCGGCGCCGGGCATTCGCAGTTCCTGCCGCACACGGTCGAACCCGGCTTCCGCCGCCGGATCGGCGACCACGGACTCCAGGCCGACGATGCCGATTTCGAGACCACGAAGCGCTTTCTGCAGCGACTCCTGGAACGTGCGGCCGATGGCCATGACCTCACCGACCGACTTCATCTGCGTTGTCAGCCGATCGTTGGCGCCGGGGAACTTCTCGAACGTGAAGCGCGGAATCTTGGTAACGACATAGTCGATCGTCGGCTCGAAGGACGCCGGCGTCGCACCGCCGGTGATGTCGTTCTTCAACTCATCGAGCGTATAACCCACGGCCAGCTTTGCCGCGATCTTGGCGATCGGGAATCCCGTGGCCTTGGACGCGAGCGCGGATGAACGCGAGACGCGCGGATTCATCTCGATGATCAGGACCCGGCCGTCCTCCGGGTTGACGGCGAACTGCACGTTCGACCCGCCGGTCTCCACTCCGATTTTGCGCAGCACGTCGATCGACGCGTTGCGCAGCCGCTGGTACTCCTTGTCGGTCAGCGTCTGGGCCGGTGCGACCGTGATCGAGTCGCCGGTGTGCACGCCCATCGGGTCGAAGTTCTCGATCGAGCAGACGATGATGCAGTTGTCGTTGCGGTCGCGAACGACCTCCATCTCGAATTCTTTCCAGCCGAGCACCGATTCCTCGAGGAGCACCTCGGTGGTCGGCGAGATCTCGAGGCCGTGGGAGACAATCCGCTCGAACTCCTCCCGGTTGTACGCAATACCGCCGCCGGAGCCGCCCATCGTGAACGACGGCCGGATGATCGTCGGGAAGCCGATCGCGGCCTGCTTCTCGAACGCCTCGTCGAGCGTGTGCGCGATCTCCGCGCGCGGGCACTCGAGGCCGATATCGGCCATTGCCTGCCGGAAAAGGTCCCGGTCCTCGGCCATGTCGATTGCTTCACGCGACGCGGCGATCATCTCGACGCCGAACTTCTCGAGCACCCCTTCGCGGGCGAGGTCCAACGCACAGTTCAGCGCCGTCTGCCCGCCCATCGTGGGCAGCAGTGCGTCGGGCCGCTCCTTCTCGATGATGCGCGCGAGCGCGGTCCAGTGAATCGGCTCGATGTAGATCGCGTCGGCCATTTCCGGGTCGGTCATGATCGTCGCCGGGTTCGAGTTCACGAGGATGACCCGGAAGCCCTCGGCCCGCAGGGCCTTGCAGGCCTGCGCGCCGGAGTAGTCGAACTCGCAAGCCTGGCCGATGACGATCGGGCCGGCACCGATGATCAAAATACTTTCAATGTCAGTACGTTTTGGCATTCTTTTAAAGTCAGTTATCCGGAAACGACGGTCCGGATCGCCCGCTTCTTGCGGAGTTCCATCTCGTGGATGAAGTGCTCGAACAACGGCTGCAGGTCGTGCGGCCCGGGACTCGCCTCGGGGTGGCCCTGGAAGCTGAACGCAGGCCGATCGGTGAACGCGATGCCCTGCAACGTGCCGTCGAACAGCGACCGGTGCGTCGGCTCGACGTTGTCCGGCAGCGTCTCCTCGTCGACCGCGAAGCCGTGGTTCTGGCTGGTGATCAGCACCTGTCCGTTCGCGAGGTCCTGCACCGGGTGGTTGGCGCCGTGGTGACCGAACTTCATCTTGACCGTGCGGGCGCCCGCGGCGAGACCGAGCAACTGGTGACCGAGGCAGATGCCGAAGACGGGGATGCGCCGCTCGAGAAACTCCCGGATCGCCCGGATCGCGTAGTCGCAGGGCTCGGGATCGCCCGGCCCGTTCGACAGGAAGATGCCGTCCGGCGCATGCGACAGCGCCTCCTCCGCGCTTGTCGTCGCCGGCACCACGGTCATGCGGCAATCGAGATCCGACAGGAGGCGCAGGATGTTGCGCTTGATGCCGAAATCGTAGGCCACCACGTGGTACGGCGCGATGCGCCGGCTCATGACGCGGGGCTTCTTACCGAATGTGGTACCAAAACACCACTGGTAGGTGCTACCGGTCGTGACGAACTTGGCGAGATCCATGCCGGCGATGCCGGGAAATTTCCTCGCATGCGCGACGGCCGTGGCCGGATCGACATCGCCGGTCATGATGCAACCGGACTGCGCGCCCTTCTCGCGGATGATCCGCGTCAGCTTGCGAGTGTCGATATCGGCGATCGCCACCGTCTCCGCCTGGCGCAGGAAATCGGTGAAACCGCGATCGGAACGCCAGTTCGACGTGACGAGCGAGCTGTCGCGAATCACGAGGCCGGAGGCATGCACGGCCGCGGACTCCATGTCCTCGGCGTTCGTGCCGGTGTTGCCGATATGCGGGTACGTCAGCGTGACGATCTGGCGACAGTAGGACGGGTCCGTCAGGATTTCCTGGTAGCCGGTCATGGCGGTATTGAACACGACCTCGCCGATCGTCTTGCCGTCGGCGCCGACGGAAACTCCCCGGAAGACGGTGCCGTCTTGCAGCGCCAGGATGGCGGAATTGGTACTTTTCAAAGCGATCCTCGTTGGGCTGGTACCGAGACCGCTTTTTGCCGGCGCTGGATGCGAAGAAGCGGAAGGACGAGGCCTCCCGCTTCGGAATTCGCTTACCGGACAGCGATCCGGCGTAGTTTACAAGATGCCCGTGGAATGTCCAACGTGCGCCGGCCGGGTGATCTCAGTCGCCGAGTACCACGTCGCGCATCGAATAGCGGCCGGGCCGCCGCCCGAGCACCCAGCGCGCGGCGCGCAACGCGCCGTCCGCGAACACGTCGCGGGTCGAAACGCTGTGGCCCAGCGTCAGCACCTCGGTGGGCGAGCGGAATATGACACGGTGATCGCCCGGCACTTCGCCGGTGCGCTCGCTGCGGTAACGGATTTCGCCATGCTGTCCCGTCGCGCTGACTGCGTCGCCCAACTTCAACGCGGTGCCCGAGGGCGCGTCCTGCTTGTGGACGTGATGCACTTCCTCGATCTCGACCGCGAAGCGATCGTCGAGCGCCGCTGACACCTGGCGCACCACGGCGTCGAGCACCGTGATGCCCTGGCTCATGTTCCGGTCATAGACCAGCGGCACGTCCCGCGCAACGCCGTCGAGCCGTTTCATCTGCGACGAATTCAGGCCGGTGACGCCGCACACCAGCGGCTTGCGCAGCGCGGTGACCACGTCGAACACCTTGTCGGTCACCACGGGGAGGCTGAAATCGACGATGACGTCGGCGGTCTCCGCGATCGCCGCGAGGTCGCCGCCGCGCGACCAGGTTCCTGCGAGCACGAGGCCGTCCTGCGCCGCGATGCGGGCAGCAATGCTCCGCCCCATGCGGCCGGCGCCGGCGATCGCGATCCGGATCGGCGACGTCGTCATGCTATTGCTTGATGCGGTCGAAGAAGCGCTTGACCGAGTCGAGCCAGCCGCCGGCCCTCGGGCTGTGCTTGTTGCCGCCCGAGCGCACGAGTTCGTCGAAGCGCGACAGCAGGTCCTTCTGCTCGTCCGACAGGTTGACCGGCGTCTCGACAAGCACCTTGGCGAACAGGTCGCCCTGCCGCGCGTCGCGGACCGTCCGGACGCCCTTGCCGCGCAGTCGGAAAACGCGGCCGGACTGCGTGCCCGCCGGCACCTTCAGGTTCACGTGGCCGTCGAGCGTCGGCAGCTCCACTTCGCCGCCGAGCGTGGCCGTCGCGAAACTGACCGGGACCTCGCAGGACAGGTCGGCACCGACGCGTTCGAAAAGCTTGTGCGGCAGCACCCGGATCTCGACGTAGAGATCGCCGGGGGGACCACCGTTGCGGCCCGCCTCGCCCTCGCCGGACAGTCGAATGCGATCGCCGTCGTCCACGCCAGGCGGCACCTTGACCGACAGCGTCTTCGTCTTGTGCACGCGCCCGCGTCCGTGGCAGTCGGTGCACGGATCGCTGATGACGGTGCCGGCACCCTTGCAGGCCGGGCAGGTCTGCTGGATGGAGAAGAAGCCCTGCTGCATGCGCACCTGGCCAACGCCCTCGCAGGTCGTGCAGGTCGTGGGCGACGTTCCCTTGCGCGCGCCGCTGCCGTCGCAGGTCTTGCAGGTCACCTGCGTGGGCACATCGATCTGCACGGTGTCGCCGGCGACCGCGGTTTCCAGGTCGAGCTTCAGCTCGTAGCCGAGGTCCGCGCCGCGAAACACCTGGCTCGCGCCGCCACGGCCGCGCCCAGCGCCAAAGATGTCGCCGAACACGTCGCCGAAGATATCCGAAAAGCCCTGCCCGCCGCCGAAGCCGCCGGCACCGCCCGCACCACTGGCCGCCTTGACGCCCTCGTGGCCGAAACGGTCGTAGGCCGCGCGCTTGTCGTCGTCGCGCAGGACCTCGTAGGCCTCCTTGGCTTCCTTGAAGCGCGCCTCGGCCGACTCGTCGTCCTTGTTGCGGTCCGGGTGGTGCTTCATCGCGAGCCGTCGGTAGGCCTTCTTGATCTCGTCGGCCGTCGCGGTCTTCGCTACACCCAGAACCTCGTAGTAGTCGCGTTTTGCCATGCTGCTTCGAATACCCTGTCCGTTATGCATCGGGCGCCGCGTGCGGCGCCCGATGATTCCTCATCGTCTCAGCCCATCGAGGCAGGCCGCGATCAGGCCCGCTTCGACTTGTCCTCGTCGTCGACCTCCTCGAACTCGGCGTCGACCACGTCGTCGTCCGATGACGATGCCTGAGCGTCGCCGGCCGCATCGCCCGCCGCCGACTCCTGCTCGGCGTAGAGCTTCTGGGCCAGGCCCGCGGAAGCCTCCGCGAGCGCCGCCGACTTGGCCTCGATCGCATCCTTGTCGTCACTCTCGAGGGCCTTCTTCAGGTCGGCCACCGCGTTCTCCACCGCGAGACGCTCCTCGGCACTGGCCTTCTCGCCCAGGTCCGCCAGCGTCTTCTCGGACGCGTGCACCAGGCCGTCCGCCTGGTTGCGCACGTCGACGAGCTCGCGGAACTTGCGGTCTTCCTCTGCGTGAGCCTCGGCGTCCGAGACCATCTTGTCGATCTCGTCGTCGGACAGGCCGCTCGACGCCTTGATGACGATGTTCTGGCTCTTGCCCGTGGCCTTGTCCTTGGCCGAGACGTTGAGGATGCCGTTTGCGTCGATATCGAACTTGACCTCGATCTGCGGCATGCCGCGTGGCGCCGGCGGGATGTCCGCCAGGTCGAAGCGGCCGAGCGACTTGTTGTCGGTCGCGCGTTCGCGCTCGCCCTGCAGAACATGAATCGTCACGGCCGTCTGGTTGTCATCGGCGGTCGAAAACACCTGTTCCGCGCTGGCCGGGATCGTCGTGTTCTTGTCGATCAGCTTCGTCATGACACCGCCGAGCGTCTCGATACCGAGCGAAAGCGGCGTGACGTCCAGCAGCAGCACGTCCTTGACGTCGCCGGCCAGTACGCCACCCTGAATCGCGGCGCCGAGCGCCACGGCCTCGTCCGGGTTCACGTCCTTCCGCGGCTCCTTGCCGAAGAAGTTCTTCACAGCTTCCTGCACTTTCGGCATGCGCGTCTGGCCGCCGACCAGGATGACGTCGTCGATATCGGAGACCTTCAGGTCCGCGTCGGCAATCGCCGTCTTGCACGGGCCCATCGTTCTCTGGATCAGTTCATCGACCAGGGATTCCAGCTTCGCGCGCGTCAGCTTGATGTTCAGGTGCTTCGGACCGCTGGCATCCGCCGTGATATACGGCAGGTTGACCTCGGTCTGCTGCTGCGAGCTCAGCTCGATCTTGGCCTTCTCGGCCGCCTCCTTGAGGCGCTGCATCGCGAGCGGATCCTTAGTGATGTCCACGCCGCTCTCGCGCTCGAATTCCTTCGTGAGGTACTGGATGATGCGCAGGTCGAAGTCCTCGCCGCCGAGGAACGTATCGCCGTTCGTCGCCAGCACTTCGAACTGGTGTTCGCCGTCGACTTCCGCGATCTCGATGACCGAGATGTCGAACGTGCCGCCGCCGAGGTCGAACACGGCGATCTTCTTGTCGCCGCGCTTCTTGTCCATGCCGTACGCCAGAGCGGCCGCGGTCGGCTCGTTGATGATGCGCTTGACGTCAAGGCCGGCGATCCGGCCGGCGTCCTTCGTGGCCTGGCGCTGGGAATCATTGAAGTAGGCCGGTACCGTCACGACGGCTTCCGTGACCGGCTCGCCGAGATAATCCTCGGCCGTCTTCTTCATCTTCATGAGGACGCGTGCCGAGATCTCCGGCGGCGCCATCTTCTTGTCATTGACCTGGACCCACGCGTCACCGTTGTCGGCCTTGACGATCTTGTACGGCACCATGCCGATGTCG
Organism: uncultured Pseudomonadota bacterium; assembly: GCA_913055625.1. Taxonomy (GTDB): domain Bacteria; phylum Pseudomonadota; class Gammaproteobacteria; order Steroidobacterales; family Woeseiaceae; genus UBA1847. Next base: position 8,970 of record CAJXJW010000012.1, on the reverse strand, counting down.
CGCTGGACGACGTCGTCCTCGAACCGGCGACCGATGAGGCGCTTCACCGCGAACAGCGTGTTCGTCGGGTTCGTCACGGCCTGCCGCTTCGCGGACTGGCCCACGAGGACCTGGTCGTCCTTCGCGAACGCCACGATCGACGGCGTCGTGCGATCGCCCTCGGAATTCTCGATGACCTTGGGCTTGTCACCTTCCATCACTGCGACGCAGGAGTTCGTGGTGCCCAGGTCGATACCAATTACTTTGCCCATTTCAAATGCTCCAAAATCGGTTGCAATAGCTGCGAATCTGGCTGTTAGGTGGGGCCAAGGCCCCCGGTTTCAAGCGGTTCGGCAGGATTTCGCGAGACTCTAACTGGCCGGAACTTCCGACGCGACGACGACCATTGCGGGCCGCAGCAACCGGCCATTCAGCAGGTAGCCCTTCTGGACCACCGTCAGCACCGTGCCCGGCTCGGCGTCCGCCGATGGCTGCATCGTCATGGCCTCGTGGAATTCCGGGTCGAACGGCGCGCCCGCCGGGTCGACTTCCACGATGCCGAAGCGCTCGAGCGTCGTGGCCAGCAGCTTTAGCGTGGCCGCCTTGCCCTCGAGCAGGGCAGCGGCGTCCGCGTTCTCGGCCGCTTGCAGGCCCATCTCCAGGCTGTCTTTCACCGCGAGCAGGTCGCGCCCGAAGTTCTCCAGCGCGTAGCGCCGCGCATTCTCGACGTCGCGCGTCGCGCGCTTGCGGACGTTCTCGGTCTCGGCTGCCGCCCTCAGGTACCGGTCCCAGTTCTCCCGGGCTTTCTCCTCGGCCGCGGCCAGGGCCGCCGCGAGGTCGGTGCTGCCGGTCGTCTCTGCCGCTTCCGCGTCTGCCGCGGTTGGCTCGCCGTCGCCGGCGATCGAATCGTCAGGGCGCTCTGCCGTGCCGTTCATCGGGTCTCTCTCCGGATGTCCAAATTCGCGTGCCGGCCCCTCGGGCCGCACAAAGTGTTCGGAGTGTGGGGATTCGGCGGCAAATATCAAGCGCCGCCGGGGATTTCGGGCTAGTTGCGGCCGCTGATGGCCGAGCGCAGCAAGCGGGCGGTCACGTCGACGATGGGCACCACGCGGTCGTAGGCCATCCGCGTCGGCCCGATGACGCCGAGCACGCCGATCGTACCGTCGTCGAGTTCGTAGGGCGCGGTGACCACGCTGCAGTCGTCGAGGATCTCGTAGCCGGACTCCTCGCCGATGAAGACCTGAACGCCGCTCGCGTTCATGCTCCGGTCGATGAGGTCGAGGATCAGTCGCTTGCGTGAAAAGGCCTCGAACAGCCGCCGCAGCGTCTCGATATCGGACAACTCGGCGAACTGCATCAGGTTCGTCTCTCCGGCCAATACGTAGTCGGAGCCCGGCTCCGTGCTCATCGCGGACTGCGCGACCGCGATGATGTCGACCATCGCCGCATTCATCGACGTGCGCAACTGGTCCAGGTCGGCAAGCAGCCGTTCGCGCAGGTCCGGCAGCGGCGAACCCGCGTAGTGCTCGTTGATGAAGTTCGCCGCCTGTGTCAGCTCCGACGGCGTGTACTCCCGGTCCGTGTACAGGATGCGATTCTGCACTTCGCGGTCGTTGATCACGAGAATGACCAGAATCCGCTTGTCGGACAGCGGCAGGAACTCGATCTGCCGCAGCACGGCCTGCTGGCCGCGCGGCAGCGACACGATGCCGGCGAGGTGCGTGACTTCGGACAGCATCCGGGACACCGAGTTGACGAGGTGCCCGGGATCGTCGCCGGACGCCGTAAGCTGGAGCTTCAGCTTCTGCATGTCCCCGCCCTTCGGTTCGCGAAATCGGACCAGCGTGTCGACGAACAGCCGGTAGCCTTTCGGCGTCGGAACGCGCCCTGCACTCGTGTGCGGCGCGGAAACGAGGCCCATGTCCTCGAGGTCGGACATGACGTTGCGGATGGTCGCCGGGCTGAGATCCAGCCCGGAATCGCGCGACAGCGTGCGCGAGCCGACGGGCTGGCCGTCGCGAATAAAACGTTGAATCAGCGTGCGCAGGAGGTGTTGCGCACGCTCGTTGGGCTGAATAGTGGACGCTTCTGCGGACATTCGCGAAAAAGTGAGTCCTTGCGCTTTGCGCCTGCCTGTAAGCTTCCCGCTGAACGCTAGCAACCGCTTGGCGGTCGGTCAAGGGTCTGCAACAATGCCGCTTTGCGGCCCTGCGTGCCGCCCCGCGCACCCCGGTTATTCGCATGCGTCACGAATTTTCAAGAATTGCCGTGCTTGGTCGCCACGACGACGCCCGGGTGGCGGAACCGATGGCGACACTCGTCGCCCACTTGACAAAACGTGGCGTAAACGTACTCGTTGCCGACGATCTTCCCGTCGCGGGCGACGTCCGGCGCATGCCGGAATCCGAACTGTCGACGCACGCCGACCTGATGATTGCGATCGGGGGCGACGGGACGATCCTTTACGCGGCGCGGCTCGCCAGCGACCGCGGTGTCCCGTTGCTCGGCGTCAACCGCGGGCGCCTCGGGTTCCTGGCGGACGTCACGCCCGACGAGATGCTCGGGAGCATCGATCTCGTGCTGGCCGGCAACTACGCGCGCGACTCGCGCCTGCAGCTGCGGGCAACACTCGACCGTGCTGACGGCAGTCGAATCGTTGCCGATGCACTGAACGACGTCGTCCTGCAGCGTGCGGACACCGGCCGCATGGTCGACTTCGAAACCCGCATCGGCTCCCACTACGTCAACACGCACGCGGGCGACGGCCTGATCATCGCGACGCCGACGGGGTCCACCGCCTATTCCCTGAGTTGTGGCGGACCGATTGTCGAGCCGCAACTCGATGCACTCGTCATCGTCCCGGTGTGCCCGCACACGCTCACTGACCGCCCGATCGTCATTCCGTCTCGCGAGTCCATCGACGTGCAACTGCTCGAACGGGACGGGACGCGCGCGGAGATCGCCGTCGACGGCCACGCCGTGTCCGACATCCTGCCGAGCGACCGCCTCGTCGTCGGCGCGGCGCCAACGCGCATCACGCTGATTCACCCGCCCGGCTATGATTTCTACGGCATCCTGCGCTCGAAACTGTTCTGGGGACGCGACAGCCGCACGCGCTACGAAGAGAACAACGACTGATGCTGGCCAGCCTGCAAGTTCGAGACTTCGCGATCGTCGACCGCATCAGCGTCGAGCTAGACCCCGGCATGACGGTGTTGACCGGCGAGACCGGCGCCGGCAAGTCGATACTCGTCGACGCGCTGGCCCTGGTTCTGGGCGAGCGCGGCAGCGCACAACTCGTACGGCCCGGTGCGAAGCGCGCCGAGTTCAGCGCCGAGTTCGACGTCACCGCCCTCCCCGCCGTGCGCGGTTGGCTCGACGAGCGCTCCCTGGAGACCGACGACGCCTGCCTGCTCCGGCGCGTGATCGGCGCAGACGGTCGCTCCCGCGCATGGATCAACGGAAACGCCGTCACACTGGCGCAGCTGCAGGAGGTCGGCGAAATGCTCGTCGACATCCACGGTCAGCATTTCCACCAGTCTCTCGTCCGCCGCCCGGTGCAGCGGGAGTTGCTCGATCACTTCGGCGGCGTGGTCGATGACGTCCAGCGCACGTCCGAGGCCTACACGAGTTGGCAAGCCATCGAGGAGCGCCTCCGCAAACTGCGCGACGACGTCGCGGAGCGCGCCTCGCGCATCGACCTGCTGCGTTTCCAGGTCGGCGAACTCGAGGCGCTCGACCTGCAGGATGGCGAGTACGACGAGCTGCTGGCCGAGCGCCGACGCCTGCAGCACGGCGGCAGGCTGGCAACCGGCGTCGCAACAGCGCTCGGCGCCCTGTACGAAGCAGAAGGCGCCGATGCCAACAGCCTGGTCGCCGCCGCGGCGCGCGCGCTCGAACCGCTCGCGGAATGGGATGAACGCCTGGGTCCGGCGATCGACCTGGTCGACTCGGCCGGCATCCAGATACGCGAGGCCGCGGAACTCCTGTCGCGCTACGCCGAAACGCTGGACAGCGACCCCGAACGTGCCGACGCAGTGGAGGAGCGGCTCGCTGCGACGCAGGCGGCAGCACGCAAACACCGCGTGGAGCCGCATGAGCTGCCCACGCAGCGCGAGACGCTGTCGCGGGAACTCGACGAACTCGTCAACGCCGCCGAGGTCGGAGCTTCCCTGGAGGCCGCCGCCGCGCGCGCACACAGGGCCTACCTGGGCGAAGCGGAGGCCTTGTCGGCGAAGCGCCGCCGCGCCGCGGATGCGTTCGGTGCCCGGGTTACCGACGCCATGCAAGGCCTGGGCATGCAGGGCGGCCGCTTCGAGATCGCTGTCACCACGGACGCGGAACACGCGCGCGCCCACGGCATCGACGACGTGCGCTTCGAGATCACGGCGAACCCCGGGCAGCCATTGCAGCCGCTGGCGAAGATCGCGTCCGGCGGAGAGCTGTCACGCATGAGCCTGGCAATCCAGGTCATCGCAAGCGACGGCAGCCGGATTCCGACGATGGTGTTCGACGAAGTGGACTCCGGCGTCGGCGGTGGCGTCGCGGAAATGGTCGGTCGACGACTGGCCGAACTCGGCGCATCACGGCAGGTCCTGTGCGTGACTCACCTTCCACAGGTCGCGAGCCTGGCGGACTCGCACTTCCGCGTCACCAAGGTTTCCGATTCGAAGAGCACGCGCACGCAGATCACGCCCCTGGAGGACGACGAGCGCATCCAGGAACTGGCGCGCATGCTGGGCGGCGTGGAGATCACGCGTAAGACGCTCGATCACGCCGCAGAAATGCTGGAAGGCACCCCGAAAAAGCGCGCCTGATCCCCCGGGTCAGCCCTTCTTGCCCCGCGGCTTCACGTACAGCACCAGGCTGTGGTCCAGCAGGTCGAAGCCGTGCTTCTCGGCGATCTCTTCCTGCAGCCGTTCGATCTCATCGCTGACGAACTCGACGACTTCGCCGGTATCGACGCACACCATGTGATCGTGATGTTCGCCGTCATCGAGTTCGAACACGGAATGCCCGCCCTCGAAATTGTGCCGCGTAACCAGGCCGGCAGACTCGAACTGCGTCAGCACGCGGTACACGGTCGCGAGCCCGATGTCCTCGTCGGACTCCAGCAACTCCTTGTAGATGTCCTCCGCACTCATGTGCCGGGGCTCGGCGCCCTCGAGGATCTCGAGGATCTTCAAGCGCGGCAGCGTGATCTTCAAGCCGGCCTTCCGTAATTCCTGGCGTTGCTCCATTCGAGCCCTCGCTTCGCGCTATTGCAGCTATCGTGTCTGGCATCAAGACGGTATGATGCGCGCCTATTATGACCCAGACGGCGCCCCCTCACTACCTGGGGGATGCCGCGGGTGCGGAACCCCCTGAATCCATGATCGTCGAACGCTCCCTGATGAAGACTTCCCTCCGATTACTCCTGCTGCTCACCGCGTTTGCCCTGACGGCCTGCGTGTATCGCGCCGCGATTTCGCAGGGCAACCTGATCAAACAGGAAGACCTCGACCAGGTGGAGATCGGCATGACGAGAAGCCAGGTCCGGTTCCTGCTCGGCACACCGCTGATCGACGACCCGTTTCATGCCGATCGCTGGGACTACGTCTATTACCTCAAGATCGGCCGCAACGACGCGGGATTCAAGCGCTGGGTCTCCGTATTCTTCACGGACGATGTCGTCAGCGACATCCAGAAAGACCAGGAACTCGCGCCGGACCTCTGACGGCCGTCCTCAGCCGGCCCCGGCCCGCTCCCGCCGCGCGACGCGCGGGTCCTGCCGCAGCGGTCGGTAGATTTCGACCCGGTCACCGTGGTTCACGACGACGTGCCGTGCCGTTTCCCGACCCCAGATGCCCGTGGCCGCCTTGCGCAACGCCGGGTCCGGGTAGCGCTCGTACAGCCCGGATGCTGCGATGACCTCCTCGAGCGTGCTGCCCGCTGCAACCTCGACCGTCTCGAGAAACTGCGACGCGGGTTCCGCGTACGCAACTTCGACCGTGATCGTCTCAGTCCCCGTCACCGAATCGCTCCCGCGCGCGCTGCGTGAACGCGTCGACCATGGAGTCGCAGGTATCCTCGAAGAACGCGCCGAAGACCATGTCCGTCAGCCGGTTGTCGAAGTCGAATTCCATGTCCAGCGAAACACGGCTCCCGGCATCGCCGATCGGTTCGAAGCGCCACAGTCCGGACAGGTGCCGGAACGTGCCCCGTGCCAGTTCCATTCGTATGGACTCGTTCGGCACCAGCGTATTGTTCGTGCGAAACGACTTGCTGATGCCGCCGCGCCCGGCCTCGAGCGTGGCCTCGACCTGCTGCCCTTCTCGTCGGTGCACCGTGACGCGGCGGCACCACGGCAGGAAGTCCGGGTAGGACTCGACGTCCGACACGAGCGCGTACATCTGCTCGACCGAGTACGGTACCAGCGCGCTGCGGCTCACCCTGCGCATTGGGCCGGGACGGCGGCTCAGAACAAGCCGACGGCCTTGCCCAGAACCATCAGGATGCCGATTGGCGCGAGGTAGCGGGCCAGGACTCGCCAGATCCTGTACAGCGTGCCGGCGCTGCCGAGTTCCTCGGCGGTCGAGTTCCGGCACATGATCCAGCCGGCGAAGACGACGATCAGCAGCCCCCCGACCGGCAGCATGACGTTGCTGGTCACGTAATCGACGTTGTCGAAAATCGTGCCGTTCAGGAACCTGACGTCTCCCAGGACATTGAACGACAAGGCGGACCCGAGGCCGATGAACCAGATCAGCGTCCCGATGATGACCGCCGCCTGCGCGCGTGTCTTGTGAAAGTGCTCGACGAGCCAGGCCACGGCCGGTTCGACCAGCCCGAGTGCCGACGTCCACGCCGCGAACGACAACAGTACGAAGAACACGGTCGAGAACAGCACGCCACCGGACATCTGGCCGAACGCGAGCGGCAAGGTATGGAACACGAGCCCCGGCCCCTCGGCCGGACTGAGATTGTTGGCGAAGACCAGCGGGAAGATCACCAGGCCGGCGAGGATCGCGATACTGGTGTCCGCAACCACGACGGCCGCGGACGCGCCCGTTATCGACGTTTCCTCCGGCAGGTAGGCCCCGTACGCCATCACGGCGCCCATGCCGATACTGAGTGTGAAGAAGGCCTGCCCCAGTGCCGCGAGAACGCTGTTCCAGCCGAGCTTGCCCCAATCCGGGGTGAACATGAACGCAACGCCTTCCATGAAGTGCCCGGTGCTGATCGCGTAACCGAGCAACGCCAGCATCAACAGCAGCAACGCCGGCACCATGAAGCGCACGGCCTGCTCGAGCCCACGCTCCACGCCGCGCGCCACGACGAAGACCGTCAATGCCATGAATATCGTGTGCGCCGCGACCACGGACTTCCAACTGCCCGTGAACTGATTGAACACCGCCGACACCACCTCCGCCGACTGGCCGGTGAATGTTCCGGTGACGCTCTTGACGACGTAGGTCAGCACCCAGCCCGCGACGACGCTGTAGTACGACAGGATCAGGATGCCCGCGAGCACGCCGATGACGCCCACCCATTTCCAGGCGCCGGTGCTGCCCTCTTCCTTGCCGAGGAGCTGCATGGTGGCCACCGGGTTCCGGCGGCCGCGGCGGCCGATGAGGATCTCGGACATCATCACCGGCATGCCGATCAGCACGACGCACAGCAGGTAGACGAGGACGAAGGCCCCGCCCCCGTTCTGGCCTGCGATGTACGGGAACTTCCAGATGTTGCCGAGGCCGACCGCGGAACCGGTGACCGCCAGTATGAACGCCATGCGTGACGACCAGTGGCCATGCAATGAGGTGCGCTTGCCGCCGTCGTTGGTCTGATTGCTCAGCATATTGTTGCTCTTCCCCGCTCAAGAGAGTCGCGATTCTCGTACAAATGCCCGAAAGTCACAATAAACCGGTGATTTTGCGGGCGGTATCGGGCCGAGCCCGTATAATGCCGGGCCGCCGCCAGCCCGGCGGCCGAGACCGACATGAGCAAGAAACCGAAATCCGGCACACAGGGCCGGGTCATCGCCGAGAACCGGCGGGCCCGCCACGACTACCACATCGAGGACCGCATCGAGGCCGGGCTCGTCCTCGAGGGTTGGGAGGTCAAGAGCCTCCGTGCCGGCAATGCCCAGCTCGCCGAGGCCTACGTGCACATCCGCAACGGCGAGGCCTGGCTGGTCGGCGCGCACGTTTCACCTTTGAAGACGGTGTCGACGCACATCAAGGCGGACCCGACGCGCACGCGGAAGCTGCTGCTCGGCCGGGGCGAACTCGACCGCCTCACCGGCCAGGTCGAGCGCAAGGGCTACGCCCTCGTGCCGCTGGACCTGCACTGGTCGAAAGGCCGGGCGAAGCTCGACGTCGGCCTTGCAAAAGGCAAGAAGCAGCACGACAAGCGCGCCGCCAAGAAGGACCAGGACTGGCAACGGCAGAAGGCCAGACTGCTAAAACACAGTTAATTCAAGGTTTTATCGACCTTAATTAATGCATATACTTAATATTGGCGTGTCGCGATTTCCTGCGCCGCGCCATTGCATTCGGCCGCGATGCCCCTAGACTGTGCAGCACGATGGGGGTGACCTGGCTTCGACGTGGGTCGCGAACCTCCGGGTGCATGCCGAGGCGCAGACGACCTCGTAAATCCAGCTGCAAACTCTATAGTTGCCAACGACGACAACTACGCACTCGCCGCTTAATACCCGGTAGGGTGCCCTCTGGCCGGAACGTGCCCGTGCGTCCGGGTCCCAGGGGTCGATATCACGGGACCGCGGAAGGCGCTCGTCCGGGGCACCGACCGTCAAATCCTTACCGGACTGGCCGTGAGTCTTCCCTGCCCGTCGGGTAGCTCACGGTAAGATCAAAGACGGAATAAGCATGTAGAGCCAGGAGCAGAGGGCTTGCGGACGCGAGTTCGATTCTCGCCACCTCCACCAATTCGAAAAGCCGCTCTCTCCGAGCGGCTTTTTCGTATCCGGCCCTTCGCTCAATCGGCGCC
>CAJXJW010000011.1 GCA_913055625.1 uncultured Pseudomonadota bacterium | reverse complement strand
TCGCAAAAGGAATGGGTGACATCGGCAACGCAGTTCAGGCAAACATTCCGCAGGGGCGACCTGATCGCAGCCAAGTCAGCCTAGGCCACTCTGCGCACTACTCAGACTGCACGCCTGAGGCTTGGTGTGCCCGCCATCCGCGACGACACATCTCTATCCTTCTCAAGGTGCCGTCGAGACCGACAACCGATCACCTTTGAAAGCCCTTAGCACCAGTGAACTGTGCCTGTCCATGAGCAAGCGCATGAGCAAGCGAGTGCCTGTCCATGAGCAAGCATGAATAGCAGCCAAGTCGGCCTAGGCCTCTCCAGTGAACTGTGCCTGTCCATGGGCAAGTGCGGTGCCTGTCCATGGGCAAGTGCCAGTGAACTGTGCCTGTCCATGAGCAAGCGAGCGCATGAGCAAGCGAATGACTGACGAGTGCCTGTCCGTGAATGACGTGCGTGAATGACTAGGCTTGGATGGACTCGCGGGCGAGCAGGTATTCCAGCCTCTCGAGATCGGGGATCAAAGGGAACTCGTTGATCATCTTCACACGGCACAGTGCGGGCGCGCCCTCGGGCCAGCCCTCGGTCGCCTCGAGCTTCAGTACGTCGCGGTTCACCCTGACGAGTTGAGGGAAACCCTGCGTCGTGATGCCGAAGAATCCGGTCTTGAGTTCGCCGGTGCTCGCCACGAACACGACGATGCGCGTGCGGCCGGTGGGAACCGGCACGTCCTTACCGATGAGACCCTCGTACGAGACGACCGGCAAGTCGCGTCCATTCCAGTTGACCGCGCCAAGGTGCCACGGCTGCGAGCCTTCGCTACGTTTCGGGGCTCCGAAACGCACGACCTCGGCGACGCAGGCGCGCGGCACGATCAGGCGATCACCGGTCAGCGGAATCAGCAGGCTGTAAACTTCGTCAGCGGCCGTGTTCATGGCAGTTCTATCCCGCGGTCCTCGAGCTGCCGGCGGATCGCGTCGAGCAGCTGTGCGTCCTGGTATGGCTTGCCAAGGTAGTCGTTGACGCCGAGCTCGATCGCGCGGGCACGGTGCTTGTCGCCGACGCGTGACGTGATCATGATGATAGGTACGTCCGCCACGCGGTCGTCGTTACGCACGTGTGACGCGAATTCGTAGCCATCCATGCGCGGCATCTCGATGTCCAGCAGGATGATGTCCGGTTTCTCGTCCTGCATGACGCTGATCGCGTCGAGGCCGTCTTTCGCCGTCATGACGCGTAGTCCGTTGCGCTGCAGGAATCGTTCGGTCACGCGGCGCACCGTGATCGAGTCGTCGACGACGAGGGCGACCGGCCGCTGATCGGCCGGCGCCGGCGCCGCCTTCTTCAGTTCGACGACGGGTGCGCCGGTGCGCACCAGCGCGTTGATGTCGAGAATCAGCACGATACGGCCGTCGCCGAGAATCGTCGCGCCCGAGATGCCGCGGATGCCGGCGAGCTGCGGCCCGACCGTCTTCACGACGATCTCGCGGCTCGCGAGCATCTCATCCGTGAGCAGCGCAGCCGAGTAATCGCCGGCGCGCACCAGGATGACGGGGATGAAGGCCTCGTCCGGCGACAGTTGCGCCGACGGGCCGCCCAGGTACATGCCGAGGTGACGGAACTTGTAGGACTGCTCGCCATACTGGTAGCTCGGCTCCGGCTGGCTCAGCAGCGTCTCGAGTTCGGCGCGCGGTATGCGTGCCACGCCCTCGACGGACGGGAGCGGCAAAGCGTAGACCTCGTCACCGGTGCGAACGATCAATGCCTGCGTGATCGCGAGCGTAAACGGGAGGCGCACGGTGAAGTTCGTGCCCTGCCCGGTCACGGACGAGATGCGCAGCGAGCCGCCCAGCTTCTTCACCTCGTTTGCGACGACGTCCATTCCGACGCCGCGGCCGGCCGACTGCGTGACGGCCGTGGCCGTCGAGAAGCCGGGCGTCAGGATCAGCGCCATGATCTCCTCGTCGCTGGTCTTGCTCTCGGGCTTCAGCATGCCGCGCTCGTATGCTTTGCGGCGGATCGCGTCGACGTCGAGGCCGCGACCGTCGTCGGCGATATCGATGACCATCTCGGAGCCTTCGCGGTGCAGCCGAATGGTGATGCGGCCGACCGCCGGCTTGCCGGCCTCCTGGCGCGCATCCGGGGTCTCGAGACCGTGCACGACCGCGTTGCGCAGCATGTGTTCGAGCGGCGGGAGCATCTTGTCCAGCACTTGCCTGTCCAGTTCGCCGGATGCGCCCTCCACGGCCAGCTCCGCGCGCTTGTCGGCCTCGGCCGCCGCCTGCCGCACCAGTCGGGTGAGACGCCCGACGTGGCGCTCGAAGGGCACCATGCGCGTCCGCATCAGGCCATCCTGCAGCTCGGCCGTCACTCGCGACTGCTGCACGAGCAGGCCCTCGGCTTCGGTCGTCAGGTTGGACAACAGGTCCTTCAGGCTGCCGAGGTCGTTGGCCGACTCCGCCAACGCGCGCGAGAGCTGCTGGATGTTGGAATAGCGATCGAGCTCGAGCGGGTCGAAGTCGCGCGCGACCAGCGTGTCCTGGTGGCCGTGCATGATCTGCGCCTCGGTCTCGATCTCCAGCTTGCGCAGCTGGTCGCGCAGTCGGGACACGGTCTGTGCCAGTTCCTCGACATGGAATTCGAACGAGCTGACCTGCTGCGACAATCGCGAGTGATAGATGCTGATCTCGCCCGCCGCGTTGAGCAGGTCCTCCAGCAGATCGGCGTCGATGCGTGCGAATTCCTGGCGCTGCTCGCTCCCGCGCACCTTCTTCGCGGCCGGTTTCCGTGCCGGCGCCGGTGCCGACGCCGGTGCGGGCGCCGTGAACTCGGGTTCGGACGGCGACTCGGGTTCGGCGTCGAGCCCGGACGTCGCCGCCGGCTCGGGTTCGGCCTCGGGTTCGGGTTCGGGCCGGGATTCGGGCCCGGGTTCGGGCTCGGGCTCGGGCTCGGGTTCCGGCGCCGGCGGTGGCGGTGCGTGGCGGACGTCGGCCAGCTCGTCGGCGAGCGGCGTATCGACGATGACCATGCTAACGGTGTCTTCCGGCTCGATCGTGAACGCCGACGGGGCTTCCTCGGGCGCCGGCTCCGGCTCCGGCAGCTCCACGTCCTCGGCGATCTCGAACCCGGTATTGGCCTGCTGGATCTTCTGCTCCAGGTCCTGCACGGCGCGGACGGGTTTGCCCGCCATCACCATGTCGCGCATGCGGTGGAGCTCGTCGATGCTCCGCTGCAACAGGTCGGCGACCGCCGGGGTACCCTCGACGCGGCCGTCGTCCACCGAAATCAGCAGCGTTTCTATTTCGTGGCTCAGGTTGCCCATCGCGGTGATGCCGGCCATCCGGGCGCCGCCTTTCAGCGTGTGCAGGTGCCGCTTGAGCTCCTCCATCGCGCCGGCGTCCTCGCGGTTGCCAGCCCACTGCGTGAACGCAGCATCCGCCGCCTCGAGCAGCTCGGCCGATTCCTCGGTGAAGATCGCCGCGATCTCCGCGTCGTAGTCCGCCTCTTCGGGCTCGTCCGGCGCGGGCTTCGCGGCGGGTTCGGGTGCCTTCGCCGGCGGCGCAGTTGCGGGCTTCGATTCCGGTTTCGGTGCCGGGGGCTTCGGTGCCGCCGGCTTCGGCGTCTCGACCCGCTTTTGGAGTTCCGCCTCGGTCCGGTCCGGCGCCTGTACGGCATTGGTCAGCCGGGTGACGTGATCGATCAGCGCCGTGTAGTCGGCCCGCTTGCGGTCGGGTTGGTTGATGTCCGCGACGATGGAGGAGATGGCGCGCGACGCCGCGCGCAGCGCGTCGAGGCCGGACCGCTCGAAGCCGACCTTGTAGTCGTAGACGCGCCGCACGAAGCGGTTCAGCGCACCGGCGACGGCAACGCCGCGCTCGACGTTCGCCATGTTCGCGCTGCCGTGCAGCGTATGGCAGGCGCGATGCAGCTTGTCGGTAACGTCGAACGGCGGTGCATGCCCTTCGCACGCGTCGAGATAATCGCTGATCACCGCAAGGTGTCCCGCCGTCTCCTTCGCGAAGATATCCAGCAGGACGGGGTCCATTTCCAGGGCCGGCTCGGCCTCCGCGGGCGGCGTGTCGGCCGCCTCGACGACCAGGTCGGCCGCATTCGGGTCGCCCTCCGCGAATGCGCTGGCGCGCACGATCATCTGCTCGATGTTCGCAGCCGGCGGCGTGCCTACTTCGAGCTGCTCGATGAGCTGCGGGACGGCCCGCGCGGCTTCGAGCACGAATTCGACCATCGGCGGCGTGCGCGTCAGCGTGCGGTTGATGAGCCGGTTCAGCAGGTTCTCGATGCTCCAGCAAAATTCTCCGACGCGTTCGGCACCGACCATGCGGCCGCTGCCTTTCAACGTGTGGAACGAGCGGCGCACCGTGATCAGCGTTTCCATGTCATCGGGCGCCTCGGCCCACGCGGGCAGCCGGCGCTCGATCGATGCGATCTCTTCCTTCGCCTCCTCGATGAACAGCTCGAGCAGTTCCGGATCGAGATGCTCCGACTCCCGGGACACGACTTTGAGCGACTTCACCGCGACGGTCGGCGACGGTGGCGTCGGGTCGCCGAGGCCAGCCGCCTCGATGTCCGCCTGCGGAATCTTCATCGTCGTGGACGCCGGTTCCTCGGCCTGGTTCTTCACGAGCCGCGCCTCGACGTCGCGCAGCACGCCGAGACAGGCCTCGGCGTTGTCCAGCATGTACCACGGTTCCGCCCGCCCCGCCTTCACGGTCTCCATGTAGTACTCGATGCTGACGATGGCATCGGCGAGCCGGTCCGTGTCCTTCTGGCCCAGCTGCGACGGGCCGCCGCCGCGGAGCATGGCCGTGATGAAGTTGCCGATGCGCTCGACGACGTCCATCGCGCGCGTCTTGTTCATCATCAACAGGCCCGCCTTGATGCCGCGAATCAGCGACGGGATGCTGTCGAGGCCGTGCGACGGCGCCTGGTTCGCCATGCTCTGGCTGACGGTTTCCTTGATCCGCGCGAGGTTGATGATGCACTCGCGCATCACCGATTCCGCGACCTGCTTGTAGTCGGCGGCCTCCGCCGGCGGCAGCTCCGCCCCCGGCTGCGCGGGCCCGGCCTCCTGCGGCGCAGTGAGCCGCAGCAGCTGCTGGTCGAGGCGGTCCTCGACGCGCAACAGCGTGGACGCGATATCGAGAATGATCTGGTCATTCGCGACGCCGCCGCGCTCGACGACGGCCTTCAGCCGGTCGATCTCGCCGTCGATGTCGGAGCGCAGTTCGCCGAGCCCGAGTACGCCGAGCGTGTCGGAGATCTTCTTCAGCAACTCGAGTTGCGGCACGAGCTCCGACGACTTGTTCATGCCTGTGCGGACGAAGATGTCCAGCACATCCTTGACGCGGGCGAGGTCTTCCTTGATCGCCGACGCCACGGTCTTCATCAGTTTCACACTCGGCGCGGAAAGCGCCTCGCGCGCCTGCTCGACCTGCTCGTCGCCTGGCAGCAGCTCCGCCAGGTTGAACGCCGCCCGGATCTCGCTGATCCGCGGCCCGGCCGTTGCCGAACGCGCTACGTAGTACAGGAGATTGTTCAGCAAGTCGTCGACCGGGTGCGTGTCGTACGCCGCGTCACCCTCGTCGATCGCGAACTTGATTTGCCGGTCCGCCTGTCCGAGCAGGCGCTTGATCGCGACAGAGGTTTCGAGTCCGCCGTTCTGCAGCGACTCGAGAACACCGCCGACGACCCACCAGAGCTGGTACATGTCGTCTCGCGTGGCGGCGTTCTCCAGCGCCGCGGCCACCTTCGCCAGCGACTCGAGGTGTCGGCCGGAATCTCCCCCCTTGATCCATCCCAGGAGCGCAAGCTGGAACTTCGGCCGCAGGCGCCGGGCGACCTCGATCGGCTCCTCGCCCGAGCCCTCGCGATCGGCCACCGACTTCTCGCTGCGTTGCGGCGACAGGTTCAGGAGCAGCAGCGTGCCTTCGGACAGCAGGGGCTCGCCACGCGCCGCGCGCAGGTCGTTCAACATCGGCAGCAGCACGAGCGCGATGTCGCGTCCGCCGCCGAGCAGTCGCTCGATGTATATCGGGAGCTGCACCATCGAGCGCGTCAGCGCATCCAGGCCGTCCTCGCGCCCCTTGCCGGCGCGCAGCGACGCGAGATAGCGGCACGCGAGTTCCATTTCCTCGGCGAGCAGCGCCGCACCGTAGGTTTCGGTGATTTGCAGGGCACCCCGGACCTGGTGCAGCAATTCCGCCGCGCGCGCCAGCGCCGCGGTACCGCCCCGACCATCGACGCAATCCTCGAGCGCCAGGTGCGCATTGCGGATGGTCTCGTTCAGCTCGTCGCTGACGATCGCGAGCGCGCGCACGGGACTTTCGATGCCCTCCCTTGGCGCCGCCTGAATGCCCGTATCGCCCGTCATCTGCGAATCAGTCCGGATCCCCTGTGCCTCAGGTAGCGGCGATCAGCCCGCTTTTGCCCGCGGCGCCGGCTCTGGCTTCCCGGGGCTCGCGTTCGCCGAAGACTGCCGGAGCGTCTGCGCCGGCATGGAATCGCGCGGCAGCGTGAAGCCTGCGACGCTCTTGCGGAGCTGCGATGCAAATTCCGACAGCTTGGAAATTGCCGCCGCCGTCGCCGTGGTCGCCTTACCGGTCTGCTCGCTGATCTCGCCGAGGCGCTTCGTGCGCCGCGTGACGTCCGCGGCCGCCTTGGCCTGCTCGCGGGCAGAGCTCGAGATGTTCTGCACGAGGCTCGCGATCTGGTTCGAGACCTGCTCGATCTCGTCCAGCGCGGCGCCCGCATTCTCGGCCAGCAGCGCGCCACCCACCACGTCCGTCGTGCTGCGCTCCATGGACACCACGGCCTCTTTCGTATCGGCCTGGATCGTGCTGACCAGGACCTCGATCTGTCGCGTCGCGTTCGTCGACCGTTCGGCCAATCGCTGCACTTCGTCGGCAACGACGGCAAAGCCGCGTCCCGCCTCGCCGGCCATCGACGCCTGGATCGAGGCGTTCAGCGCGAGGATGTTCGTCTGCTCGGCGATGTCGTTGATCAGTTCGACGATGTTGCCGATTTCCTGCGAGCTCTCGCCCAGCCGCTTGATGCGTTTGGACGTATCCTGGATCGTTTCCCGGATGGTGTTCATGCCGTCGATCGTACGCCGCACGGCGTCACCGCCCTTGTGCGCGACCTCGACGGAGTGACGGGCGACGTCCGAGGATCGCTCCGCGTTGCCGGAGACCTCCTCGATCGATGCCGCCATCGACACGATCGACTCGGTCGACGCATTGATTTCGCGCGTCTGGTTCTCGGCGGCACGCGCCATGTGCGCGGCGGTACTTTCCGTTTGTTTCGCCGCGGAATCGACCATGATCGCGGTCTCGTTGACGGTCGCGACCAGCTTCCGCAGCTCCTCGATGGCGTAGTTGAACGAGTCGGCGATCGTGCCGGTGATGTCTTCCGTCACCGTGGCCTCGACCGTGAGATCGCCGTCGGCGAGCGAACCCATTTCGTCCAGGAGCCGCAGGATGGCCTGCTGGTTGCGTTCGTTCTGCTCCGCCTGCTCCTTCGCCTGGCGTTCGAATACCGAGGACCTGGAGTTCAATGACCAGAGGACGAACACGAGGCCCAGCGCCAGCCCGAGCAATCCGAGCGGAACCCAGGGGCTGGTGAGGAACTCGGGCACCGGGTTGTTGGCCGTGCTGCCCGCAAACCCGTTGTCCAGGAGGGACCTCGACGCGGTGCGCAACTCCGCGAGGGCCGGCGCAAGTTCCGCAGCTGCGCCCGCGCCCGCGCTCACCTGGTCCACGGCCGGTTCGAGCGCGGCGAGTGCCCCCTCGATCGGCACGAGCACCGCTTCGTGAGACTCCGCGTCCAACGGCCGGACGTCGAGTCCGGAAGACTCGCCGCCGAGCGCGTTCGCGACATCTCGCAGGAATGCCGCGTCTTCCACGATCTGCGACGCGCGTCGGACCGGATCCGCGCTGACGGTAAGGTTGCTGGCGTTCGCCGAGAGCCGCGCGGCGCGTTGCTGGAATTCCTGGACGACCGCGGTGCTCGGCGTGCGATTGAGCAGCTCGTCGGACGCCGCGAGGAGTGCCCGCGCCTGTTCACGGACGCTCGCCGTCGCCGTGGTCAGCGCCTCGACCGCGTCACGGCTGCCGAGCACGGTAGACGCGCGCGCCTCGAGCTTCGACCAGTCGGCCGGCGCGCCCGGCACGTTGCCGGCGGCGCGGCGCAACTCCGCCAGCCGCTGCAGGCTGATGTTCAGCGTTGTGAACCCGCCTTCCGCGCCGGACACCGCCCGCTGCGCGCGATCCGGAATCGCCTGCGACAGTGCCGCCAGTTCGGCATGACTGCCCTCGCTGCTCGGCGGCCGGAGCCAGATCAGCGCCGCGGCGACGAGCAATGCGAACACGGCGAGGATCGTCAGTATGCGGAACAGCGAAGAGGTATCGGTCGAATTTGCCATTGTCAGGAACTCATTAGTTGCCGGCCTGGCGGGTTCAGTCCGCCGCGGCCTGCAGGAACAGGTTGCTCTCGATCAGCTCGAACAGGTTGAACACCGGCCAGCTCTCGGCACCCCGGTCGTAGGATCCTTCGAGGAAGCGCTCGCAGCGCACGACGGTCTGCGGCTCCCTGTCACTGTGCTCGTCGCCCAGGAAGCGGCGAAAGCCCGCGACCTCGTCGACCACCAGCCCGGCCGGGATTTCCCGGTGATTCACGGAGATGACGCGCGTCGTGCGCCGCAGCGAGGTCCGGCCGCTGCCGAGCAGCAGCTTCACGTCGACCAGCGGCAGCAGATGTCCGCGCAGGTTCGCGATGCCGAGCAGCCAGCGCTTTGCGCCGGGGACGCGGGTCATCGTTTCCGGCAACATCAGCACCTCGCGGACCTGCTCGCGGCTGGCCACAAAGCGCTCGTCGCCGATCCTGAAACCGACGCCGACCCATTCTCCCGCGCCGCCCGGCCCGGCGGTACCCGCGTGCGCGGCCGACGCCCGCCGCTCGATCTCGCGCAGCAGCTCGAACGGTTGCTTGACCAGCGTCGCAAGATCGACCGCCGTGTTCACGCGCGGGGCCTCATTCAGGCCGCCATGACCGCATTGATCATCTCCACCAGCCGCTTCTCGCTGACCGGCTTCACGAGGTATTCGACGGCGCCCTGGCGCATGCCCCAGATCTTGTCCGTCTCCTGGTCCTTGGTCGTGATGATGATGACCGGGATATCGGACGTTTCCGGGTCCTTGCTCAGCTTTCGAGTCGCCTGAAACCCGTTCATGCCGGGCATGACGACGTCCATCAGGATGCAGTGCGGGCGCGACTGTTTCGCCTGCCGCACGCCCTCCTCACCGCTGTCCGCGACCAGCGTGTCGAATCCGTTCTTTTCGAGCATCGACTGGAAGAGATGCAGCTCCGTCGGCGAATCGTCGATGATCAATACCGTAGACATGTTCCTGCCCCGCTCAGTTGATCTGGTTGGATATCGCGCCCAGAAGCTCGTCCTTGGTGAACGGCTTCGTCAGGTACTGTTCCGAGCCGACGATCCGGCCTCGCGCCCGGTCGAACAGCCCGTCCTTGCTCGACAACATGATCACCGGCGTGTCGCGGTAGACCTTGTTATGCTTGATGAGCGAACAGGTCTCGTAGCCGTCGAGCCGCGGCATCATGATGTCGACGAAAATCAGGTCAGGTTGGTGGTCGGCGATCTTGGACAGGGCGTCGAATCCGTCAATGGCCGTGTAAACCTGGCAGCCTTCCTTGGTCAGCAGCGTCTCGGCTGTGCGGCGAATCGTCTTGCTGTCGTCAACGACGAGAATCTTGAGGCCGTTCAGGCTTCGGGGTGCATTGCTGGACACCGTGTCTCCTCCGAGTCCCGCGCTCGTCGGAAAGCGCCCAAAGCCTTCACGCGCGCGGGAAAAAAGACTTGTACCATATTGACATAAGTCCTGCTACGACGCGGCCGGCAGACCGCGAAATCCTCCTCAAAACCGAGGCTTGCCGTGCAAGACGGGGCCGGTATAGTGAAGCGCTCGATTTCCCCACCGGGTGCATTGCCTCATGGCCTCGACTGCCCTCCGCATCGGCATCGTCATGGATCCGATCGGCTCCATCACACCGAAAAAAGACAGTTCCCTCGCGATGCTGCTCGAAGCGGCACGCCGCGGATCCGAGATTCACTATTTCGAGCAGCGCGACCTGCGAATCGAGGGCGGCGCGGCGCTGGGCCGATCGCGGCTCCTCACCGTCAGTGACAATGATGACGCGTGGTTCAGCTTCGGTACTGCGCAGGAGGTCACACTTGGCGAACTGGATGTGATCCTGATGCGCAAGGATCCGCCGTTCGACATGGAATATGTCTATACGACCTACATCCTGGACCGGGCCGCCCTTGCCGGCGCGCACGTGGTCAATGCCCCCCAGGCACTGCGCGACATCAACGAGAAAGCCTACACCGCCTGGTTTCCGGCGCTGACGCCGCTCACGCTCATCACCCGTTCCATGGCGGACATGCGGGTCTTCCTCGCCGAGCACGGGCACATCGTCGTGAAGCCGCTCGACGGCATGGGCGGACGCTCGATCTTCGTCGTGAAGAAGGGCGACAACAACGCGAACGTAATTTTCGAGACGCTGACGGACAACGGCCGGCGGTTCGCCATGGCGCAGCGCTTCATTCCGGAGATCTCGCTGGGCGACAAGCGGATACTGCTGATCGACGGTGAACCGGTACCGTATGCGCTCGCGCGCATTCCGTCGGCGGACGACAACCGCGGCAACCTCGTGATGGGCGCCACGGGCAAGGGCCAGCCGCTGTCCGAGCGTGACCGCGAGATTTGCGACGCGGTCGGGCCGATCCTGCGCGACAGGGGCGTGATCTTTGCCGGCATCGACGTCATCGGCGACTACCTCACCGAGGTCAACGTGACGAGCCCGACGGGTATCCGTGAGCTCGACCGCCAATTCGACCTGAATATCGCGGGTCTCATGTGGGACGCGATCGAACGCCGCCAAGGGTGACGCAGTTCGCGTTTCTCGCGCAGACACCCGGTTAAACTGGAATAGCGCGCACATACAATAAGCGCTTGTTTTCAGAGCAACTTTGGCGGATCATGCGCGCGTACCGCGGGCAACGGACCCACCCCGGGCGAACGTTCAGGTTTTCATGGCGCAAAACGCACTGATACTCGACTCGCTCGACGAGCTCCGTCTCGTCGCGAAACCGGCGCCGGATCGGCTGCCGGCGATGCTGTTCCTCGCGGCCCTGGTGCACGGCGTCCTTATCATGGGCATCGCCTTCAACCCCGCCCTCTCCGAGCCGTTCACCGAGGCGATTTCGCTGGAAGTGACGATCGTCGCGGACCCCGACCAGGACATCGACCGGCCGGACTCGGCCGAGTACCTCGCCCAGGCGAGCCAGCAAGGCGGCGGCAACACGACCGACCAGGTGCGCCCGGCGGCGACGCCGGAGAGCGCCTCGCCGATCGACAACGTCGGTGACGAAGACGGCCAGGCGTTCCTCGACGAGACGACGCACGACGCGGTGGCGGACGAGTTCGTTGCCACGACACGGGACCAGGCCGTTACGCTGCCGCACGATCCCCGAAACGACCCGCAGCCGGAAGCCAGCACTGCGCGTGCGCTCGAGCGCGGCAGCGACGCGACGCTGCCGTTGCCACAGGAAGACCGCGCCACGCTGCTGATCCACGACAGCGACCCGCGCCAGCTCGTAATCTCCGCCGACACGCGCGAATCGAACGTCGCGTTCTACCTCGACAACTGGAAGCGACGCATCGAAGCCGTCGGCGCGGAATACTTTCCGGAACTCGGCCAGCTCGACGGCCTGACGGGCAGCCCGACGCTCGAAGTCAGCATCAGCGCGTCCGGTGAGCTCGCCGAAGTGATCATCCGGCGGTCGTCAGGCTCCGCGATCCTGGACCAGGCCGCACTCGACATCCTGCGCCGTGCGTCGCCTTTCGACCCGTTCCCCGACGCAATCCAGGACGACTACGACTCGCTGCGCTTCGCGTACAAGTGGTTGTTTGCCGAGGAGCTGATTCCGCAGGCCGCGAGTCTCGGCGACCTTTGAGCCGCGCGGGCCCGGTTGTACGGGGCACCGGCAACCACCATACTAGTTCCATGTCTGCGACCACTTCGCTAGCGAACCAGTTGCTCATTGCCATGCCGGGGATGCAGGACCCGAACTTCAGCAGCACCGTCACGCTGGTCTGCGAGCACAACGACGACGGCGCGCTGGGCATCGTGATCAACCGGCCCCTGACGCTGAAACTCGGCGGCCTCTTCGAGCAGCTCGAACTCGCCGATGCCGATGCCGGGGCCGCGTCGAATCCCGTGTTGATGGGTGGCCCGGTCGGGCCGGAGCGCGGCTTCGTACTGCACGACGCCGCGCACAGCTACGAGCATTCCCTGGCGGTATCCAGCGAGATCCGGCTGACGCTGAGCCGCGACGTCATCGATGCCATGGCGCACGGCCGAGGGCCTGCGAAGTCCCTCGTCGCACTTGGGTACGCGGGCTGGGAGCCCGGCCAACTCGAGGAGGAAATGCTCGCGAACTCCTGGCTGACCGTGGCCGCGACACCGCAGATCGTCTTCGACCTGCCGTTCGCCGAGCGCTGGTCAGCTGCCGCGGGAACGCTGGGCATCGACATCAGCCGGATGTCGCCCGACGCCGGCCATGCCTGACGCGCCCGCCGCGCTGACGATACTCGCGTTCGACTACGGCCTGCGACGCATCGGCGTCGCCGTCGGCCAGACGATCACGGCCTCCGCCAGCCCCCTCGGAACTCTGCTGTCGACCGCGGATGGACCCGATTTCGTGCGGATCGACGCGCTGCTGCGTGAATGGCGACCGGACCGGCTCGTGGTCGGCCTGCCGTTGCAGGCCGATGGCAATGACAGCGACATGAGCCGCGCGGCGCGGGCCTTCGCCGCGGACCTCGGCCGCTTCGGGCTGCCGGTGGATTGCGTCGACGAGCGCCACAGCTCGCAGGAGGCGCAGGCCACGCTGAAGCGGGCCCGGCAGTCCGGGTCGCGGGGACGCATCCGCAAAGAGCACATCGACGCAGCGGCGGCGGTGCTGATCGCCGAGCGCTACCTCGCCGGCAACCCGATGATATCCCGGTAGATCGCCGGCAGATCGGTCGGATCGACGGCGGACGGCCGTGGGGGCGATGGCGACACCGGCACGCGTTGCTGCGGGCACTCGGCCACCGGTGCAGGGGCCGGCGCGACGGGATCCGGGGCCGGCTGCGGCGCCGCCGGTGCTGTCGCCGGCACGAGGTGCCAGCCGATCAGGAACGCGCAGACCAGCATCACCAGCCCGTCGATGCCGCGCGCGATCATGACCGCGGCGCCGTGTCGATGAACACGATGAAATGGCGCCGGGAGCCGCGATCCTGGTCGACGCAGGAATAGCGCAGGTCGCCGCGAAACACGCCCCCTTCCGCGATGCCCTCGCCGACGGCGCAGCTGTCGAAGCCGTTGCCGGGGTCGACGAACCCGGCGATCGCGCAGAATCGGGACGCACAGCGCAGGTACTCGGTGTAGTAGCCGCGAATGCCCGCGGCGGCGACCGTCTCGGCGATTCGCCGTTCGGCCGGTCCGGCCCACGACCGGTCGCGGACATCACCGCTGTAGGCGCGGTACCAGTCAACGGGCCGGTCCGGGTCGCGCGCCGGGTCCCAGGGCGGGACGACGGCGTCGGGCGGCGCCACGTCGACCATCGCGTCGACCTTCTCAGCGGTCGCCGGCGGCGTCGGACACTCGGCCGCGGGTGTCTCCCTGGCCACGGTGGCCGCGGGCGGTGCGACGTTCGTGTTCGTGGAATCGGGCGTCGCCGACCGCTCGAGCGCGAAGCCTGACGCCAGCCCGTAGCCGGCCAGCCCGCCGATCGCGAGCAGAACGACTCGCCATCCCCCTGTCAGCACACCATGCTCCGTCGCTCCAGGGGCAAGACCGGGTCACTCGACCTTTCGCTGGGGTGCCGGCGCACTCTTCGGCTTCACCACTTCGGCCGGCCGCACTTCCATGCGCCGGACAGGCGCGGACTGCAGTTGCATCTCAACCGGCTCGTCATCCGCGCCGCACAGGACCCGGTAATGAGCCGCAATCTGTCCCTCCGGCTTCGGTGACAGGATGTCCATCCGGTACCAGCCGGCGAAGTCCCCCGGCTCGTTGCCTGCGCCCGCGGACAGCGTCGTCTGCGCTTTCGGTTCCGAGTACGTGGTCTGCCAGTCCCGCGTCTTGAGCGTGCCGGCCCTGTCGAAACGGAGCGTGAATTCCGGCGACTGCGTGCCGTCGAAACGCGTGTACCGGTAGCGAACCGTCCCGGCGCGGGTGGCCGTCAATGAACCGATGAATCGAATCGTTGCCGGGCAGTCGCCGGTATGGACTTCGGGATCGGCGACGAAGGAGCCCGCCTTGAGCAAGGGCTCCGCGCGTGCCGGAACAATCGCCGCGCGTTGCGGCTTGGGCCCCTGGGACGGCAGCTTGTCCGCCGCCAGCGACGATGCCTTGCAGTCGATCCGTGCGTTGACCAGGGTCCGGTCCGACTCCAGGTCCGTGCGACCCAGCCCGGTGGCTTCGCAGCGAAAACTGTAGACGACGCGCAACGCTGCCGGATAGCGCGCCTCGAAACCTTCGGCGAGCAGCTGAAGCCGGCTTTTCGACGTGGTCGACGCAAGTCGTTCCAATTCGTCATTGCACGCCTGCACCGGGTCGAGCTGCTGGTCGCTGCCGCCGTCCCAACGAAAAACCGCGCTGGCCTCGTCGGCATGCGGTATCAGGAAATTGGCGGGCTCCTTCGCGCCGACCCGAACGAAACCCGGCACCTGGATCTCGCCCTTGTAGGCCTTGTTGCCCCGCCCCTCGAACTGGCATTCGGCCCGTAGGCGGACACTCACCCTCGATGTATCGGTCCGATCGACGTCGGTGTAGCGCTCACCGTTCGTCGAATACACCTCGAGTTCCGGTGCCCGGTCCCAGTCGGCGATGGGGTTGATCTGGAGGCGCTTCACCTTGTTGGCATGCGCCGGCGCTCCCGCGCACAGGGCAGCCATCAGCAGTGCACCCAGCAAATTTCGGCCAGTCATCGGTCTTCTCCCGGGACGCCAGGATCCGCACGTTACCGGATGCCGGTCGCCATGACCAAGCCTGCTTCACAGTTTTGTCGGTACAGAAAAAAAATGAGCCCCGTACGGGGTACGGGGCTCTGCTTGCACGGATCTGCAAGTCTCGGGGGTTCGGGTGACGCGCTAGAAGCCGTAGGAGAACGCCAGCGAGTACACGGTACCCGGGTCTTCCTCGTACACCGGCACATCGGCGCGCTCGATGACGATCGTCTCGCCGAGGAGGTTCTGTGCCTTGGCCTTGATCGTGAGGCTGTCCGTCGGATACCAGAAGTACGTGAAGTCCACCGAGTGGAACGGCTGCTCGAAACCATCGGGTGCGCCGTTGCGGCCCGCGACGAACAGGCGCTCGCCGAACACGTTGTAGATGAGCGAGGCGGTGTGCTTCGCATCGCGCGAGTCGAACCCGAGCATCACGTTCGCAACGTACTCGGACGCACCGGTCAGCGTGCGCACCGGGTTCGTCGGCACGTTCGCGTTCGGACCGGCCACCAGCTCCGAGTCCTGCAGCGTCAGGTTGCCCTGCACGAACAGCGTGTCGAAGATGCCGCCGAGGAACGCGAGTTCCTTGAGGCCCTCGATCTCGATGCCCTGCACTTCCGCCGACTCCGCGTTGATGACTTCGCGCGCAATCGTCGTATCCGACGCCGGGATTTCGAAGAACTCGATCGGGTTGTCGAGTTCCTTCTGGAACAGCGTCACCGTGAAGTTGTCGCCGTTGTCGAAGAACCACTCGGCGCGCAGGTCGATGTTCTGCACGTCGGACGGGATGATGCCGGGATTGCCGCGGATCAGGTCGCCCGTGATCGGATCGATGTAGCTGGCGCCCGTGATTTCCCGAAGGTCGGGCCGGACGGACGTCTCGCTGTAGCCGAGGCGCAGCTGGAACGTCTCCGCCCAGAAGCTGCCCATGTAGGTGACCGAGGCAGCCGGGTAGACGGCGTCGTCCTGGAACACGGCCTGCTGCAGTTCATCCGGGTCCGTCGTGACCTGCGGGTCGTCCTCCGAGTACCCGTACGGGTTCCACGACAGCGCCACCTGGCGGTAGTCCTCGTAGCGTGCACCGGCAGCCAGGCGCCACGTATCATCGAGCGTCCAGTCGACGGCACCCCAGGCCGAGTCGGTCATCGTCGCGGCCAGGTAACTGTTCGTGTTCGCGCCCTGCCGGTCGAAGATGACGTTGTTCACGTAGACCATCGAGCCGGGCACCGGGTTTGTCGGGTCCGGATCCGGGATCGCCGCCGTGATGTTCTCGTCCGAGAAGACCTCGTCCAGCGTGCCCTCGAGCACGGAAGGATCATCGACGTTCAGGAAGCCGAGGCTGAACTGCGTCTGCTTGTACGTGCGCGCCTTCTGCGCGTGGTCCCAGCCGCCGCGTAACTCGACGTAAGAGTTCGAAAACTCCAGCGGGACCATGCCGCTCCAGCCATAGTTCTCGACTTCGTCGTCGAGGTCGGTGAAGCGGTAGTCGGCCGCTGACGACGTCAGGCGCACCGACTCGCTGAGCACAGCGCCCGTCACCGGGTCGGTCTCGGTCTCGGATGCTACAAGCACGCGGTTCGGGATGTCCGTACGGGCGTTCGACGTCGAGTAGAACCAGTCGATCTCGGTGTAGTCCGGCGTCCAGCCGAGCAGCGTATTGACGAACGGCAGCTCGTCGCGCGTCGTATCACCGATGACGTGATGGCCGTTGACCTGGTTCGTGACCATGTTCCGCTCTTCGTACTCGAGGCGGTAGTCGCGGAAACCCTGGCCCGTGGACTTCAGCCGGTTCTCGTTGAAGAAGTCGTAGACTTCGGTTTCGTCGTCCGTGTTCCGGAGGAACAGCGTCGTGGTCGAGATTTCGTGCTCACCCAGGTAGGTCGCGCCGAGGTTCAGCGTGCCCGCAATGTTCACGCTGGTCGTCGACTCCTCGGAGATGCCACTCTGTTCTTCCGGCGCGCCGTATGCGGCCGTCCTGGCACGGCTGAAACGCCAGTCCGTGTCATACGACGCCCCGACGTTGAAGCCGAAGTCCCAGTCGCGGCCGACGTCGAACTTGTTGCCGATGCTCGCACGGATATTCCAGTCGGGGCCGGGGCTCTCTTCCTGGATGCCGATGTTCCGGTTCAGCGCGAGAGCCATCTCGCGATTGATCGTCTGGGCGTCGAACACGGTCGTCGTCGCATCCTGCCGCTGCTCGAACGTGTAGATGTTGGTGACGCTCGGGTTGCCCTGGTACGCGGCAACGCCGTCGACGATGGTTTGCGACAATGCACGGGTACCATCGTCGGAACCCCACTTGTCGTCGCTGCCGCCCGAGTAGGTGAGCATCTGGCTCGGGTTCTCCGAGTTGACACCCGCGCCCACCTCGATCGTGGCGCTGAAACCGTCGGGAACGCCCTTTGTCCGGATGTCGACAGCACCACCGCCGAAGTTGGCAGACAGGGCCGGCGAGTAGGACTTCTGCACCTTCAGCGACTCGACGACCGACGTCGGGAACACGTTCAGCGGAATGACGTTACGCGTCAGGTCCGGCGAGGGGATGAATGCCCCGTTGAGCGTCGTCGTGCTGTAGCGTTCGCCGAGCCCGCGGATGTACACGAACTTGTCCTGCACCAGCGTCAGCCCCGGGATGCGCCGCAACGCGGCTCCCACGGTCGAGTCACCGAGGCGGCTGATCGTGTCGGAACCGAGCAGGTCCGTCGCAAAGGCGTCGTTCATGCGCTCGTTGGCGACCGATTCGCTTGCGCTGATGAAACGGCCGGTGACGACCACCTCCTCGATCGGGCCGGCGTCTGACTCTGCCAGCATGTCGCCCGGCGTCGGAACGACAGACTCGTCGTCCTGGGCGAACGCGCCGCCGCATGCGAGCGCGACGGCCGCGTACAGCGGCAGCAGTCGGAAATTCAGGGATTCGTTCTTCATTTCAAGGGTGCCTGTTCTTGTCGGCCGGATTTGACGCTCCGGTGTGCGTCAAGGCACCTGCGCCCGGAAAGGCGCAGGTGCCCGTCGATTCACGCGCAAGCAACAACGGGTCGCTTACTCAAACCACAGCGCCTGGCCGCGATTGTCCGGGTGAATGCCGTAGGTCCATCCAGCCGTCCAGTCGTTGGTGGCTTCGATGGCGCCCAGGATGTTCCCCTGGGTCGGCTCGGTCGTGGCAGCCGGCGCGGCGCTGTCGACCATCGACGTGGCCCAGCTGACCGAATAGATCTTCTGGTCACCCTCGAGCAACTGGAGTTCCGGGTTGGCTGCGGTGCTTGCGTCGACCGCCGTTCCGTCGGCAACCGTTGCAAACTGGGCGCCCATGCCCTCGGCAGTCGCCTGCTCGGTGTCGACCTGGTTTTCCTGGCAGGCGAAGATGACGGAGTTCAGCTGCAGGTCGCCGTTCGTGGCAGCCGCATTCGTCTCGTCGTCATCGATACGCAGGCAGAAGTTGTCCGTCCCGTTGCTCTGGTCGTTTGCGCCGAACGACGAGATCAGCAGCGAGTCATTGATGACCGGCCAGATGCCCTCGCGGAAGCGCCAGCCGGCACCTGAACCGTGCGTGCCGCCCTCGTTAGCCGAGAAGATGCACGTCAGGTTGTTGATCGTCGGGCGGCTGTTCAGGCCGCGGGCGATGAAATCCGCATTCAGCGCAACGTTCGCCGCGCTGTAAGAACCGATACCGTCAGACTCGATGCACTGGTTGCCGTCGTTCTCCGGCTGAATGACCAGCGCGTTCGTGATCGTGCCGTTGTAGCCCTCGTCGATATCGATCGAGTCGTCACGGACATACAGCGCGACGACGTTCGTGAAATTGACCGAACCGCCGAACATCTCGATGCCGTCATCGTAGGTCGAGTAGACCTCGAGGTTCTCGACAACCGTCGAGCTGCCGACGCCGCCGAAGGAGATGCCGTTCAGCTCGTCGCCGTTGCCGACTTCGGCACCAGTGTGCTTGACAACGACGTAGCGCAGGATGCCCGAGTCGTCGGCATCGTTGTCGCCGCCATATTGCGACTCGTCGTCACCAGCGGAGCCTTCGGCCTCGATCGAGCACTCGGTGCCCGGCGTCAGCTGGAAGCCCGCCTGGCCGCGCGTGCCGTCGTACGAGCACTTGTTGCTGACGCCGAAGCCGTTGATGACCATGCCGCCCCACTGCTGGACGCTTTCCGGGTCGACCGTGCCGTTCAGGTCGGAAACCGACGTGAACGTGATCGGCGCATCAGCACGGCCGTCAGCGAGGATGCGCGAGCCGCGGTTGATGATGATGAAATCCTTGTTCGTCTGGAACGCGAGCGTAGCGCCCGCCTCGATCGTCAGCGTCGGGCCGTCACCGCCTTCGGTGATGCCGGCCGCCTGCAGGTCCGCCTGCGTACGGTACGTCTCGCCGACGAACAGGCTCGACGTGAAGATGTGCGCGCCGCCGTCAGGCAGGGCCGGAATCAGCAGATCGACGGTCAGGTTGTTCTTCGGACCGACGAATGCGGAACCGTAGGTGCAGTTGCCGTTGGCGTCAGCCGTGCCCTGGATTGTCTGGCCGTTCTTGACGTAGGACGCGCACATGTCGCTCGGTGTATCGCCGCCGCCGTTGTTGACGGTGTTGTTGCTGTTGTTCACCGAAGTCGTCGGCTCGATGTTGATGTCACCGCCATCGCACGCTGCGAGTGCAAAGCCGGCTGCGAGCACGGTGAACAGTCTGGTGGATTTCATTGAACTACTCCGGGTGTACAGGTTTTTGTGCCGCCGCAATCTAGAGGGGCTATGTGGTGGTCTTGTGACAGGAACATTAAGAATTCATTACGGCCCGGATCAGCTGTCCTGTGAGAAGCGGTAACCGGACCCTCGAACCGTCTGCAGGTACCGGTCGTAACCGTAGGGTTCGAGGACGCTTCTCAGGCGCCGTACGTGCACATCGACGGTGCGCGGGCCGACCAGCGTGTCGCGATCCCAGACGTGCACGAGAAGCTGCTTGCGGGAGAACACCCGGTCCTGGTTTGTCAGCAGAAAATGCAGCAGGCGGTATTCGCGCGGCGCCAGCGACACGCTGTCGCCGTCCACGATGACCCGATGGCCGATATCGTCGATCGTGATCCCGCCTGCCGTGAACACATCGGCGTGAGCGAAGTTGGCCGGACGGCGCAGGCAGGCGCTGACCCGGGCCAGAAACTCCGGCATGTACAGGGGTTTTCCGATGACGTCGTCGGCACCGGACTCCAGCGCGGCGACGGCGTCGTCGCGGTAGCCGTTCGACGAGGTCATCAGGACCCGCATCGCGCGGTACTCACCGCTGCGGCGAACGTCGCTCAGGAGTTCGACACCGGCTATGTCCGGCAGCGTGCAGTCGCACACCATCAGGTCCGGCCGGGATTTCTCGACGGCGCGAAGCGCCGACCCGGCGCTGTCGGACTCGCTGACATCGTGGCCCAGTTCCCGCAGGCTGGCCACAATCTGCCGGCGGGCGTCACGATCGCCGTCAACAACCAGAATCGATGCCAATGCCATGCTTCCCACTCATGCGCGTTACCGTGAGTGAAGAAAACACAGTCCCTTTACAGGTACTTTAAGCTTGCATTGCAGATTTGTTACCGGCGCATTAACGGCCGGACGGCCAGGGCAAAAATGCCGGCGGGCGCGTCCGGCGGGGGACCGGAGCGGGGGAATCTTCGCGCGCGCCGGCGCGGAATGCCGCGGCCTGTCAGGCCTTCAATGGCGACTGCTTGCCGGCCCCGGAAGACGACGGGCGACGGTCGCGGTTCGTGACCATCCGGTCGTGAAGCTCGGTGATGCAACGACTGCCCGTGCGCTCGCAGAGGAACGGGAACAGGGCGTGCAGCGCACAGCACAGGCTGCCCCGGAACATCGACAGGCTGAAGCCCATCGCCGCCATGAAGTGCTGCCCGTAGGTCTCGCCGACGGATGCCGGGTGCTCGTTGAACTTGTCGGTCAGGCGCATGGCGCTCCCTCCATGAACCCGAATTATGGCCGAGCCGGCGCGGACCATTGTTGCGATTTATTGACCGATGCGCCAGATCTGTGAAACGATCGTTTCTCTATTCTCGATCGATTAGAACATATGGACCAAATGGACCGGAAGATCCTGCGGGCGCTGCAGGCCGACGCCGGCCTCTCGATGGCCGACCTCGCGGACCGCGTGGCCCTGTCCAAGACCGCGGTCTGGCGCCGGGTGCGGGATCTCGAGGGCAAGGGCGTGATCCGCCGGCGGATCACGGTGCTGGATCCGGAGGCGCTCGGCTTCGGGCTGACCGTCTACGCGTTCGTCAGTACCAGCCACCACAGCGACGCGTGGTTCTCGCGCTTCGAGAACGCCGTGCGTTCAATACCGGAGATACTGGAGTTCCACCGGACCAGCGGCCAGGTCGACTACCTGTTGCGCGTCGTCGCACGCGACATGCGCCACTACGACGAGATCTACAAGCGGCTGATCCGCGAGGTGGATTTCGCCGACATCAGCTCGACCTTCGTCATGGAGACCTTCAAGGACGGGCCGGAACTGCCCATCTGACGCGGGCCGGCTACGGCTCGCCCTCGGCGCGCGCGGTGAGTTCGTGTTGCGCGTCGCGCTCAGACCCCAGGAAGATCGCGATCCAGCGCATGCTCTCGTCGTTCTCGAGCGCGAGCTTCAGCGTCATCGTGAGCGGCACCGACAACAGCATGCCGATCGGCCCGAGCACCCAGCCCCAGAAGATGAGGCCGATGAACACGACCAGCGGGGAAAGCCCCACGCCGTAGCCCATCAGCCGCGGTTCCAGGAAATTGCCGAACAGGATGTTGATGCCGACGAAACCGGCCATCGTCGCCAGCGCTTCACCCGGGCCGAGTTGCACGAGCGCGAGCAGGATCGCCGGGATCGCCGCGATGATCGAGCCGATTGTCGGCACGTAGTTCAGCAGGAAGGCCAGCATGCCCCAGAGCAGCGGGAAGTCGAGGCCGATCAGCCAGGTCAGCAGCCAGGCGAGGAACCCGGTCGCCGCGCTGACCACGGTCTTGATCCCGAGGTAGCGGCCGAGGTTGTCGAGAAACACGCGCTGCTTGTCGAACGTCGCCGCCGTGTGTCCGAACGCCGCCTCGACTTTCGTGCGCACCGACGACGCCTCCAGCAGCATGAAGATCATCGTGATGAAAATGAGGAACACGTTCGTCAATACACCGCGCAGCCCGTTCAGGAAGTTCGCGACGAAGCGCATGGCGGTGCCCGGGTTGAACATGTCGCGCACGCTCGCGGATATCCCGTCCATGCCGAGCTTCGCCGCACTGAACTGGACGGCGCTGTCGAAAATTGCGTTCAGGCGCGTCTGGTAGGACGGCAGCGCCGCGGTGAAGTCGGCGATCGAACGCCCGACGATCGTACCGACGACCGACAGTATCAGCATGATCACGGTGACGATGATCAGCGCCGCGACGACCGATGGCACCCGCTTCCGCTGCATCCACAGCATCGGCCGTACCGTAATCAGCGCGAGGAACAGGGCTACCAGGAAGGGAACCAGCAGCGCCTTGGCGAACTGCATCCCGTACACGATCACGACGACAGCGGCGAAGCTGACGATGGCATTGCGATCGGGTCGGGTTGCCGGTTTCATCCGGATCCTTGCAGGCGACGGGGATGGCTCGAATCATCGCACAACCGCCGACCGGTTGACACGCGCCCACCCTTTGCGACACTGCACGCATGGCCGCCACCGAATCGCAAATGCTGCCGCTGGGCACGCCGGCACCCGACTTCTCGCTGCCGGACACGGCAGGCCGGCACTGGTCTCTGCCGGACGGCGCGCCCGCCGTCCTGGTGATGTTCATCTGCAACCACTGCCCGTTCGTGATTCACGTGCGCGAGGAGCTCGCCCGCATCGGCCGCGACTACGGCGGTCGCGGCGTCGCGATCTTCGCGATCAATGCAAACGACGTGACCACGCACCCGGACGACGGCCCGGACAAGATGGCCGTCGAGGCCGAGCGCGCCGGCTACACGTTCCCCTACCTGTTCGACGAGAGCCAGTCGGTCGCGAAAGCGTACCGGGCGGCGTGCACGCCGGACTTCTTCCTGTTCGACGGGGATCGGCGGCTGGTCTACCGCGGCCAGCTCGACGGAAGCCGGCCGGGCAACGACGTGCCGGTCGACGGGCGTGACCTCCGGGCGGCGCTCGAGGCGGTTCTGGACGGGCGCGACGTCGATCCGGATCAGCGACCGAGCATCGGCTGCAACATCAAGTGGCGAGCCGGCAACGCACCGGACTATTTCGGCTGACGCGAACGCGCCGGGTCAATTGATGCTCAGGCCCGGCCGGCGCCTGGGCGTGTAGGCTTCCGCCTCCTCCGGAGACAACTGCCGGACCTTGAGGGTCCAGCGGCCGAGCGTCGTGCTGACGCGGAACTTGTATCGGCCGCCGTCCTCGAACAGCTTCACGCCGTTGCTCCGGTACTTCTTCTCCAGCACGCGGCCGACCGCAAACCCCGTCTCGGCATCCACGAGCCACACGTCGAGCGCCATGAGCTGGTCGTAGTCCGCGTCGAGGCGCCAGTCGAGCAGCCACGGCCCCTCGACCGTAAAAGCCGTGGTTACCGTGTCGTCGTTGCCCTTGAATTCGCGGACGAGCGTGTCCGCACGGGCGAAACCGGCGGCGGCCATCAGGAGCAGCGCGAACAGGGCTGCGGGGGCAGTCGTCTTCGTGAGCACGGCATGTCCTCGGGTCGGGGTCGTCATCTTAGCTGTGACCGTCCGCCGGCGCATTCGTTGCATCGTCAGCATTCGCCCGGCAGTGACGCGATCCAGTCCGCAACCAGCGCAACGCCCTCGTCGTGCACGACGCTGCGGCCCAGCTCCGGCATCGCGATCGCCGGATCCGTGTGCTGCATCCGGTAGACGAGGATCGACGCGTCCGGGCTTCCCGGCGTGATGTCATACGGCCGGTCGCCGCTGCCACGGCCGACGGCGACCGGCGGCTTGCAGACACCGATCGTGCGGCCAGCGCTCGCCGTCAGCGACAGGTCGAGCGCCGACGTGTCCGCCGGGCCGTTGGCGTTGTGACAGTGCGCGCAGTTGCTCGCGAGATACGCGCGCGCCCGGCTCTCCAGCGACGCGGAAGCCGCGTCCGACGCATCGATCCCGGCGGGGACATCGTCCGGCACGCCGTCGAGCAACCCGGTTTCCTGCCAGTAGGCGAGCTGGTTGTACGGCGTTCCGTCGACGTCGACGACGCGGTTCAGCTGCCATGCGCGCGGCCCGATGGGCTCGAGGACTCGCGCGCTGTGGTTCGTCACGTGGCAGCCGGCGCACTGGTTCGCGTCCGGCACGACGTAGTGAAAGGACTCGCTTCCGTCGTCAAAGGCGAGGCTCACGACGTCGCCGGCGAGCGCCAGCGCCGCGTCCGTCTGCCCGGCGTTCCACACGTACGGCAGCGCCTTCCAGCCGTCCTCGTAGTGCACGAGCAGGCGCGTTTCGAGGACACGGTTCTCCGCGAAGCCGATCCGCCGGACCAGCGCGGTCCGTTCTGCGTCGCGGCGAGCCACGGCGCCGTCCCGTGCGGCGGGGTAATAGAACGTCTTGCTGATGATCGTGCCCACCGGGAAGTCGAGCGGCCCGTCCTCGCGGTACGCGGCCCGGGTACCGGGGGGCAGCCAGACCGTGCGCAGCTTGTGCGCATAGTCGGAGAACAGTGGCGTGTTCAGCTCGTAGGGCGCCGCGGCCGGGTTCACGGCGAACGCGTCGCCGTCGCGGTAGACGACCCCCCATTCACTCAGCATTGCCGGCGCCGCGTCCGCCGCGTGCAGCACAACGTCGGGCACCGGGCGGTCGCAGGCCGCGCACAGGGCGGCGAGCGCGAAGATGCCGGCGGCGCGCTTCACGTCAGAGCGGCGGGTCCAGTTCCACGGCGGCGAGGCGCGGCAACCGGCAGGCATGCTGCGGGTCGCCGACCGTGATGTTCTTGCTGCCGTTCCCGAGATCCACGTTCAGCACCTCGGCGTCGCCGTTGTCGACGCAGATCGCATGTTGCGGCAACAGCTTCCCGTCTGCGCTCGCCTTGTCGGGGTTCACATAACCGTCCCAGAGGATGTCGGGAAAGGCGCCGGACAAACCGAATTTCGCGATCTTCAATGCCTTCAGGTCCAGGCCGTCGGGCGACTCGCCGCCGCCGTCGAAGCGATTGCCGTGCACGAAGATCGCTTCGGGATACGGATCGTAGGCCTCGGCCAGTTCGCGCGTCCCCTGGTAGCCGGTGGCGAAGTAGCTGCTGATGATGACGTTCGCCGTGTCGTTGTCCGCGATGTCGTTGTCGAAGATCTCGACCCGGTCGTTCGAGTTGACGACGATGCCGGAGCCCGCGGGAACGCTCGCGACCGGCGTGCCTTCGGCGCCGAAGTTGCCGGTATTGTTCGCGACGACGGTATTGCCGTACACGCGCGTGCTGTGCCCCGGCACGGGAAGGTCGGGCATGTTGAACACGAGGATGCCGCCGGTGTTGTTCGTGGCCGTGTTGCCGTACACGTCCGCGTTGCGCGTGTTCTCGATTTCGATGCCGGCGACGTTGTACTCGGCGCGGTTGTTGCGCACGATCACGTTCTCCGACTGGCCGACGTACAGCCCGGCATCCGATGCGCCGATGGCGACGCATTCCTCCAGCAGCAGGTTCGTCGTCTGCACCGGGTAGATGCCGTAGGCGCCGTTCTTCTCGTCGGGCCCGTTCGTCCACTCCGTGCGAACGCGCCGGATCACGATGTTGCGGCCCTCGTTGACCTTCAACCCGTCGCCCGCGGCATCCTCGATCGCGAGATCCTCGATCGTGAAGTCGCTGGCGTTCACGAGGAGCCCCTCGGCGCCCTGCACCTGGTCGCGGAACGACAGCACCGACCGGTCCATGCCCTCGCCGCGGATCGTCACGCCGGACACGTTCAGGGACAGCCCGCGGTTGATCCGGTGAACACCTGCCGGGATCGTGATGACGTCGCCGGGCTTTGCGGTGATGAGCTGGGTCTGGAGCTGCTTCTGGAATTCCAGCGCCGCCGCGTCCGGTGGCGGCTCCGGCGCTTTCGTGCAGGCGGCGAGCAGGATGGCGGCGAAGATGGTCGTTGCGCGCAAAATCGTTCCCCCGGTCAATTCCTGTCCGGACTATAGACGCGGGCGTCCGGTGCCGCAATTTGGCAGGCGGCCGGGACTCGGCAACAATGCGGACACGAACCCGCCGCCCGAGGTATCCCGATGTCCCGACCCCGCATACTCGCGTTTTCCGGCAGTGCCCGCCGAGAATCGTTCAACCAGCGCCTGGTGGAGTATGCGGCCGGCATCACGGCCGCGCGCGGCGCCGACGTCACGGTCGTCAATCTGCGGGACTTCCCGATGCCGATCATGAACCAGGATCTCGAGCGCGAGGAAGGCCCTCCCGAGCATGCGCTGCGCCTCAAGGCACTGCTCGTCGAACACGACGGCATCCTGCTCTCGGCACCCGAGTACAACGCTTCCATCACGCCGCTCCTCAAGAATTCGCTCGACTGGGTGTCGCGGCGCTGCGACGACGAGCCGCCGATGGCCTCGTACCGCGGCAAGACCGCCGCCCTCCTCTCCGCGTCGCCGGGGCGTCTCGGCGGCCTGCGCGGCCTCGTTCACGTGCGCGCCGTGCTCAACAACCTGGGCGTGCTGGTGCTCCCGAACCAGGTCTCGATCGCGGCGGCGGCCAAGGCCTTCGACGACGAGGGCAGGCTCGTGAACGACTTCGACATCGACCGGGTGGCGTCACTGGCCGATGACCTCGTCGACACGCTCGAGCGCCTCGCATGATGTCGCCGCGCATCATTGCCTTGTGCGCGACCGTGCTGTTCGTGGCCTGTAGCGGTCCGGCCGAAGGCGGAGACATCCCTATTGCCCGGGTGCAGGGCGCCGGTGCGGCCAGCTCGCTGGAAGGCCGGGAGGTCATCGTCGCGGGCATCGTGACCGGCGACTTCCAGGACGGGGACGGCGACGATACGCGGAACCTCGGGGGCTTCTACATCCAGAGTGAATCGCCCGACGACGATCCCGCGACCTCGGACGGTGTTTTCGTCTTCGAACAACGCGGCATGATCACCGACGTCGCCGTGGGCGACCGGGTCGGCGTCGTCGGCCGCGTGCAGGAGTTCTACGGCGAAACCCAGGTCGTCGCAAAGGCCGTGCGCAAGATCGGCCGCGGCCGCATCGAACCGACGGACGTGTCCCTTCCTGTCTCCGGCACGGTGAACAATTCGAGCGGCGACCCGATTGCCGACCTCGAGGCCTACGAAGGCATGCTGGTGCGGCTGTCCGGCCGGCTGACGATCACGAATCTCTACGAGCTGGAACGCTACGGCGCGATGGGGATATCGGCCGGCGGCCGGTTGTACCAGTTCACGACGGTCTCGCCGCCCGACGCCGCGGGCTACCGGCGGCACCGGGAGGCGAACGCGGCGCGCTCGCTGATCCTCGACGACGGCCGGCGCGACGCGAACCCCGGCACGGCACCGCACCGGGTGACACGCGTCGGCGACGAGGTCGATACGCCGGTCGGTGTGCTGCGCTACTCGCGAGGCAGCGGCGGCGGCGGCGAGGAGAACTGGCGCCTGATGCCTGTCCGGCCGCCGGCTTTCGTGGCCGCCAATCCGCGCCCGGCGGTGCCGGACGTGGGCGGCCGGGTGCGGGTCGCATCGGCGAACGCGCTGAACTTCTTTCCGCACATCGACACCGGCGCGCCGGCCTGTGGCCCGCGCGGCGAGGACGGCTGCCGCGGCGCGGACAGCGAGGCCGAACTTCGCCGGCAGCGAGATAAGCTGGTGGCGATGATCGACGGTCTCGGCGCGGACGTCGTCGCCCTGATGGAAGTGGAAAACGACGGCGACAACGCACTCGCGGCGCTGACCCTTGCAATGAACGCGGGCGCCGACGGCCGATGGTCCTACGTCGCGACCGGCTCGATCGGCGACGACGCCATTCGTACCGGCTTCCTGTACCGCGACGGCACGGTGGAACTCGCCGGACGGCACGCGATTCTCGATCGCGACGTCGACGCGCGCTTCGACGATGGCCGCAACCGCCCGGTGCTGGCGCAGACGTTTCGCGAGCGTGCGACCGGCGAGTCTTTTACCGTCGTCGTGCACCACCTGAAGTCCAAGGGCTCCGACTGCGACGACGCCGGGGACCCGAACGCGGGCGACGGACAGGGCAACTGCAATCGCACACGCGTGGACGCCGCGGAAGCCGTCGTGCGCTGGCTCGCCTCGGACCCGACCGGCAGCGACGACCCCGATTTCCTCCTCGTCGGCGACTTCAACGCGTACGCGTTCGAGGACCCGCTCAGGGTTCTGCGCGACGCGGGCTACGTGGACCTGCGCGCAGACGCGGACCCTCCGGCCTGGTCGTTCGTCTACGACGCACAGTCCGGCGCACTCGATCACGCGTTCGCGAGCCCGTCACTTGCCCGGCAGGTCACGGGCGCCGCGGAATGGCACATCAATGCCGACGAGGCGCCGCTGCTGGACTACAACCTGGAGAACGGCCGCGACCCCGGCCTCGGCCGCGGCCCGTACCGCGCCAGCGACCACGACCCGCTGCTGGTCGGCGTCGATCCCGGCGCCCGGCCATAAATAAGTCTTGACTTAATTAAGTATTTTCTTATCATGTGCCCATGGACGCTTTCCAGGCACTGGCCGACCCCACGCGCCGGCACATCATCGAACACCTCGCCGCCGGCGAGGCGTCGTTCGGAGACCTCGCCGACCGCTTCGCGATGAGCCGGCCGGCCGTCTCCCAGCACCTCAAGGTACTGCGGGACGCCGGCTTCGTCACGGCGCGCGCCGACGCGCAACGGCGCATCTACCGTCTCGACGCCGCGGCACTGTCCGAGGTCGAGGCCTGGCTCGAACGCGTCCGCCGATTCTGGAACCCGCGACTCGACGAACTGGCCCGCCAGCTCGAAGCCGCGCGGGACGACGCGCACACCGATACGAAGGAAAAATCATGAACACCTACGGCACATTGCTCGACGAACAGACCGTGCGCTTCGAGCGCGTCCTGCCCGGCCCGATCGAGAGGGTCTGGGCGTACATCACGGAGCCCGACAAGCGCGCGAGCTGGTTGTGCGGTGGCGACTACACGTTGCGGCCCGAGGGGAGCGTCGAGATGGTCTTCAACAATGCGCGCCTGTCGGGCCCGGACGATTGTGAACCGCCCGAGAAATACCGCTCCGTCAGCGGCGAGGTCCGGATGTCCGGCACGGTGCTGCGCTGCGAACCCCCGACGCTGCTCGAACACACCTGGGTGTTCGGTGACGAAGACTCGATCGTCCGCTACGAACTGGAAGCCGATGGGAAAGCCGTGCGCCTCGTATTGACGCACTCGCGCCTCGTGACGCCCGAGCAGATGCTCAGCGTCTGCGGCGGCTGGCACACGCACCTCGCCGTGCTGGAAGCCGTTCTCGACGACAGCGCGACGCCCCCGTTCTGGAGGACGCTCATTCCGCTCGAGCGGGAGTATGCGAACCGGCTCGGGCTCGGGTAGGCCACAACGGCGGCCCCCCCGGGCGGTGCAGGTACACGACCGCAGCGGTCAGCAGCAGGCCGGCGGCCGCGACGGTCGCCAGGAACAGGAAGTAGTGCTGGAAGCCGGCGAGCCCGGGGCTCGCGTCGAGGATGCGCCCCGTGATCGGCGCGAAGAAGATCTCCGGCGTGAAACCGATGACGGACACCAGCCCCACGGCGGCACCGGTCACGTGCCGCGGCGTCTCGTTTTCCTCGAGCAGCGCAAAGTACACGCCGCGCAGCGCGTAGACCGCGGCATAGCTGACGAACAGCATGGCGACGATGGCCGACACCGGCTGCGATGACGGCGCAAACAACGATACCGCACCGCAGGAAGCCAGCATCGCAACGAACGCGCCGCTAATCGCGCGCTTGGCCGTGAACCGGTCCGCAAGCAGTCCGGCGGCGATCGCCGCGACCGGGCGAAGGAAGGCGCCCCAGGTCGAGAAAAACGCGGCTTCGACCTCATCCATGCCGAGGACCTCGTTGGCATAGAGCGCGTAGTTGTCGAGCCCCTTGAAGCCGCAATAGGCACACGCAACGACACCGGCCTGCGCCCACACGACGGGGCGCGACAGCACTGCGCGCATGCCGGCGAGTGGCGAGGCGCCCGGCGCGCGGCGGCCGTGGTCGCCCGGGATCAGCAGCCACGCGGCCACGCCCGTCAGCGCGGTCAGCGCCGAGTACGCGAGGATGACGCGTGACAGCGCGGAGCGGCGTTCAGCGTCCGACGCCGATTCGACGACGTCCGGCATCGACGCGGCGAAAATGCTTGCCATGAGCAATGCCGCCAGCGCGGCCACCAGGCCGCGCCCGCCCTCCAGCAGGCCGAAGGCCATGCCCTGCGTGCCGCTACCGCCCCATTCGCGCGTCGCACGGATCAGCGCGCCCCAGAACAGCAGGATCGTCGCCACCCCCCAGAACGCGTACAGCATTCCCATGCCGGCGGCATTCGGGATCGTCGCCATCGCGACGCCGCCGGCCGCAGTCGCGAGCAGCGATGCGGTGAGCAGGCCGCGAGCCGGAAACCGGTCGGCGAGCGCGCCGCCGGGGAAATAGGAGAGAAACGCTACGACACCGTAGGCCGCGAACAGGTCACCCAGCAGCGTGTTCGAGAAACCGAAGGCCTCGAGCAGTGTGACGCGGAAATAGCGGGCCGTGTGGAACGGCAGCGCGAAGATCATTTCGCCGGCCACGATCAGCGTGACGATCGTCGCGAGCCGCGCCGAGCTGGATTCTGGCCGGTTCATCGCTGTGCAGTATACGGCACCGGCAGCCGGTGCCGTCGCTCACGTAGCGTCAGGTGCGCAGCCGGTAACCCGTCTTGAAGATCCAGCGCACGACGAGCAGGCAGGCGACGAGGAATCCCACGGTCGCGCCGATACTGAGCCCGACGGCCACGTCCGAGTGCTCGTAGAAGCTCCAGCGGAAGCCGCTGATGAGGTACACGATCGGATTGAACAGGCTGATCTTCTGCCAGGCCTCCGGCAGCATGCTGATCGAATAGAACGTGCCGCCGAGGAACGTCAGCGGCATGATCACGAGCACCGGGATGATCGTCAGTTTCTCCCAGCCGTCCGCCCAAACCCCGA
This sequence comes from uncultured Pseudomonadota bacterium, assembly GCA_913055625.1. Taxonomy (GTDB): domain Bacteria; phylum Pseudomonadota; class Gammaproteobacteria; order Steroidobacterales; family Woeseiaceae; genus UBA1847. The sequence goes on along the minus strand of CAJXJW010000011.1, from coordinate 30,944 downwards.
GGATGAAGCCGAACAGGCAGAACGAGAACGACGTCAGGACGAGGAACAGCAACGCGACGAACGGGTGCGCGATATCGATGTCGACGAAAAAGTTCGCGGTAATGAAGATGATCGTGCCGATGATCACGGACTTCGTCGCTGCCGCACCAACATAGCCGAGCACGACCTCCACCCAGGAGACCGGCGCCGACAGCACCTCGAAGATCGTGCCGATGAAGCGCGGAAAATAGATCGCAAACGACGAGTTGGAGATACTTTCCGTCATGATCGACAGCATGATGAGGCCCGGCACAATGAACGCGCCATACGTGATGCCGTCGATCTCGCTGATGCGCGAGCCGATCGCGGAACCGAAGATCACGAAGTACAGCGACGTGGACAGTACCGGCGCGACGATGCTCTGCACGGCCGTGCGGAACATCCGCGCCATCTCGGAAAGATAGATCGCCTTGATGGCCTGGAAATTCATTGCGGTCTCTTCACGAGGTCGACGAAGATCTCCTCGAGCGAGCTTTGCGACGTATCGAGGTCATTGAAATGGATGCCGGCCTCCTGCAATGCCCCGAGCAGCCCCGTAATGCCGGTGCGGTTCTCGTTCGAATCGTAGGTGTACACGAGCTCGCTCCCGCCGGGCGCAAGTTCGAGCGCGAAAGCCCCGAGGGTTGCCGGTAAGCGGTCGAGCGGCGCGTTCAGGCTCAGCGTGAGCTGCTTCTTGCCGAGTTCGCGCATCAGGCGGCGCTTGTCCTGGACGAGGATGATCTCGCCGTGATTGATCACGCCGACCCGGTCGGCCATCTCCTCGGCTTCCTCGATGTAGTGCGTCGTCAGGATCACGGTCACGCCATCGTCGCGGAGCCGCGAGACGACTTTCCACATGTCCTGGCGCAGCTCCACGTCCACGCCGGCGGTCGGCTCGTCCAGGAACAGCAGCTCGGGCTCGTGCGCGAGCGCCTTCGCGATCAGGACGCGGCGCTTCATGCCACCCGACAGCGCGATGATCTTCGTGTCCCGCTTGTCCCACAGCGACAGCGACTTGAGCACTTTCTCCACGAGCGCGGGATCCGCCGGCTTGCCGAACAGTCCCCGGCTGAACGCCGCGGTCTGCTCCACGGTCGTGAACGAGTCGACCGGCAGTTCCTGCGGCACCAGTCCGACGAGCGCCCGCGTACGGCGAAACTCCGATGCGATATCGTGTCCGTTCACGTACGCGGTGCCGGACGTCGGGTTGACGATGCCGCAAATGATGTTGATCAGCGTGGTCTTGCCGGCCCCGTTCGGGCCGAGCAGCGCGAAGATCTCCCCGCGCTCGATCTCGAGGTTGATGTCCCTGAGCGCGACGAAGTCGCCGGCGTAGGTTTTGTTCAGGTTCTGGACGGAAAGGATCGCAGGCATGGCGGGCAATGGTACGCGAAGCGCGGACGCGCCGGCTACGGGCTTACGCCAGTCGCGTCCCCGGGGGCACGTCGGCATCCGGAACGCACAGCACGACCGCGCCGTCGGCGTCGTGAAAGCCCGTGACCAGGCACTCCGACATCAACGGGCCGATCTGCTTCTTCGGAAAATTGACCACTCCGACGACGAGGCGGCCGACGAGGTCCTCGGGCCTGTAGTGATCGGTGATCTGCGCGCTGGACTTTCGGTGCCCGACATCCGGCCCGAAGTCTACGTCCAGGACGTAGGCCGGCTTGCGGGCTTCCGGGAAACGGCGCGCCGCGACGACGCGGCCGACGCGGATGTCGACCTTGGCGAAGTCCGACCAGCTGATGGTGTTTTCCGCCGAACTCATGGCCGGCTCCGAAGTGCCCACTGAAAGGCGACACTGATACGGCGATCGCCCGCCGATTGCAAGCGGCTCACTCCGCCGCAACGCGCTTCAATATGCCGTCGGGCAGGTTCAGCGACTGGGACGACTCGATATCGATACGATTCCGGCCGGCCCGCTTCGACCGGTACAGCGCGCGGTCCGCGCGCACGATGGCGTCGGTCAGGCAGGTGTCCCGTTCGGACAGTGTCGACACGCCGAAGCTCGCCGTCATCTCGAGCGTTTCGCCGGCGGCCGTGATCGACCGGGTCTCGATGCGATCGCACAGCGCCCTGGCGATCGACGTTGCCACCTCGAGCGTCGTCCCCGGCAGCACGAGCGCAAACTCCTCCCCGCCCATCCGCGCGACGATGTCCTCGGCACGCCGGCGCTCCGCCAGGACGTGCGCGAAGTGCTGCAGGGCGTGGTCACCCGCCATGTGCCCATACCGGTCATTGATGTCCTTGAATCGATCGATGTCCGTCATGATGACCGAAACAGGCCGGCCGCTGCGGCGTGCGCCGGCGTAGACCAGCGCGGCCCGCTCGCTGAAACCGCGCCGATTCAGCAGGCCGGTGAGCTGGTCCTGTACCGCGATCTGCTTCATCTTCTCGGACAGGTCCGACGCGAGCATGAAGATCACGAACATGGCGAGCGCGATATACGCCGCGGGCAACGTGAGGTAGCGGAACTCGACGAAGGCCTGGAACAGGCGCTCGTTGCCGTCCGCGCCCTGCATGAAAGCCAGCGAGGAGGCGACCACCTGCACGATGCCGAACACGAGCATGGTGACGGCGGCCGCGAAATCGGCCGGGCGCACGGGCGTCCGGAACCGCAGCACCAGGAACGCGGAGATGAAGGCCATGACGGCCGCCGAGGCGGGCACGATCGCGGTCATGATGCCGACGTGACGGTCCACCAGCGTCGCCCAGATCGCAAGCGCGTAGAGCGCCGCGGTATACAACCACAGGCGCCCGGGACGAAAATGGACGTGTGTCCGCTCGATGTGGCCGCGAAGAATGAGCATGATCGCGACGAGGCCGATGCCGTTGACGACCAGCCAGAAGGCCTCGAACGATGGAAAGCGGTCGCGTGCCAGCGTGCAACCCCACTGCGCCGTCGCCAGGAGGAACGCGATCGCCCAGCTCAGCGTGTAGGGCTCGCGCACGAGGCTCTTCCACGCGATGAAGAAGATCAGCGAGATCATGGCGCTGGTCGTGAATAGCACGATCAGGACGTAGGTGACGGACGGGCTCATTGGTCTCGCGGAAATGCTCGTGAAAGCGGCCCACCATTATGCACCCTCGCGCCGCTCCGGCGCTGTACCGATCGCACACTTCCGGAGCATTCAGCCGCGAACTGAAATGCTTTTCACCTGCGCGACAACGCTGTCATCGGGCCGGAGCTGCATCAGGCGCAACGATCGCCGCGTAATCCGGGCCAGGAGCGGCGCGCCATCCGGCAGCCGCAGCTCGAGCAGCACGGCATGCGTGCCGTCGTCGCGAACCCCTGCCAGCACCGCGGGCAGGCGATTCAGGATCGACGACGATGCGTCGCTCCTGTCGCGCGAGATACTCACGTCGGATGCGCGCACGCGCACGCGCACCTTCTCGCCCGGTGCATGCCGTTCCGGGACGAACAGGCGCAATGCACCGATCGCCAGTTCGCTGAGGTCGTCGCCCGGATCGTAGGCGACCGCCACGGCGTCGAACACGACGCCCGCGTCGGCGCCTCCGAGCACGGGGAGGTCCGTGCGCAACAGCACGGACTGCAGCGGTCCGGATGCGACCACGCGGCCGTCCTCGAGCACCAGCAACTGGTCGCAAAGCCGGCAGACTTCGTCGAGCTGGTGCGAAACGTAGAGCACGGGGATCCCGGTCGCCGCACGCAGCTCCTTCACGCAGTCGAGGATGTCACGCCGGCGCGCCGCATCGAGCGCAGCGACCGGCTCATCCATTAACAGGAGTTTCGGCGCGCTCAGCAGCGCGCGCCCGATCGCGACGCGCTGCGCCTCGCCGCCCGACAGCCCGGCCGGCTTGCGCGACAACAGTGTCCCCAGCGAGAGCCGGTCGACGACGGTCTCGAAGGCGTCGCGGCCCGGCGACGGGCGGCGGCGCGCCCCGTATTCGAGATTGCGGCGTACATCGAGATGCGGAAACAGACGGGGTTCCTGGAAGACGTACGCGATGTCGCGCCGGTGCACCGGGCAGCGCCGGCCGTTCGCGCTGTCGTCGATGCGCTCGCCGCGGACGACGAGATGCGCGCTGTCCGCAACGTCCAGGCCGGCAATGCAGCGCAGCAGGCTCGTCTTGCCGGCCCCCGACGCGCCGAACAGGCCGGTGACCCCTTCGGTGCCGGCCGAGCCTTCCGCGTCGAGCCGGAACGCGCCGCGCGAGAGGCGGTACGCGAACTCGATGTCCGGGCTCGCCGTGCTCACGAGCGCCTCCGGCGGCGATTCGCGACATACATCAGGAGCAGGAACGCGAAGGCCAGCGCGAGCAACAGTGACGACAGCTCGTGCGCTGCCCCGTAGTTCAGGGTCTCGACGTGGTCGAAGATCGCAATCGACACCACGCGCGTTTCGCCCGGAATATTGCCACCGACCATCAGCACGACGCCGAACTCGCCCAGCGTGTGCGCGAAACTCAGCACCGCCGCCGCGAGGAAGCCGGGCGCCGCCAGCGGAACGGCTATGGAGAAGAACGCGTCGCGCGCCGTTGCGCCGAGCGTGCGGGCCGCCTCGATCTCGCCATCGCCGACGAGGTCGAAGGCTGCCTGCAACGGCTGCACGGCGAACGGCAGGCTGTAGACACAGGACGCGATGACGAGGCCGGCGAAGGAGAATGTCAGCGTCTCACCGGTCAGCGTGAACCACCAGGACCCCGGAGGCTGGTAGGGGCCGAGCAGGATCAGCAGGTAGAAGCCGAGCACGGTCGGGGGCAGGACGATCGGCAGTGCGACGACGGCCTGGACGACGGGCTTCCACGGCGCGCGGGAACGCGAGAGCCACCAGGCGATCGGCGTCGCGATCACGAGCAGCAGCAGCGTCGTGACGAACGCCAGCTCGAGCGACAGCGCGAGCGGGCCGAACACGTCGCCGGCGCGGCCGCCCGTCATGATCCCGGCCGCCGGTAACCGGCGTCCTCGATGATCGACTGCGCCTCGGGCGCGACGATCCAGTCGAGGAACGCGACGGCCGCCGCGTTTTCGTCCGCGCGTTCGAGGAGCACCCCCTGCTGCTCGATCGGCGCGTGCAGGTCCGCGGGCACCGGACTGGCGCAGCTCGCCTCCGGAAGCGCCGTCGACTCCAGCTGCGACGCGGCGACGAAGCCGATGCGTGCCCCGCCGCTGACCGCAAACTGCAGGGTCTGCGCCACGTTCTCGCCGAGCACCGCGTTCGGCGACAGCGACGCCCACAGGCCGGCGCGCTCGAGGTACTCGCGCGCGGCGGCGCCGTACGGGGCCAGGTCCGGGTTCGCCAGCGCGATGCGTCCGGCGCCGGGATCGCGCAGCGCCTCCAGGCAGTCGCGCCCCGCGAGCGCCGGGTCGCGCGACCAGGCCACGAGCCTGCCGATGGCGTAGGTGCGCCGGCTGCCGGCGTGCGCCAGGCCGTCCGCTTCCAGGCGCCGCGGACGTTCGACGTCTGCCGCGAGCAGGACATCGAACGGGGCGCCATTGACCGCCTGCGCGTAGAGCCGGCCGGTCGATCCGCTGACGAGCCGGACACGATGCCCCGTCCGCGTCTCGAACGCCCGCGCGAGTTCCCCGGCGGTCGTCGCGAAATTTGCCGCGACGGCCACGGTGACTTCGCCGGCGTGTGCCGCCAGCATGGATCCGAACAAAGCGACGAAGAGCAGGCTGCGCATCGACCCACGAAGATTACCGAACCATCGTGCACGATAGCGGACGCGCGGCGACGCTCCAAGATCGGGGGAATTCCGCAGAGCACCACGGGTCCAATCGCCCGGGGGACAGAGCCTATGACAGCACGCGAACCGCGCATCGCGCGACGGGACTTCCTGGCCTCGATCGGGCGCAGCGCCGGAGGCGTCGCCATGTTGCGGGCGATGGCCGCGATGGGCGTGGCCTCGTCGCTCGGCGCCTGCGGTGATTCGTCGGCGTCGACGGCCGGGATTCCGCGGCCACCGTCGGGTCCCCCGCGCTCGCCGCCGTCGCCGCGCCCCGGCGACTGGCCCGCCGGCATCGGCAACGGCCGCCGCGTGGTCGTGATCGGCGCCGGTATCGCCGGCCTGGTCGCCACGCTGGAACTCCGCCGCCTCGGCTATGCCTGCACGCTGCTGGAGGCGGCCGACCGCGCCGGCGGGCGGGTTCGCACGCTGCGCGCCGGCGATGCGCTGGTCGAAACGGACAGTGTGCAGCCGTGCCTGTTCGACCTGCACGAGAACCTGTACTTCAACGCCGGACCGTCGCGCATTCCGCACCACCACGAGTTCCTGCTCGGCTATTGCCGCGAGTTCGGCGTCGCCCTCGAAACCTTCGTCAACGACAATCGCGCGACGTGGCTGCAGCGGCAGGCGCAATTCGGCGGGGCACCGCAAGTCGCGCGGCGAATCGACGCCGACACGCGCGGCCACATCGCCGCGCTGTTGTCGACGGCCATCGACCGCAATGCCCTCGACGCCGAGCTGTCGGCAACGGACCGTACGCGCGTACTCGCGATGCTGCGCCAGTTCGGCGACCTCGATGCCTCGAGCGCGTACGCCGGCAGCCACCGCGCCGGCTTCCCGGGGCAGGAAGATGCCGGCAGCCGGGAACGCGGGACGCTGCTGCCCGCGCGCGACCTGCAGGAACTGATCGCGGACACGTTCTGGACCGCGCGACGCGCGTTCACGGACGGGCTGGACCAGCAGCCCGTCATGCTGCAGGCGGTCGGGGGCATGGACCGGATACCGAACGCGCTCGCGGCGCAGGTAGCGACGGAACTCGTACTGAACGCGCCCGTGACCGAGTTGCGCAAGACTGCAAGCGGCGTCCGCGTGGTGTACGAGAACATGGGCAGCGCGGTGGCGCTCGACGCGGACCACGGCGTCTGCTGCCTGCCCGCCAGCGTGCTCACCGGCATCCCGAACGACTTCGACGCGGCGCATCGCGCCGAGATCGGTGGCTTTGCCTATGCACCGGCCGTGCGCATCGCGTTCCAGGCGCCGCGCTTCTGGGAGCGCGAGCACAACCTGTACGGCGGCATCGCGTGGACCGACCAGGACATCACGCAGGTCTGGTACCCGAGCCACGGCTTCGGTGACGAGCAGGGCATCCTGCTCGGCGCCTACCTGTTCGGCGGCGCGGCCGGCGAGGCATTCACGAACCACACGCCGCCGCAGCGTCTCGACGCGACGCTCGCGCAGGCGGCGGCGCTGCACCCGGGCCTGCCGGGCGTGGCCGCGCGCGGCATCAGCGTCGCATGGAACAAGGTGCCGTGGCAGCTCGGCGCGTGGGGGCTGTCGACGCCGAGCGCGCTGTTGTCCGCCGACGGTGGCTACGTGTTTGCCGGCGAGCACCTCAGCATTTTGCCCGCCTGGCAGGAAGGCGCGATCCTGTCGGCCTACCGCGCGATCGATTCGGTGGTTGCCCGGGACAGCCAGGCGACCTGAGTCCTCAGGTGAGCGCGGCCTTGGCCTTGCGCCGCCACGCGTGCAACAGCGGTTCGGTATAGCCGTTCGGCTGCTCGACGCCGCGGAAGATGAGGTCGTGCGCCGCCCGGAACGCGAAGCTCGCCGCCGGGTCGTCGCTCATGCGGCGGTACGCCGGGTCGCCCGCGTTCTGCGCGTCGACGACGCCCGCCATCCGTTCCAGCGTCTCCTCGACCTGCGCCGCCGACACGACGCCGTGCAGTAGCCAGTTCGCGATGTGCTGGCTCGAGATGCGCAGCGTCGCGCGATCCTCCATCAGACCGACGTCGTTGATGTCGGGCACTTTCGAGCAGCCGATACCCTGCTCCACCCAGCGCACGACGTAGCCCAGGATGCCCTGCACGTTGTTGTCGAGTTCCGCCTGGATGTCGTCGGGGTCGAGCGTAGCCGGATCGCCGAGCGGCGGCGTCAGGATGTCGTTCAGGCTCGCAAGCGGCCGCTTCGCGAGCTGCGCCTGGCGCGCGCGCACGTCGACCCGGTGGTAGTGCATCGCGTGCAGCGTCGCCGCCGTGGGCGACGGCACCCACGCGCAGTTCGCGCCCGCCTCCGGGTGCGCCTGCTTCGTGTCCAGCATCTGCCGCATCTCGTCCGGCTTCGGCCACATGCCCTTGCCGATCTGCGCGTGCCCCGGGAGCCCGCAGCGGATGCCGATGTCGACGTTCCAGTCTTCGTACGCCGCGATCCACGGCTGTGCCTTGATCGTCTCCTTGCGCAGCACGGGCCCGGCATGCATCGACGTGTGAATCTCGTCGCCGGTGCGGTCGAGAAAGCCGGTGTTGATGAACACGAGCCGGTCGCGCACGGCGTGGATGCAGGCGGCGAGGTTCACGGTCGTGCGCCGCTCCTCGTCCATGACGCCGACCTTCAGCGTGTTCGCCTCGAGGCCGAGGATCGACTCGACCCGGCCGAACAGCGTGTTCGTGAACAGGACCTCCGCGGCCCCGTGCATCTTCGGCTTCACGATGTAGATGCTGCCGTAGCGGCTGTTCGGCAGGCGGTCGCCGCCTCGGCCGTTCGCCATCGCCGCCGCGGCGGTGACGAGCGCGTCGAGCATGCCCTCGAACATCTCGTTGCCGTCGGCATCCAGGACCGCATCCGTCGTCATCAGGTGTCCGACGTTGCGCACCAGCATCAGGCTGCGGCCGGACAGCGTCAGCGCGCCCCCGTCCGGCGCCGTGTAATGACGGTCCTCTACCAGTCGCCGGACGACGGTCTTGCCGCCCTTCGTGAACTCGGCCTCGAGGTCCCCGCGCATCAATCCGAGCCAGTTGCGGTACACGCCGACCTTGTCCGCCGCATCCACGGCGGCGACGGAGTCCTCGCAATCCTGGATCGTCGTGATCGCCGACTCCAGCACCACGTCGGCGAGATTCGACGGGGATCCGCGGCCGATGGGGTGACCGGGGTCGATCACGAGCTCGACGTGCAGCCCGTGGCGCGCGAACAGCAGCGTGAGTCGGTCGCCGTCACGGCCGTAGCCGGCGAACTGCGCACCGTCGGCCAGCACGGTCTCGCGCCCTCCGGCCAGCGCGACATGCACGCGCGCCGGCGTGCCGTCTTCGACCGAGTAACGGCTCACGTCGCGGTGACTGCCATCGGCGAGGGGCACGGCGGCGTCCAGGAAGTCCGCCGCCGCGTCGATGACGGCCTGTCCGCGCACCGCGTTGTAGCCGGCGCCGCGATCGCGGCCGCCGGACTCGGGGATCGCGTCGGTGCCGTACAACGCGTCGTACAGGCTGCCCCAGCGCGCGTTGCAGGCGTTCAGCGCGAAGCGTGCGTTGCTGACCGGTACGACGAGCTGCGGCCCCGCCACCTCGGCGATTTCCGCGTCGACGTTCGTGGTGCCGATTTCGAACGGCCCACCGGGCTCCTCCAGGTAGCCGATCGACTTGAGGAACGTCACGTAGTCCTCGTGTGCCCAGTCGGCCCCGCGTTGCCGGTGCCAGTCGTCGATCTGCGCCTGCAGCGCGTCCCGCCTCGCCAGCAGGTCCCGGTTCGTGGCGCCGAGCTCGGCGTTCAGCGCGGCAACGCCTGCCCAGAAAGCCGCCGGCTCGAGGCCGGCGGCGGGCAGGAGTTCGTTCTCGATGAAGTCGGAGAGAGACTGGGCGACCGTCAGGCCGTGCTCTTCGATTCGACGTGCGTCAGGCGACAAATTGCTCCTCCTCGGTACTGCCGTGCAACGCGGTCGTCGATGACAGCCCGTCCATGATCGTGTACTGCACCGCGTCGAAGTAACCGGCGCCGACTAGAGAATAGTGCTACGCTGCGCGGACGACGAACCGTTCGTCCTTGAACTCGCGCTGCTGAAGCAGCGAACAAGCATACATGCCGTCTTCCCGGTGCGCACGGCCGAGGCCCGACCATCCCGAATTCAGCGCGTGTCAGCCGGCTGATCGCGATGAACCGGGTCTGGTTGCCTTGCGGTACTCGCCCGGGCTCTTGCCGGTCCAGCGCCGGAACGCGCGCGAGAAATTGCTCTGGTCGGAGAAGCCGACGAGGAACGCAGTCTCCGTCTGCGAGTGCCGGCCGTCACGCAGGTAGGCCTGCGCGAGTTCGCGGCGCGTCTCGTCGAGCACGTCCCGGTACGACGTCCCCTCGGCGCTGAGCTGCCGCTGCAGCGTGCTCGCGCTGCGGTACAGGCGTGCGGCCACCTTTTCCTGGTCGACGGCGCCGCTCGGGAGCATTTGCACAAGCTGCGCGCGTACCTGGTGCGCCACCTTGCTGTTGTCGAGCGACCCGAGATAACGATCCGCAATCCTGCACGTGGCCTCTACCACGTCCGGGATCGATCCCGCGAGCGGCGACTCGATATCGGCCGGGTCGAAGTGCAGCGCCGTTCTCACGGCGCTGCGCTCGACCTCGCCCTGCGTGAGCGGCCGGTAGATGTCGGTAGGCGCCCCGGGTGGCAGAAAGACCTCGATCCTGCGCGGCAAGACTTCGCGCCCTGCCGACAACCGGCACATCTTGAGCACGCTGGCGATCTCGTTGTCGACGCGAAGCTTGCCCGGGTAGTCCCCCGATTCCGGGTAGCACTCGCTCAGCACGAGGCAATCGCCCTCGCGTTCGAAACCGAGGTCCGTCTCGCCGCTGTCGAAGATTGCCTCGTACCGCAGGAGCTTGCGGATGGCGTCCCCCAGCGTCGCGCTGGCGAGCCAGGTGTGGCCGATGACGAAGAAGTGCCGGGGTTCGCTGCGCAGACCGACGCGAATGCCCACCGCGGGATCGCCGCTCATCGCGAGGGCGCGTTCGAACATCGCGGTGACCACGCTGTTCGGCACGCGCTCGCCGGCGTCGGCCGGGCCGTCCGGGTCCAGTCCCAGCTCGGCGTAGGCGGACGCCGGATCCACGCCGTACTCCACCGCCAGCGTCTCGCCGATGCGATAGACCAGCAGCGCCAGTGAAGAAGGCTGAATCAACATCGTCGGGTAATAGCTCGGCCGCAACCGCCGGCCATGATACGTCGCGGTTGACGCAAATTGCACAAAAGCTGAGGTGTACGCACCAGAGCCGCCGGCGCCCCGTCTCCAGAATCTCATCCCGACAACGGAAGGAGACTCACATGTTGCGGTTGATACGGGGCGGCAAGGGCACGGTGGACAGGAACACCCGAATCGAGGATGCAGTGGCGGCGTATCTCAACGACCGGTTCGGCAGCGATGACAGCCCGATGGCGCGGCTCGACCGCTGGTCGCAACAGCGAATCACCGTGGAGAACATGGCCAAGCTCGCGCTCGTGCTCGAGTCCGGGGACCCGACCGAACACTGCTACCAGAATCTCATCCGCGAGATCGACACCGAGGCGGAGACCGGCATCTTCCTCGCGACGCCGGCCGCAAACGCGGCGCAGTTGCGACGACTGGCCGGCGAATCCGGCATCTCCGGCCGCCTGTACCAGCTACTGCCAGAGGTCGCGCCGGTGTTGTTCGCCGATGAATTGCAGCACTCGAACAAGAACCTCGACCTCGTCTGGGTATCGATCGAGGCCCGCTTCGACCGGGCAAACCTGGACGCGGAAATCTCGGAACTGATTCTCATGCACCTGCTCGACTCGGAAGAGACGGCATCCGATATGAGCGACGCGCTGCGCGCGATGTTGTACACGTTCCACGAAGACCTCGCCCGCCGCCGCTGCAGGCTGCCGCGGCTACTGAACGAACGCGCGACGCGGCACCTGGTCGGCCTGGTGCAGGGCCTGTCCGAACGCGCCGGGAGCTACGACGAACGCATCGTCGACATCGGCCAACGCGCCGGTACGGCCTGACGATCCCCCTGAAGCTGATACCGATATCAGCTTGTTGCCTGGCGGACTTCTTCGGAGGTCCGCCTTTTTCATGGGCCCGGGCGCGGCTTGCCAGCCACCGCCCACGGACGCTATATTCGAACTTGCTAATACATAAACCCGGCGATGCCGCATGCCCGCGCCCGAAGTACAGGCTTTCTTTGACACCACGACGAACACCGTCAGCTACGTCGTTACGGATCCCGCGACGGCGCATGCCGCGGTCATTGACCCGGTGCTCGACTTCGACGCCGCGTCGGGCCGTACGTCGACGGCATCGGCCGAACGTATCGTGGACTACGTTCGCGACAACGCGCTGAACGTCGACTGGATCCTCGAAACGCACGTCCACGCGGACCACCTGTCCGCCGCACCCTGGCTTCGCGATGCCGTCGGCGGACGCATCGGCATCGGCGAGCACGTGCGCACGGTCCAGGCGACGTTTCGCGACGTCTTCAACCTCGCGGATCTCGCGACCGACGGCCGCCAGTTCGACGAGCTTTTCGCCGATGGCGACCGCTTCTCCATCGGTGAGCTCGAGGCGCGCGTGCTGCACACGCCGGGCCACACGCCGGCCTGCGTGACCTACCGGATCGGCGATGCGGCTTTCGTCGGCGACACGCTGTTCATGCCGGACTACGGCACCGCGCGCACCGACTTTCCCGGCGGCAGCGCGGCGCGGCTGTACGATTCGATCCAGTCGATCTTTGCTCTCCCCGACGACACGCGCTTGTTCCTGTGTCACGACTACAAGGCGCCGGGCCGCGACGAGTTCGCCTGGGAAACGACGGTCGCCGCGCAGCGGGCGCACAACGTACACGTGCATGCCGGCGTCACGCGACAGGCGTTTATCGAAATGCGCGAGGCCCGCGATCACCAGCTCGGCATGCCGAAACTCCTGCTGCCGTCCATCCAGGTCAACGTGCGCGCCGGCAGCCTGCCGCCGCCGGAGGACAACGGCGTCGTCTACCTCAAGCTGCCGGTCGACCGGCTTTAGCCCGTTTCACGCCTCAGTCATCGCTGGCGGCGAGTCTCGCGCGAAAGCGCCGCATGCCGGCGATCCAGCGGTCGTGGTCGGCCGCCTTGCGCTGGGCGTAGGTCGCGACCTGCGGGTGCGGCAGCACGAGAAAACGCCCGTCCCGCGCGCCGTCGACGATCAGGTCGGCAGCCGTTTCCGGCGGCAGGATGCCGTCGACGTCGTTCCCGCCGAAGCCCCCGTCCGCGGCGCCGGAATCGTCCGGCATCCCGATCATCCGGGTTGCGACGGCCTGCGGGCACGCGACGGTGACGCGTATGCCGTCGTCCCCGTGCGTGATCGCCAGCGATTCGGCGAACGCGACGGCGGCATGTTTCGTCGCCGAGTAGGCGGCGTCACCAATCTGTGACAGCAGGCCCGCGGCCGACGCGATGTTGATGAACGCGCCGCCACCGCGCGGAATCATCCGTGGCAGCAGCGCGCGGGCGGCGTAGACGTGCGCCATCACGTTGATGCTCCAGCAGGCCTCCCAGCGATCGTCGACGGGCCCGAGCCTGCCTCCCCGGGAGGCGGCGCCGTCGTCGGCATCGCCATAGCCCACGCCGGCATTCGACACGAACAGGTCGATCGGACCGAGCGTTTCTTCCACCTCGGCGACCAGCGCCGCGAGATCGGCCTCGCTTGCAACGTCCAGGCAGTAGGCGTGACCACCGATGTCGGCCGCGACTCGCTCTGCCGCCCCGCCCTCGAGGTCGGCGACGACTACTGCATCCGCGACCGATGCCAGGCGACGGCTGAGTGCGCGGCCGATCCCGTGTCCGCCGCCGGTAACGACGGCGACCCGGGTTGCATCGAAGGCCTGCGACGACGATGCCCTGTCGGTCGTGTCTGGCATGGCTACAGCCGGTCTTTCATGCCGTACCACAGCATGCCCAGCACCATGCCAGGGTAGCGGAGCAGCGTTCCGCCGGGAAACGTGTGGGTCGGCAGGCTCGCCATGACGTCGAAGCGCTCCGCGGTTCCGGCGACGGCCTCCGCGATCGCCTTGCCGGCAAACGTCGCAATCGAAATACCGTGGCCCGAGTAGCCCTGCGCGAAGAACAGGTTCGGCGCAAGCCGTCCGAAGTGTGGCAGGCGATTGACGGTGACCGACAGCGTGCCCCCCCAGGCATAGTCGATGGCCATGTCGTCGAGCTGCGGGAACGTCTTCAGCATGTACGGTCGCACGAACGCGGTGATATCGCGCGGGAAGCCGCGCCGGTAGTTCTCGCCACCGCCGAACAGCAGCCGGTGGTCTTCGGTCGTGCGGTAATAGTTCACGACGAAGCGCGTATCATGCACGCCGAAGCGTCCGCTGATGAGCTCGCGCGCGCGCTCCTCGCCGAGCGGCTCGGTCGCAATGACGAAGTTGTTGATCGGCATAATCTTGCCGGCGACACGCGGTTCGAGCTTGTCGAGGTAGCCGTTGCACGCGAGCACGATGTGCGAGGCCGTCACGCTGCCGCTGGTCGTGCTGACGCGCGCCGGCTCCGCGCGGGTGTAGCCGGTCACCCGGGAATTCTCGAAAATGCGCACGCCGGCACCGTCGCAGGCTCCAGCAAGGCCGAGTGCGAAATTCAGCGGGTGCAGCGTCAACGCGTGCGGGTCGAACCAGCCTTCGAAGTAATCGTCATTCGCGACGAGCGCCCGGATGCCCTCGGCATCGACCGCGTGCGTGTCCGGGTAGTCGTAGCGCTCGGCGAGCGCCCGCGACAACTCCTCCGCCCAGCCGAGGTAGCGACGCGTATGGATGGCGACGAGTTGCCCGTTCTGCAGGTCGCAGTCGATCGAATGCCGGGCGACGCGCTCGCGAATCTCCGTCTTTGCTTCTTCCGCAAGCCGCCAGAGCGCGCGCGAGCCTTCCAGGCCGAACTTTTCCTCGGTCTCCAGGACGTCCTTGCGCTGGCCGCTGCCGACCAGCCCGCCGCAACGCCCGGAGGCCCCGTAGCCCAGTCGTTCGGCTTCCAGCAGCACCACGTCGAAACCGCGATCCGCGAGATTCAGCGCCGCGGACAGCCCGGTGAAGCCGCCGCCAATGACGCAGACATCGGCCTTCAGGTCGCCGGCAAGCGCCGGTCGGTCGACGAGGCCCTTCGCCGTCGCCGCGTACCAGGACACGGGGTAGCCGCGCGGCGGCTGCGCATTGTCTTTCGTCTCGGCGATGAGGGCACCAATGGTTACGTTACCGCTCGCGAACGGGTATCTCACACCAAGGCGCTGGTCGCGGCAACCCCCGGCCCATCATCCGGAATCAGCCGATCTTGCGATCGAACGGCCAGTACTCCGCGCGGCACTGCTTCGGGGTGAACGGCGCGAACAGGCCCATCATGAGCAGGGCGAAGCGGCCGCCCGCCGTCGGCTTGCCGGTCTCGACCAGCGCCTTGAGGTTCGCCGTGATGAAATTTCCGCCCGAGGTCATGTACTTCTCGGTCTTCGTACCGGTCGGAACGTTCTCGTTGATCAGCGTGAATTCCGTGCCTTCGGGGACCTCCTTCAGCACGTAGCGAACGACGCACAGCGGATCGTCGAAGCTCGTGAACTTGAACGTGTGCGCATAGCGGTGCGGCGGGTCGAACTCGAGCACCTCACCCACGACCGACGCGTACTTGCCGTCCTTCGACAGCATTCGGACCGGCGCACCCGGGGCGAGGCCCGGCGTCGCGCAGCGGCTGTTGAAGAAGAACGGCAACACGCTGTCGCAGCGCGTGAGTTCGGCCCAGACCTTGTGGATCGGCGCCCGGATCACGACGCGAAAGTACTGGCGCTCCGCCGCGGCATCGCCCTCGTCATGACCGGCTGCCGCCGTGTCGCTTCGGGAATCGTTCATGGTCGTCTCCTTCTCGATTCGCGGCGCTCAGCCGGCCGCGTCGTAAGCCTGCCTGAGCCAGTTCTTCAACTCCGCATCCGCGTCCTTCGGGCTCGCGAGCCGTACGCGATGGGTGACCATCGCATTGAAACTGCCCGACGCCTCCAGTCGGCCCGAGGGCTTCACGCCCTTCAGGTTGATGCCCACGTCGACCCGGTCTCTCGTCGACGGCTGCACCAGGGCGAACTGCTTCTTGCGCCGCAGGCTCACGTAGGTCTTCTTCGGCGAGACCTCCACGTCGTCACCGAACCCCGCGACCGTCTTCACCAGCTTGTCGTAGATCGGCCGCAGGCCGGCTTTCGCACCCGCGTACTGCCGGGCGACAGGGTCATCGGCGGCGCCACCGGCAGTGCGTTCGCGGTACTTGTGGGCGATCAGGTTCGCGTACCCGTGGGTCACACCACCCTCGCTTTTCAGGTGTTTCACGAATTCGCCGTGCATCTCGAAGGGCGTCTTCTCCAGAACGCGGAACCACTGGTCCAGCGACTTGCCGGTCTTGTCCTTCAGGTTGTCGATCATGGCCTGCGCGGCCTGTTCGGGGGTCTGGGGCATCACTCGTCCTCCGCGCGTTTACTCATCAGCGGCGCCCGGCGCGCGCCGGCCCCGCGTCGTCGTCGGCCGCTTCCACGGCACGTTTGAACTCGGTCAGGCGGCCGGCCCACTCGGCGCTGTACGCCGTGGTCCAGCGCTCGTAGATCATCTGGATCGGCGCGGCATTGAAATACAGGTGCCGGACGCGGCCCTTCTTCTCGGAGATGACGAGGCCGGCCTCTTCGAGGACGTTCAGGTGCTTCATGACCGCGATGCGGCTGACGTCGAAATGCCGGCAAACGCGCACGACGCTGCAGCCGGGCTCGGCCTTGAGGATGTCGAGGATCTCCCGGCGGGTGCCGGACGCCAGCGCGTGAAACACATTGTCCATGGACTCGGGCTTCATAAGTAACCATATGGTTACCTATTGAGCCCAGCCTGTCAATCGTCGGGATTCGACGGCGCCAGGCGCAGCAACCGCGGGCGCCGGCGGTCCGCGCGCAGGACCTCGACCGCAAAGCCGTTCCATTCGATCCGGTCGCCCGCCACCGGCAGGCGCTCCAACTGCTCGGTCACGAGCCCGCCGATCGTCGCGACATCGAGCGCCGGGTCCCAGGGAACTTCCAGCAGCGCGGACAGCTTGCGCAGGTCAACGTTGGCGCGCACGACGAGGGAGCCGTCGGCCTGCTGCGCGAAGTCGTCGGGAGGCACGTCCATCTCGTCGTGGATATCGCCGACGATCTCCTCCAGCACGTCTTCCAGCGTGGCAATCCCCTGCACACCGCCGTACTCGTCCACGATCACGGCCATGTGCCGCCGGCTCTGCTGATACGTGTTCAGCAGTCGCGGCAGCATGGCGGACTCGGGAACGATAAGCGGCTCGTGCCTCAGAAGCTCCCAGTCGATGGCGACGCCCGGGTTCTCGAGCAACCAGTTCAGCAACTCCTTCGCCAGGACAATGCCGGTCACGTCGTCGAGATCGCCGGTCGGCGAGTACGGGAACCGGCTGTGGCCGGTCTCCCTCAGCAGGGCAATGGTCCGCCGGCGGTCGAACGTGGCCGACAGGAAATGCACGTTGTCTCGCGGCAGCATGATGTCGCGGGCCTGCAGGTCCGCGAGCTGCGTCGCCCCGACCACCATCCCGGCCGTCCGGCGGCTGACAGCACCCTCGGTCCTCCCGAGCGACGCCAGCAGGCGGATTTCTTCTGCGGACGTGATTGGCGCCGCTTCGGCACGGCGCAGCGAACTCGATATCTTCTCGCTGACGAGTACCAGCGGCTTCAGCAGCACCGTCAGCCAATGTATGCCGTGCGCGACGGGGCGCGCGAGCAGACCCGAGTAGCTCACGCCCAGCGTCTTGGGGATGATCTCCGTGAACAACAGCACGGCCAGCGTGAACACGAGGGAGAAGATCCACAGGGTATCCGCCGCGAACACGCTGGAGTAACTGGCGCCCGCCACTGCGGCGCCGATTGTGTGCGCGGCCGTGTTCAGGATCAGGATCGCCGCAATCGGCACATCCATGTTCTGCTTGAAGCCGGCGAGCAGTTCTCCGGCCCGCTCGCCGCTGCGCCGCATGACCTCAATGCGGGAGCGGCGCACCGACAGCAGTACCGATTCGAAGATCGAACACAGGAATGAAACGACAAGCACGACCGCGACGGCGGTGATGAACAGCAGCATGATGACTCCCGGGTAAACCTGGGCGCAGACGAACACTTACCTTACACAATAATCGCCGGAGACTCGTCCGAGGTGCTAAGGTGAACCGATCACCGGCGGCAGTCCGGAAGAACAAGAACAAGGGGACAGATAATGACTGAGCACACGCTTTCGCCACTGACGCGACGGGCATTTTTGCGTGCCGGCAGCACCCTCGGGCTCGCCGCGACCGCCGCTTCGCCGGTGCGACTGCTCGCCGACGATGCCAGCCTCTCGCATGCGGATCTCGCCGACGCGCTGCGCGGCGACCTGATTCTTCCTTCAACGCCCGGCTATGACGACGCGCGAAGGGTCTGGAACGGCATGATCGACAAGCGACCGGCCGCCATCGCGCGTTGCACCGGTGTCGCGGACGTCATCGAGGCCGTCAAATATGCGCGCGCCAATTCGCTGCCCGTCTCGGTTCGTGGCGGCGGCCACAACGTCGCCGGCAAGGCCGTACGTGACGACGCACTCGTGATCGACCTGCAACCGATGCGCGGCATTCGGGTCGATGCCGCGAGCAAGACGGCACGCGCCGAGGGCGGCACCCGCTGGGGCGAACTGGACTTCGAGACTGACGCCTTCGACCTCGTTACGACCGGCGGCACGGTCTCGACGACGGGAGTTGCCGGGCTGACGCTTGGCGGCGGCCTGGGTTGGCTGATGCGCAAGCATGGCCTGAGCTGCGACAACCTCGTCGGCGCCGACGTCGTAACTGCCGACGGCGGGTTTCTCAGGGCAAGCGCCGACGAAAACGCCGACCTCTTCTGGGCGCTGCGCGGCGGCGGCGGCAACTTCGGCGTCGTGACATCGTTCGACTTCCAGCTGCACGATGCCGAGCCTATCGTCGGCGGTATTGCAATCTGGCCAGAGAGCCGACTGCGTGACCTGCTGCACTTCTTCCGCGAATTCACGGCTTCGGCACCGGACAATGTCACGACGATGGGGGGCATCATGGTAGGCGCACCGGACTCGCCGCTTGCCGGGCAGCACACCGGATGGATCGCGGTTTGCCACAGCGGCCCGGTTGATGCCGGTGAGACCTTGCTGAAATCGATAAAGTCCTTCGGCCCGCCGGCCGTCGACATGATCGCGCCAATGCCCTACCGCTCGCTGCAGACCATGTTCGACGGCGGAGCTGACCCGGGCGGGCGCAACTACTGGCGCTCGAACTTCATCGAGGAACTGTCGGATGAGGTCATCGATGCGCTGCTCGGCAGAGCCAGCGCCGGATTCCCCGGGCCCGGCCCGATGCTGCTACTCGAGCACATGGGCGGCGCCGTCGGGCGCGTCGGCGCTCACGATACGGCATTCTCCAGTCGCCACGCGAAGTACAATGTCGCGATCCTCAGCAGCTGGCAGGACCCGGCAGAGGATCGCGAACACATCGACTGGACGCGGGCCTTTGGCGATGAATTGAAGGCCTTTGCCACGGGCGGCGCGTACGTCAATTACATGACCGCCGACGAGAGTGCACAGCGAATCCAGGACACTTATAAGGCGAACCTGGAGCAACTGATCGAAGTGAAGCGGAAGTACGACCCGGCGAACTTTTTCAGCGGCAACCAGAACATCGCGCCGTAGCGAACGGCGGTCGCCCACGGCCCGGAAAGAACACGGCGGCGCACCTGCGCCGCCGTGTATAGGCTCAAGGAGCCGGGTCCCGGCTACCGGTGATGCGCAACCGCCGTACCGGCGTTCGCTGCCTCGACGTCGAAGCGGTCGAGGTTCATCACCTTCGTCCAGGCATCGACGAAGTCCTGCACAAACAGGGCTTCCCCGTCGGCCGCTGCGTAGGCTTCCGCCACCGCGCGCAGCTCGGAGTTCGAACCAAAGACAAGGTCGACAGGCGTGGCCGTCCACTTCAGCTCGTTGCTCGCGCGGTCCCTGCCCTCGTAGATGCCGTCGATCTCGTCCGACTTCGACCAGACCGTGGACATGTCGAGCAGGTTCACGAAAAACGCGGTGCCGAGAACGCCGGGCTTGTCGGTCAGCACACCGTGCCGCGACTGTCCGGCATTCGCGTTCAGCGCGCGCATGCCGCCAACCAACGCTGTCATTTCCGGCACGGTCAGGGTCAGCAGGTCCGCCTTCTCGACCATCATCTCCGCCGGCGATCCGTAGCTTCTCGCATCGTAGTAGTTGCGGAACGCGTCGGCCGTCGGCTCGAGCGCCGCGAACGACTGGACGTCCGTCATCGCCTGCGTGGCGTCCGTCCGGCCGGGCAGGAATGGCACGTCGATGTCGTAGCCGGCCTTTCTGGCCGCCTCCTCGATTGCCGCGTTGCCGCCCAGCACGATCACGTCGGCGAGCGAGACGCGTTTGCCGCGCGGCAGGGAGTCGTTGAACTTCTTCTGCACGTCGGCCAGCGTGTCGAGGACCTTCTTCAACGCCGCCGGATCATTGACGGCCCAGTCCTTCTGGGGCTCCAGGCGGATGCGTGCGCCATTGGCGCCACCGCGCATGTCAGAGCCGCGGTAGCTGGCGGCGGATGCCCAGGCCGTGCGCACGAGATCCGACGTGCTGACACCCGATTTGAGGATTGCGGCTTTCAGCTTGTCGGCGTCCTTGTCGTTGATCAGCGCGTGATCGACCGGCGGCACCGGGTCCTGCCAGGCGAAAACCTCTTCCGGCACTTCGCGGCCCAGGTAGCGCGCCCGCGGCCCGAGGTCGCGGTGCGTGAGCTTGAACCAGGCACGCGCGAACGCGGCGTCGAACTCCTTCGGATTGGCAAGGAAGCGCTCGGCGATGGCGCGGAAGCCCGGGTCCTCTTTCAGGCTGAGGTCGGTCGTCAGCATGATCGGCGGGTTGCGCTTGCCTTCGATGTGCGCATCCGGCACCAGGTTTGCGGCATATTCCTCGGTCGGAATCCAGACGGTCGCACCGGCCGGGGTCTTCGACTGCTTCCATTCGAAACGGAACAGGTTGTCGAGGAACAGGATCGACCAGGCCGTCGGTGTCGACGTCCACGCGCCTTCCAGGCCGCTGGTCATCGTATCGGCACCCTTGCCGCTGCCGCAGGAATTGGTCCAGCCGAGACCCTGCTCCTCGAGGCTCGCCGCGGCCGGTTCAGGGCCAACGCAGTCCACCTTCTTCGCGCCGTGCGTCTTGCCGAGCGTGTGACCGCCGGCGATCAGCGCGACGATCTCCTCGTCGTTCATCGCCATGCGGCCGAACGACTCGCGAATGTCCGCCGCGGCGGAGACCGGGTCGTTGTTGCCGTTCGGGCCTTCGGGATTCACGTAGATCAGTCCCATCTGGACCGCGGCGAGCGGGCGCTCCAGTTCGCCCATGTCGTCGTAGCGCTTGTCGTTCTCGAGCCACGTGGTCTCGGCACCCCAGTAGACGTGATCGGCCTCCCAGTCGTCGACGCGCCCGCCAGCGAAACCGAGCGTCTCGAAGCCCATCGACTCCAGCGCGACGTTCCCGGCGAGGATCATCAGGTCCGCCCAGGACACGTTGCGCCCGTACTTCTGCTTCACCGGCCACAACAGCCGACGTGCCTTGTCGAGATTCGCATTGTCCGGCCAGCTGTTCAGCGGCTCGAACCGCTGTTGCCCGCCGTCCGCCCCGCCGCGGCCGTCGTGTACGCGGTAGGTGCCCGCGCTGTGCCAGGCCATGCGGATCATCAGGCCGCCGTAGTGGCCCCAGTCCGCCGGCCACCAGTCCTGCGAGTCGGTGAGGACCGCCTCGACGTCTTTCTTCAGTTGCTCGTAGTCAACGCTGTTGAAAGCGGCGGCGTAGTCGAAATCGTCACCGTACGGATTGGAGCGTGCGTCGTGTGCCCGCAGTTGCTCCAGGTTCAGCGTGTCGGGCCACCAGAAGCGGTTGGTGGTCGGTTCGTTCTCGGCGGTCGCCTCTCCCGCCAGGCTCGCCAGTGACACCGTGACCGCCAACGCGGCCAGTGCTCGTATCGTGGGTATGCGCATTGGAGTTCTCCTGTTGACTCCCCCGGTTTAGACACAGTCTAAATTAGCACCCGGACGGGGTTCAGGAAAACAGGAAAATTCTTTCAAAATATCCGACTGAATCGATTGAATCGATCTGCGCAACGGCGCCGGGCTGCAGGCCCTACTCGGGCAGGACCTCGAAGGTCACGACCAGGGCAAGGTACTCGGACATCCTGCGGCCCTCGACCTCGGTTTCGCCCTCCACGGCGGCCTCCAGCCAGTAGCTGCCCGGCTCCTCGAAGGTCACACTGATGCGGCCGTCGGCGTCCGTGACGTAAACGTCGTCGCCGGCGCGGTTCCGGTAGCGATCCGCCCCTTTGACGATGCTGACCTCGAGCCCCTCGGCCGGTTTGCCACCTTGCAGGAGGCGAAACGCGGCGGTATCGCCGGCGAACAGGTCGTTCGGGTGGGAGTCGGGTACGAATTCCAGCCCCTTGCCGGTCGTCTCGAACACGGACAGCGTGGGCGCACCCAGCGTCACGTAGGTCGCCACGGTTCTGTTCGAGACAGCGAACTGCACGTCGGCCTTCTGGTCGAGGCCGGCCTCGAGGAACTCGGTGAGTGTGCCGCGGCGACGTTGCGGCTCGCCGTTCTCCGTCCAGCGTGCGAAGTACGTGTTGCCGTTCTCGGCGATGCGGTACGTGCCCTGTTGGGCCAGGTGCACGTCGAACACGGACCGGAGCTTGCCGGTTGCCGCGTTCTGAATCTCGACCTCGCTCCCGTCCGGCGCGGTGACGGCGATGTTGTCCAGCCGGAGCGGCACGTGATTCGGATAAAAAAGGTCGTTTGAGACTGCCGCGTCCACGGTGACCCACTGCTCGTTGCCGGACAACGTGAACGTCGATGGCAGAAGCCAGAAGCGGTGCGCCAGGGACGGCTGCGCCAGGAGTAGCGCCGTTATGCCGAAAGCCGCGGCACCGAGTTTGAGTGTCTTCTTCATGTTTGCACCTGCCGGAAGCTAGTGGGGAGTGATCTTGACGAGGACGTTGCCGAGTTCGTGCTCGCCCGCCGCCTGCGCCGAGAACGCCTCGTCGCCCCAGCGAAACGGGATCTTCAGCATTTCGCGTCCGCCGACTTCGCGCACGGCCTCGACAATCAACAGGTAGTCACCGTTCTCGAGCTGCGCGAGCGGCGGCGCGTCCACCGGGAATCGCAATTCATGGCGGCCGGGGCCCCGCGTCGCACCGGTCACGCCATCGACGGGCAGGTCCAGGTTTCGCCCGCTGCGGCGCCACCATTGCCGAAGGTCCTTCAACCAGGTCGTGCCTTCGCCTTCCGGGCCGTCGTCCAGTTGGTACCAGACGCCGAGATCGGCAGCGACGGTCTGGTCCTGCCTTGCGATCCAGATCGCGATGTACGGCTTATGGTATTCAGCGACATTGATGCGTGGCACCTCGACGTCGATATGCAGGTCCGCGGCGGCTACCTGGCCTGCAATTCCGGTGGCCAGTACGGCCAGCATGCTTCGAATCACGGAGACTCCTGTCAGTGCACGAATAGGACGACGAGAACGATCGGTAGCGCGAGGCCGGCCGCGGTCAGCGGCCACGTCGAACGGTGTCGGCGCGCCTGCATCTGCAACAACCACAGCCCGGTCAGGCAGAACAGCACACAGGCAGCCGCGAACACGTCGATGAACCAGGCCCAGGCGCTGCCGGTGTTGCGTCCCTTGTGCAAATCGTTGAGGTAGGCGACCACGCCACGGGTCGTCTTCTCGTAGACGGCTTCCCCGGACTCGAAATCGATGCTCAACCAGGCGTCGCCGCCGGGACGCGGCAACGCAACGTACGCGTCTACGTCGGTCCATTCCGCGTCGATACCGCCGGCACGCACGCCGAGGTGCCGGTCTAGCCAGTCGACGGTCTCGCCGGGCAGTTCCGCCGGCGCGGACTCACCGGTCGCCAGGCCGGTCAGCCGTTCGAGCTGGTCCGGCGGGAGGACAGCCGTGCGCGACTCCGTCACCGGGATAGCCGGTATCTGGTGTGCGTGGTTGAGCGTGATGCCGGTCGCCGAAAACAGCAGAACGCCGACCAGACAGACCGCACCCGACATCCAATGCCAGGTACGGGCCTGGCGTTTCCAAAAAAGTAGGTTCACGTTGGTTACGAATGATAATGATTCGCATTAATAGATCAAGTGGGTCGTTCGGCCGTACACGCGGCGGTATGAAGTCCGCGCGCGTATCTGCCGCGCTCCGCGCTCTTCGTGGCGATCCTGCGGCCGACGTGCCCGACCCGGCGTCGTCGAAGACCCACGGTTCCCCGGAGATGTGTAAGATAGACTCGTTCTAATCGGCAGGACGCGTCGCGTCCGGTTGGACGCCGGATCGATGGTATCGATCGGGCCGATCCCGGGACGGGGTGTTCCGACCTGCGCCGGGCGCTGCGCGCGCCTCAAGCAGGCCCGGTACCGGCCGATACCCTCTTTTCCCCCTGAACACGCTGGAGATCGCCCTTGCTTAAACCGCCGACGCCCCTGGACGAGACCGCGCGCCTGTTCAGCCTGCACTCGCTGCGCATCCTGGACACCCCTTCCGAGGAGCGATTCGACCGCATCACTCGCATGGCGAAACGCGTCTTTGGCGTGGACATCTGCCTGGTCAGCCTGGTCGACGCCCACCGGCAATGGTTCAAGTCACGGCAGGGGCTGGATGCCTGTGAAACCTCGCGGGAAATTTCGTTCTGCGGCCACAGCATCCTGGATGAAAGTGTTTTTGTGGTCGAAGACGCAGCGAAAGACGTGCGCTTTGCCGACAATCCACTCGTCACCGGCGATCCGCAGATCCGGTTTTATGCCGGCTGCCCGCTGCACGGCCCGGACCGGCATCGCATCGGCACGCTGTGCATCATCGATCGCCGTCCGCGTACGCTCTCGAAAGAGGACGAGGCGACGTTGCGCGACCTGGCGGCCATGGTCGAGGACGAACTGCGCGTCGCGTCGAAGGTGACGGTCGACGATCTCACCCAGGTTGCCAACCGGCGCGGTTTCAAGCTGGTCGCGAGCCACCTCCTTTCACTGTGCGAGCGCACGAACGCCCAGGCCGAGCTCTTGTACTTCGACCTGGACGGCTTCAAGGCGATCAATGACGATCACGGGCATGCGGCGGGCGACGAGATCCTGCAACATTTCGCGACGCTGCTGATCAAGTGCTTCCGCCACGCCGACGTGGTTGCCCGCCTCGGTGGCGACGAGTTTGTCGTGCTGCTCGCCGGAGCGCCGGGCGGCGCCCGCAAGGCGCTCGAGAGACTCGAGACCCTGGCAGAGGCCACCAACTGCTCGATCCGGCAGAGGCTCGCGTGGAGCGTGGGCTGCGTCCAGTACGATCCGGGGCGTCACGCCGACGTGGCCGACCTGCTGATCGACGCGGACGAACAGATGTACGCGAACAAGGCGGTCCGGCAGTCGTCGGGTCCGTGCCGGGACGCGAGTTAGGCGTCGCCTGTCACGGCGATCACTCCGCCGATTTCACCTTGAACTTCTGACCGCCCACCGACGCCTCGTACATCAGCCCGCCTTTCGCCTGCGTGAATATCGCGACGCCGCCGCTGTAGCTGGCATCCGCGGATGCGCCGGTCTTGACGGCGACGGCGGACGCCTGCGCACCGAGCTCGTAGTTTCCGCGCTTGAAATCGGCGAGCGCGACATCGTCTTTGAAGAAGATGAACTCGCTGTACGCCTGGCCACCCCACTGGAAGCCGATCGTCAGTTGAGTGAGCGTAACTTCCGCGGTGATGGCGCCTTTCTCGTAGAGCAGGCCTTTGCCGCGGGCGCCGCCGATGCCGATGCCGCCCTTGCCGACTGTCGGGATGATGACGTACGCGATGGCCGCATCGAAGAAGCGCTGCATGTCCGGGTCTTTCTCCAGCATCTCGGCCTTTGCTTCCCGCGCCTTCTCGTCCATCTCCTTGATTTCGTCCGGGTCCCAGCCTGCCGTGGCTGACGTGCCGAGAAACAAGAGCGACGCACACATCATCGTAATCAGGTTCTTCATGGCTACTCCGTCGTGTAGATATATTTATTCGGGCTCGATTGAAGGCAGTCTAAGTGATTCGCGCTTCGGATAGTAACGAATGGCGCGACGGGCCATCTAGTTCCGGTCGAAGTACACCGTCAGCGCCAGCGAAACGGCATAGTCGACCTCGTTGACCTGGTCCGCGTGCACGGTCGACCAGATCTGACCCGACACCTCGTAGCGATCGCTCAGAAGGTAGCCGATGGCGACACCCAGGTTCGTAAAGCTGTGAGCCAGCACCCTGTCGTGCTGCCACCATAGCTCGGTATCGAAGTCCGCAAGGTCCTGGTACGTGGGATCGTCCGTAAAGTCGTACGGAAGTTCGACGCCGTGCGGCGTGTACTTGTTCAGGAGAAAAACACTGCCGAAGAGCCTGGGCTGGAAGTAGTAGCCCGCGGATGCATACGACAACCAGTAGTCGACATTGATGTCCAGCGGTTTCTCGCGAACGACGTAGGCGAGGCTGCCGCTGAAGAACCAGTCGGAAAAGTAGGGTTGAAAGTCGAGCTGCACGCCGACGGGAACGCTCCACAGATTCGCTCCAATCGATGCTTTGCCGTAGAAGGGATAATCGTCGGCCGGTACGCCATATGCGAGAAACGGCATGACCCGAAACGGTCCGTGTGTCGTCAGGTAACGAATTCCTACGCTGAGGTCCTGGATGCCGCCATGATAGCTGCCGTCATCGACGAGCCTTCGGTCCGGTGGGTCGAAGTTTGAGAACTCGAGAAAGTTGTGCGGATTCGTGCCCTGGTGCCGCTTTCGGATGTACGGAAGGCTGGCGAAGACCGTCCATCGGTCATTGACCGGGTAGTCGCCGGACAACACCAGCGCGTGCGTGTCAGTGGTGCCGATGTCGCCGCCCGAACCAAAGATCGCGGAGTCATCGTAGAACTCGCCCGTTCGAATGTACTGGTACTCGACCCTGATGCTGGCGGGCCGGGCGTCATCGCCCTCTGCGCGTGCGCAGCCAACAGCCAGCATCATCAGCGTCCCGCAACACACCGCGACCGCGCGGCTGCCCGGACTCACTGGATGCCGCGGCGGTGACAACGCGCGATCAGCCCTGGACGGATCTGTTCCTGAGCACCCGGTGAATCGCCTTGAGATAATGTTTGATCTCGTCGCGATCGGCGACCAGGACGAATTCGTAGGATTGCTCGGCAATCGCCTGTTCGTCGAGACTCTGCACGACGGGCAGGTACGCGATCGCCGTATATCGGTCGTCGTCGAGGGCCTGAATGTCGTGGTACGAAGCGATGACCACGTCGATGTCGCCTTTCTCGAGCTCCGCGTCCAGTGTCAGCGGATCCACGGCGACACTCACCTTGTGGCCGGAACGCGCCAGTGCCGCGGCCAGGTCGCGCGCACTCTCGGTCGCACCGTAGATAAGGACGTTGCCGGGCAGTGGCGCCGCGTACTCGCGATAGGAAATCCCGGTGCCGACCCGGTACAACGCGTCGCTGCAGGCCACGGCGTCAGACGCGCAAGTGGCGATCAGGAGTGCGGGCAATAGCGTCGTAAGTTTCATGATCCACTTTTCACCGGATCCGCGGACGGTGCCACCGCCCAAACTATAGCAGATGGTCAGTCACCCGCAACGCGAAGGCACCGCGGCGCTACGGTTGCACGCCGAATTCCTGCAGGACCTTCGGCAGTCGGGCTCGCTCCTGCGCCATGCGCTCGTCGAGGCTCTCGAGGACCTGCCGGTACCTCGCGTTGTCGGCAAAGCGGGCGAAACAGGTGGAGTCGCTCACCACGTAGCGCCATGGCAACCGTACGCTCGCCGGCAGCCGCTCCAGCCAATTCAGCGCCTGCTCGTCTTCACCAAGAATCGCGTACGCACAGGCGCCATACACGCTCCGCCACCAGTCGTCTCCCTGCAGGTCGACATTGTCGAACCACCAGTTTGCATTCTCGATCGCCTCGGCCCGGTGGCCCGTGGCATCCAGCGCTTGTGCGAGTATCAGCCGCGCACTGAAGTCGATGAGTTGACGCGGTGGCTCGGGTTCCAGCATATCGAGGTCGCCGAAGATACGCACCGCTTCGCCGGGCTGCCCGGCCGCGTTGTAGGCGAAGGCCAGGAGGTAGCGCAGGTGCACGTCATCGGGTTCGTCGATTATGAGCAGCTGTGCCTCCTCGATGACCTCGTCGTATTGCGCCATCTTGAGCAATGCGCCGACGCCGGGTTCCGGCTGTAGCGCAAGTGCCGCGTCGTAGTCGCCGATGTCGATCAGCAACTCGGCCAGGGCCGCGACGTGCAGGGGATTTCCCGGCTCGGCATCGCGGGCACGGGTAGTCCAGGCGATGCTTTCGTCGATCCGACCGGTGAAGACCGACAGGCTGGCGAGAACGTGCCAGGCCTCCGGTCCGTCAAACCGCTCCCGAACCGTGTCCAGGACCTGTTGCGTTTCGCCGGTTCTGAAGTTACTGCCCAGGTAGAACCCGAGGTCCGCGTACCGGGTCAGGTTGGCCGGGTCGAGTTCCATCGCTTCTCTGAAATAGTCCGTCGCATCATTGCGGGTGTGAATCCAGTACCAGCTCGCGTACGCACCGAGCGCATCGACGTTGCTGGGGTTCAGATCTATTGCCCGACGCAGCGCCTCGCCCGCCTTGTCCGGCTCGTTGATCGCGAGGTACAGGGCGCCCAGCGTGACCTGCACTTCCGACAGGTCGGGATCGAGATCGAGCGCCCGGGCAATGACGTCGCTCGCGGCCGAAACGTCCCCACCGTACAGCAGCGCCCCCGCCAGGCGGCCGTGCGCGAGCGCGGACTCCGGATCGGCGAGCGTCGCTTCGCGGTAGTAGTAGATCGCCCGGTCGAGCGCAACGCGGTCGACCTCCGACTGCCCCTTCACCTCGTCCTCGTACTGGCTGCCGAGCCACATCAGGTCGAACGCATTGAAACTGGTATCGCGGGACGTCGCGGCAAGCGCCGGCAGTCCGGGCACGATCTGTTCGGCGACGCCGCGGGCAATGGACCGGTGTATCGTCATCAATGCCTGCTGGCTGGCCTGGTAGTCGCTGGTCCAGACCTGCGTGCTGGTCGAGGCATCGACCAGGTTGGCGACGACGTACACCTGGTCACCGAACCGCCGGACGCTGCCCTCCAGCACGTAGGCGACGTTCAGCGCTGCACGAATCTGCTGCACGTCCGCCGAGCGGCCCGCGAGCGAAAAGGACGAGGTCCGGGCAATGACCCGCAGCTCGGGATACTTGCCGAGCGAGTTGATGATGTCCTCGGACAAGCCGTCGCCGAGATATTGCTGGTCCTGGCGGACGCTCAGGTCCACGAACGGGAGCACGGCAACCGAATTGTCCAGCTCCCCGGTGGGCAGAGGTGCCCGGCCGGGACCGAGGAACCAGGCGATCGCGGCCAGCACCAGGACGGCACCGACGACGGCGGCGGGCCGACGCCAGCCCGCCGATGCCGGGGAACGGTCAGGTTGCGATACCGCCACGTCGGGACGGGTGACGATCACGTCGCCCACGAACATGTATCCGCGGCGAGGCAAGGTGCGGATCACCTCGCGCTGCGAGTCGCCGAGCGCGCGGCGGATATCGATCAGGCATTGCGCCAGCGAATCGTCCGTGACCGCCCGGTCTCCCCAGATCCGATCGTACAGCGTCTCCTTGCTGACCAGCCGGTTGTCGTTGTCGAGCAGCAACCGGAGCACGTCGAAGGACTGGGGCCGCAGCGGTATCCGGCCCTCGCTGCCCGACAGTTCCGCGCTCTGCTCGTCCAGCGTGAACTCGCCGAACCGGTAGACGCGGTGTCCCGACCCCGAACCGGACATGCACCCTCACCGCTCGATTGCCCGCAAGGGACCTAAATACAAGAATCGGCGGCAGATGTCGCGTACGGCCCGGGATGGCCGCGGGCGACTTTCGTGGTTTTTCGGGGTTTTTTCGTGATTACGGCGGCCCGCCCTCCCTAGTCTCCTGCTCCGTTCAGCACCAACAACGGAGGAGACAAAAAATGAGAAACGCCATAAGAACCGCCCGTTCCGCGATACTCGTGCTCGTCGCAGCGCTGTCCGTACAGGCCACCGCGTCGGCCGAGACGATCGTTACCGGGCTGCAGGGAGCGTCCGGCAGTACGATCGGACCCGGCGGCGACCTGTTCGTCACCGAAGGGGCGATCGGCCGGATAGCCAGGATCGATCGCAAGACCGGTGAAGTGACGACATTCGCCGAGGGACTGCCGCCTTCGCTGATCGGCATCGGGGGTGCGGTCGACGTGGCATTCGTCGGCTCGACAGCCTATGTGCTCGTAACGCTGGTCGGGCCGCCCTTCGGCGATGATGTCGATGGCATCTACCGTGTCGACGGCCCGAACAGCTTCTCGATCTTTGCCGACATCGGTGCGTACTCGGCGGCCAATCCGCCGGACACGCCGTTCGATCTGCCACAGGGCCTGCAGTTTGCGCTGGAGACTTACCGCGACGGGTTCCTCGTCACCGACGGTCACCACAATCGACTGCTGCGCGTCACGCGGCGCGGGAAAATCAAGGAGCTCGCGGCATTCGACAATATCGTGCCCACGGGACTCGAAACGCGGGGGAACACGATCTTCATGGCCCAGGCCGGCGCCGTTCCGCACCCGGCCGAGGACGGCAAGGTCGTCGCTCTATGGCCGAAGTCGCCGGTCGTCGTCGAGGTCGCATCCGGCGCGCCGTTGCTGGTGGACGTCGAGTTTGGCGGACCCTTCGCAATGTTCGGTCTCGCCCAGGGAGAGTACGGCGGTGGGGGTGCGGGAGCGCCGGCACTGCCGGGCACCGGATCCCTGGTGCGGGCAAACCGGCACGGCGGCTTCGACGTCATCGAAGACGGCCTCAACCTGCCGACGTCACTGGAAATCGTCGGCGATACGGCATACGTCGTCACACTGGCGGGAGACGTATTGAAGATCGACGATGTCGTGACCCGGCCATTTCGCAGGCATCGATGCCGCTGGCACTGACACGGCGGTCGCTGCGGCGGGCCCCGTCAGTGGACTCGCCGCAGCCCGGGTTCTGGAGCGGGTGATGGGAATCGAACCCACGTCATCAGCTTGGGAAGCTGAGGTTCTACCATTGAACTACACCCGCTTTTGAGGGAGCCAAGTCTCGCTTGGACTCTGCTGAGCACAAGAG
>CAJXJW010000010.1 GCA_913055625.1 uncultured Pseudomonadota bacterium | reverse complement strand
CAAGCCGATACCGCCGACCTGCCTTCCTGGCGGTGATCCAGGCGACGATCGCGGTCATTGCCGCCTCTCGCATGAACCGTTCCGCTCAAGCCGCCCTCCGGTCGAATGACGGCGGCATCGCAAAGTCCTCGATGCTCGCTACATGCCGGGAAACTGAATTCAACTACAGGATTTGTCGGATCGCGAGAACATTAAGACCGTGATACTTTGTCCCAGCATTTATTTGCGGGGAGAGAACATGCGACAGATCCTATTTCTGACAGGACTTGCTTCTGCGATATTCATTGCCGCTCCGGCAGGCGCACAGGACGCGACCGGCTGCGCTGCGGGTGCCCGGTGTCTTGCCGTCAATAGCAATGGCACGCCGAATCCAAATGGCGACTATGTCGCGCAATGCAGCGGGAGATTTCCTGATTTTGTCGTTCCCGAGGATCAGCTCGACGAATGGACCGGGGAGTTTTTCCAACTCTCGCAGGACTATCCATCAAACGATCCGGGCACGGACGCGCCGTGGCTCGGCATCGATTTCCGGACGCCGCAGGGGGCCGACGACTACATTCTTGCCCTGCGCGACTATGCGTTCGCGGGCATGATCGACGCTGATTTCCGGCCGGAGAACAGTTCCGGTCGGGGCTGGTACCACATGCCGATGATGAATTTCGGGCCGGGACGGCGCGAATTCATTCACGGTCTGACCGAGGAACGGGGCGTCACAGGACCGGAACTGGGGCTCAAACCGGGTGTTCGCATCCGTAATTTCGCAGTCGGATTTTACAATTCCGCCGCCGCGACGACGATCGCGAAGGTCTGGGCATCGGACGATCCGGATTTGCGGGATACGGCTTTCCCGCCAGGATCGATGGCGTTCAAGATCCTATTCACGACCGCCAAGGCTACTGATTTTGCTGACGGCGTCGACCGGCTCGCCGGAGCACCGAGCTGGTCGATCTCCGAGGGTGGAAACCAAATCGACCTAAGACTGATGCAGATGGATGTCGCGGCAGCGGCCCCCGATACCAAAGCCGGATGGGTGTTCGGAACACTTGCGTTCGATCCAAGCGCAGCCGACCCCTCGCCGTGGAACCGGTTGCGGCCGGTGGGCCTTTCATGGGGCAACGATGAAGGTGTCACGCCGGCGGATGTGAGCGGTGGCCAAGACCTGATGGAAACGCATGTGAGCGGCCTCGCACCGGCCTATGCGGCCGATCATCTCGGCTGGGCGGGACGCATGAACGGGCCGGTCGATAATCCGGCGTCCGGATGTCTTAGCTGTCACGGCACGGCGCAATATCCGCGCGTAGCGCTGCTGCCGGGGCGGAATTGCAAGACAGATGATCAGAAACTCCACTGGTTCCGCGATGTGCCGGGAACCGTTCCCTTCGGTCTGGTCGACAATGACAGTTGCGAGCCCATTCCGTCCTCCGGCGGCACGCCGCTGGTCGCGCTGGACCCGGCGAGCGACCCGGCGGCCGTCGGCGACGAGCCGGTGTTGCTCGCGCAGCGAACCGGTTTGCCGGTGTGCGTCGATCCGGACCGGGTGCGGGCGGCGATGATGCTGATCGAGGAGGGCGTCGACCTGGTCATCGCGGACGACGGCCTGCAGCACCTCAAGCTCGCGCGGGACTACGAGATCTGCGTCATCGACGGCGCACGCTGGCTGGGCAACGGCCGCGTCCTGCCCGCCGGGCCGTTGCGGGACACGACGAACCGGCTGTGCGCGGTGGACCAGGTGCTGGTGAACGGCAAGCGGCAGGTGGCATGCGAGGCGGCGACGCTGCAGAATGCGATCGAGTTCGAGCTGGTGTCGACGGACGTGTCGCGGCTCGACGGGTCGCTCGTGCGGCCGATCGAGGGATTCGCGGGGACCACGGTCCACGCGGTGGCGGCCATCGGCAATCCCGGCCGCTTTTTCGACCAGCTCCGGCGTCACGACATCCAGGTCATCGAACACGCATTCCCGGACCACGCGCCGCTCGACGCAGCGCAGCTCTCCTTCGCCGACGAATTCCCGGTGCTGATGACGGAAAAGGATGCGGTCAAACTCGGTAGCCGCGCCGGTGACCGCTTTTGGTACGTCCCGGCCGAGCTGCGCATCGTCCCGGAACTGGCGGGCCCCTGGCTCGCACAGATCGAATCGAGAATGAAGGCGGGTAGCGTCATACATGACTGAATACGTTGTCGTCATCCCGGCGCGCTACGCGTCGACACGGCTCCCGGGCAAACCGTTGCGACTGATCGGCGACAAGCCGATGCTTCAGCACGCCTGGGAGCGCGCCTCGGAAAGCCGGGCAGCCGAGGTGGTCATTGCGACGGACGACGAGCGCATCGCCGAGACCGGCGAAGCGTTCGGCGCAATGGTCTGCATGACGGGTCCGCAGCACCGTTCCGGCACCGAGCGGATCGCCGAGGTCGCGGATCTTTGCGACTGGGGTGACGATGTCATCGTCGTGAACCTGCAGGGCGACGAGCCGGCGATGCCGGCGACGTTGCTCGACGAGTGTGCGGACTTGCTGTCGGATCCGCGCGCGGACATCGCGACGCTCGCCTCGCCGATCGCCGGGCAGGCGGATTTCGAAAACCCGAACGTCGTCAAGGTCGTCTGCGACAACGAGGGCTTTGCGCTGTACTTCAGCCGTTCGCCGATCCCGTATCCGCGCCGGGAAGCCCCGGACAAGCCTGCGCGATCCGCGGCGTTGCATCACCACGGGCTCTATGCCTATCGCTGCGGCGTCCTGCGCACGCTGGTGGCCAGTACACCGTCACCGCTGGAACAGTTCGAGCAGCTCGAGCAGCTTCGTGCGCTGTCGCTGGGGCTGCGAATCCGGGTCGCCGTGCCGTCGCGGCGGCCGGGACGGGGCGTCGATACCGAGGGCGACCTCGACGCCGCGGCCCGCGAACTCGGGCTCTAGCGGCCGCCTGGCGAATCCGTCGCCGGCTTGCTGCCGTAGCCTCTCGGGGCGGCCAGCAGCGCCGCGTCTGCCGCGATCGGTGCGTCGAGCGCGTGGAGGAACGCTTCGAGATCGGCGAGTTCGCGGGCCGACAACCCCAACGGCTTGGCTTCGTTGTGGCCGATGAGAGAGGGCGGTGCCTCGTTGTAGTGGCGGAGCACCTCGGCCAGCGTCGCGAACTGTCCCTTGCTCTGGTACGGCATGGTGTTGCCCAGGTTGCGCAGCGATGGCGTACGCGTCGCGCCGATCAGCTCGATTCCTTCGCGCACGAATTCGAGTTCGTCGCAGCGCCGGGCGGGATCGTCGCTGAAGGCGCCGAGGCAGTTGAACGGATCGCGGCGGACCGCGTCCAGGCCGTCGAACCGTCCGCGGTCCGGCAATTCGCCCGTTGGCGGAAGCAGTCCCGTGTTGTGGAATTCATGGTTCGTGAACAAGGGGCCGTTGTGGCATTCGGTGCACCGCGCCTGCCCCAGGAACAGGCGAAGTCCGCGCAGCTCGGACTCGCTCAGCCATGACTGTTGCGCCGGGTCGCCGCCCGACGTCACGTGCGTCACGTAATCGTCGAAACGCGACGGGCCGGGCAGCAGGCGGCGCTCGTACGCCGCGATGGCCTTGCCGACGTTCGTGAACACGCGGTCGATGTCGACGACGTCCGGTTTCGCAGGCAGCGGGCCGAACAGCTTCTCGTACGCCGCCCGGTAGGCGTCGTCATCACGTATCAGTGCGAACAGCAGCTGCCGGTCGCTGCCGTGCTCCTTCGGGTCTTCCAGCGGCGACAGCGCCTGCGACCACTGGCTGTCGCGGCGGCCGTCCCAGTAGTACCAGGTACTGTAGGCGGTGCCGACGATGCTTGGCGTATTGCGCGCCGCGCGGCCGAGCGCAATGGCGCGCGGCAGGCCATCGGTGAAGCGGCGGATCGGCTGGTGGCAGGTTGCACAGGAGATCATGCCGTTCGCGCTGGGCCGGGGATCGAAGAACAACGCCTGGCCGAGCGCGGCGGCCGCCGGGTCGTCCGCCACGGCGTTGGACGGGTCCGGAGGCAGTGGCGGCAGGTTCCTGATCGACAGGGACGCCATCAGGCGCCGTTCGTCCGCCGACCACGCGATCGGCGCCGCCGAATAGCGGTGGGACAGGAGCCAGAGCCCGGCGACCAGCAGCGCACCGGCAATGAGCAGCAGGGCAGTGCGTCGTGGCGGCATGGTGCGCCCTACAGCACCAGCGCCAGTACGAGGCGCTCGCGAGATGCCCCGAGCGAGATCGTCAGGACCAGTTCCCACGCGCCCGGCATGTGAAAGCGCATGCCGTCGACCCGATAGCGGCCGGGCTCCTCGAGGCCGGTCACCCGTGGCCGGGTGGGCAGTCCGTGATCGTGCGCCGGCATGCCACCGGCCAGGTCGATGTTGGCGCCGGTGACAGGCGCGCCGTCGCTATCCGTCAGCACGAGCTCCCAGGAATGCATGTCGTTGATGACGAGCGGATCGATCGACGGGGTGGCCGCGACACGGAATCGATCGCCATCGACCATGAAGGTGTCGGCCGCGGCGGGAGCGCTCAGTGCGAGAAACAACGCGGCCGTCGCCGCGGGTCGGCGGCGACGTGTCCAGTACCAGAAGTTCAATTGCAGCAGCACGATGCCCCCGAGCAGCCATGGCCAGACGCCGACGCCCGTGTCGCCGACCGTGAACGGAAACACCGCGGTGTAGTGCTTTCCGGCAGCCTCCGCCTGCACGATCCCGATGTACTCGCCGTCCTCGTCGAAGCCGTGCAGCGCGGTGTAGACGCCTGGCGAGACGATCGCCTGCGCGTGGCTGACCGTCACCGCCTCGAGATCCGGCAGGGCCTCGATGTCGGCCAGCCGGGCGAAATTGCCCTTGCCCGTCGTGTTGCGAACGATGCGCAGGTCGATGTCGGCGGTCGACAGGCCGTCGTGGAGGTACTCCATGACGAACACGGTCTCGCCGCGAACCGGGATGTCCTCGCAATATTCGCGGTGGCCGGAGACCGCCGGGACGAACATCTTGAAGTGCGCCCGGAGGTAGCCGATGTTGATGACGCAGAGATCGTCTTCGGCGACCACGCCGCCGTGGGCCGCGACCGGCGGCGCGACCAGCAGCAACGGCAGGACCGCCAACCGGCGAATCCGGGACCACGCGGAAAACATGCCGCTATTCTATGCCACGCCGCGTTGCCCGTGCCCGGTGAATTC
The DNA here is from genome assembly GCA_913055625.1 of uncultured Pseudomonadota bacterium. GTDB lineage: Bacteria > Pseudomonadota > Gammaproteobacteria > Steroidobacterales > Woeseiaceae > UBA1847. The sequence continues at coordinate 113,570 of CAJXJW010000010.1, read as the reverse complement.
CGTACATTCCGGCGATGCCCTCATTGCGCAATGCCTGGCGCCTGCCGGGTTTCGCCCTTTTGCTGCTGCTCGTCGCCGGCCCGGCGGCGGCTCACCCGGAAGACGAGTTCTGCGTGCCGGGCGAAGGCGGCCTGGATCCGGCGCTGTGCGAGGCCCTCTCGCAGCTGGACAGCGCCCGGCCCGGCGGCGCGCTCACGACGCCGTTGGTGGCGCCGGACGGGCTTCAGCGAAGTGCGGTCTCGACGGCGATCCTGTACGTGTCGATCGGCATCCGGCACATCCTGCCCGGCGGCCTCGATCACATCCTCTTCGTGCTGGCGCTGTTCCTTGCCGCACGCCGAAATCGCGATCTCGTCCTGCAGATTTCGGCATTCACGCTCGCGCATACGGCGACCCTGGCGCTCGCCGCTGCCGGCGTCGTTTCGCCGCCCGCCAGCATCGTCGAGCCGCTGATCGCGGGGACGATCGCGTTCGTGGCGGTGGAGAACATCGGGTTTGCCGAGCTCACGCGTTGGCGCGTCGGCGTCGTCTTCCTGTTCGGCCTGGTGCACGGCCTCGGGTTTGCCGGCTTCTTCGGCGATCTCGGGTTGCCGGCCGGCCAGTTCTGGAGCGCGCTGATCGGTTTCAACCTCGGCGTCGAAATCGGACAACTGGCCGTGGTCGCGGCCGCCTACCTGGCCGTCGCGGGCCTGCGGCATTGGCTGCCGGGCTGGGCATCGGTCACGGCCTACCGGCGGCGCGTCGTCATTCCGCTGTCAGCCGCGATCGCGCTCACCGGTGCATTCTGGACCGTGGAGCGCATCCTGTCCGCGACGGCCTGAGCCAGGGCGTCAGTTCACGCCGCCCGCCGGCGGCGCGAAGCCCCGGCCACGCAGCAACGGCTCGATGCTCGGATCCTTGCCGCGGAAGTTGCGGTACAACTCGTCGGCCTCGCGCAACCCGCCGGCCTCGTAGACCCACTGGCGCAGCCGTCCGGCGGTTTCCGGGTCGAACAGGTCTTCCGCTTCCTTGAACGCGTTGAACCCGTCGGCGTCGAGGATCTCGGACCAAAGGTAGGCGTAGTAGCCGGCGGAATAGCCGCCGGCAAACGTGTGACTGAAGTACTGTGTCCGGTAGCGCGGCTCGATCTCGTCGATCAGGCCGTACTCGTCGAGCACCGACTCCTCGAATGCGCGCGCGTCCGTGATCTTCGCGGCCTCCGCCGCACTCAGCGTGTGCCAGCGGAGATCGAGCAGCGACGCGGCGATGTACTCGGTCGTCTTGAAACCCTGGTTGTGGTTCTTCGCCGCCAGCAGGCGCTCGACGAGCTCCGTCGGAATGACTTCGCCGGTCGCGTGGTGGCGTGCGTAGATCGCGAGCATCTCCGGTTCCGACGTCCAGTGCTCCAGCAGCTGCGCGGGGAATTCCGTGTAGTCCCGCGGCCCGTCGACGCCGGAAAAGGTCGGGTAGTCCACCGTAGTCATCAGCCCGTGCAGCCCGTGCCCGAACTCGTGAAACAGGGTTTCCACCTCGCTGAAGCGCATCAGGGTGGGCTGCCCGGCCTGCGGCTTCGTGAGGTTGAGGTTGTTGGTGACGATGGGCCGGATGTTTTCGCCGTCGATGTTCGATGCGCCGCGATAGCTGTTCATCCACGCGCCGCCGCGCTTGGATTCCCGGGCGTACATATCGCTCATGAAGACGCCGAGGTGTGTCCCGTCCGCGTCGCGGACTTCGAAGGCCTCGACGTCCGGGTTCCAGACGGGCACGTCGACGGGCGTGAACGTCAGGCCGAACAGGCGGTTCGCCAGCGTGAATGCGCCGTTCCGCACGTCCTGCATCCGGAAGTACGGCTTCAGTGCATTCTCATCGAGGTCGAAGCGCGCCTTGCGCAGCTTCTCCGCGTAAAACCACCAGTCGTGCCCGGCGAAGTCGATGCCGTCGCCGGCCAGCGCCTGCATGTCGCTGCGGTCGCGTTTCGCCTGTTCGAGGGCCGGGTCCCAAACCTCGAGCAGGAACGCTTCGGCGCCCGCCGGGGTCTTCGCCATGCGATTTTCGAGCTCGTAGTGCGCGTGCGAGGCATAGCCCATCAATTCGGCGCGCTGGGCGCGGAGCTGCGCGATACGGATCGCGAGCGGGCCGTTGTCGTGTTCGCCCTGCGTTGCGCGCAACCGGTAGCCGTCGAACATCCGCTTGCGCAGGTCGCGGTTTTCCGACTGCGTCATGAAGTTCTCGTAGACGGAGCGGCTCAAGCCCAGGACCCAGGCCTGTTCGTCCTCGTTCCAGAGCGAGTCCTTGAAATCGGCCGACAATCCCGCGAGATCCGCCTCGTCGCGGACCGGGATGCGGAAGCCGTTCGTGGCCGCCAGCAGGTTCTGCGCGAAACGGGTCGAGAGTTCGGAGAGCTCGGCATTAATCGCGCTCACCCGCGCCTTGTCGTCGTCTGTCAGTGCGGCGCCGTCGCGGACGAACTCGCGGTGCGTCAGCTCGAGAAGCCGCGCATCCTGCTCGTCCAGGTCCAGCGCGTCGCGCTGTTCGTAGACCGCCTGAACGCGTTCGAAGAGCTTGCCGTTCAGCGTGATCGCGTCGCTCTCGCGCGACCACATCGGCCAGAGTTCCGTTTGCAGCGCGCGCAATTCGTCGTTGAGTTCCGTCCCCGTCAGGCTGGAGAACGTATACAGCACCCGGTTCACCTGCCGGCCGGCACGTTCCATCGCGAGGATCGTATTCCCGAAGTCAGGGGGCGCCGGGTTGTCGGTAATGGCAGCGATCTCCGCCCGCATGTCGAGGATGCCCTGCTTGAACGCGGGCATGAAGTGCTCGGGCCGAATGCGGTCGAACGGCTGGATACCGAACGGCGTGTTCCATTCCTCGAGGAACGGATTGCCGGCCAGTTCAGCCTCGCTCACCGTGATCTCCGGCAGCGTGTCCGACGGTTCGGCGGGTGTGTCGGGGGCGTCGCTGCCGCAAGCCGACACGAGGGCCGCCGCGATCGCGGAGACCAGCAGTTGGCGGATCGTCATTCAGTCATTCCTTAGGTAGTGCGGGTATTCGGTGTGCGTGGCGCGCCGAGTGGCGTTCGTCGGCGTCAACCTGCCTCGTTGCGATTCCGGAAAGTGCCCCGGGAGCGATTCAGGTGGTCCGTCATCGCGTACGCGGCGCCATCCGGGTCCCGGGCGACGATACGTTCGAATATGCGCTCGTGCTCGCCCATCGTCACCGGTTCCTTGCCGTCGAGACGCACGATGTTCGTGTGGAACTGTTTCAGCCAGTCGAGCAGTGCCCGGCAGGTCGCGACGAGTATCGGGTTCTTCGTTGCTTCGGCAATGGCTATGTGAAATTCCATGTCGGCCTCGACGAACTTGTCCGGCTCGACCTCGTAATAGCGCTTCTGCTTGTCCAGCGCCGCCCGCATGTGGTCCGCATCCTGGTCCGCGAGGTTCTCCGCCGCGCGCCGCACCATGCCGACCTCGAACAGCAGGCGTGCGTCCTTCAGGTGTTCGAGGGAGCCGGGCGAGCTGTTGAGGATGTGCCGTGCTGCGAGATCTATCTGGGAAAACATGTCCACCGCGGTCGGCACGGTGACTCGCGGACGCTGGCCCTGCTGGATCGAAATCAGGCCGGCACTCTGCAGTGACTGCATCGCCTCGCGGACGGCAGGCCGGCCCACGCCGAATTGCTCCATCAGTTCCCGTTCGGAAGGGAAGGTATCGCCGGGTGCGAACCGGCCGGAATTGATCAGCTGCATCAGCCGGTCCAGGACGTCGTCTGAAAGTTTTCTTTTTACGATCTTTTCTGAACTTCCCATTCTTGATTGTGCCCTCTGAGTCCGTATGCCAGGCCGTAGCCTGTATAGCAGAAAAGCCGCCGGAAAGCGGTACGCGGTGGCGGGTTGACAATCTGCTATACGTAGTATCTTATTATACCAGTAGAGCACGACCACGCTGCAGTCGAGTGTCCCGGGGGGCGCCAGGGGAGCGCACGGTCGTGTGCGATTCCGACACAGTCCAGACAGGTTCGCTCGAACATGACCAAGCTTGCGTTGATCGGTGCCGGCGGAAAGATGGGCCTGCGGCTCGCCACGAATCTCGCCGGAACGCCTTACGATGTCCGTCACGTGGAGGTCGGCGACGCCGGGCAGGAGCGGCTGCGGGAAGCACTCGGGGTGACCTGCGTGCCTGCGAACGAGGCGGTCGCCGATGCCGACGCGGTGATCCTCGCGGTGCCGGACACGCTGATCGGCAGGATCGCGCACGAGCTTGCGCCGTCGATCCGTAAGGGCGCCATGGTGATCGCGCTCGACGCGGCCGCGCCGTTTGCCGGTCATCTCCCGGAACGCGACGACCTGGTCTATTTCATTACCCACCCCTGTCATCCACCCATTTTCAACGACGAAACCGACCTCGAAGCGAAGCGGGATTACTTCGGCGGCGCGAAGGCACGGCAGGGCGTCGTGAACGCGCTGATGCAGGGGCCGGAGGAGGCCTACGCGCTCGGCGATGAGATCTCGAAGGTCATCTATGCCCCGGTCTCGCAAACGTTCCGCGTGACGGTCGAGCAGATGGCCCTGCTGGAGCCCGGCCTGTCGGAGACGGTTTGCGCCACGCTGCTCGCGACGCTCCGGGAAGCGATGGACGAAGTTGTTGCGCGCGGGGTGCCGAAAGACGCGGCGCGGGCGTTCCTGCTGGGACACATGAATATCCTGTCGGCCGTGATCTTCGACGAGATAGAGGGCGCGTTTTCGGATGCCTGCTACAAGGCGATCAAGTTCGGCAAGCCGGACCTGATCCGGCCGGATTGGAAGAAGGTGTTCGAGCCCGACGCGATCGCGAGGAGCATCCAGCGGATTACCTGACGGTGTCCCGGAGCGACGCCTCGATGCCAGCCGACGAACCCGCCGTCGACGCGATCAGCACTAACGTCCGCCTGTACGGCACCGATGAGGAACCGGCCGACACACACGTGTTGCGTGCCGGTCCGCTCACTGCCACGTTGCACGAAGGCGCGCTGCGCGGGATCGCCGTCGGTGGACGGGAAGCGATACGCGGCATCGCCTTCATCGTCCGCGACGAGAACTGGGGCACCTGCGCGCCGCGGATCACCGGCCTCGAGATCAATGACGATGACGGTTTTCGCGTGCGCTACGCTGCGGAATGCCGTAACGGTGACGCGCCGCTCACTTACCGTGCCGAGATCATCGCCGCGCGTGACGGGCAACTCGAGTTCCGGGTCAGCGCAACGCCGGGCCGCGACTTCCTGACGAGCCGTACCGGCTTCGTCGTCCTCCACCCGGTCGACGGCGTCGCGGGGCGGCCCGTCACCGTAACGCACACGGACAACACGGAGGAACTGAGCGCGTTTCCCGACACGATCAAGCCGTCGCAGCCGTTCTTCGACATCCGTACCCTGGCACATGACGTGGCGGACGGATGCCGCGTGTCCTGCCGCATGGAAGGCGACGCGTACGAGATGGAGGATCAGCGCAACTGGACCGATGCCTCGTACAAGACCTACGTACGACCATTGTCGAAGCCGCATCCCTACGTGCTTCCCGCCGGCCGGACTTTCGAGCAACGCGTCGCGTTGCAAGTGGAAGGTGCTGTGTCGCCGCCGCCCGCCCGCGGCGAGGAAACGATCTTGGTCGCCCTCGACGACGGCGCGGCCGGCAGGGTGCCCGAATTCGGTCTCGCGATACACCCGGATCACCTGGAGCCGTCCCGGCTCGTTGCCGGGCTGGTGCGCCAGGCCGGCGTCGACGCGTTGTTCTGTACGTTCGACCGGTCGGCCGGCCACGACGAGGAGACGATGGCGGCCTATCGTCGGCTGTCCGAGGCAACGCGGACGCGCCTGGTGCTGGAGGCCGTGCTGCCGCTGCGCGATGCGGATGGCAATGAGACGGATGACGCGGCGGTGCTCGATGCGGATGTAGAAGCATTGCGCCGATACGTGGAACGTGCGGGCGCCGAGCCGGCCGTGGTCTCCGTGTCGCCGGCGGCCTACCTGAAGTCGTTCCAGCCCGGCGGCGCATGGCCGGCCGTTCCGCCACTCGACGCTGTCTACGCGGCGGTGCGCCGCGCGTTTCCGAAGGCCCGCGTTGCGGGAGGCATGCACAGCTACTTCACGGAGTTGAACCGTCGTCGTCCGCCGGTCGAAGCGCTCGACATCGTCACCCACAGTACCAGCCCCCTCGTGCATGCGGCAGACGACCTGTCGGTCATGCAGACGCTGCAAACACTGCCCTGGATTTTTCGTTCGGTGCGCGCCATTGCGCCCGGCAAGCCGTACTGGATCGGGCCTACGGCAATCGGCATGCGATTCAATCCCTACGGCGCCTCGACGGCGCCGAATCCCGACAACGGGCGCACGGCAATGGCGGAGGTGGACCCCCGGCAGCGCGGCCTGTTCAATGCGGCCTGGACGCTCGGCTATATCGCGAAGGCCGCGGTCGGCGGCGTGGACGGGTTGTGCCTCTCGTCGGCGGCCGGGCCATTCGCCATCGCGTGGCAGCCGATGCCGTGGCACCAGCCCGGGTTCGATGAACTCGCGTCACCCGGAAGCGTATTTCCCGTGTATCACGTCATTGCCGGCCTGGCGCGTCTCGCCGGCGCGATCGTGCGCCGGGCAGAGATTTCCGACCCCGGCGCACTCGCCGCGGTGGCTGTCGATGCCGGCAGTCGCCGGGAACTGTGGCTCGCGAACCTGACCGCCAAAAAGCTCCCGGTTCGTGTCGACGGCGTCGGGCCGGAAGCAACCGTCGAGACCCTGGACGAGGAAACGTTCACCGACTGCTGCGCGGCGCCGGACGCGCTCGCCCGCACCGCAGTCGTGTTGCGTACCGACGCCCTCCGGTTGAACCCGTACGGCGTCGTGCGAGTTACCCTTTGACGAACGGCCGCCGGACGCGGCACGGAAGGTGACCATGAACCAGAGAATGACCGAATTGTGCGCGCTGGCGGCGCTCGCCTTCACGGCCCCGGCATCGGCCGGCGAGTGCCCGTGGATACCGCTTTTCAACGGCGAAACCCTGGACGGGTGGACACCGAAGATCCGCGGTTTCGCTTACGGCGAGAACTACGCCGAGACGTTCCGCGTCGAGGACGGGGCGATCACGGTGTCCTACGAGGGCTACGACGACTTTGGCGGACACTTCGGGCACCTGTTCTACGAGATGCCGTACTCCCATTACCGGCTGCGGCTCGAATACCGCATCTACGGCGACGTGACGCCCGGCACGCCCGTCTGGGCGTTTCGCAACAGCGGCGTCATGTATCACGCGCTGCCGCCGGAAACGATGCCCCTGGAGCAGGAGTTCCCCGTGTCGCTCGAGATGCAGTTCCTCAGGGGGCGCGGCGACGGCGAGCCACGGCCGACCGGCAACCTCTGCACGCCGAACACCAACTCGGTCTACGAGGGCAAATTCGACGAGACGCATTGCATCCAGTCGTCGTCGCCGACGTTCGACAGCGACGACTGGGTCACGGCGGAGCTGCTCGTGCTCGGCGACGAACTCGTCGTACACATGATCAATGGCGAGGAGGTGCTCCGTTTCGAGAAGCCGACCTATGGCGGCCCCGGGCAGACCGTGCACAACCTCGACCCGGATCTCGTCGGCCAACCCGTGACCGGCGGTTACGTCGCCGTGCAGGCGGAGGGCCACCCGGTGCAGTTCCGGAACATCGAGCTGGTGGATCTGGAGGCCGCGGACGCAGAAACGCTGGAGAATTGCCGGACACCGGCAAAGGTGAGGTGACATGAACACTCGCAGACAGGCCATGGGTAGAGTGGTGCACGGGTTGTCTCGGTGCACGATTGCCTTGTTCGCCGTCCTCGTCGCGACAGGTGCGGCAACTGCGGCGGAGATCACCGGCGAACTCATGCTCTGGCACGATATTCGCCTGACCTTCAAGGGGCCCGATGTCAGTGAAACGGACGAGTACAACCCGTTTCTGGGCTACCGCCTCGACGTGACATTCACGCAGGGTGACCGGCAGGTGCGGGTGCCCGGCTATTACGCGGCGGACGGCAATGCCGCAGAGTCCAGTGCGGCATCGGGGAACCGATGGCGTGTTCACTTCGTGCCGGACACGACGGGTACCTGGACGTATACGGCGTCGTTTCGCAAGGGGCAGAACGTAGCCGTTAGCGAGAAGCGCGATGCGGGAGTTCCCGTCGCGTTTGACGGCGAGAGCGGCAGTTTCGAGGTTGCGCCGACCGACAAGTCCGGCCGCGACCATCGTGGCAAGGGCATGTTGCAGTATGTCGGCATGCATCACATGCGCTACACCGGCAGCGGGGAGTACTTCTCGATCGTGGGCTCACAGAGCCCGGAGAATTTTCTCGCCTATTTCGAGTTTGACAATACGGTTGACTATCGCGGGCCAACCAAAGGGATGCCGAATCCGGACCAGCTTCATCACTACGAACCCCATGTTCGGGACTGGCGGCCAGGTGACCCCACGTGGCAGAACGGCAAGGGTAAGGGAATCATAGGAGTTCTCAACTACCTCGCCGCGAAGAATCTGAATTCCTTCTACACGCTTACGATGAACAACTACGGTGACACCATGGACATCAATCCGTGGATCGCCTACGAGGAGTTCACTCGTTACGACGTCTCAAAGCTTGCCCAGTGGGAAATCGTGTTCTCACACATGGACAGGATGGGGCTGCTGCTGATGCTCGTAACCCAGGAAGAAGAAGGCGAGCAGACACTCGGCAAGCTCGGCCCGGAGCGCAAGCTGTACTATCGGGAACTCGTGGCTCGCTTTGCGCATCATCACGGCCTTGTCTGGGACCTCGATGAGGAAATGGATCGCTGGCGATACTTCACGACGCAAGACATGAAGGACATGTCGAATTACATCCGGGCGCTCGATCCCTACGATCACCCCATCCAGTACGTGCAGTGGAAGGCGGAACTGATTGACGACATGAAGACCTACGGTCGGCTGCTGGGTTTCGAGAATTTCAACTCAACGGCGCTGCAGCACGACGCTGAGCGATCGCACTCGGAAACGATCAAGTGGCTGGACAAGTCCGCGGAAGCCGGTCAGCCCTGGCTCGTAAACCTGATCGAAATGAATCCCGGTGTCGTGCCGGACGCCGAAGACTATTGGCACGACAAGGTGCGCAAGCTTGCAATCTGGGGGCACTACATGGCCGGGGGCAGCGGCCTGATGTTCTTCTTCACGAACCCACACGGCGATGGCAACCTCGAAGACTACCGGACGCGCGACCACCTCTTTGATCTCATGCACCACGCACACCGGTTTGTTACGGAATTCCTGCCGTTCGAGCGTATGAAGCATGCGGACGAGTTGACGACGGCAGCGGACGACTACGTGTTGGCCTTGCCGGGGGAGGTTTACGCCGTGTACTTGCCGGACGGCGGGAGTGCCGAACTGGACTTGAGTGATGCCGTCGGTGAGTTCGAGGTTCACTGGTACGACCCGCGACACGGCGGTGAATTGCAGCAGGGCTCCGTGACGTCGCTCGTCGGCGGCGGACGACGAGCGCTTGGCGAAGCGCCGGCAGAACCCCTGATGGACTGGGCTGTACTCATCCGGAGGGCGGAATCACCATGAGTAATCCATTGATGAGCAGGCTTGCTCTGCGGGTAACGGCACTGCGAGGCATTGCCTGTCTGGTCCTGGCTGCAGCGAGCGCGGCCTGTCAGCCGGCATCCGCACCCGCTTCGTCGGGCAGCGCGGTCGATGGCCTGTCGGGCGGGGATATTGTTATCGCGGGCCGGAACAGCGACTTCCTCGTCAAGCTGACGACGTCGATGAGCGCGGAGCGCAACGAGCCCGGCGATCCGGTGGCCGGCGTGATCATACTACCGGAGCCTTTGCGCGGCGGCCGTGTCAGTGGTTCGCTGGAGCGTGCCGACCGCACGTTCCTCGACTTCGCGTTCGACACGGTCACCTACGACGGGCAGGAAATCGCAATACGTTCGGTCGTCACGGCGGTCGTCAGTTCCAAGGGCAACCTGGGGCAGGACGACCTTGGACAGCGAATACGCATCGTGGGGGGCGGTATCGTCGCCTACGGCACGACAACCGCAATTGACGAAGGCGCGGAGATTCGCTTCGTCGCGTGGCAGGACTAGAAGCCGCCGAGTCTTTCGGGTTTCCCGGGTTCGAGTGATACGGAACGCGCGGTCGTGCCGAACACGACGCGCAGGTCGCGAACCGCGTTCGGGCCCGGGGTGAGTACGACGTCGACCGGCCTGCCGCCTATCCAGCGCAGATCCACCGTCACGTCGCCGCGGGCACGCAGGCCCGACACGTGGCCGTTTGGCCATTGCGCGGGCAGGGCGGGCAGCAATTTCAGTTCTCCACCGTGGCTCTGCAACAGCATTTCGGCGATCGCGGCAGTAGCCCCGAAATTTCCATCGATCTGGAACGGCGGGTGCGTGTCCCACAAGTTGTCGAGCGTCGAGACGGACAGAAGGGTGTGCAGGTTGTCGTAAGCGCGCGCGCCGTCGCCGAGCCGCGCGAACATGCCGATGATCCAGGCGCGGCTCCAGCCCGTTCCGGCGCCGCCGTGCGCGAGTCGGCCTTCGATGGTCTTCAGTACCGCCTCGCGCCGGTCGGTGTCGTGATCGAGGTCGACCTGGTTGCCGGGGTACGCGCCGATCAGGTGCGATATGTGCCGGTGTCCCGGTTCCGCCTCGCCGAACGGCAGGCGCCATTCCATCAGTCGACCGTCGTCGCCGATGCGGGGCTGGTAGACACGCGGCAGTAGCGCCGCGACGCGGCGCGCGAGCGGTTCGTCGCGCCGGCCGAGCGCTTCCGCCGCCTCGAGGTAGTCGCTGAAGACCTGCAGCACCATGTACTGGTCGAAGCTGTTGCCGGCGGAGAACGCGGCTTCGCGCGTTTCGTCGTCGGCAGCCTGGTACGTGAACGAATTTTCCGGAGATGCCGAGGGTCGCGCCATCAACTGACCCTCGGTCGGCCCATCGATGAGCCACGAGGCCACGAACTCGACCGACGCGCTCAGGATGTCCCAATTCCGCTCGAGGAAATCCGGGTCGCGATTGAACCGGTAGTGCTCGAGCAGGTGCAGCGTCATCCATTGTCCGCCGAAGAACGACCCGCCCCAGTACGCCCGTCGCGACATGATCTTCGCGTGGCCCCAGATGTCGCTGGCGTGGCCCATGCTCCACCCCGGCATGCCCAGTCGCCGCGCCATCTCGCGGCCGGTGGGCTGGTAGTAGCGAACCAGGTCGAAAAACGGCGCGTGCAGGTCGGCGAGGTTCGTCGTCTCCGCGTGCCAGTAATTCATCTGGATGTTGATGTTCAGGTGGTAGTCGGATCCCCACGGCGGATTCTCGTGGGGGTTCCACACGCCTTGCAGGTTCGCTGGAAAGGTGCCGGGGCGCGATGACGCGATGAGCAGGTAGCGGCCGAACTGGAAATAGGTCTCGATCAGATCCGGGTCGTCATGCGCGCCGTTGCGAATGCGTGCGAGACGTTCGCGCGTCGGCAGTGCCAGCACCGATTCCGGCGTCGGTCCGAGGTCGATACCGACGCGGTCGAAGTAGCGCCGGTGGTCGTCGACGGCGGCGTCCCGGAGCGATGTCGCCGGGCGGTCGGCGATGCGCTGCAATGCGGCGCCGGCGGCGGCCGACCAGTCACCGGCGAGCTTCGCACCGGCGGTGTCGCGATCAAGATCAGTCGCAACCGTGATCACGACGGACACCTCGGTCGCGCCGTCGACGGCCAGCGCATCGTCGTCCACGATGACGTTGCCGTTCGACGAGACGCGCGCGCGGACCCGGAAACGCGTGGCGTCGTCGCCGGTCGCCTGTCCCTCGAGGACGAGTTCGTCGCCGTCGGCGCTTCCTCCCCGAAGCCCGGCGCGCAGGCCGGCGGGTCGGTCCGATGCGATGAGCACGACGATGACATCGTCGGGCGCAGACGCGACCACGTCCTGCACGATCGTCGTCCCGTCCGGGAACGTGTGGATCGTGCGCGAAACGCCGGTCGCGATGTCGAGTTCGCGACGCGTGTCAGGCGCCGTACCGGCGCCGTCGTAAGTGATGTCCAGCCAGCCGGCGAGCTGGTACGCGTCCGGGTCACGCTTGTCCTGCAGGTTGTCGACGAACCAGGCATCGGCCTCGTCGTAGCGCCCTTCGGCTTCGAGCCGGCGAATGGTTTCGAGGTGTTCGAAACTGTCGTCCGGCATCCGCATGTCTTCGCTGCGCGCCCAGATCGTCTCCTCGTTGAGCAGCACCTGTTCCGACGGATAGCGGCCGAAGGGCAGGGCGCCGAGCCGGCCGTTGCCGACGGGGTAGGCGACGTCCCATTCCGCGGCGGGCCCGTCGTCCTGGAGCCGGTAGCCCCATGTCGGTGCAAGGGTCGATGGTGCCTCGATCGGCGGCGACTCGGCCGCACCGCAGGCGGCTACGAGCGCGGCCATCAGGCATGCAGTGCCGCGCAGGATGCTCAAAAATCGAAGTCCGCCGGGTCCGGACCGAGTCGGCGGGCGCGGTCGAGCCCGTCGAGTCGCCGCATGTCGTCCGCCGAGAGTTCGAAGTCGAACAAGTCGGCGTTTTCGAGAATGCGGGACGGTGTCGCAGACTTGGGGATCGTGACCACGCCGTGCTGCAGGTCCCAGCGAAGGACGACCTGCGCCGGCGTCTTGCCGTATTTTTTCGCGAGATCCGCGATGTCCGCATCGTCCGTGACCTGGCCCTGCATCAGGGGGCTCCAGGCCTCCAACCGGATGTCTTTCGACCGGCAGTAGGCGAGGAGATCGGGTTGCACCAGGTGCGGATGAAATTCGACCTGGTTCACGGCCGGGACGACTTCCGCCGTTTGCAGCAGGTCGTCGAGGTGCCCGGGGAGAAAGTTGCTGACGCCGATCGCGCGGGCGCGTCCGCTGCGGTAGATCGCTTCCATCTCGGTCCAGGTCTTTCGGTAGCAGCCGGCGACGGGCCAGTGCACGAGATAGAGGTCCACGTAGTCGGTGCCGAGCCGTGACAGGCTCTCGTCGAAGGCTTTCAGTGTGCGGCCGGCGCGTTGGTCGTCGTTCCAGACCTTGGTCGTGAGGAAGATGTCCTCGCGCGGGATACCGCTGGCCTTCATCCCCTGGCCGACGCCGCGTTCATTCCGGTAGATCGAGGCGGTGTCGATGGCGCGGTAGCCGCCCTCCAGCGCAATCGTAACGGCGCGCGCGACGGGATCGCCGTCGTCGATGCCGTAGACGCCCAGGCCGAGCCACGGCAGCCGGACGCCGTTGTTGAGTGTTGCGCAATCGCTGATGCTGCCGGACATGCCGATTCTCCTTGTGGCTGTAGCGTTCAGAGCGTGTTGGACTGTAACAGCTCCGCCGCATACGCGGCGGCGCGTGCGGTCAGCGCCATGTACGTGAGTGAGGGGTTCTGGCAGGCGGATGAACTCATCGCGGCACCGTCGGTGACGAAGAGGTTCGGGACGTCATGCGCCTGGTTGTGCCCGTTGAGCACGGACGTCGCCGGATCGTGGCCCATGCGCGCCGTGCCCATCTCGTGCACGAGCAGGCCCGGCGGCGCATTGCCTTCCGTCGAACGCACGTTCGAGAGCCCGATGGCTTCGAGCATCTCGACGGCATCCGCCGCCATAGCCTTCATCATTGCCCGGTCGTTGTCGCCGTGCTCGCACTCGACGTGCAGCAGCGGGATGCCCCAGTTGTCCGTTTCCTTTTCATCGAGGTGCACGCCATTGCGTGCGTCCGGCAGCATCTCGCCGAAAGCGCTTATCGCGAATACCCACGGTGCGGGTCGCCGGAGTGACTCCTTGAACGCCGCGCCGAAGCCGGCCGTGCCGGCCCCGCGTTTCCAGTCCGGCCGGTCCGCGCCTCCCTGGTACGCGAAGCCGCGCAGGAAGCGTTCGTCACGGTCGTTGACGTTGCGAAAGCGCGGCACGTAGCAGCGCGTGGGACGGCGTCCGGCGTCGTAGCGATCCTCGAAACCCGGCACCGTGCCGAACGCGGCGATCCCGCCGAGATGGTCCATGAGGTAGCGACCGAGCGCACCGCTGGAATTCGCGATGCCGTTCGGGAACGCCTCGGATCGCGAGTTGAGCATGATCTGCGCGCTGCCGAGCGTGGACGCGCACAGGAACACGATGCGCGCCCTGTACGTACGCCGCGCCCGGGTTCGCGCATCGACGACGCGCACGCCGCTGGCGCGCTTGCGAGCATCGTCGTACTCGACGCTGTCCACGATCGCGTCCGTGACGGTCGTCAGGTTGCCGGTGCGGTTCGCGGCCGGCAGCGTCGCCGACAGGCTCGAGAAATAGGCGCCGAACGAGCATCCGCGCTGGCACTCGTTGCGGTTCATGCAACGCGCCCGGCCGAGCGCCGACTGCTCGGAGGTCGGTGCGGTGATGTGCGCTGTCCGACCGATGATCAACCTGCGCTCCGGGTACCGGTCCTCGATGCGTGTCTTGACATGCTGTTCCACGCAATTCATCGGGAACGGCGGCTGGAACTCACCGTCGGGCAATTGTGGCAGGCCTTCGCGGGAACCGCTGATGCCGGCGAATCGCTCGACGTGGTCGTACCACGGCGCGATGTCCTTGTAGCGTATCGGCCAGTCCACGCCGTGGCCGTCGGCCTTGTTGGCGCCGAAATCGAGGTCGCTCCAGCGGTAGGACTGGCGTTGCCACAACAGCGAGCGTCCGCCGAGATGGTAGCCGCGGATCCACGGGAACGGTTTTTCCGCCGGTGTCGAATACGGGTGCTCGCGGTCGTTGACGAAGAAATGCCGCGTGTAGTCCGTCAGTGCATAGCAGGCTTTCTGGACGGGATAATCAGCGGTGGCGACCGCTTCGGGGATCTGCCCGAGATAGGGCATGTCCCAGGGGGCCTTGCCCTCGGTGACATAGTCCCGGCGGTGTTCGACGTGGCGGCCGCGTTCCAGCAGGAGCACCTTGAGGCCGCGCTCCGTGAGCTCTTTCGCCGCCCAGCCGCCGGAGATACCGGAACCGACGACGATCGCGTCGAACTCGCTGTTCGTCTCAGAGGTCATACGAGAACCCCAGCCAGAACCAGGCCCGGTCGTCCTTCGCAAGTGACAGGCACGGCTGGTAGTCGCCCGGGATGGCCTGATAGCGCAGTGCGATCGTCGCGCCGGCTTCGGATGAGAAATAAGTGAACAGCGCCATTTTCTTCAGCTCCCGGAAAAAGATCCGGCCGTCCGCGTCCGGCGCATAGGCCTCGGCATCGAGGGCTCGGACCAGGGACGTCCGTTGCTCGTCCGTTGCGCCGGCGAAGTCGGCCGCGCCGTCCGCGCGTGCGCGCCGGTCGATCTCGTCGAGGCCGGTTCGGTAGCGGGCCTGCCGTTCCGCCGATGCCCAGCCGGCCAGCAGGCGGTCGATCAGCACCGGCACGCCGGCGCTGACCGCACCGGGAGTCCCGGTTTCAGGGATGAGCACGTCGACGACGGCCTCCAGGCACCGGAAACGGGCCCGGCCGAGGAACGCCGGCGCGGACACGTCGACGGGCACCGCGAGCGCCCGGGCCATGGTGGCCGCTTGCGACGTGCCGAGCGACAGGCCGAGCAGGGCGGCGGCGCGGCACAGTGCTTCGCGTCGCGTCATGCGCGGCGGCGCTGAATCTTCCGTCACGGACGGTCCCTCCGGTCGGTACGCGCCGGTTCGGGCGCTCTGGACAGCGACGCGCGGACGACGCCGGGCGCGGTCAGCGGCCTCGACTCTGCGTCGTGATCCGGGCTGGAAACTGTTTTGAAAACAACAGGATGATCGCGCGACACTGGCAGCCCCCCGGCGGAATTTGGTGGTGTTCGCTCG
Source organism: uncultured Pseudomonadota bacterium (assembly GCA_913055625.1). Taxonomy (GTDB): domain Bacteria; phylum Pseudomonadota; class Gammaproteobacteria; order Steroidobacterales; family Woeseiaceae; genus UBA1847. Next base: position 97,797 of record CAJXJW010000010.1, on the reverse strand, counting down.
AATACTATCCGATCGAAAACGCTCAAAGATAGTCAAAAGTACGCAAAACGCGTTGACAAACAGCAATACCTAGTATCTCATTATGCCAGTTGCACGTAAGGCGCGTCCCGCGGGAAGGGCGGGCGCGCGGCCTCGGTGTTCCGGCACCGGGCCCGATTCCTACAGTTTCACACGGCACCAAAAGCGAGGGGGCAAAATGAAAGCGATTAGAAACGACCTGCATCAGGCGGTCGCGTCGTGCCTGTTAACGGCCGGCGCGTTCCTGTTGTCAGGATCCGCGATGGCGCAAAGCGCCGGGAGCGGCTCACAGGGTACGGAGGCGAAGGTCGAAGAAATCGTCGTCACCGGTAGCCGCATCAAGAGCGCGGACCTGACGTCGCCGTCGCCGTTGCAGGTGGTGGACTCCGAGTTCATCACGGACATCGGCGTCGTCAACGTGCAGGAAGCGCTGCAACTCAATCCGGCGTTCGGCGAACCCGGCCAGAGCCGCTACACGTCGAACGGCAACATCACCAACGCCGGCTCCTCGACCGTCAACCTGCGCAACCTGGGTGCGGACCGGACGCTGGTCCTGGCGGACGGCAAGCGCGTCGTTGCCGGCGTGCCGGGCACCGCGCAGGTCGACATGACGATGGTGCCGACCGGCTTCATCGACCGCGTCGAAGTCCTTACCGGCGGCGCGTCTGCCGTGTACGGCTCGGACGCCATCGCCGGCGTCGTGAACCTCATTTACAAGACGGACTTCGAGGGCATCAACATTCGCACGCAGTACGGCCAGTCGAGCGAGAGCGACGGCGAAGAAGTGCTGCTCGATTTCACGGCCGGCCATAACTTCGCCGAAGGCCGTGGCAACTTCATGATTCACCTTGGATACTCGGACCAGGAAGGCCTCGACAACGGCAAGCGGCCGTTCTCGGACGACAGCTATGCGAGCATGGTCGTGGCGCAGGGTTCGACCGACCCGGCCGACCTGTATACCGTCGTCCTCAACCGCTCGACGGTGCAGCCGCGCGGCCAGATCGGCGTCGGCAGCCCGAACCAGAGCTTTGTCTTCACCGACGACGGCACGGGCCTGATTCCGTTCGACTCGAGCATCCAGGATGCGCCGTACCGCTTCGACCCGAATGAATTCGACGGCGCCCAGGACAACCTCGCCGCACCGGTCACGCGCATGACCGCGGCGGCCCGGGCTACCTACGAGTTCAGCCCGCAGTTCCGGACGTTCCTCGACCTGAACTACGGCCGGGTCGAGTCGACCGGGTCGAACACGTTCCATCCGTACGTCGCGACGTTCGATTTCGGCATCGGCATCTCGCAGCGCCAGGAGATCGAGTCGCGCCTCGTGAACCCGGCAGACGGCACGGTCCAGATCGTGCAGAACCCGTTCCTCCCGCAGCAGGTCTTCGATCTTGCGACGGACGAGGACGGTGACGGCCTGCGCGACGTGTCCTACGCGAAGCGCGTCGTCGAGTTCGGCAATCGTGCGACGTCGCTCGACCGCCAGCAATTCCGCCTCGTCCTGGGTACGGAAGGCGACATCAACGACAACTGGTCCTACGATTTCTACTACACGTACGGTCGCTCCGACCTCTACGGCATGCAGCACGGCCTCTATATTACGCCGAACCTGTTCCAGTCGCTGCGGGCAGTGTCCGACGTCTTCGACTTCGACGGCGACGGCGATACTACCGAAGCGATCTGCGCCGATTCGAATGCCCGCATCAACGGTTGCGTGCCGATCAATTTCTACGGCGTGAACAACGTATCCGACGCGGCGCGCGAATACGTGCAGGGCGGCGACGGCTCCGCATTCCAGAAGTCGTACCAGGACATGCAGGTCGTGTCCGCGAACGTCACCGGCACGCTGTTCGAATTGCCGGCCGGCCCGCTGCAGATGGCAGGCGGCGTCGAGTACCGCGAAGAGACGAGCAGCCACCAGTTCGATCCGCTGTACAACACGAAGCAGAACGGTTTCGTCCAGCAGCGTGACATCGAAGGCTCGATCGATACGAGCGAAGTCTACGCGGAGTTCAACGTCCCGATCCTGGCCGACATTCCGGGCATTCAAAGCCTGTCGCTGCGGGCAGCCGGCCGTTACTCCGACTACTCGACGCTCGGTGGATTCCCGGCCTACAACTTCGGCCTCGAATGGTCACCGATCGACGACCTGCGGTTCCGGGCCGTCTACGCCCGCGCCGTGCGCGCGCCGAACGTCGGTGAACTGTTCCGGCCGGCCCAGTCGGGCGTAACGTCCATCGTGGATCCGTGTAACGGCGTACAGACCGGCCAGACGAGCACCGTGGCGACGCAGTGTCTTGCTGACCCGGGCGTCGCGCAGAACGCATCCGAGAACGGTGGCACCGTCGTGTTCATCCAGACGGACTTCCAGGGTGTCGGAACGCTGAGCGTCACGAACCCGGATATCCGCGAGGAAGCGGCCGACACGTATACGTTCGGCCTGGTTTACACGCCGGCGTTTCTCCCAGGGTTGTTCGTCACGCTCGACTACTACGATATCGAAGTCGAAGATGCCATCAGCAGTGTGTCGACGCAGTTCATCATCGACCAGTGCTACCAGGCGGCGAACAACGACTTCTGTAACCTGATTGATCGGCGCCCGGCAGCTGCCGCTCCGGCCAGCGCGGGTTCGGTGCAGTTGATTCGCTCCGGTCTCGTGAACAGTGGTGGCGCGTTTGCCGAGGGTATCGACATCACCGGCGGCTACGTCACCGACCTGTGGGACGGCACGCTGGCGATCGACCTGAGCTACACGCATCTGCTCGACCAGGGCGTGATTCCGCAGATCGGTGCCGCGGCCAACAACCAGGCAGGCGAGGTCGGCTACCCGGAGAACAAGGCAGTCCTGAAGCTCAAGTACGACATCGGTGCGTGGAGCTTCGCGGCGACGAACCAGATCATCGGCGAGTCGTACATCGATGACCAGTTCCTGCTCAGCCGTTTCGGGCCGAACACCGACGTCAAGGACAGCTACTTCGCGTTCGACGCGGTACTGTACACGGACTTGCAGGTCCAGTACCGGATGCAGGATACGTTCAATTTTTACGCCGGTATCAACAACCTGTGGGATGAAGATCCGCCCGCGATCCTGTCCGGTATTCCCGGTAACCGTAATGCGAATTACGACATCATCGGGCAGTACTGGTACTTCGGCGTCGGCGCTGACTTCTAGCCTGATCGTCAAACGGTGGGGTGGCCGCGAGGCCGCCCCATCGATTCGGGTATGACCCGGCGGGCCTCTGCGGCCCGCCGTATTGATAATCCTTCGATCCGGCGGCGGCTACCAGGCACAGTACAACCGCCACGGCGCGTCCCTTAAACTGGCAACGGTGACTGACGTGATGATGCGGCGCCCGTTCGGGGCGGCGCATCTGTTGAAGTGACTAGACGGGGATCCTCAGACATGACCGACCGACCCATCCACGCGCACGGCTTGTCCCGGCGCGAGTTCATGAGTTGCACGGCCTGCGCCGCGACCGCGGCGGCGCTCGCTGCACTGCCGACGTCCCGCGCATTCGGCGCGGCTGCCGGCCAGGGGCTCGAAGTGCTGCGGGAGTTTCCCTACGGTGCCGTACGGTTGACGAATGGCCCGCTCAAGGAGCACTTCGACCACATACACGCGCATTACCTCGCACTCGACAACGATCGCATCCTGAAAGTGTTCCGCGAGCACGCGGGCTTGCCGGCGCCCGGGCCGGACATGGGTGGCTGGTACGACGTCAACGGCTTCGTGCCGGGCCTGACGCTCGGGCAGTACATATCGGGCATCGCCCGCTTCGGCGCGGCGACGGGCGAGCAGGCGGCACACGACAAGGTCGAGCGCCTGGTCGCGGGATTCGGCGAGGTGTTGAGAAAGGTCGATGATCCGTATGCCGGGCCCGGTTCCCGCGACTTCTGGGCCGCGTACGTCATGGACAAGTACGTGATCGGCTTCATCGATGCCTACGAGCTCAGCGGCGTCGAGGAGGCAAGAGAATTGCTGCCGCTGGTCATCGACAAGTGCCTGCCGTACATTTCGCCGGAGTCGCGCCCGCGAATCGGCAAGGCCGAGCCGCCGTGGGACGAGACCTACGTCCTGTCGGAGAATCTCTTCGAGACGGCGCGCGTCACGGGCGACCAGCGTTTCCACGACCTCGCCGTGCACTACCTGCTGAACAAGGAGTGGTTCGATCCGCTCGCGCGCGGTGAGGACGTTTTCCCCGACAAGCATGCCTACAGCTATGCGATCGGACTGAGCTCCGGGGCGCAGGCCTACCTGAACCTGAACGACACCAAGTACCTGGACGCGCTGAAGAACGCGTGGGGCTTCATGGAGCACCAGCGCTATGCGTCCGGTGGCTGGGGGCCCGAAGAGCAGTTCGTGCCGCTGGGGCAGGGCAAGCTCGCGGAGAGTCTCAAGACGTCGACGGCGCACTTCGAAACGCCCTGCGGCAGCTTCGCAGACCTCAAGCTCGCACGCTACCTGATCCGGTTTACCGGCGACCAGCAGTACGGCGACGGCCTCGAGCGCACGCTGTACAACACGCTGCTCGCGTCGCGGCTGCCGGACAGCGACGGCAACTACCCCTACTATTCCGATTACAGCTCGAACGCACAGAAGATCTACTACGGCCGCAAGTGGCCGTGCTGCTCGGGAACGCTGGTGCAGGCGGTCTCCGACTACGTGCTGAACGCATACTTCCACAACGATGACGAGTTGTTCGTCAACCTGTTCGTTTCGTCCGAGGTGGACTGGGAGCGGAAAGGCGGCCGCACGGTGCTGGTGCAGGAGACCGAATATCCGGCGACGGACACGACCCGGCTGACCGTACGCGAAGCCGGCGACGGCAAGTTCGCGGTCAAGCTGCGGATTCCCGCGTGGACGGACGGCGCGACACTGGCCGTCAATGGCACGCGCCGCGACGTCACGCCGGGCCGCCTGGCGACGATAGAGCGGCAGTGGAAAGCCGGCGACGTGATCGAACTGACCGTCCCCCAGCCATTCCGGACGCTGTCGATCGACACGGAGAACCCGGATCTCGCCGCCGTCATGCGCGGCAACATGATGTATGTCGGAATCAACCCCTGGGATGGCCTCGACCAGCAGGTTCTGGATCTTCCCGGGCAGCTGGAGCCACTCGCGGGTTCCCGGCAACGTTACCGGACGACGGTCGATGGACGTGATCTCGTATTCGTGCCTTACTTCACGCTCGAGACGGAGACGTACAACACCTATTTCAAGATCGCCTGATGGCCGGGCCACGCGTTCAGGCCACGTACTGGATTGAGACGGCGTACCCCCTCGAGGACGCTGCGGCGTCCATGGCGGGCGAACAGTCAACCGGTACGTTCGTCAGGGTCCCGGGCGAATCCGACGAGCTTCGTGAAGCGCACGCGGCACGGGTGGAAGAGGTCGTCGAACTCGGCGAGGCCAGGCAGCCGTCATTGCCCGGTGCCGGCGAGCCGGCGGACAAGCCGGTCAAGCGCCGGACCGCGCGGGTCGCGCTGTCCTGGCCGTTGTCCAACTTCGGCCCGTCGCTGCCGAACCTGCTGGCAACGGTCGCCGGCAACCTGTCGGAACTGAAGGCGTTCTCCGGGCTCAAGCTCCTCGATGTCACGCTGCCGCCGGACTTTCTCGGAAAGTACCGCGGTCCGCAGTTCGGCGTCGACGGCACGCGCCGCTTCGCCGGCGTGTACGACCGGCCGATCATCGGCACGATCATCAAGCCGAGCGTCGGCTTCCCACCGGACGCGACGGCGCAGCTCGTCGCCAATCTGGTGGATGCCGGCGTGGACTTCATCAAGGACGACGAATTGCAGGCGGACGGGCCGCACTGTCCGTTCCATGACCGCATCTCGGCGGTCATGCGCGTCATTCGCGAGAACGCCGAGCGCACCGGCAAGAAGGTGATGTACGCCGCGAACATCACCGGCGAGATCGACGAGATGCGCGAGCGCCACGACCACGTCGTTCGCGAAGGCGGTACCTGCGTCATGGTGAGCATGAACTCCGTGGGGCTGCCCGCACTCAAAGCGCTGCGCGATCACTGCGAACTGCCGATACACGGGCACCGGAACGGCTGGGGCATGCTCGGCCGGTCGCCGGCGATCGGCATGAGCTTCGTCGCCTACCAGAAGTTGTGGCGCCTTGCCGGCATCGACCACACGCACGTCAACGGGCTGGACAACAAGTTCTGTGAACCGAACGACAGCGTCATCGCGTCGGCGCGCGAGTGCCTGGCGCCGATGTTCGCGCCGCCGAATCCCGGCTGCGAAGTGATGCCGGTGTTTTCCTCGGGGCAGTCGGCGCGCCAGGCGGCGCCCACGTTCGAGGCGCTCGGGTCGACGGACCTGATCTACGCGGCCGGCGGCGGCATCGTCGCGCACCCCGGCGGTGCGGCGTCCGGCGTTCGTGCGCTGCGGCAGGCCTGGGATGCCGCAGTGGCCGGCGTGCCGGTCGAACAGGCCGCGAGGGAACACCGTGAGCTCGGCCAGGCCCTCGGGGCGTTTTCCGCGTGACGCCGCGCTACGCCTTCTACGGTGATGATTTCACCGGCTCGACAGACGTTCTCGAGCAGCTCGCGGATGGCGGCGTCGACGCCGTGCTGTTCCTGCATCTGCCGACGCCGGAGCTGTTGGCGCGCTTCCCCGACGTGAAGGCGATCGGGATCGCGGGCGACAGCCGCAGCCGCACACCCCAGTGGATGGACGAGCACTTGCCGGCGATCTTCGCGGCGCTGAAAGATGCCGGGACGGTGCATTACAAGACGTGTTCGACATTCGACAGCAGTCCGCACACGGGGTCGATCGGCCGCGCACTCGACATAGGGCTCGCTCAGTTCGGCGGACCGGCCGCGATCGTCGTCGGTGCGCCGTACATGGGACGCTACGTCGTTTTCGGCAACCTGTTCGCAAGGGCCGGCACCTCCGTGTACCGCATCGATCGGCATCCGACGATGTCGCGACACCCGGTGACGCCGATGGACGAGGCCGATCTCATCCGACACCTGGCACGGCAGACGAACAAGCGTATCGCGCTGGTGCCGATCACCGACCTTCACGCCGGTTCCGCGGAAGCCCGCTTCGATGCGGAGCGCGGTTCGGTGGACGCGTTCCTCTTCGATGCAGTCGACACCGACGACCTGCAACGAACCGGCAACCTGCTCGAATCCCGCAAGGTGCGTTTTGCCGTCGGCAGTTCCGGAGTGACGCGGTCGCTGGTCACGGCCTGGCAGGCGGACGGCAGCGTAAGGGCGCCGACGCAGGTCACGACCGTGGGCGGCGTGGATCGCCTGCTCGTGGTCAGCGGGAGTTGCTCGCCGGTGACGGCGCAACAGGTCGCGGCGGCGGCGCGGGAAGGTTTCGCGACGCAACTTGCGGACGTTGCCGCGCTGTTGCGCGGCGACAGCGCGGAGGAAGACAGGCTCATACAGGCGGCGCGGTCCGCATTGTCCGCGGGGCAATCCTGTGTCATTCACTCGGCGAACGGCCCGCTTGACGATCGCGTGCCGCCGGCGGGCGACAAGCTGGGCGCCGCACTGGGTCGGGTTGCGCGAGCGCTGATCCGGCAGGCCGGCATCCGGCGTATCGTGTTCGCAGGCGGCGACACGTCGAGTCACGGCGTCGCCAGGCTCGGCGTCGACGCGCTGACCTGGGCGGCACCGCTGGAGCCCGGCGCGCCGCTCGTGCGCTCGCACGCGGGCGACGCCGACGTGGATGGCCTGGAAATGGTGCTGAAGGGCGGCCAGATCGGTGGCGAGCACTTCTTCGATCTCGCCCGGCGTGGCACCGCCGCGGCGACCTGACGCAGGGGCATCGGCGGAAGCGGCAACGCATGGACACGACACCGGACAACAGCCTTGCCGTCGTTGACCTGCAAGCGGAACTGACGCGCCGTCTTCTCGGAACGGAAGCGCGGCATCCACGCCTGTCGTGGCGCCTCGAGTCGGACGGCACGGACGTCGTCCAGCAATCCTACCGCATTCGCGTCGCCGCGGAGCCCGGTGACCTCGTCAACGATGACGCATTGCTTTGGGACAGCGGTACCGTCGCGAGCGATGCGACGTTCGATGTCCGGTACGGCGGACCGGCATTGTCGTCAATGCAGCGCATCTGGTGGGATGTGACCGTCACCGATGGATCGGGGCGGGTCGCCCGCTCCGGCCCGACCTGGACGGAAGCCGGGTTGATGTCCCCGGACGACTGGCGCGCAAGATGGATCGAGGCCGAGGACGAAAACGCCGCGGCCGATCGCGCCGCCGGCCTGGCCTGGATCTGGAGCGACGCGCCGCTGGACCCGCGCCTGCACGCGTTCCGTCTGGATTTCGACGTGCCCGATGACGTCGTCGGCGCGGATATTCTCGTCGCCGGCAAGGACGAGCTTGCCGGCGTCTGGGTCAACGGTGCCGGGACCGCGCTGCCGCAGCCGGAGTACTGGGGCACGCTGCGCGCGATCGACGCTTCGCTGCGGCCCGGCCGCAACAGCGCGTGCATCGCGGTGCTGGCCGAGACGGCGGGCTTCTGGCCGCCCGACGGCGGAGCCATGGCCGCGCTCATCCGCATTCACCGTGCCGACGGTACGACCGTGCGCCGCGTCAGCGGCCCGGACTGGCGGGTTCTCGCGGACCCGCCCGTCGACTGGCATGCGCCGGGGTTCGACGCGTCGGAATGGCCACGGGCCGGCGCATCCGGCGCGCGGGCCCTGGGCGACCCGCGTCCGGCGGAGCCGGCATTGCGTCTCCGGACCGAGTTCGAGGCCCGCGACGGCGTGACGGGAGCGCGCTTGTACGCCACGGCGCTCGGTGCCTTCGAGGCGAGGATCAACGGGCAGGCCGTGTCGGACACGGTGTTGTCGCCGGAGATCAGCGTGGCCGGGCGTCACGTGCTGTACCAGTGCGTCGACGTGGGCCATCTCGTCGAGGCGGGCCGCAACGCGCTGGCCGTGACTGTTGCCGACGGTTTCTACGCGAGTGCCTTCGGCTGGCGCATGGAGCGCTACAGCCTCGGCCCGGCGCCGCGGCGCCTGCGCATGCAATTGCGACTCGACTATGCCGACGGGTCGAGCGACTGGGTGACAACGGGCCCGGGCTGGCGAATCGGACCGTCGCCGGTCACGGCCGCCGACATCTACGGCGGCGAGACCGTCGATGCCCGGCTCGACGTCGACGGCTGGGATCGGGCAGGCTTCGATGACGCTGGGTGGCGCGAAGTGCGGGAAGCCGATGCCCCCGGCGCAAGGCTCGTGGCGCTGACCTCACCACCGCTGCGGCCGAGGCGTCACCTTCGTGCGCAGTCGATCACCGAGCCGGTGCCGGGACGCTTCGTGCTCGATTTTGGGCAGAACGTGTCGGGCTGGGCGCGGCTGCGGGCGAACGGCAATGCCGGGACCCGGATTCGCCTGCGCTTCGCGGAGATCCTGCTGCCCGACGGCACGGTGGACCAGTCGAACCTGCGCCGCGCGGACGCGACCGACACGTTCATCCTGCGCGGGGACGGCAGCGACGAGGTCTTCGAACCCCGCTTTACGTACCACGGGTTCCGCTACGTCGAAGTGGAAGGGTACCCCGGTACGCTGTCGGCCGACGACGTCGAGGCGATCACCGTCTACAGCGATTGCCGCGAGACCGGCACGATGGAATTCGATTCGCCGCTGCTCGCGCAGGTCTGGCAGAACGCGTTCTGGAGCCAGCGCGCGAATTTCTTCGGCGTGCCCACGGACTGTCCGCAGCGTGACGAACGCATGGGCTGGATGGGGGACATCCAGGTGTTTCTCGACGCGGCGGCGTTCAATATGGAGGTCGACCCGTTCATCCGTCGTTTCCTGCGCGAGGCCCGCGCCGCGCAGTTCGCGGACGGCGGATACCCGATCGTCGTGCCGGCGCCGACGTCGTTCCCGGAGGTCGTGACGGCGGGATGGAGCGAAGCCGGCGTCATCCTGCCGTGGGGGCTGTGGCAGCGCTACGGCGACACCGCCGTCATCGATGAAAACTGGGATGCGATGGAGCGCTGGATGGACTTCGTCGCGCGCAACAACGAGGACTACGTCTGGCGGAACGACCGCGGCCTCGATCTCGGCGACTGGCTGTCCGTCGACGCCCGCGTGCCCGACGAGGAAACGACGCCACGCATACTGTGCGCCACGGCGTACTGGGCCTACTGCGCGACGCTGATGGCGGAAATGGCCGCGGCGACGGGCCGCGACGCCGACGCCGTGCGTTATCGTGAGACCTTCGCCCGGATTCGCGACGCGTTCGCCGACGAACTCGTTACCGGGGAGGGCGTGGCCGGCAACGGGAGCCAGACGAGCCAGGTGCTCGCGCTGTACATGAACCTCGTGCCGGAGGCATTGCGGCCGAAGGCAGCGCGCGTGCTGGCCGAGGAGATTGCCGGCCGTGGCATGAAGGTGTCGACCGGGTTCCTGGGAACACCGTACCTGCTCGACGTGCTCGCGGACGAGGGCGAGATCGACACGGTGCGTGAATTGTTGCTGCAGACCGGCTACCCGTCCTGGGGCTACATGGCGTCGTCCGGAGCGACGACGGTCTGGGAGCGCTGGAACAGCGACGTCGGCGACATCGCCATGAACAGTTACAACCATTACGCGCTCGGCGCGGTCATCGGCTTCTACTACCGCCGGCTGGCCGGCATCGCGCCGGCGGCGCCCGGTTTTCGTCGCATTGCCGTGCGGCCGCTGTGGATTCCGGGTATTGGTGCCGTCTCGGCGCGCTACGATGCGTGCGTCGGCACCATCGCGACGCGCGTGGACGGCGACGAGGACGGGCTCGCGCTGCTCGACCTGACCGTGCCGCCAAACTGCTCCGCGGACGTGGAGCTGCCGGGCGATGTCGAATGGCAGCTCGGCGGAGCCGCCATTCCGCGGGACGCCGGCACGACGGCCGGCCTGCTCCGGGTCCGGGTCGGATCCGGCGATCACCAATTCCGGCGCCAGGGAGAAAGCCGATGAAAACACTCGCACTCGTACACACCTCGCCGACCTTGTCGCCGTTGTTCAACGAACTGACCGCGCGGCTCGTGCCGGGCGTCCGCGTGCTGCACTTCGTCGACGAGAGCCTGATCAAGAACACGATCGCATCCGGCCACCTGGAGAGGGCGACGATGCGGCGCGCCATCGCACTGATCGGGTCCACATTTGATGCCGGCGCCGACGTCGCGCTGGTGACCTGCTCGTCGATCGGACCGGCCGTCGACATGGCGGCGGCGCTGTACGACCAGCCCGTGCTCCGCGTCGACCGGCCGATGGCGGACAAGGCGGTGCAGACCGGGCGGCGCATCGGCGTCGCGGCGACGCTGCCGACGACACTCGGGCCGACGGCGGACCTGGTGCGCCGGGCGGCGCGGGAAGCAGGCAGGGACGTCGAGATCGTCGAGAAGCTCTGCGAAGGCGCGTTCGATGCCGTCATGGCCGGTGACGGCGACACCCACGACCGCATCGTCGGCGAGGGACTGACTGAAGGCCTGAAGGGGGTCGACGTCATCGTGCTGGCACAGGCATCGATGGCGCGCGTGCTGCAGACGCTGCCGGCCGATGCGATCGCGGCGCCCGTGTATTCCAGCCCGGAACTCGGCGTCGAGCGCGCGAAGCAGGTACTCGATGCGCTCGCTTAGGCGGGCCAGTCTCGGTCTCGCGGCGGCCGCCGCCGCGTTGTTGCTGGCTGCATTGGCCGGCGTGATTCCCTCGGCCGCGGCACCCGCGGCGCTCGCGACCGCGGTGTTCGCGGCCATCGGTTTCGGCGCCGTCCCGCAGCTCGCGGGTTACCAGTACACTGCCTGGATCGTCGTCGCGATCGTGGCCGGCATGCTGTACCCGGATCAGTTGCTGCACGTCGGCGAGCTGGACATGCGCAACCCGTGGTTGATCCTGATCATCATCCAGCTCGTGATGTTCGGCATGGGCTCGCAGATGCACCTCGCGGACTTCGAGGGCGTCATCAAGACGCCGAAGGGCGTGGCGGTCGGCCTGTTGTGCCAGTTCTCCATCATGCCGACGATGGGCTGGCTCCTGACGCGCGTGTTCGAGTTTCCGCCGGAGATCGCGGCCGGGATCATCCTGATCGGCGCGTGCTCCAGCGGGCTCGCGTCGAACGTCATGGCCTACATCGCGAAGGCAAATCTCGCGCTGTCCATCACGGTGACCGCGGTTGCGACGATCGTCGCGCCGCTGATGACCCCGCTGCTGATGCGCTTCTACGCGTCGACGCTGGTCGAGGTCGCGTTCCTCGGCATGATGCTGTCGATCGTCAAGATCGTGCTGGCGCCGATCGGCGCCGCGTTGCTTGCCGACTATTTGCGCCGGGCGCCAGTGGCCAACGTCGCCCGCGTACGCGCATTCGCCGCGGCTTGCGCCGCCTGGCTCGTGTTCATCGCTGCGGGAGGGTGGGGCTGGCTCGGGGGCGTGCTGCCCGGGCACGTACTGACGGCCGTCGGCATCGCCGGCTTCTTTGCGGCGGCCATCCTGTTCGGTACCGTGTACCACGCGCTGCGCGAACGGTTCCCGGCGATCCAGGACCTGATGCCGTACGCGTCGATGTTCGGCATCATTTACTTCACCGCCGTGACAACGGCCGCGGGTCGCGAGTACCTCCTGCAGATAGGCGCGTTGCTGTTCGTGGCCGCGGTCCTGCACAACTCCGCGGGATACCTGTTCGGCTACGGGTTCAGCCGGCTGCTCGGTCTCGACCGCCGATCGGCCCGTACGATGGCCCTGGAAGTCGGCATGCAGAACGGGGGCATGGCCGCCGGCATCGCCGGTGACCTCGGCAAGCTCGGGACGCTGGGCCTCGCGGCCGCCGTGTTCAGCCCCTGGATGAATATTTCCGGCTCGATACTCGCAAACATCTGGGGACGGCATGCCGTGCGCGAGGAGCCGGCGCCGCGCCCGGACAACGGGGACGAACGTGCGACGGTTTGACGACAGGACGGTTGTCATCACCGGTGGCAATCGCGGCATCGGCCTTGCGATCGCCCGGCGGTTTTCCGCGCAAGGCGCCAACATCGTCCTGGCCTCGATCGAGGAGCAGGTTCACGATGCGGCGGAAACGCTCGGGGGCGGTGCCCTGGCGGTCGTCTGCGACGTGACGGATCGCGATGACGTCGTTGCCTTGTACGAACAGGCCGAAGACCGCTTCGGGCGTGTCGACATCTCGATACAGAACGCCGGCATCATCACGATCGCCCGGGTCGAGGACCTGACGGAAGACGAGTGGGATGCGACGCTGGCCGTGAACACGAAGGGCGTGTTCCTCTGCTGCCAGGAGGCGATCCGGCGCATGCGGCGGCACGATCGCGGCGGTCGGCTGATCAACACGGCATCGGGACAGGCACGCGACGGCTTCATCTACACGCCGCACTACGCCGCCAGCAAGTTCGGCGTGGTTGGACTCACGCAATCGCTGGCCAAGGAGGTCGCGCCCGACGGCATCACGGTCAACGCGATCTGCCCGGGCATCATCGAGACGGACATGTGGGCGTACAACGACAAGGTGTGGGGCAGCATGCTCGGCGACTACGGACCGGGCGAACTGATGGCCGAATGGGTGCAGAAGATCCCGATGAAACGCGCCGGCACCGGCGATGACGTCGCCGGGCTCGTTGCGTTCCTGGCGAGCGAAGATGCGGCCTATATCACCGGCCAGACGGTAAACGTGGACGGCGGGCTGATCATGTCCTGACGGACGGTCCGAAACGACTGACGACACCGGGGGGTGGAAGACTTGACCGACAAAGCCAGAGACAGGCGACTCAAGACCCGCGACCTGTGGATTTATTCGAGCGGCGAGGGGCTGAACTCCGTCGCCACGAACGGCATCGCGAATTTCGCGATGCTGTTCTACACGCAAGTCATGGGCATGAGCCCGGAGCTGGCGGGGCTCGCCCTGTTCCTCGCGACGTTGTGGGATGCGGTCACCGACCCCGTCATGGGGACGATTTCCGACCGCTTCCGGTCGCGCTTCGGCCGCCGCCACCCCTTCATGCTCGCCGGCGGCATCGCGTTCTCGCTGGCTTTCGCCGCGCTCTGGATCGTGCCTGAATCCTTCCGCGGCGAGCACCAGCTCTTCGTCTACCTGCTGATCGTGAACCTCGTCGTCAAGACGGCGTTCACGGTATTCCTGGTGCCGTACTCGGCGCTCGGCTTCGAGATGTGCCGGACCTACGACGACCGTGCGCGGCTGCAGGGTGTTCGCTACGGCTTCTACATGTTCGTCAACATCCTGTTCGGCGGCTTCGGCTGGGTATTGTTCTTCCCGGACCAGCCCGCGGCTGACGGTACGCTGATCGACGGCACTCGCATCGAGGGGAACTACGCGACGATGGGCATCGTGCTCGGCGTCACGACGCTGGCACTCGTGCTGTTCTGTGTTTTCGCGACGTTCCGCTATGCCGACCGGTCGCCGGCCAGGGCACCGACATCCGGCGGCGGAGGCGCTGGTGCGGCACTGCATGCGCTCTGGCACGACCTCAAGGACGTGTACTCCGACAAGCTGGTCTGGTTCGTCTTCGGGTTCTTCGGCCTTGCGAAGTTCTCGATGATGGTGGTGTCGCAGGTGCAGATGTTCACCTACATCGAGTACATGGCGTTCACGGCCGCTGAAAAGACGTTCGTGCACACGGGTGGCATGGTCGCCTTCGCCATCGGATCGCTGTTCCTCGGCGGCATGGTTCATCGTTGGGACAAGCGCAATACCGGCGTGATTGCGATGGCGATCAGCGCGGCCGGCGGCATCGGTCTCTATGTCGTGTTCATCGGCGGCCTGCTCGACCCTCACGCCGAGATCAACGGATTCCCGGCCGCGGTGGTCGCGTTCGGCCTGCTGCAGATGATGTGGTGGGGCGGCTGCGGCGTGCTCGTGCCGCTGGCGATCGCGATGATCGCTGACTTGTCGGAAATCAAGAAGTGGCAGACCGGCGAAGTCACCGAAGGACGTTACGCCGCCGGCCTGTCGTTCTTCCTGAAGTTCGCGAATGCCCTCGGGCTGTTCGTTACGGGCTACGTCCTGAAAGGCGTCGGCTACGTGTCCGGCGCCGAGGCGCAAGCGCCGGATACCGTGCACAATCTCGCAGTTACAACCTTTGTTGGAGGACCCATCCTGATGGTCCTTGCATTCATCATGATCCGCTTTTACCCGGTGACCAAGGCCTCGATGGCGGCGTTGCGCGACCGGTACGACCAATCGTCAACGAGCGACCCGGGCGAGGCATTTCAGCGCGCATGAGTCCGGCCGCGTCCGGCAGGAGAACAAAGCAGTGAGAGGCAATTCGAACAACAAGCCTGCCGACGGCGGCGGCGTGCCGACGCGGGACCTGTGGGGCTACGCGACCGGCGAGGGCGTCAACTCCGTCGCAATCAACGGCATCAGCAACTTCGCGCTCCTGTTCTACACGCAGGTCATGGGCATGAGCCCGGAACTCGCCGGCCTGGCACTCGCGATCGTGACGTTCTGGGACGCGGTGTCGGACCCGGTCATGGGGTCGGTCACGGACCACACGCGGACGCGCTGGGGCCGCCGCCATCCGTACATGGTCGTCGGCGGTATCCTGTTCTCGCTCGCGTTCATGGCGCTGTGGCTGATTCCCGAGTCGGTGCAGGGCGAGAAGGCGTTATTTGTCTACCTGCTGACGATCAACCTGGTCGTCAAGACCGCGTTTACGGTTTTCGTGGTGCCCTATACCGCCCTGGGATTCGAAATGTGCAAGTCCTACTCGGAGCGTGCACGGCTGCAGGGCATTCGCTACGGTTTCAACATGTTCGTCAATGTCGTGACCGGCGGGCTCGCGTGGGTGCTGTTCTTCCCGGACGGACAGGCAGCGGACGGCTCCGTCATCGACGGAACGAAGATCGAGGCGAACTACCAGACCATGGCCATCGTCATCGGCATCGTGACGATGGTGCTCGTCCTGTTCTGTGTCTGGGTCACGTACAAGTACGCCGACAAGGGCCCGGTTCCGGCCCGGGACCCGAAGGGCGACCGGGGCATAGGTCCGGCGATCCGCACGTTCTTCCTTGACGTCTTCGACGTCTACTCGGACCGGCTCGTCTGGTTCGTCTTCACGTTTTTCCTGATCGCGCAGTTCTCGATGCTGGTCGTCTCGCAGGTACAGATGTTTACCTACGTCGAGTACATGCAGTTCACGGCCGCGGAAAAGACCTTCGTCCACACCGGTGGCATGATCGCGTTCGCCATCGGCTCACTGGTGCTGGGGCGCCTTGTCCGGCGCCTGGACAAGAAAAAGACCGGCATGGTGGCGATGGCCGTCGCATCCGCCGGGTCTCTGGGGCTGTTTGCCGTGTTCACCGGCGGCCTGCTGGAGCCGCAGGCGGAGCTGGGCGGCGTACCGGTCGCCGTCGGAGTGTTCGCCATCCTGCAGATGATGTGGTGGGGCGGCTGCGGCGTCATCGTGCCGCTGGCCACGTCGATGATTGCCGACCTTGCCGAGGTAAAACGCTGGAAGACCGGGGCAGTCACGGAGGGCCGCTACGCGGCGGGGTTCTCGTTCTTCCTGAAGCTGGCGATCTCGCTCGGGCTCGTGGTGACCGGCTACATCCTCAAGTTCGTGGGCTACCAGTCGGGCGCACCGGCACAAACTGCAGAGGTCGTCGAAAACCTGGCAGTGACCACGTTCCTTGCGGGTCCGGTGCTGATGCTGTTCTCGTTCGCTGTCCTCCGACAATACCCGATGTCGCAGCAGGCGATCGCGGAGCTGCGCCAGCGCTACGGCGTACAGGACGACTGATCCGGCGTCAGGGCTCGATCGGCGGGTCGTTCGGCGGGACCGGCGCGGTGCCGCCGACGTGCCGGATACGCAGCGCAATGCCCGGCCGGCCGGGCAGGGCGACCGAGCGGCCGTCGCGTTCGTCGGTCAGCCGCTCGTCAACCGAGCCGGGCTGGAAGTCGTAGGGCGGCCGCGTGCGCGTCACGAACACGCCGTCGACCGGCGTGACCGTCATGTTCCAGGTATCGAGGATCTCGACAGAGAATTCCATGCCGTCTGTGAGGCGGTAGCGCGGTAGGCGGAACGTCCACTTGGTCGGCGCCCGGCGGCCGAAATACAGCAGGTAATACTCGCCGGGCTGGCCCCCGATGTCGGCTGTTTCCCAGCGGTCGATCGGGTCGATGCCGGCGGCGGGCCCGTCCTCCATGACGTTGCGCAGGAAAGCGAGACGCGGCGGGCTCTCGCCCTTCAGCTCGCCGCCCTGGCCGAGCCAGGTCACGTTGTTCGGCGCATGGAAGAACTCGCCGTGGCCGACGTAAATGCCGGCGACGGTGCCGGACCAGAAGCGGTGCACCATCTCCTGGCCGCTCAGGTTCGCCCAGCGCATAAAGTTTCCCTCGTAGCGCGCTTCGTCGATGATCACGGGCTTCCGGTACACGTGGCGCAGCAGTTCGGCGCGCCCGGCTTCCTCGACGGCCGGTCCGTTCTGCATGCTGACGTGCGTGACCCAGGGCTCCGCGTGGTTGTACACGCGGTTGCCATTGTGGATGGAGCGGAGGTGGTCGTAGGGGTCGGCGTCTCGAACGACCCGGAACAGGCGGTCCCAGTCGTCCTCGGTCTTCGTCCGCACGAAATCGTACTCGTTCGCGAGCGACCACCAGACGTTGCGATAGGCCGCGAGGCGGGCCACGACGTAGCGCACGTAGCGGTCGTCCGTTTCGGCATCAAGGGCGTGCAATTCCCAGGTCTTGCCGTAGGGGTGGAACAGGATCAGGTCGGCCTCGACGCCGATGTCCCGCAGCTGGCCGATCCGCGTCTCGAGATGCCGGAAGAAGTCCGGATTGAAGCGCGTGGTATCCCAGTCGCGCGGCGGGCTGCCTTCGAACGGGAATCGCGGCGGCGGCATGTACGCAATGCCGTGGTCCTGCGGCAGGACCGCCATGCGGATCTTGTTGAACGGCGATCCCGCCAGCGTGGCCAGCGTCTGTGCCTCGATCGCTTCGGTACGATGTGTCCACGTGTACGCGGTGGTTCCCAACGGGCGATACGGCGTGCCGTCGGCGTACGCGAAGTGGTGCACGTTGTGCACGCGCACCGGGCCGTGGTTGCCAGCGCCCGGTGCGACGACGCGCAGCAAGCCGGTCCTGCCGACCAGCGCGACGCGGTTGCTCTGCGTGACGTAGCGCCACTCGCCTCGGCGGTCCGGCATGAAGCGAATGCGGTAGATGCCGTCGCCGTCGTAGAAGCCCGGCACGGTGACCGTCGCATCGCCGTGCGTGAACTCGGCCGCGATCGCGACGTCGATGAACGGGTTCCCGTCGGCCGGGCCGGGCAACGCAATCTCGAACAGCCCCCACTGTTCCACTGTTTCAAGTGCATTCGCGGAAAGTGTGATAAAGCATTGATAAAAAACAATAAAACAGGCTGTTAAGGTCCGGCGGGTCGGCATCGTTCCCGGCGCCTTCGCCTAGTCGCCGGCCCTGCGTACGACGAGTACCCAGTCGGTATCCCGACTCGGCGGCTCGAAAGCGACGGATGCCGGCCACGTGTCCCGCTCGTTGTCGCCCTTCGGCGTTATGGCCAGTGCGCCGTGACCGGTGACCGTGCCCGCCGGGCGTTGCGCACCCGTCTTCGCGTCGATCCAGACATTGTTCGTGTATTCGCCATCGCCGAGGAACAACGAGAACGGCTCGCCGTGCATCGAGAAGACGAGGTACTGGCGGCCTTCCTCGACCAGTGCGAACACGCGGAACGGGTCGTGCTTCGTCAACTGGTTGCTCTGCGGCGTCAGCTTGAAGAACTCGACCTCGTCGTTCATCACCCGGGTCAGGATCTCGACGTACGCCTCTGACGCGGTGAACGCGTTCTCGTCGTTGAACGGCAGGCCGTCTGGCCCGCCAGCCATGAGCTGGTATTCCGAGGAATGGCCGTTCCAGTTGAACGAGGCGCCGGCCAACGTCGTGGCCCACGCCGCCTGGCGCAGGTCATCCTGCGTGGCCCCGGCACGCTGGTGCCAGTATCGGCGCCAGAGCGCGTTTCCTTCCGACATGTACACGGGCTTGCCGGCGTAGCTCAGCAGGCTGGCCATGTAGTGCGTCCACGGAGTGCGTCGGTAGTTGTAGCGTTCCAGCAGGCTGTCAGGCGCGACGATGTGGTGGTTCTCCGTTGATGCGAACGTGTAGGCGTCTTCGTGCCAGTGATTCTCGCGCGGCATCTCGTCCTCGTAGGTGCGAAGGTGCCCGAATACGTCGTATTTCGCGATCAGGCGGGCGAGACCGAGTTCGTGCGTCTCGCGACTGCCTTCCACCTCCCAGACGAAGTTCCAGCCGGCAAGGTTCGCGTAGGGCGCGAGGCGGGCGACGGCGTACTTCACGTAGAATTCCTTTTCGGCGTCATCGAGGTCCTCCCAGCGCGGGCCGTCGTTGCGGCTGCCGTCGAAGCCGAGGAACATGTGTACGCCGACGTCGCGGTCGTTGAGCCACCCCAGGTGACGTTCCATCCGGCGCCAGACGTCAAGGTTCATCGTCGTCGTGACTTCGCCGTTCTCGTACAACGCGAGGTCCAGGGTCTCGGGCTCCGGGCCGTCGAGGTAGTACTGCTGGAAGCAGCACAGCGACATCAGCCAGTTCACCTGCAGGTGGTTGTAGCCGTGATCGAGCAGCGGCTGGTACACGTTCTTCGCGACCCAGCCCAGGTCCTGCCCGATCGAGCCGTGGCCGGTCTCGTAGTAGGACTTGAGCCAGACCGGGTCCGTGCCGTTGTACGCGAACCAGTGCGGGTTCTGCGCGTAGGCCTTGATGATTCCCGGGCCCGCGCCGGTGGACGTGCTCTCGAAGCTGCCGCTGCCGCCCTTCGTGCCGTCGCTCCAGCGCCACGCGTAGCGCCACGTGCCGACCTCGTCGGGCATGAAGCGCATCTTCCAGACGTTGCCGGACGACGGGCCGCCGCCGCCCTTGCCGTCACCGTCGAAGAAGCCGCGGAACGCCCATACCTTGCCGGACGGCGCCGTGTAGTCGACCAGCAGTTCGACGTCGGTGAACCGGTTGCCGTAGTCGCCGCGGTTCACGACCTGGTGTTCGAAGACACGATAGTTGCCCACGCTGTCGTCGGCGGCGGCGGATCCCGGCAGGCCCGCGCCGAACAGCAACAGGCAGGCGACGATGATGGCGGCGCCGACGTTCTCGGCGCGAAGGCTGGGTGTCTGGTTCATGACGGTTCTCTTGCAGTGACGTGGTTGTCTCGGGGTTTGTTCAGCGTGTTCCGGAGGCGCGGCGGCACCGGGCCGCCCGTGGCCCAGTCGAGCAACTCGATCGTGTGCACGACGGGGACTTGCATGCGGTCCGCGAGGTGCGTTGCGCAGCCGATGTTGCCGGTGGCCACCACGTCCGCATCCAGCGCCGCGAGATTGCCGGCCTTGCGGCGGCCGAGCTGGTCCGCGATGTCAGGCTGCAGCACGTTGTAGGTGCCGGCGGACCCGCAGCAAAGGTGTGCCTCCGCGGGCAGCTTCACGGTGTAGCCGGCATTGGCAAGCAGTGCCCGCGGCGCATCGGTGACCTTCTGCCCATGCTGCAGCGAGCACGCGGACTGGTACGCGACGGTGATGCCGCGCGGCGTGACGGCCGTCGGGCCGTGCCGCGTGAGGAATTCGCTGATGTCGACGGCGAGGGCGGCGACGCGTTCGGCCTTGTCGCGGTAATCAGGGTCTTCGCGCAGCAGGAAGCCATAGTCCTTGATCGTCGTGCCGCAGCCCGATGCCGTGATGATGATGGCGTCGAGCCCGCCATCATCCAGCAGGCGGGTCCACGCATCGACGTTGCGACGCGCTGCAGCACGTGCGTCATCGACGCGGCCCATGTGATGCACGAGCGCGCCGCAGCAGGCCTCGCCCGGTGCCGGCACCACGTCGAAACCGGCGCGGTGAATCACGCGGGCGGCGGCCGCCTGGATCTCGGGGCGCAGGACGGGCTCCACGCAGCCGCGGAGCACGGCGACGCGCCCGCGCGCCTGGCCGGCCAGGGGTTCCGGCGGCGGCAACGCGCGCGGCAGTCGTTTCGGCGCAAGGGCCAGCATCTCGGCGAACGGACGCAGCCCCGGGATGCGCCGGAAGAGCGGAGCGAACGGCCGTGCGATGCCGGCTGTCCGCAGTGCGAAGCGGAACCGGCCCGGGCGCGGCAATACGGCGGCCAGCAGGCGCCGGACGAGGCGCTCCGGCCACGGACGGACGTAATTCGATTCGACATAGGCGCGGGCGTGATCGACAAGGTGCATGTAGTTCACGTCGGACGGGCACGTGGTCATGCAGGCGAGGCAGGTCAGGCAGCGGTCGAGGTGCTTGACGGTCTCGGGACCCGGCTTGCTCTGGTTCTCGAGCATGTCCTTGATCAGGTATATGCGGCCGCGCGGGCTGTCGAGCTCGTTCCCGAGCAGGACGTAGGTCGGGCAGGTGGCCGTGCAGAAGCCGCAATGCACGCACTGGCGAATCGCGGTGGCCGAAGTCGCCGTCCGCGCATCCTGCAGCTGGGCTTCCGTGAATTGCGTCTGCATCGTCAGAATCGCCCGCTTGCAAAGACATTGCCGGGGTCGAAGGCGTGCCGCACGCGCGCTTCCAGCGCCGCGACGGCCGTCGCCGGCGGGTGCAGTGCCGGCACCTTGGCGCGGAGAGCGGCATCGGCACGCACGAGCATCGCGTGGCCACCGGCTTCCCGGGCCGCGACGCGCATTTGGCCGGCGTCGGTGTTCGTCGCCACCCACAACAGCCCGCCCGCCCAGTCCATCAGCCAGGCCGAATCGTCGAGTGCCGCGACAAACGCGGATGCCTGCCGTGCCGGCAGGAGTACGCGCCACAGCGGCGCCTCGGTCGGCAAAGACGTCGCGTAGCGCACGTCGCGCCACGCGGCGTTGGCCGTGCCGTCGTCCAGCACGTCGACGGGGACGCGCGCCGGGACGATGGCGGCGAGGGTTGCGCGGCGCGCCGCGATCGATGCGTCGAAACCGTCGAGCCGCAACAGCGTGGCCGCTTCGCCGTCGCCGGCCGGCACGTGCGCGGCCGCCGCGATTGCGGCCGGGGATCCAGCGGCCTGTGACATCAAGCTTACGGCGGCGGGCGGGTCGAGCCCGCGCACGCGGAGCGTCAGGCTGTTCTCAGGCCGTGGCACGACCTTCAGCGTGACGCGCGTCAGCGCCGCCAGCCGTCCCCAGCTGCCCGCGACGAGTTTGGGCAGGTCGAAGCCCGTGACGTTCTTGACGACTTTCGCGCCGGCCTTGAAGGCGCGGCCGTCACCGGTCACCGCTTCGAAGCCGAGGAGGTGATCTCGTGCCGCGCCGCCCGACAGCCGCCGCGGCCCGGACACGCCCGCCGCGATGACGCCGCCGATCGTGGCGGCGCCTGTCGCGGCGCGGAACAGCGGCCCGTGGTCGAACGGATCGAATGCGAGCATCTGGCCCTCGGCGGCGACGAGCGCTTCGATGTCCGCGAGCGGCGTGCCGGCGCCGGCGGTCAGCACGAGTTCGGGCGGGTCGTAGTCCTCGACGCCGGCAAACGCACGCATGTCGACGGTCCGTACGTCCGGCACCGGGGCGCCGATGCGGTCCTTGCTGCCGCCGCCGCGCAGTGCGAGCGTCGCGCCGTCCCGCGTCGCCTGCGCAAGTAGCGCAGCGAGTTCGCCGGTCGTCGTCGGTTGCACGCGATCGTTCATCGTCAGAAGCGCGGCAGTTCGGGGAACGGCAGCTTGCCCGCGTGCACGTGCATGCGGCCGAGTTCGGCGCAACGGTGCAGTTCCGGGATCATCTTGCCGGGGTTCAGCAGGAGCTTCGGATCGAACGCACACTTGATGCGTTTCTGCTGCGCAAGATCGGCCTCGCTGAACATCGTCGGCATCAGGTCGCGCTTCTCGACGCCCACGCCGTGCTCGCCCGTCAGCACGCCGCCGACCTCGACACACAGCGTCAGGATGTCCTCGCCGAATTTCTCGGCGCGTTCGAGCTGCCCCGGTTCGTTCGCGTCGTACAGGATCAGCGGGTGCAGGTTGCCGTCACCGGCGTGAAAGACGTTGATGACGCCGAGACCGTGGTCGTCGGACAACGCGCGGATGCGCGCGAGCACGTCCGGCAGTTTCCGTCGCGGTATCGTGCCGTCCATGCAGTAGTAGTCGGGCGACACGCGACCCGCGGCGGGGAAGGCCGCCTTGCGACCGGCCCAGAACGCGCTGCGCTCTTCCGCATTCGCCGCAACGCGGACGAGAAACGCAGCGTTCTTCTTCGCGATCTCGCTCACTCGCCCGACCAGCACGTCGCACTCCGCCTGCGGGCCGTCGAGTTCGACGATGAGCAGTGCCTCGGCATCGAGCGGATAGCCGGCGCCGACGAAAGCCTCGGCCGCGTGCACGGCCGGCCGGTCCATCATTTCCATGCCGGCCGGGATGATCCCGGCGGCGATGATGTCGGCGACGCAGCGACCGGCATCTTCCAGTTCGCCAAAGCCTATGAGCATTGCGGACACGCTCTCCGGCTTCGGCAGGATGCGGACCGTGACCTCGGTGACGATGCCGAGCAGGCCCTCGGAGCCGACGACCAGGCCGAGCAGGTCGAGTCCGCCATGTTCGAGCGTGCTGCCGCCCAGCCGTGCGACGTCGCCTTGCGGCGTCACGAACTCGACGCCGAGTACATTGTTCGTGGTCACGCCGTACTTGAGGCAATGAACGCCGCCGGCATTCTCGGCGACGTTGCCGCCGATCGTGCACGCGATCTGGCTGGACGGGTCCGGCGCATAGTAGAAGCCCTCGGCGTCGACGGCCTGCGTGATGGCGAGATTCGTGACGCCGGGTTGCGCGACGACGACCCGGTCGACGTAGTCGACGTGCAGGATTCGATTGAGTCGTGAGAGCCCGAGCAGGACGCCGTCCGCGAGCGGCAGTGCGCCGCCGGACAGCGAGGTGCCGGCGCCGCGTGGCACGACGCGAACGCCGTTGTCATGGCACCAGCGCACGATCGCGGCGACCTGCGCTGTCGTTTCCGGAAGCACGACGAGCATCGGCGGTTGCCGGTACGCGGTCAGGCCGTCGCTCTCGAAAGGGCGCAACTCGGCGGCCGCGTCGATGACGGCCTCGCCCGGCACGATCGCGCGCAGCGCCGCGGCGATGTCCGCGCGGCGCTCGAGTACCGCCGGATCCGGTGTCGGCATTGTCAGCGTCATGTCGTTGCTTGCCCTCCCGGCGCCGCGCGGCCGTCAATCGCCGCCGGGCCGGCCGTTCCAGAACGGCGCCGCGATGAACCACAGGACGGTACCGGCGAGCATCATCGACTGCATGGACGACTTCCCGACATCCGCACCCAGGTACAGGCCGGCCGGCACGACGACCAGCGCGAGGCCGGCCAGCGCCGCGATGCGCGCGAGGACGGCCATCACAGCCCGCCCGCCGCCGGACGGTACCGGCGCTGTTGCACAAAGCTGAATCCGAGGTAGAGCGCGGCCGCCACGAACCAGCCCGGCAGGCTGGCGAAGTAGAGGCTGATGACGCCGGCGTTGACCGCGGCGAGGCACAGCACGACGGTGGCCACCCATGCGATGGCCGGGGCCGCATTGAACGACGTGCCCGAAGCCTCGGCGAAATACGCCTGCAGGCCGGCACGTCGCAACAGCCAGAAGTCGCAGAACACGACCGCGCCCATCGGCATCAGCACAAGCCCGTACAGCGCGACGAAGCCCAGCAGTTTCATGGCGATGGCCGGGAACATCCCGGCCACGGCGCAGAGCAGGCCGGTCGCGAACGTCACGCGGAAGCGCGAGACCGTCGGGACGATCGCCTGGAACGCGAGGCCCGCGCGGTAGATCGTCGGGTTGGCCGTGGTCCAGCCGGCGATGATGACGCACAGAAGACCCACGACGCCGACGGCGCCGGCGGCCATCGGGCCGGGAAGGACGTCGGTGTGCGTCGGGTCGCGGTGAAGCTGCAGCGCGAACAGGATCGACGCGGCGATCCACGCGAGGAAGTGGCCGAGGTACATGCCGGTCGCGGTCGCGAGCCCGTAGCGGGCCTTCCTCGCGAAGCGCAGGATGGACAGGTCGGACATGCCGACGTGCATCGCCATGTTGCAGAACCACGCGAACACCATGACGTGCCAGAACGTGAACTTCACCTGTCCCGGCAACGGCTCGCCGCCGGTCCAGATCACGGTCTCCGCGAGGTGCCAGGCGTCGGCGAGACTGCTGACCGAGGTGCCGGTCGCGTCGGCGAAATCGCGCAGGCCCACGAGGCCGAAGGCGACGAAGACCATGACCATCCACGGCGCGGCGATGTTCGCCACGCGCGCGACGACGCGGTAGCCGGCCGCGGCGACGTACGCCACCACGGCGCCGAGCGCGAGCACGGCGACGACCCAGCCCGCGCTGTTCGGGTACAGGTCGTTGAGGCCCGGCATCGGCAGGTCGAACCAGACGCCGACCGCCGTTGCCGATACCGTGATCATCGAACCGGCGAGGAAGCAGAACGCGATGCCGTTGATCGCGTTGTAGAAGACGACGAAGCGCCTGCCGGCGATCTTTTCGAGCTGGTAGTAGAGGGTGAGCCGTGCCCGCGTGGCGATCGGTGCCGTGATGAACGTCCAGCTCAGGACGGCGAGCAGGTTGCCGATCAGCAGGCCGAGAATGAGGTCCTTTGCGCCGACGCCGGCCGCGACGAACAACGGGCCGATCATCAGTTCGGTGCCCGCCGTGTGTTCACCCGCATACTGGCCGACGAAGCTCCGGAAGCCGAGCCGTGCACGCTCCGGTACCGGCTCCCGTTCGAACTCGGCGGACTCGCCCTGTATTGCGGCCGATTCCCGGTCGCTCATGACGGCGGGCCGTTCACGAGTGCGCTCCGGTCGATGGCGCCCGGCCGCGTGCAGCCGGTGAGTGCCATCGCGACGCGCATCTCGCTCTCGATGAGTTGCAGCAGGTGCTCGATGCCGGCCTGGCCGCGGGCCGCAAGCGCGAAGACCCACGCGCGGCCGAGCATCACGCTGTCGGCGCCGAGCGCCAGCATCCGCACGACGTCGAGGCCCGAGCTGACACCGCCGTCCGCGATGACGGTCATTGCGCCGCCGACTTCGTCGGCGATGGCGGGCAGCGCGCTCGCCGTCGACGTCACGCCGTCGAGCTGCCGTCCGCCATGGTTCGATACGACGATGCCGTCCGCACCGTGATCGCGTGCCGCGCGCGCGTCCTCGACGTCCATGATGCCCTTGATGACGAGCGGTCCGTCCCAGGTTTCGCGCACGAAGTCGAGGTCCCGCCAGCTGATCGACGGATCGAAGTTGTTGCGCATCCAGGCGAAGAAGTCCTCGAGACCGCTGCGCTCGCCGAGTACCGGCGCGATATTGCCGAGACCGTGCGGCCGGCCGCGCAGGCCGACGTCCCAGGCCCAGCGCGGCTTGAGCATGGCCTGGCCCGTGCGTCGCAGCGCGCCGCGCAGGCCCTCGGCGCCCGCGAGCCCGGAGCGGTAGTCGCGGTAGCGCGTGCCGGGCACCGGCATGTCGACCGTGAAGACGAGCACCGGGCAGGCGGCGTCCTTCGCTTTCTGCAGCAGGTCGCGCATGAACGCGCGGTCCCGGATCATGTAGAGCTGGAACCAGAACGGCGCTGTCGCGGCGGCGGCCACTTCCTCGATCGGGCAGGCGCTGACCGTCGAGAGGCAGAACGGCACGTTGCCGCGGTTGGCGGCACGCACGGCCTGCGTTTCGCCGCGCCGTGCGTTCATGCCGGCGATACCGACCGGCGCCAGCGCAACCGGCATTGCACATTCCTGGCCGAAGAGTGTCGTCGTCAGGTCGATGTCGGCGACGTTCTGCATCACGCGCTGCCGCAGCGCGATATGCGCGAGATCGTCGCGGTTGCGGCGAAGCGTGCTCTCCGAGTAGGACCCGCCGTCGATGTATTCGAACAGGAACTTCGGCAGGCGGCGGCGTGCCAGCTCCCGGTAGTCCGTCGGCGCGGCGGGCTTCATGCCGCTGCCCCGGCGATGTGCGCCCGGCGTCGCCAGTCGTCGGCGTACGCGTCGAGGTCGGCGTCGAGCGGCCGGACCGGGACGAGCGCCGATACCGGCGAGAGTTCCGGTTCGACGAGGCGCAGCGCGCCATAGGCGACGTCGTGCTCCGCGTTCGACGTGTAGACGCGCTGCGATGGGCGCAGCGCGGCTAGCGCTCGCACGAACACGGCGTCTTCGGCAAAACGGCCCTCGACGAGCAGCCGCTCGCGCGACCCTATCAGGTCCAGCGACGTATCGGCCATCAGTGCGAGGTAGAGGTCGGTGGCGACGCGCAGGTCGATCGTGTCGTCGGGTCGTGAGATCCATTCGCCGCCGCGCTCCGGGAACGGACCGACGCCGGGTACGAACGCCGGCAGCGCGACTGAACCCCGGTCGATCAGCTCCGGCACCCGCGCAAGCAGCTCGTCCCGGGTGCAACCTTCCGTGAGGCGGAACGAGTCGACGCCGCCGGAAAGTTCCGCTTCGCGGCCGCCCATGAAGCGCGCGGACGGCGTCGGCCGTCCGAACGCGTCGACGTTGACGAGGCAGTCGCGCGCTTCCCGGGACGCGTCGATCGCGTAGTCGGCGCCGGCGGCGAGCGAGCGCATCGCAATGAACCAGGTGCCGGTCGACAGGACCGTGGCCTCGTTGTCGGCGATTTCTGCATGACCGCGTGCCGCGAGCAGGGCGGCGTTGCTGTCGTGGAGGCCGCACAGCACCTCGCAGTCCGCGTTCAGGCCGGTCGCTTCCGCGAACCCGGCGGACACCGGGCCAAGCACGTCGGCTGCGGGCCGCAGCGGCGCCATCTTCGCGGCCCAGCCGCGCCGGACGGCGAGCTCGCTGAACGTGCCGTCGCGGGGCCGCCACAAGTCCGAGTGACAGCCGAGGCTCGTGACCTCGCTCGCGGCGATGCCGGAGAACCGCCATGACCAGAACTGCGGCCAGGGCACGATGCAGATGTCGTCGGGCAACGGACCGATGACGCGTTCCAGATGGTGCAGCTGCATGCCGAGATTCAGGCCCATCGGCAGGGCGGGCGAGCCCGTCTGCGTGAACGGGTCGCGTTGGGTCAGGTAGGCCGAACGCTCCGCCGCGGGGAACTCGACCTCGTAGTCGAGCGGGTCGGCGTACAGCTCGCCGTCCTGCAGCAATGCAACAGCGGCGCCGTGGCCGACCGTGATGATGCGGCGAACCGGCCCTTCGGCCGCGAACGCCCGAATCGAATCGACCAGCCACGCATCGATGCCGTGCACGTCCAGTGCGCGGTACGGCGCGTTGGTCGCCGGATGCGGATCGTTGGCCCGCAGCCGCCGTTGAAGTTGTTCGCCGCCGGAGCCCCAGAGGCTCACCTTGGCGTTCGTCTTGCCGATATCGACGACGATCGTCCGGCTGTCGATGGCGTGTCCCCCCTCGGTCTTTCGCTCAGATTGATTGTGATTGATATTGAGCGAAATTGGTAGCAAATTGTGCGAATTGTGCTAGCATGGACCCGATTTTACGAGGACGATTTTCAATGGCAACCAAGTCATCCCGCGGCGCCGGCGCGCCCGCGGCAACCCCGTTTGCGGTACCCGAAAACCGCTGGTCCGACAAGGCCGCGTCGACGCTGTCGCCCTCCGACCGGTTGCTGTACCGGTCGAATTTGCTGGGGTCGGACCTGACCGTGACGAACTTCGGCGGCGGCAATACGTCCGCGAAGCTCGTCGAGCGCGACCCGCTGACCGGTGACGACGTCGACGTGCTGTGGGTGAAGGGGTCGGGCGGTGACATCGGTTCGATGACGATCGACGGATTCTCGACCCTGTACCTCGACAAGCTGCTCGGGCTGGAGAAGCTCTACCGCGGCGTGGAATACGAGGACGAGATGGTCGGCTACCTGCCGCACTGCACGTTCAACCTGAATCCGCGCGCGGCCTCGATCGACACGCCGTTGCACGCGTACCTGCCGTTCCGTCACATCGACCATGTGCATCCCGATGCACTGATTGCGCTCGCGGCATCGTCGGGCGGCGAGGACGCCACGCGCGAAATCTGGAACGGGCGGGTCGGCTGGCTGCCGTGGAAGCGTCCCGGCTTCGAACTCGCGATCTGGTTGCGCGACCTGCTCGGGAAGGAACCCGATTTGCGCGGCGTCATGCTGGCGGGCCATGGCATCATCTGCTGGGGCGAGACGTCGAAAGACTGCTACGACAACACGATCGACCTGATCGCCGACGCCGCACGCTACCTGAACGACCGGCTGGCGGGTGGCCCCGCGTTCGGCGGGCCGGTCGTAGCGCCGAAGCCCGCGCCGGAACGCGAGGCCGCCGCCGCGAAGCTGATGCCGCTGTTGCGCGGGCTGATGGGCGGCGAGCGGCCGAAAGTCGGGCATTTTTCGGACGAGGCCGAGACGCTGGAGTTCGTCGGGTCGGCCGATTTCAAGCGTCTCGCCGCGATCGGCACGTCCTGTCCGGATCATTTCCTGCGAACGAAAATCGCGCCGCTGACGCTCGATCCGGAGCGCCTCGAGGATGCGGACTATCTTGCGAGTTCGCTCGCGGACTACCGCGAAGGCTACGCCGCGTATTACGAGCGCTGCGCCGGACCGGACGACCCGCCGATGCGCGACGCAAACCCGGTCGTCGTGCTGGTGCCGGGTATCGGTCGGATGACGTTTGCGGCGGACAAGAAGACCGCGCGGCTCGCCGGCGAGTTCTATGCGAATGCGATCAACGTCATGCGCGGCGCCGAGGCGATCGGCGAGTACGTCGGTCTCGATGAGCAGGAAGCATTCGACATCGAGTACTGGGCGCTGGAGGAAGCGAAGCTGCAGCGCATGCCAAAACCGAAGCCGCTGGTCGGGCAGGTGGCCCTCGTGACCGGCGCGGCCGGTGGCATCGGCGCGGCCTGCGCGGCGCGTCTCCTGGCCGACGGCGCCTGTGTCATGCTGACGGACCGGGACAGCGAGGCACTGGAAGAGGTGCGTGCGTCGGCGGCTGGCCGCTTCGGCAGCGATGTCGTGCGCGCCGCCGTGTGCGACGTGACCGACGAGGGGCAGGTACAGGCCGCTTTCGACGCCTGTGCGCGAGAGTTCGGCGGGCTCGATATCCTGGTCGCGAACGCGGGCCTTGCA
The DNA here is from genome assembly GCA_913055625.1 of uncultured Pseudomonadota bacterium. Lineage (GTDB taxonomy): Bacteria > Pseudomonadota > Gammaproteobacteria > Steroidobacterales > Woeseiaceae > UBA1847. The sequence goes on along the minus strand of CAJXJW010000010.1, from coordinate 67,737 downwards.
TCGGCCGCCCCGGTCGAAGAGACGAGCGTGGAACTCTGGCGCCGGAATCATGACGTGCTTGCGGAAGGCTACTTCCTCACGGCACGCGCCGCGTTCCCGCTGATGAAAAAGCAGGGCAACGGGTCGATCGTGTTCATCGGCTCGAAGAACGCGCTCGCGGCAACGACGAACGCGTCCGCGTATGCATCGGCGAAGGCCGCCGCGGTCCATCTGGCGCGTTGCCTGGCGCTGGAAGGAGCGGCGCACGGTATTCGCGTGAATGTCGTCAACCCGGATGCCGTCATTCGCGGATCGAGGATCTGGGACAGCAGTTGGCGCAAGGAGCGTGCCGACGCGTACGGTGTCGATTCCGGCGAAGAACTCGAAGAGCACTACCGCAAGCGGTCGATGTTGAAGAAGAACGTTCTGCCGGAAGACGTGGCGGACGCCGTCTGGTACTTTGCGTCGCCGATGTCCGCGAAGTCGACGGGCAATATCGTCAACGTGGATGCCGGCAACGCCCAGGCCTTCACGCGCTAGGAAATCAGGGGGTCCGACATGCCGTCCTTCGGCGAGATCAACGCGCAGCTCGCGGAGCTGGCCATCGAACTGCCCTCCTGGGCATTCGGCAACTCCGGAACCCGCTTCAAGGTGTTTCCGCAGCCCGGCGTTCCACGCGATCCGTTCGAGAAGATCGACGACGCGGCCCAGGTGCACCGGTACACCGGGCTCGCACCGTCAGTCGCGCTGCACATTCCGTGGGACAAGGTTGACAGCTTTGCACGGCTACGGCAGCACGCCGAAGCGCAGGGCGTCGCACTGGGGACGATCAATTCAAACACGTTCCAGGACGAGGCCTACAAGTTCGGCAGCCTGTGCCATCACGATGATGCGGTGCGCCGAATGGCCATCGATCACCACTTCGAGTGCATCGACATCATGGGCGAGACGGGCTCCAGGGACCTCAAGATCTGGCTGGCCGACGGCAGCAATTACCCGGGGCAGTCCGACATGAGGGCTCGGCAGGATCGCCTGGCCGATTCGTTGAACGAAATTTACGCGCGCCTCGACGCGTCGCAACGCCTGGTGCTGGAGTACAAGTTCTTCGAGCCGGCGTTCTACCACACCGACGTGCCGGACTGGGGCACGGCCTATGCGCACGTCGTCGCGCTCGGCGAACGTGCGGTCGTGTGCCTCGATACCGGGCACCACGCGCCGGGGACGAACATCGAGTTCATCGTCGCGCAGTTGCTCAGGCTCGGAAAGCTGGGCTCGTTCGACTTCAACTCGCGCTTCTACGCTGACGACGATCTCATCGTCGGTGCCGCGGATCCGTTCCAGCTGTTCCGGATCCTGGTCGAGGTGATTCGGGGCGGAGGTTACGGCAAGGGCTCGGACGTCGCGCTGATGCTGGACCAGTGTCACAACGTCGAACCGAAGATACCCGGCCAGATTCGCTCGGTGCTGAACGTTCAGGAAATGACGGCGCGTGCGCTCATGCTCGATCGCGACGCGCTGGCGACGGCGCAGGCGTCCGGCGATGTGCTCGGCGCGCACGGCATCCTGATGGATGCGTTCCACACGGACGTCCGGCCGGCGCTGGCGGACTGGCGCGAGGGAAGAGGGCTGCCGGCGGACCCGATGGCCGCCTACGCCGCCAGCGGCTACGCCGCGAAAATCGCCGAGGCGCGAAAGGGCGGCGTTCAGGCCGGCTGGGGCTGACGGGCGCCTGTCATTTCGACGCAATGACGACGCGGATGCCCGCGTCTTCGAGCATCGCCACGTCCTTCGCGCTCACGTCGGCGTCGGTCACGACGATGTCGACTTCCTCGAGACCGCAGACGACGTTGCCCGACGGCGCGTGAAACTTCGTGTGATCGACGAGGATCACGAGTTCGTCCGCGCGGTCGATGAGCCGCCGCTCGGCGGCTACGACCAGGATGTCGGAGTTCATCACGCCCTGCGCGCCGACGGACGCGGCGCCCATGAAGAACTGCGGCGCGTGGAAACGCGGCATCGTGTCGTCGCCGACCGCCGACAGGATGATGTCCTGCTCGCGGAATATCGAGCCGCCTGGCACCAGGATCCGGATGTCGGACTGCCGCAGGAGGGCGCGCACGATGTGCAGGGAATTCGTGAACACCTGCAGGTCGCGGCCGGTGAGGTGGCGGCACATCTGCAGCGTCGTCGATCCGCCGTCGATCATGACGGACGTGCTGTTGCTGCACAGCTCCGCCGCCGCCCTGCCGATGGCGAGCTTCTGGTCCTGCATCAGCCGGACGTTCTGGTCGAACGGCGTGCCGGCCAGGTGGTCCTCGTCATTGTGTCGGCCATAGGGCTCGTAGCCCTTGAGCTTGGCGCCGCCGCGCACCCGGTCGACATAGCCTTCGTCGGCCAGGCGGTTCAGGTCCCGCCTTAGCGTCGCTGGTGACGCGTCCAGTACGTCTTCGAGCTCGCGGAAGGACACGAAGCCGTCCTTGTCCCTGAGCAACTTCAGTATGGCCTTGTCGCGTTCAGCTGCGTGCACTTGGGGTCCCCCGCCCGCCGGGCAATGCGGCAGTATAGCGGAGTTTGAGCGAATTTGATCGGTTTCGCTGATGTCGGCGCCGCGGGCGGCCACGTCACCCACCCGGACGTGCAAGTGCCTGATGACAACGTGCGTCAATTGCCACTAAGCCGGCCATCCGGAGAATCGGCAACCCCAAGACGTCAAATCCGATCACCCGTGTCCTGTTCGTGTGCATGGACTTTGGCGTTTTTGTCACGTGCACCAACGGGTTAGGTGGTTCGGGTTTCAGTTCGGTGGCAATGTTGTTCCATTGTCCTACGACGTTGCGCACCGTATTATTCATTTTGAATAAGCGATGGGGTAGGTAACAATGGCAACTACATCGTTGAGCCTCGGCGGGCACTGGGAAGAATTTATCAAGCAAGAGATCAAGAGCGGCCGATATTCGACGGCGAGTGAGGTCGTGCGAGACGCGCTTCGTGAACTCGAAGATCGAGGAAAGCGACTCGAGGCGCTTCGGGCACACCTGGCCGAAGGGGCCGATCAGGCGGCCAGAAAGGACTTTGTCGAAGGCTTTGATATCGAGTCAGTCATCGAGCGAACCAAAGCTCGGGCATGACGGCCCAACTCCGGCTCACATCGAGAGCGACTGCAGACCTCGACGAGATTGCGGACTACACGTTTGAAGAGTGGGGGCCGACGCAGATGGAGGACTACCTGCGGTCCCTGAACAAACGATTCGAGTGGCTGGCCCGGAATCCCTTCGCAGGCCGCGAACGAGACGATATTCACCCTGGATACCGAAGCTTCCCTGAAGGTAGCCACGTCATCTTCTATATCATCAGTGAAGAGTACGTCGACATCATTGGCATACCGCACAAGTCGATGGACATTGGACCCGGTATCTTCTGAACTGTGGAACGCTTTCTGGCTACAATTCTGGCTACAACCCGCGTCGGATACACCCGGATTTCGACGGACGTGCCCGGACCAGAAACTTAAGACAAACAAAGAATTATGAGTAGCGATAAACCCATTGGCGTGCTTTTCATTTGCATGGGCAACATCTGTCGGTCGCCGACGGCCGAGGGCGTGTTTCGTCACGTTGTCGCCGAGGCCGGCCTGGCCGACGCGATCCGCGTCGACTCCGCGGGCACGCATGCGTATCACGTGGGGGAGGCGCCCGATCGCCGCGCCCGGGCTGCGGCAGCCCGGCGTGGCTATTCGCTGGATGCCATTCGCGCGCGGCGGGTGGAGCCTGCCGATCTAGCGGTGTTCGATTACGTCCTTGCGATGGATCGCCTGAACCTCGTGACGCTCGAATCGATGCTGACGGAGGAGCACCGGTCGCAGCTCGGCCTGTTCCTGCCGTACGCGTCGGGCGTTGGTGAGGAGGTGCCGGACCCGTACTACGGTGGTGCCGCCGGCTTCGAACGGGTCCTGGATCTCGTCGAGGAGGCGTCGCGCGCGCTGCTCGAGGCATTGCGTGCGCGTCACGGCCTGCCGGCGCAGTAGTCGCCGGCAGGCGATCAGCGCTTACTGACTACGCGCCGTCCGGGGAGTCGCCGGACGACTTCGCCGTGTCACGCGGCTTCGTGGCAGGCGGCGGCACCGGCTCCCACGGCAGGAGACGGGATTCCCCGCGACCGGCCGAGGGATCCCTGTCGGCCGCCGGCTTGGGTGCAGCAGGTTTCGCTGCCGGTGCATCGGCCTTCGGCGATTCGGCCTTCGGTGCATCGATCTTCGGCGATTCGGCCTTCGGCGATTCGGCCGGTGCCGGTTTTGCCGGTGCCGGTTTCGTGGCTTCGGCGACGTCCGGTTTCGGCGCGGCCTTGCGCGGCGCCGGTTCCTTCACGTCGCTTTTCGGTGGCGCATCCGCAGCGGTGGTTTGCGGGGCCCTGGCACCGTTGCCGCGTGGTTCGTTCGAACCGTTCGCCTTGTCGTTGCCGGACTCCGCCTTCGCGGGGCCGTTCGATGCGTTCTGCGCGTTGTTGTCGGCGTTCTCGTTAGAGCGGCGACGACGGCGTCCGCCACGGCTGCGGCGGCTACGCGAGGAGCGTTTCGACTCGTCCGGCTTCTGCTCGCCGGCGGCCGACGTGTTCTCCGGCGCTTGCCGCTTGTCGCTCGCGGCCTTCTTGCCCTGGCGTTCCTGCGTGCTCTTTTTGCGCTTGCGTTTGCCGCGCTGCTCGCCGGAACCGCGGCTGCCGTCCGCTTTTCCCTTGCTGCCCTGGCGGCCACGGGCCGACTGTTTCTCGCCGCGCTTCTGCTTGCCGCCGCGGGTTCCGCCCGACGACCTGTCGCTGCGGCGCTGTTTCGAGGCCGGTTTGCGCCGCCGGCGACCGTCGCTCTCACTCTCGTCGCTTGCGAACAGTCCCTTGAGCCAGACCCAGAAGCCGCTCGGCTCCTTCTTGCGCACGGGCGCCGGTGTTGCCGGAGCGATGGCACCGATGGCCGGTTGCTCGACGACCTTCGCTTCCGCGTAGGCCGGCGGGATCTCGGCGACCGGGTCCGTTTCGGCCAGCGCATAGCTCGCACCGGCATTTTCCGGCAGCTCCGTCTGGTCGTCACGCACGCGGCGGATGTCGTAGTGCGGTGTCTCGAGGTTCGCGTTTGCCACCAGGACGACCTGTGTATCGTTGCGCGATTCCAGGCTCTGCACCCAGTCGCGCTTCTCGTTCAGCAGGTAGGTCGCGACTTCGACCGGCAGCTGCGCGATGACTTTCGCGGTGCGTTCCTTGCGGGCCTCTTCGCCAATCAGGCGAAGGATAGCCAGCGCCAGCGATTCGATGGAGCGAATCGTGCCGAAGCCCGAGCAGCGCGGGCAGGAATGGTAAGACGATTCGCCGATCGACGGCCGCAGGCGCTGCCGTGACATTTCCAGCAGGCCGAAGCGGGTGATCTTGCCGAGCTGTACCCGCGCGCGATCCTGCCGCACGGCTTCGCGCAGCCGGTTCTCGACTTCCCGCTGGTTCTTCTGCGGGCCCATGTCAATGAAGTCGATGACGACGAGGCCGCCGAGGTCGCGAATGCGCAGCTGGCGCGCGACCTCGTCCGCGGCCTCGAGGTTCGTATTCAGCGCGGTGGCTTCGATGTCGCCGCCTTTCGTCGCCCGCGCGGAGTTCACGTCGATCGCGACGAGTGCCTCGGTATGGTCGATGACGATGCTGCCGCCGGAGGGCAGGGTGACCTGGTGCGCGAACGCCGACTCGATCTGCGATTCGATCTGGAAGCGCGTAAACAGCGGCACCGGGTCCGTGTAGTGTTTCAGCTTCCGCGCGTTGTGCGGCATGATCTGCTCGACGAATTCGCGGGCCTCGGCGTACGTCGCCTCGTCGTCGATCAGGATTTCGCCAATGTCGGTCGTGAGGTAATCACGCAGCGCGCGAATGACCGCGTTGCTCTCCCGGTAGATCAGGAACGGCGACGGCCGTTTCAACACCGTGTCGAGGATCGCCTGCCACACCTGCAGCAGGTTGTTCATGTCCCATTCGAGCTCCTCGGCACTGCGGTCGATGCCGGCGGTGCGCAGGATGACGCTCATGTTGTCGGGAATTTTGACCTGGTCGAGCGAGTCGCGCGCGAGGTCACGGTCCGAACCGACGATGCGGCGCGACACGCCACCCGAACGCGCCTTGTTGGGTTTCAGGACGATGAACCGGCCCGCGAGGCTGACAAAGGTCGTCAGAGCGGCACCCTTGTTGCCGCGCTCTTCCTTGTCGATCTGGACGACGATGTCCTGACCTTCCTTGAGGACATCCTTGATGTTCGGCTTGCCGGAACCGGCAGGTTTGACGAAGTACTCGCTGGAAACTTCTTTCAGCGGCAGGAAGCCGTGGCGATCGGCGCCGTAGTCGACGAACGCGGCCTCGAGGCTCGGCTCGATGCGCGTGATCTTGCCTTTGTAGATATTGGCTTTCTTGCGTTCGCTCGCGGGTCCTTCGATATTCAGGTCATACAGGCGCTGGCCGTCGACCATTGCCATGCGCAACTCTTCGGATTGAGTTGCGTTGATCAGCATTCTTTTCATGTTGCCCTACTTGTAGATGGTTCGAGGGCAGGCGAGGAGGTTCCGGGTGCCGGTTGGTGGCCAGGACGGGAACGCAGGGCAGGCTGCGCGCAACGCTGCGTGCTGCGTCGGCGCTGATGATGGATGGTTCGAATTTGAATAGCACGTGAACCAGAGTGATCACGGCTAATGACAAAATCAGCATGCTGTCCCTGCGGTCGTACCGCGATGGCGCTCGGCGGAAACCGCTCGCGCTGCCAAAACAATCCGGTCACGCTGTCGCGGACCGGTAAATCAGTTCAGGAGTCAGGCGGCGACCCGGCTGGGTCTCGCGTGAATCGTTAAACTCGTGTCAAACGGTGTTGCCAAGATTGCGGGTGCCGGTCGCGGCGGTTAGTCTCGCCCACGTTTCGCGGCCCTCGCTGGGCGCTAATATACCACAAGCCTACGGCCCATCAAGTCATTGATCATGCAAGAAAAGTCTCGAAGTCACAACGCCGGCCCCGCGGCATCCGTGCGCAAAGTACGGGTGGACGCGGATTCGGCCGGCCAGCGCATCGACAATTTCCTCCGGCGCGAGTTGCCCGGCGTGCCGAAGGGGCGCGTGTATCGGCTGCTGCGCCGCGGCGAGGTTCGCGTCAACGGCGGGCGCGTGCGCGCCGAGTACAAGCTCGCGGCCGGGGACGAGGTGCGGATCCCGCCGGTGCGCATCGATGCGCCCGGTGCGCCGCCGGCACCGAAGCTCGCCGGGCAAATCCTCGAGCACGTGCTGTACGAGGACAAGCGGCTCATCGTTATCGACAAGCCGAGCGGCGTGGCCGTTCACGGCGGCAGCGGCGTCAGCCACGGAGTGGTGGAGCGCCTGCGTCACGCCAGGCCCGACCTTGCGGAGGTCGGTCTCGTGCACCGACTCGATCGCGAAACGTCCGGCTGCCTGGTGCTGGCAAAACGGCGCAGCGCACTGCGCGAATTGCATGCACGCTTTCGGGAGGGCGTCGTCGAGAAGAACTACCTGGCGTTGGTATCCGGTGACTGGCAGCACGGCGAGCAGGTGCTCGACATGCCCTTGCTGGTGACGAATCGCCAGGGCGGCGAGCGCCACGTCGTCGTCAGCGAGAAAGGCAAGGACGCGCAGACGCGGGTCCGGTTGTCGCGGCGTTATCGCGACGCGAGCCTGCTGCAATGCGCACCGCGGACCGGCCGTACGCACCAGATACGCGTGCATCTTGCCGCAGCGGAATTCCCGATCGCGGGCGACGAGCGCTACGGCGACCCGGCGGCGAACGCGCGCTTCGCCGCGCTCGGCCTGCCACGCCTGTTCCTGCACGCACAATCGATTTCGTTCCCGGATCCGAGCGGTAACGACCTGCATTTCACGGCCCCCCTGGCCGCGGACCTCGAAGCCTTCCTCGGCCGGTTGCCGGGGCCCGCACCCGGACGGCGGGCGCGTCAGGGCAACAGGTAGCCCAGCTGCAGCAGCCGGTCGGCGACCCAGATCATCGGCAGGCCGATCAGGGCAGTGGGGTCTTCCGCCGCCACGGATTCGAACAGGACGAAGCCCGCGCCTTCCAGCTTGAAGCTACCTGCGCAGTCGTACGGCTCGTCGTGCCGGACGTAGGCCTCGGCGAGACGCCGGTCGAATTTCCGGAAACGCACGACGGTCGTGTCCGTGTGTTCGTAGCGTGTACGCCCGGCGGGATCGAGGATGCAGACGGCCGTGAGGAAGCGCATCGTCTTCCCCGAGGCCGCCAGCAACTGCTCGACGGCCTTTTGCGCAGACCCGGGCTTGCCGAGCACCGTATCGTCGAGAACGGCGAGCTGGTCGGCGCCGATTACGAGCGCGTCACGCGCGTTGACGGACACGGCCTCGGCCTTGCGGCGGGCCAGGTGCGTCGCGAGTTCGCCAGGCGGCAGCCCGCCCGGATTGCTCTCGTCAACGTCCGGCGACATCGTTTCGTACTCGTCGAGAAAGCGGTCGAGCAGGCCGCGCCGGTACGGCGACGAGGAGGCCAGGACAATCGGCCGGGCGGATGGGTTTTGCATAAGGGAATCAGGTGCTTGCAGAACGAGTCCCGGCGAGTGTACCGGGATTCCGGCGACGGACCGAGACTTTTCGGGATTCGCCGGCGCGATGCTTTGACACCCGCCCTGCGGGTACTTATCATGCGCGCGCCATGGGCGATCCGCTGCACGACAGGCAGTCCGTCAACGTGCTGGCGAATGCCCGGCAAGTAATTGAAATTGCAGGGAATATTGAAGGCTTCCCGCGCGTTGCGGAAAGCGTGGAGAACGACCTGGCGACGCTGCCTGCGGGCGCGCGGCCGGGAAACTGGCGCGCGCAGCCGATCACCGGGCGGGTGCGGTTCGGGCACGCGCCGGACGGTTCCGGCGACCCGGCGCTCGAGGGCGAGGTGCTCGCGCAGGTTCCCGCGGTGTGCCAGCGCTGCCTGGAACCGTTCCGCTACGCGCTCGACGTGCCGGTGGCAGTGCAGTTCGGGCGCGAGGCAAACAAGGCTCTCGACGCCGCGGTGTCACCGGGTTACGAGTACTGGGAGTTGCCGGACGACCGTGTCCGGCCCGTCGACATCGTCGACGAGCTGATCGTGATGGCCATGCCGTTGTCGGCGCGGCATGCGAACGACGAAGATTGCAGGGCGCCGGAAGAAGCCGGCGCGGCGAGTGACAGAACACGGCCGTTCGCCGACCTGCGCCGCCAGATGGAAAACGCTGACAAGGAATAACGAGACGCGACCGGTGAGTTCGCCGGACGTCGATCTGACTGGAGAAAGTTATGGCCGTACAAAAGAGTCGCAAGACACCGTCCCGGCGCGGCATGCGACGTTCGCATGACAAGCTGACGAATCCCGCGCTGTCGGTCGACCCGACCACCGGCGAAACGCACCTGCGCCACCGCGTGTCGCCGGACGGATTCTATCGCGGCGAGCAGGTCATTGCTCGGCCCGACACCGACACCGACGACGAATAGCCCGGACAGGATGCGCGTGGCCGGGCGTTGATGCCGGGCCGGTTCGCGGGCGAGGGACCCGCGGACAACGGCGATGGGAAACCTGTCGAGAATAGCCCTTGACGCGATGAGCGGTGACCTCGGTGCCGAGGTCGTCGTGCGCGCGGCGTTCGCGTCGCTGCAGAAATACCATCACATCGAGCTGCTGCTGGTCGGCGACGCCGGCGTGCTCACCGACCTCGTGACGCGCATCATCGGCGACGATCCACGCCTCAGGATCGTGCACGCGTCGGAAGTCGTCGAGATGACGGACCCGCCGGCGGACGCCGTCCGCAAGAAAAAGGATTCCTCGATGCGTGTGGCGATCGACCTCGTCAAGTCCGGCGAGGCGGATGCCTGTGTCAGCGCGGGCAATACCGGTGCGCTGATGGCGACGGCGAAGTTCGTGCTGAAGATGCTGCCGGGCATCGACCGGCCGGCCATCCTTGCCGAGCTGCCCGCGATCGACGGATCCCTGCACATGCTTGACCTGGGCGCGAACACGGAATGCACGGCCGAACAGCTCTTCCAGTTCGCCGTGATGGGTTCGATCGTCGCGGGCGATATCGCCCGCCTCGAAAAGCCGAGGGTGGCGCTGTTGAACATCGGGGCCGAGGACACGAAGGGCAACGGTACGGTCAAGGAAGCCGCACGGCTCCTGCAGGCAAGTTCGCTGAACTACGTCGGTTACATCGAGGGCAACGACCTGTTCAACGGCAAGACGGACGTCGTCGTAACCGACGGTTTCTCGGGCAACGTCGCGCTGAAAGCGATGGAAGGCATGGTTGCCCTGATCAAACACCGGCTCCGGCAGGCATTCACCCGCGACTGGCGGGCAAAGTTGCAGGCGTTTCTTGCCCAGTGGGTCCTGAAGCGACTGGCGAGCGAAACCGATTCCCGGAATTACAACGGTGCGACTCTGGTCGGGCTAAATGGTATCGTAATCAAGAGCCATGGCAGCGCCGATGCGTATGCGTTCCAGCACGCGATCGACACGGCCGTCTTGGAAGTGCGGAACCAGGTGCCGCAGCAGATCGGAAGTCTGCTGCGTCGGGAAACGGCATGACGTATTCGAGAATCACCGGAACAGGCCGGTACCTGCCCGAGAAGGTACTGACGAATTTCGACCTCGAGAAGATGGTCGACACGACGGACGAGTGGATCCGGACGCGCACCGGTGTTGAGCGACGCCATTGCGTCGCGGAAGACCAGACCACGTCGGACATGTGTGTCGAGGCGGCGCGCCTCGCCCTCGATGCGGCCGGCGTTGCGCCGACCGACATCGACATGGTCATCGTGGGCACGACGTCGCCGGACCTGGTGTTCCCGAACGTCGGCACGATAGTGCAGCACCGGCTCGGCATCCCGGCGTGTCCCGCCGTCAGCCTGGAAGCCGCGTGCACCGGATTCATCTACGCGTTGTCGACGGCGGACAAGTACATCCGCGCCGGCGACGTCAAGCGCGCATTGGTCCTGGGCGCCGAATGCATCACGAAGCTGATCGACTGGTCGGACCGCAATACCTGCGTACTGTTCGGCGATGGCGCCGGTGCGGTCGTGCTGGAGCGCTCCGACGAACCCGGCATCCTGACGACGCACCTCGGCGCTGACGGCCAGTATCGCGACCTGCTGTATTACCCGGTCGGCGCCTCGAAGGACCTCGCGAAGGCCGGCACCGACGAAGCCGCGATCATGATGACCGGCAAGGAAGTGTTCAAGGTGGCGGTCACGACGCTCGGCGATGTGGCGAGCCGCGCGCTGGAAAGTGCCGGCGTCAGTCCCGACGAACTGGACTGGCTGGTGCCGCACCAGGCGAATATCCGCATCATCCAGGCCACGGCCAAGCGCCTGAACCTGCCGATGGAGAAGGTCATCGTCACGGTCCAGGACCACGGCAACACCTCCGCCGCGTCGGTCCCGTTGGCGCTCGATACCGCGGTGCGGGACGGGCGCATCAAGCCCGGCCAGCTCGTCCTGATGGAAGCGTTCGGCGGCGGGTTCACCTGGGGTTCGGTACTGATGCGCTTCTGACCCGCCTCGGGATGGCTTACCATGGCCGTCCCGGAGCGTTCGTCGAGAATTCGACATGGCCGTCACCCTCGTCATCGGAAACCGCAATTACTCGAGCTGGTCGCTCAGGGCCTGGCTGCTGCTGCGCGAAGCGGGCATACCCTTCGAGGAGCAGCGAATCGCGCTGGACGTGCCGGGCACGGCCGAGGCGATCGGCGCGGTGTCGCCGTCCGGCCGCGTGCCGGTCCTGCTGCTCGAGGACGAGGTGGTCTGGGACTCGCTCGCGATCGCGGAAACGGTAGCGGAGCGCTACCCCGAGGCGAAGTTGTGGCCTGACGACCTGTCGGCGCGCGCGCATGCGCGCAGTGTCAGCGCCGAGATGCACGCGGGGTTTGCCGCGCTGCGTGAACAGATGCCGATGAACTGCCGTGCCATGGGACGCAAGGTGGCACTGCCCGACGACCTGGTTGCCGATATCGATCGCGTCATCGAGATCTGGTCCGACTGTCACCGGCGCTACGGCGGTGGCTGGCTGTTCGGCCGCTTCAGCGTTGCCGATGCCATGTTCGCGCCGGTTGCGCTGCGATTCAGGACCTACGGTATCAATCTGCCCGATTCCGCCCGCAGTTTTCCGGAACGGCTGCTCGACAGCCGATCGCTGCAGGAATGGCTCGAGGCAGCCGAAACAGAAACGGAAGTCATCGAGCAGGATGAAAAGGGACAATGACGGCATGACGACACGACTGCGCTCTGCGCTGGCTTTCCTGGTGTTCACGGCCGCGGGTCCGGCGCTTTCGTCGACCTTCGAGTTGCCGCCCGACGGCATTGACGTCATCGGCGAGGTGACGACCGTCGTCACCGGGCATCACGATACGTTCGTCGACATCGCGCGCCGGCACGGCTTCGGTTACGAGGATCTCGTGCGCGCGAACCCGGACGTCAACCCCTGGGTGCCGGGTGAAGGGACCGAGATCGTGCTGCCGGGACGGTTCATTCTTCCGTCGGGTCCGCGCGAAGGGCTCGTGCTGAACATTGCCGAGTATCGCCTCTACTATTTCCCGAAACCGAAGGCGGGAGAGCCGGGCGTCGTCATGACGTACCCTGTCAGCATCGGGCGCCAGGACTGGGCCACGCCGATCGGCATTACGCGCGTCGTGCAGAAGAACGTCAATCCGTCGTGGTATCCGCCGCAGTCGGTGCGCGACGAGCATGAAGCGGACGGCCGGCCGCTGCCGTCGGTCGTGCCGCCGGGGCCGGACAACCCGCTCGGCTCGCGTGCAATGCGTCTCGGCCTGCCGGGCTACCTGATCCACGGAACGAACCGGCCCGCCGGGGTCGGCATGCAGGTCACGCACGGTTGCGTCCGCATGTTTCCGGAAGACATCGAATACCTGTTCGAGCAGGTGGCACTGAACACGACGGTGCGCATTGTCAACGAACCGGTCAAGATCGGCTGGGACGGAGAACAACTCGTGCTGGAAGCACACCCGGTGCTGGCATCGTCACCTGAGGTGACCAGTGACGTGCCGATGCCGGAAACGGCGGTCGGGGAAGCGGCGAGTGGCGAGGAAGCCGTCGACGTGCTACCACCGGCGAAGGATCCACTGACCTATGCGACGGAACAGTTCATCGTCGCGACGACGAAACGCGCCGGCGAGCTCGACTGGACACGCGTCGAAGCGGCGATCGCGCGTTCCGACGGCTTGCCGGTGGTGGTTGGCGAGGGAATAAAAAACGCCGCGACGAGCGCGGCGTTCGAATAGATCCTGGTCGTCTGACGTTACTTCGACATCGACTTCTGGAACATGCGATCCATCGCTTCGCGGTTCGCATCGCAGCACTTCTGTGCCCCGGTAGCGGCCGAGAGAGCGCGGTCTGCAGTGCTCTGAGCGCTGGCGGCTGCTTGCGCGGCGCGATCAGCGGCAGCGCGCGCAGCTTCTGCGGTCGAAGCAGCGGCTGCAGCGTCTGCAGCAGCGCGATCCGCCGTTGCCTTGACTTCGTCCAGGCCCGTTGCACAGCCGGTGACGAGGCCGAGTGCCAGCAGCAACGCACCCGTCTTCATTGCGGTTTTCTTCATTGGTCTAAGGTTCCTCTGTTGGGAAAAACTGCAGACGCATTATTTCCCAAATCCTCAGACGCTGCAATGAAGATATTGTTTTTTAATGCGGTTTGTCGCCGGTTGGGGACAGTGCGGTCGGTCCTTGTTGTGCGGTTCGGGAGCAGGTTCGCCGGCGTTGGTCCGGCGGACGCGTCTTTGGCCTGACCGGTCGACGCGTTCGGTCGATGCGATTCTGTGTCGGCCGTGTTCACCCGGTCGGCGGCGAGCATTCGGGAAGTGTTCGGGAAACGGCGGGCAGGGTGGCACGCCGTGCTTGCGCCGGCGGAAGTACTGTATATAATCGCAGGTACTGTAATTCCGTACAGGATAAGCTGAAATGCGCGAACTGACCCCCCGACAAACGCAAATTCTCGAAATGATTCAGGAGTTTATCGCCGAGACCGGCATGCCGCCGACGCGCGCCGACATCGCGAACGAGCTCGGTTTCAGGTCGGCGAACGCCGCCGAGGAACACCTGCGGGCCCTGCAGAAAAAGGGCGTGCTGGAACTGATCCCGGGCGCGTCACGCGGCATCCAGCTCAAGGATTCTCTGCGCGAACAGATGGGACTGCCGCTCGTCGGTCGGGTCGCGGCCGGCAGTCCCATCCTCGCGCAGGAACACATCGAAACGCATTACAAGCTCGATCCCCAGTTGTTCAATCCGAAGCCCCATTACCTGTTGCGGGTGCAGGGCATGAGCATGAAGAACGCCGGCATCCTGGATGGCGATCTCGTGGCCGTGCACCGGACGCCGGAAGTGCGCAGCCGGCAGATCATCGTCGCGCGACTGGATGACGAGGTGACGGTCAAGCGCTACCGGCAGGACGGTTCGCTCGTCTGGTTGTTGCCGGAGAACGAGGAGTTCGAGCCGATACAGGTCGACCTGCGGGAACAGGGCCTGGTCATCGAAGGCGTCGTCGTCGGCGTCATTCGTGACGGCCTGCCGTTGCACTGAGGTACCGGAGCGCGGCATGCGGCGTGATGCGTCATCCCTGGAAGCGTTGCTCGCGAATCCGCGCATCTGGCGAGGCTCATCGACGGAGCGGCCGGCCTCCGGCCTGTCGAGCGGCTACGCGAAGCTCGACCGGCACCTCCCGGGCGGCGGCTGGCCGCTGCACGCGCTGACGGAGATCTTCACCGAGCAGTACGGCGTGGGCGAGCTGCAGTTGCTGATGCCGGCGCTGGCGCGGCTCGGCGCCGAGGACCCGGCCGCGGCCTTCGGTGAACCGGCGTGGATCGCCTGGGTGGCGCCGCCGTTCGAGCCGTACCCGCCGGCCTTGCTGGAATGGGGTCTCAACCTGTCCCGCCTGCTGATCGTCCGGCCGAAGGACGACGGCGACATACTCTGGTCGGCCGAACAGGCGCTGGCGTCCGGCACCTGTGCCGCCGTGCTGTTGTGGCCGCCGGACCTCTCCGACCAGGACAGCCGCCGCCTGCAACTCGCCGCGGAAAAGGGCGAGAGCTGGGCGGTGGCTTTCCGCCCCGATACCGCGCGGCATGCAAGCTCGGCCGCCGCCCTGCGCATCGCGATGCGGGCCGACGAGGCCGGCACACACCTGGACATCTTCAAGAGCCGGGGCGGGCGGCCCGTCACGCTGCACGACATCTTCGCGGGCTGATGTCCCGGGCGCGGCGTTTTCCGGCCCTGGTTCGGGGCACGGCCCCGGTGCCTCCGGCGGCGCGGCCGGAGCCCGGTCCCGATGCCCAGGCCTTGCTGCCGCTCGCCGAGCCGGCGCCGCGTACCCGGGCGGCTACGCGCGCCCGCGAACTCTGGTTCTGTGCCTGCCTGCCATGCCTGCCGCTCGAAGCGCTCTGCACGGCAAGTGCCGCGTTCGCCGTCGTCGAGGAGCAGCAGGGGATGCATCGCATCGTGTTCGCGAATGCCGCGGCGCTTGCCGCCGGCGTCGCGCCCGGCATGTCCTCGAACGCGGCACTGGCGCTGCTGCCGGAACTCACGCTCGAGGTGCGCCGGCGCAGTCACGAACAGCAGGCGCTCGAACATCTCGCGGGCTGGCTCGAACAGTTTTCGTCGCGGGTATCGCTGGCGGCGGACGACGTCCTGTTGTTCGAGATCGCCGGCAGTCTGCGCCTGTTCGGCGGATTGAAGAGCCTGCGCCGGCAGGTGACCACCGGACTGCGGCAGCTGGGGTTCACGGCGGCGCTGGCGATCGCGCCGACGCCGCTGGCCGCGACCTGGCTTGCGCGGGCCGGGCATCGCGTCTGCGTCAGGAGCCCGGACAATCTCGCAGCGGCGCTGCGCGACCTGCCGCTCGCCTGCCTCGACTGGCCCGCGGGGGTGGTCGAGGCATTGACCGGCATTGGCGTCACGCGGGTCGGTGCCTGCCTGCGCCTGCCGCGGGAGGGCTTTGCCCGGCGCTTCGGTGCGGGACGCCTGCTGGAACTGGATCGTGCGCTGGGGCGCCTGCCGGACCCGCGGCCCGGCTGGCGCGCGCCGGAAAGCTTTCGCGCCGATGTCGAGCTGCTGGAAGAACAGTCCGACCGGGAGCTGTTGCTCGCGGTCTGCAACGAATTGCTCGAACGCCTGGAGCGTTTCCTGTTGTCGCGGCAACTCGGCACCCAGCGCCTCGATTTCAGTTTTTATCACCTGAAAGCGGCGGCAACCTGCGTGTCGCTGGGTTGCGCGCAGTCCGGCCGGGCGGCGGCGCGCTGGGCCGACCTGCTGCGCCTGCGTTTCGAGCGCGTCGCCTTCAGTGAACCGGTCATCGCGGTACGCCTCGAAGCGCACGACACCCGGCCGCTGGAAACGGGAACGGCACGGCTGGGATTCGGCACCCGCCGGCCGCAGGCCTCCGGTGCTTCGATGACGCAGCTCGCCGAACGGCTCGGGGCTCGCGTCGGTCGCAACGCGGTGCTGGGCGTGACGACGGTGCCGGATCACCGGCCTCAGCATGCCTGGGGCGTGCGCAGCCTGCTGTCACCGGGCGCCGACGCCGCCTCGGCCGTCGTGCGTCACGGGGCGAGACGGCCGTTGTGGATGTTGCCGGAGCCGACGCGGCTGCACGCGGAAGCGGGGCGCCCGCT
Organism: uncultured Pseudomonadota bacterium; assembly: GCA_913055625.1. Lineage (GTDB taxonomy): Bacteria > Pseudomonadota > Gammaproteobacteria > Steroidobacterales > Woeseiaceae > UBA1847. Next base: position 51,089 of record CAJXJW010000010.1, on the reverse strand, counting down.
GCACCTCGGTCCCCTGCAACTCATCGACGGTCCGGAGCGTCTCGAAACCGGCTGGTGGGATGACGACGGCATCGCCCGGGACTACTACACGGCCGTGAACCCGCGGGGCATGCGCCTGTGGGTTTTTCGCGATCGTCGTCCCTGCGCCGGCTGGTATCTCCACGGCTTCTTCGGCTGACGATGCCGGCCCGCTATGCCGAGCTGCACGCGCTCAGCAATTTCACGTTCCTGCGCGGCGCATCGCACCCCGAAGAACTCGTCGCGACCGCGGCGGCGCTCGGTTACGACGCGCTGGCGATCACCGACGAGTGCTCGGTGTCCGGCGTCGTGCGCGCGCACATGGCCGCGAAGGAGGCCGGTCTCTCGAAGCTCGTCATCGGCTCGGAGTTGCGCCTGCCGGGCGGGCGCAAGCTCGTTCTGCTGGCGCAGGACCGGCGCGGGTACGCGGCGCTGTGTGCGCTGATCACGCGGGCACGGCGCGCCGCCGACAAGGGTCGCTACGCGCTGCGCCGGCAGGATTTCGACGACGGCCTTCCGGGTTGCATCGCGCTGTGGGTCCCGGACGAGACATTTGCGCTCGGCACCGACGATCACTGGATTCGCGAAACGTTTCGCGACCGGCTCTGGATCGCCGTCGAGCTGCTGGCCGATGGCCGGCAGCGGGAACAACTCGACTGCCTGCGGGCGACCGGAAAGCGCCTGAAGCTGCCGCTCGTTGCGACCGGTGACGTGCACATGCACCGCCGGGCGCGGCGCGTCCTGCAGGACACGCTGACGGCAATCCGCGAAGGCGTCACGGTCGACGCCGCCGGCTTCCTGCTGTACCCGAACGGCGAGCGGCACCTGCGGCCGCGCGAGATGCTCGAGCGCATCTACCCGGCCGCGCTGTTGCGCGAGTCCGTCGACATCGCCGCGAGCATGGCGTTTTCGCTCGACGAACTGCGCTACGAGTACCCGGACGAGATCGTGCCGGCCGGCGAGACGCCGGCCAGCTACCTGCGGCGGCTCACCGAGGCGGGCATGCGCCGGCGCTGGCCCGGCGGCGTGCCGGCGAAGGTCGTGCAACTCGTCGAGCACGAACTCGCGCTGATCGCGGACCTCCGTTACGAACCGTACTTCCTGACCGTCTACGACATCGTGGCGTTTGCACGCTCGCAGGGCATCCTGTGCCAGGGACGCGGCTCGGCGGCGAATTCGGCCGTGTGTTTCTGTCTCGGTATCACGGAAGTCGATCCGGGGCGCATGGCGACGCTGGTCGAGCGATTCATCTCGAAGGAGCGCAACGAGCCGCCGGACATCGACGTCGATTTCGAGCACGAGCGCCGCGAGGAGGTGATCCAGTATATCTACCGGAAGTACGGCCGCGAGCGCGCGGCACTCGCGGCCACGGTGATCACCTACCGCCCGCGCAGTGCGCTGCGTGACGTCGGCAAGGCGCTGGGCCTGTCGGAGCTGCAGGTCGGGCGGCTGGCGCGGTCGATGCAGTGGTGGGACGGCAGGACCGTCGACGAGAGCCGCATCCTCGAGGCCGGCCTGCGGCCCGACAGCCCGGTCGTGAAGCGCCTGCTGTACCTCGTCGGCGAACTGGTCGGGTTCCCGCGGCACCTGTCGCAGCACGTCGGCGGCTTCGTGATCTCGAACGGGCCGCTGTCCGAGCTCGTGCCGGTCGAGAACGCGACGATGCCGGAGCGCACCGTCATCCAGTGGGAGAAGAACGATCTCGAAGACCTGGGGCTTTTGAAGGTCGACGTGCTCGGGCTCGGGATGCTGACGGCGATCCGGCGCAGCTTCGAGCTGATCCGGCGTTTCGACGGGCGCGAACTCACTCTGGCGACGGTGCCGGCCGAGGACCCGCTCGTGTACGACATGATCTGCGACGGTGACACGATGGGCGTGTTCCAGATCGAATCCCGTGCGCAGATGGCGATGCTGCCGCGGCTGAAGCCGCGCTGCTACTACGATCTCGTCATCGAGGTCGCGATCATCCGGCCGGGGCCGATCCAGGGCGACATGGTGCACCCTTATCTTCGGCGCCGTAACGGCGAGGAGGCCGTCGACTACCCGAGCGACGAGGTCAAGGGCGTGCTGCAGCGGACGCTCGGCGTGCCGATTTTCCAGGAGCAGGTGATGCAGCTCGCGATCGTGGCCGCCGGGTTCTCCGCCGGCGAGGCGGATCGCCTGCGGCGGGCGATGGCCGCCTGGAAGCGGCGTGGCGGTCTCGGGCCGTTCGAGGAACGCCTGATCGAGGGCATGCGGCGCCGCGGCTACAGCGAGGCGTTCGCCCGGCAGATCTTTCACCAGATCGAGGGCTTCGGCGAGTACGGTTTTCCGGAGTCGCACTCGGCGAGCTTCGCGCTGCTCGTCTACGTGTCGTGCTGGCTGAAGCGGCACACGCCGGCCGCGTTCACGGCGGCCCTGCTGAACAGCCAGCCGATGGGCTTCTACTCGGCCTCACAGCTCGTCCAGGACCTGCGCCGCCACGGTGTCGAGGTGCGGCCCGTCGACGTCAACCGGAGCGGCTGGGACTGTTCCCTGGAGCGCAGCCCGGACGGCGCGGCCTGCCTGAGACTCGGGCTGCGGCTGGTCAAGGGGTTGTCGGAAGAGGCCGGACGCCGGATCGAGAGCACGCGTCCGGGCGTCGGCTTCTCGCGTACGCAGGAACTGGTTGAACGGACCGGGCTGGACCGGCGCGAGCTGGGCCTGCTGGCCACGGCCGGTGCGCTGAAACCGCTGGAAGGCCATCGTCATCGCGCGCGCTGGGCGGTGGCCGGCGTGGAGGAACCGACGCCGCTCCTCGGCACGTTCGACGTCCGCGAGGCCGCGCCGATGCTGACCGCGCCGGGCGAAGGGCAGGATATCGTCGCCGACTACCGCAGCCTGGGGCTGACGCTCGAACGGCACCCGATGCACCTGCTGCGCGATCGCCTGGATCGTTACGGCTACGCGCCGGTGACGACCTTACCGGATGGCCGGAACGGGCAGCCGATTTCCGTGGCGGGACTCGTCATCACGAAACAGCGCCCGGGAACGGCGAGCGGCGTCACGTTCGTCACGCTGGAGGACGAGGGCGGGCACGTCAACCTGATCGTCTGGAAGCAGGTCGCCGAGGAATTTCGTGCCGCACTGCTGAACGCGAAGCTGATGGGGGTGACCGGCGAGTTGCAGATCGAGGGCAAGGTGATCCACGTGATTGCGAAACGGCTGGTCGATCACACGGCGTTGCTGGGGAATCTGGACGTGCGGTCCCGCGACTTTCGTTGACGCCGGCCCCGGCGAACATTCAGTCGTCGTCGTCGAGATTGAAATTGTAGGTGCTGTCGAGGTCTCTCTCTGCCTCACGCAATTCACGGAGTTCTTCGATGCGGCGCTTGATCGCGCGTCGACGGGCGACATCATCACCGTCGATGGAATCGAGCTTCGACACGAGCTCCTCGATGTTGATTTCGATGGACGAGCCGTCGCTGTCGTCGTCGTCATCGTCATCGCTCGCGCGACGCACGCTCAGCGTATCGTCGTCATCTTCGGTGTCGAGCTCTTCTTCCGTTTCTTCCGGTTCCCGCTCGCCTTTCTTCTGGCCGGTCATCGCATGTCCTCAATGCACCCTCTCGTACGGCAATTGCTCTCCGCGGCATCCCCGCCGACCCGAGATTGCCGCATGTATACCGCGAAAGATTTTGCTTCGCAAGACCGCATTCCGGTCGGCGCACCAATCCGCCGGAATCAGCGAATCAGATTGTTGATCTCGAAAATCGGCAACAGGATCGCGAGCACGATCATGAGGACGACGCCGCCCATCAGCACGATCAGCAATGGCTGGAGAATGCCGAGGAGGGCCGCGATCAGGCCGTCCACTTCCCGCTCCTGGCCGTCGGCGGCGCGCTTCAGCATCTCGCCGAGTTTGCCGCCCGCTTCACCGCTGGCGATCAGGTGAATCATCATCGGCGGAAACAGCTTGCTCATTTCGAGTGACTTGCTGATCGAGCCACCCTCACGAACCCTGACGGCCGCGTCCGTCACGGCGTCGCGCATCGGCAGGTTCTCGATGACGCCGGCCGAAATCTTCATCGCTTCGAGGATCGGGACACCGCTGCCGGCCAGGATGCTGAACGTGCGGGTGAATCGCGCGGTGTTGATGCCGCGCGTTAGCCGGCCGATGATCGGCAGCGCGAGCAGCGTCCGGTGGTAGCGCCGGCGCGGTCCTTCGCGCTGAAGCAGCCACCAGGTGCCCCAGCTCAGCGCCCCGACCGCCACGATCACCAGGAACCAGTGATTGCGCAGGAAGTCGCTGGTCGAAATCAGTCCACGCGTCAGGGCCGGCAGTTCCGCGGCGGTGTTCTCGAAGACCTGGACGATCTTCGGCACGACCGAGGCCAGCATGAAGCTGATGATGCCGATCGCCATGACGACGAGCGCGATCGGGTAGATCATTGCATTGGTGACGCGCTGCCGCAGCTCGTGGCGGGCTTCGGTGTAGTCCGCGAGGCGCTCGAGGACGACGTCGAGGTGCCCGGATTGTTCGCCGGCCGCGATCGTCGCCCGGTACAGGTCCGGAAACGCCTGCGGGAATTCGCCGAGGCCGTCGGCCAGCGTGTGGCCTTCCATGACCTTGCCGCGCACCCCCAGCAGAATGCTCTTCGTTCTCGGTTGGTCGTTCTGTTGCGACACGGCCAGCAGCGATTCCTCGAGCGGCAGGCCTGACTGCGACAACGAGGCGAGTTGGCGCGTGACGAGCGCGAGCTCGGCCGGCGACATGCCGCGGCGCAGTGAGAACGAACGCTGGCGTCGGGCTTCGCGCTGAGCGACCTCCGTCACCTTGACGGGGAGGAGGCGACGCTCGCGCAGAATCTGGCGAACGTGGCGCGGCGTGTCGCCTTCGATGAGGCCCTTGGCTTCCTTGCCGGTGGCATCCAGCGCGACGTATTCGAAGGCGCCCATCGATCAGGTGTCCGTCAGTCTTCCCGCGTTACGCGCAGGACTTCCTCGAGCGTGGTCTCGCCCTGGAGCACGCGTCGGCGGCCGTCGGCGCGGATGCCCGGACCGAACTTGCGTGCGTAACGTTCAAACTCCTGCTCGCTGACGCCATCGTGGATCATCGTGCGCATGCGGTCGTTGATCGCGATCAGCTCGTAGATGCCGGTGCGGCCGGAAAACCCGCCGTTGGCCCCCGGCCCCGGCTTGTACAGCGTCGGGGGATTCGCCGGGTCTGCCTCGAGCAGCCCGCACTCGTACTCGGTGGCCGTGTAGGGCACCTTCGTCTCGTCGTCGAGTACGCGCACGAGACGCTGCGCGAGCACGCCGATGATGCTCGACGAGAGCAGGAAGGGTTCGACACCCATGTCGCGCAGGCGCGTGACGGCGCCGGACGCCGTGTTCGTGTGCAGCGTGGACAGCACGAGGTGCCCCGTGAGACTCGCCTGCACCGCGATCTCCGCGGTCTCCAGGTCGCGGATCTCGCCCACCATGACGACATCGGGGTCCTGGCGCAGGATCGCGCGCAGTCCGCGCGCGAAGGTCATGTCCACCTTGGAATTGACCTGCGTCTGCCCGATACCGTCGATGAAGTACTCGATCGGGTCCTCGACCGTCATGATGTTGCGGCTGTGGTCGTTGATGCGCTCGAGGGCGGCGTACAGTGTCGTCGTCTTGCCGGAACCGGTCGGGCCGGTCACGAGGATGATGCCGTGGGGCTTGTGGATCAGGCTGTCCATGATCGCCGTCGACCGTTCGTCCATGCCGAGCGACCCGAGGTCGAGCCGGCCGGCCTGCTTGTCGAGCAGGCGAAGCACGACGCGCTCTCCGTGGCCGGACGGCATCGTCGAGACACGCACGTCGACGGCGCGGCCGGCGATGCGCAGGGAGATGCGTCCGTCCTGGGGCAGGCGCTTTTCGGCGATGTCGAGTTTCGACATGACCTTGATGCGCGACACGACGAGCGGGGCGAGGGCACGCCGGGTCTGCAGGATCTCGCGAAGGACGCCGTCGACACGAAATCGCACGTTCAGCCGGTTCTCGTAGGGCTCGATGTGGACGTCGGAGGCATTCTCCTTGACCGCCTCGGTGAGAACGGCGTTGATGAAGCGGATGATCGGCGCGTCGTCGTCGCTGTCGATCAGGTCTGACGGTTCCTGCAGTTCCTGGGCCACCTGGTCGAGGTTGATGTCCTCATTGAGGCCGTCGACCATCTGGATGGCGTTGTGCGTGCCCTGCTCGTAGGAGGCCTGCAGCAGGGAATCGAAGACCGCGTCGGACACCCGCGACAGTTTCAAGGGCACGCCGGCAAAGCGCCGTGCTTCCGCAAGGCTCAAGGGGCTCGCACCGGCGCGGTACACGGCGTCGGCGGCGCCGTCCTTGATCTCGCGAATCAGTACGCCGTGGCGCTTCGCGAACGAGAATGGCAGGACGCGCGCTTCGCGGGCGGCTTCGATTTCGGCTTCGGTCTCGGGAACGATCGTGCTGCCGGGAGCGAGCGTTTCGTGTTGGCTGGCCATGCGCGACGCCGTCAGTCGTACTTCTCGCTGGGCGCCTCGTCCGACGGCGCGGGGGCCGTGCCCTGTTCCTCGATCGGCGGCAGGGCGGGGCGCTCCACGTCCTTCAGCAGCGGTACTGCCTGCCCCTGGTTGCCCAGCTGGACGTTGCGGATGTAGTTGTACTTGTCATTTGTGACCTGCCAGGACCGCTCGGCATCGCGCAGGATCTGCGGCCGGATGAAGATCATCAGGTTGGTCTTGACCTTCTCGTTGTTGCGACTGCGGAACAGCCCGCCGACGACCGGAATCGCGCCGAGTACGGGTACACGCTGTTCCGTCTCCCGGAGCGTGTCCTCGATCAGGCCCCCGAGCACGATGATCGTGCCGTCGTCGACGATGACCGTGGTTTCGATGATGCGCTGGTTCGTGATCAGGTCGACTGCGCCCTCCGACGAAGACGCGAGGCTGGAGATTTCCTGCGAGATCTTGAGCAGCAGCGAGTCACCTTCGTTGATTTGCGGCGTGATCGTGAGTTTTACGCCGATGGATTCGCGGTTGACCGTGGTGAACGGGTTGACCGACCCGCCGGATGAGCCGGTGTTCGTGAACTGGCCGGACACGAAGGGCACTTCCTGCCCGATGTTGAGGCTGGCTTCCTCGTTGTCGGTGGTCAGGATCGTGGGCGTCGAGATGATGTTCGTGTTGGCGTCGCCCTGGAGCGCACGCAGGATGGCTGCGAAGCTCACGCCGTCGTCGGTAATGCGCCCGACGCCGATCGTGACGCCGGAGCCGATCAGGCCGGACGGGTCCGTCACCGTGTCGCCGCCACCGGCAGCCGCCGCCGCGAGCTGCACGACGCCGCTGCCGAACGCCGGGAAATTGCTGATCGCAATGGGCGCGTCCGAGCCGCTGCCTTCGATGGCGAACGTCACGCCGAGGTCGGCAGACCGATTCTCGAGCACTTCGACGATGATGGCCTCGACCAGCACCTGCGCACGACGGATGTCGAGCTTGTCGACGATGGCCATCATCGAGCGCATCAGTTTCGGGGGCGCATTGACGATGATCGCATTCGTCTGCGCATCGGCCCAGACGCTGACCGCGCCCTGCGAACCGGCGGTGTTCGCCGCGGCGCCGGCCGCGCCGCCGGCACTGGCCTGGTTCGCGGCCACGTGCTGCTGCAGTTTCGTGGCGAGTTCCTCGGCATCTGCGTAACGGAGATAGCGAACTTGCGTGTCGCCCCCGTCTTCCAACGGCGTGTCGAGGTGTGCGATCAGCGTCCGCAGCCGCAACCGGTCCGCCTTGTCGCCGCCGAGCAGTACACTGTTGGTCCGGGAGTCGGCGACCAGGCTCGTCGTCACCGGCGCGCCGTCCGCGCGCGGTTGCTGCGTCAGTGTCGAGACGACGCGGACGACTTCGGTGGCCGACGCGTGCTGCAGGGGTACGACCTCGATCTCCTCGTCACTCGCCTGGTCGATGCGGCGGATGATCGCGATCATGCGGTCGACGTTCGCGGCACGGTCCGAAATGATCAGCATGTTCGAGCCGGGGTGCGCGACGAGATGGCCGTACTGCGGTACGAGCGGGCGGAGGATCGGGACGAGCTGTGTCGCGCCGACGTTGCGTACCTGTATGACCTGGGTGATCAGGTCGTCCGGCCCGGTCGAGCCCGTCGTACCGATCGGGCCGGCGTACTGCCGTGCCGTCGCATTCGGGATGATCTTCGTGATGTTGCCGGTCGTGACCGCGGCGAGCTGGTGAACCTCGAGGATCGACAGGAAGGCCTCGTAGAAGGCTTCGGGCGTCATCGGCGTGGACGACAGCATCGTGACCTTGGCGCCCTGCACGCGGGGATCGATGATGAACGTGCGGTTCGTGATTTCGCCGACGGCTTCGACGATCTGCCGGATATCCGCTTCCTTGTAGTTTGGTGTGATCGTGGCCGTGCCGGGCTGCTGGGCCGGTGCCGGCAATGGCGCGAGCACGAGGAGCAGGATGGCGGCTCCGAGCCGCGGAAACATCCGGTGGTGACGGGCTATCATTGCGTCTCTTCTTTCCCTAGATCGAGTTGGTCGGTACTCAGCACGATGGTCTCGGGGTTCCCGTCGCGGTCGACGGTCACGGAAACCTGGCTCGCGGTGCCGAGTGACTGGAATATCTGCATGGCCTGGGTCGGGTCCGACAGGGACTGCCCGTCGATCTCGCGGATGAGGTCGCCCGGCCGAAGCCCGAGTGCGGCAAACTGCTCCCGGTTCCTGCCGGGGTACACGCGATAGCCCTGCTGTTCGCCGTTGACGAAGTAGGGCGTCGGCCGGATGACGTCCGCAAGACGGGACACGTTTTGTGCGACGACCGCCTGGATCGACTGGTCCTCCTCCTGCACGTCGTCGGACTGGCGGTACGAAACCGGGCGCACGGCGGCCGTCGGGCGGGTGTTCTCGAATTCCCGCGGCAGCGACAGGTTCGTCAGCTCGCCGTTCTCGTTCAGCACCACGCGGTCCGCGTAAACAGCGTGCAGCGAAGCACCGGAAGCGACGGCATCGCCGACGGCATACACCTTCTCCTCGTTGCCGCTGTTGGCAATGATTGCAATCGAGAACTCCTCCCGGTCGGACGCGATGGTTCCGCGCAACGTCAGGTTGCGCAGGTTTGTCTCGGCGAGGTTGTCGAGTTCTTCGACCGGCGCCGCGGGCGCCTCGGTTGCGTCGGCGGTGCCGAACAGGTGGGCACCCGCGATGGCCTCGCTCGCAGCGACCGCGTCGGTGGATGTGCTCAATGCTGCGGCCTGGCGGGGAATCATGACCGGCTCACCGGCGGACGGGCCCGGCACCAGCATCCAGGCGACCCGGGCGAGCTGCCAGCCGATCAGGATGACGATCACCAGGCTGACCCATGCCGGCAACAGGCGATTCGCCGCCTGCGCGGCCCGCGCACGGTCACCCGACCACAGGTCGGACCATTGGTAATTCGTCGACATTGAGAGGCCTGGCGGCAGAGTCCCTGTCCGGTATTGAACGCAGCGCAATGATGATACGGGTTTTTCCCGGATTCAAACAAATCGGCGAACCCGGAAATTCAAGGTTTTCCAAGCATATACCGTTTCCGCAGCCGCCGGGTGCGCCTGCCGGGCGCCCAAATGTGCGAAACGGGCCCGGGGCGGCCGCCAGGTGGCCGGCTATAATCGCCTTCGGGCGTCCGGAGACGGTTGAAGTCGCGGGATTTGGCGTTATAAAAGGTTCCCATGACAGACAAGCGTGACAAGCCGGAGATATCCGACGATTTCGACCTGGCGGTCGAAGAATCGCGGCCGCGCGTCGAGGAGCCGTCGCGGTATCGCGTCGTGCTGCTGAACGACGACTACACACCGATGGAGTTCGTCGTCGACATCCTGCGCACGGTCTTCTCGATGGAGCGCACGCGCGCGACGCAGGTCATGCTGGAAGTGCACACGAAGGGCAAGGGGATTTGCGGCGAGTACAACTACGAAATCGCCGAAACGAAGGTGGCGCAGGTCATGGGTATCGCGCGGCAGCACCAGCACCCCTTGTTGTGTACGATGGAAGAAATCTGACGGGAGTGTCTGACGACCAATGTTGAGCAGCGAACTTGAATTTTGTCTGAACGAGGCGTTCCAGCGGGCGCGCGAGCAGCGGCATGAGTTCATGACGGTCGAGCACCTGTTGCTCGCGCTGCTCGACATCCCGAAGGTGCATGAGATCCTGAAAGCCTGTGAGGGCAATATTCCGGACCTTCGCCGGCAGCTAACGGACTTCATCGACGAGCAGACGCCGCTCCTGCGCCTCGACGACGACAGCGACGTGCAGCCGACGCTCGGCTTCCAGCGCGTGTTGCAGCGTGCGGTGTTTCACGTCCAGTCGAGCGGCAAGAAGGAAGTGACCGGAACGAACGTGCTCGTGGCGATCTTCAGCGAGAAGCAATCCCAGGCCGTGTACTTTCTCGGCCTCCAGGACATCACGCGCCTCGATGTCATCAACTACATCTCCCACGGGCTTCCGCAGGTGCCCGGTGAGGGTGCCGAGGAGGAGCAGGAGCCGTCACTCGACAGCGAGACCGAGGCCGATGCCACGGCGCTGGAGCGCTACGCGGTCAACCTGAACCAAATGGCCATCGACGGGCGCATCGATCCGCTGATCGGACGCGAAATCGAGATCGAACGTACGGTTCAGATCCTGTGCCGGCGCCGCAAGAACAACCCTTTGTACGTCGGCGATGCCGGCGTCGGCAAGACCGCTCTCGCCGAGGGTCTGGCGCGCATGATCGTGGAGGAGCGCGTGCCGGAAGTTCTGCTCGATGCGACGATCTACGCGCTGGACATGGGCACGCTGATTGCCGGCACCAAGTACCGTGGCGATTTCGAGAAGCGGCTGAAGGCGGTCATCAAGGAAGTCCGGGAGGACCCGGGCGCGATCCTGTTCATCGACGAGATTCACACCGTTATCGGAGCAGGGGCCGCGTCCGGCGGCGTCATGGACGCGTCCAATCTGATCAAGCCGGTGCTGGCCAACGGCGAGATCCGCTGCATCGGTTCGACGACCTACGAGGAGTTCCGCGGCATCTTCGAGAAGGACCATGCGCTCGCGCGGCGCTTCCAGAAGATCGACGTACCGGAACCCACGGTGCCGGAGACGGTTGCGATCCTGCACGGGCTGAAGTCGCGCTTCGAGGAACACCACGGCGTCCGCTACGCGGACGGGTCACTGGAGGTTGCGGCCGAGCTGGCGCAGCGTCACATCAACGACCGGCGCCTGCCGGACAAGGCGATTGATGTCATCGACGAGGCGGGCGCCAACCTGCGCCTGCGTCCGGCCGCGGAGCGGGAAGATACGGTGACGGTGACCATGATCGAGGACATCGTCGCCAAGATGGCCCGCATACCGGCCAAGAGTGTGTCGTCCTCGGATCGCAAGGCGCTCGAGACGCTCGAACGCGATCTCAGGCTGGTCATCTTCGGCCAGGACCAGGCGATCTCCGCGCTGTCGTCCGCGATCAAGATGTCGCGCTCGGGCCTGCGCGACGAGGAACGGCCGATCGGTTCCTTCCTGTTTGCCGGCCCGACGGGTGTCGGCAAGACCGAGGTGACGCGCCAGCTTGCGCACGCACTCGGCGTCGAGCTGATTCGCTTCGACATGTCGGAGTACATGGAGCGGCACACCGTGTCGCGCCTCATCGGCGCGCCGCCGGGTTACGTCGGCTTCGATCAGGGCGGCCTTCTCACGGAGGCGGTCAACAAGAATCCGCACGCGGTCGTCCTGCTCGACGAAATCGAGAAGGCGCACCCGGAGGTCTTCAATATCTTGTTGCAGGTGATGGATCACGGCACCCTGACGGACAACAACGGGCGGAAAGCGGATTTTCGCAACGTGGTCCTGGTGATGACCACGAACGCCGGTGCGCAGGAGATGAGTCGCGCGTCGATCGGTTTCACCGAACAGGATCATTCATCGGACGGCATGGCCGTCATCAACCGGACGTTTTCGCCGGAGTTCCGCAACCGTCTGGATGCGATCATCCAGTTCGGTTCGCTCGACCCCCGCTCGATCGCGCGCGTCGTCGACAAGCTCATCGTCGAGCTCGAGGCCAAGCTGGACAACAACAACGTCACGCTGGAACTCGATGACGCGGCGCGCAGCTGGATCGCCGAGCGCGGCTACGACGCGAGCATGGGGGCGCGGCCGATGGCGCGCGTCATCCAGGAACACATCAAGCGTCCCCTTGCCGAAGAACTGCTGTTCGGCAAGCTGGAACACGGCGGGCATGTCCGCATCACGCTCGGGGAAGACGATACGCTGGTCCTGGTGGCCGAGCCCGCAATGAAGGAGCTCGAGCATCTCAAGGACGGGGGATGACGTGAGGATGGCCCGTGACGTGCGGGGCCGCGCGGCGATCAGCGGCCGCGGTAGACGATACGGCCTTTGCTCAGGTCGTAGGGCGTGAGTTCGACGGTGACCTTGTCACCCGTCAGGATGCGAATGTAGTTCTTGCGCATCTTTCCCGAGATGTGCGCGGTCACGACATGTCCGTTGTCGAGTTCGACGCGAAACGTCGTATTCGGGAGCGTGTCGGTGACGACACCCTCCATCTGGATGGCTTCTTCTTTCGCCAAGGGATTGGTGCTCCAAAGTCAAAGGCTGGCGAATTGTGCAGAAACAGGCCCCTCATTGCAATGAACGGCCCGGCACATCGCATGCCAGATCGGCGATATTGGCGGCAGAAGCAGGCCAGTCCTCGTAGCGATCGGCGGGGAAGCAATCTCGGGCGAGCCATTCCGTGAAGCGATCCCGGGCGATCAACTCGGCGCCGAGCGACAGCAGGTGGCGTGACACGGTCTGGCAGTCGAACAGCGTGAAGCCGCTGGCAGCGAGCTGCCGGCAGGCGGCGAACAGCGCAAACTTGGATGCATTGCTTTCGCGGCTGAACATCGACTCGCCGAAGAACACGCGGCCGATGGCGAGTCCGTAGAGTCCGCCGACCAGCCGGTCGGCTCGCCAGATCTCGACGGAGTGCGCCCATCCGAGACGGTGCAGATCGACGTAGGCGTCCTGCATTTCCGCCGTGATCCAGGTGCCCTGGAGGCTACGGCGCGGGGCCGCGCAGGCCGCGATGACGGCCGTAAAGGCGCGATTGAACGTCACCTCGACGGCACCGCGTCGCGCGAGCCGGTGCATGCGGCGGGACAATCGGAAGTCCCGTGGGATCAGCACGCAGCGGGGATCGGGCGACCACCATAGGATCGGCTGGCCGTCTTCGTACCACGGGAATATGCCACGCGGGTAGGCGCAGATCAGTCGCTCCGCCGACAGGTCACCGCCGGCCGCCAGCAGCCCGTTCGGCTCGTCGAACGCCATGTGCACGGGCGGGAACGCACCCGGAGGATCGTCACCGGCGATCCAGGCGAGGCGGTGGCCGCGCATCAGTCGCCGTCGCCCCGGCGGTACGGGATGTGGTCGTCGACCGCCCGCATGTACCGCCGCACGTGCTCCGCCTCGGCATCGAGGTAGTCGGCGATGGCATCGCTGAAGGCCGGGTGTGCCAGCCAGTGCGCGGACCACGTGTCCGTCGGCACGAAGCCGCGGCTGACTTTGTGCTCGCCCTGCGTGCCGGGCTCGAAACGGGCGAGGCCGTGCTCGATGCAATAGTCGATGCCCTGGTAGTAGCAGGTCTCGAAGTGCAGCGCGTCGACGTGCCGGTTGCTGCCCCAGTAGCGCCCGTACAACGTGTCTTCGCCGACGAAGAAGATAGCGGCTGCAATGATCTCGCCGTCGAGCTTTGCGTCGACGACGAGGATGTCGTCCGGGCACGCGTTTGCGAAGTCAATGAAAAATTGCGGCGTGAAGTACGGGAGAGAGCCGCGTTGCAGGAAGGTCAGGCTGATCAATTCGTAGGTCCGGGACCAGTCCGCCTCGGTCATCGTGCGACCGCTGCGGCGCACGAAACGGACGCCCGCTTCGCGGACTCGCCGACGGTCACGCCGCGCCTTCTTGCGCTTCGCGGCGCTGAACGTCGCGAGGAATGCGTCGAAATCGGTGTAGCCGCGATTGTGCCAATGGAACTGGCAGTCGCGCCTCAGCAGGAAGCCGGCCTGCTCGAAGAGCGGGTGTTCCGCGTCGGTCGGAAACTGGATGTGCACGGACGAGCAACCGCGCTCCCGGGCCAGTGCCGGCAGCGATCCGATCAACGCGTCCGCGGCGGCCCGGTCGTCGGTGTCGGCCAGCAACAATTTCGGGCCGGTGGCCGGCGTGAACGGTGTCGCACTGACAAGCTTGGGGTAGTAGTCGAGCCCCGCGCGTTCGTACGCGTTCGCCCATGCCCAATCGAACACGAACTCGCCCCAGGAGTGAGACTTCTCGTACAGCGGCATCGCGGCGCGCAGGCCTCCCTCGTCGTCCCGCATCGCGAGGTGTGCCGGTGTCCAGCCGGTATCCGGACAGACGCTCCCGGACGCCTCGGCCGCGCTCAGGAACGCGTGCCGCAGGAACGGGTAGCGTGGCCCGGCGAGGGCATCCCACTCGGCGGCCGGGATGTCGTCGATCGCCGCATGCACGGAGACGGACATACGGCCGTGCGCCTCACGCGGCGGCGTTGCTGGCTCCCGCGCTCCCCTCGGCGTCGCCGGCCTCCAGCGCGTCGAGGTATTTCTCCGCGTCCAGGGCCGCCATGCAGCCGGCCCCGGCGGACGTGATGGCCTGTCGGTAGACCTGGTCCATGACGTCGCCCGCCGCGAACACGCCGGGCACGCTGGTCGCCGTTGCGTCGCCCGCGATACCGGAACGAACGACGATATAGCCGTTCTTCATGTCGAGTTGGCTCTCGAACAGGCCGGTGTTGGGGCTGTGGCCGATCGCGATGAACACGCCGTCGACGGTGAGATCTGTGGTCGTCTCGTCAACGGTGCTTCGGATGCGCAATGCGTTCACACCGGCTTCCTCGCCCAGCACTTCGTCGACGACGGAATCCCAGTGAATCTCGATCTTGCCCTCGCGCGCCTTCTCGAACAGGTGATCCTGCATGATCTTCTCGGCACGCAACTCGTCGCGGCGGTGCACGAGGTGCACCTTGCTGGCGATGTTGGAAAGATACAGCGCCTCCTCGACGGCCGTGTTGCCGCCGCCGACCACGGCCACGGGCTTTCCGCGGTAGAAGAATCCGTCGCAGGTCGCGCATGCGGATACGCCGCGGCCCTTGTACGCGTCCTCGGACGGCAGCCCGAGGTACTTGGCGGTGGCGCCGGTCGCGATGATGAGCGCATCACAGGTGTAGGTACCGTAGTCACCCTCGAGCCGAAACGGCCGCTGCCGGACGTCTGCCGTGTGGATGTGGTCGTTGACGATTTCCGTGTTGAAGCGCTGCGCGTGGCGGAGCATGCGATCCATGAGCTCGGGGCCCTGCAGGCCCTCGACGTCGCCGGGCCAGTTATCCACGTCGGTCGTGGTCATCAGCTGGCCGCCTTGCTCGATCCCGGTGACGATGACCGGGTTCAGGTTCGCGCGGGCCGCGTAGACCGCCGCGGCATAGCCGGCCGGGCCGGAGCCGAGGATCAGGACCCGGCAATGCTTGGGATCGCTCATGTATACTTCCGTCCTAGTTCGCTTGGGGGCGGCTGGGCGCCACGCAACCTGTACATGCGGCCCTTGAATCGGGAATCAAGGGGCGCGGCAGGAGTGCGAGCGCGCAATCGCCGAGTTTAGGGAAAAGCACACCGCATCGCCATGGCCAGAGCCGCGAAGGCCCGACAACCCGAATCCGCCATTTCCGCGCAGGTGCATCGCGCCCTGCGCGAGGGTGCGTTGTACGTGTTCGGCGCGTTCGCGCTGATCCTGTGGTTCGCGCTGTTCACCTACGACCCGGCGGACCCGGGATTCACGCAGGTGACCGGATCGACGGAAGTCCAGAACGGTATCGGGCGCGTCGGCGCGCTGACGGCGGATCTCCTCTTCTACCTGTTCGGGCGGCCGGCGTACCTGTTCACGGTCATGGTCTTCTTCTTCGGCTGGATGCTGTACCGGGAGGAGAAGACCCAGACCGAGCTGACGAAAATGGACTTCATCCTGCGCGGCACCGGCTTCGTCGCCACGCTGATCACCAGCTGCGCGCTGTCGACGCTGCACTTCTCGGGCGCCGACTTCAACGCCACCGCGGGCGGTATCGTGGGGCAGGTGTTCGGCGAGAGTCTTGCCTCGGTCATGAAGTTGCTCGGCGCGAGCGTCCTGCTGTTCGTCCTCTGGGTCGCTTCGATCTCGCTGTTCCTCGGGTTCTCGTGGATCAGCGTCATGGACCGCGTCGGCCGTGTCTGCCTGCGCGCGTATGAACAGGTGCTTGCCCGGCTCGACGAACTGAAGGACAAGGCTGAAGGTCGGCGCCAGGCGGCGGCGCGCCAGGATATCGTCAAGGTCGAGAAGAAAAGGATCGAGGGACGGCAGAAGCCGCGCATCGAGCCCGTCATTGCCGTGCTGGAGCCGAGCGTGCGGGCGGAAAAGGAACGGCAGGTGCCGTTGTTCGATCCGCCGGCCGCCGGCGAGCTACCGCCGCTGTCGCTGCTCGACGATCCGCCGGACCAGCAGGAAGGCTACTCGGCCGAGTCGCTCGAGGCGATGTCACGGCTCGTCGAGCTGAAGCTCGCCGACTTCAATATCGAGGTCGAAGTGAAGTCGGTCTCGCCGGGGCCGGTGATCACGCGCTTCGAGCTGGACCCGGCGCCTGGCGTCAAGGTCAGCCAGATTTCCAACCTGGCGAAGGATCTCGCGCGCTCACTGTCCGTCGTCAGTGTCCGGGTGGTCGAGGTCATTCCGGGCAAGTCCTACGTCGGGCTCGAGATTCCGAACGAGAACCGACAGCTCGTGACGCTGGGCGAGATACTCAAGTCCCGTGCCTACGACGACATGAACTCGCCGCTGACGCTGGCGCTCGGAAAGGATATCGGCGGGCACTCCGTCGTGGCCGACCTCGCGCGCATGCCGCACCTGCTGATCGCCGGCACCACCGGGTCCGGCAAGTCCGTCGCGATCAACGCGATGATCCTCAGCATCCTGTACAAGACGCAGCCGGAGCAGGTTCGGCTGATCATGATCGATCCGAAGATGCTCGAGCTGTCAGTCTACGAGGGCATTCCGCACCTGCTTGCGCCGGTCGTCACCGACATGGCGGAGGCCTCGAATGCGCTGCGCTGGTGTGTTGCCGAAATGGACAGGCGCTACCGGCTGATGGCCGCGCTCGGCGTGCGCAACATCGGTGGCTACAACCGCAAGGTGCGCGACGCAATCGACAAGGGCGAGCCGATCAAGGATCCGACGTTTACACCGCCGCCGTTCGAGGACCCGGACAAGGAGTTCGAGTACCCGACGCTGACGCCGTTGCCGTACATCGTCGTGATCATCGACGAGCTGGCGGACATGATGATGATCGTCGGCAAGAAGGTCGAGGAACTGATCGCGCGCCTGGCGCAGAAAGCCCGCGCCTCCGGCATTCACATGCTGCTCGCCACCCAGCGTCCTTCCGTCGACGTGATCACGGGCCTGATCAAGGCGAACGTCCCGTCGCGCATCGCGTTCCAGGTGTCCGCAAAGGTGGATTCACGGACGATTCTCGACCAGCAGGGCGCGGAGAATCTTCTCGGCCACGGCGACATGCTGTACCTGCCGCCGGGTACGTCGCTGCCGATTCGCGTGCACGGTGCGTTCGTCGCGGACCACGAAGTGCATTCCGTCGTCCGGCACCTGAAGAAGAGCGGCGAGCCGCGGTACCTCGACGAGATCCTCGAAGGACCGACGGCGCCGACTCCCGGTCTCACCGGCCTGGAGAGCCTGGCCCCGGACTCGGGCGACGCGGAGCAGGACCCGCTGTACGACCAGGCCGTGCAGGTCGTCATGGAAACCCGTAAGGCCTCCATCTCCGGTGTGCAGCGGCGATTGAAGATTGGGTACAACCGGGCCGCGCGCATGGTCGAGTCGATGGAGGCGGCCGGACTTGTCGGGCCGCTGCAGCCGAACGGATCCCGCGAGATCCTGGTGCCCGGCGGCGACGAGGACTGAATGCGTCCATTCCGAGACTTTGCCCGCTTTTCACGGCACGCTGCCTGTGCGTTGTCGATGTTCGCCGCGGCAGCCAGCGCTGGCAGCGCAGTCGATATGCCGCCCGAGGTCGAGCATTTTCTGGACGGCGTGCAGACGCTGTCGGCCGCGTTCGACCAGACGCTGATCGACGCCGACGGCCTCCAGGCCGAGGCGTCGTCCGGCACGCTGGACATTGCGCGGCCGGGGCGATTCCGTTGGGTCTACCGGGAGCCGTACGAGCAATGGCTGGTCGCCGACGGCCGCAACGTCTGGAGCTACGACGTCGATCTCGAACAGGTGACCGTCAAGCCGCAGGCCACGGCGCTCGCCAACACGCCGGCGCTACTGCTTGGTGGCGCGGATGACGTGCTGGCCGAGTTCGACTTCATTGCCTCGGCGGAGAACGACGGCCTGACCTGGGCCCGGTTCGCGCCGCGGTCGGGCGACAACGGCTTTCGTCATGTCGATCTCGCCTTCCGCGACGGAACGCTCGCGCGCATGGTGTTCTACGACAACCTGGACCAGACCACGGTCATCGCCCTGACCGACGTGGTGGTGAACGGGGACGTCGACGACGGCCTGTTTACGTTCGAGGTGCCGGAAGGCGTCGATCTCGTCGGTACGCCCGACGACTCGCGGTATCCCTGATGCTGCCCCTCCGTTTCCGCAGGCGCTGGCAGCTTGCAAACGGCGTGCTGCTGCTGTGCGTGTTGGTGGCCGCACTGGCGCCCCTCGCGTGGTACTGGCCGGACCGGGCCCGCCTTGGAAGCTGGTTCGACGGGTCGGACAAGTGGTTGCACGGCATCACGTTCGCACTGCTGGCACTCTGGTTTGCCGGCCAGTTCCGGCGCAGCGGGCTTTGGCGGATTGCCGTCGGCCTCCTGGCGTTCGGCGTCTTCATCGAGTTGTGCCAGCGCGGCGTGGGCTATCGCTCCGCCGAGTGGCTCGATGTCGCGGCCGATGCCGCGGGCATCGCGGCCGGCCTCGCGATCGCGGCGCTTGGCGCCGTGGGCTGGTCGCTGCGGTTCGAGCATTGGCTCGCCGGTGCCCGGCAGACGGGCTGAGCGCGTGACCGGCGACATGTTCGGGTCCCGCGCCGCGGACGATGCAACCCGGCCGCTGGCGGACCGCATGCGCCCCACGGGGCTGGAGGAATTCTTCGGGCAGCCGCAACTCGTCGGCGACGGAAAGCCGCTTGCCAGGGCGATCGCGGACGGCCGCGCGCACTCGATGGTGTTCTGGGGTCCGCCGGGCACCGGGAAGACGACACTCGCACGCATGGTCGCGCAGCACACCGACTCGCACTTCATCGCACTCTCGGCCGTCATGGCCGGCGTGAAGGACGTCCGCGCGGCGGTCGACGAGGCGCGGCAGCAACGCGACATGTATGGGCGTGGCACGGTCCTGTTTCTCGACGAGGTGCATCGCTTCAACAAGTCCCAGCAGGATGCGTTCCTGCCGTACGTCGAGGACGGCACGCTGGTGTTCATCGGCGCGACGACGGAAAACCCGTCCTTCGAGTTGAACAATGCGCTCCTGTCCCGCGCGCGCGTCTACGTGCTGAAGGCACTGGACGATGCTGCGATCGAGTCGATCCTGAGGCGGGCACTGGCGGATGGCGCCCGCGGGCTGGCGGGACGGTACCGGATCGGCGACGAGAGCCTCGCGCTGCTCGTTCGCGCCGCCGACGGGGATGCGCGACGGGCCCTGAACCTGCTCGAGATCGCGGCGGACCTCGCCGAGGACGGCTGGATTTCCGACGACGCCGTGGCTGAAGTCGCGTCCGGGGGCCGTCGCCGCTTCGACAACAAGGGCGAGTACTTCTACGACCAGATCTCCGCGCTGCACAAGTCGATTCGGGGCAGCGACCCGGACGCATCGTTGTACTGGCTGATGCGCATGCAGGACGGCGGCTGCGACCCGCTGTATGTCGCGCGGCGCATGATTCGTGTCGCGTCCGAGGACATCGGCAATGCGGACCCGCGCGCCCTGCGGGTCACGCTGGACGCATGGAGTGTGCTGGAGCGGCTCGGCAGCCCGGAGGGCGAACTCGCGCTCGCGCAGGCCGTCGTCTACCTGGCCTGCGCGCCGAAGAGCAACGCGGTGTACTTGGCGATGAAGGCAGCGGCCGCGGACGTCGAGGCGTTCGGCACGCTGGACGTGCCGATGCACCTTCGGAACGCGCCGACGCGTCTCATGAAGGACCTGGGGTACGGAAAAGGCTATCGCTATGCGCACGACGAGCAGGACGCGCTCGCGATCGGCGAAACCTATTTTCCCGACGACATGCGGCCGGGCAGGTATTATCATCCGGTGCCCCGCGGACTGGAGATCCGCATCAAGGAAAAACTCGAGGACATCGAACGGCGTCGGCGCGAAGCACGCGGCGAGCCTCCCGGCGAACAATGATCGATCCCAAACTACTGAGACAGTCGCCCGACGCGGTGGCGGCGAACCTGGCGCGGCGCGGATTCACGTTCGACGCGGCCGCCTACGACGTACTCGACGAACGCCGCAAGGCGCTGCAGGTGGAAACGGAGTCCCTGCAGGCCGAGCGCAACGCGAGCGCGAAGAAGATCGGGCAGGCGAAGGCGCAGGGCGCGGATATCGCGCCCTTGCTGGCTGCCGTGCAGGACCTGGGCGAGAGGCTGTCCGAGGCGGAGCGCGCGCTCAAGTCCGCGCAGGCCGACCTGTCTGCCATCGAGCTCGGCCTGCCGAACCTGCTGGCTGACGACGTGCCCGACGGCGCCGACGAGACGGCCAACGTCGAGGTCCGCCGCTGGGGCACGCCGCGTGAGTTCGATTTCGCGGCGCGCGATCACGTGGCGATCGGCGAAGGACTGGGTCTGCTCGACTTCGACACGGCGGCCGGCATCTCCGGGTCGCGCTTTGCGGTGCTGAAGGGCGGCCTCGCGCGCCTCCAGCGCGCGCTCATCCAGTTCATGCTGGACGTGCACACGAGCGAGCACGGTTACACGGAAACCTACGTGCCCTACCTGGTCCAGGCCCACGCGCTCGTCGGCACCGGGCAGCTTCCGAAGTTCGAGGAAGACCTGTTCCGCACGGCGACGGAGACGCCGTTCTACCTCATTCCGACCGCGGAAGTGCCGCTGACAAACTTTGCGCGGGACCGGATCCTGTCAGCTGACGAGCTGCCGCTGCGGCTCACGGCGCACACGCCGTGTTTCCGGTCGGAGGCCGGGTCCTACGGGCAGGACACGCGCGGCATGATTCGCCAGCACCAGTTCGAGAAAGTCGAGCTCGTGCACCTCGTCGCACCGTCCGAGTCGGACGCCGCGCTCGAGGCGCTGACGGGCCATGCCGAGCAAATACTCCAGCGACTCGAGTTGCCGTACCGGGTCGTCGCGCTGTGCGCCGGCGACATCGGTTTCGGGGCGAGACGGACCTACGATCTCGAAGTCTGGCTGCCGGGCCAGGAGCGCTACCGGGAAATCTCGTCCTGCAGCAACTGCGGTGATTTCCAGGCGCGGCGCATGAAGGCACGCTACCGGAACCCGGAGACGGGCAAGCCGGAGCTGCTGCACACCTTGAACGGTTCCGGCGTGGCGGCTGGACGGGCGCTGATTGCCGTTATGGAAAATGGCCAGCGCGAAGACGGGAGCATCGAGGTACCCCCGGTGCTCCGCCCATACCTGGGCGGAGCCGGGGAAATCACACCCGAGGGTTAGTCGCGGCTCAGGAAGAGCTGCAGGACGTACCAGAACATCAGCGCGATCGACGCGAACAGGCCCATCGACGCGGCGACGTAACGGTCCTGCGGGTAGTGGTGCATGATGTTCGAGGTGTCATAAAGCACGGCGACACCGGCGAAGCCGATCATGGCTACCGAGAACCAGGTGCCGAGTTCGAAGCCGAACAGCAGAGCGCCGGCGATCGCGACCAGTGCCAGCATGCCGCCCCAGACCAGCAGGCCGCGGAAAAACGAGAAGTCCTTGCGGGTGATCATCGCGGTGGCGATCAGGCCGACGCAGCCCATGACCGTGACGGCCGCGGCCGACTGGATCATCGTGCCCGACGGGTCGAGCATCAGCGCGAGCAGCAGCATCGGCGCGAAGATCAGCGCTTCCGCCACGATGAACACGGCGTAGGCTGCGTACTGCGCCTGCTTCGACTCCAGGCGATGCGCGACGTGCGAGGCGCCCCAGCCGACGAGCATGAAGGCCCCGAGCACGAGGAACCAGCTGTTGAGCATCGGCCCGGCGATACGCGCGGCGACGCCCGACGTGATCAGGTAGTACTCGATGGCAGCGAACGCGAGGATGCCACCCACGACATGCGCGTAGCACTTCCATATGAACTCCGACCGGTCTTCGACCGAGGCGGCAGCCACCGGCGTTGCGTAGCGGACTTGATCCTGCATGTCACTGATCCTCCATTGATGACCGGGCCGATTCTACCACCCGCTGCGAAACCGGACGACGAAATCCGTCACCACGGCAGGCGGTAGCCCTCGGCATGCCAGAAGCCCCCCGAGGTCGCGGGCGTCAGCTCGTCGATCCGCCGTATCAGGCCGCCGGCCGCGGTCCCCGGGTCGATCCCGCGGCCGCCGGTCATGGCTGTCGCGACCAGCCCCGGGTGCAGCAGCGCGACCGAGATCCCGCGCGGCCCGAGCTCGTGTTTCAGGTTCATGCCGACCTGGTTGACGGCTGACTTGGAAGCCCGGTAGCCGTAGTGGCCGCCGCTGCCGTTGTCTTCGATCGACCCGACGCGGCTGGACACGATCGCGACCTTGCCGCCGTCGGCCAGGTTGCCGGCGAGGGCCTCGGTGACGCGCAACGGCCCGAG
Source organism: uncultured Pseudomonadota bacterium (assembly GCA_913055625.1). Taxonomy (GTDB): domain Bacteria; phylum Pseudomonadota; class Gammaproteobacteria; order Steroidobacterales; family Woeseiaceae; genus UBA1847. The sequence continues at coordinate 28,249 of CAJXJW010000010.1, read as the reverse complement.
CGTATTCACGCGGTACTGCTCCAGCATGGCCTCGTAGTCGAGGTCGCCGAAGCGGTCGTCGCGCAGGATGCCGGCGTTGTTGATCAGCACGTCGATCGTCCGTCCGTCGAGGGCCGCGGCAAGGCGCTGCACCGACGCCGCGTCGGCAACATCGATCCCGTCGACGATTTCGACCCCCGATGCCGACAGGCCATCGGAGGCCCGACGGCAGACGGCGATCACGGTATCGCCCCGTTCGCTCAGCTGGCGAACGATCTCCAGCCCGATGCCGCGATTGCAGCCGGTAATCAATACGGTCGACATGTGTTATATCTCCTCGCGCTCCCCCGCTGGAACAGCAGGTCTGGTGACGACGGACTCGAAAATCAAGTATCGCCGGTCGACCGTGATCGCCGTCGTCATCGCGAACATGATCGGCACCGGCGTCTTCACGAGCCTCGGCTACCAGCTCGAGGGCATCCGGTCGGGGTTCGTCATCCTGTTGCTCTGGGCGCTCGGCGGCTTGATCGCGCTGTGCGGAGCGATGACCTACGCGGAACTGGGAGCGGCGTTCCCGCGCTCCGGCGGCGAATACAACCTGTTGTCGCGTATCTATCACCCGCTGGCGGGTTTCGTGTCCGGCTGGATCTCCGCGACGATCGGGTTCGCCGCGCCGACCGCGCTCGCGGCCATGACGTTCGCGGCCTACGCGACGTCGGCGTTGGCGCGGGAGAACACCGCGTTGCTCGAGCGGGTGCTTGCGATCTGCCTCGTCCTGGTGCTGACCGCCGTCCATTCGATCAGCCGGCGGCAGAGTGGCGGGCTGCAGGGGCTGTTCACGGCCCTGAAGCTGGCCGCGATCGTGGCATTCTGCACCGCCGCGCTGCTGTTCGCGGAGTCGCGGCAACACGTGCCGGTCCTGCCGGCACCCGGCGATGGTCGGCTGCTGCTGGGCGGCGCGTTCGCGGTGTCGCTCATCTACGTGAGCTATGCCTACACGGGCTGGAATGCCGCAACCTACCTGAGCAGCGAGCTTGCGCATCCGCAGCGCGACCTGCCGAAGATCCTGTTCGCCGGCACGGCCGTCGTCGCGGTACTGTACGTCCTGCTGAACTACGTCTTCCTCGAGGTCGCACCGATGGACGCGCTGGCCGGCCAGCTCGAAGTCGGGCAGGTCGCGGCGGTCGCCGCGTTCGGCGACGCCGCGGGCAGCTATGTCGGGCTGGCCCTCGCACTACTGCTCGTGTCGACGGTCAGTGCCATGACGCTGGCCGGCCCCCGCGTCCTGCAGGTCATCGGCGAGGACTTTCAGGGCCTCCGGCTGCTCGCGATCGTCAACCGGGACGGTCTCCCGTACGTCGCCATCGCGCTGCAGTCGACCCTCGCGATCGCCTTCATCGCGACCTCTACGTTCGAATCCGTCCTGGTCTTCGCGGGATTCACGCTGGCGCTGAACAGCTTCGTGACGGTCCTGGGCGTGTTCGTACTGCGCTACCGGCGGCCCGACCTGCCGCGGCCATACCGCACGTTCGGCTACCCGCTGACGCCGCTCGCGTACCTCGTCGTGATGGGCTGGACGCTCGGGTTCGTGTTGTGGTCCCGGCCCGTGGAGGCGTTGGTGAGCCTGGGGCTGGTCGGCGCCGGGGTCGCGGTCTACTTCATTGCACGCGGGAAAGACGGCGGAGAGGGCGGGGCACTATCACAATCAACCCAAGCCGACACGGTTCCTTGACCTCAATGCGTTCCTGCCTCCAGAGTGCACCGTCTTTTCGCGTAACCCTAAGGCCCCGGTGCTGGAATCGATCACCGCGCTCATCGTCGCAACGTCATTGCTCCTGGGCTCTCCGGGGCCTGTACCCATCGCGCTCGCAGCGACCGGTGCCGTATTCGGCTTCCGCCAGGGAACTCCGTTTCTCCTGGGGATACTCGTGGGATTGGCCGTGGCAATCACTCTCGGGTCCGCGGGCGTCATAGGGCTTTTCAATGCGTTTCCCGCCAGTCGCTTCCTTGTCGGCGTCCTGGGCGGTGCCTACATATGCTACGTCGCCTTCAAGATCGCGACAGGACCACTGCTCTCGACCGCCGGGGAAGCATTGGCGTCAGCGCCGCGATTCCGGGATGGATTCATTCTCAATCTTCTCAATCCGAAAGCCTACGCGGCGTTTATCGCCTTGTTCTCGCAGTTCTCGCTGCCGCTTTCGACGAATGTCTCGAGTACCGCTGCTACCGCACTCGTCGCATTTGGCGTTGCGATCGTCATCGACGTCACGTGGCTGGGATTGGGCGGCTTGCTGAGGCCCGTCTTCGAGTCGCCGAAGTCGGCACGAATGGTTCGGGTTACATTCGGACTGCTGATGGTCCTGGCCGTTCTACTGGCATTTCGCGCCCTGTAGCCGGCCCGGGACCGGCTGCGAGACCACGCGGAGCCTGACGCGCCAGCGAGGATTTCTGGACCACCCCGGGGTGGTCCAGGGTACTCGGGAGTTGGCGGAGAGGGTGGGATTTGAACCCACGAAGGGCTATGAACCCTTGCCGGTTTTCAAGACCGGTGCATTCAACCACTCTGCCACCTCTCCGGAACCGTGACCTGCGGCGCGTGCGCGTCCGCGCCGCGCATTGTGCAGCGCGTGGCGTGCCGCGTCCAATCGCCTGTCAATCCCGTGACCGGGCCGGCGTTCGCGCGACCGAACCGATGGGGTTCGGGCCGGTCACAGTCAGTGGAGCGTGAAAGCAGCGCATTACACGAGTTCGAGAAATGATTCACAAGTTACTGATAGTAAATCTCTTCCTTCTCGGGCTTCTGTGCGCCACAGCCTCCGCCCAGTCACCGGACGGCCTGTCGCCGGTCCAGGCCGGGCTCGCCGAGGCCCGTGCGGCGCTGGCGGACGGCGACCAGGCGCGCGCGGTCGAGGCGCTGCAATCACTGTTCGACAACGGCTTCTCCGGCGTCGGCCTGATCCTCGCCGACCCGGCCTTGTCGGCGCTTGCGGGCAATCCGGCGTTCGATCAACTGGTAACCGACATGTCGCGAAAGGCTTTTCCCTGCGAGCACGATCCGGCCTTCGCCGAGTTCGATTTCTGGCTGGGCGACTGGGATGTGCACCTCGCGAACGGAACGTTTGCCGGCACGAACCGCATTCACCGCGAACAGCGGGGCTGCGTGCTGATCGAGAACTGGTCGAGCGCATCCGGCGGCAGCGGCACCAGCATCAATTACGTGGACAAGACGGACGGCCGGTGGGTGCAGATCTGGAACGATGCCAGCGGGAGCCAGATCCATATACGGGGCGGAATGACCAAGGATGGCATGTTGCTGGAGGGGACGATCCACTACGTCGCGACCGGCCTGACGTCGCCGTTCCGTGGACTGTGGACCCCCCTTGAAGATGGCCGTGTGCGACAATACTTCGAACAATCGAACGACGGTGCCGCAACCTGGGTGCCGTGGTTCGAAGGTTTCTACACCCGTCGCAGCGGGGACCAGGAGGGCACCGTCCAGTGAGTTATTCCCCCAATCGAGGATTCCCGGCAGGCAACCCGATCGCGAACGTGCTCGTCGTCATCGTCGGCGCGCTCGTCATCGCGGCCTCGCTCGTGCTCGGCTTCTTCGCCTTCGTGGTGCTGGCGACGCTTGCGCTGGTGTTCGCCGCGGTCATCGGCATTCGCGTCTGGTGGTTCAACCGCAAGCTGGCCAAAGCGGCCCGCGCGAACCCAGAGACCCGGGAGTCGGCCGACGCGACGCACGTGATCGAAGGCGAATTCCACGTCGTCGAGATGCAGGTGGAAGACCGGCGGCACGAACCCTGAGACGCGCCGCACCCGTCTGGCCAGCGCCGTAAAAACCTCGTAAAGTCGCGCGTCATGCAGAACGCGACCGAAAAAGACGACAAGCGGCGTCGCCGACGTCGGCGACGCATCCAGATCATCATCATCTACACGGCGATCGCGGTTGGCCTCGCTTGGTTCTTCGAGTCGCAGGCGACGACGACGATCATCTTCGTGCGCCACGCCGAAAAGGCCGTTGACGGCACCGACGATCCATCTCTGAACGAGGCGGGCCAACGGCGTGCCGACGAACTGGCGCGGCAGATGTCGGATGCGGACGTGATCCAGGGCGTCGATGCCGTGTACGCCACGGCCTACAAGCGCTCGCAGGAAACGGTAGTGCCGTTGTCCGATGCGCTGGATGTGCCGATCACCACCTACGATGCGGACGACACCGAGACGGTGCTCGACGACATCCTGAGAGACCACAAGGGCAAGGTGGTGCTCGTCGTCGGCCACAGCGACACGCTGCCGGAGCTGATCGCGAACCTGGGCGCCAGCAAGCGCGTGCCGCCGATTGCCGAGGACGAGTACGACAACCTGTATCTCGTCGCCATTCCCTGGTTCGGCAAGACGAAGACCATACGCCTGCGCTACGGCAGTCCCTACCTTCCCGCAGAATCGCCCTAGGCGCGTCGCATGCCGGCCTCGGTGCGGGCCTGCACCGCGCGTTCCATGAACTGTCGATGCCGTGAAATGCGGATGTCGGCCAGGACACGGTCGACGATGCAACGGTCCTGGTCGACCAGGTAGGTTGCGCGCCGTACCCCGATGCCCAGCGGTCCGTCGACGTCGTACATCCGGGTCACGGTCTTGTCGGGGTCGCACAGCAGCGTGAACGGCAACGCGTGCTTCTCGCGAAAACGCCGGTGGCTCCCGGGGCCCTGCGGGCTGATGCCGGCCACGGTGAGCCCCACCGCGCGGAGTTCGCCGAACATGTCCCGGATGGTGCAGGCCTCGCGGGTGCACCCGGGCGTGAAATCGGCCGGGTAGAAATAGAGGAGCAGGGGACCGTCGTCGAGCAGGCTCGTCAGCGAGCGGTCAGTGCCGCGGTCGTCCTGGAGAACGAATTCCGGTGCGCGCGTCCCCGCATCGAGCATCAGTCGCCGTCCGTGTCGGTATCGTGCCCGGGGCGCAGGACTTCCATCACGCGGTAGTTCGTCATCGCCATGCCGAGCCTCGCATAGGTCTGCTGCGCGCGCAGGTTGTCTTTCTCGACGTACAGCCGAATTCCGGCGATGTCATCCGAGGCATGCGCGAGCGCTTCGACGTGGTGGTAGAGCGCGGTGTAGATGCCCTGTCGTCGATAGTCGCGATGCACGTACACGCTCTGCACCCACCACAGCATGCCGTTGCGCCAGTCGCTCCATTCGTAGGTCACCATGATCTGGCCGACGACGGCGCCATCGGTCTCGGCCACCCAGTAGCGACCGAGAGAACGATCGGACAGGATGCGCTGTACGCCGCGACCGATCAGCGCCGGGTCGAGATCGTGACCCTCGGTCTCGGTCGCAATGCCGCGGTTGAACGCGGCGATGACGGTCGCATCGTCGGGCGAGGCGTCCCGGATTGTCAGCTTCACAGCGCTGCTCCATGCAAGAGATGGTGCCCCGAAGAGGATTGACTCGGATCGGCTCGCGCCGATCCTCGGGGCTGCGCCCCGGCGCCTTCGGCGCCGTCCAACTCGCTGTCGCGAGTTGTCGAACAATGCTCTCATCGGCAGGTCGAGCCGCCATAGCCGAACCGTCCCTGCGGAACGGCTCGGCTATGGCGCCCCGACCATGATTCGAACATGGGACCCCCAGATTAGGAATCTGGTGCTCTATCCTGCTGAGCTACCGGGGCTGGCCGCAGGCGATTGTAGCAAACTGCGCATGTCCTGATACGCGTCGAGCGCGCGCTGGCGGGTGTCGGCGAGGTCGACGATCGGCTTCGGGTAGGTTTTTCCGAGCGTAATATTCGCGTCGTGCAGCGTTGCGCTGTCGGCCGACCACGGCGCATGCAGGTTCGCGTTTGGGAGTCGCGCGAGTTCCGGCAGCCAGCGGCGGAGATAGTCACCGTCGGGATCGAACTTGCGGCTCTGCAGTACCGGATTGAAGATCCTGAAGTACGGCGCCGCGTCGGTGCCGCAACCGGCCACCCACTGCCAGCCGGCTGAGTTGTTCGCGAGGTCGGCGTCTACGAGCGTATCGAGAAACCACGCTGCGCCGTGCTGCCACGGCACGAGAAGGTTCTTCACAAGGAACGACGCGACGATCATGCGCACGCGATTGTGCATCCAGCCGGTGGTCCACAGCTCCCGCATGCCGGCGTCGACGAGCGGTATGCCGGATTGTCCCCGTTGCCACGCGTTCAGTGCGTCGGTGTCGTCTTTCCACCCGAAAGACTCGAACTCGTCGCGCAGCGGCTTCGTGGGCATATCGGGAAAGTGGAACAGGAGGTGTCCGCAGAAGTCTCGCCAGTAGAGTTGCCGGAGGAACGCTTCCGCACCGCGGGTGCCTTCGCCCGCCAGCACCTTGTCGTGCAGGCGGTGCCAGACCTGGCGGGGGCTGATCTCGCCAAAGTGCAGGTGCGGGGACAGTTTCGACGTCCCGTCCTCGCCTGGCAAATCCCGGCGGCTTGCGTATCGGCCGGCGCTATCGGCAAACGCGTCGAGGCGCGCGTGCGCGCCGTCTTCGCCCGGCGTCCAGTTGTCGCGGAGGCCGCCGGCCCAGTCGGGCGATGTCGGCAGCAGCCCGAGGTCGTCCAGCGGCATCACGGGCAATTCCGCCTTCACCTTCTCGAGAGTCGCGGAGGGGCAGGACCGCAGGGTTTCGGGGGCGGCGGCCGGCCGGTCGCGCTCCGGCCGACTGACGCAGCTCTTCCAGAAAGCTGTGAAAACGCGGTACGGGGTTTCCTCGGCGGTCAGCACCGTGCCGGGCCGCTGCAGGTAATAGCTGTCGTGCGCGATCGCGGCGTCGCCAACGTTCCCGGCCACCGCGTCCTGCTCGCTGCGCGCCGCCGGGGTGTAACCTCGGGTGTAGTGGATCGACCCTGCTTCGACGAGTGCCGTTAGTTTCGGTAGCACTTCGGCCGCCTTGCCGCGCAGGATGAGAAGTGGCGCACCGCGCTTGTCGAGCGCGCGTGACAACGCAGAAAGGCTGTGGTGCAACCACCAGTCGGCGGCACGGCCGGCGCGCTCGGCATCGTGGACGTACACGGGCACGATGGGACGGCCGTCCTCCGAGGCTTCGATGAGTGCGGCATTGTCGTCGAGCCGCAAATCCCGCCGGAACCAGGCGACGGCGGTTGCGCTCACGCGCCGTCCCCGCCCGGTTGCGGGACGCTGCGGATGTCAATCTGATAAGGCATACCCGCAGTCTACTTCGCGCAATTTCGACGGTGTGTATGCGAATGTAACAAAGCATTTCCCACCGTAGGCGCCCGCTTACGGGCTTTGTAAGCTGCACCCAGTTTCAGGAGATTGGCAATGACCGACATGACAGCGCGAGCGCTGAGCTGGACTGAAGCCGGGATGGTGCCCGACGCGATTATCCGTAGCGGCATCCGGCGCCTGCTCGATCGCAAGCGCCACGAGATCGAGGCTGACAATCCGGAGGCTGCGGCACACCGGACGAATGTGTTCGTCGACATGATGAACGCGTCGCCGGTGGCGCTCCTGCCGGACCTGGCCAATGAACAACACTACGAGGTGCCTGCCGCGTTCTTCGAGGCCGTGCTCGGCGAGCACCGCAAGTACAGCTGCGGCTACTGGGGCGGCGACGTCGGATCGCTGGACGAGGCGGAGGCGGCTGCGCTGGCGTTGACCGTTCGCCGTGCCGGCATCACCAACGGCATGCGCGTTCTCGACCTGGGATGCGGCTGGGGCTCGCTCACGCTGTGGATCGCCGAGCATTTCCCGGCCTGCGAGGTCATTGCCGTCAGCAATTCTCAATCTCAGCAAGCCGCAATCCTCGAGTTGGTCGCGGCGCGAGGCCTCGACAACGTCGACGTGCGCGTCGCTGATATGAACGACTTCGATCCGGCGGCGCGCTTCGACCGCATCGTGTCCGTCGAGATGTTCGAGCACATGCGGAACTACCGGGAACTGTTCCGTCGCATCCGCGGCTGGCTGCAGCCGGATGGGCGCTTCTTCATGCACATCTTCACGCACCGCAGCACGCCCTACGAGTTCATCGACAGGGGACCGGGCGACTGGATGAGCCGGCACTTCTTCTCCGGCGGCATCATGCCGTCGGCTGAATTGCCGTTGCGCTTTCCGCGGCACCTTCGAATCGAAAACAGTTGGCGCTGGGACGGCAGACACTATGCGCAGACCAGCGAAGCGTGGCTTCGGAAGATGGATGCGAACCGCGAGCGGCTGATGCCGATCCTCCGTGACACCTACGGGGACGACGCGGATCGCTGGTGGATGCGCTGGCGCATGTTCTTCATGGCGTGTGCCGAACTGTTCGCCTGGCAGGATGGCCGCGAGTGGTTCGTGAGTCACTACCTCTTCGAGCGGTCCGAAGGCTGACATGCTCGTGCTCCTGAATTTTCTCGTCTTCCAGGCCGGTTGGTTCACGTCCGTGCTCGGCGCCGCCAACCAGATGCCGTGGCTCGGTCCGCTGCTGGTGCTCGTGGCCGTTGCCCTGCACCTGCGACTCGCACGCAGGCCATCGAGCGAGCTGATGCTGATCGTCGCGTGTGGCGGTCTGGGTGCCGTGTTCGACAGCGCCCTGGTCGCGGCGGGCTGGGTCCGGTACCCGTCCGGGATGCTGGCCGCGGGTGTGGCGCCGTACTGGATCGTCGGCATGTGGCTGCTGTTCGCGACGACGCTGAACGTGTCACTGCGCTGGCTGCGGGGCAGGACGGCGCTGGCGGCTGTACTCGGCTTTGTCGCCGGTCCCGCGAGCTATGTCGCCGGCGCAAAGCTCGGGGGCATCACGCTGGTCGACCCGACAGCGGCGCTGGTGACGCTGGCCATCGGCTGGGGCGCAATGCTGCCTGCGCTCTTCGTGCTTGCCCGGCGCTTCGACGGTTTCCGGCCCGAACAGGCGGTGCTGCCGGGGAAAGCGTCGTGATCACGATTTTTACGCCCTGGGCGTCGGCGCTGGCGGCTATCGTCGTCATCGCACTGGTGGCCTGGCTGGCGAGCCTCCTGCTGCGCGATGTCGGTTTTGTCGATGGGCTGTGGTCGCTGTTCTTCCTGGTGTCAGGACTCGTTGCCGGCTGGTACGTCGATGAACTCGGTAACCGCGCGGTGCTGGTACTCGCGCTATTGACGCTGTGGTCGCTGCGCTTGTCGCTGCACATTTTCGTGCGCAGTTTCGGCGAGCCCGAGGATTACCGCTATCGCGAGATGCGCGAGCGGCATCAGCCGTTTGCGCTGAAGAGCCTGTACATCGTCTTTGGGCTCCAGGGCGTACTGGCGTGGCTGATTGCGTTGCCGCTCGTGGTTTCAATATCGCAGCCTGCCGCAGCCCTCGGCTGGATAGACCTCGTCGCGACGCTGTTGTGGCTGGTGGGCTTCGTGTTCGAAGCTGGTGGCGACTGGCAGCTTGCGCGCTTTCGCAATGACCCGGCAAACCGGGGGAAAGTGCTCGATACCGGCCTGTGGCGGTACACGCGCCATCCGAACTACTTCGGTGACTTCTGCATCTGGTGGGCGTACTACCTGTTTGCAGTAGCAGCGGGCGGCTGGTGGACGATCCTGTCGCCGCTGCTGATGAGCTTCCTGTTGCTGAAGGTGTCGGGCGTGGCGCTGCTCGAGAAGTCGATCGGCAGCCGCCGGCCCGGTTACGCGGAATACGTCGCGTCCACGAATGCGTTCTTTCCAGGCCCACGGCAGCAGGTGAGGGCGGTTGATGCGTAGAAAATGCTACACGGCGGGTGTTGCGGCCATTGCCGCATTGTCGGCCGGTGCCGGACTGGCCGGCGCGTATGCCGGGGTGCAGCGCTTCGAGTTCGACGTCTATCTCGATGAGCGCCGCATCGGTACGCACGAATACACGATCTCCAGTACTGCGCCGGGGGAGGCCCGCGTGCGCAGCGAGGCGGATTTCGACGTGCGTTTCCTCGCCATACCGGTTTACCGCTACGAGCACCGGAACACGGAAGTTTGGCGCGGCGACTGCCTGGTCAGCGTCGAGGCCACGACGCGAACGAACGGCAAGCACATGGCGGTGAGCGGCGAACGCACGGACTCCGGTTTCACGATTGCCGGTCGCGCCGAGGCGCTGCCGGATTGTGTGCGGTCGTTCGCCTACTGGGATCCGGCGCTGCTGGAACAGGAGCGGCTGTTGAATCCACAAACCGGCGAGTTCGTCACCGTGCGTATCGAGCGCACGGTCGCGGACCCCGGTGCCGACGCCGCGATCGTCTACCGCATCGAGGCCGGTGACCGCAGGATCGCCGTCTGGTACTCGACCACGCAGCAATGGCTCGGCCTGGAGGCGGTCGTTAAAGGCGGCCGAGTCCTGAGGTACGTCAGGTCATGAACCGAATCTTCCCGACACTCACCACGATCGGCGTCCTGTTTCTTGCAGGCTGCGCCGGCAGGGGGCCCGATATGCATACCGTGGACCACGTCGATCTCGAGCGTTTCATGGGCGACTGGTACGTCATTGCGAACATCCCGACGTTTCTCGAGAAGGAGGCCTACAACGCCGTCGAGAACTATGCGCTGAATCCGGACGGGACGATCGCGACGACGTTCACATTCCGCAAGGGCGGGTTCGACGGGCCGCTCAAGACCTACACGCCGAAGGGCTTCGTGCGCGACACGGACACCAACGCGACCTGGGGCATGCGCTTCGTCTGGCCCGTCAAGGCGGATTACCGGATCGTGCACTTGGACCGGGACTACACGCGGACGATCATCGGCCGGCAGAAGCGCGACTACGTCTGGATCATGGCGCGCACACCGTCGATCCCGGAGGCGGACTACCGGGAACTGATCGAGCGCGTCGAAGGACTGGGCTACGACGTGTCGAAGGTCCAGAAGGTGCCGCAACAATGGTGACGAGCGAGCGACGCCCGCGGGTTGCCATCGTCGGCACCGGCATTGCCGGCAACATGGCGGCGTACCGGCTGCGCGAGCGCTGCGACATCACGGTCTTCGAGGCCGGGGCGCACATCGGCGGGCACACGAACACCGTCGACGTCGATGACGGCGGCCGGGTGATCCCGGTCGACACGGGCTTCATCGTCTTCAACGACCATACCTACCCCGAGTTCAACAAGTTGCTGGACGAGCTCGGGCAACCGTCCCAAAAGAGCGTCATGAGCTTCAGTGTCCAGGCGTTCGACGGCCGGCTCGAGTACAACGGGGCGAACCTGAACGCGCTGTTCGCGCAGCGCCGGAACATCCTGCGGCCGCCGTTCTACCGGATGGTGCGCGACATATTGCGCTTCAACCGGTCCGCGGTCGCGAGTCTCAGCCGGGAGGACAAGACGCAGACCGTCGGTCGCTACCTGGTCCGGCACGGGTACAGCCGGGAGTTCCTCGACTGCTACCTCGTCCCGATGGCCGCGGCGATCTGGTCGTCGGAGCCGGTCGCGATCCAGCGCATGCCAATACGCTTCCTCGTGGGTTTTTTCGAGAACCACGGGCTGCTCCGGCTGCGAGAGCGTCCCGTCTGGCGGGTCATCACCGGCGGATCGAGGGAGTACGTCCGGCGCATGGTCCGCGATCATCGCGACCGCATCCGCCTGCGCACGCCGGTCCGCAAGATCCGGCGGCAACCCGATGGCGTCGACGTGTTTACCGACGCGGCAGGACGCGAACGCTTCGACGCGGTGTTCATGGCCTGCCACAGCGACCAGGCGCTGTCCCTGCTGGCCGACCCGACAACGGCCGAAGCCGAGGTGCTCGGGGCGATCCGCTACCAGGACAATGTTGCGATCCTGCATACCGATGCGTCCGTGATGCCGAAGCGCCGCCGCGCGTGGGCGGCGTGGAACTACCACCTTCCGCGGGATCCGGAGGCGCATGTCGCGGTGACCTACAACATGAACATACTGCAGGGCATTCAATCGGACCGGCAGTACTGCGTGTCCCTGAATCACGAGGGGAGCATCGACCCCGCGAGCGTCCTGCGCCGGATTCACTACGAGCACCCGGTCTTCACGACAGAAGCGCTCGCTGCGCAGCAGCGCCAGGCCGACCTGAACGTCGACCGGACGTTCTACTGCGGCGCCTACTGGCGCAACGGATTTCACGAAGACGGCGTCGTCAGCGCGCTCGACGCGCTGTCTCACTTCAATCAACGGTTCTCCCATGCAGAGTTGCATCTACGAAGGGCGGGTTAGGCACGCGCGGTCGGAACCGGTGCCGCACCGGTTCGACTATCGCGTATTCATGATGTACCTGGACCTCGACGAACTGGACGAGGTCTTCGACGGGCGCTGGTTCTGGTCGACAAGCCGCGCGGCACCGGCGCGCTTTCGCCGGGAAAACTACCTCGGACCGCAAGACCAGCCGCTCGACGCGTCCGTGCGCGACCTCGTCGAGCAACGTACGGGCCGACGCCCGACCGGGCCCGTACGGATGCTGACGAACCTCAGCTATTTCGGCTATTGCTTCAACCCGGTGACGCACTACTACTGCTTCGATGCATCCGGCCGCCGCGTGGAAACCATCGTCGCGGACGTGACGAACACGCCTTGGGGTGAACGGGCGGCCTACGTGCTGCCCGCCAGTCGCGCGGAACAACGCGGCAACGCGCAGCGATTCCGCGACGCCAAGGCCCTGCACGTGTCGCCGTTCATGCCAATGGACATGCAATATGATTGGTGCTTTACTGATCCCGGGCATCGACTGGTCATCCATATGACCAGTTTGCATAAGGGAAAACGTGTCTTCGGCGCCTCCGTCGCGATGCGACGGGTCGACATCGGCGCGGCGTCGCTGGCACGGACGCTGGTCCGGTATCCGTTCATGACGGCCCGGATCATCGTCGCGATTCACTGGCAGGCATTGCGCCTGTGGCTGAAGAAATGCCCGGTGCATGAGCACCCGAACAAGCGACAGAAGATCGCAGTTTCGTCACGTTAGTACGTCAACCAATGAAGACACTGTCGGTAGGATCGAGCGAGTTTCTCGAGAGCGGCCGCAAGCCTTCGGGCTTCGACCAGTTTGCACGGCGCGCGGTGCGTGCGCGCCTCGAACGCGTGCGCAACGGGCAGATCGTGATCAGCGAGCAGGGACGCCACGAAGCATTCGGCGACCTGACCGACGACATGCCGCTCACCACGTTGCTGACCATCCACGATCCCGCGTTCTTCAGCGAGGTCGCGTTCGGCGGGCCGATCGGCGCCGCGGAAGCCTGGATCCAGGGTCTCTGGTCGTGCGACGAGCTGACCAGCCTCGTGCGGATCCTCCTGCGCAATCGCGATGTGCTCAATGACATGAACCGCGGCGCCGCCCTGCTGACGCGCCCGGTCCAGAGGTTCCTGCATCGTGCGAACCGGAACACGCGCAGCGGCAGCAAGCGAAACATCGCGGCGCACTACGACCTCGGCAACGACTTCTACTCGCTGTGGCTCGACCGCACGATGATGTATTCCAGCGCGGTGTTCGAGCGCCCCGACATGACGCTCGAGGAGGCATCGCTCGCCAAGCTCGATCGCGTGTGCCGCAAGCTTGCGCTGCAACCGGGCGACCGGGTTCTCGAGATCGGGACCGGCTGGGGCGGTTTCGCGGTGTACGCGGCAAAGCACTACGGCTGTCACGTGACCACGACGACGATCTCCGAAGAGCAGTACGCGTACGCGAAGGAGCGAGTGCGCAAGGAGTGCCTGGACGACCGCGTCGAGGTGCTGCAGAAGGACTATCGCGACCTGGCCGGAAAATACGACAAGATCGTGTCGATCGAGATGATCGAGGCCGTAGGTCACGAGTACCAGGCCAGGTTCTTCAGCCGTTGCAGCGAACTGCTGCACCCGCACGGGCAGATGCTGCTGCAGTCGATCACGATTGCGGATCAGCACTTCGACGCCTACGTCGGCAGCGTGGACTTCATCCGCCGCTACGTGTTCCCGGGCGGCTGCCTGACGTCGGTGACATCGATGACGGACATGCTGACCCGCGGGACGGACATGCGGGTCGTGCACCTCGAGGACATCGGTCCGCACTACGCGCAGACGCTGCGGGTATGGCGCGAACGCTTCTCCGCGCGCCTGGACGAGGTACGCGCGATGGGCTTCGGCGAGGAGTTCATACGCATGTGGCTCTACTACCTTTGCTATTGCGAGGGCGCGTTCATCGAACGTGCGATCGGCAACGTGCAAATGCACCTCGTCAAGCCGCTGGCGCGCCCGGACGTCGTGTCCCTCTGAGGCGAGGTCGCGGCCGGGCTGGCAAATTCACGCCCGTGGTAATACGCTGCATGCCTTTGCGGACCCGGTGGCCAACGAGGCAAGCGCCGGGCCGATCAGTAATGCGATCGCCGATTGCCGGTCCTGGACGTCCCTGACGGCACCTCTCGCCGAACTGTTCGGCGTTCAGACGGTCTTTGACTCTGTACCGGCGACGAAGCCGGTCGATCGCCAACCGTGGAGAAAGGCACGTGCACCAACGAATTTATGCCCTGATCATCCTCACTTCGCTTGCGCTCGCGGGCTGCGGCCGGGACGAACCGGCACCGGCCATGGAGTCGGCGGACGTACCGGTCGACGCCTCGGCCGCCGACGCCTCGGCTGCCGAGGCCGCGGCGGCCGGAATCGCCGCGGACTTCATGCGCGACATTATCGTCGAGATATCGAGCGACGCGTACGAGGGCCGCGGTCCCGGGAGTGCCGGCGACGAGAAAGCCCGCAAGTACCTGGCCGAGCGCATGGCGGAACTCGGCATCGAGCCCGGCGCGGCCGACGGCAGCTGGGAGCAGCCGTTCGATCTTGTCGGCATCACGGCCGAGCAGCCGCCGACGTGGACCTTCGAGACCGACGACGACTCGATGACGCTGAAGCAATGGGACCAGTACATTGTCCACAGCGGCGTGCAGGCGGAACAGGCATCGGTCGAGGACGCCGAACTGGTGTTCGTGGGCTACGGCATCCAGGCGCCGGAATACGACTGGGACGACTTCAAGGACGCGGATTTGCGCGGCAAGATCCTCGTCATCATGAACAACGACCCGGACTGGGATCCCGAACTGTTCGCCGGCGAAACGCGGCTCTGGTACGGGCGCTGGGATTACAAGTACCTCAGTGCCGCGCGCCAGGGCGCCGTCGGCGCCATCATCATCCACACGCAGCCGTCCGCCGGCTACCCGTTCCAGGTCGTGCAGACATCGTGGACGGGCGAGCAGTTCGAACTGCCGGCCGGCGACGAGCCGCGCAACCAGGTCATGGCCTGGCTGACCGAAGACACCGCGCGTGACCTGATCGCGATGGGCGGCTTCGACCTCGACGCGCTTCGCGAGGCCGCCTACAACCGCGACTTCGAGCCGGTGCCGCTCGGCATCACGACGTCGTTGTCGATGGACGTCGAGGTTCGCCGCGTTGCGTCCGCGAACGTACTCGGCGTCATTCCGGGCAGCGATCCGGCGCTCAGTGACGAGGCGGTCATCTACACCGCGCATCACGACCACCTCGGCATCGGCACGCCGAACGAGGAGGGCGATGCGATCTACAACGGCGCGATGGACAACGCGTCCGGCGTGGCCCAGGTCCTGGCCATCGCGAAGGCCCTGAAAGAACTGCCCGAGGCACCGCGCCGGTCGATCGTAATAGCGCTCGTCGGTGCGGAGGAGCAGGGCCTGCTGGGTTCGAAATGGTACGCAGCGAACCCGACGTTCCCGCCGGGCAAGATCGCCGCCAACCTGAACTACGACGGCGGCAACATCTGGGGCCACACGCACGACGTGACCTATATCGGCCTCGGCAAGTCGTCCATTGACGATATCGTGACGATGATCGCGAAGGAGCAGGGCCGGGTGGTCAAGCCTGACCAGTTCGCGGATCGTGGTTATTTCTACCGGTCCGACCAGTTCAGCTTCGCGAAGATCGGCGTACCGGCGATGTACCTGGACACCGGTACCGACTTCGTCGACCGGCCGCCGGAGTGGGGCCGGGAACAGGTCGATCACTACACCGACGTGAATTACCACCAGCCCAGCGACGAGTACGACGACTCCTGGAACTTCGACGGCATGATTGCCGACGCGCAACTCGGCTTCTGGACCGGGCTCGCGATCGCCAACGCGGACGAGATGCCGCAGTGGGCGCCGGGTGACGAATTCGAGGCGGCCCGGAAGGCGGCCATCGAGGCTGCGTCGGAGTGATGCCGGGACGCATTCGCGCGGGCGGGGCCGTCGTCCTGGCGGCCCTGGCCGTCGCGTCGAACGCATGGCCGGCCGGCGACGAGGCCGGCGACGCCGTGCTCGACGCATTGATGGCGGAACACTGGGAGTACAGCCTGCAGGAAGACCCGCTGCTGGCGACACGTGTCGGTCTCAAACGCGGGAATGACCGCCTGCCCGGGGCGACGCCGGCGGATGACGCCCGTCGCCTGGCCCGGGAGCGCGGTTTCCGGGCCAGGCTGGCCGACATCGATCGCGACCGCCTGAGCGAGGCCGGGCGGGTCAACGCGGATGTCTTCGCCTGGATACTCGACGATTCGATCGGGGCCTACGAACTCGACCTGGCGCGCATACCGTTCAACACGTTCTCCGGCTTTTTCATGAATGCGTTGACAGCCAGCAACGGCGTGCGCATGGAGAACGAGGCGGACTACGTCGACTACCTGGCGCGCCTTCGCGACATTCCACGCTATTTCGACGAGAATATCGCGAACATGCGGCGCGGCGACCACGAAGCGTTCGTGCTGCCGCGCATCGTCATCGACGGCGTCCTGCCGACGCTGCGGGCGCAGGTCAAGGACGACCCGGCCGACAGCAGCTTCTACGACCCGTTCGAGTCGATGAGCGAGCGGGTGCCGCCGGCACGCCAGGCGGCACTGCGAGAAGACGCAAGGAAGGTCATCGCCGGCGAGGTGATGCCCGCGTTTGCACGTGTTGCCGATTTTCTCGACGGCGACTACGGCGCGTCGGCGTCGCTCGGCGCGGAGGCGCTACCGGGCGGCAAGGCGTACTACGCGTTCCAGATCAGGCGCTACACGACACTGACGGGCACCACGGCCGCGGAGATACACCAGGTCGGCCTCGACGAGGTCGCGCGTATCCGCGCCGAAATGCAGGCGATCATCGACGATCTCGGCTTCGACGGCGATTTCGCGGATTTCGCGGCGTTCCTGCGGACCGACCCGCAGTTCTACGCCGACAGCCCCGAGCAGCTCCTGAAGGAAGCCGCCTGGGTGGCGAAGCGCATCGACTACGTCATGCCGGGCTACTTCGGCAAGTTGCCGCGGCAGAGCTACGGCATCGTGCCGGTGCCCGACGAGATTGCGCCAAATTACACCACCGGGGCGTACTACGGCGCGCCGCCGGGCGGTGATCATGGCGGTGCGTTCTGGATCAATACCTACGCGCTCGACCAGCGGCCGTTGTACGAGTTGCCCGCGCTCACGTTGCACGAAGCCGTGCCGGGGCACCACCACCAGAGCGCGCTGGCGCTAGAGATGCAGGACGTGCCCGAGTTTCGCAAAGACCTGTACTTCAGCGCGTTTGGGGAGGGCTGGGCCCTGTACAGCGAGAAACTCGGCGTCGAGATGGGCATCTACCGTACGCCCTACGAACAGTTCGGGCGGTTGAGCTACGAGATGTGGCGCGCGTGCCGACTGGTCATCGATACGGGGCTGCACAGCCAGGGATGGACGCGCCAGCAGGCGATGGACTTCATGGCATCGAATACGTCGCTGTCGCAGGGAAATATACGCGCCGAAGTGGATCGCTACATTTCGTGGCCCGGCCAGGCGCTCGCCTACAAGCTGGGGGAACTCGAGATCTGGCGATTGCGCCGGGAGGCCGAGGCCTTGCTCCGGGATCGCTTCGACCTGCGCGCCTTCCACGACGCCATACTGGAAAACGGTGCGCTGCCCCTCGAGATGCTCGGCGCGGCCATCGATCGCTATATCGACGCCGCCGCCGGCGACTGATCAGGCGGCGCGAACGGTCGCGTTACGGCCGCTGCGCTTCGCGGCGTAAAGCGCCTCGTCCGCGCGACACAGCCACGCGCCGCCGTCTTCGCCATCCGCGAGTTCGGCGACGCCCAGCGAGATCGTGACGGCGCGGTCGTCAACCAGTTCGTTCGCCTCGACCAGCAGGCGCAGCTGTTCGGCCAGGTGCATGGCCTTGTCCAGGTCCTGGTGTTCCGCAACGACGACAAACTCCTCACCGCCGATGCGGTACAGGCTGTCGGTAACGCGGATTCGCAGGTTCACGATTTCCGCGATGCGCTGGAGGATCTCGTCGCCTTTCGCGTGTCCGTGCGTATCGTTCACGGCCTTGAAATGGTCCAGGTCCAGGATGATCAGCGATGCCGGAGAGCGGCTGCGCTCGCGGGCCGCGACGACGTCGGCGAGTTTCGTGTCCAACGCGCGGCGGTTCCCGACCCCGGTCAATGGATCCTTGGTGGCGAGCCGCATCAGCAGCACGCGCTGGCGATTGTTCATCGCGGCAAAGGCGTACGCGAATGCCGCCATCAGGACCAGCGTGATGAGAACAGACGCTGTCTGGAAGCTGCTGGATTCCGACAGCAGGATCGGCATTAGAATACCGACCATTGCCAGCACCATGGCAATCGCTTCGCCCGGGCGCAGCAGGTAGAAGATGGCGAGTGCCGCCGGGTACGCCCACACGATCTGTCGTGGGCCGCTTACATAGGCCGACGCGCAAATGCCGACGACGCACAGGACGGCCATGACGATGCACGCGAACCGCACCTGGCGTGTCCGGTAGACCCAGGTGCCGAGGAGCAGCATGCCGACGATGATCAGGAAATCGACGAACGCGATCACGTACTCCGCGTGCATCAGCCGGATGATGGCGAATGGGACGACCCCGATCGAGCACGCGAACGCAAGAATCACGGGCAGCGTGATTTCGGAATCCTGTCCGTCCCGGTCGAAACTCGAGACGAAATTCCAGGTTTCGATGCCGGATTTCTTGTCGGCCACGACTCGAAGTGCTCCTGTACCGGGCGGCGGGGCCGAGACTATAGCAGCATCACGGCCTGTGGGCTCCAGCCGCCGCCGCAGTGATCAGTGCCGCCGGAAACGACTGAAGAAGCCGCCCTTGCGATCGTCGTCGTCGTCATCATCGTCGTCATCGTTGGCGGAGTTCGGCCTCGCGGCGAGCGTGCGCAGTGTTTGCGTCATCGACGTGTTGATCTGGTCTTCGATCGATTGTGTTGGCGACGGCGTGGACGCGGCGCCATTGCCGTTTTTCAGACCCTTGGCACGCACGCGCGAGGATTCGGACAGCTTTCGTTCCGCATTGAGGGCTCGCACGGTGGCAAGACGCTGCGACGCGGACAGGTCGAGCCCCGCCTTCGGCGCATCGCCCTGCAGCGATACTTCGAGGGCATCCTCGCCATAGACTTTCTTGAACTCGCGTTCCATCTCGGTTTCCGATGCCGAATCGGCGCCGGTCTCGTCACGGGCATCGGCTTCAGGTTCCGAGGGCGGGTCGGCGACGAGTTCGAGTTCGAGGGTTTCCGGCTTGTCAGCGATCGGCGCGTTGGCCGCAAGCTCCGCCGCAATCGCGTTGAAGTCCTCGCCGAACAGCGTCTCGGCCATGCGGTCGTCGACATCCTCCAGCGATTTCGCCTTCGCGATGCCGGCCGCCAGTCGCTGCAGGTCGGCGGCGCGCGCACCGTCTTCCGGGTCGACGGGCACTGCCTCAGGCTGCGGCGGCTTGGGCTTCTCCGCCGCCGGCTGCTCCGGTCTGGCGTTCTCCGCCGCTGGCGCGGCGTGCCCGTCGGACGCGGCACTACTCGGCGCCGGCGCCTCGTCGAGCTCTTCCTCGGCAATGGTCTCGTCGTGCTTTCTCAGCGCGTCCTGGGCCTCCCGGATCTTCTCCTCGATCGCCACGTCGAGCGTGATCTCCGGGAGTTCGACGACGGTGGTGTTCTTGAGTTCGAGAACCGGCGCCTCTTCCTCGACGATCGGCGCTTCTTCCTCGTCCGGGGCGCCGCCGAATTCGGCCATGGCTTGTTCCAGCGCTTCCATGTCCGGTCGCAGCTCCGCCAGCGTCGGGTCCCGGTCCCAGGCCGGCACGTCGTCCGCCGGGGGTGGCGGCTTCGGTGCCGGTGCCGCCGTTTCCGTGTTCACGCCCAGGGATTTCTGTGTCGACGTATCGGCGATGGATTGCGGCGGCGGCGTCACAGGCGGGGCGGCCTCGGCCGTTGCCGTGGGTTCCGGCTCGGGCGGCGCGGCGACTTCCGCCACCGGCGACGGTCGCTCGATACGCGTGGAGCTGAAAAGCGTCGGAATTTCCTCGTCGGCCCGCTCGGCCGGTTCGGATTGCGCGGTGAGCTCCGGCGCGATTACCTCGAGATCCGGCAGCGTGTCATTGATCAGGAAACTGCCCGAGTCCATGGTGTCGCTCGGCCGGTCGGCCCCGTCGGGTGCCGCGGCGGCGGGGCGGGGGCGTTCCTTCGGCGCCGCGTCGGGCGCCGGTTTCGGGGCTGGGGGCGGGGCCTCGACGGTCGTTCCGGCCACCGGGGTCTGAGCAGGCGGGACGGGTTCCGGTCGGGCGGCCGGCCTGGCCGGCAGCTCGACATCCATGCCGTGTCGTTCGCGCGCAATTTCCGCGATCAGCGCCGTGCCGATCGGGCGCATCTGGCGTTCGGCAGCCGCTTCGACGACGGACTCCACCAGGTTGTTCGCGATCCTCGGTGTGCCGCCCGAGAGCGTGTACAACATGGCGGTCGCGTCGGCGCCGAAGACCCGGTCATAGTCGCCCCCGGCGCACCGGAAACAGTGCTTGAGATAGGCCAGCAGTTCCGCCTCGGACAGCGGCTCGACGCGAAAGCGCAGGCGCGTGCGTTGCGCGAGGCGCGCGAGCGACGGCTTCTTCAGGGTGTCGAGCAACGTTTCCGTGCCCAGGAGAACCAGGCGTCCGCCGTGGTCATCGGCGGCGTCCGATGCCGTCAGGGCTTCAAGTTCGACCAGCGCGTCTTCGCCGATCCGGATTGCGTCCTCGACCACGATGCACACCGCCCGGCCCTCCCGGGAGCAGGTGGCGAGGTGGTTGCGGCAGGCGATGACTTTGCGGAGCATGCCGCTCGGCAGGTCCGGCACTCTCAACTGCTCGAGCAGGTAGTCGATGACCTCGTCGTGTGCGAGCTGCGCGCGTGGCATGCGCACAAGCTGCAGGTTCTCACCCAGCGCGTCCAGCGAGCGCCGGACGAGCGTGGTCTTGCCGACGCCGGGGTCACCGGTGACGGCGATCACGGCGTCGTTCGTCGCCAGCGCCTGGCGGATGCTCTTTATTATGCGGGCGGTCTGCGGCCCGACGAACACGTCGGCTCCGCCGGGATTGGGTCGAAACGGTCGGCTTTTCAGATCGAAAAAGTCAGCGTACATCGTTCTCTTTTCCACGAGTCGGCGTCCGCAGTGCACAATGCGGCGACAATGCTCCGGATTGTCCCGGCAATGCGAGTGGTTTGCGCGGAGTTATGTCACAGATTTGGTTCGCTGGAAACGGTCCGCGGTGGTCCGCGAGAATTTCTAAAGGATTGTTTTGAAAGAGAAAAAAACGGCGCGGGCCTCGACGACGCCGGCCGGCGGTTCCGGCCCCGACGCCCGCCTGGGCGTGATCGCGGGTCTGTTGGCCTATTCGCTGTGGGGCGTGTTCCCCGTGTACTTCAAACTCGTCGACACGGTGGCACCGGCCGAGGTGCTGGTTCACCGTGTCGTCTGGGCAGTGCCGTTCGGCGCATTGATCATTGCCGCTCGACGGCAATGGACGCCGGTTCGCCAGGCGTTTCGGGACGGGCCGATGCTCGCATGGCTGGGATTGGCCGCACTCTGCATTTCCGCCAACTGGTTCATTTATATCTGGGCGGTCGTGCACAACCGCATCTTCGAAGCCAGCCTTGGCTACTACATCAACCCGCTCGTGTACGTCGTCGTCGGCGTCGTGTTCTTCGGTGAACGTCTCAACCGGCTGAAGTCGCTGGCGGTTGCGCTGGCGGCCGTTGGCGTCGGAATCCTCACCGTCAACGGCGGCGTTCTTCCATGGGTATCGCTGTCCCTGGCGCTGCTGTTCACGGCGTACGGCGTGATCCGCAAGCAGGTCGCGATCGGCGCGATGCCGGGACTGTTCATCGAGACGCTGATGCTGTTGCCGTTCGCGGCCGGCTGGCTCGCATGGCTGGCGGTCCAGGGGAGGGCAGCGTTTACCGCTGGCGACGCGTCGCTGACCGGCCTGCTGCTCCTGGCCGGGCCAATCACCGTGCTGCCGCTCCTGTTCTTCGCGACGGCGGCTCGCAACGTCAGCCTGACGACGCTCGGCTTCCTGCAGTTTCTCGCGCCGACGCTGCAGTTCCTGACCGCGCTCTGGTATGGCGAGGTCCTGTCACCCGCGAAGCTCGCGTGCTTCGCCTGCATCTGGGTTGCCGTCACCGTGTTCAGCGCCGACGCGCTGCGCGCGGCAACAAAAAAGCCCCCGCCGGCGACGCCGGCGGGGGCCTGAGGAACCGGGCCTTCCTGGCCGCAGACCCTACTTCTTGGCCCGGCGTTCCTGGGCCTCGCGGATAACCTCGTCCGCCACGTTCTGCGGGCACGGGGCGTAGTGCGAGAACTCCATCGAGAACTGGCCGCGACCGCTGGTCAGCGTGCGCAGGTGCCCGATGTAGCCGAACATGTCCGCCAGCGGCGCATCCGCCTTGACGCGTACACCCGTGGCAATGGATTCCTGCGTCTTGATCATGCCGCGGCGGCGGTTCAGGTCGCCGATGACGTCACCGACGTTGTCCTCCGGCGTGAACACGTCCACCTTCATGATCGGCTCCAGCAGCTGCGGGCCGGCTTTCGGGATCGACTGGCGGTAAGCCGCGCGCGTTGCGATCTCGAACGCGAGTGCCGAGGAGTCGACGGCGTGGAACGCACCGTCCAGCAGCTCGAACTTGACGTCGAGCAGCGGGTATCCGGCCAGCGTGCCTTCGTCCATGGAGCCGCCGAACGCCTTCTCGATCGCACCCCAGTACTCGCGCGGAACGTTGCCGCCCGTGACCAGCGATGCGAACACGTAACCTTCGCCTTTCTCCGCGGGCGAGATCCGGTACTCGATCTTGCCGTACTGGCCCGAGCCGCCGGACTGCTTCTTGTGCGTGTACGAGTCTTCGATCGTCTGCGTGATCGTCTCGCGGTACGCCACCTGCGGCTTGCCCATCTCGACTTCGACCTTGTGCGTGCGCTTCAGGATATCGACCTTGATGTCGAGGTGAAGCTCGCCCATGCCCTTGATGAGTGTTTCGCCGGAGTCTTCGTCGGTTGCCACGTGGAAGGACGGGTCTTCCTGGACCATCTTGTTCAGTGCGATGGCCATCTTCTCCTGGCCGGCCTTGTCCTTCGGCTTGATCGCGACCGAGATGACCGGGTCCGGGAACACCATCGGCTCCAGCGTCGCCGGGTGGTCCGGATCCGCCAGCGTGTGGCCCGTGCGGGTGTTCTTCATGCCGAGCAGGGCGACGATGTCGCCGGCCTGCGCGGAATCCAGCTCCTCGCGCGAGTTCGCGTGCATCTCGACGATGCGGCCGATGCGTTCGGTCTTGCCGGTGAACGTGTTCAGCACGCTGTCGCCTTTCCCGATCGTGCCGGAGTACAGGCGCGTGAACGTGAGCGCTCCATAGCGGTCGTCCATGATCTTGAACGCCAGCGCGCGCAGCGGCTTGTCCGGGTCGACGACGGCAAAGCCGCCGGTCGGATTGCCCTCGAGATCGATCTCGGGCTGCGGCGGAACCTCGGTCGGGCTCGGCAAATAGTCGACGACGGCATTCAGCACGTTCTGGATGCCCTTGTTCTTGAACGCGGACCCGCAATACGTCGGGAAGAAGTCGAGATGGATCGTGCCCTTGCGAATGCAGCGCTTGAGGTCTTCGATCGACGGCTCGTTACCTTCCAGGTACTGCTCGAGCAGCGTGTCGTCCTGTTCGACGGCCGTCTCGATGAGCTTCTCGCGCCATTCCTCGACCTTGTCGGCCATGTCGGCGGGCACGTCCGTGACTTCGTAGTCTTCCGGGTTGCCGGTGTCGCTCCAGATATAGGCCTTGCGCTCGAGCAGGTCGACGATGCCCTTGAAGTCGTCCTCGATGCCGATCGGCAGCACCATCACGAGCGGGCGTGCCGCCAGGATGTCCTCGATCTGCTTCACGACGCGGTAGAAGTCGGCGCCGATGCGGTCGAGCTTGTTAACGAAGATGACGCGGGAGACTTTCGAATTGTTCGCGTAGCGCCAGTTCGTTTCGGACTGCGGCTCGACGCCGCCGGAACCGCAGAACACGCCGATACCGCCATCGAGCACCTTCAGGGAGCGGTAGACCTCGATCGTGAAGTCGACGTGCCCCGGGGTGTCGATGATGTTCAGGCGGTGCTGGTTCCAGTGGCAGCTCGTCGCGGCCGACTGGATTGTGATACCGCGTTCCTGCTCCTGTTCCATGAAGTCGGTCGTCGCTTCGCCATCATGCACCTCGCCGGTGCGGTGAATGCGGCCGGTCAGCTTCAGGATGCGCTCGGTCGTCGTCGTCTTGCCTGCGTCGACGTGCGCGAAGATGCCGATGTTGCGGTACTTGCTTAAGTCTCTCATTGCCGTAGTGCTCATTGCTCGTTGAGTTCGTTGCTCACCCGCCGGTACGCAATATTTCGCCGGAGCGCCATGGTCGTCCAGGGCGGCGTGCCAGCGTGCGGAGGGGCGGATGCCGTGTGTTTCGTGTCGGCCCGAACGGTCGGCCGGTCGTGCGTCGCCTGCCGGCACCCCGGCAGTTCGGGCGCGGATGATAGCAGCGCCACCGCCCGCAAACCAGTGATTTCCACGGGATTGGCGCGGGTCCGGACATGGGTTCGGTGCCGGCGATTGCAATGCCCCTGCCGCGGTGGCGGCACGGACTGCGGTACAGTAGGGGGGTGACGCCCGACCAGATCATCCTCTTCGTCCTCCTGTTCTTCGTCTTCGTGTTCCTGGTCTGGGGGCGCTGGCGCTACGACCTCGTGGCGTTCGTGGCATTGCTGGCGGCCCTGCTCGCCGGCGTCGTGCCGCAGGCCGAGGCGTTCTCGGGCTTCGGGCACCCGGCGACGGTCATCATCGCGCTGGTCCTGATCGTGAGTCGCGGGCTGTCCAACTCCGGCGTGATCGAGCTGCTCGGGCGCTACCTGGTCGATGCCGGACGCCGGCTCGGCACCCATATCGCCGTGATGTCCGGCCTGGCGGCCGGCCTGTCGGCGGTGATGAACAACGTCGCGGCGCTGGCCCTGCTGATGCCCGTCGACCTCCAGGCGGCTCGCAAGGCGGGACGCAGCCCATCGCTGTCGCTGATGCCGCTGTCGTTCGCTTCGATACTCGGGGGCATGATCACGCTGATCGGGACGCCGCCGAACATCGTCGTCGCGGAATTCCGCCAGGATGCGTTCGGCGAACCGTACCGGATGTTCGATTTCGCGCCGGTCGGTCTTGCTTGCGCGGCCGTGGGCGTCGCGTACGTCGCCTTGCTCGGCTGGCGGCTGCTCCCCACCGCTCGCGGGGGCGCGGCGGACGAGGCCAACGGCTTCGACCTCGCGGGCTATATCAGCGAGGTCCGCGTAGCGGACGATTCCCGGATCATCGGGCAGCGCGTCCGCGACCTGGACGAGGAGGCGGCGAAAGCGGACGTCGAGATCATCGGCCTGATCCGCGACGGCAAGCGCCTGCCGGGCTTTGCCCGCAACTACGCGATCCAGGCCGGCGACAACGTGGTGCTGGAAGCGAGCCCCGACAGCCTGGACGAGGCGCTCGGCGCACTCGGGCTCGAGTACGTCGGCCGGGGGGAAGGCCTGCTCGAGGACCGCGACCTCGCGCTGGCCGAGGTCGTCGTCCCGGACGGGGCGCGGCTTGCCGGGCGTACTGCGTTATCGCTGCGCCTGCTGAACCGCTACCGGGTCGCCCTGGTCGGCGTGTCCCGGCAGGGGAAGCGCTTTCGCGACGGCGTGCGAACGCTGACGCTGCTCCCGGGGGACGTGCTGCTGCTGCTCGGTGCCGAGGACACGGTCGCCGACGTCACGCGGCAGCTCGGGCTGTTGCCCCTCGCGGACCGGGGGCAGCGCGTCGTCCAGCGCGACAAGGCCTGGATTGCGGTCGGTACGTTCGCGGCAGCGATCGTCGTGGCCAGCCTGGGCTTCGTCTACCTGCCGATCGCGCTCGGCTGCGTCGCCGCGCTCTACGTCGCGTTGAACATCGTGCCGATCCGCGAGGTCTACCTGTCCGTCGAATGGCCGGTCATCGTCCTGCTCGGCAGCATGATCCCGATTGGCGGCGCGCTGCAGTCCACCGGCGGCACGGCGCTCATTGCCGACGGCATCGTCAACCTGTCATTTGGCCTGCCGCCCGTGTTCATCCTCGCACTGCTCGTGGTCGTGACGATGACGCTGTCAGACGTGATGAACAACACGGCCACCGCGGTGATCGCGGCGCCCGTGGCCGTCGACATCGCGGTTCGCCTCGGTGTCAGCCCGGACCCGTTCCTGATGGGCGTCGCGGTGGCGGCGTCCTGCGCATTCCTGACGCCGATCGGGCACAAGAACAACACGCTGATCATGGGGCCTGGCGGCTACCGTTTCGGGGACTACTGGCGCA
Source organism: uncultured Pseudomonadota bacterium (assembly GCA_913055625.1). Lineage (GTDB taxonomy): Bacteria > Pseudomonadota > Gammaproteobacteria > Steroidobacterales > Woeseiaceae > UBA1847. The sequence continues at coordinate 1,733 of CAJXJW010000010.1, read as the reverse complement.
TGGGCCTGCCGCTGGAGATCCTCGTCGTCCTCGTGTCCGTGCCGATGATTCTTCTCGTGTGGCCGCTCGGCTAGGGCCGGTTCCCGCGCGTCTTATGTCAAGCACTTGTCGCCATCTGCGCGAAAGCGGCGTCAGAAACTGACATCGCGTGGCCGAACTTTAGTTCATCATAATTCTCAATATCTCTTTGAAAGTTTTGATTTGAAAGAAGTTTTTCCTGGAATCCGGGTGTGCCCGCCATGTGGCACGCGCTTTGCAAAAACAGGGGCAACAGGTTTTGACATTGCGGCCCCGAGCGGGCTCCCGGAGGACAACATGGCGACAGCGACGATTCAGGACTGGACCGACAGCGAGGTCAGGATCACGTTCGGCAAGCACCGCGACGTGCAGTACCGGGTGTTTCGGGACGGCGACCAGCTGTTCCAGGAAATTCGCGACATCGACGGCAGCCCGATCCATACCCTCGAGCTGCCCGAGGGCATGAAGCTCGACCAGACGAGCTACGAGGTCCTGTTGCGCTACGTGCTGCTCGACGTCGTCGCCTGATCCCGGGCGACGGCCTCGACGGCTTCCCACACGCGCAGGAGGTTCCCGCCGAGAATCTTGCGCACCGCGGCCTCGTCGTGGCCGCGCTCGAGCAGGCCGAGGACCAACTCGGGGTAGCTCGAGACGTCCTTCAGGCCGATCGGGAGCGAGTCCCCGACCCCGTCGTAGTCGGACCCGATGCCGACGTGATCGATGCCGACCAGGCGGATCACGTGATCGAAATGGTCGAGAACGTCATTCAGCGTGGCGTACGGGTAGGGCCCGTGTTCCTCGGCGTAGATCTTCGCGAACGCTGCCTCGGCTTCGTCTTCGGAAAGGTCGGGGTAGTCCGCCTTCCAAAGCTTCTCGGCATCGCTGCGCGCCTTGGAGTAGGCGCGTGCTTCCGCGGTAATGAATGACGAACCGAAGTTGATCATGATGACACCACCGTTCGCAGCGAGCGCGCGAATCATGTCGTCATCCATGTTGCGTTCAAAGCCGGGCGTGAAATGCCGCGCCGAGGAGTGGGACGCGATGACGGGCGCCGAACTGACGGCCAGCACGTCGTAGAACGCGGCATCCGACAGGTGGCTGACGTCGACCATCATCCCGAGCCGGTTCATTTCGCGCACAACCGCCTCGCCGAAAGGGCTCAGCCCGTCCCACTGCCGGTTCTCGTCATACGAGGAATCCGACAGCGCGTTGCTCTTGCCGTGTGCCAGCGTGATGTAGCGGATGCCGCGCTCGTAGAAGTGAGAGAGGTTCGCCAAGTCGCCGTCCAGCGGCGACCCGTTCTCCATGCCCAACGGCAATGACAGGATGCGGGCCTCGAAATGCTGCCGGACATCGGCGGGGCTGCGGGCGATCGCCACACGATCGGGCGCCGACGCCACGACGCCTTCGACCAGGTCGATCAGGGCGTTTGCGACGGCCCTGGAGCGGCCCTCGGCTTCGAGTTCCGCCGGCGTGTAGATGGACATGAACGCTGCGTTCAGCCCGCCGGCGATAGCGCGCGGATAGTCGAAATCGCCGTCCTCGGTGTCGCGGGTGACGTCCGCGGGGTTCTCTTCCAGGCGATAAGGCACGTCGATGTGTGTGTCGACGATGATGGCGTCCTGCGCGATGCGCCGTGCCTCGGCGGCGAGGTCGGGCTCGGCGCCCTGGCAGGCGCACAGCAGCAGGGTCGTGGCAGAGATCAGGGAACGTCG
>CAJXJW010000009.1 GCA_913055625.1 uncultured Pseudomonadota bacterium | reverse complement strand
CTGAGACACCGCTTCGAGCGGCTCGGTATCGACGACGATACCTGTGTTTCTCAATGGTATGCGGGTGACCGGATGGATTGGGATCTCGCGGTGTTTCATCTGGACGAGGCGGAACGGAGAAGCTCGCGCGCAGGCGCGCGCCTACCAGACGCCTAAATACTTCGAGATCGCCTTCGCGGCTTCGCGGCCCTCGAACACGGCCGTGACGACGAGGTCGGAGCCGCGGACCATGTCGCCGCCGGCGAAGACCTTCGGGTTCGTCGTCTGGAACGGGAACTCACCGTGCGTGGAGACGCGCGTGCGGCCGCTCGGCAGTGACTCGATGCCGTGCTCCTCGAACCAGGCCGGCGGGTCCGGCCGAAAGCCGAACGCAATCGCGACCGCGTCCGCCGGCAGTACTTCCTCGCTGCCCTCGATCGGTTCCGGCTGTCGCCGGCCGTCCGGGCCGGGCGCGCCGAGTTTCGTCTCGACGACGCGCACGCCGGTGACGTGCTTGTCGCCGACGATCTCGATCGGTTGCCGGTTGAACAGGAAGCGCACGCCCTCTTCCTTCGAGTTCTCGACCTCGCGCTTCGAGCCCGGCATGTTTTCCTCGTCACGGCGGTACGCGCAGGTAACGCTCTTCGCGCCCTGGCGGATGGCGGTGCGATTGCAGTCCATACCGGTATCGCCGCCACCGAGCACGACCACGTGCTTGCCGGCGAAGTTGATGAAGTTCGCCGGGTCGGCGTCGACCTTGAGCTGGCGATTGATGTTCGAGACAAGGTACGGGAGTGCATCGACGACGCCCGGCAGGTCCTGTCCTGGCAGCTTGCCGTCCACGTACTTGTACGTACCTATCCCCAGGAACACCGCGTCGTGTTCGTCGATGATCTGCTGGAACGAGATGTCGACGCCGACGCGCGTGTTCAGCACGAACTTCACGCCCATGCCCTCCAGCAGCTTGCGCCGCCGCCGGACAATCTCTTTTTCCAGCTTGAACGGCGGGATGCCGAACGTCAGCAGGCCGCCGATCTCCGGGTAGGCGTCGTAGACGATGGCGCGGATGCCCTCGCGCGCGAGGATGTCCGCGGCGCCCAGGCCGGCCGGGCCGGCGCCGATGATTGCGACGCGCTTGCCGGTGTCCGCCACCTCCGACATGTCCGGCCGCCAGCCCTGCGCGTAGGCCTCGTCGGTGATGTAGCGCTCGATGCTGCCGATCGACACGGCGCCCATGTCGTTGATCGTGCACGCGCCCTCGCACAGCCGGTCCTGCGGGCAGACGCGGCCGCAGATCTCCGGCAGCGAGTTCGTCTGGTGCGACAGGTCCGCCGCCTCGAACAGCTTGCCGGCCTCGATCAGCTTCAGCCAGTTCGGGATGTAGTTGTGCACGGGGCACTTCCACTCGCAGTACGGGTTGCCGCAGTCAAGGCAGCGCCCCGCCTGCTGCGCCGCGTTCGCCGGGTCGTAGTGGCCGTAGATCTCGCCGAAGTGGCGCACGCGCTCCTCGGCGGGCTGCTTGTCGGGGTCCTTGCGCCGGACCTCGATGAACTGGAGAGGATGCTTCGCCATCAGGCCGCTCGCCGCAGCGATTCGATGAGCGAGCCGAGTTCCGCCGCCTTCGGTTTCACGATCCAGAACTTCGGCAGGTAGGTCCGGAAGTCCTCGAGCAGTTGTTCGCCCCAGTCGCTGTCGGTCAGCTCGACGTGGGTCTCGATCAGGTTCAGCAGGTGATGCAGGTGCGCCTCCATGCTTTCCGGCGTCATGCGGTGGATGTCGATAAGCTCGTGGTTGTAGCGGTCCACGAAGTCGCGTTGCAGGTCGAGCACGTAGGCGAAGCCGCCGGTCATGCCCGCGCCGAAGTTCACGCCGGTGCGGCCGAGTACGACGACCACGCCGTCCGTCATGTACTCGCAGCAGTGGTCGCCGGCGCCCTCGATGACCGCCGTCGCGCCCGAGTTGCGTACCGCGAAGCGCTCGCCCGCGGTGCCGGACGCGAACAGCGCGCCGCCGGTCGCGCCGTAGAGGCAGGTATTGCCGATGATCGTCGTCTCTTTCGCGCGGTAGGCGACGTTCTGCGGCGGACGGATGACGATGCGCCCGCCGGCCATGCCCTTGCCGACGTAGTCGTTCGCGTCACCGAACAGGGTCATGTTCAGCCCGCTGACGTTCCACACGCCGAAGCTCTGCCCCGCCGTGCCCGTCAGGTGCAGCTCGAGCGGCGCGTCCACCATGCCGTGGTTGCCCCATCGCCGCGCGATCGCCCCGGACAGGCGCCCGCCGATCGAGCGGTTGAAGTTGCGGACGTCGAAGTGGAAGCGGCCGCCGGTGCGGTTCTCGATCGCCTTCTCCGTGGCCGCAAGCATCGCTTCCGCCAGCTCCCCCTTGTCGAACGGCTCGTTGCGGAAGTCCGTGCAGTACTGCGGCACCGAGTCGGCGAGCCCGCCGTCCGACAGGATCGGCGACAGATCGAGCCGCTTCTGCTTCGGCGTCGTGCCCTCCGCGAGTTCCAGCAGGTCCACGCGCCCGATCAGCTCCGACAACGACCGCACGCCGAGCTGGCTCATCAGGACGCGCGTCTCCTCCGCGACGAAGCGGAAAAAGTTGATGACCATGTCGGGCAGGCCGATGAAGTAGTCGCTGCGCAGCACCTCGTTCTGGGTGGCGACGCCGGTCGCGCAGTTGTTCAGGTGGCAGATGCGCAGGTACTTGCAGCCCAGCGCGACCATCGGCGCCGTGCCGAAGCCGAAAGTCTCGGCGCCGAGCATTGCCGCCTTGACGACGTCGAGCCCCGTCTTCAGCCCGCCGTCGGTCTGCAGCCGTACCTTGTGCCGGAGGTCGTTCGCGCGCAGTACCTGGTGCGCCTCGGACAGGCCGAGCTCCCACGGGCTGCCGGCGTACTTCACCGAGCTCAGCGGACTCGCGCCGGTGCCGCCGTCGTAGCCGGATATCGTGATCAGGTCGGCGTAGGCCTTCACGACGCCCGCGGCGATCGTGCCGACGCCCGGCTCGGCCACGAGCTTCACGGACACGAGCGCCTTCGGGTTCACCTGCTTCAGGTCGAAGATGAGCTGCGCCAGGTCCTCGATCGAATAGATGTCGTGATGCGGCGGCGGCGAGATCAGGCCGACGCCCGGCTTCGCGAAGCGCAACCGCGCGATCAGGTCGTTGACCTTGTGGCCGGGCAGCTGCCCGCCTTCGCCGGGCTTCGCGCCCTGCGCGATCTTGATCTGGATGACCTCGGCGTTCACGAGGTACTCGGCCGTGACGCCGAAGCGCCCGCTCGCCACCTGCTTGATCTTCGAGACGCGCTCGGTGCGGTAGCGCGCCGGATCCTCGCCGCCCTCGCCCGAGTTCGAGCGCGCGCCGATGCGGTTCATCGCGATGGCCAGCGCCTCGTGTGCCTCGGGCGACAGCGCGCCGAGCGACATCCCGGCACTGTCGAAGCGCGGCAGGATGTCCTCGACCGGCTCCACCTCGTCGAGGGGAATCGGATCGCCCGCGGCTTTCAGCGTCATCAGGTCGCGCAGCGTCGCGACCGGCCGCTCATTGACGAGCTTCGCGTACTCCTGGTAGCGCGCGAACTCGCCGGTGCGCACCGCGGACTGCAGGGTCGCGACGACGTCCGGGTTGTAGCAGTGGTACTCGCCGCCGTGCACGTACTTCAGGAGCCCGCCCTGGTTCAGCGGTTCGCGAGGCTCCCACGCGACGCGGGCGAGCTGCTTCTGGTCGGCATGCAGGTCCTCGAAGTTCGCGCCCTGGATGCGCGACACGGTGCCCGCGAAGCAGCGGTCCACGATTTGCCGGGACAGCCCCACGATTTCGAAGAGTTGCGCGCCACGGTAACTCGAGATGGACGAGATGCCCATCTTCGACATGATCTTGAACAGCCCCTTGCGCACGCCGCGCCGGTAGCTGCGGCCGAGCTGCTGTTGCTGGTTCAGGTTGCCGCGCCGGCCGATGTCGTGCAGTGACTGGTACACGAGGTACGGGTACACGGCCGTCGCGCCGTAGCCGATCAGGCACGCGATGTGGTGCGGGTCGCGCGCGACACCGGTCTCGACGATGATGTTTGCGTCGCACCGGAGCCCCTTGTCAACGAGGTGCTTGTGCACCGCGCCGGTCGCAAGCAGCGCGTGTACGGGCAACAGCTTCGGCTGGATGTAGCGGTCGCTCAGGATCAACAGGAAACGGCCGGCGCGCACGGCTTTCTCGGCCTGCGCGCAGATCATGTCCAGGGCCTCGGGTATCGGCGTGTTCTCGTCGACGTTCAGGTCGATGAACTCGTGCCGGTCCTTGTAGAGCTCGGGGCTCAGCAGCTGGCGCAGCTTCTTCTGCGACAGCACGGGCGAATTCATCACCACCTGCTGCGCGTGCTCCGGCCCGATATCGAACAGGCTGCGCTCGCCGCCGATATTCGTCTGCAGCGACATCACGATGCGCTCGCGCAGCGAATCGATCGGCGGGTTCGTCACCTGCGCGAACTGCTGCCGGAAGTAGTCGAATGGCGAGCGGACCTTGGACGACAGCACGGCCATCGGCGTGTCGTCGCCCATCGAGCCGACGGCCTCCATCTCGGCCTTCGCCAGCACCGCCACGACGTCGTTCAGTTCCTCGCGCGAGAGGTTGAACATCTTCTGGTAGCGCGCGAGCGTCGGCGGGTCCATCGGTTCCGCCGCTGTGTGCGTGTCGATCAGCTCGGACTCGAGGTAGCGAACGCCGTTCTTCAGCCACTTCTTGTACGGCGCGCGGCTCTTGATGATGTCGTGGATGTCGTCGTTCTCGAGCAGCACCCCGTTCACGAGGTCGACGGCGATCATCTCGCCCGGCCCGAGCCGCCCCTTGCGCACGACGTTCGCCTCGTCGTAATCCCACACGCCGACCTCGGACGCGATCGTGATATGACGGTCCTTCGTGATGACGAAGCGGGCCGGCCGCAGCCCGTTCCGGTCGAGCAGGCAGGCCGCGTAACGGCCGTCCGTCAGCACGATGCCGGCCGGGCCGTCCCACGGCTCCATCTGCGCGTTGTAGAACTCATAGAACGCGCGCACGTCGGGGTCGATGTCGTCGACCGTCTGCCAGGCAGGCGGAATCATGATGCGCATGGCCTGCAGCACGTCCATGCCGCCCGCGCGCAGCACCTCGAGCATGTTGTCGAGGCTGGACGAGTCCGAACCGGTCAGGCCGATGATCGGGTCGAGGTCCGAGATGTCGTCAAGCTTGTCGGAGCGGAAGTTGCGCCGCCTCGCGATCGCCCAGTTGCGATTACCCTGGATCGTGTTGATCTCGCCGTTGTGCGCGAGGAAACGGAACGGCTGCGCCAGCCGCCACTGCGGCAGCGTGTTCGTCGAGAAGCGCTGGTGAAACACGCAGACCGACGATTCCATGCGCGGGTCGCGCAGGTCCGGGTAGAAGTCGGGCAACGCCGCCGGCATGACCATGCCCTTGTAGCTGATCGTGGCGGACGACAGGCTCGCGATATAGGTGTCCGTGCCGTGAAGGTTGTTCTCGGCGCGCCGGCGGGCGAGGAAGAGCCGGCGGTTGAAGCGGCCGCGCGGCATGCCGGCCGGCGCATTCACGAACAGCTGCTCGATGCGTGGCAGTGTCTTCAGTGCGGTCTCACCGCAGGCCGACGGGTCCGTCGGTACGACACGCCAGCCGGCGACGTGGAGCCCGATGTCGGTGACCGCGTTTTCGATCGTCGAGCGCGCGCCGGCGGCGACGGCCTCGTCCTGGCTCAGGAACACGGTGCCAGCGGCGAACCGCGACGCGATCTCGAGGCCCTGCTCGCGCCCCAGCGTGCGGAAGAACTCCGTGGGGAACTTGATCAGCAACCCGCAGCCATCGCCCGTCTTGCCGTCCGCACCCACGGCGCCACGGTGCGTCAGGCGGGCGAGCGCCGAGATCGCCGTCTCGACGACCCAGTGGCTCGGCAGGTCGTCGAGGCTTGCGATCAATCCGAAGCCGCAGCTGTCGCGGTCGAAGGCCGGATCGTAGAGGCCGGTTGCGTTTCGCTCCGTCATGCGTCCCCTGAAGCACGCCAAGAGCGTGCCCCGATATCGTTGTCGTGTGGATTCGCGCTTGCGCGGTCGCCCGGGACCGGGCCCGACAGGCCGGCAGTCCGAGCACTTCAGTATATGGAGCGTCAACGGGTGTCGCTATTGCGCTGCAATATTTCGACTGAAACTCCCGTGATTACCGCGTGTTACGGCGGTTTGGCAAAATTTGGAATCTGGCACGCACGGTTTGTTACGCGCGTAACCGCCGGATAGCCCTCACCGATCCAGCAGACGGACGTCGCCCTGGCTTGCGAACTTCACGGGGCGGGCCTGCGGCAATCCCGTGTGGAGCCGGCCTTCGAGACGGTAGGGCAGGTCCCGATCCAGTGCATCGCGCAGCACGAACAGGAGGTCCGGCAGGGTATTGACGAGGTCCGTTTCGACGCGAACGTCGAACGAGCCGTCGGCGAGCGCGGGAATGTGGACACGGCTGTCCGCGTTTCCGCTCGCGAACCGGTGCCCGTCGAGCCACACGCCGTATTCGAACCGGGAAACGGGGAGGGGAAACGGGTTCGGGTTCGTCACGTCGAACGACAGGAGGAACGTCTGGTGGTCGAACGCCAGCGTCTCCGCGTGCACGTTGCGCAGCGTGACCCCGGGCCGCGATACGACGTCCTCCAGGCTTGCGCAGCCGACGAGCTGCAGCATGGCCACGATGAAGACGGCGTTCTCCAGGCATCTCTTCACGTACATGACCCCCTCCCCCGTTTGCGCTCAGCGCAAGGATTCACCCATTTCGCCCCAACGCGCGGACAGGAGCTTCCAGTCCCGGTAGTCCCCGTCGTCGCCCTGGCGCTCCAGCTCGAGCTCGAAGCGGTAGGCGTCAGCGCTGAAGCCGAGGACGCTGTCCGTGGCCCCGGCCATTCCCGCGGTCAAAACGACCTCCGCGGCGGTGCCGCCAAAGACGGACACCGTGTCGATGCTGGTCAACAGCGAAATCCGGTCCGTGCGCAGGAAGTAGAGGCGCAGCAGCTTGTCGATGTCGGACCGGGAGTTGCCGCGGGCGTCCGTGTACGCGTCCGCGACCTGGCGGATGAACGCCCCCCGGTCTTCCTGTTCCGCCGCCGACTCCATTGCCGCTACCCAGGCCCGCAGTTCCGCTTCCGGATCGTCGGGCGGTGTGCCGCAACCTGACGTGGCGACCAGCGCGACGACCGTCAGCGCGACCGCCTTGACGCGTCCCACCCATTCTGTCGAGCCGTTCCAGTCGTCGCGCTTTTTCATCTGCTACAGTCTACGTGTCCGGACCCGTTCGTCGGCGCGGCGGCCGCTTTTGTGTGAACTGCGTCGCATTTTTTCGCGTCCGGGCGGCTTTCCCCGGCTGCCACGGCACGCCGCAACGGCGGCGCAGCGTGAAGAGGACGACGAACATGGCGGTAAAACTCTTGAGCGAATCGGCCGAGGCCACGATCACGGACGACGACCAGGTCCGGATCGACGCCATACTCGCGTTCTGGTTCAAGGAACAACAGCTCAGCGCGCCGCAGATCGACCGGCGCATGGATACGTGGTTCGGCGAGGATGCGGAGTTCGACCGCGAGATCCGCGAGGAATTCGCCGACGAGGTCGAGCGTGCGTCGGAAGGCAAGCTCGATCATTGGGCGGACGAGCCGCGAGGTCGGCTCGCGCTGATCCTGCTGCTGGACCAGTTCCGCCGGAACATTCATCGCAATTCGGCCGAAGCGTTCGCGCGGGACAAGGCCGCGCTGAAGCTTTGCGTCGAGGGCGCAATGGCGAAGAAGGACCAGGGCCTGTCGCCGATCGAGCGCGTATTCTTCTACATGCCGCTGCAGCATGCCGAGTCGGCGAAAGTGCAGGCGAAGTCGGTGGAGCTTTACAACAAGCTCGCCGAGGCCGTGTCACCGACCTACCGCGAAACGTTCAGCACCATCGCGCAGTTCGCGGAGTTGCACCGCGACATCGTCGAGCAGTTCGGGCGCTTCCCGCACCGCAACAAGCTGCTGGGCCGTGAAAATACGCCGGCCGAGGACGAGTACCTGTCGGGCGACGGCCCGGACTTCGGCCAGGGCGGCTGAGTGACTCAGCCGCCGCCTTCGGCCAGCCGACGCGCGAACCACACCTCCTCGGACGGCCAGCACGCGGCCCAGGCCGGGTCGGCCCATTCGAAGCGGCTGGCTGCATCCGCCGGCGCCTGCAGCTCGAGCAGGCGCTCGACGACGAAACCGGCGTCGGCCAGCAAGTCGATCCAGCGGCCGTGCGGCAGGTGAAACTCCGTCTCACCCGGCGCGTCCGGCCAGCGCGTCACGTGCAGGCCGAAGTACGGCCGCCGCAACGTGGCGGTCCACGCGCCCTCGGCCTCGGTGTCCGGCAGGCACATCACCGACAGCGGCGTGTTGGTCAGGAACACGAGGCGGCCGCCTGGCCGCAGCACACGGGCCGTTTCGGGAACCCAGCGGAACGGATCGGCCCACAGGCACGCCCCGTACTCGGAGATTGCGAAATCGAAACTCGCGTCCGGAAACGGCAGCTGCTCGGCCCCGCATTGCACGATGCGGTAGTCGAGGCCGTGCCGCCGCTGCAGGCGGCGTGCCGTGGCGAGCTGGTTCGGGGTCGGATCCACGCCGGTCACTCGCGCACCGCGCCGGTGCATCCACGCGGACACGTAACCGGCGCCGCAGCCGAGCTCGATCGCGTCCAGCGCCGACATGTCGTCGGGCAACAGACGGAGGTCGCGTTCGGGGAGCTCCCAGATACCCCAGAACGGTTCCGCGGCCGCCCACGCCACCTCGGCCGGACCGGCAAACTCGCCGGCGCGTTTCTGCCACCCGGCGACATTGCCGCCGAGGTAGTCGGGACCGTCGTTGCTCATGTCACCCCCGGCGCCTCGCCGGCCTTCGACAGCAGCTGGCGGGAAATCCGCGCATAGCGCCAGCACAGCAGCACCGCCGCGATGGACAGGCCGACAACGAACCCGCCCCATATGTAGTTCGGCGGCAGCCGGTACGTCACGGCGGCGAGGTAGGCCAGCGGGAACGCGACCACCCAGTAGGCGAACGTGTTGATCAGCATCGGTATCCGGGTGTCCTTGTAGCCGCGCAACGCGCCGGCACCGCCAATCTGGGTACCGTCTGCGATCTGGAAGATCGTGGCCATCAGCAGCAGGCTGATCGCGATCTGCTGCACCACCGGGTCGTCCGTGTACAGGCGAACGATTACGTCCCGGAAGAACAGCATGAAGACGGCCGAGCAGGTCATGAACACGGCGCAGACCGCGATGCCGAATCCGCCCGCGTAACGCGCCCGCCGGAGCTCCCCGGCGCCGAGCTCGTGACCGACGCGGACGGTGATTGCAGAGCTCAACGCGAGCGGCACCATGAACATCGTCGCGGCGAAGTTGATCGCGATCTGGTGCGCGGCCGTGATCTCGGTACCCCGCGTGCCCATCAGGATCGCGACGGCATTGAACAACCCGGCCTCGGCCGTGACCATGACCGCAATGGGCAGCCCCAGCGACACGATCTCGCGCAGCAGGTCCGCGCGTGGCGGCGACACCCGGACAAACAGGCGGAGCGCGTCGTACGCACGGTGGCGCGCCATGTACACGGCGAGTATCACTGCGATCAGCCACATCGTGATGGCACTCGCCATGCCGCAACCCACGGCACCGTAGGCCGGGAATCCGAGCTTGCCGTACATCAGGCAGTAGTTCAGGAAAACGTTGCACGCGAGCGCGAACACCGACGTGTACATGATCGGCTTCGTCTCGCCGATGCCCTCGCTGGTGAATCGGAGCGCGAGGAACACGAACATGCCGGGCGCCCCCCAGGCGATCGCACGCACGTAACCGGCCGTCAGCGCCCGGAACTCCTCGTCGATGCCGATCGTAATGAGCAGGGGCTCGACGATGAATTGCGCGGCGAGGATCACCGGCATGGAATAGGCCAGGCCCAGCCAGATGCCCTGGCGCGTGTAGCGGCCGATCAGGCCGGGCTCGCCCGAGCCGTGAAAGCGCGCAGCGATCGGCGCGATCGCCATCAGGACGCCGAGCCCGATCGTGAAGGCGAAGAACCAGACACTGCCGCCGACCGCCACGCCGGCCAGCGAGCGGGCGCCGAGGCGCCCGGACATGACCGCGTCGGCGAACTGCATGCCGGCGACCGACAGGTTGTTGACGATCAACGGCCAGGCGAGGCGCAGGAGCCTGCCCAGCTCGTTGCGCCAGGAGAGTGGGGCAACCGCGGAACGCACGTCGAGCTTCTTGCTGAATACCGGAAGGACGGAATGATTGCACGAGTCGCGCCGGGTTACAGCACCTGAATCGCCCTCCGCCGCGTGCGGTTTATTGACCCGATGGTGTAAAGTCGCGGACGGTTACTCATGAATCCAACGGGAGACGAGCATGCTGCATGACGGTCGCGCGATCAGGGTTGCCGTGGTCGGGGGCGCCCGCATCCCCTTCTGCCGCGCCTACACTGATTACAGGCATTGTTCGAACCAGGACATGATGTCGGCCGCGCTCGAGGGCGTCGTGAACCGCTTCGACCTGCGCGGACAGACCCTGGGCGACGTCGCCCTCGGCGCCGTCATCAAGCATTCGAAGGACTGGAACCTCGCCCGCGAATCGCTCATCGATTCCGGCCTGTCCCTCAGGACGCCCGGCGTCGACCTGCAGCGCGCCTGCGGTACCAGCCTCGAGGCCGCCGCCATGATCGCGAACAAGGTCGCGCTCGGCCAGATCGATTCCGGCATCGCCGGCGGCGTCGACTCGATCAGCGACGCGCCGATCGTGTTCCGCGACGAGTTCCGCCGCATCATGATGGACGCGTACGTCGCGAAGGGCTTCATGGGCAAGATCACGCCATGGTTCAAGCTGCGGCCGAGTTACCTGAAGCCGCTCGCGCCAGGCGTCGTCGAGCCGCGCACGAAGCTCTCGATGGGCGAGAGCATGGAGATCACCGCGCAGAAATGGGACGTGCAGCGCGAGCACCAGGACCAGCTCGCGCTCGCGAGCCACGTCAAGGCCGCCGCCGCCTACGACGAGGGCTTTTACGACGACCTCGTCGTGCCATTCCTCGACGTCGAGGAAGACAACAACATCCGCCGCGACACGACGTTCGAGAAGCTGCAGAAGCTGAAGCCCGTGTTCGACCGCGGCGAGGACGGCACGATGACCGCGGGCAACTCGACGCCGCTGACCGACGGCGCCGCCGCCGTGTTGCTGTCGTCGGAAGACTGGGCGCGCAAGAAAAACCTGCCCGTGCAGGCCTACCTCACGTTCGTGAAGGCCGCGGCCGTCAACTTCGTCAACGACGAAGGACTCCTGATGGCACCGGCCTACGCGGTCTCGGAGATGCTGAACCAGGCGGACCTGTCGTTGCAGGACTTCGACTTCTACGAGATCCACGAAGCCTTCGCGTCGCAGACGATCGCGACGCTCAAGGCGTGGCAGTCCGAGGAGTTCTGCCGCAACCGTCTCGGCCGCAACAAGGCGATGGGACCGATCGACCTGAACCGCCTGAACGTCAAGGGCGGCAGCATCGCGATCGGCCACCCGTTCGCGGCGACGGGCGCGCGCATCGTGGCCACGATGGCCAAGCTTCTCGCGCAGAAGGGATCGGGTCGCGGGCTGATCTCGATCTGCACTGCCGGCGGCATGGGCGTCACGGCCATCATGGAAGCCGCGTAGGCCCGGCGGCGAGCCGGGCGGCGACGCAATGGACCGGGTCAACGCGGCGCTCGCCTGGGTCAACACGATCCTGTGGCACGACTATGTCCTGTACGCGATCGTGGGCACCGGCATCGTGCTCACGGCCTGGAGCGGCTTCTCGCAGTACTGGGCGCTGCGCCACGGGCCCGCCGTCATCCGCGGCGGCTTCGACGACCCGGATGACCCGGGCGCGCTGAACCACTTCCAGGCCCTGTCGACGGCGTTGTCCGGCACCGTCGGGCTCGGCAACATCGGCGGCGTCGCGCTCGCCATCGCACTCGGAGGCCCCGGCGCGGTGTTCTGGATGTGGGTCGTCGGCCTGCTCGGCATGTCGATCAAGCTGACCGAAGTCACGCTGTCGATGCTGTACCGGAACACGGACGACCCGGACAACCCGCACGGCGGGCCGATGTGGGTCGCGTCGCGCGCACTCGCGCGGCGGGGCTGGCCGCGCACCGGGCGCGTACTGGGCGTCGTGTTCTGCGTCTGCCTGATCACGTCGACGGCGACCGGCGGCAACATGTTCCAGGCCTGGAACGTCGGCGAGATCACGCAGGCCTATTTCGGCATCCCGTCCTGGGCCTGCGGCCTGGTGCTCGCCGTCCTCGTCGGCACCGTGATCATCGGCGGCGTCCGCCGCATCGGCCGGGTCGCCGGCACGATCGTCCCGCTCATGGTCGCCGCCTACCTGGTCGCCGGCCTGTGGGTGCTCGCCGCGAACGTCGGCGACATCCCGGCCATGTTCAAACTGATCTTCGCATCGGCGTTCTCGCCGTCGGAGGCGGCCGGCGCGTTCATCGGCGGCTCCGCCGGCTCGGCGTTCCTGTTCGGCATGAAACGCGCGATCTTCTCCAACGAGGCCGGCCAGGGCTCGTCGCCGATCGTGCACGCGGCGGCCAAGACCGACGAGCCGGTGCGCGAGGGCATCGTCGCCGGGCTCGAGCCGTTCATCGACACGATCGTCGTCTGCACGTTCACCGCGCTGATCATCCTGTCGACCGGGGTGTGGAACCGGGCGCCGGACCTGCCGTTGCCGGACAGCGTCGCGTTCGAGGCGGCCGGCGACGCCTGGCGCCTTCCCGATACCGCGCTGCCCGGCAACGACTGGCACGCCGGCGACAGTGTGTCCGTCATTGTGTCGGCGCACCCGAACCCGGTCACGGAGAACAGCTTGCACCGCGTCTCCGGCGTCGTCGCGCAGGCCGACGGGAATTTCGTGGCTCAGTGGACGCCCTTCGACGGGGACAAACCAGTGATCGCGAGCGACGGCATCTTCCGCGATTACGTCGGCGCGACGCTCACGGCGAAGGCCTTCGACGCTGTGACGCCCGGGCTCGGCAAGTGGGTCATCACGATCGGGGTATGGCTGTTCGGCCTGTCAACGATGATTTCCTGGGCCTACTACGGCGAACAGGCGTTCATCTTTGTCACCGGCGATCGCGCGGTGCTCGCGTACAAGCTCGGCTATTGCGCGCTGATCATCATCGCGACGCTGGGCCTCGTGCGTACGACGACGGCGCTCGACAACGTGATCGGCACGGGAACCGGCATCGTCGTCTGCGCGAACATCCCGATCATCTGGCTGTTCGCCTACCAGGCGATGCGCGCGTACCGGGACTACATCGCGAGGCTCAAGGCGGGTCGCATCGGCCCGGACCACCCCGCACCGTCGATCGAGGACCTGCTGTCCGGGCGCGACGTCCAACAAAAGCCTTAGAAGACAAGGCATTATATCGTCGCTCGCTGGCGTGCGACGGCGCTTTCGAGTAACGTTAGCGCACCTTCGGTGTCCGGATCACCATGCCGTCGTACCAGTCAACGCCGAACTACGCACACGGTTCCGGGGAGAGCCTCGGGGTCCTGCTCGTGAACCTCGGCACCCCGGACGCTCCGACGCCGGGCGCTGTGCGCCGCTATCTCGCGCAATTCCTCTGGGACCCGCGCATCGTGGAAAAGCCGCGCTGGCTGTGGTGGCTGATCCTGCATGGCGTAATACTGCGAATCCGGCCCGCCCGGTCCGCCGAGGCCTACCGGAAGATCTGGACGGACGAGGGCTCGCCGCTGCTCGTGCATTCCCGCGGCCTGGCGGGCAAGCTGCGCACGACGCTCGCCACGCGCCTTGCCGGCGACGTGCACGTCGCGCTCGGCATGTCCTACGGCAACCCGTCCATCGACGCCGCACTCGACGAGTTGCACGCGGCAGGCGCGCGCCGGATCGTCGTACTGCCGCTGTACCCGCAGTACTCCGGAACGACCACCGGCTCGGTGTTCGACGCCGTCACCGCGTCGCTGTCGCGACGCCGCTGGGTGCCGGAGCTGCGCTTCATCAACCACTACCACGACCTGCCCGCATACATCGAAGCGGTTGCCGCGAAAATCCGTGACCATCGCTCGGCGAACGGTGCCGGGCAGAAACTCCTGTTCTCGTTTCACGGCGTGCCGAAGCAGACGCTGCTGGACGGCGACCCGTATCACTGTCACTGCCGGAAGACGGCCCGCCTCGTCGCGGCGGCCGCCGGCCTCGGCGACGACGACTGGCTCGTGACGTTCCAGTCGCGCGTCGGGCGCGACGAGTGGCTGCGGCCGTACACCGATGAAACGGTACGCGAACTCGGGCGACAGGGCGTCGAAAGCCTCGACGTCGTTTGCCCCGGCTTCGCGGCGGATTGCCTCGAGACGCTCGAGGAGATCGTCATGCAGAACCGCGAATTCTTCGAAGAGGCCGGCGGCCGTCGTCTCGCCTACGTGCCGGCACTGAATGCCGACGACGCGCACGTCGACGCACTGGCCGGTCTCGTCGAACGGCATGCGGCCGGCTGGCCGGAGACGTCGGCCGACCCCGCGCTGCGCCCGTCCGCCGACGACCGGGAAGCGTCGCGCCGGCGCGCACTGGCAATGGGCGCATCGCAATGAGCGGCATCGGCCGCTTCCTGGAGTTCAGCGTCCGCACGCCGGACATCATCGAGTCACTCGGTTTCTACAAGCTGCTCGGCTTCGAGGAGCTGCAGAGCGGCGAGGCGTGGACGCACAAGTACGCCGTCGTCAGCGACGGCGTTCTGAACATCGGCTTGCACGACAGGGAGTTCGACGCGCCGGCCGTCACTTTCGTGCAACCGGAACTCGCCCGGCACGCCCGCTCCATGGCCGATCACGGATTCGAGTTCTCGCGCATGCAGCTCGGCGAGGACGTCTTCAACGAACTGCACCTCAACGACTACGACGGCCACACGATCATGATGGTCGAGGCCCGCACACACTACGGGGCCGACGAGGGTGCGAACGACTCGGCCTGCGGCACGTGGTTCGAGCTCACACTGCCGGTCAGGGACGCGATGCGCTCGGCGCGCTTCTGGGCGCCCATCGCGCCCGTCGTCACCGATATGCGCGAGGAACCCACGCTGCACATGCGCTTCGATGCGGGCGGCATCGCGCTCGGCTTGTCTGAGAGCATCGCGCTAAACGGGCCGTCGCTGTGCTTCAAGTGCCACGACCGATCGACGCTCGCGGCGATCTGCGAGCAGCACGGCTTTCGCCAGCAGAAATTCCCCGGTTTCGAAGGCGCGTTTGGTGCCTTGCGCGCGCCCGAGGGCACGATGCTCTACCTGTTCGACGAGGACTTCCTGGGCGAGGGCATCGAGGTCGGCGAATCCGATGACTTCAGTCCTTTCGCTCCCTGAGCAGTGACACGCTCGTCGGCCCCGGGCGGGCTTCGGCCGTCTCGTCGAAGTTCGTCCATTCCCAGTACGCCGAGTCGCAGGCCGGGCAGGCCTGGTGAACCGCGTAACCGGCCGGCCGATCCCGCCATTCGTGCCCACAGCGGCTGCAACGGTTGAGCGCCATCATCGGCCGGTCAGCCCGCGCAACAGGTCCATCGCGCTGCCGAGGTAGCCGGCCCCGAACAGGTTGAGGTGATTCAGCACGTGGTAGAGCTGGTACAGCGCCACGCGGCGGTCGCGGCCGGGCGCCGGCGGCCACGCGGCATCGTAGGCTTCGTAGAACGGCGGGCCGAAGCCGCCGAACAGCCGCGACATCGCGAGGTCCGTTTCCCGGTCGCCGTAGTACACGGCCGGATCGTAAGTCACGGGCCCGCCGCCGGCCATGCCCCAGTTGCCGCCCCACAGGTCGCCGTGCAGGAGCGACGGGGCCGGGACGTAGCCGTTGAACAGGCCGTCAAGCTCGTCGATGAGACGCCGCCCGCGCGTCTGCAGCTCGCCGCCGTACCCGTTGCGCCCGGCAAGTTCCAGCTGATGCCCGAGCCGGTGCTCGCCGAAGAACGCAACCCAGTCGCCCGTGGGCGGGTTCGGCTGCGATGACCGGCCGATGAAGTTGTCGCGCGGCCAGCCGTGTTCGCTTGCCGTCGAGCGGTGCAGTGCGGCCAGGGCCGCGCCGAAACGGCGCTGGCAGTCCGCGTCGGGGGCTCGGAGCGCAAAGCGCTCCATCTCGATGAAGGCCTCGTCCCCGCGAACGCCGACGGCGTAGACCTCGGGGACGCGCACCGTGCCGGTCGCCGCGAGCGCCGCGAGTCCGTCCGCTTCGGCGTCGAACAGCGGTGCATCCGATGCCGGCCCGGTCTTCCGGAAGACCGCGCGACCGGGCATGGTCAGGTCGCGTGCAGGTCGGCGATCCGTTCGGCCTGCCGCCTGAGCGCCGGTCCGATATTCGCCTCGTCGAACAACGCGTTGATCGCGCCGAGGTCCGGCCGCCGCGGAGCCAGGACGCTTTCCGGATCGTCGATCGGCGCGTCGCAGGCGATGCCGGTCAGCCTGCGCGCGAGCATCGCGGCGTCCCGGTGCTGCTCGAGCTTCGCGCCGAGCGTCTTCGCGCCACGGCAGTTGACCTCGTGCACGCGATCGAGGTTCGCGTACACGTTTTCGAGCGAGTCGAAGTGCTTCAGCAGGGCCTCGGCCGTCTTCTTGCCGACGCCGGGCACGCCCGGGATGTTGTCGACGCTGTCGCCCGCGAGCGCGAGGAAGTCCGCGATCTGTTCCGGCCAGACGCCGAAGGAATCCGGAATGGCGTCGTACTGGAGCTTGCCCTTGCCGGCGAAGTCCCAGAACACGTCCGCCTTCGACAGCAACTGCGTCAGGTCCTTGTCGCGGCTGACGATCGTCGACGGGCGCTCGAGGCGCCGGCCGTGCATGACCAGCGTGCCGATCAGGTCGTCGGCCTCGTACAGCGGGTCGGCGCAGGACATGATGCCGAGCGCGGCGGTGAAGCGCCGGCACTGCGCGAACTGCCGCTTGAGTTCCTCAGGGGCGGGTTCCCGGTTCGCCTTGTACGCCGGGTAAATCGACGTGCGAAACGACGTCGTCAGCGATTCGTCGAATGCGACGGCGACGTGATCCGGCCGCACCTGCTCGAGGAAATCGCCGAGGAAGCGGCAGTAGCCGTACAGCGCGTTGACCGGGTTCCCGTCGCCATCGACCATGTCATCCGGCATGGAGTAGTACGCCCGGAAGACGTAGACGCTCGCGTCGATGAGGTACTGCATCGCGGCAGTATAACCTGCTGCGGGTCGCGTCGGCCTCAGGCCGACGGCTGCTGCTGCGTGACGCAGTGAACGCCGCCACCGCCGAGGGACAGGTGGTGGATGGGCACCTGCACGATCTCGCGGTCGGGGTACAGCCGCGCGTAGGTTTCGACGGCTTCCGCATCCTGGTCGTAGCCGTAGCCGGGCACGATGACCGCGCCATTGGCGAGGTAGGAATTCACGTAGGAACTGCAGCCGCCGTTCCAGCGCTCCGGCCGGTAGCTGCCCTCCTGGATGAACTCGAGTTCGATCACGCGGCCGCGGGCATCCCGGACCCGCGTGAGCGCTTCGCGATTGCGCTCGCAGATCGGGTGGTGCGGGTCGCCGCGGTCGCGGTTGATCTCGACGAGCAGGCGCCCGGGTTCGATGAACGCGGCGATGCCGTCGACGTGACCGTCGGTCTCGGGGTCGCTCGGGTCGCCCGGAATCCAGATGACCTTCTCCGCGCCGAGCGTACGGCACAGTTCGGCCTCCACCTCGCGCTTCGACAGGTCCGGATTCCGGTTCCGGTTCAGGAAACAGGTCTCGGTGGTGATGACCGTGCCTTCGCCATCGACCGTGACACCGCCGCCTTCGGCGACGAGGTCGCTCGCGTAGCGGCGCACACCGACGAGATCGAGGATCCGACGACCCATCAGCGCATCCTGGTCGTAAGGTTCGTACTTGCCGCCCCAGGCATTGAACGTGAACGTCGAGCCCGCGAGGCCGGCCTCGCCGGTCAGGAAATTCGGCCCCGAGTCGCGCGCCCAGGAGTCGTCGATCGGCATCTCGATCACGTCGACGTTGTCGTGCAACAGCGCGCGTGCCTGCTCCACGCGGTCCGGCGGCGCCAGCATCTTGACGGGCTCGAATCGTGCAATCGTGTTCGCGACCGCCGCGTAGTCCTGCCGGACGCTCTCGCTGTCGGCCCACAATCCCTTCCGGCAGGGCCAGGCCATCCAGCAGGCATCGTGATGCGCCCATTCCGCCGGCATGCGGTAGCCGTCGTCGCGGGGATCGTCGCGTGCCATCACGGCGCCGCCGCCACGCCGGGGACGGGCCGGTACCGGGCCGAGATCACGAAGCCGATGAGTGCGAGGACGAATATCAGGATAGCCAGCATGAACACCCGCGCGTAGTGCCCGCCGGCCACGGCGGTGGCCGCGAGACCCGGCCCGACGGCACTCCCCAGCGTCGACAGCGACGTGCCGGCGGCGATGACGCTGCCGCGACGATCGAGGTCCGCCAGCAGCGACTGGATGTACGGCAGGCAGAACGCCCACGAAAACCCGAGGCAGCAGCCGCCCGCCACGTAGCCGGCATAGGACGGCGCCGCCATCAGGACGAGAAGGCCTGCGATCGCGAGGCTGATCCCCGCAATCAGCGGCCGCAGCGTGCCGAATCGATGCCCGAGCAGGACGATTGCGAATGCACCGGGAATGCCGATCAGCGACGCAAAGAGCAGCGCGATCCCGATCCGGTGCTCGTCCAGCCCCTGCGCGACACCGAAGCGCTCGATGTAGGTGAACTGGGCGTTGTTCGCTGCCTCGAACAACGTGAAGCCTGCGATGCCGGCAATGGCGGCCAGCGTCAGCAGGATGCCCATCTCAGTGCGCTTGCGGGCCGCATCGCCGCTCGCGCCCGCCTTGCCCGGCAGGCCTCGCGCGAAGGACAGGGCCAGCAGGTCCAGCAGCGCGAAGACGACGAACAGGCCGCGCGCACCGAGCTCGTCCGAAAAGACGGGAACCAGGTACAAGCCGACGCCGCTGACGATGAACTGCAGGGTGACGAACAGCCCGTAGCCGCGGTCGTAATCCTCGTAGCGCGGGAATGCCGACGCCGCGCAGACGTACGCGGCACCCAGCCCGACGCCGGCCACGAGCCGTGCGGCCAGGAAGGCCGTTCCGGACCCGACGAGAGCCGCCGATGCGAGGTCCGCGACGACCGCAATCACGAGTCCCGCGACGGCGACCTGCCGCAGGCTCAGGTGATGCATCCGGAACGCCATCGCGAGCCCGATGGCTGCGGCACCGAAAAAATTCAGTGACGCGGACCACCCGGCGATCGAATCGGACATGCCGGCCTGGTCGACCAGCACCCCGACCATCGCCGGCAGCACCAGCAGCGGCATCAGGGTTACCGTGCCAATGAGCGAGAAGACGGCGAACCGCCCGTAGTCAGGCGCCGATCGCACTCAGCCGGCCGTGGCCCGCGTGCGCCCGTCGAGGGTCAGCAACGGCGAATAGAGATCGGGCCTGCGGTCACGGAACACGCCCCAGCTGCGCCGGTACTCGCGGATCGCGTCCAGGTCGAACGTGTGTGTCAGCACCTGTTCCGACTCGCGGTCGGCCTCGCACAACAGCTGCCCCTGCGGCCCGGCAATGAACGACGAGCCGTAGAAGTCCATGCTCTTCCCGTCGCTCGACTCCGTACCGATGCGGTTCGACGCAACGACCGGCACGATGTTCGCCGCCGCGTGACCGCGCATCGTCATCTGCCAATGGTCCTTGCTGTCGAGCTCCGGGTCGTATTCCTCGCTGCCGATCGCCGTCGGGTACAGCAGGATCTCGGCACCCCGCAGGACCATGGCCCGCGCCGCTTCCGGGAACCACTGGTCCCAGCAGATGCCGGTGCCGATCGTGCCGTAGCGGGTGTCGAACACGCGGAAACCCGTGTCGCCGGGACTGAAGTAAAACTTCTCCTCGTACAGCGGGAAGTCCGGGATGTGGCTCTTGCGGTAGCTGCCGAGCACGCTCCCGTCGGCGTCGATAATGGCCACCGTGTTGTAGTGCGTGAGACCGGCCTTCTCGAAGAACGAGACCGGCAACACGACCGATCGCGCCTTCGCGATCGAGCGCAGGCGCTCGACGGTCGGGTGATCCTCCAGCGGTTTCGCGAGGTCGAAGTGCCGGTTCTGTTCGTCGATGCAGAAGTACGGCGTCTCGAACAGCTCCTGCAACAGGACAACCTGCGCGCCTTCGTCCGCCGCCCGGTGCACGAGCGACTCCGCGCGCGCGACGTTCTCGTCGACGTCCCAGGTGCAGCGCATCTGCGTTGCGGCGACCGTGACTTTCATAGTTGTCTCGCGCATCGGGGAGAATGCATCGAGTTAATGCGCCAGGCCGTGGCGTGTCAAGCCGTTGCCAGCATCGTTGCGAGCGTCGCCGGGGCATCGACGATGGCATGCGCGCCGGCGTCGACGAGTTCATCGCGGGAGCCGAAGCCCCAGGTGACGCCAACCGCGTGCAGCCCGTTCGCACGGCCCGCCTCGATGTCGTAGCGGCGGTCGCCGATCATCACGCCCGGGCCTTCCATCTTCATCTTCGCGCGCGCCCAGCGCAGCAATTCGTCTTTCCGCGTGCGCGTGCCGTCGAGTTCCGAGCCGAAGATCTCGATGAAGTAGCGGCCGAGGTCGAAGTGCTCGAGGATGCGCTTCGCGAACACGGTCGGCTTTGCGGTCGCGACGTAGGCCGGGATGCCGTGTGCCGTGATTTGCTCCAGGAGATCGCGGATGCCCTCGTAGGGCTCGTTCTCGCGCCAGCCGCGCTCGTCGTAGCGCTCGCGGTAGTACGCGAAGACCTGCTCCTCGCGCTCCGGGCCGACCAGCGTCGCAAGCGAGTTCCGGATCGGCGGACCGATCAGCCAGTTGAGGTCGTCGTCGGGCACCGGGATGCCGGCGCGACCGATCGCGTGCCGGAGCGAGCCCACGATGCCGGCGCTCGAGTCCGTCAACGTGCCGTCGAGATCGAAGAAAACCGGTGGCCGGCTTCCGCTCATGCCGGCTTGCCCGAGAGACTCAATGTGCCGGTGCTCAGTCGTGGAAGTGCGTATCGATGACGTCTTTGCCGGAGAACAGGTGGTCCGTCAGCCGGGCATGCAACGGGCTCGAGCGCGGAATGTGCGCCAGCAGGTACTGCATCTGGTCGGCCAGTACGCGCCGGCCCTTGAGATAAATGTACTCCGCGTAGGTCGGCGTGAACGGCACGGCGATCAGCTCCATCGACGCTTGCTCCGGCGTGCGCCCGCCCTTGAAGTTGTTGCAGCGCCGGCACGCGGTCGCCACGTTGTTCCACCGGTCCCTGCCGCCCTGCGAAATCGGCGTGATGTGGTCGCGCGTCAGGTCGCGCGTCGGGAAACGCATCGCGCAGTACAGGCAGATGTTCGCATCGCGCTTGAACAGCGTGCGGTTGTTCAGTGGCGGCACGTACTTGTCACGGTTCTTCGACAGGCTCTGGCTGGTGCCGTGGGTCGCGATGATCGAATTGACGTCGATCTTGCTGCGCCGGCCATCGAACGAACGAAATCCGCCGAAGACCGTGTACAGGCGCGTGCCGCAGTCGTACGCGACCTGCTCCGCATGGTACAGACGCACCGCCTCGCGGTAATCGATCCACTCCAGTGGCATACCGGCGACGTCGGTGCGCAGGACCTGCTGCGCGATGTCGGAAGCCATTCCAGCGAGCATATGCACACTCCGCATTCCTGCCGAGACTCATTGTCCCTGCACAGCGTGCAACAGCCATGTTGCAACGCTGTTAAAACGAAGTGTGCCGCAGCCGCCGGAAAAAGCAACTGGGGGAAAGGCTTAGGGCCGGAAAACCCGCCGGTCAGAGGGCCTTCAGTACCGCGTCCAGCGTGTCCTTCGCGTCGCCGAACAGCATCCGGGTGTTCTCCTTGAAGAACAGCGGGTTCTGCACGCCGGCGTAGCCGGTCGCCATGCTGCGCTTCAGCACGATCGTGGTGTCGCCCTTCCAGCACTCCAGCACCGGCATGCCCGCGATAGGGCTGTCCGGCACTTCCTGGGCCGACGGGTTCACGATGTCGTTCGCGCCGATCACGACGGAGACATCGACGTCCGGGAAGTCGTCGTTGATCTCGTCCATCTCGAACACGATGTCGTACGGCACCTTGGCCTCGGCCAGCAGGACGTTCATGTGCCCCGGCATGCGGCCCGCGACCGGGTGGATGCCGAAACGCACGTTGACTCGCTTCGCCCGGAGCGCTTTCGTGATCTCGAAGACGGTGTGCTGCGCCTGTGCGACGGCCATGCCGTAGCCCGGGATGATCATCACTTCCTTCGCGCCGGCAAGCAGCGCCGCCGTCTCCTGCGCATCGATCGGCACCACTTCGCCCTGCTCGGCGTCCCCGCTCGACGCCGACGTTCCGCCCCCGGTGCCGAAACCCCCGGCGATGACGTTCAGGAACTTGCGGTTCATCGCGCGGCACATGATGTAGGACAGGATCGCGCCGCTGGAGCCGACCAGCGCACCGGTCACGATCAGCAGGTCGTTGGACAGCATGAATCCCGTCGCCGACGCCGCCCAACCCGAGTAGCTGTTCAGCATCGAGACCACGACCGGCATGTCGGCGCCACCGATGGCCATGACCATGTGAATGCCGAACAGCAGCGCAATCACGGTCATGACGATGAGCGGCGTCATGCCGCCACCCGCCGCCGACTCGATGACGAACGCGCGGCCGAACCAGATCGCCGCGATGAGCAGACCGAGATTCAGCCAGTGGCGCGCCGGCAGCAGCAGCGGCTTGCCGCCGATGCGGCCGGACAACTTGCCGAACGCAATCACGGAACCGGAGAACGTGACCGCACCGATCAGGATGCCGAGGTAGGTCTCGATGTCGTGGATCGTCTTTTCGACGCCGGTGAGCACCGTCGAGTGATCCATGAAGTTCGCGAAGCCGACAGCGACCGCCGCGAGGCCGACGAGGCTGTGCAGGATCGCGACGAGTTCCGGCATCTGCGTCATCTGAACGCGGCGTGCGAGCAGCATGCCGATGCCGCCGCCAATGACGAGCGCGGCGACCAGGATGCCGTAGTGCTGCGTGACGACACCGAACACCGTCGCCAGCAACGCGATCGCCATGCCGGTGATGCCGTACCAGTTGCCGCGCCGCGCGGTTTCCTGGTTCGACAATCCGCCGAGCGCCAGGATGAACAGGATGGTCGCCGCGATGTAGGCGACCGTGACGATTCCGCTGCTCAACATGACGGCCTCACTTCCGGAACATTTCGAGCATGCGCCGCGTGACGGCGAAGCCGCCTGCGATGTTGATGCTCGTGATGAGTACGGTGAAGGCCGCGATCCACATGATCAGTGAACTGGCGGACGACACCTGCAGCAACGCACCGATGATGATGATCGACGAGATGGCGTTCGTCACGCTCATGAGCGGTGTGTGCAGCGCCGGCGTGACGTTCCAGATGACCATGTAGCCCACGAAGCAGGCCAGCACGAAAACCGTGAAGTGCGCCATGAACGACGGCGGCGCGACGGCACCGAGACCGAACAGCGCGAGGCCGCCGATGGCCAGCGCGGCGATCGGACCGAACACCGACGGCTTCGCCGGCTCGGGCGCGGGTGGGGGCGGCGCGGCCGCGGCCTGCTTCGGCGCGGCCGAGAGTTTCGGCGCGGGCGGCGGCCAGGTGGTTTCGCCGTCCTTGCAGACGGTCGCGCCGCGGATGACCTCGTCCTCCATGTCGACGACGATGTTGCCGTCCTTCGCGGGCGTGAGGTCGGTCAGCAGGTGCCGCAGGTTCGTCGCGTACAGCTGGCTCGCCTGCGCGGCGAGCCGGCTCGGCAAGTCCGTGTAGCCGATGATCGTCACGCCGTGCTCGACGATCACCTTGTCTTTCTGCGTCAACTCGCAGTTGCCACCGGTCTCCGCGGCCAGGTCGACGATGACGCTGCCGTCTTTCATCGACGCGACCATCTCGGCCGTCCACAGGCGCGGCGCCGGCTTGCCGGGAATCAGTGCGGTCGTGATGACGATGTCGACGTCCTTCGCCTGCTCGGCGAACAGCGCCATCTCGGCCGCGATGAACTCCTCGCTCATCACTTTCGCGTAGCCGCCCTCGCCGGAACCGTCCTCGTCGGCGAAGTCGAGCATCAGGAACTCGGCGTCCATGCTCTCGACCTGTTCCTTCACTTCCGGCCGCGTGTCGAACGAGCGGACGATCGCGCCCATGCTCTTCGCGGCGCCAATCGCGGCAAGGCCGGCAACGCCCGCACCGATGACCAGGACCTTGGCCGGCGGCACCTTGCCGGCAGCGGTGATCTGGCCGGTGAAGAAGCGGCCGAAGTGCTGCGCGGCCTCGACCACGGCCCGGTAGCCGCCGATGTTCGCCATCGAACTCAACGCGTCCATCTTCTGCGCCCGCGAGATGCGTGGCACGCTGTCCATCGCCATGACGGTAGCGCCCGTCTTCGTGAGCTTGTCGAGGAGTTTCGGGTTCTGCGCCGGCCACAGGAACGAGATCAGCGTCTGGCCGGCACGCAGGCCGTCGCTTTCCCCGCCTTCCGGCGCACGCACCTTGAGGATGATGTCCGAGTCGCGCCACACGTCGGCGGCGCTGACGATATCGCAGCCGGCCGCGCGGTAAGCGTCGTCCGTGTAACTCGACGCGTCGCCGGCGCCGGTTTCGACTGCAACCGAAAAACCGAGTTTCGCGAGTTCCTTCGCGACGTCGGGCGTCGTCGCGACGCGTTTCTCACCCGGGTGAGTTTCGCTTGGTACACCGATCTTCATCTGGGCCCCTCCAGCACGAGGGGCGTACTCTATCCAAATTCAATCGGCCGCGCACACTCCCGAATTCGCGTCAGGGCCGTTTCTCGCTACCGCCCGGTGGCGGCCGCCGGCGCTCCCGCAATCGTTCGAGCACGGCCTCGCGTTCCTCCGGCGTCATCGTCTGCCAGCGTTCCCGCAGCGCCTCGCGACGCTCGCGGTTCAGGGACTGGAACTCACGGAACTGACGCCGTATGCGCTGCTGCTCCTCGGGCGGCAGCTCCTGGAACGTCTGCAGCTTGTCCCGAATGCGGCCGCGCCGGTCGTCGGGCAGCGCACGCCAGTTGTCGAGTCGTTCGCGCGCCCGCTCCTGTTCTTCCGGCGTCAACTCCGACCAGCGCGCCGCGAACTGGACTAACCGCTTGCGGCGTTCCGGCGCGATACGCTCCCAGTCGTCCGCGAAGCGCGCGAGCACTTCCTGCTGCTGCGTGTCGAGCTCGACCCAGCGAGGTCCGTCGTCGGCCTGCGCGAGACCCGCAATCAGCAGTACGGCGACCGCGACCGCCCGGCGCCTGCCGTGAGTGCGGTCAGCCGGCGTCATGGCCCTCTTCCAGCGCCTGCTGTTCCATCCAGGCGTAGAACTCGAGATCTTCCAGCATCTCGATGCTGTCACCGCCGAGCAGGATCTCGATGTCGGTATCACCGGGCAGCGTCGGCTCGACCTCCGGCGCGCGCAGCAGGATCGCGGTGACCGCGATCGCAGTCGCGAGCCCGGCCGCCGGCATCCACCGGAACCAGGCCGGACGTCGCGCCGGGCCCGCGGCGTCGAGCGCCGCCTGGCGGCCTCGCGCCAGTGCCGACCGCGTGCCGGCATCGAGCTGCCGGACACTGTCGTCGAATCGTGCCTTCGCCGCCCGGACAAAGACGTCGTCCTCGTTGCGGTGAGATGTCATGACCAGTGTTCTCCCAATCTGTCCCGAAGCGTGTGCACGGCCCGGGAGTAATGTGTCTTCACACTGCCGTCGGAGCAACCCATCGCCGCCGCGGTCGCGGCGACGTCCAGGCCCTCGAACGTCCGCAACATGAACGCCTCCTGTTGCCGTTCCGGCAGCCGGCGGATCGCCTCCGCCAGTGCCGCCATCGCCTCGCCGGACGCGAGCAACTCGTCCGGCGTGCGCCCGCCGGGGTCCGGCGCCTCGGCTATTGCATCGCGCCCCTCGCCATCGTCCGGCCGGCGACCGAACCACACCATGACGCGCCGCCGAACCTTCTGGCGCCGGTGCCAGTCGCGGATGCCATTCTGCAGGATGCGGTAGTAGATCGGCGTCCACTCCGCGATCGGCCGGGCAAGGTAGGACCTCGCCAGCCGGATCGCGGCATCCTGCACCAGGTCGAGCGCCTCGTCCCGGTCGCGCACGGCGATCTCGGCAATGCGCAACGCGCGCCCCTCGACGCCGGCCAGGAACCGGTTCAGTTCGCGTTCGTCAGGCAGTGCCCCGTCTCCGCTGCGCGCCGCGTCCGTGAGGTCGAGCGTACAGGGTACGGCGCCGCTGTTCATCGGGTCGTTTCCATGGCCTTGGCCCACTTGACT
Organism: uncultured Pseudomonadota bacterium; assembly: GCA_913055625.1. GTDB lineage: Bacteria > Pseudomonadota > Gammaproteobacteria > Steroidobacterales > Woeseiaceae > UBA1847. The sequence continues at coordinate 110,356 of CAJXJW010000009.1, read as the reverse complement.
CCGTCACGCCGTCCTCTAACGTGTCCTGCCCTTTCTAACGATTCCGGGCCGCGCGCGTTGACACGCGGCCCGGTGCCTCCCCGCGGCGCTATACACCATTGATTGGAAACGGTTTTTGAGTACTGAGCCCATCCTGCGCGTCGCGCTCCCGGTGCCGCTGTCGCGGCTGTTCGACTACCGGCCTCCCGCCGGCGGGGCGCTGCCGGCGGTAGGCGCCCGCGTGCGGGTGCCGTTCGGCCGCCGCCGGCTGACCGGGCTGGTCATGTCGCACGCGGCGGGCTCCGAACTGCCGCCGGAGCGCCTGAAACGCGCGGAGGCGGTGCTCGACGAGCGCGCGCTCCTCGACGACGACGCGCTGTGGCTCGTGCAGTTCGCCGCGGACTACTACCACCACCCGGTCGGGGAATCTGTCGCGACCGCCCTGCCGGCCGTGCTGCGGCAGGGCGAAGCGCTGCACCCGACGGCGACGGTTTGCCGCGCGACGGCGGACGGCGGGAATGCCGACATCGATGCACTCGAGCGTCGCGCGCCGAAGCAGGCGGAACTGCTCCGGCATCTCCTCGATGCCGGCGACGACGGCGTCCTGCACGCACAGCTCGACGACATGCTCGCGAACTGGCGGCGCGCGTACGCGGCGCTGCGCGACAAGGGTCTCGCCACGTCGGAAGAGCGTCGCGCGAGTGATCGGCGTCCGCCGGTCGAACTCGACGCGACGCCCGGCCCCGACCTGAACGACGCGCAGCGCGACGCCGTCGACGCGGTGCGCGCCGCCGACGGGTTCGGCGCCTTCGTGCTCGACGGCGTGACCGGCAGCGGCAAGACGGAGGTCTACCTGCACTTGATCGCCGACTGCATCGCGCGCGGCGAGCAGGCGCTGGTGCTCGTCCCCGAGATCGGGCTCACGCCGCAACTCGTTGCCCGCTTCCGCGAGCGTCTCGGGGTGGACCCGGAGCTGCTGCACTCAGGGCTGACCGACACGGCCCGGCTGGCCGCGTGGCGCCGCGCGCGCAGCGGCCAGGCGACCGTCGTCGTCGGCACGCGGTCCGCGGTCTTCGTGCCGCTTGCGTGCCCGGGTCTCGTGGTCGTCGACGAGGAGCACGACCCGTCGTTCAAGCAGCAGGACGGGCTGCGCTACTCGGCGCGCGACCTGGCCATCGCGCGTGCGAAGCGCGCCGGCGTGCCCGCGGTTCTCGGGTCCGCGACGCCGACGTTGGAGATGCTTAAGCATTGCCGAGACGACAATTACCGGCACCTGCGCCTGCCCGCGCGGGCCGGCGGCGCCGAGGCCCCGGTGATCCGGCTCGTCGACACGGTCCGGCACGCGGCGGACGACGGCCTGAGCGACCCGGTGCGGCAGGCCATGCGCTCGCACCTCGACGCCGGCGGACAGGTGCTCGTGTTCCTGAACCGGCGCGGCTTCGCCCCGACGCTGATCTGCTCCGCCTGCGGCCACGTCGCCGGCTGCCGTCGCTGCGACGCCCGGCTCACCGTGCACGCGAGCGCCGGGCAGTTGCGCTGCCACCATTGCGGCGCCCAGCGCCCGCTCGACCCGCACTGCGAGGAGTGCGGCGAGGCGGTGCGCCCGCTCGGCGCCGGCACCGAGCGCCTCGAAGACACGCTGCGCGCCGCATTCCCGGCGCGCACCGTCACGCGCATCGACAGCGACAGCGTGCAGCGCCGCGGCGCGATGGACGACGCGCTCGCGGCCGCAACGGCCGGGTCGGCGGAGATCCTCGTCGGCACGCAGATGCTGTCGAAAGGGCACCACTTCCCGCAGCTAACGCTCGTCTGCGTCGTCAACGCGGACCAGGGCCTGTTCGGCACGGACTTCCGTGCCGACGAACGCATGGCACAGTCGATCATCCAGGTGGCCGGACGCGCCGGACGCGAGCAGCGCCGTGGCGAGGTACTGATCCAGACGGCGTTTCCCGCGCACCCGTTCTGGCGGCGGCTGCTGGACGGCGGCTACGTCGGCGTCTCCGCCGACGCGCTGGCCGAGCGCGAGGCCACGCACTGGCCGCCGTTTTCGCGCCTGGCGCTGATTCGCGCGTCCGCGCACCGGCGGCAGGACGCGCACGCGTTTCTCGTCGTCGCCCGCGGGCTCGCGGCCGGGCTCGGCGGCGACCGGCTCGACGTGCTCGGGCCGGTCGACGCCGTCATGGCCCGCAAGGCGGGCCGCTACCGCGCCCAGTTGCTGCTGCGCAGCGGGGACCGCGCGGCATTGCACACGGCGCTTCGAGCACTGCGTCCGGCGCTCGAAGACGACCCGGCGGCGCGACGGGTACGATGGTCCGTCGACGTCGACCCGATCGAGCTGTACTAGGCCGGCATCGGAAGCCCATTCTTGCGTTAATTCCCGTAGAATCGCGGCTCGCTACCGGCGCCCCACCGACAACACCACACATGAAGTCACTCGTTGCACAACTCGTTGCCGACGCCCTGTCGTCGCTTCCAGACCTTGCCGAAGCCGCGGCCGGCATCGACGTAGCCGGCTCGATCGAGCGCACGCGCGATCCTGCGCACGGCGATTTCGCGACAAACGTCGCGATGCGCCTCGCGAAGCCGGCCCGGGCGAAGCCCCGCGACATCGCCGGGGCGTTGATCGGCGCGCTTCCGGACCACCCGTCGGTCACCCGCGTCGAGATCGCCGGGCCGGGCTTCATCAACTTCCACCTGGGCGGCGCCGCGTTCCACGCGGAGGTGGCCGCGATCCTGGCGCAGGGCGCGGACTACGGGCGGCAGCCTGCCCGCGAGGCGCCGAAGATCCTGCTCGAGTTCGTGTCCGCGAATCCCACGGGCCCGCTGCACGTCGGCCACGGCCGTCACGCGGCCTACGGCGCGTCCGTCGGCAACCTGCTCGAAGCCGCCGGCTACCCGGTGACGCGCGAGTACTACGTGAACGATGCCGGCCGGCAGATGGATATCCTGGGCGCCAGCGTGTGGCTGCGGCACCTGGAGCTCCGCGGCGTCGAGGTGCCGTTCCCGCGCGCCGGCTACCGCGGCGCTTACATCCGCGACATCGCCGCCGCCATCGACACCACCGGCGTCGCGGAGGTCGCGACGGCGGACGTGCTGGCCGGCCTGCCGGAGGACGGACCGAAGGATGCGAAAGACGCGACGGCGGAGCAGCGCGAAGCGAACCGGGCGCAGCGCGAGGCCTACGTCGAGGCGATCATCGCGAAGGCGAAGGCGTTGCTCGGCGAGGAGGGCTTCGACCACGTCCGCCAGCAGTCGCTCGATGCCATCCTCGACGACATCAAGGACGACCTCGCGGAGTTCGGCGTGGTCTTCGACAACTGGTACTCCGAGCAGAGCCTCACGAAGACGGGCCGCATCGACGACGCGCTCGACGTGCTGCGCGAGCGCGGCGTCCTGTACGAGAAGGACGGCGCGACCTGGTTCCCTGCCACGCGGTACGGCGACGAAAAGGACCGTGTCGTCGTGCGCGACAACGGCGTGAAGACCTATTTCGCATCGGACATCGCGTACCACTTCGACAAGCGCGAGCGCGGTTTCGACCGCCTCATCGACATCCTCGGCGCGGACCACCACGGCTACGTCGCGCGCGTGCGCGCGGGACTCGAGGCCATGGGCTACGATGGCGCCGACCTCGACGTCGAGCTCGTGCAGTTCGTCGCGCTGTACCGCGGCGGCGAGAAAATGCAGATGTCGACGCGCAGCGGCGAGTTCGACACGCTGCGCCAGCTGCGAGCCGAGGTCGGCAACGACGCCGCGCGTTTCTTCTACGTGTCGCGCTCGAACGACCAGCACCTCGACTTCGACCTCGACATTGCGAAATCGCAGTCGAACGACAACCCGGTCTACTACATCCAGTACGCGCACGCGCGCATCGCGAGCGTATTCCGCCAGCTCGGCGAGAAGGCGCTCGCGCACGATACGGCGAACGGCCTGGCGAAGCTCGGCCTGCTCGACGAGCCCCAGGTCCGCCCGCTGATGACGGCGCTGTCACGCTATCCCGAGATCATCGAGCTCGCGGCCGCGAACCGGGCGCCACAGCACCTCGTGCACTACCTGCGCGACCTCGCGAACGACTTCCACAGCTGGTACAACGCCTGCGTGTTCCTGGTCGACGACGCGGACCTCCGCGACGCGCGCCTGGTGCTCTGCCGCGCGACGCAGGTCGTCATCGCGAACGGCCTCGACATCATCGGCGTCAACGCGCCGGAGGCGATGTAGTGGCAGCGAAGCGAAAACGGCGCTCGAGCCGCCAGAACCGCAGGAGCGACCCGGCATACCCGGGCTGGCTGTACGGCGTGTTCGGCCTTGCCGTCGGCCTTTCGGTCGCGGCCGCGATCTGGTTCAGCGACCGCCGCGCGACCCCGGCGGAGCCCGTGGCAGCCCGGCGGGCGCCCGCGAGCCTCGAGTCGGCCCTCGACGAGAACGGCGAAGCCGCAGCGAGTACCGCGGCCGCGAAGCCCGCGCCGGTCGATGACGCCGAGCCGAAGAAGGGCCGCTTCGACTTCTACGAGATGCTGCCGGTCTTCGAGGTGGTCGTGACTGAGGAGGAGGCGAACGTGTCCCGCGACACGGAGCCGCAGGCGGTCGTGGAACCCGGCGTCTACATGCTCCAGGCCGGCTCGTTCTCGGCCTGGGCCGACGCCGACCGGCGACGCGCCGAGCTCGGGCTGCAGGGCATCGAGTCGAGCATTCAGAAGGTCGCGATCGACGACAAGACCTACCACCGTGTCCGCATCGGCCCGATCACCGATCTGGACGAACTGAACCTGCTGCGAAGCCGCCTGCGCGCCGCGAAGATCGACGTGCTGCGGATTCGTCTCGGAGACTGAGCTGCGCTGGCTGCGGCTCCTGTTGCTGTTCGCCGCCGGGCCCGCGGCCTGGGCGGATGAGGCATCGCCCGGCCGGCTGACGATCGCCGCCGTCGGCGACATCATGATCGGCACCGAGTACCCCGAGAACCGGCTGCCGTCGGACGACGCGGCGAACTACTTCGCGGACGTCAGGCCCTGGCTCGTTGACGCGGATGTCACGTTCGGCAATCTCGAGGGCGTGCTGGCCGACGAGGGCGAGCCCGGCAAGAAGTGTTCGAACCCGGCCGCCTGCTACCGTTTCCGCATGCCGACCCGTTACGCGCAGCGCTTCGTCGACGCAGGCTTCGACGTGCTGAGCCTTGCGAACAACCACGCCCGTGACTTCGGCGAGGAAGGGCGCACGACGACGATGCGCGTTCTGAACGGGGCCGGCATCCTGCACACCGGCCGTGTCGGCACCGTCGCGTCCTTCGAAAAGAACGGCCTCACGATCGCGGTCATCGGCTACGCGGTCACGCGCAACTCGAACATGATGCTCGATTACCGGTTCGCCGAGCGCACGATTCGCGGGCTGTCCGCAGACCACGACATCGTCATCGTCGCCTTCCACGGCGGCGCCGAGGGCGCGGATTACACGCATGTAAGTTTCGGCGAGGAGGAGTACTACGGCGAGCCGCGCGGCGACGTCGTGCGTTTCTCTCGAATGGCGGTCGACGCCGGCGCGGACCTCGTCCTCGGTCACGGGCCGCACGTCGTCCGCGCGATGGAACGCTACAACGACCGGCTCATCGCCTACAGCCTCGGCAACTTCGCAACGGCATTCGGCATCAGCATCAGCGGCCTGAAGGGCGTCGCACCGATCCTCGTCGCGACGCTGGACGCGGACGGCCGCTTCGTCGAGGGCGAGATCGTCTCGACGGTGCAGCGGCGGCCGCACCACGTCCTGCCGGATGCCGGCGGGCGGGCCCTGCGCGAGATCCGGCGGCTGAGCATGGCGGACTTCGGCGAGCCGGGCCTCGCGTTCCTGGACGATGGCCGCCTGCTGCCGGCGGAACGCGCGCCCGTCGCGCGCCGGACCGACTTCGGGCCGGACGACAACCCGGGCGACGACGGGCCGATCGTCTGCAAGGAAGACTGGCTGTGGCTCGTCGAGTCGACGGTGAAGGCTCCGGGTGCGGCCGCGCTCGGTCCCGAGCCCGGCTCCGCGGCATGGCAACGGCTCGTCGGCGAAAAGCTCGGCGTTCCGGCGGCCGACGTCCGCGAGCCGGTGAGCCCCGCCTGGTGCGAACGCATCGACCGGCGCGTGTCGCCGTACCGGTACCCGGGCGACTAGGCGCCGCGCGTGCAGATGTCACTGCTGGCGTGGGCCCTGTTGCTGGCGTTGTCCTGCCTGTGGGGCTCCTCCTACTTCGTCATCGAGATCGCGCTCCGCGACCTGCCGGTCATGACGATCGTCGCCTTCCGCCTCGTGCTGGCGGCGCTCGTCCTGTGGCTCGTCGTCGCCGCGACCGGCAATGCGGGCAAGGTTCCGCGCTCGCTGCGCGCCTGGGGCGTGTTCGCCATCATGGGGCTGCTGAACAACGTGGCGCCGTTCCTGCTGATCGTCTGGGGCCAGACCGAGATCACGTCGAGCCTCGCGTCGATCCTGAACGCGACCACGCCGATCTTCGCCGTGGTCGTCGCGGCGCTCGTCCTGCGCGACGAGCCGATCACGCGCCTGCGCGTGGTCGCCGTGCTGATCGGCTTCGCGGGCGTCATCGTCATGGTCGGCCCGGACGCGTTGCACGACCTCGGGCGAAACGTCCTGGCGCAGTTCGCCGTCGTGCTGGCCGGCCTGTCGTACGCGTGCGCGAGCGTGTACGGACGCCGCTACCTGGCGGCCGGCGTGCCGCCCTCCGTCAACTCGGCCTGCCAGGTCTCGATGTCGGCCTGCATGCTGCTGCCGTTCGCCATCGCCGAGGGCGGCATCGCAGAACTTGCCGCCGCCACACCGTCGAGCTGGGCCGCGTTGCTGTCGCTGGCCGTGCTGTCGACCGCGCTGGCCTACCTGCTGTACTTCCGGCTGCTGGCCACGGCCGGCGCGACGAACCTGATGCTCGTCACCTTCCTGATTCCGGTCACGGCCATCCTGCTCGGCACGACGCTGCTCGGCGAGGTCCTGCACACGTCCGAAATCGGCGGCATGCTGCTGATCGCGCTGGCGCTCGTTGTCATCGACGGCCGCGTCTTCCGCCGACGCCGTTCTCCCCCGGTCAGTCGTCCCCGATCGACTTGAAGTCCACACCGAGCGAGCGCAGCTTGCGGTACAGGTGGGTGCGCTCCATGCCGACGCGTTTCGCGAGCTGACCGACCTTGCCGTCGCAGAGGACGAGCTGCTGCTGGAGGTACGCACGCTCGAACTGCTCGCGCGCCTCGCGCAGCGGCAGTGCGAGCAGATCCTGTTTCACGAGCGGTTCGTCCGACGACGGCGATTCGTTGATCTCGGCCTCCACCTCGGCGAGCGAGATGTCGTCCTCGCGGCCCGTGAGCAGCAAGCGCCGGACCAGGTTCTTCAGCTCGCGCACGTTGTCGGGCCACGGGTAGTTGCGCAGGCGGTTCTGCGCGGCGACGCTGAAGCGGCGAAACGCGAGACCGTCGGCATCGACGAACTTGTCGACGTAGTAGCTGAGCAGCTCGGGGACGTCCTCCGCGTACTCCCGCAGCGGCGGCACGTTCAGCGTCAGGATCTGCAGGTGCGACAAAAGGTCGCGCCGCAGGCTGCCGGCGGCCACGCGTGCCTCGAAGTCCGCTGCAACGGTCGCGATGACGCGCGCATCCAGCCGGACCGGCGTCTTGCCGCCCACGCGCAGGAATTTTCCGTCCTCGAGCACGCCGAGCAGGATCTTCTGGCCCGTTTCATTCAGGTCACCGAGCTCGTCGATGATCAGCGTGCCCTGGCCGGCGCGTTCGAACGCGCCTGCGTTGATGCCGTCGTCATCTTCGCTGCCCAGCAACTGCTCCTCGACGTTGCTGGCGGTGAGCGATGCGGCGGTGACGCTGATCAGCGGCTCGTCCGCGCGGCGGCTCAGCGCGTGCATGTAGCGCGCGAACGCGCCGCGCCCGGTGCCGGGTTCGCCGGACAGCAGGACGCTCGCATCGTGGCGCGCATACTGTTGTGCCTTCTCGCGCAGGCGCTGCATGCGCTCGCTGCGGCCGACCGGCGTCAGCAGCGCCGGCAGCGTGCCGCGCGCCTTGCCACCCGTGCTGCCGGAGGAGCGCAGTGCGCCCTCCACCGTGCGCAGCAGCTTCGCGAGCGACAGCGGTTTCTCGACGAAGTCGTAAGCCCCGAGCCGCGTCGCCTCGACAGCGGTGTCCACCGTCCCGTGACCGGACATCACGACGACGGGGCAATTCAACTCGTCGGCGTCGGACCACTCGCGCAGCAGCGTGATGCCGTCGGTGTCCGGCATCCAGATGTCCAGCAGGACCAGGTCGAAACGGGACGATGATTTCGCGTCCCGCGCCTCCTGCGCATTCGCGGCGACGGTCACGCCGTAGCCCTCTTCGCCGAGAATCTCCGAAATCAGCGCCCGGATATCTTCCTCGTCGTCGACGACGAGTACCTGTGAGTCTGTCACGCTCTCTCCCTCCGCGGTTCGCTCCTTGTCCCGGAGCCTTTGGCGATTTGTGCCTCACGCGCCGCTTCCGTGCGCGGCAGGCGAATGCTGATCATCGCGCCGCCGCCCTTGCGGTTGTCCGCGCGGATCGTTCCCATGTGTTCCTCGACGAGCTTCTTGACGATCGCGAGGCCCAGTCCGGTTCCCTTTGGTTTCGTGGTGACGTAGGGATCGAAGACCTGGCTCATGCTGCCGGTATCGAAGCCCGGCCCGTTGTCTTCCACCCGTATCTGCACCATGTCGATGCCGTCGACCTCGGCCGCGCAGACCTGCACGTCGACCTGCCCGTCGGTCGTGTTCTCGAGCGCCTCGATCGAATTGCGAATCAGGTTGTGCAGGATCTGGCGCACGCGCCCGACATCGGCGTCGATCAGCGGCATCGTCGGGTCGGACGTGACGACGATCTTCACGTTGCTCTCCTGCGCGCGGTACAGGTCGACGACTTCGTGCACGAGCTTGTCCAGGTCGAAGCGGCCAATCTCCATGTCCGGCGCGCGCGCGTAGTCGCTGAACGCATTGACCATTTCCTTCATCGCCTCGACCTGCTGCACGATCGTGTGCGTCGCGCGGTCCAGGATCTGCGCCTCCTCCTCGTCCATGCTCGCGAGGTACTTGCGCCGGAGCCGCTCCGCCGATAGCTGGATCGGCGTCAGCGGGTTCTTGATTTCGTGCGCGAGCCGCCGCGCGACCTCGCCCCAGGCCGCATCGCGCTGCGCCTGCAGCAGCGCGGTGATGTCGTCGAACACGATGACATAGCCCGGCGCCACGTTTTCCTCGAACGGCAGCGTAGTGCACGCGCAGGTGAGGACGCGGCGACCGACTTCGCCGCGCAGGACGATCTGCTCCCGCCAGTCCGTCTCGCCCGCGTCGAGGTGCACGCGCGCCACGTCGACGAACTGGTCGAGCAGTGGCTCGTTCTTCGCGATGTCGACCAGGCTCTCACCGATCCGGTTTTCGAGGTGCACGTTGAGAATCGCGCCGGACGCTTCGTTCGCGGTCCGAATCGTCAGGTCGTTGTTGACCGCGACGACGCCGGTCGACAGTCGCGCGAGAATGACCTCGAGGTTGCTGCGCTCGGCTTCCACCAGCGCCTGCGACTGGCTCGCCTCGCGCCGCGCGGAGGCGAGGCGCTGCGTCATGTCGTTGAACGAGCTGATCAGGAAGCCGATCTCGTCGCGCGACGGCGTCGGCAGTCGCGTGTCGAAGTCGCCCTTCGCTACGGCGCGCGTGCCGGCGACGAGGTCCTGGATAGGCTGCACGAGCCGGCGCGACAGGATCAGCGCGCCGTAGATCGCGGCGAGCAGGCTCAACATCAGCACGACCGTGAGCGTCAGGGTCAACGTGCTCTTCAGCGGTTCCCGCAGGTACAGGAGCTGCTGGTACTCCTTCAGCGAGGTTTCGACGCTGCTGGTCATGCGGCCGAGCCGCTCCGTGACCGGAAAGTGCGCCTGGATGATGCCGACCGGTTCAGCCCGGCCGCGGATGCCGAAGACGGTCGCCGTGCGTATCTCGTAGCGGCCGTCCTCGAGCGGGTCGAGGCTGACGAACGGGCGATTCTGTTGCGTCTGCAGCAGCACCTCCTCGGTCAGCGGCTCGGGCAATCGCGCCGACGAGCTGTCGGAACTCGTCGCCAGGATGCGTGCGTTGTCTCCGTACAACGTCATCTCACGCGCGCCGCTTTCGCGGCGCAGCATCGACAGCTCGAATATGAGCTGCCGTTCGCTGACCTCGCCAAGACGTTTTGCGGCACGCTGCGTATCGAGCAGGTGTTCGCGCTTCTGGATCTCCAGCACGGCCTGGCTCAGGCGCAGTGCGTTGTTGAGACCCTCCTCCACCTCGACGTCGAACCAGGTGTCGATGCCGCGGTTCAGGAACTGGTAGGAAAAGTAGAACACGACCAGCAGCGGCAGCACGGCAAGCCCGACGAACATTGCGACGATGCGCGCCTTCAGTCGCGAGCCCGGCACGTTCGCGTGGAACTCGCGCACCAGCCGGACGATGTTGCCGGCCATCAGCACGAACAGCACCAGCACGCCGACGATGTTGACCGACAGGATGACGATGTAGAGGCGGTTGAAGTCGTCCGAGTTCTGCGCGGTACGGCTCAGCAGGAACAGTGCGACGAGCGCCAGGCCGACGCCGGTCAGCGCAAACAGCGTGATGACGGCTCGTTTTACCGTTCTAAGATCCATTCATACCATTCGCTTTGCAGGTGCCACTCGCTGCGCCAGAAGAACAGGAGCCGGAGCGGCGCGGGATACTGCTGTGTCTGCAACATGGCGCGCACGCGGACACGGTAGGTCGCGTCGTCCTCGAGCAGCGCTTCGTCGATCACCGGGAGCCCCGACACGCGGCCGAGGTTGTTCAAGGCCGAGAAAAGCGTGGCGAACGACGCCTGGTCGCCGCTGTTCAGGTTGCGCACGATATAGCGCTGGCTGAGCGGCCGGTATTCCAGTTCGAAACGGACGGCGAGTTCCGCATCAACCGCGTCCAGGTACAGGCGACGCACGCGGACGAACTGCATCTGCAGCTCGATGGTCAGCGGCACGCCGCTGTTCAACGCCTCGAGGGCCTCGCTCGACAGGACGAGCTGCAGGCGCGAGTCCAGGCGGTAGACGCCGTCGACGAGACGGGAAGACGCCGAGCGCACTTCGAAATAGCCCTGCCGCTCGATCTGGTTCTGTGCGAACACGGTCGCCGTCATCACGGTCGCGAGCGCGGCGAGCAGCACGACGGCCGCTCGGGCGAGTCCTCGCTGTGAAACGATTGGCGTCATTGCTCAGGCGACCTTTTCGAGGCTGGCGAAGAAGAACCCGTCCATGCCCGCGGTGCCGGGCAACAGCTGGAATCCACACGCCTTCGGCCGCATTACATCGCGGATGTTGTTATTTTGCAACATACGGTTTTCCCTCGCGTCGAGATGCCGCCCGAGGAAATCCGCGACCACCGCGTCGTTCTCCCGGGCCATGACGGAGCAGGTCACGTACAGCAGTCGGCCGCCCGGGCGCAGCCGCAGCCAGAGCGCATCCAGGATGCGCGCCTGGACCGCGGCCAGTGCGTCGATGTCGCCGGGGCGCCGCAGGTGCTTGATGTCCGGGTGCCGCCGGATCACGCCCGTGGCCGAACAGGGCGCATCCACGAGGATGCCGTCGAAGGCCTGTTGTTCGGCCCACTCTCCCGGTTTGGATGCGTCCCCGGCCACGATCGTTGCACGGAGCCCGAGCCGGGCAAACGTCTCGACGACGGCCCGCAACCGGCCGGCATCCGCGTCGATCGCGGTCAGCCGGACACCGTCCCCGCCGAGTTCCGCCAGGTGTGCGCCCTTGCCGCCCGGCGCAGCGCAGGCGTCCAGGATGTCGCCGCGCAAGCCGTCCAGCAGCCACGGCGCCGCGATCTGCGCCGCGGCATCCTGCACCGACACGTCGCCGTCGGCGAAGCCCGGCAGGTCCTGTACCGCGACGGGCTCCTCGAGGCAGAGCGCCCACGGCAGGCCCGGCGCGGCCGTTGCGCGGTAGCCGGCCGCCTCCAGGCGCGCGCGGTACCCCTCCGTGGTCGTTCGACACGCGTTGACGCGCAGCCACATCGGCGCGCGTTCGTCGTTCGCGGCGAGGATGTTGCGCCAGTCGTCCGGCCAGTCGCGCTTAAGCCCGTCGATCAGCCACTGCGGGTGATTGAACGCGGCTTCCTCGCCGGCGGGCGCGCGCTCCGCGACCGACTCGCGCAGGAATCGGCGCAGCACCGCGTTCACGAGTCCCGCCGCGCGCGGCCGCTTCAGGAGCCGCGCGGCGTCGACGGTCGGCGACACGACGGCGTGATCGGGAATGCGCGTGTCGACGAACTGGTAGAGACCGACCGCGAGCAGGGCGCGTACCATGCCATCAAGCTTCCTGGCGGGCCGGTCCGTCAGCAACGCGATCCATTCGTCGAGCTGCCAGAAGCGCCGCAGCGTGCCGAACGTCAGCATGCGCGCGAGCGAGCGGTCCGCGGCCGGCAGCCCCGTCTCGGCCTGCGCAAGCGCATCGTCGAGCGAGCGGCCGCCGTGCACGACGTCGTGCACGGCGCGCGCGCTCGCGGCGCGAACCGGCGCTCCCGGCGGCGGCGCGTTCACGAAGCGGCCGGCAGTGACAGGCGGGCGCCGCCGACACCGTCCAGGCGCGCGAACTCCGCACCGGTCACCGGCCGCCGGCCGGGCCGTTGCAGGAGTTCGAGACGCAGGGTGCCGTCACCGCAGGCCACGACGGGCACGCCGGCGTCGATCGTCACGGCGCCGGGCGCCGACGCACCGTCCGCCTGCGCAGTCGCCTTCCAGCACTTGACGCGTTCGCCCGACCAGTCGAACCAGGCGCCGGGCGCCGGGTTGTACGCCCGGACCTGCCGCGCCAGCTCCGCCGCCGGGCGTGACCAGTCGAGCTCGGCGTCGGCCGTGCGTATCTTGCCCGCGTGCGTCGCGAGCGCCTCGTCCTGGGGAACGGCCGGCAGGTCGCCGGCGAGGATCGCCGGCAGTTTTTCCACGAGGAACTCGCCACCGAGTGCCGCCAGTCGGTCGTGCAACTCGCCCGCGGTCTCCGCGTCACCGATATCGATCGCCCGCGTGCCGTACACGGGCCCGCAGTCCAGGCCCGCCGTCATCGCCATCAGGCTGATGCCGGTTTCCGCGTCGCCCGCCAGTATGGCCGCCTGGATCGGCGCCGCGCCGCGCCAGCGCGGCAGCAGCGAAGCGTGCACGTTGAGACAACCTCGGGCCGGCACGTCGAGCACGGCCTGCGGCAGCAGCAGGCCGTAGGCCGCGACCACCAGCAGGTCCGCGCCGAAGGAACGGATGTCCTCGACCGCGCCGGCTTCCCTGAGCGTCGTCGGCTGCAGGACCGGGATGCCTTCGTCCGTTGCGCGCCGCTTGACCGGGCTCGCGGTCAGCCGCTTGCCGCGGCCGGCGGGGCGGTCAGGCTGCGTGAGCACGGCGAGCGGCCGGATGCCGCCGTCGATGAGCGCCGCCAGCGAGGCGAGCGCAAAATCCGGCGTACCGGCAAACAGGAGGCGCGGGGAGGTCATGGCGATGCCGGCCGGGCGGGCACCCGGCCCGTCAGTTCATGCGACGGACACCGCCTGCTGGCGGCGATCCCGTTCGAGACGCTTCCGGATGCGGCTGCGTTTCGCTTCCGAGAGGTAGTCGACGAACAGCTTGCCCTCGAGGTGATCCATCTCGTGCTGGATGCACACGGCGAGCAGGCCCTCGGCCTCCATCTCGGTCTCTTTGCCGTCCCGGTCGAGGAACGCCACGCGGATGTGGTTCGCGCGCTCGACTTCCTCGTAGTAGCCCGGCACCGACAGGCAGCCTTCCTCCGTGACGGCGACGCCGTCTTTCTCGAGGATGCGCGGGTTGATCAGGACGTGCGGGTCGGTCTTCTCCGCCGACACGTCGGCAACGAGCAGCCGCTTGTGCACGTCCACCTGCGTGGCCGCGAGCCCGATGCCGGGTGCCGCGTACATCGTTTCGAACATGTCGTCGATCAGGGCGCGCAACGCGTCGTCGACGACCTCGACCGGTGCGGCCTTCGTCCGCAGCCGGGGGTCCGGAAACTCCAAAATCCTGAGTTTTGTCATAATATCGAGCGGGATTCCAACGGGTCAGTCGGGACAGAATAATGCCGGTTGGCCAGATTTAAAGCGCCACTTTCTCGCGTGCTTTACCACCAGGTACGTCTAAACGTTTGACTTCATTGAATAAGGTGACTCACAATGCCGCCTGAAACCGACCCCGAAACCGCGTCTCCGGGGTCGGAAATGTGACGTACTTGGCAGCCCCGGCCCAGAGGGCTCGACATATTATAGCAACGCCGCGAAGCATCCATTATCCGACGACCTGGAGCACCCCAGACTCATGTTCCCGAATTCTGTTTTTCCGACCTCGACACTCCGGCTGACGGCGCTTGCCCTCGCCGCGTCGCTGGCCGGCTGCTCCCTGAATCCCTTCGCGGACGACGAGGTCGCGGCCACGGCGCCCGCCCCGGGCAACGCCCAGTCCGGCTACCCGGCACCCAGCTCGTCCGCCGGGTCGGCCACGACCAGCGGCGTCGCGGAACCCGCGCCCTATGAGCCCGCCCTGACGCGCGTCGAGACGACGCGCCTCGCCGACGGCCATCCTGATGAGTACGTGGTCCAGGTCGGCGACACGCTCTGGGACATCGCGGCGATGTTCCTGAAGGACCCGTGGTTCTGGCCGGAGATCTGGTACGTGAACCCGGAAATCGAGAACCCGCACCTTATATACCCCGGTGACGTGCTGGGCCTCGTCTACATCGACGGCCAGCCGCGCATCACGAACGTTCGCGCATCGACGTACCGGCTGTCGCCGCAAGCCCGCGTCACCCCGCTCAGCGAGGCGGTGAACAGCATCTCCTACGAGGCGATCTCGGCATTCCTGAGCTCCGGTGTCGTCCTCGAAAAGGACGAGGCCGACGCGCTGCCGTACATGCTGCGGTCGAAAGGCGACCACCTGATCGCTGCCGCCGGCAACGAAATCTACGTCCGCGGGGTCGAGAACGACGTGGCGGGCAGCCGCTTCAACGTCGTTCACGTCGGCGACCCGCTCATCGACCCGGATGACGACAGCGTCGTCGGTTACCAGGGTATCGAGGTCGGCAGCGGTACGCTGCGCCGCGGCGGCGACCCGGGCACCGTGTGGCTCACCGAGACGAGCCGCGAAGCGATCCCGGGCGACCGGCTCATCGCCGAGGCCAGCGACATCCCGCTCAACTTCTTCCCGAAGGCACCTTCAACCCAGATCGAGGGCAGCATCATGGCCGTCGTCGGCGGTGTCACGCAGATCGGCCAGTACCAGGTCGTCGTGGTCAACCGGGGCGCCGGTGACGGCCTGTCCGTCGGCGACGTGCTGACCGTGTACCGTGCCGGCGAAGAAGTCGACGACCGCTTCGGCGGCGGCAAGGTCATGCTGCCGGACGAACCCGCGGGCACCGTAATGGTGTTCAAGGTCTACCAGGGCATCGCCTATGGCCTGGTCATGGAAGCCACGCAGGCCATCCACGTGCGCGACGCGGTACGCAACCCGACCTGATCGCGAGGCGATCGCGACGAACCCTCGAACGGCGCCTTCGGGCGCCGTTTTCTTTTGCACGGATCCGTTTCCCCGGCCGCCGGCCAGATTCCGGCACCGGGCCGCTTCGGCGATCCGCTACACTGGATCGCGTGAACGACGACACCGACCCGGAACTGGCCCGCTGGCTCGCGGACGCCGGCCACGCCTGCGTCGCGCTCGGTGACGACGACTACCCGGGCCTGCTCGCCGGCATCCCGGACCCGCCGCCGCAGCTCTTCGTCAGTGGCGACGTGTCGGCCCTGCACCTGCCGTGCCTCGCGATCGTCGGCAGCCGCAACCCGACGCGCGGCGGCGAGCGCAACGCGTACGAGTTCGCGCGGTTCCTCGCGCAACACGGCTTCTGCATCGTGAGCGGCCTCGCGGCCGGCATCGACGCCGCCGCGCACCGCGGGGCGCTCGACGGCGGCGGACGGACCGTCGCGTTCCTCGGCCACGGCGTGGATCGGGTGTACCCGGCCGCGAACCGGGCGCTCGCCGACGCGGTCGCCGCGAGCGGCGCACTCGTCAGCGAGTTCCCGCTCGGCACGCCGCCGATGCGATCGTTGTTTCCACAACGCAACCGGCTCATCAGCGGCCTGTCGCTCGGCACGCTCGTCGTCGAGGCGGCGCGGCAGTCCGGCTCCCTGATCACTGCGCGCTTCGCCGGCGAGCAGGGCCGCGAGGTCTTCGCGATCCCGGGATCGATCCACAACCCGATGGCACGGGGCTGTCACCGGCTCATTCGCGACGGCGCGCAGCTCGTCGAATCGGCGGCCGACATCGCCGTCGAGCTCGGCGCTCTCGCCGGACACGTGCTCGACACGGCCGGCGCGGAAACCGCCGCCCCGGCCGCGGAACCGGAAGACGAGGAGTATGTAAAACTCCGCGAACACCTGGGCCACGACCCCGTCAGCGTCGACGAACTGGCCCGGCGCTCCGGATTGACGATCGATCAGGTTTCCTCCATGCTTCTGATCCTGGAGCTAGGCGGAATCGTCGAAAAATTGTCCGGCGGACGCTATGCATTGCTGTCCTGACGCACCGCAGTCCAGCGCAAGGGTCCTCGTACCCATGGAAAGGGAGCCGCTCCAGGCATGAAAGAAAACGTACTCGACGTGCTCATGTACCTCTTCGAGACCTACGTCGACACCGAGGAAGAACCCGAGGCGGACCAGAACGAGCTGCGCATCGAACTCTCGAAGGCGGGCTTCGCGGACGTCGAGATCGACCGGGCCCTCGACTGGCTGGACGGCCTCACCGAGCACCAGGACAGCCTCGCGCTCAGCGCGCAGACCGCGCACGGCACCCGCATCTACAATGCGTTCGAATTCGAGCGCCTCGACGCGAGCTGCCGCGGATTCATCCTGTATCTCGAGCAGATCGGCATCCTGTCGCCGCCGCAACGCGAAATCCTCGTGGACCGGCTGCTGGCGCTCGAAACGCCGGACATCGACGTCGAACAGATCAAGTGGGTCGTGCTGATGGTGCTCTTCAGCCAGCCCGGGCAGGAGGTCGCCTATGCCCGGATGGAAGACCTTGTTTTCGAAGAGAATACGGGCCTGGTCCACTGATCCCGGGGAGCCACCTCCCCGCGCCCTTCGCAAACCCGATTTCTTGACACACCGGTGTCGAGCATGTATTTCAGGCGCGGCACTGTCCGTGCATTCTTTCTTTTTGCGCACACCAAAGGTCTTCCAGACACAAACCATCCATGTCCCGTAACCTCGTCATCGTCGAATCGCCTGCCAAGGCCAAAACCATCAGCAAGTACCTCGGGAAGGACTTCGACGTGCTGGCGTCCTACGGCCACGTGCGCGACCTGGTGCCGAAGGAAGGGGCAGTCGACCCCGACAATCGCTTCTCGATGAAGTACACGATCATCGACCGGAACCAGAAGCACGTGAACGCGATCATCCGTGCGCTCAAGAAATCCGAAGCGCTGTACCTCGCAACTGACCCGGACCGCGAGGGCGAGGCAATCTCGTGGCATCTCGTCGAGCTCCTGAAGGAGAAGGGCGCGCTCGCCGGCAAGGACGTGCACCGCGTCGTGTTCCACGAGATTACGAAGAACGCCGTGCGCGAGGCCGTGGAACACCCGCGGTCGATCTCCGACGACCTCGTCGGCGCGCAGCAGGCACGTCGCGCACTCGATTACCTCGTCGGCTTCAACCTGTCGCCGCTGCTCTGGAAGAAAGTGCAGCCCGGCCTGTCGGCGGGCCGCGTGCAGAGCCCGGCGCTGCGGCTCATCGTCGAGCGCGAGCTGGAAATCGAGGCGTTCAAGGCGCGCGAGTACTGGTCGATCGAGGCGGACCTCAGCAAGGCCGGCCAGGGATTCCCCTCGCGCCTCGTGTCCTACAAGGGCGACAAGGTCGAGCAATTCAGCTTCGAGAACGAAGACGCGGCACGCGACGTCGAGCGTACGCTGCTCGCCGCCGCGAACGGCGACCTGACGACGATCAGCGTCAGCAAGAAGCAGCGCAAGCGCAACCCGGCGGCGCCGTTCACGACGTCCACGCTGCAGCAGGAAGCCTCGCGCAAACTCGGATTCAACACGCAGCGCACGATGCGCGTGGCGCAGCGCCTGTACGAAGGCATCGAGCTGCCCGGCGAAGGCAACGTCGGCCTCATCACCTACATGCGTACCGACTCGGTCACGCTCGCGCAGGTGGCGCTGGACGAAATCCGCTCGCTCATCGCGGAACGCTACGGCAAGGAGAACGTGCCGGACGAGCCGCGCCAGTTCAAGAACAAGTCGAAGAACGCCCAGGAAGCGCACGAGGCGGTACGGCCGACCTCGGTCGCGTACACGCCCGAGTCGATCGAGGGCGCGCTCGACAGCGACCAGATGAAGCTCTACTCGCTGATCTGGAAGCGCACGATGGCCTGCCAGATGGTGCCGGCCGTGTTCGACACGGTCGCGATCGACATGGCGGCCGGCCCCGCGGCGGACGGCAACACGTTCCGGGCGAACGGCTCCGTGCTGGTCGAGCCGGGCTTCATCGCCGTGTACCAGGAAGACCAGGATGACAGCGCCGTCGACGATACCGACAAGCTGCTGCCCGAGGTCGCCGAGGGCGACATCATCACGCTCGAGAAGCTCCGTCCCGAGCAGCACTTCACGGAGCCGCCGCCGCGATTCACGGAGGCGAGCCTCGTCAAGACGCTGGAGGAATACGGCATCGGCCGGCCGTCGACCTACGCGAGCATCATCGCGACGCTGAAGAACCGCGAGTACGTCGAGATGGACGGCAAGCGCTTCCTGCCGACGGACATCGGGCGCATCGTCAATGGCTTCCTGACCGATCACTTCACGCAATACGTCGACTACGACTTCACCGCGCGCCTCGAGGACGACCTCGACGCGATCTCGCTCGGGGAGAAGGACTGGGTGCCGCTGCTGGAGAACTTCTGGCAGCCGTTCCACGAGCTGGTCGAAGAGAAAGAGTCCTCCGTCACTCGCGAGCAGGTCGCCCAGGCCCGCGAGCTCGGCACCGACCCGAAGTCGGGCAAGCCGGTCACGGTGCGCATGGGCCGGTTCGGGCCGTTCGTGCAGATCGGCACGAAAGACGACGAGGAAAAGCCGAAGTTCGCCGGGCTCCGCCCGGGCCAGAAAATGAACGACATCACGCTCGAGGATGCGATGGAGCTGTTCAAGCTGCCGCGCAAGCTCGGGGAGACGCCGGACGGTGAGGCCGTCTCGGCCAGCATCGGCCGCTTCGGCCCGTACGTGCGCTACGGCGACAAGTACGTATCGATCCGCGGCGAGGACGACCCGTACACGATCGAATTGCCGCGCGCGCTCGAGCTGATCGCGGAGAAGAAGATCGCCGACGCGAACCGCATCATCCTCGACTTCGAGGATGCCGGCATCCAGGTGCTGAACGGCCGCTACGGTCCGTACATCACCGACAAGACGAAGAACGCGCGCGTCCCGAAGGACCGCGAGCCGAAGTCGCTCACGTTGGACGAGTGCCGCGAGCTGCTCGCGGCTGCCCCGGTGCGCGGTCGCCGCGGCAAGAAAGCCGCGAAGAAGAAGACCACGGCCGCCAGTGAGACGGCCACGAAGAAGAAGGCCCCGGCAAAGAAGAAAGCCAAGAAGAAGAAAAAAGCAGCAAAGAAAAAACCGGCGGCCCGGAAGAAATCCTCCCCCGGCGACGACTGACGGGGCGACATGACGCGATTGCCGGTACGCCTTGCCACAGATGCGTTGCTGGCCGGCGGCGTCGTCGCTTACCCCACCGAGGGCGTCTACGGGCTCGGCTGCCTTCCGGATGAACCCGCCGCCCTGCTCCGGCTGCTCGCGATCAAGCGGCGTGACGTCGCGAAGGGACTGATACTGCTCGCCGCAGAACCCGCGCAACTCGAGGCCTGGGTTGCGGAGTCGGACCTTCGGCGGCTGCCGCCGCCGGATGCCCACGCACCGGTCACCTGGATTGCGGCGCCCGGCCCGCGCGCGTCCGTGCTCGTCACCGGCGCGCACCGCGGCATCGCCGTGCGGCTGGCCGGCAACCCGGTCGCACGCGCGCTGTGTATCGCGGCCCGCTCGCCGCTGACGTCGACCAGCGCGAACCTCTCCGGGCGGCCCGTTGCGGCGAATGCGTATTTGCTCCGGCGGCAATTTTCGCATCTTGTAGACTTCATCGTGCCGGGCCCCTGTGGCCCGGCGCACGGACCATCGGAGATACGCGTGCTCGCCACGGGACAAACACTTCGGGGCGGATCGGCATGAGCCCCACGGACGACGTCAAGGATTACCTGCTCTCCCTGCAAAACCGCATCGTCGCGGAGCTCGAATTCCTCGACGGCAAGGCGCGCTTCGCCGAGGACCAGTGGGACCGCCCCGGGGGCGGCGGCGGCCGCAGCCGCGTGCTGCACGACGGCGGCGTCTTCGAGCAGGCCGGCGTGAACTTCTCCGATGTGCACGGCACCGAGATGCCGCCGTCCGCGACGAAGCATCGCCCGGAGCTCGCCGGCAAGGCGTTTCGTGCGGTCGGCGTGTCGCTCGTGCTGCACCCGCACAACCCGTACGTGCCGACGACGCATGCGAACTTCCGCTTCTTCAGCGCCGGCGCCGATTCCGCGAAGCCGGTGTGGTGGTTTGGCGGCGGCTACGACCTCACGCCGTTCTACCCGTTCATGGACGACGTCGTGCATTGGCACGAAACCGCCCGCTCGGCCTGCGCGGCGCTCGGCGACGACGCCTACGAGCGCTACAAGGCCTGGTGCGACGAGTACTTCTTCCTGAAGCACCGCAACGAGACGCGCGGCGTCGGCGGCATTTTCTTCGACGACCTGAATGAACCCGACTTCGACACCTGCTTCGCGTTCGTCCGCGACGCCGGCGACAGTTTCATGAAGGCGTACCGCCCGATTGTCGAGCGCCGCCGCAAGCACCGATTCGGGGCGCGTCAGCGGGATTTCCAGCTCTATCGCCGCGGCCGCTACGTCGAGTTCAACCTGCTGTACGACCGAGGCACGCTGTTCGGCCTGCAGTCCGGCGGGCGCACCGAGTCGATCCTGATGTCGCTGCCGCCGCTCGTCCGCTGGGCCTACGACTGGTCTCCCGACCCGGACTCCGACGAGAACCGGCTGTACCGCGACTACCTGCGGCCGCGCGACTGGCTCGCCGACCCGAAGGCCGCACGCTGACGACATGACGATCCGGACGACCCTCGCGCCGTTTCACCTCGCCATCCCGGTCGGCGACCTCGAACGGGCTCGCGCGTTCTACTGCGACCTCATCGGCTGTCCCACCGGGCGCACGGCCAGCCGCTGGATCGACCTCGACTTCTTCGGTCACCAGGTGACGCTGCATCTCGCCGATGCCGCCGATGCCGGCGCCGCAACCAACCCGGTCGACGGCGACGCGGTGCCGAGCCGGCACTTCGGCGTTATCCTGGACCGGGACGACTGGCAGTCGCTGGCGGATCGGCTGCAGGCCGCCGGCTGCGAGTTCCTGATCTCGCCGCGCGTGCGTTTCGCCGGAGAAATCGGCGAACAAGCCACGATGTTCCTGTACGATCCCTCCGGCAACGCGCTGGAATTCAAGAGCTTTACGGATCCGACGCAACTTTTCGCGCACTGAGTGCATCATACGGATAAGCCGCCTCGCCAAGAGCGGCACCAGAGACCGACGGGGAATCGACATGCGCCGCTGCCTGATCGCTGCCGCCGCCTGCCTGATCGCGCAGGCCGCCGCCGCCCAGAATTTCACCACCGACTCGGACACGAGCCAGGTCCGCGCCGTTCCGGTCGCCCAGCCATCGCCGCCTTATCCCGGCGGCGTCGACCGCTCCGGCGCGGAAGGCTGGGTGCGGCTGCACTTCGTCGTTTCCGGCGACGGACGCGCGGTGGACCCTATCGTCGTCGACTCGTTCGGCGGCCCCGCGTTCGAGCAGTCGGCGCTGGAGACGCTGGCCGAATGGCGTTTCGAGCCGCCGGCGGACGGCGACGAGATCGGCAACAACGTCGTGGACATGCGCTTCGAGATTCGCGTCGGCCGGAACCTCGCAACGTCGAACTTCATGCGCCGCTACCGGCGCATCGTCACCCACCTCCACAACGAGGAAACCGCGGCCGCGCGCGAGCAGGCCGACCAGACCGCGCAGCTCGGCGGCTGGAACCTTTACGAGGCGACGATGCTGAACCTCATGCTCGGCCGGGTCGAAGCGCAGGAGGGCGACCTGAACGGCAAGCTCGAGTACTACCGCCGGGCGTTGGGCGTCGGCGATCGCGCCGCGTTGCGCGGCGAGGACCGCCGCGACGTGATCAAACGGATCTTCGAGGCGGAGTTCGCCACCGGCCAGTACGGCTCGGCGCTCGCCACGGCGAAGATGCTGTCCGCCCAGCCGAACAGCGAGGCCGACATGGCGACGCTCGCGGAGAACCTCGCAACGATCGAGGCCGCGCTGGCCGGCAGCGACGACCTCGTCGTGTCCGGGGCGCTGGCCAACGCGTGCGACTGCGACGCCGGCGAACCGCTCTGGCATTACCGCCCGGCGCGGTCGTCGTTCCAGGTGCGGAACACGGTGGGCGAGCTCACCCGCTACGAAGCCCGCTGCAATGCACAGCGCAGCGGCGGCCCCGTCGAAGCGGGGCAGACCGTTCCGCTTCCCGCCGACGGCGCGCACTGCCGCGTGTTCCTGTTCGGCACGGCGGGCACCACGTTCGAACTGGTCGAGCCGGGCGAACCCCGCCCGGACGAGGAGACCAGCGCGCGACGGGCGGTCGCCGTGCGCTAGGCCCGAGGCCCCGCGCGCTGGTCGCTGTCGGCGACCGTGTGCTAGATTGCCGCAAAAACCACGACTTGTGGCGATTTGTGAAACCACTCCGATACCTGGCCTGCGCGGGGCTGCTCGCGATACCGCTGGTTGCCGCGGGCAACGAGGCCAGCGTGCTGCGCGACGGCGGTTCGGCCGCGAACATCCGGCTCGCCGGCACCGAGACACCGGGTGCCCGGCAGGTCTACATCGTCCGGCTGCGCGAGCCCGCGGCCGCCGAGGTCCCGGCACTGTCGGCCGGCGGCGCGAAAGCCGTCGGCCCGGGCGCCATTCGGCGCTTCGACAAGTCCGCGCCGGGCGTGAGCGACTACGTTGCGAAGCTCGAGGCAGCCCAGGACCGCGTGCTGGCCGAGGCCGGCCCGGGCGCCAGGAAGATCTACAGCTACCGCTACGGCCTGAACGGCTTTGCCGCGCGAATGACGCCCGCCGCCGCGCACAAGCTCGCCGCGCTGCCGGACGTGTTGGAGGTCTGGGAAGACGAGATCCGGCCGCTGGCCACGAACTACAGCGCCGAATTCCTCGAGCTGTATGACGGCGAGGACGGTCTGCGCGGTGCACTCGGCCTCGACGGCGAAGACATCGTCATCGCGTTCATCGACAGCGGCATCTATCCGGAGCACCCGGCGCTCTCGGACACGCAGGAAGCGGACCGTCCGCGCGCCTGTCGCGGAAGCTGGGCGGAGAATTCGTTGCTCGGGCGCTGGCTGTGCCGGCGTTACCGCCGAGCCGAGGACCGCCTCGTCTACGAGGCACCGGCCGACTGGAACGGCGTCTGCCAGGCCGGCGAGGACTTCACGGCGGGGAACTGCAACAACAAGCTGATCGGCGCGCGCTGGTTCTCCGACGGAGCGGAGAACAGCGGACCCATCGACGAGGACGAGATATTCTCGCCCCGCGACGTCGATGGCCACGGCACGCACACCGCAACGACCGCCGCCGGCAATCGCGTCACCGCGTCGATACGCGGTGCGCAGATCGGCACCGTGCAGGGCATGGCGCCGCGCGCCCGCATCGCCGTGTACAAGGCCTGCTGGCTGCGCCCCGGCGACCAGCGCGCGAGTTGCAACACGTCGGACCTCGCGAGCGCGATCGATGCCGCCGTCGCGGACGGCGTCGACATCATCAACTACTCCGTCGGAAGCTCGATGCTGCGCATCTCCGCGCCGGATGACGTGGCGCTGCACGCCGCGGCGAAGGCGGGTGTGTTCACGGTCGTCGCCGCCGGCAACGAAGGCCCGAACCTCGGCACCATCGGCTCGCCCGCCGGCGGCCCGTGGGTACTGACTACCGCGGCTTCCACGCGCGACGGCGAGACCTCGCTGCAGGCGATGGAGATCGACGCACCGTCGACGATCGCCGGGCGCTACCGGGTTCGCGAGGCCGCATTCACGCCGCCGTTGTCGGAAACCGGCCCGATCGAAGCCGATCTCGTGCTCGTCGACGACGATGACGACGTGCTCGCGAGCGGGAGCGAGGGAACGACGAGCGACGGCTGCGAAGCCCTCGTCAACGACGACGCGCTGAACGGCAACATCGCACTGGTCCAGCGCGGCGGCTGCGACTTCGACGTCAAGGTGAGCAATGCCGAGGATGCCGGCGCAATCGCCGCAGTTGTCTACAGCACCGCCGGCGACCCGATCGTCATGCAGGGCACGGCAGACCTGTCCGACATCCCCGCCGTCATGATCGGCCAGGCCGATGCCAGCCTGTTCCTTGCCGAGATCGATGCCGGCAACACGATCAGGGCCACCCTCGACAGCAGCCTGTTCCTCACGCAGGCCGAGACCGGCAACGTGATGCCGGCCTTCTCCGCGCGCGGCCCGGGACCGGTGCAGGGAATCCTGAAACCGGACGTGACCGCGCCGGGCGTCAACATCCTCGCCGGCGTGACGCCCGAGGCAGCGACCGCCGCGCCCGACGAGACCTACGGCTACCTGAGCGGAACGTCGATGGCGACCCCGCACGCGTCCGGCGTCGCTGCGCTGCTGAAACAGCGGCATCCCGACTGGTCGCCGGCCGCGATCAAGTCCGCGCTGATGACGACGGCCCGTCGCGACCTGACACGCGACGATGGCGAAACCGCCGCTATTCCGTTCGACTTCGGCGCCGGCCACATCGTGCCCAACGCCGCCGCCGACCCGGGGCTCGTCTTCGACGCCGGAGCCGACGACTACGATGCGTTCGCCTGCGGCTTCGACTTCGAAACCGTGACGAACGAGCGCTGCGCCGAACTCGCGGCGGCGGGCTATTCGTTCATGCCGCAGGACATGAACCTGGCGTCGATTGCCATACCGCGCCTGGCGAGCGAGACAACGGTCCGGCGCACGGTCACGAACGTGAGCGATGAGGCTGGCAACTACACGGTTTCGGTCGAACCGCCGTCCGGCGTCCAGGTTACCGTCGACCCGCCCGTCCTGTCACTCGCCCCCGGCGCATCCGCGACATTCGACGTCACGCTGCGCTACGTGTCCGGAGCGCTAGACCTGTGGCGCTTCGGCGCGCTGACGTGGAGCGATGGCGAGCACGACGTGCACAGCACCATCGCCGTGAAGCCGGTGACGATCGACGCGCCGCGCGAGATCACGGGCGTCGGTGCGGAAGGCTCCGGCGCGTTCGACGTGACGTTTGGCTACACGGGCGTGTATGACCCGCGCGTGCACGGCCTGCGACTGCCGCTGGTCATCGACGGCTTCGTCGACAGCGACCCGACCAAGACGTTCACGTTCCGCTCGACCGACGGCGTCACCGCGCACCTGATCGACGTGCCGGCCGGGGAGCTCTACCTGCGTTTCGCACTCTACGACGCACTCACCGACGGCAACGACGACCTCGACATGTACGTCTACTACTGCGCCGACAACGCCACCTGCACGAAGATCGGCGAGAGCGGCGAGCCCACGTCGCAGGAGCGTTTCGACTATTTCCGGCCCGCGGCCGGACGCTATGCCGTGCTCGTGCACGGCTACGAGACGGACCAGGTCGCCGGCGGACCGGGTGCGAACTACAATTTGCTCGCGTGGTCGGTCGGCGAAGTCGACGACCGCGGCAATATGACCGTCGACGCCGCCGACTTCGTCAATGCCGGCAGCGTCGAGCCCGTCACGATCGACTGGTCGGGGCTCTCATCCGACACGGTTTACCTGGGCGCGATTTCGCACAACACGCCGTCCGGCCTCGCCGCCCTGACGCTGGTGACGATCATCGTTGCGTCCGACGCCGACCCGTAGGCTGCCCGGCTAGGCGATGATGCCGTCGTTCTTTTTCCGCAGCGCGTACCAGAGCAGCGCGGCACCGAACAGCAGCACCAGTCCCTGGATGATGACGGGCTGCATGCCGAACGCGGCCACCGAGTCGGACATGCCGAACACGTAAACGTCCTGGACGACGGCGGCAGCCAGCGAAACCGCGAATGCCGGCACGGCGAGCTTCTGCCGCAGCAGCAACAGTACGCAGGCGAGGACGCCGAACGTGACAGCCGTGGCGTTGGCCGCCGTCACCCACGTCGGTGTCGCGGTGATCACCGCGAGTTGTGCGTCGGTGAGCTGCCCGGCCAGTTGCTCCGGCGTTGCCGTGACGAAGCCGTAGTACATCGCGAAGCCGATCAAATACCACAGCAGCGCCAGCACGCCGATGACCCAGAAGCCCGTGCCGGGCGCGTTGCTTCCCTCGGACATGTCCCCCTCCCGTTCTTCTTATTGTAGGGAGGCCATGATCCGGCCGGTCCGCCGGAAATTCAAGCCGCCGGACGCCCCCGCTTGCCGAGGCGCGCGCAGGGCCCGTGCCGGAAGCAGCCGACGACGTGGTCGTTGACCATGCCGGTCGCCTGCATGTGGGCGTAGATGATGGTGCTGCCGACGAAGCGGAAGCCGCGCCTCTTCAGATCCTTGCTGAGCGCGTCGGACTCCGGCGACGTCGCCGGAATGTCGCTGTCCTTCTGGCGCCGGTTCTGGATCGGCTTGCCGCCGACGAAGCTCCAGATATAGTCGCTGAACGTGCCGAATTCCTTCTGGACTTTCAGGAACGCCTTCGCGTTGCCCACGGCGGACTCCACCTTCAGCCGGTTGCGCACGATGGACGGGTCTTCCAGCAGCTTCTCGACACGCCGCGCCGTAAATCGCGCCACCCTCGCCGGATCGAAGCCGGCAAACGCCTTCCGGTAGCCATCGCGCTTGTTCAGGATCGTCGACCAGCTCAGTCCGGCCTGTGCTCCCTCGAGCACGAGGAACTCGTACTGCACGTGATCGTCGTACACCGGCACACCCCACTCCTCGTCGTGATAGGTGATGTAGTTCGGGCCGCCGCCCGCGGCCCAGGCGCATCGATTCGGACTTTTCGGCATGCGATTTCTCCGCTGGTGGCCGACTACGCTAGCACCGCGTCGCGTGTTGCGAAACGGGCGAATCGGCGCGGTCGGCCGAGAATGGAGCCGGTCGGATCCGGCACCCTGAAACTTTCGATAAATGATTGATTATGCATTGGTTAATGGTCGTTAACTGTATATAATCGCAGTATATATACTTGACACACCCACTGTACGTTGGTACAGTAGAACCTCAATTGAGGGAAGTGTCATGTGTAACCTTTCAAACCCGATTTACCACGACGCAGACAAGGCACGTCAGCACCTTGAGGCGATCCGCTGGCCCAACGGCCCGGTTTGCCCTCATTGCGGCGTCGTAGGCGATCACTACTCGATCAAGGGCAAGACTGCCCGCCCCGGCCTCTGGAAGTGCAAGGACTGCCGCAAGCAGTTCTCCGTCACTGTGGGTACGGTTTTCGAGCGCTCCAAAGTCCCTCTGAATAAGTGGCTGCTGGCGGTGCACCTGATGACTTCCTCAAAGAAAGGCATCAGCAGCCACCAGATTCATCGCTCTTTGGGCGTCACGTACAAGACGGCGTGGTTTATGACCCACCGCATCCGTGAGGCCATGACCGATACCACAACCGACCAGTTAGGCGGTCCCGGTTCCAGCGGCATCGTAGAGGCTGACGAAATGTACCTTGGCCGTACTCGCGGTAAGGGACAGGGCTCGCACATCAAGGCCAAGCAGCCGGTTGTCGCTCTGGTAGAGCGCAAGGGCCGCGTGCGTGCTTTCCACGTTCCCAAAGTCACCGTAGAGAACATCAAGCCCATCCTGGAATCGCAGATTCACAAGGACGCTCGCTTGATGACGGACGGTGCCGGTCTGTATACGAAGATCGGCAAGGGCTTTAAGAGCCACGAGTCAGTCAATCACTACGCTGGCGAATACGTTCGCGGTGACATCACGACAAACACCGTTGAAGGCTTCTTCGGCATCTTTAGCCGCGGCCTCAAGGGCGTCTATCAGCACATGAGCCCCGAGCATCTTCACCGCTATATCGGTGAGTTCGCCTTCCGCTACAACAACCGTGCAGCGCTCAAGATTGACGATGCTGCCCGTTGTGACGCAGCCCTCAAGGCTATCGAAGGTAAGCGCCTGACCTATCGGCGGCCTGACGGCGCATACGCCAGCTAGCAAGTCTCGCGAGGCATACGAATGGGCGCTTAGCGTCCTTCGCGAAATTGACAGCGAGTGGTTTCTAGACGGTGATTGACTGTATGTGCCGCTCTAGATCATCGACCAGATTGGCCGGATACAGACCACCCTCCGCCTTTGGGACCAAGATTTCTTGGCCGCTATCCACGTGCTTCCAGATCGTGGATAGTTGCATGTCTTCGCCCGTTATCTTGTACCCAAGCCGATCCAAACGATCGAACAACTCGTAATCGGGCACAAGGCTTGAGTCGTTCATGCGGCAGAGTAATCTATGACCCTCTCTTCGGTGGCCTCAGGCCCTAACTCGAAAAAGTCCTCTGCCGACATGCGCGGCAAATATTCTGCGCCATAGCTATGCAAGAGTCGTTGAATGGATGGGCCAACATCATTGTACGCGCGGATCGCGTCCGGACTTGCTACGTAAAGGCCCGGCACGTCTTCTGACGTGAACACGTGCCACCCCGACACTTGGCGATACTTGACGCTAACTACATTCATGGCGCGCAATCCTCAATGCATCAGAGGTCCGCACGAATATTAGCACCCTGTCGATCGACAAGCTAACCTGCTGATTCTAGAATTTATTGTCTATTTATTGCTGGATTTCTTGGGTTTCTTCGCGTCCGATTCAGGCCGCTTGCGCGGTTCAGGCGGCGTCTTCAACATCCGCTCAAGCACTTTGTCGCGCTTCTTTTCGTCTGTTTTTTTCGAAGGCTTATCGCTCATGTCTAAGACAACCGGCAAAAAATCAAAGATTGAGTTTACAGGGGAATCAAGCGCCGTCGAATCGGCCCGGTTCTACTGCCAAGTTGGCCGCGCTCTAACAGCATGGGCATTGACCGAAAACAAACTTTCTGAGTTCTATTGCATGCTCGTCTGCGGCGAGTATTCCCCATCAGAGGGCGCGGTCACCACATTTGCCAACCTACGCTCATTTGAGGATAGGCGGAATCTGATTATCAATTGTCTAGATCAGGTCTTGTATCCAGACCCGTTCAATGAGTTTCGTAAGGCGTGCAAGAAGGAGCTTAACAGCCTGCTAAAGCTCTCTCAGATTAGAAATAAGATCGCCCACGGAGCGGCATTCTCCAACACCGAATCCGGTGAGTTCCTGTTTCATCCGTTCTATATGCACGCGATCAGTTACCGCCAAAAGGGGCTCCTGGAAATGCATGGCAAACACCCAAGCGCGGTCAAGACCCCTATACAGTGGGACATTGACACGCTCACAGAGAACGCCGCGAAAGTCGAAGATGCAGTACCAATTGCCATTGAGCTTGTTAACAAGCTGCGGCAGCAGTACGAAGAAAATGAAGCGCTTCTGCGAGATACAACTCGCATGTTACTTCGTCCGGGCCTCCCATTTCGGGATCTCCCAGAAGACCGGAAGAAGAAAGGTAAGCCCCACCCTTAGCCAATACCTCGGGCGTCACTTCCAGCCAAAAATTGTCGGACTCATAACCGGAATCTACTGTATCCATATCCAGTGGGTTCGTCAAGTATATATACTGGATATAATCACAGTATCCTAACAGAGCACAGGGAGAGTGTCATGCCCCGGGAAAGCACGGTGCCACGCCGGCAATCGGTCGACGCCCTGGACGCCGCGATCGGCCGGCTCGCGGCGCGGATGGACGCCGCCTGTTACGAGCAGCTCGTGCTGATCCGCGAGTTCGACGAGCGGGCCGGTTGGCTGCAATGGTCTTTCGACAACTGCAGCGACTGGCTCGCCTGGCGCTGCGACATTTCGCTGAGCGCGGCACGCGAGAAAGTGCGTGTCGCGCACGCGTTGTTGCCGTTGCCGAATCTCTCACAGGCGTTCGCTGAAGGACGGTTGTCGTACACGAAAGTGCGTGCGCTGACGCGCGTCGCGCACCTGCAGGACGAGTCGGAGCTGCTCGGCTTTGCCCTCAAGCACACGGCAGCGCAGGTCGAAGAACGCTGCCGGGAACTGCGGTGCGGCACGGTGGCATCGACCGACGAGGCCGTTCGCGCGCACGAACGGCGTTACCTGTCGTTGCGGCGGAATATAGCGAGAGGCAGTGTCTCAATCACGCTGGAAGTACCGCTCGAGGACGGCGAGATGGTTGAGAAGGCGCTGGACGCCGCGCACGAAGGGCTGTCGGCGGACGACCCCGAACTCTCCGGCGAGGCGTGGAGCGCGCAACGGGCAGACGCGTTCGTGTCGATGGTGAAAGCGTTCCTCGACGGCGGGCCAACGTCGTCGCAACCATCGCCGCGGTACCTCGTCACGGTGCACGTTGATCGCTCGGCGCTCGATGACGGCCGCGGGCGCTCCGGGTTGCCGCTAGAGACGGTCCGCCGTCTCGCCTGCGACACGCGCACGGTGACAGTTGTCGAGGACGAGCAGGAAGCGCCGCTTTCGGTCGGGCGACAATCCCGAACGGTGCCCGCGCGGATCACGCAGGCACTGTGGGCACGGGACAAGTGCTGCCGCTTCCCCGGCTGCAATCGCACGCGGTTCGTGAACGCACATCACGTCGAGCGCTGGGCCAACGGCGGCGAGACGAGCCTCGACAATCTCATGCTGCTTTGCACCCGGCACCACCGCGCGGTACACGAGGGCGGCTTCACGATCCGCAGGGACTTCCAGGACCACTGGCGCTTCTTCCGCCCGGACGGCATCGCCGTGCCGGAGTGCGGCTACGTTGCCGGCGACGACGGCAGCGGCAGGACGGGCCTGTCACTGGCCGCATTGATACGCGCGTCGGCTCACCCCTCCGCGAGGGGTTTTGGACCGATGGGGAAAAACAGGATGGATTCCGTGCCCGGTGATGCCAGGCCCAGCGGTTAACCGTCCGGAGCCGGTGTAGCGGCCGGTTTTTTTCGAAGCAGCCTGTTGATGAGTAGAAATCGCGGACTGGCGAGGAGCGGCAATCGGCCAGTTGACGAGGTCGCCGGGAGAGTTGGAACGCAACAACTCGAACGACGAGACGCCGCTTGATCACGCAGCCCTCATGACGAGCGCGAACAGGTTGCCACCGAGGCAGCCAATCGCTGCGTAGGCCGATGCGCGCAAGGTAAACCCGGTGAAAATTTCCTGCAAAAAAAGCCCGCGCCGGACTGGCGCGGGCTTTTCCCTGCTTCCTCGTCGCTATGCGTCGGCGGTCACCGACGCCGGCGACGCGTTACTCGGTCGTGTCGCCGCCGCAGGAACCTTCACCGCAGGAACCTTCGGCCTTGTCCTTGTCGCCGCCGCAGGAACCCTCGCCGCAGGAACCCTCGGCCTTGTCCTTGTCGCCGCCGCAGGAACCTTCGCCGCAAGCACCCTCAGCCTTGTCCTTGTCGCCGCCGCAGGAGCCTTCGCCGCACGAACCTTCAGCCTCGTCCTTGCCTTCCTTGTCACCGCCGCAGGAACCTTCGCCCACGATGCCCAGCATGTAGCCGGAGCTCAGCTTCGTCATGCCGAACGGGCTGGCGTCCGAGCCGGCGAATGCCGTCGAGCCGAGTGCGAACGTACCCGCGATGGCGGCCCCGACCGCCAGTGCAACGGGCTTTTTCGATGTCTTGTCTGCCATGGTGTTTCTCTCCTGTTGAATGGATCCCCCGTCACCGGGTTCTTCTTCGAAGCCGGGAGCGTCAGGTGCTCCAGGTCACCGAATTCCTGAGGGCCTTCTGGTAGTGCTCGAGGTCGTCGGGGTCGTGGCCCACGATCGCGATGCTGCCGTTGCCGACCGGCAGGATCACGCCCCCGAGCTCGCCGTCGCTGAACGACTGCGGCCCGTCGACTTTTTCGTGCGGCATCAGCAGCACCGTGACAGGCCCGTTCCGGCCCTGGATCACGAGGTGCGGCACGGCGTGCCCATTGATGACGCAGCTCTGCGCATACGTGACGAGGCCGTCGGCCGGGTCGAGCTGCGCGATGTTCGCGGGCACGACGCGCGCGAGGCGCGCCTCACTCACGCCGTCCGTCGACACACGCATCGAGAACATCTCGTGATCGAGGTGCGCGAGCACCTCGTCCGCCAGCGTCGTGGTGGCCACCGGATTGCTGCCGAGAATACGGAAACCGATCAGCGCGGCGACGAGCACGCTCGCGGCCATTGCGTACCACACCCTCGACGGCTTCCGGGCGCGCAGCGGAGTCACATTCGCGGCATCGATGTCCGGGAGCTCGGGCAGGTCGAGGGCCGGCACCGGCACGGCGAGCGCCTTCGCGATGCGCGCGTCGAGCGCCAGCATCTCGTCACGGTAGGCCCGGCATTCCGCGCAGCCGACCAGGTGCTGCGCACCGCCGTCGAAGGCGGGATCGCCGCCCACGGCCTCCCGGTATTGTTCACACGTCTCGATCATCGTTCGTTCCGTCATTGCACGACCTCCCGGTCGTGCACCGACGCTTTCAGTTTCAGTCTCGCGCGGTGCAGTCGCGTCAGCACCGCGCCCTGTTTCAGCCCCATGTGCTCCGCGATCTCGTTCGTGCTGTAACCCATGAGGACCTGCAGCACCAGCGGTTCGCGGTAGTCATCCTCCAGCGAGAAGATGGCCGCACGCAGCTCGTCGATCGTGTCGTCGCCGTCCCCGGCGATCTCGGCCTGCTGGGCCGGCGTCAGGTCGTCGACGTCGACGGTCTCGAGCCGGCGGCGTTCGAACCAGCGCGCATTCTCGCGGCGCACGATCGTCAGCAGCCAGGATTTCGCCGCATCGGCGTCGCGGAGCGCATCGAGCGACTTCCAGGCGCGCAGAAGTGATTCCTGCACCACGTCCTCGGCGACCGCCCGGTCGCGGCACAACCACAGGGCGTAGCGGTACATGTCCTGGTGGAAGACGGCCACGAGCTGGTCGAATCTCCTGCGCCGGTCTGTTCCGGCCTGGCTGCTGTTCATGCGAGATGACCTGCCTGTCGATGGTTTTATTACCCGTCCCCGGGGGAAATCGGGATGCAGAACGTGGAAACC
Source organism: uncultured Pseudomonadota bacterium (assembly GCA_913055625.1). Classification (GTDB taxonomy): domain Bacteria; phylum Pseudomonadota; class Gammaproteobacteria; order Steroidobacterales; family Woeseiaceae; genus UBA1847. The sequence goes on along the minus strand of CAJXJW010000009.1, from coordinate 77,102 downwards.
CTAACCAAATACGGCGAAAATCCAAAACCGTCCCGCTTATTCTTGAAAGCTATGAGTCCAAACTACCCCGGCCAGTTCCCCGCGGCGCGCCTCCGGCGCACCCGCCGCACCCGCAATCTCCGGAGTCTTGTCGCCGAGACCGACCTCTCGGCGGCCGATTTCATCTACCCCGTCTTCGTGCTGGACGGCCGGAACCGGGAGGAGCCCGTGCCGTCGATGCCGGGCGTGGTGCGCCAGAGCATCGACCGGCTGCTGCACACGCTCGGCACGGCCGTCGAACTCGGCGTGCCCGGCGTAGCGCTGTTCCCGGTCGTCGACGCAGACGCGAAGACGCCGGACGGGCGCAACTGCGCGGACCCGGAGGGGCTGGTGCAGCGCACCGTGCGCGCGATTCGCGAGAAGTGGCCGGACCTCGTCATCATCACCGACGTGGCGCTGGACCCGTACACGACGCACGGCCAGGACGGCATCATCGACGAGCAGGGCTACGTCCTCAACGACGAGACCGTGGCGATGCTGGTGCGCCAGGCGCTGTCGCACGCGGAGGCCGGAGCGGACATGGTCGCACCGTCCGACATGATGGACGGCCGCATCGGCGTCATCCGCTCCGCGCTCGAGGAGGCCGGCCACGTGCACACGCTGATTCTTTCCTACGCGGCGAAGTACGCGTCGAGTTTCTACGGGCCGTTCCGCGACGCGGTCGGGTCCGCGGCCAATCTCGCGGGCGCCGACAAGTCGACCTACCAGATGTCGCCGGGCATGAGTGACGAAGCGCTGCGCGAAGTGGCCCTCGACGTCGCCGAGGGCGCCGACATCGTCATGGTGAAGCCGGCGCTGCCGTATCTCGACATCGTGCGGCGAATTCGCGATTCCGCAAACGTGCCGGTATTCGCGTACCAGGTCAGCGGCGAGTACGCGATGCTGAAAGCGGCGTCCGCCGAGGGCTGGATCGACGAGCGCCGGTGTGTGCTCGAGGCGCTGATGTCGATCAAGCGCGCGGGCGCCAGCGCGATACTCACCTACTTCGCGCTGGATGCGGCGCGCTGGCTGAGCGAATAGGTATACTCGGACAAAGCCGCGCCGACGGGCTGCACAATAGCGACAACAGGAGACGGCGAGATTGAGTGAAGACCCGGCCAGCATCGATCGCTACGGCGTCATGGGCTACCCGATCTCGCACAGTCGTTCGCCGGTCATCCACCGCCTCTTCGCGCTGCAAACCGGCCAGCGCCTCCAGTACGAACTGCTGCACGTCGCGCCGGAGAAACTGGAGCAGGCGGTACGGCAGTTCCAGCGCACCGGCGGCAAGGGCCTGAACGTCACGGTGCCGCACAAGGCGGCGGTCGCCAGGCTCTGTGACCAGCTCAGCGAACGCGCGCGCGAGGCGGGCGCGGTCAACACGCTCGCATTCCAGGACGGGGACGTGTTCGGCGACAACACGGACGGCGTCGGGCTGATTCGAGACCTGGAAACCAATCTCGGCATACGCCTCAAGGGCGCGCGCATCCTCGTGCTCGGTGCCGGCGGTGCGACGCTCGGGATCACCGGCCCCCTGTTGCGGCGCCTGCCGTCGGAACTGGTCATCGCAAACCGCACGCTGTCGCGTGCGGAAGCCATCGTCGAGCGTTTCGACGAAGCGCTGGCGCTGTCCGCCTGCGCATTCGATACGGTGCCGGACGGTGAGTTCGACCTCGTCATTAACGCGACGTCGGCGGGCGTGCATGGCGAGACGCCGCCGTACCCGGCCACCGCGGTCGCCGGCAAGACGCTGTGTTACGACCTGTCCTACGGGCTGAAGCCGACGCCGTTCAGCGAGTGGGCCCGCGAGGCCGGCGCGGCACGATCGGTGATGGGTTGGGGCATGCTCGTCGAGCAGGCGGCGGAATCCTTTCACCTCTGGCGCGGAGTACGGCCCGACACCGCGCCTGTTCTGAAGCAGATCGCGATCAGCGCATAGTCACGAGCTCTTCCGCGCTCGTCGGGTGAATCGCGATCGTGTCGTCGAAATCCTTCTTGGTCGCGCCCATGCGGATCGCGACCGCGAAGCCCTGCAGCATCTCGTCCGCGCCCTCGCCGATGACGTGGCAGCCGACGACGCGCTCGTCGTCGCCAACCGTGACGAGCTTCATCGAGCTGCGCTGCTTGATGTCGCCGAGCGCGTAGTACATCGGCGTGAACCGGGCGGAGTACACGTGCACCGCGTCGTCGCCGAATTCGAGTCGTGCTTCGGCCTCGGTAAGGCCCACCGTGCCGATCGTCGGGTGGCTGAACACCACGGTCGGGACGAGCCCGTAGTCGAGGTGACGGCCATCCATGCCGCCGTACAGCCGGTCTGCCAGGCGCCGGCCCGCGGCGATGGCCACCGGCGTCAGGGCGGCACGGCCGGTGACGTCGCCGAGCGCGAAGATGTGCTCGACGTTCGTTTTCTGGTAGGCGTCCGTCGTGACGAAGCCGCGTGCGTCCGTGTGCACGCCGGCCTTGTCGAGCGCCAGGCCCCGCGTGTTCGGCTCGCGGCCGACGGCCCAGAGGACGCAGTCGACGGGACCGAAGCGACGCTCGTCGTCGGTCGTCACGACGAGGCCCTCGTCGGTCTGCTCGACGGCCGACGGCACCGCACGCGTGTGCAGGTCGACGCCCGAGGCGCGCATCGCCTCCGCCAATTCTGTCCCGAGCATGACGTCGAAGTCTCGCAGGATGCCGCCCTTGCGGACGAGGTGCGTAACCTGGCTGCCGAGCAGTGCGAACACGCCGGCCAGCTCCACGGCGATGTAGCCGCTGCCCGCCACGATGACGCGCTCGGGCCGCTCCTCGAGCTCGAAGAAGCCGTCGGACGTGATGCCGAGCCCGGCGCCCGGGATGTCCGGCAGCGCCGGGTAGCCCCCGGTCGCGATGACGATGCGATCGGCGCGAACCTGGCGGCCGCCGACGTCGACGGTGTGCGCGTCCACGAACGCGGCCGGGCCGGCGATGAACGCGACATTCCGCTTGTCGAGATTTGCCGCGTAGATGCCGTTCAGCCGCCGGACGTAGGCATCGCGCCGCGATTTCAGCGCGCCCCAGTCGTGCCCGTTCACGCCGACGTCGAACCCGTAGTCCGCAGCATGCGCGAGATGGTGGGCGTGATCGGCCGCGTACCACATCACCTTCTTCGGCACGCAGCCGACGTTCACGCAGGTGCCGCCGAGCGGCCCGGATTCGACGACCGCGGCCTTCGCGCCGTACTCGGCCGCGCGTTGCGCGTGCGCGAGGCCGCCACTCCCGCCGCCAATTACCAGCAGGTCGAAATCGCTGTTCATGAAGACTCCTGTTTCCGGTCCCTGCGGCGAACTTCCCGCAGGGGAGTGCGCGGGTCCTGTGCTAAAATCCTGCGCCTCGAAAGGATATCAGCATCGTCGATGACAAACCCGTTACTCGATACGACGGCGTTGCCGCGGTTCGCGGACATTACGCCCGACCACGTCGTGCCGGCGCTCACTGCGATCATCGCGTCACATCGGCAGCGGCTCGACGATATTCTGTCGAATGTCGCCACGCCGGACTTCGAATCGATCGTCGTGCCCCTGGAGGACATGGAACACGAACTGGCGCGCATCTGGTCGCCGGTCAGCCACCTGCAGAGCGTGCTCGGATCGCGGGAGTGGCGTGACGCCTACAACGCGGCCCTGCCGATCCTGACCGAGTACGGCACCGAGCTTTCACAGAACGCGCGGCTCCAGGAGGCCTACGCCCTCGTCGACGACGCGCTGCCGGAAGATGCCGACCGCGCCCGGCGCAGCGCCGTGGAGCATGCGTTGCGGGAGTTCCGCCTGGCGGGCGTGGACCTCGACGAGGTTCACAAGAGCCGCTTCCGCGACATCATGCGCGAGCTCGCGGCAACGCAGGCGACGTTCGAGCAGAACGTGCAGGACTCGGCGGACGCCTGGCACTACGCGGTGCGGGACGAAGCCGAACTCGCGGGCCTGCCGGCCAGCAATCGCAAGCGGGCCGGGGCCGAGGCACGCAAGCGCGACGTTGAAGGCTGGGTGCTGACGCTCGACTACCCGACCTACGACGCGGTGATGACGCACTGCGAGAACCGGGCGCTGCGGGAGCGCTTCTACCGTGCGTGGGTGACGCGCGGCTCCGACCAGGCGGCCGACCCGTCGTTCGACAACAGCGCGAACATCGAGACGATACTCCGGCTGCGCCACGAGGCAGCGAACCTCGTCGGCTACCCGCACTACGCAGCCTACTCGCTCGCAACGAAGATGGCGGCGTCCACGGAAGAGGTCATCGCGTTCCTCCGCGAACTGGCAGAGCGCTCGCGCGGTGCGGCCGAGCGCGAGATCGCCGAGATCGGCGAGCTGGCCGGTACCGCGATCGAGCCGTGGGATCTCGCGTACTGGCTCGAGCAGCTGAAGCAGTCGAAGTACGCGATCTCGAACGAGGTCCTGCGCCAGTACTTCCCGGCGGACCGCGCCGTCGAAGGGCTCTTCGACCTGGCGGGACGCCTGTACGACGTGACGATAACGACGAATCACGACGTCGCCACCTGGCACCCGGACGCGCGTTACTACGAAATACGGAACCCGGCCGGGGACACGATCGGCGGTTTCTACACGGACCTGTTCGCCCGCAGCGGCAAACGCACCGGCGCCTGGATCGACGACTGCATCAACCGCAAGAACCTGAACGGCCACGCGACGCTGCCGGTCGGTTTCCTGGTCTGCAATTTCGCGCCGCCGGAGGACGGGCACCCGTCGCTGCTGACGCACGACGACGTAGTCACGCTGTTCCACGAGTTCGGGCACATGCTGCACCACCTGCTGACACGCATCGACGTGCCGAGCATTGCCGGCATCAACGGCGTCCCGTGGGATGCGGTCGAGCTGCCCAGCCAGTTCATGGAGAACTTCGCGTGGCACTACGACGTGCTCGTGCGTTGCAGCGGCCACGTCGACAGCGGTGAGCAGCTTCCGCACGACCTGTTCGAGCGGCTGCAGGAGTCCCGGCACCTCGGGGCGGGGCTCGCCATGCTACGCCAGCTCGAATTCGGCCTGTTCGACTTCCGGCTGCACAGCGAGTACGAACCGGCGGGCGGCACCGACGTCCTCGCGCTGCTCGCCGAGGTCCGCGCGGAAGTCGCGATGCTGAAGCACCCGTCGTACAACCGACTGCCGCACGCGTTCGCACACGTCTTCGCCGGCGGCTACGCGGCGGGCTACTACAGCTACAAGTGGGCCGAGGTGCTGGCGGCCGACGCGTTCGGCGCGTTCGAGGAGGCCGGCATCTTCGACCGCGCCACCGCGGACCGCTTCCGGCACGAGATCCTGGAGATCGGCGGCAGCCGCGACTTCATGGAGGCCTACGTCGCGTTCCGCGGCCGCAAGCCGGAGATCGACGCCCTCCTCCGTCACCACGGCATCACCGACGCGTGAAGATCGCCACCTGGAACGTCAATTCGCTGAAGGTGCGCGAGCCGCACGTTCTCGAATGGCTCGCGGCCAACGGACCGGACGTGCTGGTCCTGCAGGAAATCAAGCAGGTGACCGAGGCCTTCCCGGCGCAGACGTTCCGCGATGCCGGCTACGCGGCGCTGGCCAGCGGCCAGAAGACCTACAACGGCGTCGCGGTGCTTTCGCGGCAGGAGCCGGCCGACCCGGTTACCGACTTTCCCGGCTTCGAGGACCCGCAGCGGCGCATCCTGGCGACGACGATCGGCGGCGTCCGCGTCGTCAACCTGTACGTGCCGAACGGCTCCGAGGTCGGCTCCGAGAAGTTCGACTACAAGCTCGCCTGGCTCGCGGCGCTGCGCGAGTTCCTGAAAGGCGAGATGCAGGCACACCCGAAGCTCGTCGTGCTCGGCGACTTCAATATTGCGCCGCATGACGAGGACGTCTACGACCCGGAGAAGTGGGGCGAGGGGATACTCTGCAGCCCGGCGGAACGCGCGGCGCTCAATGCCGTGCTCGACCTGGGGCTCACCGACGTGTTCCGGCGTTTCGAGCAGCCGGAGAAGTCCTACAGCTGGTGGGACTACCGTGCCGCGATGTTCCGGCGCAATGCGGGCCTGCGCATCGACCTGATCCTCGCGAGCGACGCGCTCGCCCGGGCCTGCACGGCCAGCCACATCGATCGCGAGCCGCGGGGCTGGGACCGTCCGTCGGATCACGCGCCGGTCGTTGCGGAATTCGACGTCTGAGCCCGGGTTTCCCGCGCCAATTCGTTGACATAAGGCCTTAAATTGCCGCGAACGCCTGCCGGCAACAGGGTAGACTTGCATTCCATGCCGTCGCACGTAAGCGTCATCAGCCCGGACCGTCGAAACGATTTCGACGTGACCAATACGGTACAGGTCAGCAGCCCCGCCGCTGTCCGAAATGCCGTCCACGAGCTGTTCACGGCAACGTTTCCCGGCGCGCCCTTCGACAAGCTCTGGCTCGCGTTCTACGATTTCGAGCGCCTGTTCACGGGCCGGTTTCCCGGCTACCTGGGCTGCGACACCACCTACCACGACATGCAGCACTCGCTGGACATGACGCTGGCACTTGCCCGGCTCGTGGCGGGCTACGAGAGGAGCGTCGAGCCTTCCGAGCGTCTCGGGGCCCGGCGCGCGCTGATGGCGGTCATCGTGTCGCTGTTTCACGATGCCGGCTACATCCGCCACCGCGACCGCGACGACGCGTTCAGGAACGGCGCCGAGTTCACGCTACAGCACGTCTCGCGCAGCGCGGATTTCCTGCGCCGTTACCTGCCCGAGCTGGGCATGGCGCGAGAGGTGGGCGTCGCGAGCATGATCGTGCACTTTACCGGCTATGAGCTTGACCTCGACACGATCGAACTCGAGGACCCGCGCGACATCATTTGCGGGCACCTGATCGGCACGGCCGACATGATCGCGCAAATGGCGGACCGCTGTTATCTCGAGAAGTGCCGCGACCGGCTCTACAAGGAGTTCGTCATCGGCGGCATTGCGATTGAGAACGCGAAGCCGGGCGAGTACATGGTGCGCTACGAGTCGGGGCAGGATCTGCTCGAGAAGACGCCGTCCTTCTACCAGCAGGTCATGCGCGAGCGCCTGAACAACAAGTTCAACAAGGTGTACCGCTACGTCGAGGTGCTGTTCGACGGGCACAACCCGTACATCGAGGCGATCACGAACAATATCCGCCACCTCGTGAAGGTGATTTCGACGGGCAACTGGACGTTGCTGCGGCGACAACCGCCGTACTTCCTCGGCGTAATCGATGCTGCGGATGACGTGGAGCGACTCGCGACACACCATATCGAGACTTTCACCGGGCGCTCGCTGGCGCCGGTGGCCGCGTCCGCCTGATCGCCGCGGCGCTCAGTCGCCGCGCCGGGACTCCTCCCACAGCCTGACTGCCTGGAACTCGCGCCGGTCCAGCCGGCGCAACGACAACGCGCCCGCGATCAACGCCGCGAACCCGGCGTAGACTCCGTCCGCCGCCGTCAGCACCTCGTCGAAGAACACGGGCCATGTCATCGTCGTCACGTTCCGCAGGATGACGAGCGTGTTCGTGTCGAACTCCGCGGCCGTGGTGCCCGCCGAGATGACGATGATGCCGGCGAACGCGCCGGCAAACGCGAGCAACGCGGCGACGAGCGGAAAGCGCCAGTCGAACCCCTGCCCGCCGCGCCGGACCGCGAGGCCGACCAGCGCACCCTGGAGCAGCGACAGCCACGGGAAGAACTGGTCGAGCAGCCGGGTCGCCATCGACCAGAGCACGGCAAACAGCACGACGGCAACCAGGCCCGCGACGAAGCCGTGCAGCACGGACTGCCCGTTCACCAGGCGCTCGCCCTCGGCCGCGGTGGGGCGCTCGGGCAGCCCGGGATCGTGCTTCTTCCGGAGCCTGAAGACCTTCGGTACGGGAGGGTTCGTCATGTCGCGGCGGGGTTCCTCGTTCGGCGGCCAACGATACCGAAGCCGCCGGCCGCGGGCCAACCGGGACCGGCGGCCAGCCTGCCGGGATTGCCGGCCAACCGTCGCGCGACCGCTGGTCCGCCGCCGCCTGCCGCTGCTATACCCCGGGGTGACACGGAGGAACAGACGATGACCAAGCTGAAGACCCTGCCGGCATTTCTCGTACTTTGCGCGCTCCTGGGCGCTGCCGGCTTGCCAGCCGCCGACGACGGGGACCTCGCGGTCGACGTCGCCCGCTTCGACGCCGACGGCAACCTGCGCGTCCCCGGGAACCTCGACGAGTGGATCTTCATCGGCAGCTCGCTCGGCATGGGATACTCGCAGGCGGATTTCGACCCGGACAGCCCGGGCATGTTCCAGGTCGCGCGGATGGAGCCCGAGGCCTACGCCGCATTCAAGGCGACCGGCCGCTTCGTCGACGGCACGATGATCGCGCTGCACTTCTACGGCTCGCAGAACGAGATCTCGATCAATCGTTCCGGCTTCGTGATGGACAACCTGCACTTCGCCGAGATTCACTACAAGGACAGCCGGCGCTTTCCCGACGGCTTCAATTTCTACAATATCGAAAACGATGCCGAGACCGCCCGCGAAATCCCGCTGCCGAACGAGTGCGTGGACTGCCACAAGCGCGACGGCGCCTATGACGGCGTCTTCGTGCAGTTCTACCCGGACATTCAGCGCTACCTCCCCGCCGGAGTCCGTGAGCGCCTCGCGTCGGCGGACGAGTCCGGGCATCGCTGAAGGGACCGCGCCGCCATGACCGGTACGCGCACGATCGCCGCGCTGGCCTACCCCGGATTCCAGATGCTGGACGTCGCCGGCCCGCTGGAGACGTTCAACATGGCGGCACGGCAGCTGATCGACGACGCGGAGCGCAGCGATCGCGCCTACCGCGTCATCATCGTCGGAGCGACCCGCGAACCGGTGGTGTCGATGTCCGGCGTCGAGGTCACACCCCACCGGAGTGTCGACGACCCGCTCGATGATATCGACACGCTGCTGGTGCCGGGCGCACTCACGGGCGACACGCGCTTCTTCGACGACCCGGTGAACGTCGCGTACGTGCAGCGTGCGCGCGGCACGGTGCGGCGCCTGTGCTCGGTGTGCTCCGGGGCGCTGCTGCTCGCGGCCAGCGGCGCGCTGGACGGGCGGCGCGCGACGACGCACTGGATGGATGCCGCGGAATTGCAGGCGCGTTTTCCCGACGTGCGGGTCGAGCCGGACCGCATCTTCGTGGAGGACAACGGCGTGTACACGTCCGGCGGCATCACCGCCGGCATCGACCTCGCCCTGGCGCTGATCGAGCAGGACCACTCGCGGCGCCTCGCGCTGAAGGTGGCGAAGCGCCTGCTCGTGTTCCTCAAGCGGCCCGGAGACCAGCTCCAGTTCAACACGTTCATCGCCGCGCAGTCGCGCCCGACGCGCTTCGAAGCGACGCTCGACTGGATCACGGAGCATCTGCACGAGACCCTCGACACGGCGCGGCTTGCCGAGCAGGCGTGCATGAGCGAGCGCAACTTCCGGCGGCGCTTCGAGGCCGAGATGGGGGTGCCGTTGCGACGCTACCTGGCGCAGGCGCGCGTAACGAAGGCACAGGCGCTACTGGAGACGACCTCGCTGACGGTGGCCGATATCTCGCGCCGCTGCGGTTTTTCGTCGCCGGATGCGATGCGCTACGCGTTCGCGGGCGAGCTCCAGGTGAGCCCGAGCGAGTACCGGGAGCGCTTCGGCGGGAGGCCCGGCTAGCTCAGTCGATGTGCCAGAAGCCGGGCCCGAAGTCCCGCATGACTTCCTCGCGCGCGTAGTCCGGGATGTCCGGCCCGTCGAGCAGCCGCCGCGCCGCCTCACGGTCGGTCTGCGCCACGCGGCGGGCGAGGCCGATCGTCGCGTTGACCCGCATCGTATCGTCCTGGATGCGGCCGATCATGTCCTGCGCAAGTGCCGTGTCCTGCTCCCAGACCTCGGCCGCCCGCGCCAGCGCCGGGTCCCGGTCGGCCGGGTCCGCCGTGTCCAGCCACGACGCAAACGCGGACGGGTCGCTCCGGTACCAGCTGTCGACGACCGACCAGACCGCCTGCTGTCGCTGTGGCGTGTTGTCGATCAGCGGCAGCATCCCGGCGGCCGCGTGCGGATCACGCTGCGCGACCTGTGTCGCGATGCCCATGTAGGCGCCGCTGCGCGCCGCCGGTTCTGTCAGGCGGTCCGCGATCTGCCGCGCGCGGGCGGGATCCGTCATCGCGAGCATGCCGACGACGGAGGCGACCATCTGGCCGTGGCCGGGTTGGCCGGCGAACTGCTCCGCGAACGCGAGCGCCTCGTCGATGGACCGGTGCTGCGCGACCTGGAACACGAGGTTCTGGCCGACCGCCTCCTTTGCGCCGGCGTCCAGCCGCCCGTAGAGCCTGAGCGCGGCATCGAGGTCCGTGTGCATGAGCGGCCACATCGCCTGGGTGAGCAGGCGTCCTGTCGCCTCGCCACCGGAGCCATCAATCCACGCCAGCGCCGCGTCGGGATCCGCCTGCAGCCAGGTCATGACGGCCATCGTCGTCGCCTGCTCGCGCACTGACGGGCTCGTGATCAGGTCGCGGAGCGCCAGCGAGCGCTGCGGATCCTGCTGAGCGACCTGCGACATGATCTGCCCGACGATTTCCGCCGTGCGCACGCTGCCCGTCAGCGCCTGTGCCTCCCGCAGCGCGAGCTCCGGATCGACGGTCGCGATCTGCGTCAGCAACGTGGTTCGCAGCATGTCCGGGTACATGTCACCCTGGCCATAGCGCTCGAACCATGCGAGCGCCGCGGCCGGGTCGTCGGCAGCCGTCGCCTGCAGGTACGTCATTGCAAGGTAGCGCTTCATCTCCGCCGACGTGGCGCGGTGGAAGTACGCCTCCAGCGCCGCCGGGTCGGTCGAGCCCAGCACCTGGATGGCCTGAAAAAACCCGGTGCGACCATCCATGGCGCCGCTGGACAGTGCTGCCTCGATCGCGGCGTGCGGGTCCACCTGCGCGCGCCCCATGCTGAGTGCCGTCTCAAAGTATTGCCGGTCGTCAGCGCGCTGAAATTCGGCGACGACGGATGACGCGATATCCGGCCGTGCCCGCGCAAGGTATTCCGCGAGCTGCCGCATGAACACCTGGCGTTCGACCGTGTTCGTCACCCGCTCGATCCAGTCCACGGCCTCGGCGGGCGACGTGTCGGCGAGGCGCTCCAGGTAGGCCTCGCGCGCGAGTGCGTCCGGTGCCACGCCGAGCTCCGCTTGTATGCGGTCCGTGACCGGGTTGCCCATGCCGCCGAACTCGAGGTACAGCGCCTGCGCGGCACGCCGCTGGTCCTCGGCGCGCGTCAGGGTCTTCGCAGCGAACAGCGCGTCATCCAGGTCCGCGCGCGCCCAGGCACCCCAGACCGTGCCCTCGAGGCCCGGATGGCCGCCAAACTGCTCGCTTTGTGCCAGCGCCAGCGCGGACGCCGGGTCGATCTCGGCCAGGCGCGAGAACAGGATGCCGAGCGCGAGTTCGCGCTCGCGATCGTCCGCAATGCGCGCGGCGGCGGCGATGTGCCGCTGCAGCGCGGCCGCGTCGGCGCGCCCCGCCAGCGCGTACAGCGCTTCGCGGCGGACGAACGGCGTCGGCAGCTCGAAGACGGCCTCGACCGAAGAGAGAGCGGCGTAGCCGGTCTCCCGCAGGCTGTCTGTCACGGTGTCGGCGACGCCATCGCGCGCGACGATATCGCGCACCGGCACCGGATGACCGGCGGCGAGCTCCGGCTTGCCGAGCCAGCGCATCAGCGTCACTCCCGCGGCGAGACCGGCGGCGGCGGCCACAGCGAGCCACAGCCCGGCGCGGCGCACGGCTCAGTCGCCTTTGGTTGCCACGGCTGCGGTGAACACCACGTCCGTGGAGCTGTTCAGCGCTGTCTCGGCGGAATCCTGCAGGATGCTGATCACGAAGCCGACGGCGACGACCTGCATCGCGACATCCTCTGAGATGCCGAACAGGCCACAGCTCAGCGGGATCAGCAGCAACGAACCGCCGGCAACGCCGGACGCGCCGCACGCGGACAGCGCCGCGACGACCGACAGCAAGAGCGCGGTCGGCAGGTCCACGACGATGCCGAGTGTGTGCGTCGCGGCGAGCGTCAGCACCGTGATCGTGATCGCCGCGCCGCCCATGTTGATCGTCGCGCCGAGCGGGATCGACACGGCGTAGGTGTCGCGCTCGAGGTTCAGCCGCTCGCACAGCGCCAGGTTGACCGGGATGTTTGCCGCCGAGCTGCGCGTGAAGAACGCCGTGACGCCGCTTTCACGCAGCGCAGTCAGCACGATCGGGTACGGGTTCCGCTGCGTCTTCACCCAGACGATGAGCGGGTTCACGACGAGCGCCATGATCAGCATCGCGGACAATAGGACCGTCAGCAGCCGCGCGTAGCCGCCAAGCACGTCCAGGCCGCCGGCCGCGAGGCTGCCGGCGACGAGGCCGAAGATGCCGATCGGCGCGAGGCGGATGACGATGCGGACGATGCCGGTCACGGCGTCGGCGACGTCGGCCAGCATCGCGCGCGTCGACTCCGCGGCACGGTGCAGGAACAGGCCGAGCAGCAGTCCCCAGACGACGATGCCGATGTAGTTGCCGTTCATCACGGCGCTCACCGGGTTGTCGACCAGCTTGAACAACAGGCCGCCGAGCACCTCGGCAATCCCCTGCGGTGCGCTCGCGTCGATGTCGGTCACCGTCAGCGACAGCGAGGTCGGGAACAGCGTGCTCATGACCACTGCCAGCAGCGCGGCCGCGACGGTGCCGGCGAGGTACATGAGCAGGATCGGGCGCAGCTGCGCCGTGTGGCTCGCCCGCCGGTTCGCGACGGCAGACGCCACGAGCACCAGTACGAGCACCGGCGCGACCGCCTTCAGCGCCTGGACGAACAGGTTGCCGAGCAACATCGCGCTGTCCGCGGCCGACGGTGACGCGAACGCCAGGGCGACGCCCGCGACGATGCCAATCAGTATCTGCAGCACGAGGCTGCCTCGAAGCCACTGCATCACGTCTTCCCCCGATCGCTACCGTCAGGGAGCCTCCGCGAAGCCGCGCGCCTTGTCAATCGCCCGCCGAGGCCGCGACTCCTGATATAGTCCACCGAATTTTTGACTGCGCCCCGCGCCCGAACCCCGTGAGTCCCCTGCCACCGCCTTCCCGCGTTCGCCTGTTCTTCGCCTGGCTCGGCGTCTTTTACGTCGCCTGGTTCGCGATCGTCGTCTTCGGCGATTACATCGGCGAGACCGTTGCGCACTGGCCGATCGCGCTGGCGATGGCGCTGGGCTCCTACTTCGCCGGATCGACCCCGATGGGCGGCGGCACGGTCGGGTTCCCGGTGCTCGTCCTGCTGTTCGACCAGCCCGCGTCGCTCGGCCGCGACTTCGCCTTGGCCGTGCAGTCCGTCGGCATGGTCTCGGCCAGCATCTACATCCTCGCAACGCGCAGGCCGCTCGACTGGCACCTGCTTCGGCCGGCGCTCACGGGCGCGCTGCTGGGCACCCCGCTTGGTTGCGCCTTCGTGGCGCCGCACGTGCCGGACCTCGCCGTGAAGCTGATGTTCGCCGTAATCTGGGCGAGCTTCGGTGTCATGCATTTCGTTCGCATCCGCCCGATCGTCGCCGCGAACGGCAACGCCGCCGAATGGCACGGCGTCGACGTCCCGCTCGGCCTGGCGGTGGGCTTTTTCGGTGGCATCGTGTCGTCGATGACGGGGGTCGGCGTCGACATGCTGCTGTACGCGATGCTCGTGCTGCTTTATCGCGCCGACCTGCGTATCGCGATACCGACGTCCGTGTTGATCATGGCATTCACGTCGCTGGTCGGCATCGTCACGAACCTGGCGCTGTCCGCCGCCTGGCCGGACGTCTACGACGTGCCGGCCGAGGTGTTCTACAACTGGCTCGCGGCGGCGCCGGTCGTCGCGGTCGGCGCGCCATTCGGCGCCTGGGTCGTGAATCGACTGCCGCGCACGCCCACGCTGCTGATCGTGTCCGCGCTGTGCATCGGCCAGTTCGTGTGGACGATGGTCAACGACCGCGTCGGCGGCTGGGGGCTCATGCTCGCGATCGGCGGCGTACTGGCCATGAACGTCGTGTTCCACTACCTGTTCGAGATCGGCACTCGCCGGGCGGCGCGACGCCGCGCGTGATTCAGTCGAACAGGCGCTTCCGGCGCTCGAGGCTCTCGGCGGACCAGACGTCGCTGCCACGGTAGTACTGCGGGAAGGCAGGCACCTTGTCGGGGATGACCACCCAGGGCTGCTTCGACTCGGTGTAGATGTGCACGTCGGGCGGATAGTCGTCCGGTGCATCCAGCGTGCCGACGCGAATGAACGCGAGCCGGTCGCCGCCCCCGCCGTAGTGACTCCACAGCGCGACCCTGCAGTCCGGGCAGCGCAGCACCGCCTGCCCCTTGCCGCTGTTGGACGGCAGCATCACCTTCTCGGGCATGCCGTCGACGACGGTCAGGCGGTCGGTCTCGATCAGTGCATTGAGCGCGTAGGACGCGCCGGATTCCCGCTGGCACCACCGGCAATGGCAGCAATGCACGACCAGCGGCCTCGATGAAATGCGATAGCGCACGTTTCCGCACGTGCACCGGCCCTCGCAGGCCTCTGTCGAATCGGTCATCGGCGCCCTCGAGATCAGTCCGGGTCCGCGCAGTATCGCACGCATCGTGGCCGAAAACCGGCGCCGGCCGCCCCGCTTCGCAACCTCCCCGTAATGATGAGACGGAGTCGATTGCGGCGGACACCCCGCCTCCGTATCGTAGGGGGTCCCGTTGAACTCACAGGGCCCCCGATGTCCAGCGTTCCGCCACTCGACGACACCGCCAGCCTCCGGCCCGAATGGGACCTGGGAGACCCGGCGCTGTACCTGAACCGCGAGCTGACCTGGCTCGCGTTCAACCGTCGCGTGCTGGCGGAAGCCGAAGACGCGTCGAACCCGCTCCTCGAGCGCGTCAAGTTCCTCGCGATCTTCGACTCGAACCTCGACGAGTTCTTCATGAAGCGCATTGGCGGGCTGAAGCAGCAGTTCGGCGCCGGCATGACCACGCCGACCGTGGACGGCCGCACGCCGCAACAGCAGCTCGAGGAGTGCCGCGCCGCGATCGTCGAGATGCTCGCGGAACGCACGGTCGTCCTGGGGCGCCTGATCGACGAACTCGCCGCGAACGACATCCGCGTCGAGCCGTACGCGGACCTCGACGAAGAATCGCGGCACATCGTGCGCAAGCAATACCGCGAATCGGTGCTGCCGCTCGTCACACCGCTGGCGATCGACGAGGCGCACCCGTTTCCGTTCATCTCGAACCTGTCGGTCAACCTGCTGATCGAGGTGCACGACCCCGCGGAGAAGGACCCTCACCTCGTGCGCATCAAGACGCCGAGTTCCAGCCGCATGCCGCGCCTGATGCGGATCGGCAACGAGAACCGCTTCGTGCGGCTCGAGGAGATCATCGCCGGCAACCTGGACCTGCTGCTGCCGGGCGCGGACATACTCTCGGTCGGCTTTTTCCGCGTCACGCGAAACGCGATCGTCGAACGCGCCGAAGAGCTCGCGAACGACCTGCTCGAGATGATCGAAGCGGAGCTCCGCGACCGCCGCTTCGCCCCGGTCGTGCGCCTCGAGGTTGCGGCGAACCTTCGGCCGGAGCTGCGCCGGCACCTCGTCCGCGAACTCGCGTTCAGCGGGCCGGAAGATATCTACGAAGTCACTGACGTGCTCGCGACACGTGACCTGATGCAGCTTCTCTCGCTCGACCGGCCCGACCTGAAGTACCCGCCGCACGAGCCCATCGATCACCCGCGTTTGGGTCGCGGCAAGTCGATCTTCGCCGAGCTCGACGCAAACGGGCCGATGCTGCTCAAGTACCCGTACCAGTCGTTCGACCGGTCGGTGACGCGCTTCCTCAAGGAGGCCGTCGTCGACCCGAACGTGCTCGCGATCAAGACCACCGTGTACCGGACGTCGGAGGAGACGGAGATCGTGCCGCTACTGATCGAGGCGGTGCAGCAGGGCAAGCAGGTCGCGGTCGTCGTCGAGCTGCAGGCCCGCTTCGACGAAGCGGCGAACATTCGCTGGGCAAACCGGCTCGAAGAGGCCGGCATTCACGTATCCTACGGCGTGGTCGGCTACAAGACGCACACGAAGGCGATGCTCGTGCTGCGCAAGATGCCCGGCGGCAAGCTGCGGCGCTACGTGCACATCGGCACCGGCAACTACAATTCCGTCACGGCCCGCCAGTACTCCGACCTCGGCCTGCTGTCCTCCGAGAAGGTCATGGCGCACGATGCGACGGAGCTGTTCAACCTGATGACCTCCGGCTCGTTGAGCGGACGTCGCTACGACGAACTGCTCGTCGCGCCGCTGCAGATGAAGTCGGCGCTGATCGAGAAGATCCGCCGGGAGATCGAGCACCACGAAGCGAACGGCAACGGGCTGATCCAGCTCAAGACGAACGCGCTGGAAGACCCGGACATCGTCCGCAACCTGTACGAGGCGACCCGTGCCGGCGTCGCGGTCGACCTGATCATCCGCGATACCTGCCGCCTGCGGCCCGGGCTGCCGGGGCTGTCCGAGACCGCGCGCGTGATCAGCATCGTCGGGCGCTTCCTCGAGCACTCCCGCATCTACTATTTTCACAATGCGGGCGAAGAAGAGTATTACATCGGCTCGGCCGACCTGATGAGCCGCAACCTCGTCGCGCGCGTCGAGGCGCTGGCGCCGGTACGCGACCTCGACCTGCAAGCGGAGCTGCGCGAGTTCCTGGACCTGCAGCTCACGGATCGCTGCGGCGCCTGGGAGATGGACTCGGAAGGCCGCTACACGAAGCTGCGGCCCGCGGACGGCGACCGCCCGTCGCAGCTCGTCATGATCGACCGCACGCGCAACAGCGCGACGGCGGCCCTGGACAACACGGACACGATGCGGCGCCCGGACTGATCAGCGTCGCCGCCCCGGCAACACCTCGTAGTCGTCCGTGCGCACGAGCCGGTTCATCGCGTCCAGGATCGGCGCCGGCGGTATCCTCAGCTTGCGGTCCTCGAAACTCAGCCAGCCCCCGTTGCTGACCACGGTGGCCGACAGTTCCCCGTCCGGCCGGTAGAAGTCGTTCTGCAGGCGCCAGCGGCGGCCGTCTTCGGACTGCCCCGCCGCCCGGAGCGTCACCCGCACACGGTCCAGCAGCCGCACCTCGCGAAAGTACTGGATGCTGTCGGTGAGCACGACCGGGCCGAAGCGCTGCGCGTCGAACCCGGCGGCCGAAAACCTGTTCGCCTCGAAATACAGCATGCGCACGTCGGAACACATGTCCAGGTACGCGCTGTTGCGCAGGTGGGCGTTGAGATCCGTTTGCGCCCACCCGACGATCATCGTCTGCTCGAACACCGGCCGCTCCTCACCCTGTCTCGGCACAAGCCGGCATTATAACGATCTGCCGGCGCGCGCCGGTATGGCGCCCGCTCGCGGGCCTGCCGTATGCTAGCGCGGTTCGGCAGTCACGCCGGCCGCGGGCCGACGCCGTTGCCGGCAGGACTCGGCACGGCAGGTTCATGAGCAAGAGCCATCTTTTCTACCAGACGGGTGCGCGGCGGCCGCGCGTTGCGCGGGCCGAGGGCATTTGCCTGTGGGACGTCGACGGCAAGCGCTACATCGACGCGTCCAGCGGCCCGATGGTGTCCAACATCGGCCACTCGAACCCGCGCGTACTCGCGGCCATGCGGGCGCAGATGGAACGCACGACGTTCGCCTACCGTCTGCACTTCGAGAACGACGCCGCGGAAGACCTCGCCACGCTCACCGCGTCGCTGATGCCGGAAGGCATGGACCGGATCTTTTTCGTCTCCGGCGGGTCCGAGGCCGTCGAGTCCTGCCTGAAACTCGCGCGCCAGTACGCGTGGGTGAGCGGCCAGAGAGAGCGCTGGAAAGTCATCTCGCTGTTCCCGTCGTACCACGGCTCCACGCTCGGGGCGACCGCTGTGACCGGCATGCACCCGTTCACCGAGCCATTCGCCGACATGATTCGCGTGATGCCGAAGATCCCGGCTGCGACCTGCTACCTCGACCGGGACGCGCTGTCGCTCGAGGAGCGCGGCCGGCGCTATGCGCGAAAGCTGCGCGAGGAGATCGAGCGCCAGGGCCCGGAGACCGTGCTCGCATTCATCATGGAACCGGTCGGCGGCGCGTCGACGGGCGCGCTGGTGCCGCCGGACAGCTGGTACCGCGAGATTCGCGACATCTGCAAACAGTACGGCGTGCTGCTGATCGCGGACGAGGTCATGACCGGTGCCGGCCGCACCGGCGCCTTCCTCGCCTGCGAACACTGGGACCTTCGGCCGGACATCATCGCGATGGCCAAGGGTTTCGCGGCCGGCTACGCGCCGCTCGGCGCCATGGCCGCGGACCGCCGCATCGTGGACGCGGTGCTCGCCAGCGGTGGATTCGCCCACGGCTACACCTACGCCGGCAACCCCCTGGCCTGCGCGGCCGGTCACGCGGTGTTGCAGGAGGTGCTCGGGCAGGGCCTGGTGGGGAATGCGGCGGAACAGGGCGCGCGGCTCCGGCAAGCGCTGGAGGGCCTCATGCAACGCTATCCGTTCATCGGGGACGTGCGCGGCAAGGGCCTGCTGCTCGCTTTCGAACTGGTCGCGGACCGTGAGACGATGGAGCCCCTGCCGCCGGCGCTGGAAGCGCACGTGCGGCTGGTCGAGGAAGCGTACCGGCGGGGCCTGATCATCTATTCGCGCCGGACCCGCGGCGGCACGGTGGGCGATCACTTCATGGTCTGCCCGCCGCTGATCGTCACGGACGCCGACGTGGACGAAATCACGGGCATCCTGGCGGACAGCCTCGATGCGTTCGCGGCCGATGCCGGACTGCCGGTCGGCCCGTAGAGGAAACCACGTGAGTCAGAAGGTCATCATCACCTGCGCCGTCACCGGCTCGATCCACACGCCGACGATGAGCCCGCACCTGCCGTACCGCCCGGAAGACATCGCGCGGCAGGCGATAGCCGCGGCCGACGCCGGGGCCGCGATCCTGCACCTGCACGCGCGCGACCCCGACACCGGCCAGCCGACGGCAGACCCGGACGTGTTCATGCAGTTCCTGCCGGCGATCAGGTCCGGCTGCGACGCCGTCATCAACATCACGACCGGCGGCAGCTCGCTGATGACGCTCGAGGAGCGTCTCGCGGCGCCGAACCGGGTGCAGCCGGAAATGGCGTCGCTGAACATGGGCTCGATGAACTTCGGCCTGTTCCCGATGAAGAAGCGCCACGAGGACTGGCTGTTCGACTGGGAACCCGCGCTGCTCGACAAGACGAAGGAAGTCGTGTTTCGCAACACGTTCGCAGATATCGAGCAGATTTTTCACCAGCTCGGCGACCGCTACGGCACGCGCTTCGAGTTCGAGTGCTACGACGTCGGGCACATCCAGACGCTCGCGTTCTACCTGCGCGAGGGCCTCATCCGCGAGCCGCTGTTCGTGCAGTTCGTGCTCGGCGTGCTCGGGGGCATCGACGCGGCACCCGAGAACCTGATGCACATGAAGGCGACGGCCGACCGGCTGCTCGGCTCGAACTACCGCTTCTCCGTGCTGTGCGCGGGCCGGCTGCAGATGCCGCTCGCCACGCTCGGCGCGATCATGGGCGGCAGCGTCCGCGTCGGGCTCGAGGACAGCCTGCTCATCGGCCGCGGCCGGCTCGCCACGAGCAACGCGGAGCAGGTCGGCAAGATCCGGCGCGTGCTCGAGGAACTCGGCTACGAAATCGCGACGCCCGACGAGGCACGCGCCATGCTCGGCCTCAAGGGCGCGGACCAGGTGAATTTCTGATGAGTGCCGCCGGGGACCACGCAGCATTATTGGACACCGTGATCCGCCCGGCCACGGAACAAGACATCGCGGACGTTCACCGCCTGCTGGCACAGCTCGCCGACGCCACCGGCCTCACCGGCAAGTTCCACGCGAGCGAAGAGGACCTGCGCCGCGACGGCTTCTCCGGCAGCCCCCTTTTCCAGACCCTGGTCGCCGAGCGCGACGGCGGGGTCATCGGCCTTTGCCTGTACTTCTATTCCTACTCGAGCTGGCGCGGTTCCGCCGGCGTGTACGTGCAGGACCTCGTCGTCGACAGCGCTGCGCGCGGCGGCCGGGTCGGTGAGCGACTGCTGGCGGAAACGGCGCGACGTGCGCAACAACGCGGCGCCACGTACCTGCGCCTGTCAGTGCAGCACGACAACACGCACGCCATTCGCTTCTACGAGCGCTGCGGGCTCGCGCTGTCGGCGACCGAGCGCATCTTCGAGGCCGATGCGGATGCGTTCGATGCATTGACGGAGCTCGCTTGAAAGTCATTTTCTCACCGGAGCAGCTGCGGCACGCGCCGCCGGAGATCATGTCGTCGGGCGTCATGGAGGCGGCCCACGAGATTCCCGCGCGCGCCGAGCGCCTGCTGGCGGCCGCCACGGCCGCGGGCCTCACGCACGAGCTGCCCGCCGACGCCGGCATGGAGCCGCTTGCCGCCGTGCACACCGGGCGCTACCTGCGCTTCCTCGAGAACATCCACGCGCGCTGGCAGCGCGTGCCGGGTGCGTCGGCGGTCATCTTCCCGAACGTGCACCCGAACGCGGCGGACACCGTGTACCCGGCATCGGCGGTCGGCCAGGTCGGCTACCACGTGTTCGACGGCGCGGCACCCATCACGCGCGACACGTGGCACAGTTCCCTTGCAAGCGCGTGGACCGCGGTGCACGCAGCCCGCGAGGTGACTGCCGGCGCGCCGTCCTGCTATGCCCTGTGCCGGCCGCCCGGCCACCACGCCGGGAAGGAGATCGCGGGCGGCTTCTGTTATCTCAGCAATTCCGCGATCGCGGCCCAGGTGCTGCGCGGCGACTACGAGCGGGTCGCGGTCCTGGACGTGGATGTGCACCACGGCAACGGCACGCAGGACGTGTTCTACGACCGGGCCGACGTGCTGACGATTTCGCTGCACGCCGACCCGGTGCGCTTCTACCCGTTCTTCTGGGGCGCCGCGGACGAGCGCGGCACCGGCGCCGGCGAAGGCTGCAACCTGAACCTGCCGCTGCCGCGCGGGACCGCCGGCGACGAGTACCTCGACGCGCTCGAGGACGCGCTGGATGCCGTCGCACGCTTCGGCGCCGGCGCGCTCGTCGTCGCGCTCGGCCTCGACGCCTACGCCGGCGACCCGCTGACCGGGCTCGCGCTCACGACGGACGACTTCGGCGCGATCGGCGAACGCATCCACGCGCTCGGGCTGCCGACCGTGCTGGTGCAGGAGGGCGGATACCCGTCGGAGGCACTCGGCGACAACCTCGTCGCCGCCCTCGGCGCCTTTATTCGCTGACGATGAGAATCGGACAGGAGAGTTTTGCATGACCGCGAGAGCATTGATCGTCGGCGCGCTGCTGGCCGCCACACTACCGGCGGCGGCGGAAGCGCCGCGGGCCCGCGACCTCGGGATTCCGTTCGACGGCACCCCCGGGCGGCTGAACGCGATCACCGATGTCGCCGGGGTGACCGTCGGGCACGAGACGATCGTCGCCGACCTGCCGGACGGGCGCGCGGCGCGCACCGGCGTGACCGCAGTCCTGCCGCGCGGGCGCGACTCGATGAACGTGCAGGTGTACGCCGGCTGGACCGCGCTGAACGGCAATGGCGAGATGACCGGCACGACGTGGGTCTCCGAGAGCGGTTTCCTCGAGGGCCCCGTCATGATCACGAACACACACAGCGTCGGCGCCGTGCACGAGGGGACGATCCGCTGGCGCGTCGCGCAGGACGGCGCCGACGCGACCGGTTACTTCTGGTCGCTGCCCGTCGTGGCCGAGACCTGGGACGGCTGGCTGAACGACATCAACAGCTTTCACGTGCGGCCGGCGCACGCCGGGAAAGCGCTCGATGCCGCGACGAGCGGGCCGGTCGCCGAGGGCGGTGTCGGCGGCGGGACCGGCATGATGTGCTTCGAGCTGAAGTGCGGCATCGGCACCGCGTCTCGGCTGGTCGACGTTCATGGCAATGCGTACACGCTTGGCGTGCTCGTGCAGGCGAATTTCGGCGTGCGCGCGGAGCTGCGCATCGCGGGAGTCCCGGTCGGCCCGTCGATGCCCGGCGTGCCGGTGTACACCGACGACGAACCGCCCGACGGCAACAGCTCGATCATCGCCGTCGTTGCGACCGACGCGCCGTTGCTGCCGCACCAGCTCGACCGGATCGCGCGCCGCGTGTCGCTGGGGGTCGCGCGCACCGGCGGCATCGCGCACAACGGCTCCGGTGACATCTTTATGGCGTTCTCGACGGCGAACGCGGCGGCCGGCCGCGGCGAAGCCGGCGCCGTCATTCAGTCCCTGCCGAACCACACACTCGATCCGTTGTTCGAAGCCACGGTGCAGGCGACGGAAGAAGCCATCATCAATGCGCTCGTGGCCGGGCGCGACATGACCGGCGACCTCGGCCACCGGGTATCCGGCCTCGACCACGACCGGGTGCGCGACCTGCTGCGGCAGCACGGGCGGCTGCGGCAGCCGTGAGTCGCGCGAAGGAGCATCACGCAGGCCCGGGGATCCGCGAGCCGAGCCTGCTGCAGGCGGCCACCCCGATCGCGGTGCTGGTCGTATTGCTTGCCGGCTCCGTGTACCTGTTCGGCTCGGATTCCTCCGGCGGCGCGAACCAGATCGCGCTCATTCTTGCGACGGCGGTCGCGGCCATTATCGCGGGCATCAACGGCCATCCCTGGGACGACCTGCAGCGTGCGATCATCGACGGCATCGGCACCGCAATGGGCGCGATGCTCATCCTGCTGGCCGTTGGCGCGCTGATCGGCGCCTGGCTCGCGGCGGGCACGGTGCCCGCGATGATCTACTACGGACTGCAGCTCCTGCACCCGAAGTTCTTCTACGCCGCCGCCTGCATCATCTGCGCGGTCGCATCGATCAGCACCGGCAGCTCGTGGACGGTCGCCGGCACGCTCGGCGTCGGCCTGATCGGCGTCGCGATGGGCTTCGGCATCTCACCGGCCGTGACGGCGGGCGCGGTGGTCAGTGGCGCCTACTTCGGCGACAAGATGTCGCCGCTGTCGGACACGACGAACCTGGCGCCGGCCGTCGCGGGCACTGACCTCTTCACCCACATCCGCCACATGGCCTACACGACGACGCCGTCGTTCCTGCTGGCGGTGCTGGTCTTCGCGATCGTCGGCTGGCAGGTCGACATCGACGCGAACTCACCGACACTGGCGGCGATGACCGACACGCTGCGGGCGTCGTTCGCCATCTCGCCGTTGGCACTGCTGCCGTTGCTCGTCGTATTGCTCATGGCCATGAAAAAGCTGCCGCCGCTGCCGACGATACTTACCGGCGCATTGCTCGGTGTGCTGATGGCCGTGTTCCTGCAGCCCGGCGTCGTCATCGCACTGGCGGGCGACGCCGCGCTGTCCACGCCGCTCGCACTCGCCAAGGGCGGGTGGATCGCGTTGTCGAGCGGCTACGTCTCGGCGACCGGGGTGCCCGCGGTCGATGACCTGCTGTCACGCGGCGGCATGGCGAGCATGCTGACGACAATCTGGCTGATCATCTGCGCGCTGTCGTTCGGCGCCATCCTGGAACACGCCGGCATGCTGGCGCGCCTCATCCGCTCGGCGGTCGCGGCGGCGCGGTCTACCGGCAGCCTGATCCTGACGACCGGCCTTACATGTATCGGCGCGAATATCGTCGCCGCCGATCAGTACATGGCCATCGTGCTGCCGGGACGCATGTTCCGCGCCGAGTTCAAACGCCGCGGCCTCGACGCCCGCAACCTGTCCCGCGTCATCGAGGACTGCGGGACGCTCACGTCGCCGCTCGTCCCGTGGAACACCTGCGGGGCGTACATGGCCGCCGCGCTCGGCGTCGCGACGTTCGCCTACCTGCCGTTTGCGTTCTTCAACCTGATCAACCCGGTTGTGTCGATCCTGTACGGCATGTTCGACGTGACGATCACGCGCCTGGCGCCGGGCACGGACGGTGACTGACGCGGTTGGTACCGACTCCCGCCGTCAGTCCGCCGGCGTGTACCAGATCGCGGACGTGTACGCGCGCTCGGTCACGGTCATGCGGGTGCCGGGTAACGGCGTCGTGCCGTAGTACTTCGCGTCGTAGGCCGTCCACCGCGGCGTGGGGATCTCGATAACGCGCGCGTAGTAGAACGCGTGCTCGTCGGCATCGAAGTCCGGGTCCTCCCACACTGTGATCAGCTCCGGAGCACCGATCGTGTTGGTCCACGTCGCGTTTGCGACGTCGACGGTGTTCCCGACCGGCGGCAGCTTGCCGTCGGCGCCCATTTGCCGGCCGTCGCTCCAGGCGACGTCGTACACCTTCTCGTGCAGCTCGCCGTCGTCGTCCAGCCAGCCCTTGATGATCTGGATGCGATCGAGGTTGCCGCTCAGCGGGTCCTTCATCGCCGCCACGAGGAAGCTCGGAGCCGCGTCGGACGGCGCGGCGGGGAGGTCGCCGCCCATTGGCACGCCCTTCGTGTAGCCGATGAGCGCCGGCTCCCGGCCGTGGGCGTCGACGGCATCGAAGGCGAAGCCGCCGAAGAAGCGCACGACCATGCGCGACCCGGTCGTCGCATAGGTCTCCTTGCGCTGCATCGCATCCCAGATCGAGGCGCGCGTATTCTCCTCGGCCCACACCGCGGCGTATCCCGCAGAGCCGACTTCCCAATCCATGACGCGGACGCCCGTCGCCGGGTTGTCGACGAACACGGCGGTCAGGCGCTCCGGGCTCGGCTCCTGCGGCGTCGTTTTGCCGAAGAAGTTGTTTTCTTCGATCGACATCAGGCCGGTATGCGCGTCGGTGCTGCCCACGACACCGAACTTGTACGGGTTCGTGCCGAGCCGCACCCCGAGTTGCAGTCCGCGCTGCAGGCCCGAGCGCACGTATTCCCCCGGCAGCATGTCGTCGGTCTTCGCGACGCTGCCGTCGAGATTGCCCTTGTCCCAGGTCTCGAAGTCGGCGAACTCGTCGTTCGGCGAGAGCCGCGGGTGCGCTTCGCCGTCGCCTTTCGTCTGGGTCGCCTCGTACAGGCGCTCCCAACGGGCCCGTGTTTCCACGTAGCCGCGGTCGAGGCGCTTGCCGAAGGCCTCCTTGTCCGGGAACATCCGCCCGTTGCTCAGGTTGCCGTTGTGCGCGATCGCCAGCACCCGTCCGCCCGTCTTGCTCTCGTAGTCGTTCATCCACTTCCAGAGATCGACGGGGTTGTCGCTGCCGTAGGGCGGGTACACGGTGAACGGCTCGACCTGGCTCGCCTTGTCCCCGTTGTCGCGGAAGATGACGTTGCGGTGCAGGTTGTTGCCACCGGTATTCGACGTCCACTCGTAGCCGATGAAAGCCGTGAACGTACCTGGCTCGTTGAAAGCCTCGGCACTATCGATCGTTTCCTGCCAGGCATTGCGGTACGACGTGGTGCCGGGGAAGTACATGATGTCCGTCGGGAACTTGTTGTGCGAGAACGCGACGATGATCTCTATCGCGGCATCGTTGCCCCGGCCGGACTGGATCATGTCGTACCATTCGCGGCCCTGCTCGTTCGCGAGGACGTTCGGCTTGCCGGCGAACAGGTCCGGGAAAAAGCCCATGTTGTCCGAGTGATCGGCGACGACCAGGAAATCCAGCGGGCGTGACAACTTCACCGGCTGTCCGCTGGACGCCATGATCTCCTCGCCGCGGGCGAAGCGGTAGGCGTCCCGCGGCGTCAGACGCGCGCCGAACGCGCCGGCGTCCATTGAGAACGACGTGTGCAGGTGCGTATCCCCGAAGAACGGCCGGGTCGGAAAGCTACGCCCGGCGTACGGCGAGTACGGGCGCGCGCCGTGAGCCTCTTTCGCCTTGTCGGCCGACAGCGTGCCGGCATCGGTATTCGCGGTCTGGGCAACGCTTGCCGCGGAAACCAGGAGTGCAGTCGCACACGCGGCAACACGCAACAGCGTCGCGATCGGGGCAGCCTTCATGAGTCCTCCTCTGATCAGGGACCGGTTTGTTGTTCTTGCGGCAGCCCGGGATTGTAGGGCGCGCGGCAGGTGCAAGACAATCCGGCGCACGCGCGGCAACCGCCTGGGTGATTGTCGTTGTCGGTCATTACCAGGGCATGACGAGATACTTTCCATCTGGTCTAATGGCTGGCCGGCAAAGTTTGCGACCGTGCGGCCGCCTCCGCGTCTTTAGTAACGCGATGCAATTTCAGCGATGATCGGCAACAAAGGAGGCCATCATGAAACGATTTCACGTCCACATCGCCGTCGAAGACCTGGCGGCGAACATCGAGTTCTACAGCAAGCTGTTCGGCAGCGAACCCGCCAAGCAGCGCGTCGACTACGCCAAGTGGATGCTCGACGACCCCGCGGTGAATTTCGCGATCTCTACCCGCGGCCACGAGGTTGGTGTGAATCACCTCGGCGTGCAGGTCTCCGACACCGGGGAACTCGCGAGGCTTCGGGAGTATGCCGACGCGGCGTCCAACGAGACGACACTGGACCAGGGCGAGGCCGCCTGCTGCTACGCACGCAGCGAGAAACACTGGACCGTCGACCCGCAGGGCATTGCCTGGGAGCATTTCCTGACGATGGACGATGCGGAAACCTACGGCACGGACACGGGCACGCCGATGACGGCGTGTTGCGTACCGCTGCGGAGCGACGCGGACGGGACCGGCGACTGCTGCGTACCGGGCGAGGCCCAGAGCAACAAGGCCGAGCCTTGCTGCGGCTGACCCGTGACTGAGTCGCAGGCGGCCGCGGCGGGAGTCGAGCAGGCGTTCGCGGACTTGCGCGAGCGCCTGCACAGCTATCTGCGAGGCCGCCTGGCCGATCCGTCGCAAGCCGACGACCTGCTGCACGACGTGTTCGTGAAGGCGCTGTCGGCCCTGCAGGCCGGCCGCAGGATCGACAACCTCGGCGCATGGTTGTTTACGACGACGCGGACCACGCTCGCGGATTTCTACCGGGCGCGCGGTGCGCCGACGGTGGAGCTCGACGACTCGATACCCGCCGACGACACGGACGAGACGCGACGGCACCAGGACCTGGCCGCCTGCCTGCGGCCGATGATCGAGCGTCTCCCCACGCTGTACCGGGACACGCTGATCGCGACCGACCTGGAGGGGCGGAGCATGAGCGACGTCGCCGCAGCAGAGGGCCGATCGGTGTCCGCGATCAAGAGTCGCGCGGCCCGTGGGCGCGCCATGGTCAAAGCGGAGTTGCTCGACTGCTGCACGATCGAGACCCGGGACGGTTGGGTGATAGATTACCGGCGGCGGGGGCGGTAGCAGACGCTCACTTCACGCCGAACACCGAATCAATGAGCGCCGTATCCATGTATTCCGTCACGGCCGCAAACTTGCCGTCCTTGATGGTAATGACCTGGCAGTAAGTGTTGTTGTAGGGGACGCCTTCGGTGGTCTCCGCAGTTCCAGACGTTTGAGCAACGACAATGTCACCCTCTGCTGTCAGTCGCTCGATTTGGGAAGAGATTCCTGCCTTCAGCTGACTGAACAAGGGGCCAAGGAGATTATCACCAAGAGCCTGCTTGCCGACGTAGGTGCCCGAGAACTTCGTGGTGCCGATGTTTGTCCACGTAATGTCATCCGCTAGCAGGGCGAAACATCCATCCGTATCACCACGCGCCCCGGCCGCGTAGAAATCAAGAACAACCTGCTTGTTTTCAGCAATCCCCATCACTTCTCCAGCAAACGCACTGATATACCGGCGGTCGAAGAACTTGCGGCTAGCGCAACGCTAAAGGCTGCATTCTACAAGAGCTGAGGTTCAGGTCATGCATCGCTGTCCAACCACCAGGTGCTGACCCCGACCGCTTGGCAGCCCCAGGCAATGCCCGCCTACTCCACCGTCACCGACTTCGCGAGGTTCCTCGGCTGGTCCACGTCCGTGCCCTTCAGCACGGCGACGTGGTACGAGAGTAGCTGCAGCGGCACCGTGTAGACGATCGGTGTAATCAGCCGGTCCACGTGCGGCATTTCGATGACCTTCATGCCCTCTTCGGACCTGATGCCGGTTTCCTTGTCGGCGAAAACGTAGAGCTGGCCGCCGCGGGCGCGGACGACCTGCATGTTCGACTTCAGCTTGTCGAGCAGGTCGTTGTTCGGGGCCACGACGACAACCGGCATTTCCTCGTCGATCAGCGCGAGCGGGCCGTGCTTCAGTTCGCCGGCGGCATAGGCCTCGGCGTGGATGTACGAGATCTCCTTCAGCTTCAGCGCGCCTTCCATTGCGATCGGCCACATCGGGCCGCGCCCGAGGAACAGCGTGTGGTGCTTTTCGGCGAAGTCCTCGGCCAGGTCCTTGAGCATGTCGTTCATCTTCAGCGCCTGGTCGGAGGCGACGGCGGCGTGCGTCAGGTGCTTGACGAATTCGCGCTCCCGCGCCGCATCGAGGCCGTGGTGCCGCGCGATCATGAGCGTGACCAGCAGCACGGACAGGAGCTGCGTCGTGAACGCCTTCGTGCTGGCCACGCCGATCTCCGGGCCCGCCTGGGTCATCATGACGAGATCCGATTCGCGCACCATCGAACTGTGTGCGCTGTTGCAGATCGTGAGCGTGCCGAGGTACCCGGACTCCTTCGCAAGGCGCAGCGCCTCGAGCGTGTCGGCCGTTTCGCCGGACTGCGACAGCGTGACGAACAACGTGTTCTTCGGCACGACGACGTTGCGGTAGCGGTACTCGCTGGCAATCTCGACCTGCGTCGGGATTTTTGCGATGGATTCGAGCCAGTACTTGCCCACGCAACCCGCGTGGTAGCTTGTGCCGCACGCGACGATGTGGATGTTCTCGATCTGCGGCAGCAGGTCCGCGGCGCGCGGGCCGAGCGACTGCGGCACGACCCGTTGGTTCTCGACGCGTCCGTACAACGTGTCGGCGAGCGCGCTCGGCTGCTCGAAGATCTCCTTCAGCATGAAGTGCCGATACGGCCCCTTCTCCGCCGACTCGCTGTCCCACTGCGTTTCGTGCACCTCGCGCTCGACCTGCGTGCCGTCGGCGTCGAAGATCGTCACACCCTCGCGGCGGATCTCCGCGATGTCGCCCTGCTCGAGGTAGATGAAGCGCTGGGTGACCGGCAGCAGCGCCGGCACGCCGCTCGCGACGAAGTTCTCGCCGAGGCCGAGGCCGATGACGAGAGGGCTCGCGACGCGGCTCACGACGATTCGGTCCGGGTCCTCGCTGTCGACGACGAGCAGTGCATAGGCACCCTCGAAGCTCGACGTCGCTTTCGTGACCGCCTCGACGAGGTCCAGGCCCTGCTTCAGGTAGTCGTGCACGAGGTGCGCGGCGACCTCGGTGTCCGTTTCCGAGGCAAACGAGTAACCCTTCGACTCGAGGTCGTCCTTGATGGCCTGGAAGTTCTCGATGATGCCGTTGTGGATAACGGCAACGCGTTTGCCCGACAGGTGCGGGTGCGCGTTCGCCTCGGTGACACCACCGTGCGTCGCCCAGCGCGTGTGCGCGACGCCGATCCGGCCGTTCAGCGGCGATGCCGAGAGCTTGTCCTGCAGTTCGGAGACCTTGCCCACGGTGCGACACAGCCCGATGTCACCGCCATTGTCGACGACGGCGACGCCCGCCGAATCATAGCCCCGGTATTCGAGGCGCCGCAGGCCCTCGACGAGGATGGGGACGATGTTCCTTTCAGCGACCGCGCCGACGATACCGCACATGCCTGGCTAGCTCCCTTTCTTCACCGGGCGTTTCCAGCCCTTGATCGATACCTGTTTCGAACGCTCCAGCGCGAGTTCGTCGTCACCGACCGGCTTCGTGATGGTCGAACCGGCGCCGATCGTCGAGCCTTTGCCGATGTTCACCGGCGCCACCAGCATCGTGCCCGAGCCGATGAACGCGCCGTCGCCGATCACGGTCCGGTGTTTGTTGGCACCGTCGTAGTTGCAGGTGATGGTGCCCGCACCGACGTTCACGCCGGTACCGATGTCGCAGTCGCCGATGTAGGTCAGGTGGTTCACCTTGCTGCCGTCGGCGACGCGGCTCTTCTTGATCTCGACGAAGTTGCCGACCTTCACATTGTCGGCCAGCTCCGCGCCGGGCCGCAGCCGCGCGAAAGGACCGACTTCACATTCGGAACCAGTCGTCGAGCCCTCGATGTGGCAGTTTGAATGAACCACGGTGCCGGAACCCAGACGGCTGTCACGAATCAGGTTATTGGACTCGATGCGCACGCCGTCACCGAGCGTCACGTCGCCCTCGAACACGGCGTTCACGTCGATATACACGTCGCGGCCGCAGGTGAGCCGGCCCCGGATGTCGACGCGGGCCGGGTCGGCGAAACCGACGCCCTCGGCCATCAGTTCGTCGACGAGGCGCCGCTGTAGCGCGCGCTCTGCTTCCGCCAGTTGCTTCTTGTCGTTGATGCCCATGACGTCTTCCTGGTTCGGCGCCTTGACGCCGTGCACGCGGACGCCGTCCGCCACCGCCATTGCGATCACGTCGGTGAGGTAGTACTCGCCCTGTGCGTTGTCGTTGCCGAGCCGGTCCAGCCAGCCTTTCATGCGGCCCGCGGGTGCCAGCATGACGCCGGTGTTGATCTCCCGGATGGCCTGCTCCGCGGCGCTCGCATCCTTCTGTTCCACGTTGCGGACGACGTCGCCGTTTTCCCGCACGATGCGCCCGTAGCCCGTCGGGTCGTCCATGTCGACGGTCAGTACGCCGAGGTCGTCCTCACCCGTAATCTGGAGCAGCTGCTCCAAAGTCGACGGCCGCATCAGCGGCACGTCGCCGAACAGGATCAGCACCCGATTGGCGTCGTCCGTGCCGGGCATGGCCTGCATGACGGCGTGGCCTGTCCCCAGCTGTTCTGCCTGCAGCGCCCAGCGCAGGCCCGCGCCCCCGAACGCCGCCCGCACGGCCTCCCCGCCGAAGCCGTGCACCACGCAGACGTCGCCGGCGCCCAGGGCGCGCGCGCAGTCGATCACGTGGCCCAGCAGCGGACGGCCGGCGAGGGGTTGCAGGACCTTCGGCAGGGACGAGCGCATGCGCGTGCCCTGTCCGGCGGCGAGAATGACGATGCTGAGGCCCAAGCGGGGCTCCTTCGGCGTTGCGGGGGGTGTGCGTGCGCATTCTAGTGCCTATCCCGTTGCGGCGCACGATCGGCCGCCCGGAGTGTGAATCCGGTCCCGATCGTGCCTCGAGGCGCGCGGTTTTCAGCCGCCGTTCAGCGCGCCGCGGTATGCTCGGCCGATGGTCCGCCCCCTGCCGCTCCTGGTGCTGCTCGCGTTCGCCGGCTGCAACCGCTCCATCTATACCGTCGACGGCGTGACGGACGGGGATACGTTCTACCTGTCGCAACAGGCGACGTTCAGCGACGACCCGGCGGTGCAGAGCTGGGTGACCTACAGCCTCGCGAGGAGCGCCTGCCAACTCGAGGTCGGCGGGCCTATCCCGTCACGGGTCAGCACCTACGGCTGCGAGTTCCAGGCGCGCGAGCTGCTGCTCGAGCGCTGGGACGGGGCGCGGGCCGGAGACCCGGGCCTCGCCGATCGCTACCTGGACGAGCTCGCCGCCATCCGCGACGCGGGCTACCTGGACGAGTACGTCGTGCACTATTTCGGTCGCAAGGACTGGCAGGTGCCGGCCGAGGTGAACCTGCCCGCATTCGACGACTGGCGCCGCGCGCATCTTCGGGGCCATCGCCCGGTCACGCGCATCACGGGCTCGTGGAATTATGCGGACGCCGGCCGTACTATCGAGGCGAGCCCCATCGCGGAACAAGAAGAATAAGCACAGAGAACACCATCTTCGTCGGCGTCGCGATCTACATCGTGATCATGGTGGCGGTCGGCATCTACGCGGCGCGCAGGACGCACTCGGCGGCGGAGTTCATCGTCGCGGGCCGGACGCTGCCGCTCTGGCTGTGCACGGCGACGATCATTGCGACCTGGTTCGGCGGTGGCATGATGATCGGCGGCGCCGGCGCCGCCTACGACGACGGCATGCTGGGCGTCATCGCGGACCCGTTCGGCGCGACGCTGTGCCTCGTGCTGTCCGGCCTGTTCTTCGTGCGCATCTTCCGGCGACTGAAGCTGTTCACGTTCGTCGAGTTTGTCGAGCAGCGCTTCGGGAAGACGGCCTCGTTCATTGCGTCGCTGGCCGGGCTCGCCTCCAGCATCTTCTGGGTAGCCGGCATGCTGGTCGCTTTCGGCATCGTGTTCGAGACGCTCACCGGCATCCCGAAAGTCACCGGGATACTGGGCGGCTCTATCGTCGTGATCCTGTACACGACGATGGGCGGCATGCTCGCGGTCGCGCTCACTGATTTCGTCCAGCTCATCGTGATCGCGGTGGGCCTCGTCATCCTGTTCGTCGTCGTACTGGTCGACGCCGGTGGCTGGGCGCCGATCGCCGACCGGCTTCCCGAGCACACGTTCCGGATGCTGCCGATCGAGCACAGCGGCGAGCAGTGGCTGAACTACCTTCGCGCGTGGATGATCTTCGGCATCGCCGACATCGCGTCGCAGTCGCTGATGGGCCGTGCGCTGGCCGCGAAGTCCGAAGACGTGGCGCAGCAGTCTTTCCTGCTCGGCGCGGTGGGTTATCTCGGTTTTGCGATGGTACCGGTGTTGCTGGGCATCATCGGGTCCGTCACCCTGCCCGGCCTGCTCGATTCGGAGTCCGTCATCCCGGCGCTCGCGTTCGAGCACCTGCACCCGGCGGCAATCGCCGTGTTCGTCGGTGCGATACTCGCCGCGATCATGAGCTCCTGCGACAGCGCGCTGCTTGCCTCGGCGAGCATCGTCAGCACGAACCTCTTGCCGTTCGTGAAGAAGGACCCTTCGGATCGGTTGCAGCTGTCTGTCGTGCGCTGGGGCATCCCGGGCTGCGGCGCGATCGCGGTCGCCATCGCGCTGAACGCCCAGGTCGTCTTCGACACGATGCTCGACGCGAACCTGCTGATGCTGTCCGCCGTCATCGTGCCGTTCATCCTCGGTGTCTGGTGGAAGAAGGCAAACCGGGCCGGCGCGCTGTGCGCAATGTTCGCCGGTATCGTGAGCTGGATCGTGACGTCGATCTACTTCCCGGCACTGCCCGGCGACTTCATCGGCCTGGGCGTGTCGCTCGTGACGATGCTGTTCGCGGTGCCGCTGACCCAGAGGCTGGATCCCCCGCGGCCGTTGCTCGATCGCGACGGCAACCCGGTCGAGATCTCGCACCGGGTCTCCTGAGGCCTCAGCGCTAGCGCTTGCCCTTCAGTTTCTGCGCGGCACGATAGCGGGCAGAGGCCTCGGCGAGCTCCGCCTGCGCCTGCCGGAGATCCGTGTCGCTCGACACGCCCTTCAGCGCTTCCTCTGCCTGCTGCTTCGCGGCCAGCGCGGCCGCCTCGTCGAGCTGGTCGCCGCGCAGCGCGGTGTCGGCCAGCACCGTGACGAGGTGCGGCTGGACCTCGAGCATCCCGCCGGTGATGTAGAAGCCGTGCTCCTTGCCGTCGGTATCCTCGATGCGCACTTCGCCGGGGCTGAGCGCCGTCAGCAGCGGCGCGTGGCGGGGCGCGATGCCCACCTCGCCCATCTGTGCCGGCGCGTACACCATCCGGGCCTCGCCCGAATGGATTTCGCCTTCCGCGGAAACGATGTCGACTTTGATCGTGGCCATCTTTGTTGACCGTTACTGGTATTTCTTCGCGTTCTCGACCGCTTCGTCGATGCTGCCCACCATGTAGAAGGCCTGCTCCGGGATGTGGTCGTAGTCGCCGTTCACGATGCCGTTGAAGCCGCGGATGGTTTCCGCAAGCGACACGTACTTGCCCGGCGAGTTCGTGAAGACCTCCGCGACGAAGAACGGCTGCGACAGGAAGCGCTGGATCTTGCGGGCGCGGTTGACCTGCAGCTTGTCGTCTTCGGACAGCTCGTCCATGCCGAGAATTGCGATGATGTCCTGCAGCTCCTTGTAGCGCTGCAGCACGGCCTGCACGCCGCGCGCGCAGTCGTAGTGTTCCTGGCCGATGATGTTCGGGTCCAGGATTCGCGACGTCGAGTCGAGCGGGTCGACGGCGGGGTAGATGCCGAGCTCCGCGATCTGGCGCGACAGTACGAGCGTGGCATCGAGATGCGCGAAGGTCGTCGCCGGCGACGGGTCGGTGAGGTCGTCGGCCGGCACGTAGACGGCCTGGAAGGACGTGATCGAGCCGGTCTTCGTCGATGCGATGCGCTCCTGCAGCACGCCCATTTCCTCGGCGAGCGTCGGCTGGTAACCCACGGCCGACGGCATGCGGCCGAGCAGCGCGGACACCTCGGTGCCGGCCAGCGTGTAGCGGTAAATGTTGTCGATGAACATGAGGACGTCGCGGCCCTCGTCGCGAAACGCCTCGGCCATCGTCAGGCCCGTGAGCGCGACGCGCAGGCGGTTGCCCGGCGGCTCGTTCATCTGGCCGTAGACCAGCGATACCTTGTCGATGACGCCCGAGTCGGTCATCTCGTGGTAGAAGTCGTTGCCTTCGCGAGTACGCTCACCGACACCGGCGAACACGGAGTAACCGCCGTGCTCCTTCGCGATGTTGTTGATGAGCTCCATCAGCGTCACGGTCTTGCCGACGCCGGCGCCGCCGAACAGGCCGACCTTGCCGCCCTTGGCAATAGGCATGATGAGGTCGACGACCTTGATACCCGTTTCCAGCAGCTCCGTCGTCGCGGCCTGGTCCTCGTAGGACGGCGGCTTGCGGTGAATCGGGAGCGTCTGCTCCGCGCCGATCGGGCCCTTGTTGTCGATCGGCGTGCCCAGCACGTCCATGATGCGGCCCAGGGTCTTCTCACCCACCGGTACCGCGATCGGCTGGCCCGTGTCGGTCACGGCCATGCCGCGCTTCAGGCCTTCGGACGAGCCCATCGCGATCGTGCGCACGACGCCGTCACCGAGCTGCTGCTGCACCTCGAGCGTGACGCTGGCCTCGTCGATGACGAGTGCGTCGTAGATTTTCGGGATCTGGCCGGCCGGGAACTCCACGTCCACGACAGCGCCAATAACCTGCACAGTTCTTCCGGTGCTCATCAATATTGCCTCTTAAGTCCTAACCCGAAACCGCGGCGGCACCGCCGACGATTTCCGAAATTTCCTGCGTGATGGCCGCCTGGCGCGCCTTGTTGTACTCGAGCTGCAGGCTCTCGATGATCTCGCCGGCGTTGTCCGTCGCCGATTTCATCGCGACCATCTTCGCCGCCATCTCGCTCGCGAAATTCTCGACCGCGCCGCGGTAGACCTGCGACTCGATGTAGCGCATCAGTACGTCGTCGAGCAGCTCGCCGGCGTCCGGCTCGTAGATGTAATCCCAGTGGTCCTGCAGCGACTCGTCGCCGAGGTCGATCGCGCTGATCGGCAGCAGCGTGGTGATCGTGGGCTTCTGGCTCATCGCGCTCACGAATACGTTGTTCGCGAGGAACAGCCGGTCGATCTTGCCGTCCTCGTACGCATCGAGCATGACCTTGATCGAGCCGAGCAGGTCGTTGACCGACGGCCGGTCGCCCAGGTGCGTTGCCGTGCCGAGTACGTTACCGCCGATGCGACGGAAGAACTGCACCGACTTCGCGCCGACCAGCGCCAGGTCGACGTCGACATTCTTGCCCTGCCACTCCGCCATCTCGCCGATGATGCGCTTGAACAGGTTGATGTTCAGGCCGCCGCACAGCCCGCGGTCCGTGGAAATGATGATGAAGCCGACCCGCTTGACCTCGCGCTCCGTCATGTACGGGTGCTTGTAGTCCGGGTTCGCGTGCGACAGGTGGCCGATGACGCGTCGGATGCGCTCCGCGTACGGGCGCGACGCCTCCATCTGCTTCTGCGCCTTTCGAATCTTGCTCGCGGCGACCTTCTCCATCGCGCTCGTGATCTTCTGCATGTTCTTTACAGAAGCGATCTTCGAGCGTATTTCCTTTTCACCTGCCATCTAACTGCCTTTACTCATCCGTCGTGCGCTGCCGTTACTTCGAGTGGACAGTGCGCCTCGCAGGTACCCCCGCGCGGCACCACTCCCCTCAATAAGCGCCCTTCGCAACAAAATCGTCCAGCACGCCCTTCAGCTTCGCCGCGATCTCGTCGTTGTAGTTGCCCGTCTTGTTCAGCTCGTCGACCAGGTCGCCGTGGTTCGCCGTCGCGAAGTCGTGCAGCGCCGCCTCGAACGCCGTGACCTTGGCCACCGGCACCTTGTCGAGGTAGCCCTCGTTCGCCGCGAACAGCGACAGCGCCATGGCGCCGACCGACAGCGGCGAGTACTGCTTCTGCTTCATCAGCTCGGTGACGCGCTCGCCGCGCTCGAGCTGCTTGCGCGTGGCCGCGTCGAGGTCGGAGGCGAACTGCGCGAACGCCGCCAGCTCGCGGTACTGCGCGAGCGCGAGGCGCACGCCGCCGCCGAGCTTCTTGATGATCTTCGTCTGCGCCGAGCCGCCGACACGCGAGACCGAGAGGCCCGCGTTGATGGCCGGGCGAATGCCGGCGTTGAAGAGGTCGGTTTCGAGGAAGATCTGGCCATCGGTGATCGAGATCACGTTCGTCGGTACGAACGCCGACACGTCACCGGCCTGGGTCTCGATGATCGGCAGCGCCGTCAGCGAGCCGGTCTGGCCCTTCACTTCGCCGTTCGTCGTGCGCTCGACGTAGTCCGCGTTGACGCGTGCGGCGCGTTCCAGCAGGCGCGAGTGCAGGTAGAAGACGTCACCCGGGTAGGCTTCGCGGCCCGGCGGGCGGCGGAGCAGCAGCGACACCTGGCGGTAGGCCCAGGCCTGCTTTGTCAGGTCGTCGAAGATGATCAGCGCGTCCTGGCCGCGGTCCATGAAGAACTCGCCCATGGTCGCGCCGGAGTACGGGGCGATGTACTGCATCGCCGGGCTGTCGGCGGCGGCGGCGGCCACGATGATCGTGTGCTCCATCGCGCCTTCTTCCTCGAGCTTCCGGACGACGCCCGCGATCGACGAGGCCTTCTGGCCGATGGCGACGTAGATACATTTGATGCCGGTGCCGCGCTGGTTGATGATCGCGTCGACGGCCACAGCAGTCTTGCCGGTCTGGCGGTCGCCGATGATCAGCTCGCGCTGGCCGCGGCCGATCGGCACCATCGAGTCGATCGACTTCAGGCCGGTCTGCACCGGCTGGTCGACGGACTGCCGGTCGATGACGCCCGGCGCGACGCGCTCGATCGGCGCAGTGCCGGCTGACTTGATCGGGCCCTTGCCGTCGATCGGGTTGCCGAGTGCGTCGACGACGCGGCCCAGCAGGCCCTCGCCGGTCGGCACTTCGAGGATGCGGCCGGTCGTCTTGACCGTGTCGCCTTCGGTGATGTGCTTGTAGTCACCGAGGACGACGGCGCCGACCGAGTCCTGCTCGAGGTTCAGCGCGAGGCCGAACGTGTTGCCCGGGAATTCCAGCATTTCGCCGTATCGGGCGTCGGCCAGACCGTGAATGCGTACGATACCGTCGGTTACGGCGATGACCGTGCCGACGTCGCGCGCTTCCGCGCTCGCCTCGAAGTTCTCGATGCGTTCCTTAATCAGCGTGCTGATTTCAGAAGCCTTGAGTGCCATGGTTTTTTCCTCGTCAGTTGATCAGCGCGGTGGCGAGGCCCGAGAGCCTGGCCCGCAGTGATCCGTCAATCACGACATCGCCGGCGCGGATCACGGCACCGCCAATGAGGTCTTCGTCCAGTTCGGTGGTCAGGCTGACCTTGCGGCCGAAGCGCTTCTCGAGCGCCGCCGTGTAGGCAGCCCGGTCCTTGTCCGACAGCGCGGTGGCCGAGCGGACGGTCACGTCGACCGTGTTCTCCACTGCCGCCTTCAGCGCATCGAAGTGCGTGGCGATTTCCGGCAGCACGCCGACCCGGTCGTACTCGATCAGGAGCTTCAGGAAGTTCGTGCCGTGGCGGCTGCCGCCGGCCAGCACGGAACCGTCGCCCATCGCGCGGGTGAACAGCCCCTGCAGGAACTCGAGGCGCTGCGCATCCGTCAGCGTCGGCGTCTGCAGGAACTCCGCGACCTGGCCGTCGGCGAGCAACCCGGCCGCCGCGTTCAGCGCCGTCGACAGCTCGCCGAGTGCGTCGTTCTCGCGCGCGACGTCGAAGATAGCCTGGGCGTAGGGCCGTGCGATCGTGTTGTTGTCAGCCATGAGGGCTTACAGCTCCTGAGCCAGTTTGCCCAGGATATCCTCGTGCGCGTTCGCGTCGATCTCGCGCATCAGGATCTTCTCGGCGCCGGCGATTGCCACGGCCGATACCTGTCCGCGCAGCTCTTCGCGCGCCCGGTTCGTCTCGGCCTGGATCTCGGCTTCCGCCGCCGCGAGCTGGCGCTCGCGTTCCTTCTGGCCAGCGGCCTTGCCGTCGGCCACGATCTCGTTCGCCCGGGCGTTCGCCTGGTCGATGATCGACGTCGCCTGGCGCCGCGCGTCGGCGATGATGTCCTCGGCCTCGGCCTGTGCCTGCTTCAGCTTCTCTTCGCCGCGATCGGCGGCCGCGAGGCCGTGCTCGATCTGCTTTTGCCGCTCCTCGATCGCATTGAGGATCGGCGGCCAGATGAACTTCATGCAGAACCCGACGAACACGATCATCGCGATCGTCTGGCCGATGAGTGTCAGATTAATGTCCACGTTTCTTACCTGTGCCGTTGGTGATCGCCCGCAAAGCGGGTTTCAGCAGGCGCGCGGCCTTGCAACCGCGCCAACGAATTAACCGCCGACGGCCTGCGTAGCCTGCTGCAGCTGGCCGATGAACGGGTTCGCAAACGCGAAGAACAGGGCGATACCCACACCGATCATGGCAACGGCGTCGAGCAGTGCGACGACGATGAACATCTTCGTCTGCAGCATCGGAGCGAGCTCCGGCTGGCGCGCGGCACCTTCGAGGAAGCGGCCGCCCAAGAGACCCATGCCGATGCCGACGCCGAGTGCGCCGAGACCGATGAGAAGAGCGACGGCGATCGCCGTGAAGCCAATAACAGTTTCCATCAGTTTCTCCTAAAGAGGATCGTGTCCAACGTGTTGAAAGTTAATACAAAATTCTTAATGCGATTCCGATGCCAGGCTCAGATAGACTATGGTCAGCATCATGAAAATAAAGGCCTGCAGCGTCACGATCAGGACGTGGAAAACGGCCCAGCCGAAGTGCAGCGGCAGCTGCCAGAGGCCCAGTATCGCGATCAGGATGAAGATCAGTTCGCCCGCGAACATGTTGCCGAACAGTCGCAGGCTGAGCGAAACCGGCTTCGCGAGCAGCGCCACCGATTCCAGGATGAAGTTGAAGGCGATGATGATCGGCGCGAACACGAGGCCGATGCCTTTCGTGGGCGGCGCGATCGGGTGCAGCGTCAGGTCCTTGATCAGGCCGAACGGCCCCTTGTACTTCGTCGTGTAGAAGATAATGAGGAAGAACACGGCGATCGACATGCCGAACGTGACGTTCACGTCCGTCGAAGGCACCACCTTCATATAAGGAATGCCGAGGAAGTTCGAGCTGATCCACGGGATCCAGTCCACCGGGATCAGGTCCATCAGGTTCATGAAGAACACCCAGACGAAGATCGTGAGGCCGAGCGGCGCGATCAGTCGGCTGGTGCCGTGGAACGTGTCCTTGACCGAGCCGTCCACGAACTCGACGATGATCTCGACGAAGGCCTGCCAGCGCGTCGGCTTCGAGGTCGAGGCCCTACGCGCCACGCGGTGGAAAAGGAAGATGAACAGCAGGCCCAGGAGCACCGACCAGAACATCGAGTCGACATTGATCGTGTAGAAGTTCCCGGCGCACTGGTTCCAGACCCACTCGCCGGAATCGGACTTGCAGACCTGCAGGTTCTGCAGGTGATGGGAGATGTACTCGCTCGACGTTTCGGGGCCGTGGTGGCCTTCTTCACTCGCCATGCTTGTCAACCGTATCCTGTACTTCGTGTTGCTCGTGCCGGAGCAGGAAACCCGTGAAGGGCACCAGCGCCGTCACCAAAAACGTTGCGAACAACGGCGCCGCCGCAAGCGGCCGCACCGTGACGAAGACAATGCTGAACATCAGCACCGTCAGCGCCAGCTTCCCTAATTCTCCGATGTAGGCTGCCCGGACCAGGGATTTCGCCCCGGGGTCCCGGCGTGGCACGCTGAGCCTCAGGGCCAGAAACGCATTCGGTATCGCCGAGATCAGGCAGCCCAGCAGGGCGGAATAACCGGCGACGTTACCGAAAATGCTCCAGAGCACGGCGGCCATGGCCGCTCCAAGCCCGAATTGTGCCGCAACAACCTTCAGCATTCGTTTGCCTCTGGCACTAAAAACGCCACGTCCACAGGAAAATCCGGCGGTTGGTGGCGCTTCGATTGCGGTGCTTCGTTGCTGTTATCCAGGCGAGCTCGCGTGTAGCGTGCGCATTATAGAGGCACCCCTCCGGCATGGCAACACAAAAACAACCCGCGATTTGACGCAAAACCCCCTGTTTTTTCCGGGAAAAACGGGGGTTTTCTCCGGTCACCGCGATTGCCCGGGTCGCGGGTTGAGCCATAATCGGCCGATGCGCCTGAAACGATTCTCTGCATGGGCCGCGGCCGGGCTCGTCGCCGTCGCCTTGCTGCTTGTCGCCTTGCTGTGGTTCGCCGACCTCGGCGTGCTCAAACCGCAGATCGAGCGATTCGTCAGCGAGGCAACCGGTCGGGAGTTCAGGATCGACGGCCACCTCAGCATCGATCTCGCGCGCCACAGCGTGATCGTGGCCGAAGGCATCCGTCTCGGGAATGCGACTTGGGCTGACGAGCCGGAAATGATCAGCGTGGGCAGGATAGAGGCCCGCGTCGACCTTTGGACCGTCTTCTCCGGCCCGGTCACCTTTGAGCTGATCGACATCGAGAATGTCCGGGTCCACCTGGCACGGGCGGAAGGCCAGGATCCGAACTGGCAACTGCAAGCACCCGCAGGCAACCCGAAGAAGGCGCCGGAGGAAACGCGCACCCCGGCCGTCACGGGCATGCGCATCCGCCACGCAAACGCCCGGAACATCGAGCTGCGCTACGAGAGCGTGCACCGCGACGGCCCGCTCGAACTGAAGGTCGAATCGCTCGATCAGCATCTCCGGGAAGACGGTTTTCTCGACTTCGGGTTCGATGCGACGCTGAACGGGCGCAGCATCAGCCTCGACGGCGAATCGGGCACCTGGGAGGCGCTGCTGTCGGGAAGGGACATCCGTTTCGACATCACGGCCGCCCTCGACACGCTGCAAGTGTCCATGAGCGGGCGGGTCGACGACCTCGCCGACCTGCGCCGACCCGAGATCGAATTCACGGCGACGGCACCCGACATCGACGACGTGACCCGGATGCTCGCGATCGGTGACGAAGGCGAGGGTGACATCACCCTGAACGGCAAGGTCGGGCCCGGAGACGACGGCCTGGTGCATTTCGCCGTCAACGGCAACATCGGCCTGACGTCCATCGAATCGCAAGGCGCCGTTACGAACCTGCGGGATTACCGGACGGTCGATCTCAACCTGCGCGCGTCGGCGCCGGATCTCGGTCGCGCGCTGCGCATCGCGGGCATACACAATGTGCGCGATGCACCCCTGGAAATCGTCATCGACGCCGAACGACGCGGGGCGCTGCTCGAGATCCGCAAGGCGGAGGGAACATTTGCGGGCACCCGCTTCACGGCAAGCGGGCGCCTGCCACGATTTCCGGGCGTTGATGAGGGCAATGCCGAGCTGCACGTCACGGGCGAGGCCCTGGAGCGCCTCCTATCCGCCGCCGGCCTGCCGGCCGTGGCCTCGGGGCCGTTCGATCTCTCGCTCGGTGTCGCGAGCAGCGGTTCCGCGCGCCCGCAACTGACGCTGAATGCCCATTCACCGCTCGGCAGGGCGCAAGTTCGGGGTCAGGTCGGCTCGGGACCGAAGTTTGCCGGGACGGACCTCGAGGTATCGGCCGAGATCGGCAGCGTGTCGAAGCTGATGGCGACGTACGGGCTCGAGGCGAAGATGCCCGACTGGCCGGCAGGTATCGACGCCGCGCTGGCCGTGGAAGAGGGCGCCATTCGCACGACGAAACCCGCGCTCATCAAGCTCGCCGACAACGCGGTGAGCATGGAGGCCTCGATTCCGCTCACGGCCGGCCTGCAGGGCGGCCGTGCCGATCTGGAGGCCCGCGGTGGGAGTCTCGCGACGCTGGTCGGCGGTTTTGCCGATGCGGCATACGTACCGAATCAGCCCTTCGAGGTCGACGCGGCCGTGCTCCTGGACGCCGGCGGCTTGCGGATTCAGAAGGTGGCCGGGTCGCTGGGCAGTGCGTCGATCGAAGGCGACGGCCTGCTCGCGTTCACGAGCAGCATCCACGGCTCGCGTTTCTCCGCAAGCGCCAGCGGCCCCGCGTTCGAGGAGCTCGAGAATTCGTTCGCGGGCCTGCGGGTCCGCCGGGGCCCGTTCCGCCTGTCGGGCAGCATCGCGTTCAGCGCGGACGCCATCATGCTCGAGCAGATCGATCTCGAACGGCCGGGCGGTCGCGCGAAGCTGGATCTCGAGATGGGCAGGTCGGCGTCCGGGCAGTGGATGACATTCAATGCGCGCGCCAGTGGCGGCGACATCCGCGACCTGTTCCATGGCAAGGGTGGATTCGATCTCCTGGCGCTGCCGTTCTCGCTGCAGGTCGAGGGCAGCCGCCAGGGTGACCGCTGGTCGTTCCTCGATGCGAAGGCGGAGGTGGGCGATGCGGTTGCGACCGCGGACGGCGTAATCGACTTACGCGGAAGCACCTCGACTGCGCGCTTCAACCTGCAGGTGGCGATTCCGAGCCTTGCCGGATTCGGGCGCTTCGGCGAACGCGCATTTCGCGATCAGGCGCTGGCGCTCGACACGGAAATACGGGGCGGAAGCGGCGTGTTGTCGGCCGAAAGACTCAACTTGAAGATCGGCGAGAGCGATTTGCACGGCACGCTGGAAGTGCAGGCCGGGGATGTTCCGATGGTCGATCTCGTCGTCACTTCGAATTCCGTCGTCATCGCGCCGTTCCTCGAGGCTC
Organism: uncultured Pseudomonadota bacterium; assembly: GCA_913055625.1. Taxonomy (GTDB): domain Bacteria; phylum Pseudomonadota; class Gammaproteobacteria; order Steroidobacterales; family Woeseiaceae; genus UBA1847. Next base: position 34,139 of record CAJXJW010000009.1, on the reverse strand, counting down.
CGGCGACACCGTCCGAACCCGTTGCACTGCAAAGCGACGGCCGGATGATTCCGGATATCGCCATGCCGTATGACGCGCTCGCGACGTTCAACGCGGCGGTCGACATCGACGTCGGCCACTTCCAGCACGAGAACCTGGTGTTGCGAAACGTGTCGATGGACGCAACCGTTGCCGATGGCGTTCTCGATGTGTCGAATTTCAGCTTCGATCCGGTAAGCGGTTCGGCCAGGGCGCAGCTGCGACTGGACCCCGCCGGCGGCGGCACGGGCTACCTGCGCGCGGTCGGCCGCAATATCTACTTCGGCACCGTGGGTACGGATGCCGATGCACGGCCGCACGGCGACTGGGACGTGAATCTCGAATTCACCGGTATGGACCTGCGTTCGGCACTGTCGAACACGGACGGCATCGTTTTCGTTCGCCGCTTCGGCGGGCGTATCGACCGGGGCAACCGCGTATTGAGCATGCTCTACGGGGATGTGCTGGAGGAGATTCTCAATACGGTGAATCCGTTCCGCAAGACCGAGCCGTATACAGCGATCGAGTGCATCATAGTCGCAACGGAGATCAACAGCGGAAAGCTCGAATCCGCGCCGACCTCGCTCTTCAGCTCGGACAAATTGCTCATCGTTGCGCGCGTGCTGGCGGACCTCGGCACCGAGAAGATCGAGCTCGGGTTTCGTACCGAGCCCAAGCGCCGGCTCAGCATCAGTGCCGGCGAGATCATCAATCCGTACATCGCGGTTGTCGGCACGATGGCGAAACCGCGGCTCGCCGTGGATCAGAAGGGCGTGCTGATCACCGGTGGCGCGGCGGTCGCGACCGGAGGGCTGACGATCCTGGCGCAGGGAGTATGGAACCGGCTGAGCCGCGGCAACGATCCCTGCGGCCAGGCGGTGCAGGCGGGCCAGGAGCGTCTCGGCGATCGTTTGCCGGATCTCGACGTACCGCAGGCCGCGGCGCCGCCGGCCTCGACGAAATAGCCGGCGTCGAACGGCCGGTCAGGACGGGCCGGCAATTACTTGATGTGCTTCAGGATGCCGTCGAGCTCGTCGAGGTTGTTGTAGCTGATGACGAGCTTGCCGGCGCCCTTGCTGGAATGTTCCAGCTTCACCTTCGCGCCGAGCTTCTCGGACACGTCCATTTCGAGGCGGCGGATGTCGGCGTTCGCTGCCGGGGCCTGCGACGCGGGCTTCTTCGCTTTCGGCGGCTCGAGCATCGACTTCACGAGCCGCTCGGTCGCGCGCACGGACAGCCCGTTCTTCACGACCTGTCGTGCCGCATCGAACTGCTGCACCGGGTTCGTGATGGCCAGCAGCGCACGGGCATGGCCCATGTCGAGCTGGCGATCTTCGAGCAGCGGGCGCACCTTCGACGACAGCTCCTGCAGGCGCAGCAGGTTCGTGACCGTGGCGCGCGAGCGGCCGACCGCGTCGGCCGCTTCCTGGTGCGTGAGCTCGAACTCCCGGATGAGGCGGTCGAGGGCGCGCGACTCCTCCAGCGGGTTCAGGTCCTCGCGCTGAATGTTCTCGATCAGCGCCATCGCGATCGCGTCTTCGTCGGCGATGTCGCGGATGACGGCCGGGATCTCCTGCAGGCCCGCGAGCTGCGCGGCGCGCCAGCGACGCTCGCCCGCGACGATCTCGTAGCGCTGGCTCGGGCCGCCGGCAGGACCGACCGGCCGCACGACGATCGGCTGCACGACGCCCTGCGCCCGGATCGACCGGGCGAGCTCGTCCAGCGAGTCCTGGCGCATGTCGACGCGTGGCTGGTACTGGCCGCGCTGCAGCAGGTCGACCGGGACGGTCTTCAGCGCGTCCTTGCCGGCAGTCGGCCCGGCGGCCGGCGGCTCGGGCGCGGTACTCGCCGGCTTCGACAGCAGCGCGTCCAGTCCGCGCCCGAGACGTTTCTTTCTTGCGTTCATGGGATTCCCGTCAGACTGCCTCGGCCATGCGCGCGTCTTCGCGCCTCAATATCTCGCCGGCCAGGGCCAGGTAGGATATCGCACCCCGCGACGAGCGGTCATGCAGCAACGCGGGCCGGCCGAAGCTCGGCGCCTCGGCGAGCCGGATGTTCCGCGGAATGACCGTCCGGAACACCTTCTGCTCGAAGTGCTCGATAAGCTGCATCGACACCTCGTTCGACAGGTTCACGCGCGGGTCGAACATCGTGCGCAGGATGCCGAACACGCCGATGCCGGGGTTCACGGTCTGCCGGACCTGGTCGATCGTGTTCAGCAGCGCAGACAGCCCCTCGAGCGCGTAGTACTCGCACTGCATCGGGATCAGCACGCCGTCCGCCGCCGTCAGCGCGTTCACCGTCAGCATGTTGATCGACGGCGGACAGTCGATGAGGATGAAGTCGTACATGCCGACCACCGGCGCGAGCGCCTGCCTGAGGCGCATCTCGCGGCCGATCTCCTGCAACAGCTTCACCTCGGCGAGCGTCAGGTCCTCGTTGCCTGGCAGCACCGCGAAGTTGCCCTCCGGCGCGGACACGATCGTGTCGGCCGCGGTCGCGTCGCCGAGCAGCACGTCGCAGGCCGAGTTCTCGACATCGCGCTTGTCGATGCCGCAGCCCATCGTCGCGTTGCCCTGCGGGTCCATGTCGACGAGCAGCACGCGCCGCTGCGTCGCGGCGAGCGACGCGGCAAGGTTTACGGCCGTCGTGGTCTTCCCGACGCCGCCCTTCTGGTTTGCGATGGCGATGATTCTTGTCATAAGCCGTACCGGTCTCTGCGGCCGTTCGGTTCAGCCGGCCCGCCGCAGGACGACGGCATGCCGCGACCCCGGGGCAAGCCCCGGAACCGCCAGTGGAATGACGTCATAAGCCCACCCCGCGGGCAATGCTTCAAGTTCTTCGGCGGGATCGCGCCCCTTCAGCGCGATGAACACCCCGTCCTCTCCCACGTGGTGACCCGCCAGGCCCAGCAGCCGCGGCACGGTGGCGACGGCCCGGGCGATCACGGTATCAAAGCGCCGCCCGGGTGCATAGTCTTCGGCCCGCGCCGCCACAGCCGTCACGTTGCCGAGCCCGAGCAGGGCGGCGGCATGCTCGACGAAGCGAATCTTCTTCGCGGTACTGTCCAGCAGCCAGAAGTGCCGGTCGGGCTCCGCGATCGCGAGCGGCAGGCCGGGGAAGCCGGCGCCGGTGCCGACGTCCAGCACGGCGACGCCGTGCAGCAGGCCGCGGGCGACGAGGCTGTCGAGGAGGTGGGCCGTCACCATCTCGTCCGGATCCCGGATCGCGGTCAGATTGACCGTCCGGTTCCAGCGTTCGAGCTCGGCGAGCAGCGTCGCGCAGCGTTCGGCCTCACCTGCGTCGGCGGGTGCGTCGACCGTAGCGAGTGCATTCCTGATGCTTGCAGCGTCCATCGGCGCAAGTATAGAACGCCGAAGCGTCTCGCCGGTCGGCCGGCAATTGCAGTACAATTCGTCACCGGTACCGCGAGGATCATAATAATGAAACTCAAGCTCGCTATCGGCGCCATGGTCGCCATCCCCGTCGCGCTCCTGGCACAGGAGCCCCAGAAGAGCCTGTCGTCCACGCTGGACGTGTACGCGTTCCCGGCCGACGGCCAGGACGCGTCCCAGCAGTCGAAGGACGAGGCCGAGTGCTACAAGTGGGCCGTCGACAACGCGGGCGTCGACCCGTTCGATCTCGCGAAGAAGGAAGAGGCCGACGAGGCCCAGAGCGAAGCCGCGATGGCGCAGGCCCAGCAGGCCGGCAAGGGCGCCGGCGCGCGTGGCGCGGTCGGCGGCGCCGCCGTCGGAGCACTCGTCGGCGAAATCGCCAGCGACGATGCCAGCGAAGGCGCGGCCTGGGGCGCTGCGGCCGGCCTGATCCACTCCCGCCGTTCGGCGCGCCGGGCCAGCCACGAGGCCCAGCAGGAAGTGGCGTCGCAGGCGGCGTCGAACGCCGAAGCGACCGCCGAAAAAATGGGTAACTTCAAGAAGGCGTTCAGCGCCTGCCTTGAAGCCAAGGACTACCTCGTCAAGTATTGACGCCGGGGCCGGGCGGCGCGCGAGGACGCCGGGCCGAAAACGTGAAGGAGATTCTCATGGGCACTTCCGCCTTTTGGACCGCCCGTTGCCGATCGGCGTGGACACTGCCGGTCGTGGCACTGCTGCTGGCCGCCGGGACCGCGTCGGCGCAGTCCGACGACGATTCGGCGTTCAGCATCAGCCTGGGCGCATTTTTCACCGATCGCGACAGCGACACCCGGATCGACGGTGACGGCGGTCTCGGCTCGGACATCGATCTCGAGAACGATCTCGGCTTCGACAAGTCGGACACCGTCTTCCGGCTGGACGGCTCCTGGCGGTTCGCGCAAAACCATCGCATCGACTTCAGCGCCTTCGATCTCTCGCGCGACGCGGTCAAGACCATCGAACGCGAGATCACGATCGGCGACACGACCTACGAGATCGACACGTCGGTCGAGGGCAACCTCGACCTGAACATCTACAAGCTTGCCTACACCTGGATGTTCAAACGCACCGGGCGCAACTTCCTGGGCGCGAGCGCCGGCCTGTACGTCGCCGACATCGGGACGCAGTTCCGGGGGCCGTTTGGCGTGAACCCTGAGTCGAACGACATTACCGCGCCGCTGCCGGTGTTCGGCCTGCGGGGCGCCTGGTACTTCACCGAGCGCTGGTCCGTTCGCGGCAGCGCGGAGTTGTTCGTGTTCGAGTACGACGCGTTCGACGGCGCGCTGTACGACGTGTTTGCCGGCATCGACTACGGCTTCAATGATCTCGTCTCGCTGGGCCTCGGTTTCAATGCTGTCCAGTTCGACCTCGGGTTCAGCGACGACCGCCTGAGCGGCGACCTCGACTGGGGCTATGCCGGCGCAATGCTTTACCTCAAGTTCGACTTCTGATCGCCCGCGTTTACCGACAAGACCAACAACAGGACGGAACAGGCATGAACAAGAACCGCCGCTGGTTACTGCTCGCCTCACTGCTCACGCTCAGCGCCTCCGCGGACGACATCCGCGGTGCCGACAAGCTGCTGTGCAGCATCCTGCAGACATCACTCTGCTTCGCAGAAGTCGAGTGCACGAACATCCCGCCGTCCTCGTTGAATGTTCCTCAGTTCATCGAGATCGATATCAAGGCGAAGCGCCTGTCGACCACCGCGGCCAGCGGCGAGAACCGCCAGACGCCCATCGAATCGGTCTCACGCAAAGACGGGCACCTCCTGCTGCACGGTTACGAGCAGGAGCGCGCGTTCACGATGCTGGTGCCGGAGCTGACGGGGCTGGCGTCGTTCGCCTCGGTGGGTGAAGACCGGAGCGTCGTCGCGTTCGCCGCGTGCACGCCGCTGCCGGGGCGCTGAGCCAGGTTACAGCGGCGGCAAGCCGAGGTACTCGCGAACAGCCGGCCGCGCCCGGTTCATGTTCGTGACGATGAGATCCTGGAGTTTTTCCACGCCGTCCGCCCGCGACGCCGGCGGCTCGTCCAGCCAGACGGCACCGGACGACAGCAGGTCCGCGCTCTGTCCCTTCAGCATGTAGACCGCGGTGTGGACGACAGCGACCAGTTCGTCGTCGCCGCCCGGGCTGATATGGCGCGCGAACGCCTGCATGTTGCTGTAGACCTCCGCCGACACCTCGCTCCGCACTGACGCCAGCGAGGCGCCCGGGCCAAGCGCGACCGGCTGCATCATGACAATGCCGTCGACGCCCGCCGCCGACAGGCGCGGCACGAATCCGCCATCGTCGAAGTCCGACGTGTCCGTCACGATGCCGTGGCTCGGTACGGCGTCGTAGTTCGCAGCCCGCAGCTTCGCCGCCAGGCTGTCTTCGAACGAGGCCCGCGTGCCCGGGTCGTCGACGAGTGCCACGAGCGCCAGCCGGAACGGCGCATCCGCGCGGTCGACCCCGCCCGGCGCCGCACACGCCGCGAGTCCGAGGACGACCAGCCCGGGAACCAGCAGCCCGAAGGCGCGAGCCGAAAAGATTGCACGAATCCGCCGAAAACCCTTAACCCTCATACGCATGTCCCATTGCATTGCTGATCAAGCCGCCAGCACTACTATACGTCAGCGGCTCGCGGCCGCCAGCGGATTCCCGCCGAGCGCCGCTGAGATATCGGCAATGGCTTTTTGGGCGCGCACGCTGTTGCCGGCCTCGTCGAGCGGCGGAGAAACCACGGCGATGCCGAACCTGCCGGGCGACACCGCGATGACCCCCCCGCCGACGCCGCTCTTGCCCGGCAGCCCGGTTCGGTACAGCCACTTGCCGGAGTCGTCGTACAGCCCGGCGGTCGCCATGACGGCCAGCACCTCCGGCACGTTCCCGGCGGACATCACCGCCTTCTTCGTTACCGGGTTCGTCCCGCCGTTCGCAAGCGTGCCCGCCATGATCGCGAGGTCTCTTGCATTGACGGCCACCGAGCATTGCTCGGTATAGATGTCGGTCGCGCGCAAAGGTTCCTCCCTGATGTAGCCGTAGGCGTACATCAGGTAACCGATCGCCTGGTTGCGCTGGTTCGTGTCCGACTCCGACCGGAACACGTCCTGGTCCACCGACAGGGGACGGCCGGCGAAGTCGGAATAGAACGCAAGCAGGCTGTTCCAGATCTCGTCGCGCGTCGCGCCCTGCAGCATCGCCGTCGTCGCGATGGCACCCGGATTGACGAGCGAGTTCATCTCCGGGCCGCCGAGCGCCTTCTGAGAAAACTCGATCGAGACGATCGAATTGAAGCGCATGCCGGTCGCATCGACGCCGATCGTGTTCGCGATCACGTCCGGCCCCTGCTCCTCGATCACCTTGGCCAGCGTGAAGACTTTCGATATCGACTGTATGGAGACTCGCGACGCGGCGTCGCCCGCCGTGTACACCGTACCGTCCCGGGTGACGAGCGCGATGCCGTAGAGGTCCGGGTCTACCTTTGCGAGCGCCGGTATGTAGTCGGCATTCGTGCCCTCCTGCAGGTCCCGGTATTTCGTGTAAGCCGCATCCAGTGCCGACTGGATGTCTTTCGCGGACTGGGCCTGGGCTGCGGTTGCCAGCGCGAGGCCGGCGATCAGCACGACTGTGACGCACGTCGGAGTGGTTTTCATGGTCCCCATCCTTTCCCGTTGATCGACTCGCCTAGTCGAAGTCGATGAATAGCGTCAGCCGCAGGTGCAGGTCGGTGTCCGGCCGCTCTCCGGCGTCGTTTTCGTCGTAGCGCTTGACGACGACGTTCGGCGTCAGCGCGTAGTGTTCGTTGTAGCGGACCTCCAGGGCACCGATGAACATCGTGGCCTTCGCCGACGGATCAAACGGCAGGTAGTCGATAGTGTCGCCCTCGGGGCTCGGTTTCAACAGGCGATCGATGCGGGCGATCAGGCTCGTGCGCTTCCCGGTGCGCGCGACGAAGAAGCCGGACGCGAGTTCGAGCGCCGGGTCATCCTCGCGGTCCTGGTGCGAGTATTGCAGGCCCCAGCGGAACGCCTCCGTCTCGTAGCCGACAAAACCCTGCAGGGTCGTCCGGTCCGCGGGGCCCGGCAGTACCTCGTAGTCGGCAAACAGATCGACCGTCCAGCGCGAATCCGGGTGCCAGCTCATCGCCGCCATGGTCTTGACGCCGTCGCCCGAGTCGGTGCCGAACTCGTCACCGTCGCCGAGCATGACCCGGTAGCGGAACCGCCCGTCCGCGGTCAGCGGACCGCGCAGCGCGATGCCGGTGTCGCGACTCGGCAGTCCCTGCAAATCCATCGGCGTCTTCGCGAGGTAGCGCAGGCCCCAGAAGTCCTCGATCAGGTCGAACGTGAGTGTCGGGGACAGGCCGATGACGAGGCGGTGCTCACCGAAATCGCGGCCGACGTACGCGTCCTTGAAGTCGATATCGACGTCGTAGTCTTCGAATGCGCCGGCCTGGTTGGCCTCGACGCGCAGGCGTCCGAACCAGTGCGTCGCGAAGTCCGCGTCCAGCGTCAGATAGGCGCGGCGCATGACAAGGCCCATCGCGTCCTCGCCGTCCGGGTCGTGATAGGCCGGCACCGCGTACAGGTCGCCGAACGCCAGCCACCCGACATCGAAGCGCGATTCCGCACCGTCCGCGCCGGCAGCGCCGCACGCAAGGAGCGACAGGGCGAGGCCCCCTCGCCGTCGAACCCGGTATCCCGTCCTGTCGATCGAATCGCGATGCACGACGGCGATTCTGGCAGATGTCCCGTTTCAGTGTCCTGACCAGTGCCGCGGCGGGCGACCGGCCCGACGACAGCAGACCGTAGACCGGCTCGGCCCCGTCGTCAGAACCGGATCGACAGGCCGATCGCCGGTCCCTGGAGCGACAGGTCGGCCTTGTAGTCCGCCGTTTCGTAGTCGAGGGCGAGGTAGCGGTAGCCGCCGGCGACCGCGCCCCATTCATTGAAGCGCCAGGCGATGGTCGCGAACACCTGCCAGGACAGGTCCGACTCGCCGATGCCGACGTCGGTTAGAACGAGGCCCTGCCAGGTGTCGTTGATGCGATAGCCCCAGCGGGCGCCGATCACGCCGTCCGTCCACGACTGCGACGCCGACGCCGTCGCGCCGCCCGGCAGCAGGCCGCCCTGGAATTCGGCCTCGGCGAGGAGATCGTAATAGCGCGCGCCGCCGTACAGCGACATCGAGCCCGCCGCCCCCCCGAACAGCCGGTATCCGACGGCCAGCTGGTAGACGTTGCCGTCGATGCCCGCCCGCACGGCCGTACCCGGCAGGATGTTTCCAAAGCGGATGTCCCCGTCCTGCGCCACGTTGGCCCACACCGAATCGAAGAATGCGTGCCAGCGCTCGCCGCGCCATTCGCCGAAGAACATGAACCCGATTTCCTCGAGTTCGTCGTCGACGATCACGTCGACGCGCCGCGGCAGCCCGAGGTCGCCGCCAGGATCGAGGTCAGCGGAGTTGGTCCCGATTTTCCCTTTCATACCGGCGAGCCAGCCGTAGGGCACGATCGTCAGGCCGGGCTCCCAGCCCGGGACGCTGTCCGCCGCCGCCGGCAGCGCGATCGTGAGCAGGGCAATCAGTGCAGGAAGGTTCCGGTACGGGCGGGTCGTCACGGGTGCATGCTCCACGGCGTAAGTGCCGCTAACGCTAACGCAATCCGGCGCCGGCCGGTATCGAAATCTGGCGCCCTGACCGGCATTCAGCTTGCATTCAGGGATTGGCCGGTACGGTCACCCCAGAACCCGACAAGTCTTTCAATAATCCGATCGTGGGAGGGTGGACCGATGCACGTTACGAAGACGTCAGCGCCACTGGCAGTCCTGCTCGCCGCCGGACTGCTCCTCTCCGGTAACGCGCCTGCAAACTCGCCGCAAGGCAGCTCGCCGACCATACGGCTGTTCCCGACCACCGTGGTCGAGGACCTGAAGCAGACGAGCTCCGTGGCGAAGGAAATGGAGACCGGCCTGCAGGAAGTGATCGGGCGGCTCGACCAGCAGCGCGAGCTCTACCTCGGCAGCAAGTGCGAAGGCGCGGACAGCGACCCCGGCTGCGAACGGCTCGCCCGGCAGATCGGCGCCACCTACCTCGAGATGCTCGGCATCATGGAGGAGCGGCTGCCCGACATGGAACACACCGTCAACAACACGCGGCTCAGCCTCGAGAAGCGGCTGCAGAGCGAGATCGGCAACAAGATGACGCCGTGGTCGCTGCAGGAGATGCTCCTCGGCGGCACGACGAGCGACGCGACGTCGTCGTCGACCGCGGGCCCGACGCTGCGCGGCCGGTCCGGCATGCGCCTGAGCGAACGCTTCCGCCAGTACTACCAGCTCGTCGCCTCGTCCGGCGGCAGCACCGACCAGTCGCTCGCCGTCCTCGCCTCGGACATCTACCTCGACATGGACGAGACGTCGGTGCTGATCGCGAGGACGCGCGAGGAAATCGCCCGCGCGACGCTCGTCGAACAGCTCAACCAGTCGTTCGGCGCGATCACGCCCGAGATGATGGAGGTCGTCGGCGGCGTCAAGTCGATCCTGTTCGGCGACGAGGCGATGGACTACGCGGTTTCCGCGCCGCCACCGTCGCACACGGAAGAAGCCTGGATCAGCCCGCTCGCGAACTAGGGAGACCACCATGTTCAAGCAAACTCATCGGCTTTTCCTCTCGCTGTTCGCGCCGCTCGTGTTCACGCTCGCCGGTTGTGCCAGCGCGCCGCCCGATTGCGGCGGCATCGCAACGCGTAACCTCGACGCCGCGTTTGCGCAGGCGAAGTCCAGTCTCGGCGGCAGCTGCGCAGCACACTTCGACCGCTACTTCGACGACCTGCTCACGATCGCCGAGGGCGACCCGAAGCCCGGCAACAAGCGGCAGTTCAGCGAGTTCCTGGTCTGGGCGTCCGACGAGGGCATCCTGAGCAAGCAGCAGGCGCGCGACCACTACAACCGCTATTTCAACGTGAAGTTCGTCTCGCTCGCCGGCGACTACAACAACTGCTCGTACACCTGCCCGCGGCGCGACCAGGTGATGCTCAGCATGGAGCGGGAGCTGTCCGACAAGGAACGCGGGCTGATCCGGATCACCGAGGACAACGCCGCCTACTACCGGTCGGACGAGCTCTATCGCGAGGTCGAGCTCGTGCTGGAAGCGACCTGCACCGCGTGCGCCGCGCGCGCCGGACGCTGAGGACGGCGCGATGACCCGCGGCACCGGCCGCCATTTTCTCGAGGGACTGGGCGCGGGCGCGGCCGGCACGTTCGCCATCGCCGGCACACTCCTCTACCTGCTGGAGCAGCAGGCGTGGATCAGGTTTTCCGATTCACTGCTGCCCGGCGTCGATGCCTGGCTCGGATGGGCGAAAGCGAATCTCGGTTCGTCGATTCCGGTCTTCGCCCTGCTGCTCGCCGCCTGGGTCATCACGCTACTGCGGCTGCGTCACGCGCTCGACAACGAGCGGCCGATCGAACGCATCGTCCAGCTCGATCACCTGTCGGACACCTGGACCGCGCTGTTCTTCGGCACCGGCGTGATCTGGACGGCGATCGGCATGCGCAGCGCCCTGATCAGCGCGCTCGGCAACCCCGACGTCTCGATCGACACCGGCGCCATCAACGTACTGCGGCGGCTGGTGGACGGCGGGATCCTGCTCGCGCTGTCGACGACGATCTTCGGCGGCGTCGGCGGCTACCTCATGCGCGTCTACAAGTCGGTCACGCTCGGTTCGCGCCTGCAGCAGCACTACAACGCAGCCGCACGCGTCGACTCGTCGAGCATCCGCGACGTGCTGCACCGGATCGAGCAGCAGGTCCGGACCTTCGGCCGTGGCGGAGGCGAACGGTGACGCGCCTGCCGCACGGCTTCCCGGCGCCGTGGTTCACCGCTGACGCCGGCGGCGCCGCGGACCTGCAGACCGACGTCATGCGCTTCATGGCGATACTCGCCCTGTGCCTGGTGGCGATCTTCGCGCTCGTGCAGTCGGTGCCGATGGAGCAGACCCCCGCGGCGGAACCGCCGACACCCGAGGCGCCGGCACGCGAAGCACCGACGCCGGTCACCCGAGGCGCGCCGGTTGCCGAACCCGTGACCGTCGAGCCCGTCAAACCGCCGCCGGCCCGCGCGCGCGTACCCGCGGCCGCCACAACCGCGGCGCCCGTCGCGGCGCCCGCGACAGCCCCGCCCGCGGACGACGGCTTCACACTGCGCTTCGAATCGGATGTTGCCCTGAAGTCGCTGGTCGCCCGCGGCGAAGTCGGTCTCTACGCGATGCAGGACGCCGATGCGCGCCGTCTGCGGCTCGAGAGCGGCCGGCCGGTCTTCTGGAAAGCGTCGATGCCGACCGTGTTCCACGAGATGGAGGCGGCGACGGTGCCGTCCGACATCGCGGCGGCCGGCGGCGCCTCACGCTGGGGCGTCACGCTGCCGCCGCGTCTTTCCCGCGAAATCGATGCCCGCGTCGCCGGTGGCGGCAGCGGCGAACTCGTCATCACCACGAACGGCACGTTGCGGCGGGAGTAGCACATGTTCACGCGACGTCCCGATCCCCTGCTCGCGGCACTCGCGATCGCGCTGTTGTCGTTCGCGGACCCGGCGGTGCCCGCCACCCGTGATGTCGAGGACTGGGTCTCGGGCGAACTCGCCGACTACGTGTATGCGCGGCTGACGACCTCGCCCCGCTTCGCCGGCGCGTCGGTCGAACTGGTCGTCTTCGCGGGCGACCAGCCCGCGTCCCGCACGGACGAGTTGTCGCTCGCGCTGCGCAACAGCCTGCGACGGAGTCTCGCCGGACGGCGCGACATTCGTCTCGGCTGGCAGCCGGATCCCGACCAGGCGTTGCGGCAGGCGCCGGTAACCGCAGAGGACTGCAAGGCCATGCACCCCGACCTGCTCGTCGGAATCGAGGTCCGCGCGGCGCGCGACGGCACGGCGGTCGTCAACGTCCGTGCCCTCGACGATACAGAGCATCGCTGGGTGCCGGGCTTCGGCCGCGAATGGGAGGGCCGCCTTTCGGCCGGGCAACAACGCGCGTTCGCCACCGCCGCCGTCGACCGCGCCTACCTCGGTCGGCGCGACGTGCCCTACGACGCGTCCGAAACGGACCTGATCGCGAGTCACCTGGCCCGCGACCTGCGCTGCCAACTCATGCGCCGGGTGTCGGGCGAGTACCGGCTCGCGGTGAATGACGAGCCTAGCGACGACAATGCCCTTGGGGCCGTGCCGAAACTCGTCTCTCACCAGGTTGGCGGGATCAGCTCGCTCCGGCTGACGTCCAGTGCGAGCGCAGCAAACGCCGCGTTGAACGGCGCGCTGCACCCCGTTGCCGGGGACCTGCACCAGTACTGGCTGGTGCTGGAACCGGTCGGCACGCAGGGCGACCTGCAGCCGCTCGCGAGCAGCGTGTACGTCGAGCTGTCGTCGCAGGCGCCCCACGTCGTTGACAACGCGCCGGAGATGCCGGTGTCGACGACGACGCTCCTGAGCGACATGCGCCTGGTCCGCCTTTCCGGCAGCCCCGTGTGCCGGCAGGCCGGCACGACCGCCACCCTGCTGTCGCGCAGCGGCGAGCGCTGCGCGGCACTCCGGGTGACGGCCGCCGACGACGCGGTCGTCTTCATCCTCAACCACCAGCAGAATCTCGGTCTCGTCCGCCTCGACGACGACAGCTGCACCATCCGTCCCCGTCCGCACGTGCTGCGGAAGGGCGAGTCGCTGACCGTGCGGGTACCGGACCTCGTCGCCATCGACGATGCGACGTGGTCGCCCGTGCCCGGCTGGACCCCGGCGCCCGGCGGTGAGGTCTACTTCGCCATTGCGACCGCCGACGGCGAGTCGGCACGCGAAATCTCGAAGCACGTCGCGACACTGCCCGCCCGTTGTTCCGACGCCGTTCGGCCGGGGCTCGACGGCGCGGCGCTCGAGCACTGGCTCCGCGGCCTGCGCGCCGTGCTTAAAGCGCGGTCGGACGACGTCGCGTGGCGCGCGGTTCGCACCCGGGCCGTGCTCTGAGTGGGCCGCCGATGATCAGGATACTCGGCATCGTCGTCGGCGCGTTCCTGGCCGCCAGCGCGCTCGTCCTGCTCCTGGGCATCCCCGAGTTCCACCGGGACGACGCCGGGGATGCGAACCAGGCGCGCATGGTCGCCGCGATCGAGAACGCGCAGAGCCGGTGGGAGGAGCGCGAGCCCCCGGAGCCCGTCGAGCTTGTCGAACCCGCCCTGACCCAGGCGCGGCCGGACGCGACGCCCCCGTCGGCCGTCGACACCGCCGCGCCGGAGCAACCGGACGTTTCGGAGGAGCCGCCCTTCGTGCTGACGCAGCCCGAATGGCACGCGATCTGGACGCCGTTTCGCACGGAGATCGCGGCGCGCGGTTTTGTCAGCCGGCTCGAGAGCGTGACGGGTCTCGACTACCGCGTGCAGAAGCTCGGCAAGGGCGCGTGGCAGGTCGCGTTCGCCTACGACGACGCAACGGGTCTCGACGCCGGGCTCGAACAGATCGCCGCCGCGACGGGTCTCGACCTCGCGGCGGAGCGGCCGTGAGCACGCGCGCGCTCGCGGTACTCTGGCTGGTCACGGGTTGCGCCGCGCCGGCGGCGGCGAGCGGAACGGCCGAAGACCCGGCACGCGCCTGGGCGCAGTACATGGCGTCGGCGTCCACGCTGGAGCCGGGCTACACGTTCCCGCACTCCGACTGCTTCCGGCGCGCCGCGCGCGATCACTCGCTGCCGCTGACGCTGCTGCTCGCGGTCGCCCGCGGCGAGAGCGACTTCGACCCGGTCGCCAAGTCGCGTGCGAACGCACACGGCGTGATGCAGATCCAGTGGCCCGGTACCGCGAAGCACCTGGGCATACAGCGCCTGTCCCAGCTCTACGATCCGTGCGTCAACATCGACGCCGGCGCGCGCTACCTCGTCGAGCTCCTCGACCGCTACGACGGCGACCTGCACCTCGCGCTGGCTGCCTACAACTACGGGCCCGGGCGCATCCGGCCCGGCGCCACGCGTATTCCGTCGGGCGCGCGCTGGTACAGCGCCTACATCTACCGGCACCTGGGTTTCGTGCTCGGCGGCGGCGTGCCGGGTCTCGCGGGGTCCTCGCTGTACTCGGAGCTCGGCCGGTCGCTGCTCGTGAGCTTCGGCGAGCCGTATCGCGCCGAGGCCTTCGTCGCGCTCGTCGAGGACCGCCTCCCCGACGGCGGCACGCCGATCCAGGTCGACTGGTTCCGCACCGGCGTGGGCCGCTTCGACGTCGTCTTCACGTACGCCGACAAGGACGCGTTCGAGGACGGCGCCCGGGTGTTGCAACGCGCCGGGTTCCGGGTGGATTAAAGGTATTTCAGGAACGTGTCCGGGTGTGCCTTCTTGAACCCGCGATACCACAGGCAGGCCGGGTACAGCAGCACGACCAGCACCGCCGAGACGACGTAGGTCGTCGTGATGTCGCCCATGCCGCGCAAACCGAACCACGTTGCCGGCACCTCCAGCACGAGCCGGTGCACGAGGTAGTAGAACATCGCCGTCTCGCCGAAGACCAGCAGTATGCCGTTGCGGCGCACGCCGATGATCGGCTCCAGTGTCCGCAGCAACGCGAGACACAGGAACAGGATGCCGAGCTCGAGGCCCAGGTACGTGATGGACGGCGGGTACTTGCTCACGTGCAGCCACTGTTGCCAGCTGCCGTCCGCGCGGTGCAGGAACATGTCGCCGTAGCCCGCGGCATAGCGCACCGCGACGAACACCAGCAGGCCGGCTACGCCGGCGATCCACAACACCGCCTTGCCCGAGACGCGGCGTTCGCCGGCGGCGTGCTGGATAAGGTGCCGGCCGAAGACCCAGCCCAGCATCATGATGGCGAGCCAGTGCACGAACGGGTAGATGATGAACAGGCTGTCGCTGCGGTAGTAGCCGATCGTCAGCGCGGACACGATCGACGTGCCGCCGGGGGGGTTCCACACGGCACCGACGACCAGCTCGCCGAGCGCCATCCAGCCGATCGCCACCGCGCACAGGCCCCAGGTCGGCAGCCGGCGGAGGCCCGCCATGCACATCATCGACACGCCGATCGCGTACAGGACGCCGAACGTCCAGCGGCCGGAGCCCAGTGACACGACGGTCAGGTCCAGCAGCGCGATGATGGCGCCGCGGATCAGGATATTCCGGTCGATGTCCCGGGCCGGCAGGCCGCGGGCGACACGACGCTCGATGCTGATCGCGAGCGATGTGCCGGCCAGGAAGACGAACGTCGGCGCACACAGGTGCGTGATCCAGCGCGTCAGGAACTCCGCGGTCGGCAGCGCCATCGTTCCCGCATCGGGGAAGAACGCCGAATCGTGCGCGATGTGCTCGCCGTCGAAAGCCATCGACGCGTGGTCGATGACCATGAGCAGCATCACGAAGCCGCGCATCCAGTCGATCGTCGCGATGCGTTCTTTCGGGACGCCTTTCGCCACCATGCCGTACTCCCGTGTTTTCTTGCGGGACGGGCCCGGCAATGCGAACTTGCCGACAGCCGCCAATCGGCAGACGATATACGATTCTCCGCCGGCTGGCAGCAAGCGCTGCCGGCCACCCGTCAATCTGCCCCGGAAGAATCAGCATGAGCGCCGACAAGAAGAAGGACAAAGCGAAACTGGACCGCAAGGCGTACGAAAAGGCGCTCGGGAAGTTGCAAGTCGAGCTCGTCGCACTGCAGGAGTGGGTCGTCCGCGAGGGCGCGAAGATTTGCATCGTCTTCGAGGGCCGGGACGGCGCCGGCAAGGGCGGCACGATCAAGGCGCTGACGGACCGCGTCAGCCCACGCGTCTTCCGCGTCGTCGCGCTGCCGGCCCCGACCGAGCGTGAGAAGAGCCAGATGTATATCCAGCGTTACCTGCCGCACCTGCCCGCCGCGGGCGAGGTCGTGATCTTCGACCGCAGCTGGTACAACCGCGCGGGCGTCGAGCGCGTCATGGGCTTCTGCAGCGACGAGGAACTGCGGCAGTTCCTCGCGGTCGTGCCGCTGGTCGAGAAGGCCATGGTCACGTCCGGCATCACGCTCATCAAGTACTGGCTCGAGGTCTCCCCGGAGGAGCAGACCCGGCGGCTGCAGGACCGCATCGACGATCCGCGCAAGAACTGGAAACTGTCGCCAATGGACGTGCAGTCCTACACCCGCTGGGACGATTACTCGGCGGCGCGGGATGACATGTTCGTCGCCAGCGACACGGGTTACGCGCCGTGGTACGTCGCGGTCTCGGACAACAAGCGCAGCGCGCGACTGAACATCCTGTCGCACTTCCTGGAGCAGGTGCCCTACGAGAAGCCGGAACCCGTGGCCGTCGAGCTGCCGGCGCGCGAGATCGCGGACGAGGAGTCCTCGTACGCATTCAAGTTCATTCCCTCGAGGTACTGACGGGGAAATGAACTAGCCGAACGGGTTGTCCGAGCCGCCTTTCTTCTGCCCGCCGGCCGCGCGGTGTGCGTCCACCCGCGTCATGATCTCCGCCGCAAGCGCCCGCGTGTCGTCCTTGCCGATGCGGTCGACCGCCTTGTTCAGCGAATCGTAGGCGGCGGTCAGCAGGCTCTTCAGCTTCCGGAACCCGACCGGGTTGTGCCGGCCGCACACGCCTTCGTCGCCTTTCAGGACCCGATCGATCGCACCAGGCGCGCGCAGGTCCACGTCGCAGACCGCGGTCAGCCGCACGAGCTCATCGGCGATACCGTCCAGGTGCCTTTGCCAGGCGGGGTGGCTTGCTGTCGCTGCCGGTTTGTTCGCGTCCGTCTCGTCCATCAGGTTCTCCGCGCCGACGGTCGTCGGCCACGTCCCGACTCTACTCGCCCGCAGGCCGCTAAACCATCCCGGCCGTTCGTCATGCCACGGACCGGCGCCGGAGTTCCGAACGGTACGTGCGCGGCGATACGCCGGCGAGTTGGCGGAACGCCCGGGCGAAGTGCTGCGCGTGCTCGTAGCCCGTCGCGTAGGCCACGTCGATCACCTTGTACGAGCTGTCGGCCAGCAGCTCGCACGCCAGCTCGTGACGCGCACTGGTCAGCACGCCGCTCCACGTCGTCCCGTGTTGCGACAGCTTGCGCTGGAAACTCCGCCGGCTCGTGCCGACGACCTCCGCCAGCCGGTCGATGCCGGGATTGCCCTGCGCCAGGTAGGGACGAACGATGCGCCGAAGGCGGCGCACGTAACACGGGTCGTCTTTCGGCAGCGAGCCGCCGGACCGCGGATCCGTCGGGATCTCGCTGTCCGGCACCGGCAGCGACAGCAGCGCCGCCGGGACGAGCACCGACGTGTGCGCACGGCCGACAACGAAGCGCGTGTTCGGGTATTCGGCGCGCGCTGCCGCGGGTATGCGCGCCGCCCCGCAGGCGAAGGTCATTTCCTCCGGCACCCAGTCGGGCCCCGCGACGCTGCGCACGACGGACACGATCGCCTGGAGCTGAAGCCACTCGGACGCGACGTGCGCACCATGCCCCCGGCAACGATCCGTGTCCGCGGCGATGCGCAGGTTCGTGCCCACGCGCTGCGGCTCGATGTGCAGGCTGCAGTTCTCGTGGTGCGCGAGCCGCCGGAACGCGGCGATTCTCGCGAAACCGGTGGGCGCGTCGAGAACGGCTTGCCGCAGCGGGGCCGCCAGCGTGCCGAGCGATGACCGTTGTGCCGCGAGAAAACCGAGTTCGGACGGGTCGAGGTCGCGGCCGCAGCGCTGAACCCAGTCGAGGGCCAGCGGCATCAGGACGTACTCGTTCGGCAATTCCTCGATCAGCCCTGGCAGACCGGTGCGCCGGAGTCCGCCCTCGACGGGTGCGCCGATCTCCCGGAGCACGTCGCAGGCGACGATCAGGTGCGCGGCCCGCACGATCGGCGGCCCGCCCGTGTCGGCTCGACTCCCCATGACCGTCGGTACTCACTCCCTGCGCGCCCGCCCCGGCCGGGCCGTCCCGGCAACGGCAGTATGGCGCCAAATGGTCAGAATCCCCCACCTGTGTCGATCATACTCCGCAGTGTCGGACGGTTCACGAGGAACCGGCCGGCCGCCGTGTGACGCTTGCCGTCGTGGCGGACGGTACGTCCCAGGGACCCGATGACGTGACCGCAAGGCCCGTTGAGCGCGGGCGAGGACTGGAAGGACATCCGGCGATCGTTCGGGGCCTTGCGGTTTTTCTCCCCGGGGCGGGACTACGGACCGGCGGCGGGCGCCGCGTCCGGGGTCGCCGTGTCGCTGATCGGCCAGAACGCGTTGAACACGTAGACGGCGACCACGCCGTAGGCCGACGCCCCGGCGAACATCATCAGTCGATCGTAGAAAGCGACGTCGGCCGCGCTGCCGAACTGGGTGTCCAGCACCGCCGGCGCGAGCACGATGATCATCGTGAGCAACGCGAAGCTCCAGGTGTCGCCGTGCTTCGACAGGCCCGCGCCCGCGAAGATGCGCCCGCCGAACCAAAGCGTTGCCGTCGCCGTGATCAGCACGTACATCGTCAGCGAGGGCCAGGCGGACAGCACCTCCCAGCCGATGACCGCCGCGATGCCACCGATCACCGTGGACGCGATCAGTGACCCGGCCGCGGTGCCGGCCTTCGCGCCGGTGGCCTCCTGCCCCATCGCCGCGACCTTGATCATGACGCCGACGTTCGTCGCGCTCGCCGGCGACATCAGGAACCAGACGGCGACCGGCATGACGATCGCAAGCGATCTCAGCGCCCGCCGCACCGGGTACGGCAGCGGCGGAGGCGCTGCGGGTGGCGCCCGGCGTTCCATCGGCGGATCCGGCAACACTGCGTGCACACACCAGGCGACCAGCGCGCCGACCAGCACGCCCCACATGAGCCCCTTCGCGATGACGAGCAACACGTCCACGGACACGCTGCCGAGGGCGACGGTCACGGTGATACCGATCGTCAGCAGCGTGCCGATCGCGGCGGATTTTCCGCGAGCCGTGAAGTAGAACGTGTGGAAAAGCACGACGCCGACGATGATCAGCCCGGCGAGCGGCTGGTGCAGCAGCAGCGGCAGGAAGATGAACGACCCGTAGATGCTGGCAACGAGCGCGACGACGATGCCGATGAAGAATTTCGCTGGCGGCCGGCTAACCGGCATGGACAGGATGAACGCCGCCAGGATCGGTGCGAGGAACGATAGCGTCCAGGCGACCGCCTGCGAGATCCACATGGCCAGCGTGACACCGACCGCGAGGCGGACCGCGCGCCGCAGTCGCAGCGCATCGAGGAATGCGGCGTCAGTAGGCAAAGGACAGCAGGCTCACGATGCGCAGGTAAATTGCGCCGAGCGCACGCAGGATGATGTTCTCGTTCGTGTAGACGATCACCGACGCCTGCGCGCCGACGCGCAGGCGTTGCAGATCGTCCCGCGCCATCTCGAAATCGATGACCACCGGGAAGCGCTGCGCGTCACGCAACCATTGGCGGTTGTTATCGACCGACGGCAGGCTGCCGAGTGGCGCGGAGTCAACGGCCACGCCGTAGCCCAGGTCCCGGACGCTGCCCGTGAAGACCCGTCCCGGATACACGTCGAAGATGACGCCGACCCGGTCCCCGACGTCGACGTTGCCGAGATTGTTCTCGGTCAGGTCCGCCTGCACCCAGACGTCCTCGGTCGACACGAACGTCATCTGCGGCGCGCCGGCGCCGGCAAAGTTGCCCCGGTCCACCCGCACGTCCGTCACGACGCCGTCCGTCGGCGCGGTCACGTAGGTGCGCGCCAGGTTCACGCGGGCCTGTTCCAGCGCCGAGATGGCCTGCTGGATGCGCGAGTTCTGTTCGCCGGTGCGGCCGAGGTTTTGCCGTGCCTGCTCCAGGTTCGCCTTCGCCGCGGCCAGTTGCTCGTTCGACACTTTCAGCGTGGCCTCGGCGGCCTCGAGCCGCCGATCCGAAATCGCCCCCGGGTCCTGTTCCTTGATCCGGCGCAGGCGCACGGCGTCCTGGCGCGCCTTCTCGAGCGTCGCTTCCGCGGACCGGACACCGGCTTCGGCCGCAGGTATTGCCGCTTCCGAGACCCCCACGGACTGGCGTGCGGCCTCCAGGCTCGCCTCCGCGCCGGCCACCGCGAGTTCGTACTGCGTCGGGTCGATGCGGAACAGCGGGTCGCCCGCGGCGACGCGCTGGTTGGTGCCCACCGACACCTCGATCACCGTGCCGGACACCTCCGCGGCCACCGGCACGACGAGCGCGTGCACGCGCGCCTGGCTCGTGTAGGGGGTCATGCGGTCGAAGACCAGGTACGCGAGCAGGATGACCAGCGACAGCAGCAGCAGTCGCAGCGTCCAGGTCTTCACCGGGTCCTTCTTCACCGGCGCGGCCTCAACAGCGGCATCGGGCGCGTTTTGCTCTGGCTCGTTCATGGTCTCGTCCGTTACGTCATTCATCGGGCCGGCTCGACGTCGTCGAGAAGATCGCCCCAGTTCGTCCGTTCGCGCATCGTGTCGATCGTCGCCTCCGGCACGTAGGTTTCCGGGCCGGCCTGCCAGCCACCACCCAGCGCAAGGTACAGCGCGACGAACGCCGCCGCCATGTCGCCGCGGCTCGCGACGAGCCGGCCCTGCTGCGCGAACAGCGCCGTCTGCGCGTCCAGCACCCGCTGGTAATCGGCGAAGCCTTCCTGGAAGCGCAACATGGCGACATCGGTCGCTCGTTGCGCGACGCTCACGGTCTGCTCGAGCAGGACATGCTGGCGACGCGCACCGTCGAGCGCGGCGATCGCGTCCTCGACCTCCCGCGCGGCCTGCAGCACCGTCTCCCGGTACCCCGTCAGCGTCTGCTGCAGCACCGCGTCCTGCACGCGAACATTGTTCCGGATGCGGCCGTAGTTGAGGAACGGCCAGACGAAGGCCGGCCCGGCGGACCAGGTCAGGCTGTCGCTGCTGAACAGCTCGCCGATTCCGGACTCGCCGGTCCGCGTCGTGTCGGTGTTGTCGGCCGCCGCGAGCCCGATCGAACCGGTCAGTGTGAAACTCGGGTAGAGATCCGCCGTCGCCAGGCCGACGCTTGCATTGGCCGCCATCGCAAGGTACTCCGCGGCGCGCACGTCCGGCCGCTGCCGCAGCAGCTCGGCGGGCACTCCAACGGCCAGCGTGTCCGGCACCGCCGGAATCGGCGCGCCGTCACTCAGCAGGCCGCGGACGTCGCCGGGCGGCAGGCCGAGCAGCACCGCGAGCGAGTGCCGCGCCTGTTCGAGCTGCGCCTGCAGCGTCGGCAGCGTTGCCTGCGTGCTCAACAACAGCGTCCGCGCCTGCAGCACGTCGAGCTCCGACGTCTGCCCGTTCTGGAACGACACGTTGACGATGTCGAAGCTGCGCTGCTGGCTCGCGATGTTTTCCCGCGTGATCCGGATCTGTTCCTCGAGCGCGCGGATCGAGATGTACGAGAACGCGACCTGCGCGGCCACCAGCACGACGGCGCCGTCATAGGTGGCGAGCGCCTGGCGGTAGAGCGCCTCGGCGGCCTCGATGCCGCGGCGGTAGCGGCCCCAGAAGTCCATCTCCCACGTGACCGAGGCGCCCAGGCTGTACTGCAGGTAATCGAGATCGCCGGCCGCGGTATTGGCGGCATTCCGGCTCGCGGACAGGCCGGTGGCGCTGCCGGCCACGACCTGCGACTGCGGGTACTGCAGCCCGGTGGCGATGCCCAACTGCGCGCGGGACTCGAGGATCCTGAGCCCCGCGACCTCCAGCGTGTTGTTCGTCTCGAAGGCTTTCTCGATCAGTTGCTCGAGGTCGGGGTCGCCGACGAGCGTCCACCACGCGGCCTCGGACTGCGGCGTGGTCGACAGCCCCTCCACCTCGTCCTGGTACCACTCGGGGCCGAGCGGCGACGCCGGTCGCTCGTAATCGGGCCCGACCATCGTGCACCCGGCCAGCAACAGCCATGCGCCGATCGCGCAGACGATGGCCTGACGGCGACTGCCTCCCTGCGTCATTGCCGCGCGTCCCGCAACACGCCGTTATGCAGCCGGCTGCTCGGCGACGGCGCCGGACTCGCGGCCCCAGATCCAGTCCGAGATGACCTGGTAGGCGATGCCGAGAATCACGGCGCCGATGAACAAGCCGATGACGCCGAACGCAATCATGCCGCCGATGGCGCCGAGCAACACGATCAGCACCGGCAGGTCCACGCCTCGGCCGAGCAGCAGCGGCTTCAGCACGTTGTCACTCAGCGCGACCAGGATCGCATAGACAGCGAACACGGTTGCCGCACCCGCACTCGCGAAGGAAAACACCCAGATGATCAGCGGCAGCATGATGATCACCGCCGGGATCTGAACGATCGCGACGATCAGGATCAGAATCGTGAACACGCCCGGCGCCGGCAGGCCGATCAGCACGAAACCGATGCCGGCGAGCGCCGCCTGGATCACCGCGACGCCGAGCACGCCGTTCGTCACGCTGCGTACCGTCGACACCATCAGTCCCGCCATGTGCGTGCCGCGGTCAGGTGAGATGCGTTCGCAGATCGCCGCCGTGGTATCGAAGCCCTGCCGCGCGTACATCAACAGGAACCCGGCGATGATCACGGAAGCGACGAAGTGCAGCATCCCGGAGACGAGGCCGCCGGCCATGTGAAACGCCTTCTCGCCCAGCGCCTTGACTTGCGGCTGGAACTTCGCGAGCGTGGCCTCGAGATTCCCGGACGCGCTGCTCCACACGGTCCAGGCCTTCTCCCCGATTACGGGCCAGCCCTTCACCTTCTCGTTCGGCGGCGGAATGTCCAGGCCGCCGTCCGCGATATTGGCCTGCAGTGAGTGCGCGGTCGCCACGCTGGAGTCGATGATCAGCCAGCCCGGCACGATGACGATCGCGAGCCCCACCAGCGTGATCAGCGTGGCCGACCACTTCGCGCGCCCGCCGAGCGCCGCCGTCAGGCTGCCGTGCAGCGGGAACACGGCCACGGCGAGGATGATGCCCCACACGATGATCGCGACGAAGGGCCTGAGGATGACCAGGCAGGCGTACACCAGGATCACGAGCGTCGCGATCTGGATGAATGACGTCATCATGTTGCGCGAGAACCGGCGCTCGTCGGCGTCGCTGATTGGGCTAGCCATTGCTGCCTCCTTCTTTGGAACCTATTTGCGCTTCCCACATGCGTTGCAGGATTGCGTAGAGAAACGCCGTGGTCCAGCCGATGAGCACGATGCCGTTGATGGCCTCGAAGCCGCTCAGCAGCCGCCACTGCGAGCTCAGCGTGATGTCGCCGTAGCCGAGTGTCGTGAAGGTCACGGCGGAAAAATAGATGGCGGCCTCGAGGGATTCGAGCTCGTTCTTCGCGACCACCACGTAGGCCAAGGCCCACATCATGATCTCGACAAAATGCAGGATGATCAAAAACAGCGTCGTGCGAATGATGACGCCGGCCTTGCGTGGCGGGGTCAGGAAGATATTCGCGTTCGGATAGCGTTTGCCGATCCGGTGAATCCACCAGGAGGTTCCCACCCCGTGCGCAATGATGGTCAACGCCGTGACGACCAGCGCCGTCAGCACCAGGATGATCATCGTTGGGTACGCCCCGGTCGCAGCAATTTACGCCAACCCCGCTCGAGCAGCCGGTGGAACGGCCTTGTTATTGTTTCAGCCCGGTTGGCCCGGGCCGCGCCTCCCGGCCGATGATACCCGCAATGGCGGGGCTATTCATTGCCGCCGGGTGCCGGGCGGCCGCTCAGGTTTCGTCGCTCGCCACCAGGTCCTCGAGCGCCGCCTTGCACTCGTCGCCGAGCGACGGTGTGTTCACTTTCAGGCAGGCGAGTACCCGGCCTTCGCCCACCGCCACGTCCGGGCAATGCTGCTCGAGCTCGGCTTCACAGGCTGCGGCAAGGACCTCGACGCGGCCCGTCAGATCGATCAGGAGGTTTGCCGTGTTGATCACCGCGTCCTGGCACTGCGTCGAAAGCTGGTCGCTGTAGGCCGCCATGCAGCTCAACAGACGTCCCTCGCCCGGCGTGACGTCGGAGCAGAATTTCACGAGGTCGCTCTCGCAGGATATGGCCAGGTAGTCGCCCACGCCGACCTCGGCCGATGCACCGGCCGACAGTCCGAGAAGCGCGATCGTTGTCAGAAGCTTGTCTTTCATGATTTCTCCAGCGTGGGTTCGTGGGGCGGGCGATCACTGTACGCCGAACGGGGCGCGTCTTGCCACCCGCGTGCATGCCCTCGTTGCGCAAGCGGCATGCGCTGCGGGTGAAGCCGGCGTCAGCGCGGGAAGAGCAGGCTGAAGCTGAAGCGGAAGCCGAGTCCTTCGGGACCGCTGTCGGGGCTGTCGAGGTAGTATCGCAGCCCGCCGCCAAGCTGCACGAGCTGGTTGCCGAGCGTCGTCACCTTGCTCACGAACAGGTTGAGCGGCACGGTTTCCTGCTCGTTCTCCCAATCGAACGTCGCCTCCATGTTGGCGACGAACGTCCATGCCGACGGCGTCGTGTAGGTCAGGAACGGTTGCAGGAACATCGCGTTGACGTCGCTGCGGTCCTCGTTGCCGGCGACCGACCAGACCTGGTTCACGAGGGCGCCGTAGGTCCACGGCCCCTGCTGGCGCAGCGCCACGGCGGTCGGGCCAAGGCTCCACTTGTCGGAACCGAGCAGGTCGTCCGTGCCGGTGGGAATCACGATGACCGGCCCCGCGCCCCAGATCCAGCCGCTGTCGCTGGGCGCCTTCGGCGAGAAGAACAGGCTCTGGACCGTGTCCCCGGTGCCGGTCTGGTCGCCGGCGCCCGGAAAGATGTCGTCCTGCGCGACGACCGGCAGGATCGTCCGGCTGATCAGGTTCCAGTCGTCGTTATAACTGAAGGGGACCACCGGCTGGATGTTCAGCAGAAAGCGATCGCCGCTGTCGTCCGGCCCGACGTCCGTGTCGACATTGAACTGGAACGGCACGGACACCAGGGATGCAACCGGGTTGGAGAGCTGCATCGCGAGGTCCGCGTGGCTTTCCTCGGCGCGGGCGCCGGTGGCCCACAGGACCGTGGAGATCAACAGGCAAAGCCTGCCTGGGGCTCTATTCACCAGGGTATTCGTCGTCATGTCGAGGCTCTACGGGCGCCGATTCTACTCAAAAACGGCCTCGAATGGGTAGACGACTTTCCAGTCCCCGGCCATGTCGATGACCGTCCAGTTCCGCTGGCGAGCCTCGGCCAGCGCCGCGTCGAGCCCGCCGATGTGAGAGCCCTTCCCATAGGCCCACTCGCGCTTCGCATCGGTGTGGTGCACGATGCCGCACAGCGTGCCGGGCCGGCCGATGCAGGTGTACTGGAGCATCTGCAGGTCGCCGTCGGAGTTACCGAAGGCTGCAATCGGCTTTCGCCCGATGTGGCGTGCGATACCCACGGGCTTGCCGGCCTTGTCGTCGATGAAGTTGATCGCCGGCTGCCGGACGATCGTCGGCTTGCCGCCGACGAGCTCGTACGCCATTTCGATCTGGCTGCCCACGACCTGCTCGGGCGGTATGCCGTAGGCATCCTCGGCGAAGGCCCGGACGAAGTCGATGCCGCCCCCGGAGACGATCCACGTCTGGAAGCCGTTCGCGCGCAGGTACACGAGCAATTCGAGCATCGGCTGGTAGACGAGCTCGTCGTAACGGCGTTTCTTCGACGGGTGGCGGCTTGCCGCGAAAAAAGCCTTTACCGAGGCGTCGAACTCCTCGCTCGTCATTCCGGCGTGGCTCGCCATGACCAGCTCGACAATTCCCTTCTCGCCACTTGCGAGCAGTGCGTCCATGTCGTTCTCGAGTACCGCCCGGAACGGTTGCTCGTCGCGCCACGCCGGGTACTCCGCCGCATGCCGGCGGACGAAATCCATCGCGTAGAAAAGCTGGAAGTAGGCCGGCTGTTCCGACCAGAGCGTGCCATCGTTGTCGAAAACGGCGATGCGCTCCTCGACAGGGACGAACCCCGCGCTGTCCGGATCGGTAACCGCCGCGACGAACTCGATGATCCGCGCGCGTGACGCGGTGTCATTCCACGACGGCAGGGGTTCAGACGTTGCGACGCCCGGCATCAACAACGACAACGCGACCAGGGCCGCAATTCTCTGGACCATTCGGGTTTCCTCCGGTCAAACCAGGAGCGGCCGCCGGATGCGGCCGCTCCCGTGACTGCCTGGCTAGCGGCCGCCCGCGGTCGACCGCAGCTGTTCCTCGATCTTCGCCAGGTTGAAAGAGCCCGGCGTCTGGCTCGGCGGATATGCCTCCATTGTCCTCAGGAACTCCGCGGCCAGCGCCTGCAGGGGCACGAGCACGTACGGCCGGTCCAGGAACCAGTCGTCGTAGGTGTTCGAGTTGTGCTGCGCCTTTTCGAACGGATCACGTCGCAGGTGAAAGAGGAGCGGCACGCGGAGCTCGGTGAACGGCTCCCGCCACACGCCGAATGCCTCGCCGCGGTTCTCCAGGAACACGGCCTTCCATTCGTCGTAGCGCGCCGCGACGATCTGGCCGTCGTCGTTCACGTACCAGAACTCGTGGCGCGGCGACTCGTCCACGGTGCCGCTCAGGTAATCGAGCTGGTTATAGCCGTCGATGTGGTTCCGGTACTTTCGTCCGTTCAGTCTTGTGCCGTCCAGCAGCTGCTGCTTGATGTCGGCGTTGCCCGCGATTGCCGCGAACGTCGGCAGCCAGTCCTCGTGGGCGACGATGCCGTTGAGCGTCGTGCCCGCCGGGAACTTCCCGGGCCAGCGGACGAACGCGGGGACACGATAGGCGCCTTCCCAGTTGGAGTTCTTCTCGCTGCGGAACGGCGTCGTGCCGGCGTCCGGCCAGGTGTTGTAATGCGGGCCGTTATCCGTCGAGTACATGACGATGGTGTTGTCCGCGATCCCCAGTTCGTCGAGAAGGTCGAGGAACAGGCCGACGTGCACGTCGTGCTCGATCATGCCGTCCGTGTATTCGTCGTTGCCCGGGTGGCGGTGCTCGTCACGCACGTGGGTGCGGAAATGCATTCGCGTACCGTTCCACCAGACAAAGAACGGTACACCGGCGCTGACCTGCTCCCGAATGAATTCCATCGCCCGCTTCGACGTCTCGTCGTCCACGGTCTCCATGCGCTTCTTAGTCAGCGGACCAGTGTCCTCGCAGCGCTGCTTGCCCATCCGGCCAAAGCGCGGATCCTCGGTCTTGTCCACGGTGTCCGTGGCGTAGCAGTGCATGACGCCACGCGGCCCGAACGTTTCGAGGAAGGTCTTGCCACTCTTCAGTATCATGTCGCCCGGGTAGTCGAAGTTCTCCGGTTCTTCCTCGGCGTTCAGGTGATACAGGTTGCCGAAGAACTCGTCGAAGCCGTGATTCGTCGGCAGGTGCTCGTTACGGTCGCCTTGGTGGTTCTTGCCGAACTGGCCTGTCGCGTAACCCTGGCTCTTGAGGACGGTCGCCATCGTGACGTCGGATTCCTGCCAGCCCTCGGCGGCCCCGGGAAGCCCGACCTTGGTCATGCCGGAGCGCACCGGTACCGAGCCGCTGATGAACGCCGCGCGGCCGGCCGTGCAGCTCTGCTGCGCGTAGTAGTCGGTGAAGGAAACGCCCTCGGCGGCAATGCGGTCGATGTTCGGCGTGTGGTATCCCATCATGCCGCGGCTGTTGTGACTGATGTTCCAGGTGCCGATGTCGTCGCCCCAGATGACGAGGATGTTCGGCTTCTTGTCCTGGGCATTTGCGAGTCCCGATGCCACGAGCAGGCACAGGACGACGTGCGCGGCCAGCCAGCGGGCCGGTGCGGAACTGGGTTTCATGGTTTCTTCTCCAACGCTGAGTTCTTCTTGTAAAGTCGTGTCCGGATGCGGCAAGCGCAGACGCGCAAGGCTAGTCGAATCCTTGTGAGAAGGGCTGAACAAATGTATGTATTGAGCGCCTGAGCAAATCGTAACGGAATCGCAACAGTGACGGACGATGGGTAAGGGGAGCGCGGAGGGTGTGCTGGCGCTGGCCTGGCAACGGCTCGAGACCAGCCGCTGGCTGTCATCGTGTTCGGCCGGTGTTCGCGCGTCGTTGCGGCAGATCGGCCGGCTGCGCCGGTTTTCGAAAGGGGAGTACGTGTACCGGGCCGGCGACCCGCCCGGTGGCGTGTTCGGTTTCGTCGACGGACAGATCGAGACGCTGATCCCGACGCTCGACGGCCAGGAAGTCGTCGTGCATCGCGCCAACAGCGGCTACTGGGTGGGCGATCTCGCGCTGTTCGCCGGCCAGAAGCGGCTGGTATCGCTGCGCACGATCACGGCCGTGACCGCCGTGCAGCTGCCGAACGACGAGATCCGCGAGCTCATGGCGCAACAGCCCTCGCTGGTCGGGGACTTTTACCGCATGTCGCATGACAACGTCGCGGTCACCCTCGCGCTGCTCGGCTGCCTCGCGGTCCGCGGCGCCAGGAATCGCGTCGCCCTGCGGCTGTTGTTCCAGCAGCAGCTGTTCAGTCATTCAGACGACTGGGTACAGATCGACCAGAACTCCTTCGCCGAGCTGGTGTCGTTGTCGACGCAGTCGGTGCGGCGCGCCTTCAGCGAGCTGGAAGCCGCCGGCCTGATCGAGATCGCCTACGGCAAGGTGCGGATCGCGGACCGGGACGGTCTCGCGAAGCTCTGCGGTTACACGGGTCGTTTCGAGCCGTACAACTCCGTCGCCCACGCGTCGCGGTGAGCGGATTCAGTCCGCGTCGCTGACCCCGAGGCGCTCGTGCATGATCGGGCTCGTCGTCGTGTATTGCAGGTGCGCCTTGCGCCCCGGTTCGAGGCGCTCCTTCGCCGCGAACGCGGCCAGCGCCGCCTCGTGGAAACCTGACAGGATCAGCTTCTTCTTGCCCGGGTAGTAATTGATGTCGCCGATGGCGTAGATGCCGGGCACGCTCGTCTCGAACTTCTCCGTATCGACGTTGATCGTCTTGCGGTTGATGTCGAGGCCCCACTCCGCGATCGGCCCGAGCTTCGGCGCCAGCCCCCAGAAGACGAGCAGCGTGTCGCAGTCCAGCTCGACCTGCCCGTCGTCCGTGTCGACGGTGATGCCGGCGATGCCGTCGCCGTCCGCGCGGAAGGCGCCGACCTTGCCGGTGATCTCCCGCATTTTGCCGTCCGCCGCGAGCGCCTTCATCTGCGCCACGGTCGCGGGCGCCGCGCGGTACTCGGCGCGCCGGTGTACCAGCGTGAGTGACGCGGCGATCGGCTGCAGCGCGAGCGTCCAGTCCAGCGCAGAGTCGCCGCCGCCCAGGATCACGATGTGCCTGCCGGCGAAGCGCTGCGGCTCGCGCACGCGGTAGAACAGCGACTTCTCCTCGTGCGCGTCGATGCCCTCCAGGCGCATGCGCCGCGGCTGGAACGAGCCGACGCCGCCTGCGATGAAGACCGTCTTCGCCAGGAATTTCGTGCCGGCATCGGTTTCGACGTCGAACGCGCCATCGTCGCGTGGCCGAACCACGCTGACTTCCTCGCCCAGGTGGAACTGAGCGTCGAACGGCTCGATCTGCGCCATCAGGTTGTCCACGAGCTCCTGGCCGGAGCACTTCGGGATGCCGGGTATGTCGTAGATCGGCTTGTCCGGGTAGAGCTCCGCACACTGGCCGCCGACGACGCGCATGGTGTCGACGACGTGTGCCTTGATGCCGAGCAGGCCGAGCTCGAACACCTGGAACAGGCCGCAGGGGCCGGCGCCCACGATCAGGGCATCGGTTTCGATGGTTTGCTGGGTCAATGCATCAGGTCCTGTTGTTCAGTGCACCTATTGTCACCGGAATACGTGGCGCATCCAAACCTCGCGTTCAAGCGACCAGCAACGCCATGAAATCGTCGACGTCGGTGCCCGCCAGCGCTTCGCGGTCTGCCGTCAGGCTCTTCAATTCCGACCACTGGCCGTCGGCCAGCTTCGGCGACACGCTGTCGACGAACTTCTTCTTCAGCACCGGGATGCCCTCCGCGCGACGCTCGCGGTGGCCGATCGGGAAATTCACTTCCACTCGGTCCGTCTTCGTGCCGTCCTTGAAGAACACTTGCACCGCGTTGCCGATGTAGCGCTTCTCCGGGTCGAAGTAGTCCTTCGTGAACTTCTCGTTCTCGCGCACCGTCATCCTGTCGCGCAGCGCATCCACGCGCGGGTCGCCCGCCACATCGTCCTCGTAATCGGCCGCCGTCAGGCGCCCGAAAATCAGCGGGATCGCGACCATGTACTGGATGCAGTGATCGCGGTCGGCCGGATTGTCGAGCGGGCCGGTCTTGTCGATAATGCGGCAGCCGGCTTCCTGCGTCTCGATGACGATGGTCTCGATGTCGTCGATGCGGTCGCGCACCGCGGCGTGCAGCGTCATGCCGGCTTCGACGGCCGTCTGCGCGTGAAATTCGGCGGGATAGGAAATCTTGAACAGCACGTTTTCCATGACATAGCTGCCGTAGGGGCGCTGGAACTGGAACTCGCGGCCCTTGAACAGCACGTCGTGGAAGCCCCAGGTCGGGGCCGACAGCGCGGACGGGTAGCCCATCTCGCCGGTCATCGCGATCAGCGCGAGCCGCACGGCACGGCTCGTCGCATCGCCGGCCGCCCAGCTCTTGCGCGATCCGGTGTTCGGCGCGTGGCGATAGGTGCGCAATGCGCCGCCGTCGATCCATGCGTTCGACACGGCGTTCAGCACCTGCTCGCGCGTGCCGCCCAGCATGCGCGTCACGACCGCGGTCGTGGCGATGCGGACGAGCAACACGTGATCGAGGCCGACGCGGTTATAGCTGTTCTCGAGTGCCAGCACGCCCTGGATCTCGTGCGCCTTCACCATCGCGGTGAGCACGTCCTTCATCGTGAGCGGCGTGCCGCCCTCGGCGCGCGCCTTGCGCGACAGGTAGTCGGCAACGGCCAGGATGCCGCCGAGGTTGTCGGACGGGTGGCCCCATTCCGCCGCGAGCCACGTGTCGTTGAAGTCGAGCCAGCGGTTCAGCGCGCCGATATTGAACGCTGCCATGACCGGCTCGAGCTCGTAGGACGTGCCCGGCACACGCGCGCCGCCCGCCAGCGTGGCGCCCGGTACGACCGGGCCGAGCAGCTTCGTGCAGGCCGGGTAGTCCAGCGCCTGGAAGCCGCAGGCCAGCGTGTCCATCAGGCAGTAATGCGCGGTCTCGAAGGCGAGGTCGGACGTGATCTCGGCATCGCAGACGTAATCCGCGATGGCGACGAGCGCCGGGTCCCAGTCGGCGCGCTTTGCGGAGCGCGCGTCAAAAGTCGACATCAGTATTCTCCAGTCTTGTGGTTCGGTCGTCGCGAGCTCAGCGCTGGTCGATCGGCAGCCAGTCCTGCAGCCCGGGGCCGGTGTAGTCGGCGGCCGGGCGGATGAGCTTGTTGTGGGCGCGCTGTTCCATGACGTGCGCGGCCCAGCCCGTCACGCGCGAACACACGAAGATCGGCGTGAACAGTTTCGTCGGGATGCCCAGGAAGTGATACACGGTCGCCGCGTAGAAGTCGGCGTTCGCGAACAGCTTCTTCTCGTCCCACATGACTTTCTCGATCGCCTCCGACACCGGGTACAGCACGGTGTCGCCGACGAGGTCTGCGAGCTGCTTCGACATGCGCTTGTTCACGCTGTTGCGCGGGTCGGACGTCGTGTACACGCGGTGCCCGAAACCCATGATCAGCTCCTTTTTCTCGAGCATTTCGTGGATGCCCTTCGTCGCCGCCTCGGCGGAGTCGAAGCGCTCGATGAGTTCCATCGCGGCCTCGTTCGCGCCGCCGTGCAACGGCCCGCGCAGCGCGCCGATCGCGCCGGCGATGGCCGAGTGCATGTCGGACAGCGTGGCCGTGATGACGCGGCCGGTGAACGTCGATGCGTTGAACTCGTGCTCGGCATAGAGGATCAGCGTGGTGTCGAGACACTTGCGCTGCAGCTCGCCCGGGGTTTCATCGTGCAGCATCGACAGGAAGTGCCCGGCGACACTGTCGTCCTCGGTCTTCGTGTCGATGCGATCGCCGTCGGTGTGAAAGCGGTACCAGTAGAGCAGCATCGACGGCAGGCACGCGACGAGCTTGTCGGCGACGTCGTTCTGCGCGTCGAAATCGCGTTCCGGCGCGACGTTGCCGAGGAACGACACGCCGGTGCGCAGCACGTCCATCGGGTGCGCGTCGCCGGGGATCAGCTCCAGCACCGTGCGTAGCGACTTCGGCAGGCCACGCAGTGAAATCAGCTTCGCGATGTAGGCGTCGAGCTCCGCCTGGTTCGGCAGGCGGCCATACAGCAGGAGGTACGCCACCTCCTCGAAGCTCGCATTGTCGGCGAGATCGTAGATGTCGTAGCCGCGGTACGTGAGGCCCGCGCCTTCCTTGCCGACGGTGCAGAGTTCGGTCTGCCCCGCGGTTACGCCGGCGAGCCCGCCGGTTTTTGTCGTTGCCATCGTCGCCCTCTCCTCCCGGCAGCCTGCTTAGTTGCCGGTCTTCAAACCCTGGTCCGCGAACAGCGCGTCCAGCTTGTCTTCGTAGGCCTGGTAGTCCAGCACGTCGTAAAGTTCCGCTCGCGTCTGCATCGTGTCGACCACGGCTTTCTGCGTACCGTCGTTGCGGATCGCCGAATAGACGTTCAGCGCCGCTTTCGACATCGCGCGGAATGCACTCAGCGGGTACAGCGCCATCGCGACGCCGCAGTCGGCGAGCTCCGCCGTCGTGAACAGCGGCGTCTTGCCAAACTCGGTCAGGTTCGCGAGCACCGGGACGTTCACGGCGCTCGTGAACTGCCGGTACTCGTCCAGCGTCGTCAGCGCTTCCGCGAAGATCATATCCGCGCCGGCCTCGACGTAGGCGCCGGCCCGGTCGATTGCTGCCTGCTGCCCCTCGACCGCGTGGGCGTCGGTGCGGGCCATCACGACGAAGGCCTCCTCGGTGCGGCCATCGACCGCGGCTTTCAGTCGATCGCACATCTCGCCGGTCTCGACGAGCGCCTTGCCCGGGCGGTGCCCGCAGCGCTTCGCGGCGACCTGGTCTTCCAGGTGGCAGGCAGCGGCGCCCGCGCGCGTCATCTCGGCGACCGTGCGCCCGATCATGAACGCGCTGCCCCAGCCGGTGTCCGCGTCGACGAGCAGCGGCAGCTCGGTCGCGCCGGTGATCCGGCGGATGTCCTCGCAAACGTCGTTCAGCGTCGTCATCGCGAGATCGGGCAGGCCGAA
Source organism: uncultured Pseudomonadota bacterium (assembly GCA_913055625.1). Classification (GTDB taxonomy): domain Bacteria; phylum Pseudomonadota; class Gammaproteobacteria; order Steroidobacterales; family Woeseiaceae; genus UBA1847. The sequence goes on along the minus strand of CAJXJW010000009.1, from coordinate 640 downwards.
GGACGCGTTCGCCACCCCGGCACCGGACAGGTATATGGCCTTGTGGCCGGCTTCTGCGGCCAACAGGGCGGTAAATGCGTTGATCGTGCCGACAATCTGCAGCGGATTCTCCGCCGCGACCGCGGCCCGGAAGCGGATTCCGGCACTCATGGCGTCTCCTCGGAGATCGGTCGACGGGTCCGATTCCGCGCGATTTTAATGCGCATTAGAATCGGCGGGCGCCAGATTCTAAACCAGGGGAATGCCCATTCCCAAATTGAGCGGCCGGTCTAACTTATGCCGCCGTCCGACCCGTCACCGGTCGGACCCTGGCACGGGGTAGATGGTGGCAGCGAGCGGTGCCGCAGGCATCGGCGCCGCGTATCGGGGCCCGGCAGCACCGGCCGGCGGCCCGCAGTCGCGGGTGGACATGCACGCAGTCGAGTAGGCCATGGTGGACGACGGCAAAGGTGCATCCGGCGTCAGTGTCAGCCACGCGATGACCGCGATGGCCGTGAGAACAGCGGCCGCGCGGGCGACCCAAGGACGGGACGGGTCCAAGCGTGGACAGTCACACTCTTGCGCATTCCTGTGCAAAGCCGCGACGAATGTCGCTGTTCCGAAGTTCGGCGCCCCTTCATGCTGAGCGCATGCCCCGAGC
>CAJXJW010000008.1 GCA_913055625.1 uncultured Pseudomonadota bacterium | reverse complement strand
CGGCAGATCCGCTTCGTGTTCCTGCCCGACGGCCAGGACCCCGACAGCTACGTCAACGAATTCGGCTCCGACGCGCTCCTCGAGGCGCTCGCGTCGGGCCTGTCGATCTCGGACTTCCTGATCGACGAACTCGCGAAGCAGGTCGACCTCTCGAGCATCGACGGGCAGGCCCGTTTCGTCGAACTCGCGCGGCCGCTGATCGCGAAGATCTCGTCCGGCGTATACCGCGACCTCCTGATCGAGGCGCTGGCAAACCGCGTTCTGCTGTCGACGAGCCAGCTGCGCTCGCGGCTCGCGTCGGACACGGCCGGCGGCGCGTCGCGGGACGGCGCACGGAGAACCGTGCTCGGCAGCCGGCTCGCGCAGTCGTCGGCGAAGCTCTCGGTCGTGCGTCATGCGATCAAGCTCCTCGTGAACAACCCGACGGCCGGCCGGGACCTGGATCCCGGCAAGCTCGCCGGGGTCGACCGGCCCGGCATCGATTTGCTGCGCCAGCTGGTTGAAACCGTGAAGCGCCAGCCCAACATCACGACGGCTGGGCTGGTGGAACGCTGGCGCAACGACGACCAGGGGCGCCACCTGGGCCGGCTGGCCGCCGACGACATTTTCGGCGAGGACTTCGACGCCGGCGCCGAACTCGGGGAATGCTTCGACAAGATCGAGTCGATCGGCCGGCGCGAGAGGTTTCGGAAAGCTTATGAAAATCAGTCAGATACGGAACTGAGAGACTTCCTGGTCGAACAGTTCCGGTCATCGGCCCCGGGTGACGCGCCCAGCGCTTTTCCTCTGGCCCAATGACCATCAACAGAGTAAAATTACCCGTTTGCATTTTTTCATCGGAGGTCGTTCCGTCTTGAGCGAGAAACGCGCAGCAGTCATCGGCGGCAGCAAGCAGGTCCAGCAGCTGAAGGACCTCATCGCCCGTGGCAAGGAACAGGGATTCCTGACCTATTCGGAGGTCAACGATCACCTGCCGAATGACATCGTCGATCCGGAGCAGATCGAAGACATCGTCAATATGATCAACGACATGGGCATCGCGGTGCACGAGAAAGCGCCGGACGCCGAATCGCTCGTGTTGTCCGACGCGGCCGCCACCGACGACGAGGCCGCCGAAGAGGCGGAGGCCGCGTTGGCCAGTGTCGACGCCGAGTTCGGCCGCACGACCGACCCCGTGCGCATGTACATGCGCGAGATGGGCACCGTAGAGCTGCTGACCCGCCAGGGCGAAATCGAGATCGCGAAGCGCATCGAGGACGGCCTGAACCAGGTGAAGTGGCACATGGCGCACTTCCCGCCGACGATCGACACGCTGATCGGCGTCGCCGACGACGTGCTCGCCGGCGAAACGCGGATGCAGGACCTGCTCGTCGGCTTCATCGACCCGAACGCGCCGGACGAGATCAAGTCTCCGCAGCAGAAGACCGACGACGATGACGACGACGAGGAAGAAGTCGTCGACACCGGACCGGATCCGGAAGAGGTCAAGGAACGCTTCAAGGTCATCCGTCGACTGCACAAGCGCGTAATGAAGTCGATCGAAGAACACGGCTTCAAGGACAAGCGCACGGTCAAGGTGCAGGACGAGCTCGCCGACCAGCTCATGGAACTCAAGCTGGCGCCGAAGCTGTTCGAGGCGCTGGTCAAGGACCTGCGCGACGTCGTTGCCGTCGTGCGAACCCAGGAGCGTCTCGTCATGCGCATTTGCGTGCGCGACGCTCAGATGCCGCGCAAGGACTTCCTCGCCAGCTTCCCGAAGAACGAGACGGACCTGCACTGGGTCGACAAGCATATTCGCGCGAAGCGCAAGCATTCGTCGATCCTGGCGCGGCTGAAGGACGACATCCTGCGCGCGCAGCGCAAGCTGCTCGCGGTCGAGGAAGAGACGCGGCTGTCGATCGCCGAGATCAAGGAGATCAACCGCCAGATGTCGATCGGCGAGGCAAAGGCCCGGCGCGCCAAGAAAGAGATGGTGGAAGCCAACCTGCGTCTCGTGATCTCCATCGCGAAGAAATACACGAACCGCGGCCTGCAGTTCCTCGACCTGATCCAGGAAGGCAACATCGGCCTGATGAAGGCAGTGGACAAGTTCGAATACCGTCGCGGCTACAAGTTCTCGACCTACGCCACGTGGTGGATTCGCCAGGCGATCACCCGTTCGATCGCCGACCAGGCACGTACGATCCGCATCCCGGTGCACATGATCGAGACCATCAACAAGCTGAACCGGATCTCCCGGCAGATGCTGCAGGAGATGGGCCGCGAACCGCTGCCGGACGAACTGGCCGAGCGCATGGACATGCCGGAAGACAAGGTGCGCAAGGTCCTGAAGATCGCGAAGGAGCCGATCTCGATGGAAACGCCGATCGGCGACGACGAGGATTCGCACCTCGGCGACTTCATCGAGGACACGACGGTGCACTCGCCGGTGGACTCCGCCACCTCGCAGGGCCTCAAGGAGACCACGCACTCGGTGCTCGCCGGCCTGACCCCGCGCGAGGCGAAAGTACTGCGCATGCGCTTCGGCATCGACATGAACACCGACCACACCCTCGAGGAAGTCGGCAAGCAGTTCGACGTCACGCGCGAACGCATCCGCCAGATCGAGGCGAAAGCCCTCAGGAAGCTGCGTCACCCGACGCGCTCGGACCAGCTCCGGAGTTTCCTGCTGGAAGACTGATCAAGGGCGGTCAGCACATGAAAAAAGCCGGGCATCCGCCCGGCTTTTTTCTTTCGAGACCCCCGCATTCTGCTAGAATCTCGCGCTCAAGTTTGGGCCTGTAGCTCAGTTGGTTAGAGCAGGGGACTCATCAATGGTGCGGCAAGGCCGAAAGGCCTTGTTGGAACGGGATGAATTCAGGGAAACCTTAGCGGTTCGGCCGATGGCAACCCTGAGCCAAGCCGGCAGTGCACTGCCGGAAGGTGCAGAGACTACCTGAGGACTTCAGTGTCCTTGATAACAGGCTGGAGCGTCCCGCCCCTAACAATTCGGTTGAGGGTGATGAGATAGTCCACTCCGCCCGGAAACGGGTGGGTACAGTGAATCCCTTGGTCCCAGGTTCGAGTCCTGGCGGGCCCACCATTTTCCCCTGCAGCATGCCGTCACAGGAGACGACCATGAGTGACGTCGACAAGATCCTCGAACAATTGAAGCAGAAGCGCGACGAGTTGCGCGTGCAGATGCACCTGGCGTCGAAGGACGCGAGCGACGAGTGGGAAGAGCTCGAGGGCAAGATGAAGCGCTTCGCGGAGAAGGCAGAGCTCGACAAGTCCGGCGAGGCCGTCGGCGACGCGCTGGAGAAGCTGGGACGCGAATTGAAGAGCGGCTACGACCGCCTTTGGCGGGCGGTGAAAGACTGACGAGAGCGCCGGGCATCGGCCGCAAGACGCTCTCCCGCCGGTTCGCGTGACCGCTTCCAGCACCCCTGCCCGGCGCCGCGCCCGGACGATCACTGGCATCGTCGTCGCGACGCTGTCGCTGGCGCTCGTCGTCACGGCGATCGTCCTGCACCTGAAACGCGAGGCACTCGCGCTCGGCATTGCGAACGACGTGCTCGCCGGCTCCGGCTTCCGGGTTGCCGACCTGTCCATCACGCGCCTGCGTACCGATGAAATCGTATTCTCCCGGCTGGTCCTCGTCGGCGACGCCGGCGACGAGATCGACTTCCGCGACCTGCGTGTGCCTTTGTCGCTGCCGGATACGCGCATCCGTGAAGCCGCCGTTGGACGCATCACGATCACGCCCGCCCCGGGCGACGACGACGCATCCGTCTCGGAACTGCTCACGCTCGCGCTGACCCTGCCGGTCGATTTCCCGGGAACGACGGTGGCCGTGTCGGCGGTCGAGCATCCGGACTGGCCGACACTGACCGACGTGCACTGGGCGACCGATGCCCGGTCCCAGCGCCTCACACTGAAGGCCGCATCGCTGCCGCTCGAGTTCGAAACCGAGGTGCACGAGTCCGACCGGCACCTCGTCCGTGCCGCGGTCGGCGAGCCCGCCGCGCTGACCTTCGAAGCCGAGGTGGCGCCGGCCGGCCAGGGCACCGAACTCGTCGGCACGGCGCGCGGCGACCTCGCTGAGTGGGCGCCGCTGCTGCGCGATCGGGGCTGGCTGCCGGAATCCCTGCTTCGCATTGCCGGCAGGACCGAAGCATCGGTGCACGCGTCGATCGAGGTCGACGCGGAGCGGCGCGTCGATGTCAGCGTGATGCCCCGCTTCGGCGAGGACTTCCTCGTGGAGTACGCGGCGGACGGCCTGCAAGCGAGCATCCTGCCGACCCCCGACAGCGAGGTATCCATGACGGCCCGCTACCCGGAGCCTGCCTGGCGCCTGGAGGCCGCCGGCTTCACGGCAAGCGCCCTTTCCGACGGTCTCGGCGAAATCGGCATCCGCATCGTGGAAGCAGCCTGCGAATCCGGAATGCGCTGCAACACCCGGCTCTCGGCCCGCAGCCCGTCGCTGTCCATCGCGGACCTGTCGATCTCGGGCATCGAGGTGTCGGCGACCGTCGACATCACGATCGGCGAGGAAACGCGCGCCGTCGCCCGGCCGACCGCGCTGAAGGTCGACGAGGTCGGCGGCGCAGGATGGCGGCTCGGCCCGGTCGCACTGCGCTCGGCGGACGGGCTGCAGGTCGTGAGTGCCACCGACGAACTGACGCTCTCCGCGAAGAGCCTCCTGCTGGAACCGCTGAAGCTGGCCGCAGGCGACGACACGACGGCCACGTTGCCGCTGACGCTACGCAACCTGCGCGCCGACGTCGCGAAATCCGAAGCGTCGTCGGCGTTCGGCATCCCGGGGGCCGGCGCACGCCTCGTCATGGACGGCCGGAGCTGGGTCGTTCCCGACCTGGCCGGCACGTTTCGCTATGCCGGTGGCCGCGGCACGGCCGACGTCACCGCCAACGACCCCGTCCGGGACATCGACGCGAGGTTCAACGTCACGGTCGATGCGAACAGCATCAGCGCGGAGTTCGCCGACGCGCGCATCGGTTTCGGCGACGCGCCGCTGTCCGCCAGCCTCCGGCAATGGCCGAACGCGTGGGATCTCGCCGCCGGTATCGTTCGCGCGACCGGCCGGCTCACCTACCCCCTCGATGGCGACGACAACGGCGTCAGGGGCACCGTGGATGTGACACTGGAAAACGTCGGCGCGCGCCACGGGGACACCGGTGCCTCCGGCATCAACGGCGCGATCCCGGTGCGTTTCGCGGATGACGGGTCGCTGGATGTCGGACCCGGCCGGGTCACCGCGGCGCTGGTCGACATCGGCCTGCCGCTCGAAGACCTGTCGGCCGACGTTGCGTGGGCCGCGGCGGACGCCGAACTCGCCGTCAACGGCCTGCACTTCGCGTTGCTGGGCGGCACGGCATCCGCCGACCCGTTCCGGCTGGACACGGACACGCTCACCGGCGACATCCGCCTCGCCGTCACCGACATTCAGCTGGCGTTAATCGCCGCACTGGCAAAGTTCGACAGTGTAGAGGTCAGCGGCGCGCTGTCGGGCGTGGTGCCGCTGCGCATCGAGAATGGAGAGGTCATCGTGCAACAGGGCAGACTGGAAAACGTGCCACCCGGCGGCGTAATCCGCTACCGCGCGGGTGACGGTGCATCGACGGCGTCCGGGTTGGGCATGGCCCAGCGGGCGCTCTCGTACCTCGAGTACGAGTCGCTCACGTCGGACGTGACCTACACGCCCGAGGGCGACCTCGTGCTGCGCATGCGGCTCGAGGGTATCAATCCGGACATGGACCCGTTGCAGCCCGTCATTCTCAACCTGTCCGTGGAAAACAACATCCCGCAGCTCCTGAAGAGCCTGCAGGCGGCGCGGGACATCGAGCAGGTTCTCGAACGGCGCTCGCGGCGATGAACTATCGCCCCGGCCGCCCTTCGGCTAAGCTCCCGTCGAAGTCTTTCAGAGGATTACCCGTCATGAAGACGCTCGCCATCCTGATCTGCCTCCCGGTGGCACTCTGGGCCTGCACGCCGACCGTCCAGGTCGCCGCGCCGAAGGAGCCCATCGAAATCAACATGAACGTCAAGATCGAACACAACATCCGGGTCCAGGTCGACCGGGAACTCGAGGACATGTTCGACGACGACAGCGACCTGTTTTGACGGAGACCGCCATGAAACGATTCATCGTTGCGCTGCTGCTGATGTTCACCCTGCAAACCGCATGGGCGATCGATCTCGACTCGGCCAAGGACCAGGGGCTGGTCGGCGAGGCCAATACCGGCTATCTCGCCGCCGTCAACGGCTCGCCGAGCGCCGACGTGGCCGCGCTGATCGCCGACGTCAATCGCAAGCGCAAGGCCCAGTTCGAGGATGCCGCCCGCAAGACGGACGCGACACTCGAGCAGGTACGCCTGCGCTTCTACCAGCTCGCGGTCGAGCGAACGCAGCCCGGGCACTGGTACCAGGACTCCCAGGGCAACTGGCGAAAAAAATAGCGGCGGGCTACTCCGCGTCGGGCAGCGGCTCGAAGTCGAGGATCGCGCCGTCGGCCATCGTCGCGAGATGCAGCATGCCGTCGCGCAGCACGTACGAGCGCACGTAGCTCAGCTGGGCGATGTACGCATCGTGCAGGGAACCCGGCGGGCACATCGCGCGCGTCGTCGCCAGCGGCCCGAACGCGAGGCTGGCGCCTTCGGACGTCCAGCCACCGGTGCCGCGATTGCAGTCCGCGCGGACCGCCACGGTCCCGTCCTCGCCGAACTGCAGCGTGTACATGCTGCGGTCGTCCGGCACCTGGACGGTATCGTCCATCGACTGGATCCGGACCAGTTGCCATGCCGTCCCGGCAAGTCCGCCGGCCTGACCCTCCTCGGGCGTCATGCTCGGCATGTCATCCACCGCAACGCTGCAGCCGGCGGCCACCAGCGCCGTCGCGGCCATTCCCAGTTTCGATTCGTGCATTCGATCGGGCTCCGTCTTGAGGCATCCGACGCCCAAGTAAGGCTGAACTAGAGCGCGTCGTCAACGTCCGGCACCCAGTCGCGAAAGTAGGCCAGCTTGTCGCGCAGGTCGGCGGCCGCCTGCCCGGCCGTACGCGCGAGAAAACGCAGCGGGCCACCGGGGCGCAGCTGGCCCACCAGGTGCCGGTCGCACCGGGCCACTTGCAGCACCTGCGGGTAGCCGCCGGTCGTCTGCGCGTCGACGGACAGGAGGTACGGCGTCCCGCCTTCCGGGCACTGCAGGCTGCCGGGAAACACGGGTGCGCTCGCCATCTGCCCCCCGGACGGCAGCAGCAGGCGCTCGCCGGCCAGTTCGATCCCCATGCGATCCGCCCGCAGGCCGGCGCGCCAGCGGCCGCCGTACAGGCGTTCGCGCAACCCGGCATCGAGCAGTCCCGCGTCGGGACCGTCGCAGCAGCGGAGCGCGGGATTCGTGGGTATGGCCACCCGGAGGCCCGGCGGCGTCCGCGTACCCTCGGTCGTCGCGGCGGGATCGGCGAGCGCCAGCGCGTCCCCCTCGCGCAGTGCCCTGCCCTCGATGCCGCCGAGGCCGGCCGGCAGGTAGGTCGAGACGCTGCCGAAGGCCGCCGAACCGGCAATGCCCCCTTCGACGGCCAGGTAGCAGCGCGCACCGGTCGCCATGGAGCCTATGTCCAGCACGTCACCGGACCGGGCACGCAACGACTCGTGCGGCGCGATGGCGTCGCCGTTCAGCGTGGCGTCGACCGGTGCGCCGACGAGCGCGAAGCAGGCATCCAGGTCGAATCGCAGCCGCGGACCGTACAGCGTGATCTCCAGCGCGGGCGCCAGCGCGGCGTTGCCGACGAGGCGGTTCGCGAGCGCCATCGAGAGGCCGTCTGCCGGCCCGGAGGACGGAATGCCGAGGTGGCGCAGCCCCGTACGCGGCGCCGCCTGCAGCGTCGTCTGGGCACCGCCGCGAAGCACGCGTACCGTCACGGGGCGCAGCCGTCGACGTCGCGAAACACGACCTGCGAGCCGGGCTTCAGTGGAAACGGGTCCGGCGCGTTGCGCGCGAACAGTTCGAAGTCGGTGCGGCCGATCAGGGGCCAACCGCCGGGGCCGGACAGCGCGTACAGGCCGCACCATGGGCCGGCGATCGCCACCGACCCGGCCGCCACCCGCTGCCTCGGCGCGGACAGGCGCGGAACGTGGAGCGCGTCCGGCAGCCCGCCGAGGTACGCGAAGCCGGGCGTGAACCCGTGCATCTCGACGCGGAACGTCGCGGCCGTGTGGCGGCGGATCAGCTCGGATCTCGTGACGCCGAGGCGACGACACAGTGCCGCGAGGTCCGGGCCGTCGTCGCCGCCGTAGCGCACGGGAATCTCGACGCGGCCAAGCGACGGAGCCGCCGGCAGCGACACGGTTTCGAGCCGGGAGCGCAGGCGCGCCAGCGCGGCCGGCGGATCGACGTGCGCCGCATCAAACCGAACGACGACACACGCGAGCCCGGGAACGACCTCGAGCCAGTCACCCTGTGCGCGCAGCGCGTCGGCGAGCGCCTGCGCCTGCGCGGCATCGGCGGCCGGGATCCGTAACTGGTCGTCGCCGAACGCCTCGCCGGGCGGCGGCCGTGCCGCGTCGCTCACGGGCGTCCCGGCCGGCACACGTCCACGTGCGCCGCGTCGAGCGCGAGGCGCACGGCGCGCGCGATATCGAGCGCGCCCGGCGTGTCACCGTGAAGGCACAGGGTCCTTGCCGCGATCCCGAGCGCGGTTCCGGCGTCCGTCTGCACGACACCGCGCGTCGCGATCGACACGGCCTGCGCCGCGACCTCGGCCGGGTCTTCCAGCACGGCACCCGGCCGCTCGCGCGGCACCAGCGAACCGTCGGGCCGGTAGCGGCGGTCGGCGAACGCTTCCGCCACGTAGCGCAAGCCGAGACGGCCCGCGGCCACGGGCAGGCGGCCGGCCGGCGGGCCGACGATGGCCGGTTGGCCCGGGCACTCGCCGACCACCCGGGCGACGATCTCGGCGATGTCGTCGAACCGCGCGGCATCGTGGTAGAGCGCACCGTGCGGCTTCACGTGCACCAGGTCCAGCCCGTGGTCGGCGGCGAGATTGACGAGCACGCCCAGCTGCTGCGAGAGCGTCTCGTACAGGGCATGGCCGTCGGCGTGCCGCGATCGACGGCCGAAACCCGCGCGATCCGGGTACGACGGGTGCGCCCCCACCGCAACCCCGGCACACGCCGCCAGCAACACGGCGCGCGACATGCTGTCGCGGTCGCCGGCGTGCCCGCCGCAGGCGATGTTGCAGCTCGAGACCAGTGCCAGCAGATCGGCCGTGGTCGACTCGCCTTCGCCCAGATCGGCGTTGAGATCAATGCTCGCCATCGCGCCTGCGCCTCTTTTCCTTCATCACGGACCGGTAGAGACGACCGAACTCTCGGTCCCGCCGGTGCCGCTCGGCGACGGTGGCCGCGTTGCGCCGGTCCTCGGCCCGCAGCTTGCGGTAGCGCTCGAGTCGGCCGGCATCGAGTCGACCGGCATCGATTGCCGCGCGCACCGCGCATCCGGGCTCGTTGTCGTGGGTGCAGTCACCGAAGCGGCAGTCTCCGGCCATGGCACGGATTTCCGCGAAGACGTCGTCCAGCGCCGCGGCGACGTCCGCGAGCTGCAGCTCGCGCATGCCGGGCGTATCGATCAGCCAGCCGCCGGCGGGCAAGCGGTGCATCGAGCGGGCCGTCGTCGTGTGGCGGCCGCGCTGGTCGTCCTCGCGCACCGCCTGCGTCGCCTGCCCCGCGGCCGACAGCGAATTGACCAGCGTCGACTTGCCGACGCCCGACGAACCTAGCAGCGCCACCGTCTGCCCGAGCCCCGCCCAGGGCGCGAGGCACGCGGCGGCGGCCGGGTCGCGCGCATCGATGGCTTCGACGACGAGGCCGGTTGCCAGCTTGCGCGCCGCCGATACGTACTCGTCCACGGTGTCGACGCAGTCTGCCTTCGTGATCACGACGACGGGCCACGCGCCCGCGTCGTGCGCGAGCGCCAGGTAGCGTTCGAGACGCGCAGGATTGAAGTCGCGGTTCGCCGACGTCACGACGAACACCGTGTCGACGTTTGCGGCCAGGTACTGGAAGACGGCCTGGTCGCCGGCCGCCTTGCGGCGAAAAGCACCGGCCCGCTGCAGCACCCGGCTCAGGCGTTCGCCGCGATTCGCGACCAGCACCCAGTCGCCCACGGCGATGCCGGCATTCGCGATGGCCGCTGTCAGCGGCAGGCTCGCGGGCACGCCCTCGCCCGCCAGGTCCACGCGGTCGCGATGCACGGCGAGTACTCTCGCCGGTATTGCCCCGGCGTCGGCCTCGCCGACCTGCGCCGCGAAATACGTCCGCCAGCCTAGTTCGGTCAGGTTGTCCATGTTCGTCGTGCTGCAGGCTGCGCTACACTGTCGCCGCATCGTCCCTTCGAGGATACAGCATGAGTGTCGTACTCGTGACCGGGGCCAGCTCCGGCATCGGTGCTGCTGTCGCCATCGCGTTCGCGGAAGCCGGGTGGGAGGTCATGGCCGCCGGCCGCGACGAGGCGCGGCTGGACGAGGTCGCGGACGCCGCGGACCGCATCGTCACCTGGTCCGGCGAACTCGAGGAGAGCGCCGACTGCGACGAACTCGTCACCGACACGCTCGACGAATTCGGCCGGCTCGACTGCCTCGTGAACTCGGCCGGCATCCTCGTGCGCGGCGACGTCACCGAAACCGACGACGACGACTGGCGCGACGTGCTCGGCATCAACCTCGACGTGCCCTTCTACCTGTCGCGCGCCGCGCTGCCGCACCTGGTCGAGACCGCCGGGTCCATCGTCAACGTGGCCTCGTACTGGGGTTGCCGCGCCGGCCGGCGCACCGTCGCCTACTCCGTCAGCAAGGCGGGACTGATCATGCTGACGCGAACCATGGCGCGCGACCATGCCGCGGACGGGGTCAGGGTCAACGCGGTCAGCCCCGGCAACGTCGATACACCGATGCTCGCCAGCGGCGCCGAGGACGCCGGGGAAGACCTCGACGAATACCTGGAGAAGGCCGCGAACGACAGCCCCAGCGGTCGCATCTCGACGCCGGAAGACGTCGCGGGCCTCGTGATATTCCTGGCCGGCGACGCCGCGGCACACGTCAACGGCGCCGTCGTCCCCGTCGATGGCGGGCTGACCGCCTGACGGCTGAGGGCCCGATCAGGCGCCGGAGAAGTCGACGTCGGTGAACACCAGCGACGGCGACAGCGTCGAGGAATACGGGTAGACGTCATTTCCGGTCGTCGCCAGCCGTGCAAACAGGTCGACGAGATTGCCGGTGACGTTCATCTCCCCGACCGGGGCGCCGACGGTCCCGTTCTCGATGAGGTGCCCGCGCAGGCCGAGTGAGAAATCGCCGGTCGTCCCGTCGGCATTGCCGCCGAGCCACGACGTCACGTAAATCCCGTCGCCCACGTCCGCAAGCAGTCCCGCCAGCGGCTTGTCGCCGGTCGCAACCCGCAGGTTCGACGGCTCGCCCGTGGTCGGCGTCATGTCGCCCTTGCGGCCGTAGTAGGTGTCGACGTACAGGTTGCGCACCACGCCGCCTTCGATGATCGGCAGCGCGCGCGCCGCGATGCCCTCGGAGTCGTAGTGGCGCGACGCGAGCCCGCGCCGGATCAGCGGGTCGTCGATGATCGTCAGCGCCGGGCTGAAACTCTGCTCGCCGATTCGTCCGGCCCAGAACGACTGGCCCTGCTGAACGCTGCGCGCCGTTGCCGGCCGCAGCAGCCGCCCGATCAGCGACGCCGCGGCGCGACTGTCGACGACCATCGTCGCCTTTCGCGTCGGGCCCTTCTGCGAGTCCAGTCGCACGAGCGCCCGCTGCAGCGCTTCGCGGCCGACACCCGCCGCATCCGGCAGGTCGCCAACGTGTGCCCCGCCGGCATAAAACCAGTCGGATGCCCGCTTGTCGCCCTGGTCGCGCAGCGTCACCTCGGAGCCGAACCAGCAGTACGTCGACTGCTGTTCGCCGGTGAACCCGTTGCTGGAGGCCGAAGCCGAGCGCGCCGTGCCGTCGTAGACGCCGGCCGTCGCGGAGATCACGCGCTCGTGATCCCGCGAGGTCGCGTCCAGCGCCTTGCACCAGACCACGCGCTGGTCGCGGTCCAGCGTCGCCACCGTGTCGTCCACGAGATCGAGGTCCTGCGTGGGTCGGCCGTCGAAGAGTGCCGGCGGCGTGATTTCCCGGTACTCGTCAGGCTCCAGCGCACCCGTGATCGCGACGGCTTCGCGCACGAAGTCGCGCAACCGGTCGGGATTCAGGTCCGTCGTGCTGTGCGACGAGTAGCGTCCGTCGGCGTAGATCCGCAGCGCCAGGTTCTGCGACGTCGTGTCCTTCACCTTTTCCAGGCTGCCGTCGCGGTATTCGAATTCGACATCACGGCTCTGGGACGCGGTGGCCCACGCGTCGTCGGCGCCTGCGCGCGTCGCCATCTCGACCGCCTGCGCGGCCCGTGCCTTCAGGTCAACCGGCATTTTCGCCTCCGACGGTCATGCTCGAGACGAGGACGGTGGGAATGCCCTGGCTCACCGGCACGCGCTGGCCGTTCTTGCCGCAGGTCCAGCCGCCGGTATCGAGGCGCGCGTCGTCCGCCACCATCGTGATCCGTTTCAGGGACTCCGGCCCGTTGCCGATGATGTTCACGTCCTTGATCGGTGCCGTGACTTTCCCGCCTTCGACCAGCCAGCCGTTCTTGACGTAGAACGTGTAGTCGCCGGCCCCGATCTGCACCTGCCCGTTCGTGTAGGTCTCGCAGATGATGCCGCGGTCGACGGCCTCGATGATCTCGTCTTTCGTGTGCGGGCCTGCCTCCATGAACGTGCAGCTCATGCGCGGCATCGGCGCGAAACGGTAGGACTCCCGGCGGCCCGAACCGGTCGGCGCCAGCCCGTATTGCTTCGCGCTGATTTCGTCGTGCAGGTAGGACCTGAGAATGCCGTTCTCGACCAGTGTCGTCGCGCCGGCCGCGTTCCCCTCGTCGTCGTAGTTCAGCGCGCCGCGTTCGTTCGGAATCGTCGCCTTGTCGACGACGGTGACGAACGGCTCGGCGACCTTCTTGCCGACCATGTCCGAGTAGATGCTCGTGCCTTTCCGGTTGAAGTCGGCTTCCATGCCGTGTCCGATCGCCTCGTGCAGGAGTATGCCGCTCGCGCCGGACGCGAGGATGACCGGCATCTCGCCCGCCGGCGGCCGGCGCGCGTCGAACAGGATCATCGTCCGGTCGACCGCCTCGCGTACCATCGTCTTCAGGCGCTCCTCGGTGTACCAGTCGATGTCTTCGCGGGCCGCGATGTTCGAGTAGCCCGACTGGACCTCGTCACCCTTCTTCGCGTTCACGGTCACCGTCACCCGCGTCATGGGCCGATGGTCCGTGACGAGGCGGCCGTCGAGCGTCGCGATCATCACGCGCTCGTCGGCGTCGTTCCAGTACACCGACACGCGGTCCACGGCCGGGTCCATGGCCCGCGCCTGTGCTTCCACGTACTTGAGCAGCGGCAGCTTGCGGTCGATGCCCACGTCGGACCAGGGCACCGTCGTCGAATACAGCGTCCCGGCCGCCATCGGGTCGTAGGACTGCGGCGCAATCGCGGGTCCCCGCGACGCGATGGCCGATGCCGTGCGGGCGGCGGCAAGCATGGACGGCAGGGTCAGGTCCTCGGTGAACGCGTAGCCGGTCTGGTCGCCGATGACGACACGCAGCCCGACGCCCTGCTCGATACCCGAGTACGCACTCGAGACGATGCCATCCTCGAGCTGCAGGAAATTATTGCGCGTGTGCTGGAAATACAGGTCCGCCGCATCGGCGCCGTTTGCGGTCAATTCGGACATGACGCGCGCGACGACCGCCTGGTCGACGCCGAACCAGCTCATGAACGGGTTCACCGGCGTCGGATCCGCCGCCGTCGTCGCCGGCTGCACGCCGCAGCCCGTCAGGAAGCCGGGCATGGTGACGACCGCGCTCCCCGCCGCCACGTGCCCCAGGAAATCTCTGCGTTTCATGCTCATGCGTTCCCCGAAGTTTCGTCGTTATAAGAATTCCGATGCACCAGCACCGGAAAGGGTTGCAATCAGGGCTGTCGCCGGGCCAGCGCCAGCCCCGCGCCGGCGGCGACGAGGAAGGCGCCGGTCACGCGGTTGCGCCACGTCGAGAACCGTGTCAGCCAGCGCCGCGCACGGCTCGCAAAGGCGGCCCACAACACGTCGCCCAGGAAGATCACGGCCAGCATCACGGCCGCCGCGACGAGCAAGTCGGCGCGGCCGGCGCCCGCCGGCACGAACTGCGGCAGGAACGCGGCGTTGAACGCCAGAGTCTTCGGGTTCGCCACGGCTATCAGCGTCGCCTGCCCGAACAGCCGCGGGCGCGCAACGATCCGGGCGAGGTCGTCCGGCGGCCGCCGCCACGTCCGGATACCCAGCACGACGAGGTAGACGACGCCGGCCCAGCGAATCCACGTGAGCGCGGACCCCGCCACTTCGAGCAATGCCGCGAGGCCGACGACGACCAGCGCGAGCTGCAGGCCGACACCGAAGACCGCGCCCGCCACGGTGACGACACCGGCGCGAAAGCCATAGCTCAGGCTGTTTGCGACGGTCAGTGCCACGTTCGGGCCGGGTATGGCCACGAGCACGGCTGTCGCCAGTGCCAATGCCAGCAGGTTGCTCATTCGGTGCGTCTCATTGCGGGTTGACGACTACTGCCGACGTTGCCGCCGCCAGTACTGTATCAGCAAATAGCCGAAGAGCATGCCTCCCAGGTGTGCGAAGTGCGCGACGCCGGGGGCAATGCCCGTCATGCCGAAGTAGAGTTCGAGCAATCCGTACAGGATGACGAAGTACTTCGCTTTCATGGGAATCGGCGGAATCAACAGCACGATCATGCGATTGGGGAAGGCCATCCCGAAGGCGAGCAGGATGCCGAAGACGCCGCCCGAGGCACCGATGGTCGGGTATATCGATGTCTGCGTGCTTGCCACGATCAGTTGCACGACGGCCGCGCCGACCACGCAGGCCAGGTAATAGACCAGGAACCGGCGCGAGCCCATCAACCACTCGATATTGCGGCCAAACATCCACAGCGCGAACATGTTGAAGAACAAGTGCGGAAGGCCGCCGTGCAGGAAACTGTAGGTGACGACCTGCCAGATCGCGAACGGCGAGTTCTCCGCCGTGGCCGGCCAAAGTCCGAACAGCAGAATCAGCGGACGCGCGAAGCCGGGGGCCTGCTGCAGCGCAAATACCAGGCCGTTCAGTATCAGCAGCGCGAAGACGACCGGTGGCAGCGATCCGGGGCTGATCCCCGTGGTTCCCGGCCGCGTCACCAGCCGCCGCCTCCACCGCCGCCGCCCCCGCCGCCGGAGAAA
This sequence comes from uncultured Pseudomonadota bacterium, assembly GCA_913055625.1. Lineage (GTDB taxonomy): Bacteria > Pseudomonadota > Gammaproteobacteria > Steroidobacterales > Woeseiaceae > UBA1847. Next base: position 123,497 of record CAJXJW010000008.1, on the reverse strand, counting down.
CCGCCGCCGCTGCTGCCGGACGACGATCCCGGGGGTTTGACCGAACTGGACACCGCCGAGCCCAGGCCCGACGACAGGCCGCGGGTACTCGACGTCAGCCGCGACGGATTCCAGGTACCGCTGTACCAGCCCGGCTGGTAGCCCCGGCCGTCCGGCCCGCGGATGGCTGCCAACACGGACGCAAACCGTTCCGCCCAGGCCTGGTCTACGCCGAGCGCCAGTGCGTACGGGAGGTAGGCCTCGAACAATTCCGGCGTCTTCGCCGGCGGGTTGCGCAGGTTCATCTCGTCCTTCTCGGCAATCTCGAGGTAGTCGCGGAAACCCTGGATTTCGTCCAGCACCGCGCGCCCGCGCATCGTCGGCCGCTTCATGATGACGGCGAAGAACACCAGCGTCGCGATCAGCAGGGCAAAGATCGCGAACGAGAGCAGCCGTGGCCCGTTGCCGATGATCAGCGTGGCCGCGGCCGTGCCGATCACGATCGCGAACCCGGGCACGCTCAGGTACGTGTTCGTCTGGAAGTACTTGTGCTTGTAGTCGGCGGTCAGCGACTTGTTGTGCGCGGAACGCGCCTTGCCGAGGACGGCGTGGTTCTCCTGGTCGAGCGTGATCGCACGGCCTTCGGCGAACAGGCCCTCGTACAGTTCCCGTTCCCCCGCCGCGAGCGGTGGCGCATCCGCCCCCGGCACCAGGCGCGTCAGGGAGTGTTCGTCGCGGTGATGATTGATGCGCAGGTAGCCCTTGACGGCGAGATTGACGATCGCCGCCGTCATGGTCTTGTTGTCGTAGTACATCTGGTTGATGTACCGGAGCGATGCCGGCGAGAAGCCGGCCGGCGGCTCGTAGCGAGTCACGATCGGGCCCTCTTCCGGGTCCTTGCCGAAGCGGCGCCAGACGAGCAACGAATAGATCCACAGCAGTGCGAGGCCGCACAGCGCCACCAGCACGTCGCGGTTGTCCTGGATGACCCAGCCGACGCGGGTCGCCCAGGTCGGCTCCTCGACGAAGCCCTTGGGCCAGGTCACGACGATGGTCAGTCCGTTGACCGGCGACAGCGGTTTCGTGGCCTCGAAGCGGACCGACGACCCGTCCTGGCGCATCGTGTAGTCGTCGCCCTGCGCACCGTACGGGCCGGTGTAGGCCTCGCCGCTGACCGCCTCCGGCGGCGGGTCGAACGCGAAACTCACCGTCGCGCTCGCGGCGTCGATCGGGAACGCCCAGTCGAAGCCGGTGACCTGCCAGTACAGTTCGTCGTGCGCGTCGAAGAAGCCGAGATTGCGGCTCGCGACGTAGCGATAGACATACGTGTGTTCGCCGTGTGCGACCAGCCGGTCGCGGTGCCCGAAATAGACGCGCTGGCCGCGATCGATCGACGCCGTGTGCCAGTCCTCGCGCTCGCCGTTGCGCGTGACACCGAGCACACGCACCGCGGCTTCGAAGCGGTTGCCGAACCTGTCACGGTAATCGGTGACCTGGTCGCGGTAGATGCCGCGGCGAATCCGGTTGCCCTCGGCACGCACGCGAATCGTCTCCGTGACCTCGATGTCGCCGTCGGCGCGGACGAGGATGTCGCTGTGAAAGGACAGGATGCGCTCGTCCGCCACCGCGGCCGCGGAGACCACCAGCGCCAGCAGGACAACCAGTCGCCTCATTCGACGGACCCGAGGTTGACCAGCGGCACGTTCGCGACGTCGTCGGACGACTTCTGGAAGAACGGCCGCGGCTCGAAGCCGAACAGCGAGGCCACGATGTTGCTGGGCACCGACTCCGTCATCGTATTGTAGTCACGCACCGAACCGTTGTAGTAGCGGCGCGCGAACTGCAGGTAGTTCTCGGTCTCGACCAGCTGGTTCTGCAGATCGAGGAAATTCTCGTTCGCCTTCAGGTCCGGGTACTCCTCGGCCAGCGCGATGAGCCGGCCGACGCCGTTCGCGAGCCGCTCCTCCAGCTCGCCCCGCAGCCCCACGTCGGTGACGCGCATCGCCTCGGCGCGCAGCGTGGCGACGGCTTCGAGCGTGGCTTTCTCGTAATTCGCATACTGGCTGACGGCCTCCACCAGGCGCGGCACGAGATCATGGCGTCGCTGCAGCTGCACGTCGATGTCGCTCCACGCGGTCGCGACGCGGTTGCGGGACCGGATGAGCCGGTTGTAGTAGAGGACGCCGGCCACGAACAGTGCGGCCAGCACGACGAGCAGGATGGTCAGCATCGACGATTGCCTGTGGCGGATGGCCCGGCAATCCTAGCACCGGCGCAGCGCGTTATCAGTACCAGAGCGAGATGAACAACTGGATCACGTTCGCGTCCAGGTGGTACAGGGGCTCCTCGCCCAGCGCGGCGCCGGTCGTCAGGTCGCTGAACTCGTCATAGTCCACCGAGAGCATGTCGATGGACGCGTTCAGCGTGCCCTTCTTGAAGATGCTCCAGCCCCTGTTCTCGTCGATGAAGCTGTAGCCGACTTTCAGCTTCAACGTCGTGCTCGTGAGCGGGCTGAGCTCCTTGTCACGGCCGCGGAAATTCGTGGCCTGCGCACGCGGGAAAATGTCCGCAAAGAAATGCGCGCCGGTCTGGGTATGATAGCGGCCTTTCACCTCGAACGTGAACGGCCCCCACGGGTGCACGTAGGTCAGCGAACCCGTGTGCGCCTGGATGTCCCAGGTGTCGGTGAAGAAGCGGTACTCCGCCTCGAGCGCCGCGCGGTACGGCAGGAAGTAACGCGCGCGCAGTCCCACGGCATTGCTCGTGCGCGTGCGCGGGTACAGCTCCGGCTCGTAGCTGTAGCCGAGCGGCACGTTCGAGTCGGCGTAGCGCACGGAGCGGTACGGGTTGTTCAGGAAGCCCTCGTCGGTCACGGTCTCGACGTTCAGAGCGGCAATCAGGTTGCGCGTCAGAATCTGCGTCAGCCCGACGCCGTACTGCTGACGCTTGTTCTCGGCGCGGAACGACGGATCGTCGGAGCGGCCGACAATGTCGTCGCCGTAGGCGTAGCTCAGGGTCAGCGTCGTCAGGTCGCCGAACATGTCCTGGCTGACCGAGAACGAGTACGTCGTCGCATCGAAGTCGGATTCGACCGAGCTCACGTAGTTCAGGCTCATCGTCGTATTGCCGCGCAGGTAGTCCATGCCGAGCGACCACTGCTCGCGTTCCTCGGTGTACGGACTCGCGGTCGTGACCACGTCCACGGACGCGGAGCTGACGTAGTCGACGTAGTAATTGCCGACGAAAGACGTGCTCTTCCCGACCTGCTTGCGGACGAGCACGGACGGCCCGTCGATCTCGACGCCGCCGCCCTCGTAACGGTGGTAGAGCGCGTCACCGCGGTCCTCCGGCAGGACGCCCGCGAACGCCGGTGCCGTCGCCAGCGACAGCAGCAGGACGGTCAAGCCACGGAATGCACCGACGCGCATCGTCGAATTCCCTAGTTGCAGCCGCAGCCGCCGCCGGCTGCGCCCTCGCCGCCGCGAGCGCCCTCGCGCGCCTCGTAGACGTGCTGGATGTAGGACGTGGAGACCGGGTCGCCGTCCAGCGCCATGATCGGGTCCGCGAGGCGATCCCGCTCGTAGGGCTTCACCCACGGCTCGATATTGCCGCAGCCGGCCAGCACCAGCAGTGCGACCGCACCCGCCAGGCGTCGAATGAGCATCGGATTTGCCATATTCATCCTCCTACTCTATCCCCGATCGGGCATCCCGAACCGTGAACTCCGTCAGAAACGCCTGCTTCCCGTGGTAATCCGGCGCCCTAGAAGAACACCGTGATCCCGAGGTGTCCCTCGAGGTTGTGAGCCGTCTTTTCCTCGCCGAACAGGTCGATGTCGAACAGGTGGTCCCGGAAATCGATGTGCAGCGCGATCGCGTCCGTCAGCAGGAACCGGTAGCCCGCGCCGAAATTCACCGTGAACCGGTCGTCGCCCGCGAAGCGCGTGGACCCCAGTCCGGCGATCAGGTACAGGTTCGTGTTGTATGCCCTGCCCTCGCCGACGAAACCTTCGCCCGGCAGGATGTTGTAGCCGAGGTTCAGGTTGTAGTACGTGAGTTGACGCTCGCTGTCCGACAGCAACTGCGCGCCACCCGACAGGATCTCGAAACTCGTCTCGCCGGCCTCCGTGGTGCCGGCGGTCCCCTCGACGAAGAAACCTTCGGTCAGGTGGTAGGCGAGCCGGGCGCCGTAGACCACGTTCGTGCCGAAGTCCTCGATGCTCATGATGCCCACGAAGCCGCCGACCTCGAAGTCCTCGCGGTCGATGGCCGGCTCCTTGACCTCCTGGCGCTCGACCTGCGGGTCGATGACCTGCCCCGGCGGCTCCGAACTCGGCGGCGGTGCCGCCTCGGGCCCCATGCCGAACAGGTTCTTGGTCGCCGCGCAGCCGGTCATCAGCCCGGCGGCGGTGATCAGAAAAAGAACGCGAAACCGACTTTCCATTCCTCTACTTCCTCGTTGTCGTCGCGACTCGTGAACACGACGTAGCTCTTGTACTCGGCGCGAACCACGAAACGACGCGCCGTGTACACGCGGAAGCCGGCGCCGACGTGACCGATCTGGTCCGTGCGGTCCTCGCCCTGCACGATCGTCGATTTCGGCTCGGTGTGAATGACGCCGGCACCCAGCGTGAAGAACGGTGACACCCGCCATTCGGGAAATGCTTCATGGACGACGTTAACACTGCCGGTCCAGCCGTTCGAAAAATTACCTAGGATTTGTGAACCCCATGCTTCTACGGAGACGTACGGGTTGAGCGAGTACGAACCGTAGAGGGATACGATGTTCGCGCCGCCGAAATCGCCGGCCAGCACGCCGATCTCCCACTTGGCGTTCGTGAAGTCCTCGATCGTCGCCCGCTGCACATTGAAAGTCTCGCCGTCCGGATTGAGCGTCAGCTCCATCTGGTCGCGGTTCACCCAGCCCTCGGTGCCCCTGTCCGTACGTACGAGGTACCAGTCGGTGCGCTGCACGACGATCGACACGTTCTCGCCACGGTCGACGACGTGAAAGATCGGGTAACCACGGCCGGGCCCCGTGTGCATTTCCAGGTACGGGTCGGCAACGGCGACTTGCCGGAGCGCTTCCTCAGCTGCCTGGACGTTTCCGGTAAGGATCAGCTGGCAAAACAGAACAACCAGGAGATCGGCGAACGCGGATCTAGTTTTCCGGCGCGTCGAAGGGATTGTTGAAGTACTGGGCTCCGACATCCAACCATTCCGCAATTAAGCGTCTCTCCGATGGTGACAAGATGTTGTAGTGCAGGTCGTTGGGGTCTTCGAAACGATTGAAGAAATCCCCCGAGGCGAGAGCCCCGGCGACGCGGGCGGGCGGAGGAATGGGAATGACGTCAAAGATCGGGTTGCCGTCGACATCGACGCCAACCTGCTGTTGCGCATCCACAAGGGCTCCGTTGACCACTTCCTGAAGATTATCAGTAACTAACAGCTCGCGATAGGCATGAAAATGATCGGGCTCATCCGGCGAAAGCCCGTCCTGGAGCTCGAGCTGTCCTGCCGGCACGCGCACCGTCATGCCATCGGCCGGGTCGATCGGCGTATGGCAGCCGAGACAGTTGTTGTCGAGCTGCACGCCATTGCCATCCAGCACCGGATTTCCCATGTCGTCGAACACCGGCCTCGGCTGACTCCAGAGCGGATGGATGATGGTTTCGTAGTTGATGACCGCCCGGCACTGTGACTGCCAGTCCTGCAGGCATGCGAGCGACGTCGGCGAGGCCGTCGTCAGGTCCGTATACCGGTAGTCGATGTCCGGGCTCGGCTGCAGGGCGTTCGGGTCGAGCGGGTCCGGCGGAATCGTCCAGACGTCACGGTAGACGACGTCCATGGACGGTTCGATCGACGAGCAGCCGTCGTTGGCGCAGGTGATCTTGGCCCGCGTTTCCGCCATCGTGTCGCCGATGTCACCGACGAACCACTGCGGATTCGTGTTCGGGAACTCAATGCCCGCCATCTGCGCCCCGGCCCAGGCCGACTCGAAGGCCCCCTTGCGGCCGTGCGACGTGCCGCTGTTCGCGACGTGGCAGCCGTTGCATTCGAGGACTTGCCCGGGACGCGCGGAGATCCAGTTGTGGTGCCGTGGCGTGATGCGCATGCCGTTCTCGTCCAGCACGCTGATCATCAACGCGGTGTTGGCCGGTATCTTCGTGATGACGGAACCGTCCGGCTCGACCATCGTGTAGCCGACGATCTCCTTCATCCCGTTCGCCCGGGTGACGCCGAACGCCGTGTTGTCGATGTCGCGCAGGTCGTCGTCGGGCAGCGACACGGCCTTCACGATCCGCAGGAAGCGCGCCGGGCGGTTCGCCGCGGGCGTTACGGTCGGGTCGGCCATCGCATCGATATCGACGACGGCAGCACCGTCGAAGTCGTAGACGCTGCGAATCTTCAGCACCGCCTCGCCGTCGTCGGCCAGCGTGTCGTCGTACGCGAAGTCGTTCATACCGTCGGGCAGGGCCGGCGGCGTGGGACGCGGGTCCGCGGAAACGACTTCGGTGAACATCCAGCCCTCTTCGCCGGGCACGACCGGCAGCTGCGTGTTGTCGCGCGGATCGTAGATCCAGATACCGTACAGCGGCGGGGCAACCGTGAACATGCCGTCGGGAATCGGCACGATGTTGTTCGGGTCGATGATGAAGACGTTCGCGAGGCGATCGTCCGTGCACGGCACGATCGACGGTTCGATCTCCATCGTGTCCGGGTCGGCGTCGACGTTCGCCTCGACGAGCCGGCACTGGCTCCAGCTCACGAGCATGCGCTGCGTCCCGTCCTGGATCGGGTAGACGCTGTAGTAGCGCCCGCCCGGCGACGGCACGCCCGGCAGCGTGAGCACCTCGTTGACCGTCGCATCTTCCTGCGCCGGCCCGTTGAGGATGCCGATGTTCGGCGCCAGCGGCTGCGCGTTCTCGACGTACTGCGGCGTGTCGATCGCGATCACTTCGCCGCCCCCTTCCGTATTGTCGAACGGACGAATCAGCGAAAAGACCCGCCCGTCCTCGGCCTGCCGCGGCTGCGTGAACTGAATGATCTCGCCGCTGCTGCCCGTCGCATGCGACTCGCTGCCGTAGAACAGCTCGAGGTTCGATCCGTCGGGGTTCACCCGGTACAGGTTGACCTCGTCGTTCGACGGACCGGCGTGGTCCCAGCGGCTGAACACGATTGATCCATCGGCAAGCACCGCCGGATCGAGGTCGTGGCTCTGGTTGAACGTGATCTGCTCGAGGCCGGTGCCGTCCGAATTGATCACGTGCAGGTTGAAGGTGAACTCGTTCCGGTCCTCGTCGACCGCCGGGAAGCCGGGCTTGCCCTCGTCCAGGAGGATGGCCTGCGACCGCGTCTGCCGCGTGGACGCGAACACGATACGCCCGTCCGGCAGGTACTTCGGCATGATGTCGTGGCCGATTTCTGCCGTCAGGTCGGAGGCGATGAGGCGCCGAAGCTGCCCATCGTCGAACGTGTATTCCCACAGGTTCCAGGTGACCTGGTCCTCGTCGTCGAGATTCGGGTCGAACGGCGTGCGCATCGCGAACAGCACGGCGCTGCCGTCGTAAGCCATTTCCACGTCGCGCACGGCGCCATTGCCTTCGGTGACGCTCCCGGTGATGTTGACCGCGAGCGCGCTCGGCGATGCGCGATCCTTGTAGTACAGGTCGCCGCCCACGTCGAACGTGATCTGCTCGCGAAAATCGGTCTGCATGAACGCGCCGTTGTCGTCCGTCGGCACCGGCGTCCGAATGTAGGCAATCGGGAAGTCGATGACGACCGGGTCGGGCGCCTGCCCGTTGCCGATCTGTACGCCCTGGTTCGCGCCGTCGCAGGCGGCGACCGAGACGATGCCGCAAAGCAGCGCGACTCGACGCACTGCGCGTCGCAAGGATCCTTCCTTCGGGTTACCGGGATGCGTGTTCATATGTGCTTACCTCTGTATTCAAGCCGCGACGCGCGCCGTGAACTGCACGCCGTACGGCGATGCGCCGATCGACGGGGAATCCTTCCCCGCCTCACGCATTGCTGCGCGATCTCCGTTGCGGCCTGAACAATGTGCAATAGTGACCATTGGGGCCCGCCCGTACCGTTAACGCGATCACAAACCACGTCGACGCCGTAAGCGAGGAGATCACAACGAAAATTCCGCGCTCGACCAACAAGAATCGGCCGCAGTATATGAGACGGCCAAATGCCGATGTAATGTCGAAAATTCACGACAGTGCGCGATCCCGTCGCCACCTTTTTCGCTGACACGCGAGCCCGCGGGCCAGGGTTCCGGCCGAGACGAAATCGGCCCGCTTGTGACATCGAGCCGACACGCGAGACCCGCGCCGACAAAGGCTTTGCGCCCGTTGTTGCACGAAAGTGTCCACTTGCGACGCGCCTGTCTGTGTTCAGCGACAGCCGCAAGTCCCTCTAAAAACAACTACTTGCGAATGAGCCCCCCGGTTTCTGTGTGCAGCTTGAGACAATGACTTGACATATGGCTTGCACGGACCGGCTCACGGGACGGCGCATAACGCCATGAAATGAATAAGAAAAAAGCCCGCCAGCACCGACGCCCGACGGTCTGGCACGCCACTTGCTTGATACCCGGCAGGCCGTTGCAGAAACAGAATTCGAGAACGGTGTTTGGCGGCAGGCGTGAATGGACTGTGAATGTATTCACGGCGAATACGACAGCAATTTGTCACGCTTGGAGTCTCCTCGATCTGACGTTACGCCGCTACGGATGAGCGGCGGTCAATGGATCGAACAGTTCGTGATGAGAATCGCTATGAAAAATTGGACATGGAAGAAAACCACTTTTGCCGCGCTCTCACGAGGGTCTTGCATTGCGCTGCTGTCGATCGCCATCGCATCGCCTGCCTGGGCAGGCGCACGCGAACAGGCCCAGCGCATACATGACCGTCTTGCCGGCGTGCCCGCCTCGGCACCGGTACTGACGCAGATGGAGTCGCTGATCCAGGGCGGCGACCCCGAGGCCGCGGCCTACGTCGCGATGGATGACGTGAACTTCTACAACGTCACCCTGAAGAACTTTGCGGCCCCGTGGACGAATCGTGACCGCAACGTTTTCGTACCGCTGAACGACTACATCGCCACGGTAATCGGCATGATTCGCGACGACGAACCGTTCAACACCCTGCTTTCCGCCGACCTGACGTACGTCGGCGCGAACGGCGTCGTGGGTGCAGCGCCGTCGGCGAGCAACAACAACCACTACGAGCAGCTCGAAGCGAACCACGTCAACCTGCGTGACAACCTGGTGCCCGTTCCGCAGTCTTCGATAAACGGCCTGCCGTCGTCTGCCACGGCCGGCGTAATGACCTCGCGCGCCGCCTCCGAAGCGTTCTTCATCGCCGGCACGAATCGCGCAATGTTCCGCTTCACGCTGCTGAACCACATGTGCAATGACATGGAACAGATGCACGACGTCAACCTGGCCCCGGACCGCATCCGGCAGGACGTCAGCCGCAGCCCCGGTGGCGACAGCCGCCTGTTCCTGAACAACTGCATCGGCTGCCACACGGGCATGGACCCGATGGCCGGCGCATTCGCCTATTACAACTACAACGAGAACACGGGTGCGCTGGAGTACACCGCGGGCAATGTGCAGCCGAAGTACTTCAACAACGACCTGAATTTCCCGCAGGGATACCGGACCACGGACGATTCCTGGGAGAACTACTGGCGGCAGGGGCAGAACTCCTACCTCGGGTTCGACCAGAGCCTGCCGGGCGAAGGCAATGGCGCGAAGTCTCTGGGCGAGGAACTCGGAAACAGTTATGCGTTCGCGGCCTGCCAGGTGCGGAAGGTCTTCCGAACCGTCTGCCTGCGCAGCCCGGAAGTCCAGGCTGACCGCAATGCCGTCGACCTGATCACGAACACGTTCGTCAGCACCGGATACCGCATGAAGCAGGTCTTCGCGGACACGGCCGTCCACTGCATGGGCCAGTAGGGAGAAGGATCATGAAGAACGCAAGAAGCGTACTGCTGGTAATCATTGCAGGATTCGTCGTCTCCGCCTGCGGCGGCGGCGCCCAGACCGAATCGCTCCCGCTGCCTCCGGGCAACAACACGAACACCGGCGCACTGCCCTATGCGGGCCCCGTGGCACGCGATGCCGATGTCCTGAAGTTCCAGCAGGAGTTCTGGTCCAAGGCACGCACCACGGACCGTTGCGGCAATTGCCACAACGAGTCGGTCGGCCAGACGCCGATGTTCGTCCGCAATGACGACGTCAACATGGCGTTTGACGCCGCCGTGACGCTCGTCGATACGACGCAGCCCGCGCTGTCGCGGGTCGTATCGAAAGTGAGCAGCGGTCACAACTGCTGGGTCGCAGAACCGAACGTGTGCGGCTCCATCATGACGACCTGGATCGAGAACTGGCTCGGAGACGCGGTCTCCGGCGGCCGGCAGATCGTCCTGACGCCGCCGGTCTCGAACGACCCGGGCGCCAGCAAAAACTTCCCGGCGGACGCGGTCGGCCCGCCGTCGTTTGCGCCGATTCACGACCTGCTGACGCAGTACTGCTCCGGCTGTCACAGCTCCGTGGCGGCGAACGCCATCCAGCCGTATTTCGCCGACCCGGAGGTCGACGTCGCGTTCGAGGCGGCCAAATCGAAGATCAACCTCGACGACCCGGCCAATTCCCGATTCGTCGTCCGCCTGGGCGTTGAATTCCACAACTGCTGGTCGGCGAGCTGTACGAACGACGCCGCCGCCATGCAGGCCGTCATCCAGGCTTACGCGGACGGGATTGCAGTGACGACGGTCGACCCGAACCTGGTCTACTCGAAGGCGCTGCGCCTCGTCGACGGTACGATCGCCTCCGGCGGCAACCGCTACGAGGACGCCCAAGTCGCGCTTTGGGAGTTCAAGACGGGCAGCGGCCTCGTGGCCTTCGACACCAGCGGCGTCGACCCGGCCATCGACCTGAATCTCTCCGGCAACGTCGAGTGGTACGGCGGCTGGGGCATCACGATCAACGATGGCAAGGCGCAGGGCTCCACGACCGCGTCCAAGAAGCTGTTCGACGTGCTCCAGGAATCCGGCGAGTTCTCCATCGAGGCCTGGGTGGTCCCCGGCAACGTGACCCAGGAAGAATCCCGGATCATCACGTACTCCGCGGGCACCGATGCGCGAAACTTCACGCTGCAGCAGACCCTGTACAACTATGACTTCCTGCTGCGCACGACGGAAACCAGCCTGAACGGCGATCCGCAGCTGTCGACGCCGGATGCAGACGAAGTGCTGCAGGCCACGCTGCAGCATGTCGTCGCCACCTACCACCCGATCGACGGGCGCCGGATCTACGTGAACGGCCAACTCGTCACGCAGACCGACCCGGTCCCGGGCGGCACCCTGGTCGACTGGCAGGACACGTTCGCCTTCGTCATCGGCAACGAGGCGTCGAGCGACCGGCTCTGGCAGGGCACGGTCCGCCTGGCCGCGGTGCATCGCCGCGCGCTGACGCAGGAGCAGGTACAGCAGAACTTCGACGTCGGCGTGGGTGAGAAATTCTTCCTGCTGTTCGACATCTCGGAGGTCCTCGGTGCCGCGCCGCAGTCCTCGTACATCCTGTTCGAGGTTGCGCAGTACGACACCTACGCCTACCTGTTCGACAAGCCGCACTTCCTCACGCTGGACGGCTCGTCGCCGGAAGGCATCCCGATCGAGGGGCTGCGCATCGCAATGAACGGCCGGGAATCCAAGGTGGGCCAGACCTACGCCACGCTGTCGGACAACCTGTCGGCGAGCCTATTCGGCGAACTCGGCCAGCCGCTCTCCACGCTCGGCGCGGTACTGCCGCTCGAGAAGGGACCCGACGGCGACGAGTTCTTCCTGACCTTCGATCGCCTCGCCGGCTCGAGCTTCAACCGTCCGGCGGACCCGATGCTGGTCATTACGCCGACAATCCTGCCGGCGCAGGTATCTTCGGACATCGGCGTTCGCACGTTCGACGAGATCAACGCGACGTTCGCGAAGGTCACTGGCGTCGATCCGAACGACGTGGACGTCGACATGACCTACCAGGAACTCCGGCAGTCGCTGCCGGCGGTCGAGGACGTGAACACGTTCCTCTCCTCGCACCAGGTCGCCATCGCCCAGCTCGCGATCGAGTACTGCAATGCGCTGATCGAGAGCCCGAGCGCCGCGACCTATTTCCCGGGCTTCAATTTCGACGGGAATCCGGCGACGGTCCTGGCACCGGGCGCACGCGACCTGCTGGTCGACCCGCTGATCACCAACATCGTCGGCAATGCACCGGCGGGACCGGTGCTCGGCACGCAGCCGACCTACGCGACCGTGTACTCGGAGCTCGCATCGTTCCAGGCCGCCGGCGGGCGCCCGAACAACCTGATTGACCGGCTGATCGCCGGTGGCTCGGATACCCGGGCCATCGCGAAAGGTGTCTGCGCCGCAACTCTCGGCAACGGCGTCACGCTGGTCCAGTAACAGTGACAGGAATCCAGAGAAGGAAATGACCATGTCAAGGAAACGTAAAGTGCGGAACTACGACGATCCGCTGCGGCACCCGGACCATCCGCGTCCTGTTACGCGCCGGGACTTCCTGTCACAGGGCTTCATCACCGGGTCGGCCTACACGGTCGGTGGCGGCATACTCGGCCTGTTCGCGAACCCGCGCGAGGCGCTGGCGGCCCTGTCGCCGGACCTGGACAACCTGCGCCAGGGCTGCGGCATCGCGGCCAACGGCGCCGGCAAGATCCCGTTCATCTGCTTCGACCTCGCGGGCGGCGCGAACATCGCCGGCTCGAACGTGCTGATCGGGCAGGAAGGCGGCCAGCAGGACTTCCTTGCGACGATGGGATACTCGCGCCAGGGCCTGCCGGGGGACATGGTGCCCGGCCTGACCGACCCGGTCAGCGGCCTGCCCTACGCGAATTTCGACCTGGGCCTGGGATTCCACCTCGACTCCGCGTTCCGCCGCGGCATCATGCAGCAGCTGACGCCGGGCAACGAGGCCTTCATCAACGGCGCGGTCATTCCGGCGCGCTCGGACAATGACACCGGCAACAACCCGCACAACCCGATGTACGGCATTGCGCGTGCGGGCGCCGACGGTTCCATCCTGACGCTGGCCGGGTCCGAAAACACGGACTCGGGCGGCAACTCGATGCTGCCGATGTCGCTGTACGACCCCGAGCTGCGGCCGACCAAGGTCGACCGGCCGTCCGACGTGGTCAACCTCGTCGATACCGGTGACCTGGTCGGCATCCTGTCGAAGGATGATGCGACCGCGGTCATGGAATCGATCTACCGCCTGACCGACGCGAAGATGGGCCGGGTGGACACCCAGGTCACCAGCGACGCGGTCATCAAGGACCTCGTCAAGTGCGGCTACCTGAAGGCGGCGGACATCGCCGACCGCTTTGGCGGCGTGCCGATCGATCCGGGCGACGACCCGGTCATCGTCGGGCCGACCGGCATCTTCACCGACGCCGAGTTCAACGACAACGGCCGCGACGGCTCGGAGTTCCGCAAGACCGCGTCCATCATGAAGCTCGTGCTCAATGGCTACGCCGGCGCCGGCTGCGTCGAGATGGGCGGTTACGATTACCACGGCGGACGCCGCGCCGAAGGCGAGGTCAAGGACTTCCGTGCCGGCCGCTGCATGGGTGCCGTCCTCGAGTATGCCGCCCGCCTGCAGACGCCGGTCATGATCTACGTCTTCTCGGACGGCTCGCTGTCGTCGAACGGCGCGATCGACAACACGGCCGACGGCCGCGGCAAGGGCGAATGGGTCAGCGACAACTCGTCGACGGCCGGCTCGTTCTTCCTCGTCTACAACCCGGGACGACGGCCGACGATCATCGGCGCGACGCCGGAGGAGATCGCCGTCCACCAGCAGATCGGCTACATGAGCGCGGACGGCGCGGTACAGCGTGCCGCGACGCCGGCCGCGAACAACGTGCCCCTGCTCGTGAACACCGTGCTGCTGAACTACATGGCGCTGCATGGCGAACAGGGCCAGTTCGGCACGGTATTCCCGAACCACGGCCTGGGCAACGCGGCACTGCAGGACAGCCTGACGGCCTTCACCCCGATCTGCAACGGTACGATCGCCAACCCGGTGTAGCCCAGCGCCTCTGGCTGCACCCGAAAGCGACGGCCGGTCCCTGACCGGCCGTTTTTCGTTGCGCCGGACGACCGCTTCAACGTATCGTGCGGAACCGTCATGCTGAACGAACTCGCCATCAACCTGCTGGCATCGGCGATACTCGTCGCCGCGGGCTTCGTCTGGGGCAAGTTCCGTGAGCGCGGCCGGCAGCGCGGGAAGAATCTCGAGGAGTACGATTTCTACCCGTTCGGCGTCGACGACACGGGCGCGCTGTATTTCGACCTCGATCGGTTCACGACCGCGGTGCGGGCACTTTCGCGCCGCCGCAACGACACCGCTGCGCGTCAGCTGATCCTGGTGGGCCGGCAGAACGACGTTCGCGGCCGATTGGCAGGCGACGACCTCGCCGAGTACCTGCGTTTCTACGACAGGCACCACGGCGATGACATTCACGAAGACACGCAGAACTTCCTCGCAAATTTCAAGCGCATCGTCCAGCTCGTCGGCGACAGCTTCCCGGATACCGGCATCGAAATCCTGCTGCACGACCTGACGAACCCGACCACCGCGCTCAGCGTCATCAAGAACAACGTTACCGGCCGCAACGTGGAAGCACCCGCGACGAACCTCGTTTTCGACCTGAAGCGGCGCCGGGCGGCGAACCAGGACAAGTTGAACTACGAGCTCAATATCGGCGCGCGCCGCTTCAAGTGCACCACGATCCCCATCTTCCGCGACAAGGACGGCCTCGTCGGCGCCATCTGCATCAACGTCGACTACCGCTACATCGACGAGGAGGTTCGCCGGAATGCCGCGGCGATGGACGCCTTTTTCCGCAATCTCCTGAAGACGGACATGCAGCTCGACGAGAACATCCTGAGCAAGGCAGAGTACCGGCGCGCGCTCGCCGGCAAACGTCACTTCCGCGACCACGACGTCGTCACCGAATGACCGACCCCCGGATGACCCTGCCGCCCGTCGACCTGCTCGCCTGCCCCCGTTGCGACCGCACGCCCCTCGAGGCCGCGGGCGACGGACTGCGATGTACCGCCTGCAAGGTCGATTTTCCCGTCATCGCCGGCCTTCCGTGGCTGTTCGCCGAACCGGACGCCACGCTGGCCGAGTGGCGCGGCCGCCTGCACATGGCGCTCAGGAAGATCGACCAGGAAGCCGCGGCAGTCGCACGTGACCTCAAGGATGCGTCGCTGCGGCCGGCCGCGCGCGCCCGCACCGAGCGTTTCGGGGAGGCGCTCGGCGCGCACCGCGACGCACTGGCCGCATTTCTCGAGCCGTTCGGCGCGGACGGCCTCTCGACGCGCTACGAGACCTATCTTGCGCTGCGCACGCGCCTGCCCACCGACCAGGGCCTGAACACTTACTACCAGAACGTGCATCGCGACTGGTCCTGGGGCGACGAGGAGAACGCCGCGTCCGTGGAGGCGATCCGGGCCGTGCTCGGGGGCCACGAGCAGCTCGGCGAGGTACTCGTGCTCGGCGGCGGCGCGGGCCGCCTCGCCTACGACCTGCAGGCCGCGTTCGAAACGACCGGTGTCACGATGCTCGACTTCAACCCGCTGCTGGCGCTCGTGGCGCGGCGCATGGCGGACGGCGAACGCTTCGAATTCCACGAGTTCCCGATCGCGCCGCTCACGCCGGGCGCCGGCGCCGTGCTGCGCGAACTCGCCGCGCCGTCACCGGCAGGCGACGGCTTCAGTGTCGTTCTCGGCGACGCCCTGCGGCCGCCATTCGCCGCCGGGCGCTTCGACACCGTCGTGACCCCCTGGCTCATCGACGTGATCGGCGAGGACCCGGCCGTGCTCGCGGCGAGGATCAACGGCCTGCTTGCCGACGGCGGCCGATGGCTGAACTTCGGATCGCTCGCGTTCGATTCGCCGTCGCCGGCGGGGCGCCATTCCACCGAGGACATCGTCGCAATCGCGGGGGAAGCCGGTTTCGACCCGGTCGTCAGCGACGACCGCAGCATTCCGTACATGTGCTCGCCGGCCAGCCGTCACGCGCGGCGGGAAACCGTGTTCACGTTCGCCGCGACGAAAGCCGGGAATGCCAAGCGTCCGGCGCGTCACCGGGCGCTGCCGGACTGGATCGTCACCGGCAAGGAACCCGTGCCGCTCAGCCCGTCCTTCCGGACGCAGGCCATGTCGACACAAATCTACGCGTTCGTCATGTCGCTGATCGACGGCAAGCGCAGCATCGAGGACATGGCGAAGCTGTTCGAGCAGCAGCAGCTGATGCCACGGGACGAGGCGGTGCCGGCAATCCGCAATTTCCTGATCCGGATGGTCGACGACTCGGCGCGGACGCCGTAGCGCGGCGCGCGACTAGGGATCGTCGCCCCGGGTGACGCGGCGACGAATATTCCGCGCCAGCATGCCGACGGCATCACGCGCCTCCGGCATGACCAGCAGGAACGCCTGGAACACGTGCCACATCTCCTCGTAGACGTCGACATCCACGGGCACGCCGGCATCGCGTAGCTTGTCCGCGAGCCGCGTCGCATCGCTCAGCAGAATCTCGTCGTCGCCCACCTGGATATAGGTCGGCGGCAGTCCCCGGACGTCCGCGTACACCGGCGAGACGAGCGGGTTGCGAAGCTGGTCCTCGCGGCAGTAATGCCCGGCGACGACGGCGATATCCGCCGCGTCGAACCACGGGTCCCGGTCGCGCCGGGACTCCATCGTCTCCCCCGCCGCCGACAGGTCGAGCCACGGCGACAGCAGGAATGCGCCGGCCGGCATCGGCAGGCCGGCGTCGCGCAACGCGAGCAATGACGCGACGCACAGACCGCCGCCCGCCGAATCGCCGGCGACCACGATATGCCGCGGCTCGAAACCCTGCTCGAGCAGCGCGCGGTACAGCTCCACGACGTCCTCGATGGCCGCGGGAAACGGGTTCTCCGGGGCCAGCGCATATTCCGGCACCAACGCCGTCAGGCCCGACTCTCTCGCGATATGGCTGACGAGATGGCGGTGCGAGTCGCAGCCGCCGAGCACGTAGGCCCCGCCGTGCAGGTACAGGATCATCCGGTCGGCCGGCGCACCGCCGGGCGACAGCCACTCCGCATCGAGGCCGGCGATCGTCACGGGCCGGACGCGCACGCCCGGCGCCGTCGGCACGAGCTTCCCGAGCGCGTTCAGCCGAAAGCGGGCGGAGTCGATGTTCGCCGTTCGCGCATCGAGCAGGCTGAAGTAGACGGACGTGATTGCCCGCACGATCCGCGCCTGGAGGCTCGAGCGCTTCGGCAGGTCGGCGGTGGTCGTGTTCACGGGTGGTCGGCTTCGGGCCTCCGGGCCGTCGCCCGGCGGCCGCGGCGGTATCAACGCTCGAGGTACTGGAGCTTGTCCTTCACGTCCCGCCACTCGTCGGCGTCTTCCGGCGGGTCGGTCATCTCGGTGATGACGGGCCAGACGCGCGACAGCTCGGCGTTCAGCTCGAGGAATTTTTCCTGCCCGGGCGGCAGTTCGTCCTCGGAATAGATCGCCTCGACCGGGCACTCCGGCTCGCACAGCGTGCAGTCGATGCACTCGTCGGGGTCGATGACGAGGAAGTTGGGACCTTCGTGGAAACAGTCGACCGGACAGACCTCGACACAGTCCGTCAATTTACACTTGATGCACGCCTCGGTGACTACGAACGTCATGGGTCTTCCTCTCGTCAGGACGGGCTACGCTATGCGACTTTGCCGCCTGATTCAAGCCGCCGGATGCCACGTCTCGCCCCGACTCGCGATCTCCCCGTCGGCCTCCAGCTTGATCAGGTGCGCCAGCAGGGACCGCATCGCCCACGCGTGCAGATGCGTCGGCACGTCGTCGTAGACGCGGGCCACGAGTTCGCGCGTCGCGCGGCCGGGGTACTCCTGCACGGCTCGCCGAACCCTGGCCTCGCGCCGGAGGCGGTGTTCGACGATAGCGTCGATGACGCCGCCCGGGTCGTCGATGAGCCCGCCGTGCCCCGGAAGCAGAGCAGCCGGCCGCAGCGCGCGCAGCCGGCGCAGGGACGACAGGTAGTCCGCCATGTTGCCGTCCGGCGGATCGATGACGACCGTGGAGCCGTCGATGACGTGATCGCCCGTGATCACCCAATCTAGTGGCGCCAGGTGATAACAAAGGTGATTGGAGGCGTGGCCCGGCGTGTGCACCGCGCGCAGCGTGATCTCGCCGAGCTCGATCTCGTCACCGTCGGCCAGCACCCGCGTCGGCCGAAAGCTCGGGTCCTGGTGTTCGCCCGCCGGGGCGGCAATGCCGAGCACCTCGGCGCCGGTCTCGAAGGCCAGGCGAGCGACGCCCGGCGAGTGATCGCGGTGCGTGTGCGTCGCGAGGATCCAGGTAATCGGCGCGCCGGCCTGCGACTTGATCGCATCGATGTGAGTCTCGATCGTCGGACCGGGATCCACGACCGCGATGCGATCGGTGCCGAGCAGGTAGGTGTTCGTGCCCGGCCCGGTCATCAGGGACGGGTTCGGGGCAACGAGGCGCCGCACGCCGGCCGCGAGCACCTCGGGCTTTGCGCTCATTGCGTCCCGGCGTACGTGGCCAGCCGGTCCAGCGACTCGCCGATCACGCCGTCCACCGGCTCCGCCAGCACGGCGAGGCCGCCGTCCGCGTAGCCGCCGACGGCGTACGTGAAGCGGACCCGCGTCGTACCGTCGTCGGCATCCCAGAACTCCCAGGTGAGGCTCCCGTTCACGCCCATCAGCCCGAGCGGTCCCAGGCCACCCGTCATCCGCAACAGGACGCCCGTGCTCACCGTGGTCACGGTCAGGTGCACCACGCCGTCGGTGGTCGACAGGTATTCGCAAAAGCAGCCGAGCGGCCGCACGTCGATGGCGAGGCGCGCCGCGTCGCCGGACACGGTGTGGTCCGGGTTCCACCAGTCCCCGACCTCGAGAACCGCCGCCTCCCACACGCGGGCGCGCGGCGCGTCGATGATGCGCTCGTGCGCCACCGTGAACCCGCCGGGCGCCGCGTCCAGCACTTCTGCGCCGGCCGGCGCGGCGAGGAGGCTTGCCAGCACCGTAACCAACCCGAAACAATTCCGCACATCGTCCCCCGCGGTTCGCATTGGCCCATAGCCTACCGCGCGGCTGTTGCGCGCGTCACTGGTAGCATAGGCGCGCGCCGCGGCCGTTCACCGGGAAGGGCCGGCCCGCGCTGAATGGAGCCTTGCATGCTGCTGACGGTCCTGTTGGTCTTTTTCTACGTGTCCGGCGTGCTCTCGGCGCTGAACGCGGCGCTGACTGCCCGCACGTCGCAGGGCGCGGTCGCGTGGATCGTCGCCCTCGTCTCCTTCCCGTTCATCGCGGTGCCCGCCTACTGGGTCTTCGGCCGCAGCAAGTTCGAGGGCTTCGCCGAGGCCTACGCGTCGAACCGGGACGCGATCGACGCCGTCGTCGCGGACATCGCGGCGAATCTCGCGCCGGAATCCGTCGACCTCGGCGACGACCTTCCGCATCACCGGGCGATCAGCCGGCTGGCGGGCCATGCATTCGTCGGCGGCAATGCGGCCGAGTTGCTCGTGAACGGCGACGCAACGTTCGACAGCATCCTGGCCGGCATCGCGTCCGCCCGGGACTACGTCATCGTGCAGTTCTACATCGTCCGCGACGACGAACTGGGCGGCCGTCTCGCCGCGGCGCTCGAGGAACGGGCACGCTCCGGCGTCCGGGTATACCTGCTGTACGATGAGATCGGCAGCCTGGGATTGCCCGCCGAGTACTGCGACAACCTGCGCGCCGCCGGCGCCGAGGTCAGCGCGTTCCAGGCCAACCGCGGACACAGGAACCGCTTCCAACTCAACTTCCGCAACCACCGCAAGATCGTCGTCGTCGATGGCAGGGTCGGCTGGGTCGGCGGCCACAACGTCGGCGACGAGTACGTCGGCCGGCACGCGAAGCTATCGCCGTGGCGGGACACGCACGTCCGTCTCGAGGGACCGGTGGTCACCCAACTCCAGGGCGTCGCCATGTCCGACTGGTACTGGGCGACGCGCCGCCTGCCCGCGCTGAACTGGATGCCGACGCGCGCAGCCGGCGGCGCGATACCGGCGTTGATCATCCCGTCGGCGCCGACGCAGCAACTCGAAACAGCCGGCCTGATGTACGTGCTCGCGCTGAACGCGGCGCAGCACCGGATCTGGCTCACCGCGCCCTACTTCGTCCCCGACGAAGCCGTCATGAAGGCCCTCGAACTCGCCGCGTTACGCGGCATCGACGTGCGCATACTGGTGCCCGGCACGAGCGACAGCGTGCTCGTGTCGCTCGCGGCGCGGCACTACCTCGCAAGACTCGCCTTCAGCGGGATCCGCTTCTACGAATACCGCCCCGGCTTCCTGCACCAGAAGGTCGCGCTGATCGACGACGAGACGTCGCTCATCGGGACGGCCAACTTCGACAACCGTTCGTTCCGCTTGAATTTCGAGGTAACGGCCCTGATCTACGACAAGGCCTTCGCCACGGAAATGTCGACGATGCTCGAGCAGGACTACGAACACGGGAACGAACTCGACACGGTGCGCCTGCAGGGCGGCCGCTTCGCGTCACGCCTGGCAGTGAGCCTGGCTCGACTGCTTGCGCCGATACTCTGACGCGCCGTGGACACGGACGTCGACTGGCGGGTCGTCTTCGAGAGCTTGAGCCCCGCGGCCTGCAACGAGCACGCGCTCGTCCTCGCGGCCCGCGCAATCCCGCATCGCGTTGTGCACGACCGCGCCGGTTTCGCACTGATCGTGCCCGCCGGGCAGTCGATCGATGCCATGCGCGAACTGCGCCTGTACGCCGACGAAAACCCGCCGGCAGCGGCGCCACCACCGCGGCCGATCGAGTGGCACGGACCGCAACCCGGCATCCTGGCCTACGCCGCGGTGCTGCTCGCCGTAGCCTGGCTCGCCGGTGCCGGCGCTTTCGGCGTCGACTGGTTTGCCGCCGGCCGTATCGACGGCAACCTGATCCGCGACGGCGAATGGTGGCGCACGATCACGGCGCTGACGCTGCACGCAAATGCCCCGCACCTGGTCGGCAACCTGGTCTTCGGCGGCCTGTTCGGCCTGTTCGCGGGGCGCCTGCTCGGCCCCGGCGTGGCATGGCTCGCCATCCTCGCCTGCGCCGCCGCGGCGAACGCGATCAATACCTACGCGCTTGCGTCGACGCACCGTGCGGTCGGCGCGTCGACTGCGGTGTTCGCCGCGCTCGGCATCACGGCCGGCTATGTCTGGCACGCGCGCCTGATGTCGCAGGAACGCTGGGCGTATCGCCTCGGGCCGATCGTCGGCGCGGTCGCGTTGCTGGCCTTCACCGGGCTCGGCGGCGGCGCGCCGGATTCGAACGTCGATATCGGCGCGCATCTTTTCGGTTTTCTCTGCGGCTTCGCCGGCGGCGCCGCGTTCGTGCACGCGATGGCGGCCCTGCGCGGCGTCCGCGCCCAACTCGCGTGCGGGGCGATGGCACTCGCGGCCGTCGCGATCGCGTGGCAGCGGGCACTGCACTGAGGGCATTCGGCGCCGCTTGCGGTAAGATGCCCGCGATTTCCGGATCTCAGGCTGTTTCTACCGCCGATGAAAAAAATAATCGTGTTCGTCCTTGCGGCCGCCGCGATCCTGGCGACCATCGTGCGGGTCCGCTACGGCGGCGGTGAACCTTATGTCGACCTCTCGACGCCGCCGGTCATCCCGGAGACCGCGCTCGAAGTCGCGCTCGAATACCCTGAACCCGTCGGCAACATCGCGGTGAGCCCCGGCGGCCGGCTCTTCTTCACGGTGCACCCGGAGTCGCGCCCCCGCGGCAACCGGTTGCTCGAGTTCGTCGACGGCGCGTCCGTTCCGTTCCCGGACGTCCGGTCACAGCTCGACCTGTTCGACACGGTCCTGGGCATCACGATCGACACGCAAAATCGATTGTGGACGATCGATCACGGCAATCACGGACTGCGTAACGCGCGCATTGTCGCGTTCGATCTCGAACGCGACGCCGTCATCCGCGACCAGGTGCTGCCGGACGACGTCGCGCCGGCCGGTTCGTACCTGCAGGACCTGCGCGTCACGCAGGACGGCCGGACGGTGATCATCGCGGACGCGAGTTTCTGGCGAAAGTCGCCGGCGCTCATCGTGTACGACGTGGAGAGCGGCAACGCGCGCCGAATACTCGAGGGGCACGAATCGGTGTCAGCCGGGAATTACGTCATCCGGGCGAACGGCCGGGAGCTTCGCTACCTCGGCGGCATCGTCACGCTCAGGGGCGGCGTCGACGGGCTGGCCGTCGGGCCGGAATGGGTCTACTTCGGCGCTATCAACGGGTCAGGGCTCTTCCGTGTCGCAGTCGCCGACGTTCGCAATGCAGCGCTGTCCGACGGCGAACTGGCCACACGCGTCGAGCACTATTCGCCGAAGCCGCTGAGCGACGGGATGAGCGTCGACGGGAGCGGCAACGTGTACGTCACCGACGTCGAGCACAACTCCGTGTATATTGTCGGTGCCGACAGAAAACCAAGAACGCTGATGCGCTCGTCACGCATACGCTGGCCGGATGCCCTGTCAATCGGCCCTGACGGCCGGATCTACGTGGCGGACAGCGCCTTGCCGGAACTTGTCCTGCAGTCCCGCGAACACATTGCCGCGCAGGGCCCGTATCGCGTCTTCCGGTTCCCGGCAGCCGACGCCGCAGCCACCGACAACTAGAACCCGTACCAGAAAGGAACAATCAATGTCTGCAGAAAACACGCCACTGACGGCGATGGAAGGATTTGACGTCAACCAGACGATCGAGTGGGTTCAGGCTCACGGCCTGGAATTCGCCCTGAACGTCGTCGCCGCGCTCGCGATCTTCATCGTCGGTCGCCTAGTCATCCGCTTCATCATCGCGGGCATGCGCCGCGCCATGCGACGCAGCGAAGTGGACGTCACGCTGGAAACCTTCATCTGCAACCTCGTGCGCATCGCGTTGCTCGTCATCGTCGTCATCATGGCGATCGGCCAACTCGGCGTACAAACGACCTCGTTCATTGCCATTTTCGGCGCTGCCGGCCTTGCGGTCGGCCTGGCGCTGCAGGGCTCGTTGTCCAACTTTGCGGCGGGCGTGCTCATCGTGATGTTCCGGCCGTACAAGATCGGCGACTACATCGAGGCCGCCGGAATCGCCGGTACCGTCGAGCAGGTCCAGATCCTGACGACGATCCTGAAGACGCCGGACAACAAGCAGGTCATCGTACCCAACGGCCAGGTCATGGGCAGCATCATCACGAACTACTCCGCCAACGACACGCGCCGCGTGGACCTCGTGGTCGGCGTGAGCTACAGCGATGACCTTGACAAGGTCCGCCGGACGCTCGAGGAACTCATCGCCGCCGACGATCGCATTCTCGACGAGCCGGCGTGCACGATCGCCGTGTCGGAGCTTGCGGACAACAGCGTCAACTTTATTTGTCGGCCCTGGGTAAATACCGCCGACTACTGGGCCGTCCATTTCGGTCTGACGGAGGCCATCAAGAAGCGCTTCGACGAGGACGGCATCTCGTTCCCGTTCCCGCAGCGGGACGTGCACCTGTACAAGGCGTCCGACTGAGGGCTTGCCCCGGGGGCGCTTCGGCGCCCCCGTCAGTCGGCGTTGTCCGGCTCCACGAAACACCAGCGCAGGTTCGGGATGCGGGCCTTCAGCTCGCGCTCGAGGTGGTTGATGCTGTCGATGGCTGCGGACATGTCGATGGCCGGGTCCAGCTGGATCTTGGCGGCGAGCATCGTGTCCGGCCCGTACTGTATCGTAATGGTATTGAAGACTCTTGCGATCCTTTCCTGGTCGCGGATGATCTCGTCGATCGCCGCCTGGATTTCAGGGTCGGCGGAACGGCCGACCAACAGTGACTTGATGCGCCACGCGATGAACACGGAGATGACGATCAGGATGACGCCGATGCAGATCGAGCCCATCGCATCGTAGACCGGGTTGCCGGTCACTGACGCCAGGACGAGGAAGCCGAGCGCGAGAAAGAGACCGAGCTGTGCGCCGATGTCCTCGCCGAGCACGACCACCAGCTCGGAATTGCGCGTGTGCCGCAGCCATTCGGTGAACGGGCGCTCCCCGCGCACCTTGTTGATCTCACGGATGCACCCGATGAGCGACCCACCCTCGAGCAGGATCGCGAGCGACAACACGAGGATCGCCACCCAGAGGTTGGACAGTTCTTCCGGGTGCGACAGCTTGTGCATGCCTTCGTAGATGGAAAACAGTCCGCCGAGGCTGAACAGCAGCAGCGCGACAATAAAGCTCCAGAAGTAGCTGAGCTTGCCGTATCCCATCGGGTGTTCCGCGTCGGGCTCGCGGCGCGACTGGCGCAGCCCCAGGTACAGGAGTACCTGGTTGCCCGTGTCCGCGTACGAATGGATGGCCTCGGCGAGCATGCTGCCCGATCCCGTGTGCAGCGCCGCCCAGGTCTTGGCGATGGCGATGCCGAAGTTGGCGAGGAACGCGTAGAGGATCGCGCGCGCCGTCGAGGCGTGCGAGGAAGAAGCAGCCATTTCTTGTTGTCAGCCTGTCAACGAATGAGATCGGCTACCGTTATACTGGCATGGACCCCGCTCTTCCAGCGACGTCGAGGTGCCCGTTGTGAAACTCCCCGGCTTCATCATCTGTGCCGTCCTCGCATGCGGCTGCGCCGCGCACCCGGACCCGATCATCGACAAGAAAGGCGTCGACGAGGAGGCCCTCTCCCAGGACTGGGTTGAATGCGAGGCCTACACCGAGGAAGTCGCCATCGAGATGGGCATCGCGAAGGGCTCCGCGGCGGGTGCCGCGGTCGGCGCGATTTCCGGCGCAATCTGGGGCGACGTGGAACGCGGTGCGGCGAACGGCGCGCTCTGGGGCGGCACCGCCTCGGGGCTGGACGCGGACCGCGAGCGCCAGCAGATTTTCAAGCGCTGCCTCGCCCTCCGCGGCTACCGCGTCCTGAACTGACGCCTGCCGTTCCCGTTGACCGGGTCGTGCCGCCGGCGTACTGTACATGCATACAGTATCGGGAGTCCCCATGGCCACGCACGCACACAAGGGCCGCGGCGCCGTATCGGACCGCGACGGCCGCTTCACGACGCGGCCGGTCGAGTGGGAGCCGGACGTCGCCGCGGAGCGCGCCGGCGCGCGGCCGGAGACCGTGCTCCGCGGCATGCGCGCCGGGCGCATCATCGCGACGAACGCGTCTCCCGACATCCCGTTCGACCGCTCCATCAACCCGTACCAGGGCTGCGAGCACGGCTGCATCTACTGCTATGCACGGCCGAGCCACAGCTACCTCGACCTGTCGCCCGGCCTCGACTTCGAAACCCGCATCTTCTACAAGCCGAATGCCTCGGAGCGCCTCGCCGACGCCTGGTCGAAGCCTGGATACCGTTGCGAGCCGATCACGATCGGCGCGAACACGGACCCGTACCAGCCGGCGGAAAAGTCGCTGGGTATCACGCGCAGCCTCCTGGAACTGTTCGCCCGGCACCGGCACCCCGTAAACCTGATCACGAAGAGCCACCTCGTCCTTCGCGACCTCGACCTGCTCACGGACCTCGCCGCCGACCGCCTGTGTTCGGTCGCCGTCAGCGTGCCTACGCTCGACCCGGCGCTGAAACGCATCATGGAACCGCGCGTGCCGTCCGCGGATGCGAGGCTCGACGCGATCCGCCGGCTCAGCGGCGCCGGCGTCCCGACGAGCGTGCTCGTCGCGCCGCTGATTCCCGCGATCAACGACGGCGAAATCGAGGCCATCGTATTCGCCGTCGCCGAGGCCGGAGCACGTGACGCGCACTACATATTTCTGCGGCTGCCGCACGAGGTGCAGGCGCTGTTCGAGGAGTGGCTGGCGACACATTTCCCGGAACGGGCGACGCACGTCATGAGCCTGGTGCGCCAGGCGAGCGGCGGCAAGGCCTACGATGGCCGCTTCGGCGTCCGGCAACGCGGCCGCGGCCCGTACGCGGACATGCTGGGCAAGCGCTTCGCCGCCGCCTGCTCGCGACATGGCCTCGGCAAGGGGCGCTGGACGGAGACGCTGGACTGCAGCCGCTTCCAGGCGCCGGGAGCGCAGCAACTCGGCCTCGGTTTCTGACCGCCGGTAACATAACGCGGCCGGACACGGTCACTCTCTACACGGTAGCCAGTGCAGCCGGTATAGTGACAACGGGGCCGGCCGATGCGACGCCGAGGACGAACTTGGCGCCGTCGGAGCGGTCCCAGATCCAGTGATCCCCAGAGATACGCCGACGGCAACTCGATGATTTTCAAGCGCATAGCTTTTCTTGCCCGCATCGCGGCACTGGCGGCCGTTGCCGCGGCGGGCACGGCGGTAGCCCAGGACGAGGCGACGCCGCCCGTCGACGACGTTCCGGCGACCAAAACGGTCGATACCGGAACGGCCGATACCGAAACGGCCGATACCGGAACGGCCGATACCGGAACGGCCGATACCGAAACGGCCGATACCGGAACGGCCGATACCGGAACGGACGATGCCGAAACGGACGCCGACGAATCCGTCGCCGGCGATGACGAGCCCGCGACGGCGGCCCAAGCGGACATCGCCGCGGAGGGCGCGGACGAAAACGTCCCGAGCGACGACACCGCCGCCATGGAACCCGGCGCGGAAGACGCGCCCGCCGTCGACCCGGCCGTCGCCGGGCCGCCGATGGAAGAATACGAGAACCCGGACCTGTCCGATCGCGAACGGCTGTCGGCGGCATTCCGCCGTTTCCAGGAGTTGCGCGAAGCCGGCATGTACGACGAAGCGGAAAATGCCGCGAAGCGGGCGGTCGAGCTTTCGATCACGAGCACGGGACCGCGCTCCAACCAGACCGCGAAGTCGCTGACGAACCTGGCGCTGGTGCAATACGATTCGCGCAACTATGACGCCGCGCGGCAAAACTTCGAAAGCGCGATCGAGATCTACAAGGAAAACGAGGACCAGCTCAGCGCCCGCCTCGTCAATCCGCTCCGCGGTCTCGGCGCCGCGCAGCTCGAGTCCGGCCGCCCGGACCTTGCGAAACGCACCTACCGGCAGGCCGTGCACATCACGCACGTGAACGAGGGCCCGCACAACCTCGACCAGATGCCGATCCTCGAAGCGCTGGCCGAGACGAACCTCCGGATGGGCGATCTCGACGCGGCCAAAGACGCGCAGGACCGAATCTACGCGCTCAACGTTCGCCACATGGACGGGAACCCGATGGCGCTGGTGCCGTCGCTGATGCGGCGCGCGGCCTGGCAACACCGGGCCGGCTACGTGGTCGACGAGCGCGCGACCTACCGGCGCGTGTTGCGGATCATCGAGGACACGAAAGGCAAGGAAGACCTCGCACTCATCGAGCCCCTGACGAAACTCGCCGAATCCTACTTCTACGTCGACATGACGGAGCCGGGCACGTTCCAGGCCGCGTCGCTCGCGACCGGCGAGATCTATTTCAAGCGTGCGGTCCGGATTGCCGAAGAAAGCCCGGATTCCAACTGGCAGATCCTCGCGGACGCGATGCTGTCACTGGCCGACTATTACAATTTCCGGTCGGACCAGGGTCGGGCGCGGCGCGCCTATCGCGACGTATGGGACCTGCTCTCGGACGACCCGGAGCGAATCGCGTACCGGGACGAAGAACTCGGCAGGTTGCATGTCCTGAACGAGGAGCCGATACCGCAGTACGTCGGCGACGCGACCCGCAGCGCCCGGCGGCAGGGCGACCCGGACATTCGCGAGGGCAACGTGATCGTTGCGTATGACGTCAGCTCGCGCGGCCGCCTGTCGGGCCTGCGCATCGTCGACCTGTCGCCGCCGCAGTTCGAGGACATGGAATCGCAGGTCGTGCGCGAAATGCGCAAGCGCATCTACCGCCCGCGCTTCGTCGACGGCGAAGCCGCGGATTCCACGAACGAGGTCCTGACGCACCGTTTCTTCTACGATCAGAGCGAACTCGACGAGCGTATTGCGGCCGCCACCGCGGACGGCGACGGCGCCTGACGCGCCGCACAATCCACGTGCGGCCGTTCGCCATTGTCCTGCTCCTCTTTGCGCTGCTCCCGTGCGGGGCGTCGGCGTCCGTCCACTGCGAGGACGACTGGATCTGCATCGACGAGGTTCGGCACGGTGACACGATCGAGTTGCTGGCCCGCAATCTCCAGGACTATCCGCTGACGTTCACGCTGAGGGTCCGGACACGCTCGTACGACGTCGACGGGGACCGCCGGCTCACCGCGACACTCGGCCCCGGTGAGCAGCGCACCGCCGTGGTACTGAAGCCCCGCCCCGAGTTCGCAGAGAACTATTATTCCTTCGACGTCGACTGGACCGTCGGCGACAAGGATGCCAATCACGACGACGATTACGTCTACGCGCTGCCCTACCGCAAGGGCCGCACGTACCGCATCCTGCAGGGCTACGGCTCGCGCTTCAGTCACCGCGGCCGCGAGGAGTTCGCGGTCGACTTCGACATGCCCGAAGGCACGCCGGTACATGCCGCGCGCGATGGCGTGGTGGTGCGCGTCGTCGACACCCACGACCGCGGCTGCTGGGAGAGCGGCTGCGGCGACTACGCAAACTTCATCGTCGTGCTGCACGATGACTCGACGACGGGCGAGTACTATCATCTGCAGAAGGACGGCGCGCTCGTCACGGTCGGCGAGCGCGTTACGCGCGGCCAGCTCATCGGGCTGTCGGGCAACACCGGCCACACCGCCATGCCGCACCTGCACTTCGCCGTGTACCGCGCAACCAGCGGCGGCAACACGCAATCGATACCTGTCCGCTTCGAAAGCGCGGACGGCATCGTCAACACACCGCGCCGCGGTGCACGCTACCAGGCGCTTTGACCAGGACCCAGCAAACATGACCCGCGAAAAACGCCAGCACCTCCCGACCCCGGCCGAGGCACTGCCCGGCAGCGACGGGCCGATGCCCGTGCCCGAGCGCCACTTCGTCAATGGCAACCCGTTGTCGCCGCCGTTCCCGGACGGCCTCGAGCAGGCCGTGTTCGGCCTCGGCTGTTTCTGGGGCGCCGAGCGCCGTTTCTGGCAGACGGATGGCGTGTACACGACCGCGGCAGGCTACGCCGGCGGCATTACGCCGAATCCCACCTACCGCGACGTGTGCTCCGGGCTGACCGGGCACACGGAAGTGGTGCTCGTCGTTTTCGACCCGGCTGTGATCGACTACGCGACGTTGCTGGCCGTCTTCTGGGAATCGCACGACCCGACCCAGGGCATGCGCCAGGGCAACGATGTCGGCACGCAGTATCGATCGGCCATCTACACGACGAACGGTACGCAGGCCGCGATCGCCACTCGGTCGCGCGATGCATACGCGGCGGAGCTGGCGGCTGCCGGCTACGGCGGGATTACCACCGAGATTGCGCCGCTCGATGCGTTCTACTACGCCGAGGACTATCACCAGCAATACCTCGCGAAAAACCCGGATGGCTACTGCGGCCTCGGCGGCACCGGCGTGAGTTGCCCGGTCGGCCTCGTGACGGATCGCCGCAGCGCCTGACGTCGTCCCGCTGACTTCGCCGGGCCGCGGCAGGACTGGCCGCGCCCGAGCGCGCGCATGTAGTATCGTTGTGACCCGAAACCGGGGGGAGCAGTACCCAAGTGAGCCAGAAGAAAGCGCGAAAGAAAAAAAAGGCGCCGGCGAGCCTGCGCCGGCCGACGCGGCAACAGGCCGAGGACGCCGTCCGCACGCTGTTGCTGTGGGCCGGCGAGGACATTCACCGTGAAGGCCTGATCGACACGCCGAAGCGCGTCGCACGCGCGTACGAAGACTGGTTCAGCGGCTACAGCGCAGACCCGGTTGGCTTCCTGGCGCGTACGTTCGAGGAAGTCGAGGGCTACGACGAGATGATCGTGCTCCGCGACATCGAGTTCGAATCGCATTGCGAGCATCACATGGCCCCGATCATCGGCCGGGCACACGTGGGCTACCTGCCAAACAACAAGGTCGTCGGCATCAGCAAGCTCGCGCGCGTCGTCGAGGCGTTCGCCCGGCGCTTCCAGGTGCAGGAGAAGATGACCGCGCAGATTGCAAACTGCATCTGCGAGGTGTTGAGCCCCAAGGGCGTCGGTGTGGTGATCGAGGCGGCGCACCAATGCATGACGACCCGCGGCGTGCACAAGACCGACGTGACGATGGTCACGAGCCAGATGCTGGGCACGTTCCGGAAAGACGCACGCACGCGCGCCGAGTTCCTGCGCATGATCGACGCGCGCCGCAACTGACGGGCGTCGCAGCGTGAAACGCTGGCTGGCATCCGCGGGCGCCGTCCTTGCCGCGCTCTTGCTGTACTTCATCGCCTGGCCGGTTCCGGTAGACCCGGTCGCGTGGCAGGCCCCGGACGACCGCGGACTGACCGGCGCGTTCTCGTCGAACGAGCTGCTGGCCACGGCGCGTTCGATCGATCTCGGCACCGCTGACGGCCCGGAAAACCTGGCACGCGGCGCCGACGGCCACCTGTACGCCGGCGTGCACGACGGCCGGATTCTTCGCCTGCCCGTCCGTGGCGGGAGGCCCGCGGTGTTCGCGGAGGTCGGCGGACGCCCGCTCGGCATCGAGGCAGCGGCCGACGGTTCGCTCATCGTCGCCAACGCGGTGCTCGGCGTGCAGCGAATTGCGCGCGACGGCAGCGTCGAAGTCCTGCTCGACAGCGTCGACGGCGAGGCGCTCGTTGCCGCGAATGACGTCGCGATCGGTTCCGACGGCATGCTCTACGTCAGCGAATCGTCGCGCAAGTTCGGGACGGCCCGTTACCGCGGCACGCTGGAGGCGAGCCTGCTCGACATCCTTGAGCACGGTGGGCACGGGCGCGTGCTGGCGTTCGACCCGTCCAACGGAGATGTCTCGCTCGTGCTCGACGGGCTGAACTACGCCAACGGCGTGGCGGTCAGCGACGACGGAACGGCACTCCTGATCGTCGAAACGGGAAGCTACCGGGTACTGCGCTGCCCGCTGCCCGTCGTCGGCCGGTGCCGGCCCGACGTCGTCATCGACAATCTCCCCGGCTTCCCCGACAACATCGACAACGGCCTGAACGGCCGCTTCTGGATAGGGCTCGTCAATCCGCGCAACGCGATCGTGGACCGGACGTCCGACCGGCCGTTCGTGCGCAAGGTCCTGCAGCGACTGCCGGCCTTCCTGCGGCCGAAGCCCGTTCGATCGTCGCACGTGATCGCGATCGACATAAAAGGCGAGGTGCTGATGGACCTGCAGGACCCTGACGCCCGCTACCCGATGCTGACGGGCGCGCTGGAGCTGCCGCAGCGCATCTACTTTGGCGCGCTGACCGGGGCCCGCCTGCCCTACGTCGACAAGAGCGACCTCCTCTAGTCCTCGCCCGTTCCCGGCAGCAGCGCGGCATCGCCGTCAAAATCCGGGCCCAGCATCTGCTCGCGCACGAGCGGGATCGGTGGTGAGCCGAAGCCCAGGAAGCCGTCGTGGAACGCCTTCCACGCTTCGCGGCCGCCGCGGCCCGCGGTCCAGTCCTCGCGCAGCTTCATGATCATCAGCTTGCCGAGCGTGTAGTTCAGGTAGCCCGGGTCGTAGGTGCCGCGCAAGGCCTGCTGCGTCGCGTTGCCGAAATCCTGGAAGGCCTTCTCCTCGAACAGCGCCTGGCTTTCCTCGACCGACATGCCCTCGGCGTGCAGGCCAATGGCCGACAGGTAGCGCACGTTGCGCAGCAGCGCGTTCAGGAGCTGCCCGATCTGCACTTCCGGGTCGCCGTCGCCGAGACCGGCCTCGATCACCATCTCCTCGACGTAGTGCGCCCAGCCTTCCACGAAGGTGTACGTCCCGAAGTGCGGCCCGACGGCGTTCGCTGCCCGGTTAGCATGCAGGAACTGCAGGAAATGACCCGGCCACACCTCGTGCACCGAGATCGCGAGCAGGTCGGTCTCGCCCGGCACGTACGCGAGCTGGTCTTCCTCGCTCCACGTCGGGTCCGGCGGGGCGATGTAGTACACCGACGGCAGGCCGGACTCGAACGGACCGGGGATGGAAATGTACGCGGCGTTGAAGCGGCGGTGCGGCGGCGCCTCGTCGACGAGCGCGTCCTCGGTGCCCGGGATCGAGACCAGGTCCTCGGCCACCACGAAGTCCTTCAGCATCGGCAGCTGCCGGCGCGCGCCGGCGACGGCGCCCTCGGGCGGCTTCTTCGCCTGCACCGCGAGCACGCAGTCCGCCGTGCTCGCCCCGGGGGCAAACTCGGCGCAGGCCTCGCGCAGCGCAGCCAGGTTGCGTTCGAGGTCGGCCTCTCCCGCCGCCTTCAGTTCGGCCAGCGTGACGTCGACGCCCTGCGTCTCGCGAAGCATTGCGAGGAAAGTCGCCTCGCCCAGTGCGAAGTCGTCGGTCGCCGCGGCCTTCTGTTCCTCCAGCCACGCGACCGTGACACGCACGGCGTCGATGGCCGAGCCGTTGGCCGCGGCGAACTGGCGCTGGAGCTGCTCGTCCTCGACCCCGGCGAACAGCGCCGGCACCGTGCCCTCGAGGTAGCCCTGCAGGCCGCTCAGGATGCCGTGGGCCGTGTTGACGTACGGCGCCGGCAACGGCGGTTCCAGGTTGTCCCGCATTTGCTGCAGCATGCGGGGCAACTGGCCGATGTATTGTGAGTACGCGGCAATGCGTGTCTCGAGCGGCGCGTACTCGCGGTCTACGTAGACGCTGAAGCCCAGCGAGCCGACGTACATGACCGGGTTCTTCGTGAAGAAATCCGTGTCCCTGAGCCAGAAGCGCTGGCCGCGCAAGGCCTGCACGAGGTAGTCGCGTTCGAAGGCCTGTATGCCGTCGAGGTCATCGTAGGCCGATGCCGCGTCGATCGCCTCGTCCAGCCACGCGGCATATGCCGCGATCGCCTCCGCGCCGAGGTCGGATGCCTGGCCGTCGTACTCGTGGAGGCCCGCGTCGACCGCGATCTCCGGGTTGAAATCGTAGTACCGGGCCACGGTTCCGGCCACGAATTCCGGCCACGGGGGCCGTTCTTCGCTGACGGCCTGCGCCGGTTCATCGCGCGAGCACGCGGTAAGGACGAGTACGGCGGCGACGGCCACCCAGGCTGCTTTTTTCATCGGGATTCTCTCTTCGGGATTCTGAGCGAGACGCGCGGCTTCGTTAGTCGAGACCGAGTTCACCGGCGCCCTGGCGGAAGACGATGTCCACCGGGATGTTTGCGCGCGTGAGGCGGTCGAGGTCCTCCTGGAGCTGCGGGCCGATCACGCCGCGCGTGTTCGTAAGCTCGGTGGCGCCGGCGTGGTCGCCGTCACCCTGCAGTGTCAGCAGCAGGACGGACAGGCCGCGTGCGGCTTCCTTCATGCGCTCGAAGTCGACGCGGTACGTGCCGGTCTCCGGGTCGCGGACGAAGGCGCCGTGCTCGGCGAAGTAGTTGAAGCGCACCATGTTCGCCTTGCCGTGCGCGCTGCTCGCACCGAAGCGGATCGAACGGAAGATGCTGGCCATGAACGTGACGTAATAATCGCGCAGGTCGACGTCGCCGAGTTCGCCGGCATCGTGCAGCTCGTTGATCATGTAGAAACCGAGGATGTCGGCCTTGCCCTCTTCCATGCTGGAGGCCATGTCGAGCAGGGCTTCGCGAACGGTGCCGCGCCCGTTGATCGTGTTCTTGATGCCGAGGCCGTGCGCGACCTCGTGAAACATCGTATTCGCGAAGAACGCGTCGAACGTGACGTGCTCCCGCTGCGACGGGTCCACCAGCGTGTCCGCGATCGGCTCGAGGATCTTGTCGAACTTCGCCTGCATCGCGTTTTTGAGCTGGAGGCGTCGCGTGCCCTTCTCGAGCTGCACCTGCTCGTCGTTCGGCAGGTTGATCGCGATCGTCTTCGAACCGGCGTTCGAGTGGCCGGCGTAGTAGATCACGTCGTAGGCATTGAGGTCGGAGTCCATGCCCGGCGATTCCTGCTTGTACGCGTCGGGCACGGGCAGGTTGTCCTGCAGCTCCGGCAGGAACGCCGCGTAGCGGCTCAGCCGGTTGCTCCAGTCGAGGTCCTTGACGAGCACGTAGGATTCGTAGGCGGCCCGGTAGCCGAACAGGCGGTCTTCGTAGGACTCGATCGGACCGATCACGACGTCGATCTCGTTGTCCTTCACGTCCATCCAGTAGAGGTCGCTCGCCTGGTAGTCGTCGCTGATCAGCGCCTGGGCGCGCAGCTTCAGGTAGGTCGCGAACTCGGCACTCACCGCGAGATCGGCGGCCTCGTGCAACAGCTTCGCGGCCTCTGCCAGCGGCTCCCGGTACGCGACGTGGTACGGCACGAGGACGAGTTCACCGGCCTCGTTGCGGCGGACCAGCGAATATTGGCCGGTCTTGCCGGGCAGGTACGCCGCGTCGAACTCCTCGCGCGTCATGTCCGCCGGGTAGAAGTTGGCGCCGAGCGGCTTCGGGCCGACACCTTCGATGAACGGCGCCTCGTCGTCGAGGCGGTCCCACGGGCCGTAGTTCAGTTCAGCGAACTGCCGCTGCGGGCCGACGCCCAGCGTCTCGAGCCAGGCCTTGTAGTCGTCACCGTAGGCCTGCCGCCAGAACAGGTCGTCCATGATGACCGACGCGTCAATCAGCTTGGCGATCATCTCGCGCTGGCCTTCGGTGAGCTGGGACAGGTCGGCCGTGAGCGCGAACTCGGCGTAAATTTCCGGGCGCGGCTCTGCCGTCCGCACTGCGGTGTCGGTGGATTCCGGTGGGGTGTCGGTCGAACAGGCGGCGAAGAAACCAAGGAAGAACAGCGCGCCGACGAGGCGCGAAATCGAGGGCTGCGTCACGGTAGCTCCGGAGCGTTGAAGTGGCGGCATTATCGCACAGGCCGCCGCCGGAGCCCCACTGGTGAAACCGCCTAGAGGTCCACCAGCGTGATGTCCGACGCATCCAGCGACTCGCCCAGGAATCGGCCCCCGACGCGGGCGAAACGGCTCGCCCCGTCGGTCGCGAACAGCCGCAATCCGCCGGCCGGCTTGTCCGAGCGCAGGCCGAGATCGTCGAGCATCGTACTCGCCGCCTGCGCGGTCGTGCTCGCCGAATCGACGATCATGGTGCCGGGCGCCACGACCTCTGCGATGGCATCCCGCAGCAGCGGGAAATGCGTACAGCCGAGGATGATGCTGTCCGGCGCGCGTGCTTCCTCGGGCAGAAGGCCGAGGTAGCGCCGGATCACGGCCGTGGCGATGTCGCCGGTGGTCCAGCCCTCCTCGGCGAGCGACACCAGCATCTCGCAGGCCAGCTCGCGCACGGTGGCCCCGGGGTCGCGCGCGGCAATCGCGTGGCGATAGGCCCCGAGCCGCACGGTAGCCTCGGTAGCCAGCACGAGGTGCGAGGCGCCGGGGCGCGTGCCGACGGCGGCGGTCGCGCCGGGCTCGACCACGCCGATGACCGGCAGCGGCGCCATCTGCTCGCGCAGCGCATCGAGTGCCACCGCGGAAGCCGTGTTGCACGCGACCACGAGCAGCTTGATGCCCTGCTGCTGCAGGTGCCGTGTTGCCTGGCAGGCATAGCGGGAAATCGACGCGGGGCTCTTCGTGCCGTACGGCAGCCGCGCCGTATCGCCGAGATACATCAGGTCCTCCGCGGGCAGCGCCTCGCGCAGGGCTTTCAATACGGTCAGGCCGCCGACACCGGAGTCGAAGACGCCGATCGGCAGCGGCCGCGTCTGGGTCGCGTTCATGCGCGCATTGTACCCATGGCAACTGTGGAATAATCCTCCCTCCGCCATTCCTTTTCCGGTTCCAGCGTGCACAGGATCCTGACCGCGATCGGCCTGCTGATCGCCCTGCTCATCGTCATCGGCTTCGCCCTGCCCCGACAGTCCCGCTTCGTGGTCAGCGACACGGTTCATGCGCCGGCGGCTACAGTGTTCGCCCAGCTCAACGACCTGCGGCGCACCCAGCTCTGGGCGGACGTGGCGTTCACGGACCCGAATGCCGACGTCACGTTCGCGGGCCCGGCCCGCGGTGTCGGCGCCACGGTCAGCTGGAACGGCGCCATTGCCGGCAGCGGGACGC
The DNA here is from genome assembly GCA_913055625.1 of uncultured Pseudomonadota bacterium. Classification (GTDB taxonomy): domain Bacteria; phylum Pseudomonadota; class Gammaproteobacteria; order Steroidobacterales; family Woeseiaceae; genus UBA1847. Next base: position 87,411 of record CAJXJW010000008.1, on the reverse strand, counting down.
AGACGATCGTCGAGAGCCGCCCGTACGATTACGTCGGGACGCTGATCAACGGTGGCGAGCCCGGTGAAACGCGCACCTGGTTCACCCTGGTTCCCGAGCCCGGCGCGACGCGGGTCGACTGGGGATTCGAGCACGACTACGGCTACAACCTCGTCGGCCGCTACGTCGGCGCGGTCGTCACCGGCATCATTCGTCGTGACTACTCGGCGCGGCTGGCCAGGCTGGTCGAACTCGCGGAGAGCCTGCCGCCTGCGGACTTCGGCAGCCTCGCCATCGAGCGCGTATTGGTCGAGCCGCAACGGATTGCCTACAAGACGGTGCAGTCGTCGCCGGATGCGGCCTCGATCTCCGGGGCCCTCGGCAACGCGTACTTCGACGTGCTGGCGTTCATGGATTCGCAGGGCCTGCGCCAGGTCGGCGCGCCGGTCGCCATTGCACGGCGCTTCGACGGCGCGCAGCTGCGCTTCGATGCCGGCATCCCGTTTGCCGGGGACGGCGACGGCAGCGCGCCGGACGTGAAGATCGGCAGCACGCCCGGAGGGCCGTCGCTGCGCGTGCGGCATGTCGGCCCCTACCGCGCGCTGGCGGAGACACACCGACGGATCGCCGCCTACCTCGCCGCGCTCGGCATCGAACGCAATGGGAATTCGTGGGAGTCCTACGTGAGTGACCCGACCGAGGTGCCGGAGCGCGACCTCGTCACGTACGTGTACTACCCGGTCCGGGACGAACCCTGACGCCGGACGGGGAGAATCAGAGCGGGAGTGACTTGACCAGGAACGGTGCCGGGACGCCGTCGTCGCTGCCATGCCGTCCGGGCAGCGCGGTCAGCCGCGCAAGCTCACCGTAGAGCTGGACCAGGGCAACCGCGCATTCGCTCGCTTCCTTCGTAGACATCTTGCGCACCGACGCCCGGATCGGGCCCTCACCGTTCAGCGGCGCCACCGAATGCATTCGCCGGCGCGCCTCGGCGAAGCGTTCCTTGAGCGCGACGGGCAGCTCATCCTCGTCGATATCGGCAAGATTGTCCGTATAGGCACGGATAAGTCTTTGTTTTACTGGCCCATCTCCCGCCAACACGGTCACGGCGGCGAAAAAGCGATCGACGTGGTTCGTCATCTCGACTCCAGCGTTATTATCATTATGTCGAGCCCCCGGCGCCCCTCTCAAAGCCGACCGGTGGCCATGTCGCTTGCGTTCGCTACCTCCTGTAGCTGGCAGCCTCTAACGGGCTGTTCGTTCCTGAAAATGTCCTTGGTGTATCAGGAACCTGCGCACGGTTCTTATAACAAGAAATTGAAAGTCCGCGCAAGTTTTGTGGAGCGCCTGTCAAATTCCCCGTGTCAGGCCGATTTTCGGAACGCGAGGCGCCAGTTCGAGTCGCCGAGGGACCGCTCGTCCGCGTACAGCGCATCGGCGGTATCCGGCTCCCACGCGACGGCCAGCGTCTCGTTCATCACGTACTCGCGATGGGCCGCGAGTGCCCGTTCGACGTCGTCGCTGCCGGTGACACCGAGCACGATGCGGTCGGAAACCTCGAGGCCTGCCTGTTTGCGCGCGTCCTGCACGGAGCGAACGACTTCGCGGGCAAGACCTTCGTCGACGAGGGCGGCGCTCAGGCTCGTGTCGAACGCGGCGAGGTAACCCATGTCTTCCGCGCAGGCATAGCCCTCCGCCGAACTGGTCTCGACAAGGAAGTCCTCGGGCCCGAGCGGCTCGTCGATCATCGGCGTCTGCACACTTTCACCGCGCGCTGTCGCCCCGGCGATGGCGGCCGTGTCCGCGTCGTTGTCGAGCCACGCCTTCAGCTGTGGCAGTACCTTGCCGTGCCCGCGTTTGCCGAGCCGCGGCAGGTTCGGCTTGATGCGGTAGCTGACGAGCCCCGCGTCGCGCGCGATGAACTCGATGGCCTTCACGTTCAGCTCTTCGAGCACCTGGTCCTGGTGCGCCTCGAGCGCATCGTGCGCAGCATCGTTCGGCGTCCGCACGAGCAGACGGCTGAGCGGCTGGCGCGTACGCACGCCGGACTGGCCGCGCGCGGCGCGGCCGAGGCCGACCAGCTTCTGCACGACGTCGACGTCGCCGAGCAGTTCGTCGTCCTGCCAGCTCTCATCGGCGACCGGCCATTCGGTCATGTGCACGCTGAGCGGCGCGTCCGGGTGCACCGTGCGCACGAGGTTCTGGTACACGTTTTCCGCAAGGAACGGCACGAACGGCGCCATCAGCCGGTGCGCCACGTCCAGGCACTGGTACAGCGTGAGGTAGGCCATGTGCTTGTCGGCGAGGTCCGTCGACTTCCAGAAGCGGCGGCGGTTGCGGCGCACGTACCAGTTGCTGAGCTGGTCGATGAACGACTCGATGGCCTCGCCCGCCGACTTCGCGTCGTAGCGGTCCATGGCATCGGAGACGAGCGTGATCGTGCGATGCGCAAGCGCCATCGCCCAGCGGTCGATCTCCGGCCGCTCGTTGACGGGCACGTCTTTTTGCAGGTCCACGTCGTCGAGGCGCGCGTACAGCACGAAGAAGCCGTACGTGTTCCAGAACGTATTGACGAAGGAACTCGCGACATCGGAAACGATGTCGACCGAGATGCGCTTCGGCACGTCCGGCGACAGGCGCGCAAGGAAGTACCAGCGCAGCGGGTCGGCACCCACCGTGTCGAACACGTCGTAGGGGTTGATGATGTTCCCCTGCGACTTGGACATTTTCTTGCCGTCCTTGTCGACGATGAGGTTCAGGCAGATGCAGTTCTTGTAGGCGACACTGTCCGACACCAGCGTCGCAATGGCGTGCAGCGTGTAGAACCAGCCGCGCGTCTGGTCGATGGCCTCGCAGATGTAGTCGGCCGGGAAATGCTGCTCGAAGGTTTCCTTGTTCTCGAACGGGTAATGCCACTGCGCGTAGGACATGGCGCCCGAGTCGAACCAGCAGTCAATGACTTCCGGCACCCGTTGCCAGGTCTTGCCGTCGGCCTCGAACGTGACCTCGTCAACGGCAGGCCGGTGCAGGTCGAGGTCCGAGAGCTTGCGACCGGTGAGCTTCTCGAGCTCGGCGACGGAGCCGATGCAGCGGTAGTTGTCCTCGCCGTCGGTCCATACCGGCAACGGCGTGCCCCAGAATCGCTCGCGGGACAGCGCCCAGTCGATGTTGTTCTCGAGCCAGTTGCCGAAGCGGCCGTCCTTGATGTGCTCGGGCACCCAGTTGATCGTCTGGTTCAGCACGCTCATGCGCTCGCGGAACTCGGACGTGCGGATGTACCACGCGTTCTTCGCGTAGTAGATGATGGGGTCGCCAGTGCGCCAGCCGAACGGGTAGTTATGCGTGTAGCGCTCGGAGCGGAACATGAGCCCGCGCTCCTTCAGGATTTTGATCAGCGGCTTGTCCGCGTCCTTGAAGAACAGCCCGGCGACGGGTTCGACGGCGTCGACGAAGTGCCCGTCGAGGCCCACGCCGTGCACGACCGGCAGGCCGTTCGCCTGGCCGAGCGCGAGGTCGTCAACGCCGTAGGCCGGCGCCGTGTGCACGATGCCGGTGCCATCCTCGGTGCTGACGAAGTCGGCGGCCAGCACCTGGAACGCGTTCGGCGCGTCGACGTCGAGGTGGTCGAACAGGCGCGTGTAGCGCGTGCCGACCAGGTCCGCGCCCTTCACCGTCTTCACGACGTCGTGCTCGATGTCGCGGAACACTTTCTCGCGCAGGGCCTCGGCGACGATCAGCGTCTGCCCTTCCGATGTGCAGTAGCTGTAGTCGATGTCGTTGCCGACCGCGAGCGCGAGGTTCGACGGCAGCGTCCACGGCGTGGTCGTCCACACGAGGAAGTAGGTATCGGCCTCGCCCGCCACCGGGAAGCGCACGGTGATCGATGGGTCTTCGGTCTCCTTGTAGCCGAGCGCGAGCTCGTGCGACGAGAGCGTGGCGCCGATGCGCGGGTCGTAGGGCACGACCTTGTAGCCCTGGTAGATGAGGCCCTTGTCCCAGATCGTCTGCAGCAGGTTCCAGACGGACTCGATGAAGCTGTTGTCGAGCGTGTAATAGGCTTCGTCCATGTTGACCCAGAAGCCCATGCGTTCCGTCATCTTCTCCCAGTCACCGATGTAGCGCATGACGGACTCGCGACAGCGACGCGTGAACTCGTCGATGCCGACCTTGGCCTCGATTTCCTTCTTGTCGAAGATGCCGAGCTCTTTCTCGACCTCGTGCTCGACCGGCAGGCCGTGCGTGTCCCAGCCGGCTTTGCGCGGCACGTGGTAGCCGCGCATGGTCTTGTAGCGCGGGAACACGTCCTTGAAGCTCCGCGCGAGCACGTGATGAATGCCGGGCTTGCCGTTCGCCGTGGGCGGGCCCTCATTGAAGCTGAAATGCGGCCGCCCCTCGGACGCGGCCAGCGTCTTCGCGAACACGTCGTGCTCGCGCCAGAACTCCAGCACGTCGGTTTCGAGTTTCGGCCCGTCGTAACGGCCGGCTACTTCACTGAATGACAATTCCTACACTCCAAAAGCAAAACGCCCCGGGTGCTCTCATGAGCACCCGGGGCGAAGAATTCCGCGGTACCACCCGGCTTCGCGGCCAACTGCCGCCTCGTGGGCCTCGTGGACCCGGCGCCCGTCTCGTGGGCCGTCCGGCTGCGTCTACTGGGGGATTGCCAATCGGCAAGGGCCTGTTCGGGCAGCGACTCCGGGGTGATATTCGGCGGATCCGGCCCCGGGGCTCACACCGTCCCCCGGTCGCTCGAGGCCAGGCGGCCCGCCTGTTTGTCCCCATCAACGTCTTGGGGCGCAGGTTAGTGGTTTAAAAGGGGTTAAACAAGGGGTGCGGTGGTACGGTGGGCGCGGCCCGGCGCGGAGACCGGCCCGGGAGTCGTCAGAAATGGAATCGAACAATGGCCGCTACTGGACGCGAATCCTCGTCCTGTTCGCAGCAGGGCTGGCGGGCGTCCTGTCCGCCATCCCCATCATCCCGAAACTGATTGCGGCGTCCGGCGAAGAGCCGCCGTTGCCGATGGCCCTGATCCAGGCCGCCTCCGTCGTGCAGTCGTCGGCGATCCTGTTCGGCATGGTCCTGCTCGGCGCCTGGCTTTCCCCGAAGGTGGACCTCGGGACGCCGCTCATCGACACCTACGTACTCAGGACTGCTCGCGCGCCGGACACCCGCCGAATCCTTGTGTCGTCGATCGCCGGCGGCCTGGTGGGCGGCGTGCTGCTCGTCGCCATTTCGCGCTACTGGCTACCTGCGCTACCAACGGAATTCATCGAGAATGCCGGCAAGTTTGACCCGCCGTTCTACACGCGGATCCTCTACGGCGGCATCACCGAGGAAATCCTGATCCGCTGGGGCCTGATGACGTTCCTCACGTGGGGGCTCTTCCGACTGACGCAGGGTAAAGACTCAACGGTATCGGCCAGCAATTACCTGCTCGCCATTCTGCTTTCGGCCATCGTCTTCGGCGCGGGACACCTGCCCGCCGCCCACCTGCTAGCGCCCGAAGTCACTGCACCGCTTGTGGCTTACATCATCGTTGGCAACAGCGCGTTCGGACTCATCGCCGGCTACCTGTACTGGAAGCGCGGTCTCGAGGCGGCGATCCTGGCGCACGTCCTGGCGCATTGCGTGATGGTGGTCAGTGAGATGCTGGCGAGCTGATACGGCCGGAGATCCGATAAAGTCCTCGGTGCCCGGCCGACGTTGCGCTCGATACAACCCGGCCACGACGCACCAACGTCCGTCCTGATAGTTGTCCGACAGCATTCGCTCAATTCCGCCATGATTGCCGAGGAACTGCCGGTGCGACCTGCCCGGGTATTCGACGAATCTTGGGGAATGAAAGTGCGTGACGTGCTGATCTTGCGTCGAGACAACGGTTGGATCGAGGTCGCGCGTCGCGGCAGCCATCGCCAGGTCAAGCACCCATCCGGGAAAGGACGCGTAACAGTTCCGGGCAAGCCTTCCGACGACTTGGCAGCCGTCACCCTCAACAGTATCCTCAAACAGTCCGGTCTAATGGAGTGCCCCCGCCGTGCGCTACGCCATTGTCATCGAGTCCGCCGGCCCCAACTTTTCGGCCTACGTACCTGACTTGCCCGGTTGCGTTGCCACGGGCACGACGTTGAAAGAAACAGAGTCACAGATTCGCGAAGCCATCGAGTTTCACCTGGACGGACTTCGGGCAGACAATCTGCCGATCCCGCCTGCGTCCAGTCGCGTCGACTACGTCGAGGTCGCTGCCTGACCGTTGGTAGCACGCATTGACGGGGGGCTCGAAGCGCCCGTTGCAGTCTCCGCATGTCATTCGCTTGACGCCGTGTCCCGTTCCGCAGCCTGGACGCCGAAACTCATCGAATCGAACATCCGCTCCAGCTCCGGCGACACACGACTGTCGACCAACGCGCGTATCCGCTCGACCAGTTCCGCGCGCCGCTCTCGCAGTTCGCCGATCTCCTGCTCGAGGCGCACGATGCGCAGCAGTGACAGCGTCGACACGAGCAGGCCCGCCTCGGCTTCCAGCAGCCGCATCGAGGCCGCCGTGCTGATGACGAGCGCGACGGCTGCGGCCAGCGCCCAGGCCCATCCGGCGAACGACCCGACGAGCACGATGATGACGAGGTAGATCACCGGCAACAGCGCGAGCGTCGCCAGCACCTTCAGCGTGGCCTCGTCGTCCTTCTCGTAGCTGAACTTCGTCCCGACCAGCCCCGCCGCCCAGGCGATCGGCAGCTGAATCAGCGCCGCCGGTATCGCGAGCGGCAACAGCAGCAACATCATCAGGGCCCGCCCCGTGATCCGGCGCGCGGCCTTGCCGACCGGCACCGGCTTCCGGAGCTGGTAGTCCTTGATGCCCAGCATGTCGAGGCGCGCCTGGTAGTCCTCCGCGTCTCTCCGGTACGCCTCCACGTCCGGGTCGTTCGGGGCCTGCAGGTAGCCCGCGACGAAACGCCGGTTCAGCTCCACGTACTGCGCCGGTGTGAGACGCGCCGACGATGGCTTGTAGAGGCGCCGCGATATCTGCGCGAAACGCAGCGTACTCCAGTCGGGCGCATTGAGTGTCACGGCGGCGAGCGCCGTGGCGACGTCGTCCGTGAGTACGCGCACGGCGGCCTCCGCATCGTCCCTGAAATCGGCGATACGCGCCTCGTCGATACGAATCGGCGCGCCGAACTCCAGCAGCACCTGGCTGCGAAAGCGGTGCCGATGGAGGTAGTTGAGTCCACAGGGCACGATCGTGACCGGGATACGGTTGTTGGCCGCTGCTTCCAGCGCGACGCGCGCCGTGCCGGTTTTCAGCTTCGCGAGCCGCGACTCCACGTGGCTCACGCCTTCCGGAAAGATTCCGAGGCAGTCGCCGGCGGCCAGTGCGGCGTGCAGGCTCGCGAACGCCGCGCTGTTGTCGGCCTGGTGGCCGTGTTCCTCGCGGCGGTAAACCGGGATCGTGCCGCTCAGGTCGAGCAGCGGCCCGAGCACCGGGTACGTCCACAGCTTCGCGTGTGCGAGAAAGCGCACCGGCTGGCGGCCACACCGGGCCATCAGCAGCCAACCGTCCATCAGCGCGTTCGGGTGATTGCCGGCAAAGATCACCGGCCCCTCGGCGGGCACGTGCTCGCGCCCGACGACATCGATCCGTCGAAAGAACGTGTTCGTGATCAGCCTGGCGAGATCGATCATCCAGCGCTGCATATGTCCCCCGTCACTGCCGCAGCGGGTCCACTGTGCGGTGCCGGAAAGCGGGCTGTCAATGAACGCTCAGGTTCGCCCCTCGATTCGCAGCCGCGCGTCCCCGCGAAACGACCGGTACAGGTGATCCATCAGCAGGCGGATGCGCTCCGTCCTGCGAAGCTCCGGGTGCGTCAGCAGCCAAAGGGCCGCCTCCCGCGACAGCGGCAACGGCATCAGGCGCTGCAAGTTCTCGCTTGCCTGGTCGGCCGGAAGCAGCGCGATTGCGAATCCGCTCTCGGCGATGGCCGCCATCGCGTCGAGTGACGAGCAGCGGATGGCCATCGGTTCGTTGAAGGTCTCCGACAGCGCCCGGAACGGCGCGAGGTTGCGCAGCTGGCCGGTGGCGCCGACCACCCGGTGGCCCGCGAGATCACTCAACCCTGCCGGCCGACCGAAGCGCGCGACGTAGGCGTCCGTCGCGCAGAAGTACCACGGCAACTCGACCGCACGCCGGCCGACGAGATGCAGCGGCGGCGTCGCGGTCGCCCGGATGGCCACGTCCGCCTCGCGGCGCGTCAGGTCGAGATGCGCGGCGCCGACGTCCAGCTCGATCTCGATGTCCGGGTAGCGCTCGCAGAATGCCGCGAGGTACGCGGGCAGGTACTGCGTCGCGATGTTGTCGGGCGCCGTCAGGCGCACGGTACCGCCCGGCTTGAAGTCCTGCCCCAGCACCTTGAGCTGCAGCCGGTCGACCTCGTCGCTCACCTGCTCCGCGTGCGTCAGCAGGTCTTCCCCCGCGACGGTGAGCTGGTAGCCGTCCGGCAGGCGCTCGAACAACCGCGCGCCCACCTCCTCCTCGAAGCGGTTGATGCGCCGGAACGCCGTGGAATGGTTCACGCCGAGCGTACGTGCCGCGCCAGCGAGCGAGCGCGTCCGCGCCACGGCGAGAAAGAAACGCAGGTCGTCCCAGTTCATCCGGCTGTTTGCATTTTTGCAATGGTTATTTGCTGATTTTGCGAATTGTTCGGCGATTCCGCAATCCCTATGGTTTGGGCCAGGCGATCGGCCGCGCAACCGCGCGGCGGCCCACGGAGGAGAAACCCATGAATTCGGCAACCTACGAGAAGATCGGCGCATTCGTGACGAGGGTCAGCCTCGGCACGGTGCTCATCGCCCACAGCCTGTACCTGAAGGCCGTGGTCTTTACCCTGCCCGGCACGGCAGCCTTTTTCGAATCCATCGGCCTGCCCGGCTGGAGCGCCTACACGGTCTTCGCCACCGAAGCTGTGGCAGGCGTCGCACTGGTGCTGGGCGTCGGCGTGCGCTGGGCGAGCCTCGCCGCGATACCGGTGCTGTTCGGCGCCACCTGGGCCCACCTGGGCGCGGGCTGGCTGTTCTCGAACGCAGGCGGCGGCTGGGAGTACCCCCTGTTCCTGTCCGTCATTGCCGTGGCGCAGGTCTTCCTCGGCGCCGGCGCGTTCGCGATCCGCGTGCCGGAGGTGCGCCGCAGCCCGGTGGTGGCCGAAGCCCGGTAACCGCCCGCCCGGCGGCACGAACGTGTCGCCGGGCGCTGGCTTCGTCCGTGCGTCGGGCCCCGCCAGCGGCTAGTCTTGCATCTCGCGCCGCCCGCGGAGGTCTTATGTTCCCTGAACCCCGATTCGTCGACACGAATGGCATCCGCATGGCGGTCTACGAGGCCGGGAGCGGACCACCCGTCGTGCTGTTGCACGGCTTTCCGGAACTGGCCTACTCCTGGCGCCACCAGCTTCCCGCGCTCGCGGCCGCCGGTTACCGCGCCATCGCGCCCGACCTGCGCGGCTACGGCCGGACGACCGCCCCGGACGGCGTCGATGCCTATGCCGCGAGCGAACTGATCGCCGACGTGCACGGCTTGCTCGATGCGCTGGAACTTCCGAGCGCCGCGTTCGTCGGCCACGACTGGGGTGCGCTACTGCTGTGGCAGATGGCGCTGCTCGCCCCGGAGCGGATCGAGCGCATGGTCGCGCTCAACGTCCCGCTCACGCCGCACCTGCCCGCCGATCCGATCGCACTGATGCGCCAGCGCTTCGGCGACCTTTTCTACATCGTCAACTTCCAGGACTCGGACGAAGCCGACCGGCTGTTCGATGCCGACCCCGCACGTGTCATCGACCGCCTGATGCGCAAGAACCAAGTTCGCCGCGCGGACTGGGAGAAGCTGCCGGCCGACATGCGCGTCATCAGCCTGATTGACGTCGTGCAGCGCGCGCACGCCAGCGGCGACCCGGTGCTGACGCCGGACGAACTCGCGGTCTTCGCCGCCGCCTTCGCGCGCAGCGGTTTCACCGGCCCGATCAACTGGTACCGCAACTGGACACGAAACTGGGAGGCGCAGGCGGACGGCGATTACGACATCCGCATACCCACGCTGTTCATCGGCGCCGCGGACGACGTCGTCATCCCGCCCGCGATGATCGAGGGTATGCGGCCGATGGTGCGCGACCTCGAGGTGCACGTGCTCGACCCGTGCAGCCACTGGACGCAACAGGAGCGTCCCGATGACGTGAACCGCATCTTGCTGGACTGGCTCGCGCGCTAGTCGGCGTCGCCCAGGTGCTCGTCGAGGAACGCCAGCACTTCGCGCAATAATTCGATGCGATTGGTGCCGACGTGCAGGTAGTGGCTGTCTTCGTCGAGCTCGATGAACGTGACGTCCTTTTTCGCGCGCTTCAGGCGTGAATGCATGAGTTCCGAGTGTCGAATGGGGACGACTTCGTCGTCCTCACCATGCAGCAGCAACACCGGCGCCTCGAAGGCATCGGCGAACTCGGCGGGTGAAATTGAGTCCAGGTAGCGCCGGTTCAGCTCTCCGTCCTGGCCGACCGTCTCCGCGAGATAGGCCATCACCGTTTCGTTGTCGCTGTCGCGCCGATGCTGGTCCACCATCACGGAGAGATCGGAAACACCGTTGACCGAGACGATGCAACGATACAGGTCCGGCGTGAACGCGCCGCCGGCCAGCGCGGCGTAGCCGCCATAGCTCATGCCCGCGATGCAGACCCGGTCCGGGTCGACGTACCCGTCCGCGACCAGCGCCGCCACGCCGTCGCTCAGGTCAGACTGCATTTTGCGACCCCATTCACCGTTGCCCGCATTGCGATGATCGAGACCGAATCCCGTTGACCCGCGAAACTGCGGCTGAATGACGAGGTAGCCCTGGTCCGCGAGCGCCTGCGCAAACCAGTCGAAGCCGACGGTGTCGTGCGCGCCCGGCCCGCCATGCGGCAGCATCACGGCCGGCAAGCCTTCAAGGCTGTCCATACGTTGCCGCGGTATGGTGATCAATGCCGGTATCTCCAGCCCGTCTTCGGCCGCATACGCGAATACAACCACCGGGTGCACCGCCGCGTCGTCAATCCACGGCCGGGCTCGCGCCTGCATCAGGGGCCTTTGGTCGTCGCCGAAGACGAAATACGTGCCGGCATAGCCGGGCCCGGACACGTAGACGATGAATTGAGCCCATCCAGCGGTCCAGTCGACGAGCTCCACCGAGTTGTCGGGGACCATCGCCTGAATTCGCGCCATCCGCTCGTTGAGTCGGTCGTCGAAGAACTCGTACGTCGGCCGCAGGCCACCGTAGCGCGCCCCGTGAACGACGCGATTGATATCCGAAACGACGCCCGCCACGTCTGCATCCTCGCGTGCGAACAGCGCTCCCGCAAACGAACCGTCGGCCACGGACATGCGGAAATAGACGCGCCGACGCGTCTGGCTGTCATACGACGCGACGACCAGGTACTCGTAGTCGCTGGTCAGGCCGATCAGGGAGATCTGCGGCAATTCGGATTCGAGGCTGTAGATCTCGCGCCAGGACTTGCCGTCGCGGACTTCCACGACGTGCCGGCTGCCATTGTCGTCGTAGTATTCGTGCACGAACGGCTCGCCGTCCGCGTCCACGAAATAGTCCCGGGTGCGACGCTTGCCGGTCACCTCGATCTTCGGGCGACGCGGATTTTCCAGGTCGACGCGGAACAACGAAAATGGCGGTTCCGTGTACAGCGTGGACTCGCCGGAGTAGGCGGGCATGTAAACGTACCGGCGGTCACCGGAAAGACCGACGATGCGACCGAGGCCGGACTGCCCCGGGTACACGTTGTCGACCGGTGCCAGCAAGGTCTTGAGCTCGCGTTCGCCGAGGTCGAAAACGAACGCGTTGCTGACGTCGAACTTGCCGCGAAAGCCGCTGACCCGCGTGTTCTCCGATGCGACCAGGACCAACTTGTCGCTGGTCACGAACGACAGGCTGCTTGGATCGACCTTGCCATCAAGGGAGAATCCGCCGAGGACCTGCTTCTGCTGCAACGAATAGACGACAACCGCATCGCTGTCCGCGTTCGTCTTGCGCCAGGCAATGGAACCGCCGTCGGGCGAGATCGACAGCATCGATACTTCCGGCAGTGCGCCGTACGTTTCGGCGCGATCTGCTCGGGCCACCGGTATCCCACCGACCTGGAGTGACAGGGCAATCACGACAAGGCACCCGAAAGACTGGCAGACATCCCGCTGCATTTTGTAGCCCCCCGCGTTCGCGCTAGATCGCCGCGCAGTTTAGCACCCCGCTGCCGGGCTAGGCTCGCGGGCAACTCGGCGCTGGTCACGGGTCGGATCTTCTGCCCTGAAGCTCCCGAACGCCGCGCCACCAAGCGAAATACGCGATGAATCCCGAAAGTACGAAGTTCGCCAGCTCCTCGATCCCGAGTACCGGCTGTGAAGGTGCCGAATCCGGGTTCGACATCTGCATGACGCGCATCCAGAACGAAAGGATCAGGGCCACCAGCGTCACCAGCGACTCGAACGCGCCGACGACGACCGTGATCGAGGGGCGCCACAGCATCAGCGCGAGGCAGGTGAAACAGAACAGGTAGTAGGCGAGCCGCAGCGCGTCGTGCCGCTCGAGGAAGGCGATGCGCACGTTGATACCGAACGCGTAGTCCAGCAGCAGGAACAGGGCGGTCGCGGCATAATAGGTCCGCAACAGCCATTGCGCCCTGTCCGCGGTGTGCGTGCCGGCCCCCGTCATTCCGCGATCATCTCCGGCGGACCACGGAAGTGCAATAAAACGGGCCTGGCACCGGTCTATACGGACAGGAAACCCGGAGAACCCCTGTGCTGATACGCAAGCCGTCCGACATACGATCGTCCGAGATCACCAGCGAATCCAACTACGTCAACCGGCGCACCTTCATGCGTGGTGCGGGCGCGATCGCCGGCGCCACGCTGGCGCCGGGCACGTTCGCCGCCACGGTGCCGGTCGAGCACGGCGCGACGGTCCCGGACGTGCGCAAGAGCGAGCTCAGCACCGACGAAACGCCGAACTCCTGGGAAGACATCACCACCTACAACAACTACTACGAGTTCGGCACCGGCAAGTCGGACCCGGTCCGCAATGCGCAGGACTTCGAGCCACGGCCGTGGACGATCACCGTCGACGGCGAGGCCGAGATCACCGGCACGTTCGACTTCGACGATTTCATCAAGCCGTTCGACGCCGAGGAGCGCATCTACCGCATGCGCTGCGTCGAGGCATGGTCCATGGTCATCCCGTGGGTCGGCATCTCGCTCGCGGACGTCGTGAAGCGCTTCAAGCCGACGTCGAAGGCGAAGTACGTGGCTTTCGAAACGCTGGAGGACCGGAAGCGCATGCCCGGCCAGCGCTTCCGCTCGCTCGACTGGCCGTACCGCGAAGGACTCACGATCGCGGAGGCCACGCACCCGCTGTCGATACTCGCTATCGGACTCTACGGCAAGGTGCTGCCGAACCAGAACGGCGCGCCGCTGCGACTGGTCGTGCCGTGGAAGTACGGCTTCAAGGGCATCAAGGGCATCGTGCGAATGCGCTTCACCGAATCGATGCCCGCGACGAGCTGGAACATGGCCGCGCCACACGAGTACGGTTTCTACGCGAACGTGAACCCGGCCGTGGATCACCCGCGCTGGAGCCAGGCGCGCGAGCGACGTATCGGCGCCGGCCTGTTTGCGCAGAAGATCCCGACGTTGCCGTTCAACGGCTACGGCGACCAGGTGGCCGCCCTGTACGCCGGACTCGACCTGCGCAAGAACTACTAGGTCACATGGACACGGTCCGGCAGATCCGCTTCGTCTGGAAGCCGCTCGTCTTCGTCGCGTGCCTGCTGCCGTTCGCGCTGGTCGCCGGCGACCTGTTCGGCATCACCGGCAGCCTCGGCGCAAACCCGGTGGAGGAGATCCTCGACCGCTTCGGCAACTGGGGCCTGCGTTTCGTGATGATCGCGCTCGCCGTGACGCCGCTCAGGAAGCTCACCGGCTGGAACTGGGTGCAGCGCTTCCGGCGCATGCTCGGGCTGTTCGCGTTCTTCTACGTGCTCATGCACTTCCTGACCTGGTTCGTACTCGACCAGGGGATGCTGATGGCGGCGATCGTCGAGGATCTCGTCGAGCGGCCGTTCATTACGCTCGGATTCGCCGCGCTGCTGCTACTGACCGCGCTGGCCGTGACCTCGCCGCTCGCGGTGCGTCGGCGCATGGGGCGCCGCTGGCAGACGCTGCACTACAGCGTGTACGCCGTCGGCATCCTCGGCGTGTGGCACTACTGGTGGCAGGTGAAGTCGGACTTCCGGGAACCGCTCGTCTACGCCGTGATACTCGTGCTGTTGCTCGGATTCCGCCTGTGGGACCGGCGGAAGCGGGTCGCGCGCCGCGTCACGGCGCACGCCGCGGGCCACTACCGCTTGTCGGACTCGTAGCGGAACACGTTCTCCAGCGGCTCGCCGAAGACTTCGGCGATCCGGAATGCCGCCTCCAGGGACGGCGAGTACTTCTCCTTCTCGATCGCGACGATCGTCTGGCGCGTCACGCCAATGCGCTCGGCCAGTTCCGCCTGCGTCATCTCGCCGTGCTCGAAGCGAAGCTTGCGGATGCTGTTGCGGACGGCCGTGGGCGCCATTACGCGTCCCTCCGGTAGTAGACGATCTGTGCGATCAGTTTGGCGATCTCGGACGCCGTCAGCGCAAACAGGATCCATACCCCGATTGTGAGCGCGCTCATCGGTTCGAGGCGCTCGCTCGAGTGGCTGGCGATGATCTGCCCCACGAGCCAGAACAGGCCGACGCCGAGCGCGTAGCTGCTGATGCGCTCCGCCTTCAGGTCGATGAGTTGGTCGCGCTCGTCCTCTTCGCCGGCCTCGTGGCCGTGCGGAATCGCGATGCAGGCGTGGTAGATGGCCTCGATGACGACCAGCGCCACCACGCCGACGATGCTGATCGCGATCAGCGGCGCACCGTGCGGCACGCTGTCGGCGATGTCGAATGCCGCCGGAAAGTAAAAGATCGACACCAGGCCGATGCCGACGAGCAGTCCCCAGGCGCTTTTTTCCCGGAACGTCATGTCCATGTGCAGCCTCCTCGCTGTACGTTGGTTTTGACACAAAGTATATTATTACTAACCTGATGTCAATAATTTTTTACTCTTTGTCGGCATACTCAGACATCCATGGGTGCAGAGCCCTGATCTGAAACAAAAAAAGGCCCGGCGGTTTCCCGCCGGGCCCTGGTTTTGCCGGGAGGTCCGGGCTGGCTTACATCATGCCGCCCATGCCACCCATGTCCGGCATCGCCGGCGCCGGCGCCTCGTCCTTCGGCGCCTCGGCGATCATTGCCTCGGTCGTCAGGAGCAGGCCGGAGACGCTGGCTGCGTTCTGCAGCGCGAAGCGCGTGACCTTGGTCGGGTCCAGGATGCCGAAGTCGATCATGTCACCGTACTCGCCGGTGGCCGCGTTGTAGCCGTAGTTGCCCTTACCCTCGGCAACCGCGTTCAGCACGACGCTGGCGTCACCGCCGGCGTTGCGAACGATCTGGCGCAACGGCTCCTCGACGGCACGCTTCAGGATCGCGATGCCGACGTTCTGGTCGTCGTTGTCACCCGCGAGCTTGCCCAGCGAGGCAACGGCGCGGATCAGCGCGACACCACCACCCGGTACGACGCCCTCTTCGACGGCGGCGCGGGTCGCGTGCAGCGCGTCTTCGACGCGAGCCTTCTTTTCCTTCATCTCGACTTCGGTGGCAGCACCGACCTTGATCACGGCAACACCGCCGGAGAGCTTGGCAACACGCTCCTGCAGCTTTTCCTTGTCGTAGTCGGAGGTCGAATCGGCGATTTCCTTGTTGATCTGCTCGACGCGGCCCTTGATGTCTTCGCTGCGGCCGGCACCGTCGATGATCGTCGTCGCTTCCTTCGTGATCTGGATCTTCTTGGCTTCGCCGAGATCGTCAATCGTGGCCTTCTCGAGCGACAGGCCAACCTCTTCCGAGATCACCTGGCCGCCGGTCAGGATCGCGATGTCCTGCAGCATGGCCTTGCGGCGGTCACCAAAGCCCGGCGCCTTGACGGCGGCGACCTTGACGATGCCACGGATGTTGTTGACGACCAGCGTCGCGAGCGCCTCGCCCTCGACGTCTTCCGCGATGATCAGCAGCGGACGGCCGGACTTGGCAACACCTTCCAGCACCGGCAGAAGGTCGCGGATGTTCGAGATCTTCTTGTCGTGCAGGAGGATCAGCGGGTTGTCGTGCTCGACCTGCTGGCTTTCCTGGGAGTTGATGAAATACGGCGAGAGGTAGCCGCGATCAAACTGCATGCCTTCGACGACTTCCAGTTCGTTCTCGAGACCGGAACCCTCTTCAACCGTGATCACGCCTTCCTTGCCGACCTTCTGCATGGCCTCGGAGATGATCTCACCGACTTCCGTATCGGAGTTCGCGGAGATCGAGCCGACCTGCGCGATCGCCTTCTCGTCTTCGCAGGGCTTCGACAGCTTCTTCAGCTGCTCGACGATGGCAGCGGATGCCTTGTCGATGCCGCGCTTGAGGTCCATCGGGTTCATGCCGGCAGCCACCGACTTCAGGCCTTCGCGCAGGATGGCCTGGGCGAGTACCGTGGCGGTCGTGGTGCCGTCACCGGCGACGTCCGAGGTCTGGGAAGCGACTTCCTTGACCATCTGGGCGCCCATGTTCTCGAACTTGTCTTCCAGTTCGATCTCTTTCGCAACCGAAACGCCGTCCTTCGTAACGGTCGGTGCGCCGAAGCTCTTGTCGAGCACGACGTTGCGGCCCTTCGGGCCGAGCGTGACTTTCACGGCGTTCGCCAGGACGTTCACACCTGCGAACATCCGTTGCCGCGCATCGTCGCTAAAACGTACTTCTTTAGCAGCCATGTCTATATCCTCTGAGTAAAGCTAGCCGCGGTTCCGCCGCGGACAAAACGAAAATCGAATGTCGGACGCGCCGGGGCTCAGCCCTCGATCACCGCCATGATGTCGTCTTCCTTCATCACGAGCAGTTCTTCACCGTCGACCTTGACCTCGGTGCCGGCGTACTTGCCGAACAGCACCTTGTCGCCGACCTTGACGTCCAGGGCACGGACGTCGCCGTTTTCCTGGATCTTGCCGTTGCCGGCCGCAATGACTTCACCCTTGATCGGCTTCTCGGTCGCCGCGTCGGGAATGACGATGCCACCCGGCGAGGTGCGCTCTTCTTCCATGCGCTTGACGATGACCCGATCATGAAGCGGACGAATCTTCATGGTGTTTCTCTCCTTCAACGTATTGATTTTAAACCAATTATTTCTGGCCTTTCGGACCGGGTTGTTAGCACTCGGCCGCAGGGAGTGCCAATTATGGGCATGGGCCGTGCAATTTCAAGGGGGACTTTGAACGCCAGGAGGTGGAAAACCGGAACTAGGTCGATGACATCGGCCGGGTTTCCCGTAACATTCGCCCTCCGGCCCCGGTCCCCCTGGTACCGGCGCCGGGCGCCCCTGGCCACGACCACGAGACTGCCGTGCGAAACCTCTCGACATCGCCCGCCCTCCTGCTGAGCGCATTGCTCCTGTTTACCCATGCCGCGCAGGGTGCGGAGACGCCCCTACCGCCCGAGGAGGTCTTCCGTTACGCGATCTTCGATGCCGGCGACGCCCTCGAGATCGATTGGGCCGTCGACGACGGCGCGTACATGTACCAGGAGGCATTCGGCTTCTCGTCGGGCGACCCGGCCATTGAACTCGGCAAACCCGAGCTGCCGGACGGTGAGTTGCACAGCGACGAGTTCCTGGGCGAACAGGTCGTCTACCGCGGTAACTTCTTCGTCCGACTGCCGTACACGGTCGCTGGCACGAAGCCCGGGTCTTTTGCGCTGACGATCGAGAGCCGCGGCTGCCTGGACTCCGGATTCTGCTACGTGCCGCAGAGGTGGATCGAGACGGTGGCGCTGGAGAAGCCACCCGCGGCGTCTTCGTCGTTCCTGGACAATGCTCCGGCCTCATCACCCGCCCCCGGCGCATCGCTCGGCGGCAGCAGCGACTTTCCGCCGCCTGACGAGGTGTTCTTCCCCGACGTGTTCGTCGTCGACGGCAACACGCTCGAGGTGGGCTTCCGCATCATCCCCGGGTACTACCTGTACAAGGACAAGCTCTCGGTCCGGATCCTGACAGAGGGCTTCCGCACCGGCGCGCTCGAACTGCCGAAAGGCAAGCTGCACAACGACGAGTTCTTCGGCGAGCAGGAAGTCTATTACGACGAGGTCGTCGGCAAGCTGTCGCTGGCACGCAGCGTCGCGGGCGCGGTGGACATCGAGGTCGAGCTCGGCTACCAGGGTTGCGCCGACGCCGGCCTTTGCTACCTGCCGCAGACGCGGCGCATGACGATCTCCTTGCCGGCGGCGGTCACGGTGACCGATCTCGGCGCGACCGTGAGCGAGGCCGCCGGCACCGGCGGCGGCGCGCCGGTTTCCGAACAGGCGCGGCTGGCCCGGGTCATCACCGGCTCCAGTATCTGGGTCGCGGCTGGTGTCTTCTTCCTGGCCGGCCTTGCGCTGGCCTTCACGCCCTGCGTGCTACCCATGGTGCCCATCTTGTCGGGCATCATCGCCGGCGAGGGCGACAACGTCAGCGCGGTTCGCGGCTTCATGCTGGCACTGACATACGTACTCGGCATGGCGCTCGTGTATACCGCCGCCGGCGTTGCCGCCGCCGCGGCAGGCCTGCAGTTGCAGGCCTTGTTCAACCAGCCGTGGGTGCTGATCCTGTTTGCGGGCCTGTTCGTCGTGCTGTCGCTCGGCATGTTCGGCCTTTACGACCTGCAGATGCCGTCGTCGATCCAAAGCAGGCTCGCGACGGTCAGCGGCAACCAGAAGAGCGGTACCGTCATCGGCGCGTTCGTCATGGGCGCCCTGTCCGCGCTGGTGGTTACGGCGTGCGTGGCGCCGGCATTGATCGCGGCGCTCACCGTGATGGCCCAGAGCGGCGACATGTTGCGCGGCGGCGTCGCGCTGTTCGCAATGAGCCTCGGCATGGGGGCCCCGCTGCTGCTGGTCGGGGCGGCGCAGGGCAAGTTCCTGCCGAAGGCCGGCGGATGGATGGTCGCGGTGAAAGTCTCGTTCGGCTTCATGTTCATCGGCCTCGCGGTCTGGATGCTGTCGCGCATACTGCCCGGGCAGGTCACGATGGTCCTCTGGGCCGTGCTTGTCCTCATCGGCGGCGTGTTCATGGGCGGCATGACCACGCTCGATCGAGACGCCACCGTCGCACACAAGCTCGGCAAGGGCTTCGGCCTGCTCGCCATCTTCTACGGCCTCGTCCTGTTCTTCGGCGCACTGGCCGGCGGCACGAACCCGCTGAAGCCGCTCGCGAGCGTGAACCTCGGCGGCGGTGCCGCCAAGGAGCAGCACCTGCAGTTCACGCGCATCAAGACCACCGAAGACCTGGACCGTGAAATCGCCGCGGCCTCGGCCAAGGGCATGTCGGTCATGCTCGACTTCTACGCGGACTGGTGCGTCTCCTGCATCGAGATGGAGGAATACACGTTCATCGAAGCGGACGTGCAGGCCGCCCTCTCGAACACCGTCACGCTGCAGGCCGACGTGACGCGCAACGACGAGCAGGACCAGGCATTGCTCAAGCGCTTCGGCGTCTTCGGCCCGCCGACCATTGTCTTCTTCGGCACGGACGGAGAGCAGCGCCACGGCTACGAGGTCGTCGGCTTCATGAATGCCGAAAACTTCGCCGCCCACGTACGCCAGGCAATCGCGCTCTAGTACACTGCGGCGATGCACCGCTCATTCCTGATCTTTGCCGCGGCCTTCATGGCGCTGATGGCCGGCGCGCTGTTTTACGCCGCGCGCCTGCCGGTCGAACAGGCCGCGCCGCCGCAGCCGGTCGCGCAGCCGGGCGAGATCGTGGAGTTCCCGTCATTCACGCTCGCGGGGCTCGACGGCGAGCCGCGGGCCTTCTCCGAATTCGACGGCCGCCACCGCCTGCTGAACTTCTGGGCCACGTGGTGCGCACCGTGCCGGCGCGAGATCCCGCTGCTCAATGAATTCCACGCGGAACAGGGCGAGGACGGCATCCTCGTTATTGGCATCGCGGTGGACTTCGCGGACGCGGTGACGCAGTTCGCCGGGGAATTCGGCATCGCCTACCCGGTGCTGGTCGGCGAACAGGATGCGATCGAGGTGGCCGAACAGTCCGGCATCACGTTCAACGCGATGCCGTTCACGATGATCGTCGGGCGCGACGGCCGCCTGCTCGGGGCCTACCTGGGCGAGTTGCACCGGAAGCACCTGGCCGACATCGCCACGATACTCGGCCGGCTCGACCGGGACGAGATCAGCGTGGAGAGCGCAAAGGGCGCGCTGCGGCGTCTCTGAGCGCCGCGGCGAGGGCCGGCGGTTACGCCGGAAACTTGCATTGTCGGGGGCGAAAAGCGTTAGAATTGCCGCCATCTTCGGCAATCTGGCTTAGAAAAGCCGCGGCCATGGCCCAGTTCCTCCTGATCAACGGCCCCAACCTCAACCTGCTGGGATCGCGCGAACCCGAGGTCTACGGTGCGACCACGCTCGCGGACATCGAGGCACGTTCGCGAAAGCTCGCGCACGAACTGGGCCATGAGCTCGACTGCTTCCAGTCGAACGCCGAACACGAACTGGTCGACCGGGTGCAGCAGGCCGGCAAGGATGGCACTGCCTTCATTGTCCTGAACCCCGGCGCCTTCACGCACACGAGCATTGCTTTGCGCGACGCGCTGCTCGCGGTCGCCGTGCCGTTCGTCGAGCTGCACCTGAGCAACACGTTTGCGCGGGAATCGTTTCGTCACAAGAGTTATTTCAGCGACATCGCCACCAGTTGTCTGTTCGGTTTCGGCGCCTTCGGGTACGAACTGGCCATGCGCGCGGCGGCTCACCACGTCGCACGCTGAGAGGAAGCACCATGGACATCCGAAAAGTAAAAAAACTCATCGAGCTGCTCGACGAATCGGGGATCGCCGAAATCGAGATCACGGAAGGCGAGGAATCCGTCCGCATCAGCCGCTATGCGCAGGGCGCGCCGGTTGCCGCGCCGCCGCCGGTAACCTATGCCGCACCGGCGCCCGCCGCCGCGGCCCAGCCGGCTGCCGCGGACGCTGCGCCCGCCGCGGCCAAGGTGCCGGAGGAAGACGGGTTCGAAGTCGCGGCACCGATGGTCGGCACGTTCTACGCGGCACCGTCCCCCGGCGCCGCGGCCTTCGTCCAGGTCGGTGACCGTGTCCAGGAAGGCGACACGCTGTGCATCATCGAAGCGATGAAGATGATGAACCAGATCGAGGCGGACGTGGCAGGCATCATCAAGTCGATCCGCGTGCAGAACGGCGAACCGGTCGAATACGGCCAGACGCTGTTCGTCATCGACCAGCGCAACGGCTGAGCGGGCCGCGACGTCATGCTCGATAAGATCGTTATCGCGAACCGCGGCGAGATCGCGCTCCGCGTACTGCGTGCCTGTCGCGAGATGGGCATCAAGACCGTCGCCGTCCACTCCACGGCCGATACGAATCTGAAACACGTCCTGCTCGCCGACGAGACCGTCTGTATCGGGCCGCCGGCGTCCTCGGAAAGCTATCTCGACATGCCGGCGATCATCTCGGCGGCGGAAGTCACCGACGCGGTCGCGATACACCCCGGCTACGGCTTCCTGTCGGAAAACGCGGACTTCGCCGAGCGCGTGGAGTCGTCCGGCTTCACGTTCATCGGCCCGAAGGCCGACGCCATCCGGCTGATGGGCGACAAGGTTTCGGCCATCCGCGCCATGAAGGCCGCCGGGGTGCCCTGCGTGCCCGGATCCGACGGGCCGCTCGGCGACGACCCCGACGAAAACCTGCGCCTGGCGCGCGACATCGGTTACCCGATCATTATCAAGGCCGCCGGTGGCGGCGGCGGCCGCGGCATGCGCGTCGTGCACGCGGAAGCTTCGCTGGTGGCCGCGATCACGGTGACCAAGGCCGAAGCACGCTCGGCGTTCGGCAACGACACCGTCTACATGGAGAAGTACCTCGAGAAGCCGCGGCACATCGAATTCCAGGTGCTTGCCGACGGCCAGGGCAACGCCATCCACCTGGGCGAACGCGACTGCTCGATGCAGCGCCGCCACCAGAAAGTGGTCGAGGAGGCCCCGGCACCCGGCATCACGAAGGAGCAGCGCAAGCGTATCGGCGAACGCTGCGTGAATGCCTGCCTCGAGATCGGTTACCGCAGCGCGGGCACGTTCGAGTTCCTGTACGAGAACGGCGAGTTCTACTTCATCGAGATGAACACGCGCCTGCAGGTCGAGCACCCGGTCACGGAGATGATCACGGGCATCGACCTCGTGCGCGAGCAGCTCAACATCGCCGCCGGCGAGAAGCTCCGCTTCCGCCAGGAAGACATCCGCATCCAGGGCCACGCCATCGAGTGCCGCATCAATGCCGAGGACGCGAAGACGTTCATGCCGTCACCCGGCATGATCTCGCTGGTGCACATGCCGGGCGGACCGGGTATTCGTGTCGATTCGCACATCTACACCGGATACCGCGTTCCGCCGTTCTACGACTCGATGATCGGCAAGCTGATTGCGCACGGCTCGAGTCGCGCCGCCGCGTTCGGCCGCATGCGCATGGCGCTCACCGAGATCGTCATCGAGGGCATCAAGACGAACGTGCCGCTGCACCAGGAAATCTTCCAGCACGCCGCGTTCCAGGCCGGCGGCACCGACATCCACTACCTCGAGAAGCGGCTCGGCCTGGCCTGAGTCCGCGGGCCGGACCGGCACCTTGGACTGGCAGCAAATCACCATGGACCTCGGCGCGCTCGATCCCGAGCGCGTCGAAGCCGTTTTCGAGCGGCACGGCGCGGCATCGGTGACGCTGACCGACGCCGGCGACCGCCCGGTCCTGGAACCCGCGCCCGGCGAAACGCCGCTCTGGGCCGACACCCGGATCAGCGGGCTGTTCTCCGCCGACGCCGATCTCGACGCGCTCGTCGCGGACCTCGAATCCAGCCTCGGCCTGGCCGGAGTACCGGGCCTGCGCATCGAGACGCTGGCCGATCGCGCCTGGGAACGCGAGTGGCTCCGCGACTTCGGGCCGATGCAGTTCGGTCGCCGACTCTGGGTCTGCCCGGGCGACGCCCAGGCGCCGGCGGGCGCGGTCGTCGTCCGCCTGGACCCCGGCCTCGCGTTCGGCACGGGTACGCACCCGACCACCGCCATGTGCCTCGACTGGCTCGACGGGCTGGACCTCGACGGGCGCCGCGTTCTCGACTACGGCTGCGGCTCCGGCATCCTCGCCATCGCCGCGCTGAAGCTCGGCGCACGGTCGGCGGTCGCCATGGACATCGACCCGCAGGCCGTGACGGCGACAGAGTGCAACGCCCGCCACAACGGCGTGGACGGTAAATTGAGCGTATGCTCAAGTGACGCCGGGATTTCCGGCCGCTTCGACGTCGTGGTGGCCAACATCCTGGCCGGCCCACTCGTGGAACTCGCTGAATCTGTCATAACGCGACTCAGTTCCGGTGGCGATCTGGCCCTGTCGGGCATACTCTCCGGGCAAGTTGACAGAATACGGGCCGCGTACGCGCCCCGTATCGAGTTCGACGCGCCCGCGTTTCGGTCACAGGCTAACCAGACCTGGGCGCGGCTCGGAGGGAAACGGAGAATCGGTTAGACCATGTACACGCAGTGCCCGGAATGCGGAACGTCGTTCCGCGTAACCGCCGAAGTACTCAAGCAGGCCGCCGGCAAGGTCCGTTGCGGCGGCTGCGGCAACGCGTTTAACGCCGTCGCTTACCTGTCCGAGACCAAGCCGGAGGCCCGGCGGCGGCCGGACGTCGAGGAAGCGCTGCCGGAACTCACCCCCGATCCTCTTGACGACGAGGCGGACGCCTCGCCGCCGCGGCGCATGACGGCCGCGCAGAGCGCGGCGCTGCTGAAGACCCTGGACCAGCTCGCCGGCGAGGACATTCGCATCGAAGACACCGGCGTCGAGTGGCGTCTCATGGACGACGACGGCGATGACGATGAGGAGGACGATGACGATCTTCCCGTCGACACCGACGCCAGCGCCATCGAAGTTGTCGAATCCTTCGACGACGACTCCGAGAGCGGGTCGTCGGATGGCGACGCCGATGCGGTCTTCACCGACACGCGCACGCCGCTGGACCCGCTACTCCTGGACGAAGACCCGCAGCCCGAAGCCGTCGACGAGGTCCTGAGCGATGCACCGACGCCTGTGGACGAATTCCTGACGGAAACGCCGCACGACATCGACGCCCACGAGGTATTCGCGGACGACGGCGAGGCCGAGATCGACGCCGCGGACGTCTTTGAACATCCCGACACGCCGGCGGAGGACGTGCTTCGCTTCGACGACAACACCGGCCTGCCCGACGACTTCGACCTCGAGGCCCTGTCGGACCCCGCGCCGCCACCCGCGCCGGCCGAGGAACCCGAGCGCTTCGAGGAACCCATGCAGCTGCAGGCCGACATCGCGTTCGGCGAGCCCGACGAGTGGGGCGACCTGCTGAGCGAAGTCGAGCCGACGGCCGGGTCCGCGGCAGACGCGCTCGAGGAGACACCCGACGAGCTATCCGGCGACACGGTCATCGCCACGGACGACGACATCGACGTCGACGACGACGGCGGCGAGGCGGCCGAACCGATGACGCTCGCCGAGGAGTTGGCCGCTCTGCCGGACTATGACGACGAGGACACCGGCATCCGGGCGGACTTCGACCCGGACGCGGCGCCCGACGAGGACGCCGACGAGGAACTCGCTCTCGAAGCGAGTGCCGAGCTCGATGCCGCCGGAATCCCCGATGAAGACGAGGACGGCGACGCGCACGGCCCTGCCGCCGCGGAAGCGGACGCCGGCGACGAACTGCCCGGCGACGAGCTGTCCGACGACGAGCTGCCCGTTGACGAACCACTCGACGACGAGCTGCCCGACGACGAGCTGCCCGTTGACGAACCACTCGACGGCGAGCCGCTCGACGACGACATGGTCGACGACGAGGACGACGACGAGGACGGGAGTCTTGCGGCGGCGGAGGTGCCGGAGGACGAGGTACGGATCCCGGCCGACACGAGCGAACTCCAGTTCCAACTCGACCACGCCCGGGACGCGCTGAACCCGGACCTGGAATTCGACCCGACGCGAACCATCGTGCCGCCCCCGACCGAGGAAGAGCAGACGGTCAACATGCTGATCGACGAGGACCTGATGCGCCTCGCGCTCACCGACGACGAGGGCATGAGCTCGACCATCGTGCTGCAGGGCAAGTCGTCCGCCCCCGACGACGAAGCCACGGACGATGAGGACTCGAGCGACGACGACAGCAAGCTGCCCGGCAAGCAGTCGGACGGTGGCGGTACAGGTTTCGAAACCATCATCATGGAAGGGTCTTTTGCCCGCACCGAGGAAGAACAACGCCGCCACGCGTCGGAAGCCGCCGCGCACCAGAAGCAGATCGCGGATGCCGCGCTGGCCGAGGAAGCCACGCAGGCAGCGCGCGCCCGCAGTCGGCGCATGCAGTACGGCATCATTGCCGGCGTCGTCGTGCTGGCGTTGCTGCTGGCCGGGCAGTTCGTCCACCAGTCACGGGCAGACCTGGCGACGATTCCCGCGGTCGGGGACAAGATCGCACCGCTGTACCGCGCCGTCGGCGCGCCGATCACGCCCGACTGGGACGTCACCGGCTGGCGCTTCGAAGTGACGCGCGGCTCGATGTCGGGCGGCGTTGCCAACGACGAAGGCATCGTTGCGGAAGACGAGGTGCTGACGATCTACTCGCGGCTCGGCAACCAGTCCGACACGCCGCTGCCCTACCCGTTGCTGGCAGTGTCGCTGACCGACCGTTTCGACGACGTTCTCGGCAGCAAGGTGCTCGAGCCGGCCGAATATCTCGACGAAGGCGTCAGCGCGCGGGACACGATCGCGCCCGGCGAGTCCTTCGAGGCCGTGATTGCGATCGACATGCCATCCGACGAGGCCGACGGCTTCAAGCTGAACGCCTGCTACCGTAAGGGCGACGACCAGCTCCGCTGCGCAATCGAGGACTTCCGCTAGGAACTCGTTCCGCCAGTCCCGGCGTACCGCCGCCGGGCGACGTATAATGCGCGCCGTGCAGCGCCCCACCCTGAAAATCGGTCCCTACGTGCTCCCGAGTCCGTTCGTGCTCGCCCCGATGGCCGGGGTGACCGACCGACCGTTCCGCGCCTTGTGCCGGCGTTTCGGCGCCGGCATGACCACCTCGGAAATGACGACGGCGGACACCCGCCTCTGGCAGACGCCCAAGTCCCGGCACCGCCTGGACCTGGACCTGGATGCGACGCCCGTCGCGGTGCAGATCGCGGGGTCCGATCCGCGCCAGATGGCCGACGCGGCGCGCGCCTGCGTCGATCGCGGCGCACAGATCATCGACATCAACATGGGCTGTCCCGCAAAGAAAGTGTGCCGCCGCCTCGCCGGTTCCGCATTGCTGCAGGACGAGTCGCTCGTCGCGGCGATTCTCACGGCCGTCGTTGCCGCCGTCGACGTGCCGGTGACGCTCAAGACACGCACGGGCTGGGACCCGGAGCACCGCAACGGCGCAACAGTTGCAAGGATCGCGGAAGATGCGGGCATCGCGGCGCTCGCAATTCACGGCCGCACGCGCGCGTGCCGGTACCGCGGCGACGCGGAGTACGCGACGATCGCACGCATCAAGCAAGCGGTCGGAATTCCCGTTCTGGCAAACGGCGATATCACGAGTGTCGAGAAGTCGCTCGAAGTTCTGCGGCTAACTGGCGCGGACGGCCTGATGATCGGACGCGGCGCGCAGGGACGCCCGTGGATCTTTCGCGAACTTGGCGCTGGTCTAAGCGGCAACACACGAAAACCGCCAGTAGAAAATCACGAATTGCGTGATATCATGCTCGGCCACCTGATCGAACTGCACCGGTTTTACGGGGAGAAAACAGGGGTTCGGGTGGCACGCAAGCATCTCACCTGGTATTGCGAAAAACTCGCAGACGCAGACGAGTTCCGCCACCGGGTAGTGCGTGTAGAGTGTGCTTCGGAACAAGTCAGACTGACGCAGGACTTCCTCGATCGCAGCGACGGAAGTCGGTTGCTCGCAGCAGCGTAGTCGTTCCGGAATGGGGAGAGGTGGCGCAGGCATATCAGCCGCGCCTTACATTCAGGACAGCGAACGTGGTGCAAAAAAACATTAGTGGCGGCGCCTCGCCGACTTCCGCCAAGTTCCCGGAACTCGCGACGCCAAAGAACCGGAAACCGCTCCACAAACACGCAGAAGACGCCCTCAAGACCTACTTTTCGACGCTGAACGGCGACCGGCCGGGAGATCTCTACGATCTCGTCATGCAGGAAGTCGAGAGGCCGCTGTTCAAGGCGGTGATGGAATACACCGACGGCAACCAGAGCCAGGCGGCGGGCATCCTCGGCATCAACCGCGGTACGCTGCGCAAGAAGCTCAAGACCTACTCCCTGATTCAATAGTCGACGACGACCGAAAGGACTCCGGATGTTCCAAGTACGACGCGCGCTCGTCAGCGTTTCTGACAAGAGCGACCTGATCCCGTTTGTTTCCGGCCTCGAGGAACTCGGTGTCGAGATTCTCTCCACCGGCGGAACCGCGAAACAACTGCGCGATGCCGGCATCAGCGCCATCGACGTCGCCGACAAGACCGGCTTCCCGGAAATCATGGACGGGCGTGTCAAGACGCTGCACCCGACGATCCACGGCGGACTGCTGGGCCGGCGCGGCACCGACGAAGGCGTAATGGACGAGCACGGCATCGAGCCCATCGACCTGCTCGTCGTCAACCTGTACCCGTTCGAGCAGACGATCGCCCGCGCGGACGCCACGCTCGAGGACGCGATCGAGAACATCGACATCGGCGGCCCCGCCATGATCCGCGCCGCGTCGAAGAATCACGACGGCGTGGCCGTCGTCGTGGACCCGGCCGATTACGACGCAATCCTCGGCCTGCTGCGCGACGGCAAGCTCACGCTGGACGACCGGCGACGGCTGGCGGCCAAGGCCTACGCGCACACGGCTGCCTACGACACGGCAATTACGAAGTACCTGTCCCGTGCGCTCGGCGACGACGTTCTCGGAGAGCGGTTCCTGTACGCCGGCACGCGCCTGCAGACGATGCGCTACGGCGAGAACCCGCACCAGCAGGCAGCGTTCTACCGGGACCAGCAGCCACCGGCCGGATCGCTGGCGACGGCGCGCCAGCTGCAGGGCAAGGAGCTGTCCTACAACAACATCGCCGACAGCGACGCGGCGCTCGAGTGCGTCCGGCAGTTCTCGGCGCCGGCCTGCGTCATCGTGAAGCACGCCAACCCCTGCGGCGTCTCCGTCGCGGGCTCGATCCGGGATGCCTACGACCGCGCGTTTCGCACCGACCCGACGTCCGCCTTCGGCGGCATCATCGCGTTCAACCGCCCGCTCGACGCCGCCACGGCGCAGGCCATCATCGACCGCCAGTTCGTGGAAGTCATCGTCGCGCCGGTCGTGCTGCCCGATGCGGCCGCCGCGCTCGAGGCGAAGCAGAACGTCCGTGTGCTCGAGACCGGCAAGCCGGAGGGCAAAGCCACAACCGGCATCGACCTCAAGAAGGTCAGCGGCGGGCTGCTGGTGCAAACCGGCGACGACGGCCGCATCACCGGCAATGATCTGCGCGTCGTCACCAAGATCATCCCTACCGAGGATCAGGTCGACGACCTGTTGTTCGCCTGGACCGTCGCCAAGTTCGTCAAGTCGAACGCGATCGTGTTCTGCAAGGACAAGGCCACCGTCGGCGTCGGCGCCGGGCAGATGAGCCGCGTCTATTCGACGAAGATTGCCGCGATCAAGGCCGCGGACGAGGGCCTGGAGGTCAAGGGCTCGGTCATGGCCTCGGATGCGTTCTTCCCGTTCCGCGACGGCATCGACGCCGCCGCCGAGACCGGCATCGCGGCCATCATCCAGCCCGGAGGCTCGATGCGCGACGAGGAAGTCATCGCCGCGGCCAACGAACACGGGCTGGCGATGGTATTCACCGGCATGCGCCACTTCCGGCATTGAGGTCGGCATGAAGGTATTGATCGTCGGATCCGGTGGCCGCGAGCACGCGCTCGCCTGGAAGTGCGCGCAGGCGGCTTCCGTCGACGAAGTCCTCGTGGCGCCGGGCAATGCCGGCACCGCGCGCGAGCGCAAGGTACGGAACCGCGACGTGTCCTCCGACGACATTGCCGGGCTGATCGCCCTGGCCCGGGACGAAGCCGTGGACCTCACGATCATCGGCCCGGAGGCCCCGCTTGTCGCCGGCATCGTCGATGCGTTCGATGCCGCGGGGCTGCCCTGCTTCGGCCCGACGGCGGCCGCCGCGCAACTCGAGGGCTCGAAGGCCTTCACGAAGGACTTCCTCGCACGTCACGGCATCCCGACCGCCGAGTACCGGAATTTCAGCGAACTGGAGCCGGCCCTCGCCTACATTCGCGAGCGTGGCGCGCCGATCGTCATCAAGGCCGACGGCCTGGCCGCCGGCAAGGGCGTCATCGTGGCGCACACGCTGGACGAGGCCGTCGACGCGGCCACGGACATGCTGGCCGGCAACAAGTTCGGCGACGCCGGCGCACGCATCGTGGTCGAGGAGTTCCTCGACGGCGAGGAAGCGAGCTTCATGATCATCACCGACGGGCAGACGGTGCTGCCGCTCGCCACGTCCCAGGACCACAAGGCGCGGGACGAAGGCGACACCGGCCCGAACACCGGCGGCATGGGCGCCTATTCGCCGGCGCCGGTCGTCACGGACGCCATCGCGAGTCGCATCATGGACGAGGTCGTCCGGCCGACGCTCGCCGGCATGCAGAGCGACGGCATACCTTACCTGGGTTTCCTGTACGCCGGTCTCATGGTCATGGCCGATGGCACGCCGAAGGTCATCGAATTCAACTGCCGCATGGGCGACCCGGAAACGCAGCCGATCCTGATGCGGCTGAAGTCCGACCTCGCCGCGCTGTGTTTCGCCGCGCTGGACGGAACGCTCGGCCAGCGCAAAGCCGAATGGGACGAGCGCGCCGCGCTCGGCGTGGTAATGGCCGCGGGCGGCTACCCGGGCAGCTACGCGAAAGGCAGCGTCATCGACGGCCTGGATGAGGCCGACAGCGATACGCAGAAGGTGTTCCATGCCGGGACGTCGGACGTCGATGGCAACGTCGTCACGAACGGCGGGCGCGTGCTGTGCGTCGTGGGTCTCGGCGACAGCGTCGAGGCGGCTGCAACGACGGCGTACGCGGCCGTCGAGCGGATTCACTGGGACGGCGCCTACCTGCGCCGCGACATCGGCCACCGCGCGATCGCGCGCGAGCGCACCTGAGACCGGCATGCTGAGCGCGGCGGAGGCACTGGCGGCGATCCTGCGCACGGTGCGGCCGCTCGAGTCCGAGCCCGTCGCGCTCGCCGATTGCCACGGGCGCGTCCTGCGGCAATCCGTCGTCGCCGAGCGCGACCAACCCCCGTTCGACCGCGTCATGATGGACGGTATTGCCATCGAGCACGCACTGCTGGCCGGCGGGCAGTGCGAGTTCCCGCTGCAGGCACTGCAGGCCGCGGGAGACCCGGCCCTGACGCTTGCGCCCGGCAATGCCATCGAGATCATGACCGGCGCCGCGTTGCCCGCGGATGCCGACTGCATCGTGCCGGTGGAGCGCGTCTCAACAAACGACGGCATCGTGCGCATCGAGGACGGCTACGAGGCTGAGCACCGCCAGTTCATCCACCCCCGGGCCTCCGACCACGCCGCCGGCACCGAACTGCTGCGCCCGGGCACGCGCATCGGTGCCGCGGAAGTCGCGATCGTGGCCTCCGCGGGACTCGCAACGGTGGACGTCGCACGCCGGCCGGCAGTCGCAGTCATCTCCACCGGCAACGAACTGGTTCCCGCCGGTTCGCCCATCGCGGACCACCAGATTCGCTCGTCCAACGGCCCCGCCGTCGCGGCGATGCTCGCGGGCCACGGCTACCCGGACGTTACCGTCGCGCACCTGCCGGACGACGAAGCCGCGCTGGAAGAACAGATCGGCGCGCTGCTTGCCGCGAACGACGTACTCGTTCTCAGCGGCGGTGTCTCGAAAGGCAAGGCGGACTACGTGCCCGCCGTGCTCGGCCGGCTCGGCGTCGAGGTCGTCTTTCACCGGATCAGCCAGCGGCCGGGCAAGCCCATGTGGTTCGGCACCGGGCCGCAGGGGCAGTCCGTGTACGCCCTGCCCGGAAACCCGGTGTCGACGCTCGTGTGTTGCCGGCGGTACGTCATCCCCGGCTTGCGGCAGGCGTCCGGCATGCCGTCGCCGCCGCCCGAATTCGCGGTGCTTGGCGCGCCTGTGGAGTTTGCGCCCCGGCTTACGTACTTCCTGCCCGTCCGCCTCGTCTCGACGACCGCGGGACAGGTCCTCGCGATGCCCGCACCGACGAACACGTCGGGCGACTTTGCCGGCCTCGCCGGCACGGCCGGCTACGTGGAACTCGACCAGGACTCGTCGGCCTTCGATGCGGGCAGCGCCCAGCCACTGCATCGCTGGTAAGCGTATCCATCGATGTCCGGCGCGGGAGACCATCCCGCAGATGCCCTATAATTTGCGGAAAGTGCACGCCGTGGGTCATCAAACGATGCTGCAGAACTTCGCACGAAACATCGCCCCTTACGTGGGAGTGGAACTCGAGAGCGCCGTGCGCGCGCGAATGGCCGGAGACCCGTCGGCCGAGTTTCATCATCTCGAGAACGCCCACGTGCTGGGCCAGGAATCCACGTACTGGCACACGAAGGCGCACATCCACATGCTGCGGTGGGCGATTCGAAACCGGTCCGTTCGCGAAGCGGCCGGCCAGCTCCTGCGCATAGTCGGTGCCGCTACGAAGACCGCGGTCGGTCTCGTCCCGGAAGGCAACACGGGCGGCACGAACGTCAGTCCGTTCCAGCGCATGCCGATCGATCCGGAGCTGCTCCGGCAGATCGAGGCCGCCAGGGGCCGCCCATGAAGGTCGACTTTCCGAAACTCATAACCGCTTTGCCGCCGTTCGAAGGCCCGTTCGATGCCTACCAGCTCAGCGCCTCGAACTGCAAGGTGCTGTTTGCCTCGTACCCGGCCGGTACCGCGATCGAGCCTCACACGCACCCGACCGAGAACTGCGGTGTCATCACGAAAGGCGAGCTGTACCTGACCGTGGACGGCGTGGAGAGCCGCTACGGGCCCGGCGACTGGTATTACCTGGAGGCCGGCCAGGAGCACGCCGCGCGCTTCGACGTCGACACCGCCGAGATAGAATTCTGGTTCGACCCGAAGGCCAGGCCGCCCGCCTGATGCGCAACTACCTTGTCTTCTGGTTCGCCCTCGCACTGATCGCCGTGCTCAACGGGACGCTTCGCCAGTTCGCCTACGGCCCGTACGTCGACGAATTGACGGCGCACCAGTTGTCGACCGTGACCGGGATCCTGCTGACCGGGCTGGCGGGCTTTGCGTTCAGTCGCCGGTTCCCGATCGATGCCTCGCGGACCGCCTGGACGATCGGCATAGCCTGGGTCCTGATGACGCTGGCTTTCGAGTTCGGGTTCGGACATTTCATCGCGGGCAAGACCTGGGCGCAGCTTGCGCACGACTACAACCTGTCCGCGGGCCGCGTGTGGCTGTTCTTCCTGGCCTGGATACTCGTGATGCCGTACGTGTTGTTTCGCGTCCAGCCGGGCGACCGGGCGCGCGCCTGAGATGGCCGGCTATTCGGGCACGCCGCTCGCGAAGAAGCTCGGCTTCAAGCCGGGCCTGCGCGTGAAGACGCGCCGCGCGCCCGACGATTACGCCACGCTCGTTGCGCCATTGCCCGAGGGTCTCGTGCTAAGCAGCCGCCTGCGCGGCAGGGTAGACATCCTGCACGTCTTCGTCACGCGGCGATC
Organism: uncultured Pseudomonadota bacterium; assembly: GCA_913055625.1. Classification (GTDB taxonomy): domain Bacteria; phylum Pseudomonadota; class Gammaproteobacteria; order Steroidobacterales; family Woeseiaceae; genus UBA1847. Next base: position 54,474 of record CAJXJW010000008.1, on the reverse strand, counting down.
GGAGCTCGACGCGGATGTTCAGGACGGCCTGTCGGCCATCTCGCGCGATGGCGCGATCTGGGTGTCGTGGCCCAAGAAGTCATCCGGCGTGAAGAGCGACGTGACCGAGGACGTGGTCCGCGAGGTCGCCCTGCCGCTGGGGCTCGTCGACGTCAAGGTCTGCGCCGTCGACGATACCTGGTCGGGGCTGAAGCTCGTCATTCGCAAGGCGCTGCGCTAGTGCTGGTACGGGCAGCCGCCGTCATCGTAGTCTTCGTGCTGTCGACCAGCGGCATCATGACGTGGCTCGACTGGCGGGTGAATCCGTCCGGCCTGTTTCACGGGCAGGACGGGACGAACTGGCCGGTCGTCGGCGAGACCATGCTCAGCTGGCTCTGGCCCCTGACGCTGCTGGGCGTGGTAATGCTGCTGCCGCTGTGGCTTTGGCAGCGCTACGCCGGGCGTCGATGAGCGGTCCGCGCCGATCCGCGACGCTGTCCGTGCGAAGCGCGACGGAGAGCGACGCCGCCGATCTCGCCGCGCTCGCGGAGCGCACGTTTCGCGCGACGTTCGCGGACGCGAATGACGCCGCCGACCTGGATGCCCATTGCGCAAGGAGCTACGGCACCGCCCTCCAGCGCGACGAAATTCTCGACCCGGGCATGCGCACGCTGCTCGCCGACACCGGCAGAGCGATGGCCGGCTACGCCCAGGTCCGGCTCGACTCGCCGAAGGACTGCGTCGCCGCGCGCCAGCCGGCCGAGCTGCTGCGCATCTACGTGGATGCCGACTGGCACGGCCGCGGCGTGGCACAGGCGCTGATGAACGCGTCACTCGACGCCGCGGTCGAGGCCGGCTGCGACCGCATCTGGCTCGGCGTCTGGGAACACAATCCGCGCGCCATCGCGTTCTACCGCAAGCTCGGTTTCGAGGCGGTGGGTGAACACCGGTTCCTGCTCGGCGACGATCCGCAGCGCGACGTCGTGATGGCCCGGTCACTGCGCGATCACCGGCGTTCCTGAGGTGGCCGACACCGCGCCCGTCCGCTTGCCTGTAAAGGTCGTGCCGAATGCCTCGCGCTCCGCGATCGCGGGCTGGCTCGGCGACGAACTCAAGATTCGCGTCGCGCAACCGCCCGAAAAGAACCGCGCGAATCGCGAAGTCGAGGCGCTCCTGGGTGCGGCGCTGGAACTGCCGGCCTCGTCCGTTCGTGTGGTTCGGGGTCATTCGAGCCCGCGCAAACTCGTCGAGGTCGACGGGCTGCCGGCAGCGGAGGTTCGACAGCGACTCGACCGTCTGACCGGCTGATAATGCCGGGCGCGTCGTGGTGGCAAGACGCGTGTCGATACAGTAGCGTTCCCGTCAACGAGCTGTTGCCGGCATCACCACTCGGGGACCACCGTGACAAAGATCGACTACAAGAAGGAACTGGGCGAACTCTACAAGGTGTCGCCGACGGTTCCGGCGGTCGTAGAGGTTCCGCCGCTCAACTACCTGATGATCGACGGCGAGGGCGACCCGAATACATCGCAAGCCTATGCCGATGCGGTGGCGACGCTGTACACCGTTGCGTACACGATCAAGTTCGCAATCAAGAAGGGTCCGGTCGCCGTCGACTATGGAGTGATGCCGCTCGAGGGTCTCTGGTGGGCCGACGATATGCGCGTCTTCGACGCTGGCGACAAATCGGCGTGGAAGTGGACGATGATGATCCTGCAGCCGCCGATCGTGACCGCGGAACAGGTCGCCGACGGCATCGACGCCGCGCGCAGGAAGAAGAACCCGCCGGCGATCGATCGCATCCGCTTCGACCGGTTTGACGAAGGCCTCGTGGCCCAGGTACTGCACGTCGGCCCCTTCTCCGAGGAAGGCCCCACGATCGCCCGGCTGCACGACTTCATCGGCGAGCGCGGGGCGCTGAGCGGCAAGCACCACGAGATCTACCTGTCCGACATCCGGCGCGCGGACCCGGCGCGCTGGAAGACCATCATCCGACAGCCGATGACCGCCCGCGGCTGAGCACGGCGGGTGCTATCATCCGCTGCAGACTCCCGAGGAGAATTCTCATGCAGCTTGGCGCCTTTTCCGTGAGCCTGTCCGTGAAGGACATTCGTGCATCGTTCGCATTCTACGAAAAACTCGGGTTCGAGCCCGCCGGCGGCGACATCGACCAGAACTGGCTCATCCTGCGCAACGGCGACACGGTCATCGGCCTGTTCCAGGGCATGTTCGAGGGCAACATCCTCACGTTCAACCCCGGCTGGGACCAGCAGTGCGCGGAGCTCGACGAATTCTCCGACGTCCGCGACATCCAGCGGCACCTGAAGGAGCACGGCATCCCGCTGGCGAGCGAGGCCGACGAAGCGACGAGCGGTCCGGCGAGTTTGACGCTCGCCGACCCGGACGGAAACAACATCCTTGTCGACCAGCACCGCTAGGCTCGACGCCACCACGCTCAGCGGCGGCTGCCACTGCGGTCGGGTACGCTTCGAAGTCGACGCGCCACCGTCGCCCGAAATCCTGGATTGCAACTGCTCCGTCTGCCGCATGACCGGGTACCTGCACCTGATCGTGCCACGCGACCGCTTCCGGCTACTGCAGGGCGAGGACGCTCTGACCACCTACACGTTCAACACCGGGACGGCAAAGCACCTGTTCTGCGCGGCATGCGGCATCAAGTCGTTCTACGTGCCGCGGTCACATCCCGACGGTATCAGCGTCAACGTCCGCTGCCTCGACGACGGCGCGATCGACGGCATGCAGGTATCGGCCGCCGACGGCCGCAACTGGGAACGGACGTTCGCCGGCGCATGAGCGATGCACACCGGGAATAACGACGCCGAGCCGCGCTATGCCGTGATCTTCACGGCGGCGACCCGCGATCTCGACGACGAGTACTCGGAGACCGCCGCCCGCATGCGCGAACTCGCGTTTTCGAAGTATCGCTGCGCCGGATTCAACGCATCGTTGGAAAGCGGGCTCGAGATCGCCGTCTCGTACTGGCACGACCTGGACGACATTCGCGCCTGGCACGACGATGCCGAGCACCGGGCCGCGCAAGCGCTCGGCAAGACGCGCTGGTACCGCTGGTTCCGCGTCGAGGTGGTGGACGTCCGGCGCCGCTACGGCGAGGACCTGTCGCGATGATGTTGCGCGCACCCCGCGCGAGCGAAGCTGCAACATTGTCGGCGCTGGCACTGCGCTCCAAGGCTTACTGGGGCTATGACCGCGAATTCCTGGAGGCCTGTCGAGCGGAACTCACCTGGACTGCGTTCGACCTTTCCGAGAATCAGTTTCGCGTTGCCGAGCATCGAGGCGACGTTTGCGGCTTCTACGCCCTGTCGGCGTCAGGTCCGGCTGAAATCGAACTGGAAGCGTTGTTCGTCGAGCCCGGACGGATCGGTACCGGCGTGGGCCGCGTGCTGATGCTGCATGCGCTGCGGCAGTGCGCCGCGGCCGGCGCGCGGCGCCTCGTTATCCAGGGAGATCCGCATGCCGAGCGCTTCTACCTCCGCGCCGGCGGCGAGCGCGTCGGCGAACGCGAATCCGGAAGCATCCCCGGGCGCGTGCTGCCGCTGTACTCGATTACCATTGACAAACACTCGACGGATGAGACGACACCCATGCTTCGTGTATACGGCGACGGCCGGTCAGGCAACTGCTACAAAATCCAGCTCCTGCTGAGCTGGATTGATACTGATTACGAGTGGGTTGAGGTCGACATCATGGCGGGCGCGACGCGGACGCCGGAGTTTGCGTCGATGAACTCGAACGCAAAGATCCCCGTGCTCGAGTACGCGCCGGGAAAGTTTCTCGCCGAATCCAATGCCATCCTGCATTACCTGGCAGACGGTACCGAGTTCCTGCCGGAAGACCGGCTGGCGCGCGCCGAAATCCTGCAATGGCAGTTCTTCGAGCAGTACAGCCACGAGCCCTGCATTGCCGTCGCGCGTTTCATCGCGAAGTACCTCGGCCTGCCGGAGGCACGCCGCGCCGACTACGAGTCCAGGCAGCCCGGAGGCCACAAGGCGCTCGGCATCATGGAACGGCACCTGGCCCGCGCGCCGTATTTTGTTAACCGGGTGCCGACGATCGCCGACATCTCGCTGTTCGCGTACACCCACGTTGCGCACGAGGGCGGCTTCGATCTCGGCGGCTACCCGGCCGTCAGAGACTGGATTTCGCGAATCCAGCGCCTGCCCCGGCACGTTCCGATGGCCGACGTTCCGGGGCCCGCCTCCGCCGGCTGAGCACCGTTCGCCTCCCGCGCCGGCGCTGTGGTATCGTCGGTGGGTCACGAGGGAGGCACTAATAATGATAAGAACCTCTTTGACGCTGCTCGCCGTTCTCATTGCGTGGTCCGCATTTGCTCCCACGGCGGCGACGCGCGCGAACCCGCCCGATCCCGTCGCCGCAACCACGTCGGTCAGCGAATGCCACGTCTATCGCTACACGCGCGACAATGTGTTCCTGCGCCCGCAGTCGCGGCGATTGGCGACCCACTGCCGGTTTACGGAACAGCCGCGTCGTCCGGTCTGACCGGTACCTCGCCGTGACGTCCGGTAACGCGACGCTTGCCGCCTGGCAACGCCTGTCGCGCTACCCCGGCGGACGCTGGCTCTTCTCGAAGTTCGTGGACTTCAAGGCGCCATATTTCGGCTCCGCGGGCGCCCGCATCGTCGAACTCCGACCCAATTTCGCCCGGCTCGCGCTGCGCAAGCGCCGAGCCGTGCAGAACCACATCGGGACCGTGCACGTCATCGCCATCTGCAACATGCTGGAGAAGGCGATGGGCGTGTGTGCCGAGGCCTCGATCCCCGCGCACCTGCGCTGGATTCCGAAAGGCATGACGCTCGAATACCCTGCGAAGGCCGCGACGAACCTGACGGGCACGGCGGAGATCGACCCGGACGACTGGAGGCCCGGTGACCTGAAAGTCACTGTCACCGCCTTTGACGAGAACGAAACGGTCGTCGTCCGTGGCCACATCTTGCTCTGGATCAGCGAGCGGAAACGTGGATGACCGCCAGCGCTGTTCGTAACGTCCGTTTGGCGTCAATAGTCGATTCGACTAAGATCCCGAACAGGAAAAACAGAAGTTCCCGACCGACGGGACCCATTTTCAAACAGGGGAGACACGCATGAATTGGTACCTTACCGTCCTGAAGAAGTACGCCGTGTTCAGCGGCCGGGCGCGCCGGAAGGAAATCTGGATGTTCATCCTCTTCAGCGTGCTGATTTCCATTGCACTGACATTCGTGGACGTTGCGACCGGCATGTACGACGTCGAATCGGGCATCGGCACCCTGGGGACCATCTACGGCCTGGCTGTCCTGATCCCGAGCATCGCGGTCGGCGTGCGCCGCCTGCATGACACCAGCCGCAGCGGCTGGTGGATGCTCCTTTGCCTGATTCCGCTCATCGGCGCGATCGTGCTGCTCGTCTTCTATTGTCTCGACGGCACTCCGGGTGACAACCAGTACGGCCCGAATCCCAAGGAGGCCTGACCGACCGCCATGGCCAGCGCGTACAGCGGCCGCTGCTTTTGCGGCTTCGTAAGGTTCCGGCTGGAAGACAGCCCGCTGTACGCCTGCCATTGCCACTGCCACAGTTGCCAGCGCGCGGCCGGCGCAGCCTTCGTGAGCTGGGCGACGTTCGCCGTGGATGTCATGCGGATCACGGACGGCGTCATTACCGAGTACCAGTCATCGCCCGGGGTCACCCGCGGCTTCTGTGGTCACTGCGGCTCGTCGCTCACCTATGCGCACACGGCGCGACCTGGCGAGATCGACGTGACGCTGGCCAAGCATCGAGGACGCGGAGGACATCGTCCTCCGCGCGCACATCTGGGTCGAAGACAAGGCGCCGTGGGTGGTCATTGCCGACGACCTTCCGCAATACGCGCGCAAGGTCACCGGCCAGGCCTGACAGCCGTTCTCTAGCGCTTCATCGCCTCGAAGAACTGGGCGTTCGTCTTGGTGTCCTGCAGCTTATTCAGCAGGAACTCGATCGCCGCGAGCTCGTCCATGGGGTGCAACACCTTACGCAGTACCCACATCTTCTGCAGCTCGTCCGGATCGGTCAGCAGCTCTTCCTTGCGCGTACCGGAACGGTTGATGTTGATCGCCGGGAACACGCGCTTCTCGGCGATACGGCGATCCAGGTGGATCTCCATGTTGCCGGTGCCCTTGAATTCCTCGTAGATCACCTCGTCCATCTTGGAGCCGGTGTCGATCAGCGCCGTGGCGAGAATCGTCAGGCTACCGCCCTCCTCGATGTTGCGCGCCGCGCCGAAGAAGCGCTTCGGCCGGTGCAACGCGTTCGCGTCGACACCGCCCGTCAGCACCTTGCCCGACGACGGGACGACGGTGTTGTAGGCGCGCGCGAGACGCGTGATGGAATCGAGCAGGATCACGACGTCGCGCTTGTGCTCAACGAGGCGCTTGGCCTTCTCGATGACCATGTCGGCCACTTGCACGTGCCGGCTTGCCGGCTCGTCGAACGTCGACGACACGACTTCGCCGCGTACCGTACGCTCCATCTCGGTCACTTCTTCCGGCCGCTCGTCGATGAGCAGGACCATCAGGTCGACTTCGGGATTGTTCGCCGCGATGGCCGACGCGATGTTCTGCAGCAGCATGGTCTTACCGGCCTTCGGCGGTGAAACGATCAGGCCGCGCTGGCCCTTGCCGATGGGCGCGACCATATCGATGATGCGCGCCGTGAGGTCTTCCGTGCTGCCATTGCCCTGTTCGAGCTTCAGCCGGTCCTTCGGGAACAGCGGCGTCAGGTTTTCGAACAGCACCTTGGAGCGGGCGTTCTCGGGCGCGTCGTGGTTGATCTGGCCGACCTTCAGCAGCGCGAAGTAGCGCTCGCCGTCTTTCGGCGGCCGGATCAGGCCGGAAACCGTATCACCGGTCCGCAGGGCAAAGCGGCGGATCTGCGACGGGCTCACGTAAATATCGTCGGGTCCGGCGAGATAAGAACCGTCCGGCGATCGCAGGAAGCCGAAGCCGTCCTGCAGGATCTCCAGCACGCCTTCCCCGTAGATGTCCTCGCCGTTCTTCGCGTGTTCTTTCAGAACCGAAAAGATGATGTCCTGCTTGCGCGAACGCGCGAGGTTCTCGAGCCCCAGGGACTCCCCGAGCTCGACGAGCGCGGCAGCCGGTCGGTTCTTGAGCTCCGACAGGTTCATCACGTTCTTGCTGGCTTCGAGTTGCTCCGGCGGGATTACCTCGAGGCTGCTGCCGTCGTCATCGGGAAACTCGTCCGATTGCGGTCGACGCCGACGGCGCCGATTCGAGTTGCCCTTGCCCTTGTTGCCGGATTTGTTTGGCCGGCTCTTCGTTTGATTGCCCAAGTACCCTCTCACAGATTACTTTCCAGGAATTCGACGAGTTGCGACTTCGACATCGCACCGAGTTTTTGCGCCTGGGGGGCGCCGTTCTTGAAAATCATTAGCGTGGGAATGCTGCGGATGCCGAACTTCTGAGGCGTGTTCGGGTTCTCGTCGATGTTGATCTTGACGACGGACAGCTTGTCCCCGTATTCGTCCGCTGCTTCGTCGAGCAACGGCGCAATCATCTTGCACGGACCGCACCATTCGGCCCAGAAGTCCAGAAGAACCGGCTTGTCGGACGCGAGGACGTCCGATTCGAATCCACTGTCGCTCGTGTGCACGATCCTGTCGCTCACGCTTACCTCCTCTGATCGAGACGTGGTTTTTTAGGGATTGGTCATGCCGTCCGGCGTTTCCCCCGGGCCAGGCGGCATTGCAAAATGGATGACGCTGCCTTATCTATCAGGCACACTGTCGCAGCTAAACAGCGAGTTCTGTTCCGGCTTCTTTCTGGATTCGGTCTGAGTGACTTCAGCGAAAGTGGCGGGAGCGACGAGTGTCGCGTCGAATTACAAGTAATTTGACCGCTTCGCGAGCCATTTTGCAAGCCTAAAACCCACATTTTTTGGTCCTTTTCCTATGTCAGAAAACCATCTGAGCGAACTCAGATTCGACAGTCTTGATCTCGATGCACGTGTTCAGGCGGGCATCCGCCACGCGGGATTCGAGTTCTGCACGCCGATCCAGGCCAGCACCCTGCCCATCGCCCTGAAGAACCACGACGTCGCCGGGCAGGCACAAACGGGCACCGGCAAGACGGCTGCCTTCCTCATAGCCACCTACCAGCGGCTGCTGGCCGACCAGGCCCCCGCGGAGGGCCGCAAGCAGCCGCGCGCCTTCATGCTGGCACCCACCCGCGAGCTCGCGGTACAGATCGCGAACGACGCCGAGGTGCTCGGCGTGGAGACCGGTCTCGTCGTCGGACTGGCCTTCGGCGGCACGGATTATGACAAGCAGCGCCAGCACATCGAGGCCGGCATCGACATCCTGATCGGCACGCCGGGCCGCATCATCGACTACTACAAGCAGGGCGTGTTCAAGCTGGACCAGGTGCAGGTCGCGGTTCTCGACGAGGCCGACCGCATGTTCGACCTGGGCTTCATCAAGGACATCCGATACCTGTTGCGGCGCCTGCCGCCGCCAGACCAGCGGCTGAACATGCTGTTCTCGGCCACGCTCTCGCACCGGGTCATGGAACTCGCCTACGAACACATGAACGAGCCCGAGCTCGTCCGCATCGAGCCGGACAAGGTGACGGCCGACCGCGTTCGCCAGGCCATCTTCTTCCCGGCGAACGAGGACAAGATGCCGCTGCTCGTCGGGCTCATTCGCGAGATGGGCGCCGCGCGCATCATGGTCTTCGTCAACATGAAGCGCGAGGCCGAGCGCGTGCAGGCCTACCTCGAAGCGAATGGCCTGCAAGCCGCGGCGATCTCGGGTGACGTGCCGCAGAAGAAGCGGCTACGCATGCTCATGGAGTTCCAGAGCGGTGACCTGCCGGTGCTGATCGGCACGGACGTCGCGAGCCGCGGGCTGCACATTCCCGACGTCCAGTACGTCATCAACTACGACCTGCCGCAGGACGCCGAGGACTACGTGCACCGCATCGGCCGCACGGCGCGGGCGGGCGCGTCGGGCGACGCGATCAGCTTCGGCTGCGAGACCTACGCGATCTCGCTGCCCGACATCGAGGAGTACATCGGGCACAAGATCCCGGTCGCGAACTATTCGGCCGATGACCTGCCGAAGCTCGAGAAGCCGAAACGGATGCCGCGGCGGCCGTCGCAGGGCCGCTCGGGAAAGGGCAAGCCCCGCGATGGCGGCGGTCCGCCGCGCCGCCGTCGTACCCGTAAGCCGTCCTGAGCGACGGCGCCCCGCCAGCCAGTCAGGCCAGGTCTTCCAGCGCGTCGATAGCCCGGAACTCGTCGCTCCGGCGAGCCGGGCGAGACGTGTCCGGCCGCGCGATTTCCAGCAGGTTCCGCACACCGAAATCGCGCGCGCTCGCGAGCACCGCGGCCGTGTCGTCCACGAACAGCGTCCGGCCCGGGTCGAAGTCCTCGGCGGCCTGCAGGGACTGCCAGAACTCCTGTCGCTCCTTCGGTACGCCGAAGCTGTGCGAGCTGTACACCCCGTCGAAGTGCGCGGTAATGCCGGTGACCTCATCCTTGATCGACAGCGTATCCGCATGCGAGTTGGTCACGAGCAGAAGGCGCAGCTTGTGTTCGCGGACGCGCGACAGGAAACCTTCGGCGCCCGGCAGGTAGCCGATGCGGTGATTCTGGGCACGGTGCAGGCCCGCGATGTCGAGGCCGAGCAGTTCGCTCCAGTGGTCGAGGCAGTACCACTCGAGCCGCCCCTGCATCTCGCGAAACCGCGCGTACAACATCGAGCGCGCCTCGTCGGGATGCATCGCGTTCAGCGCGGCATAACGTTCCGGCACGTGCTCCAGCCACATGAAGTTATCGAACGCGAGATCGAGCACGGTGCCATCCATATCAAGCATCAGCGTGTCGCACTGATCGAGCAGGGTTTCGAGATCGTATTCCACTGTCTTATACTGCGCGACCGCCCCGGCACGAGGAACAGGGATGAACTACCAGGAACTGATAGAGCCGCTCGTCGAACTGGCCGAAGCTGCCGGCAAGCGCATCATGGAAGTCTACGCGACCGACTTCGACGTGCAAAGCAAGGACGACGACTCGCCGCTCACGCAGGCAGACCTTGCCTCGCACCGCACGATTGCCGCCGGGTTGTCGGAACTCGCGCCGGACATTCCGATCCTGTCCGAGGAAGGCGGCCTCGCCGCATTCGAGGAGCGCAAGCACTGGCACCGCTACTGGCTGATCGACCCGCTGGACGGCACGAAGGAGTTCGTCAATCGCAATGGAGAGTTCACGGTCAACATCGCGCTGATCGTCCAGCACCAGCCCGTGCTGGGCGTCGTCCACGTGCCGGCGCTCGACGTGACCTACGCCGGGTGCGAGGGCCACGGCTCCGAGAAGCGGGAAGCCGGCGACAAGCCGCGGCGCATTCACGTGGCGAAAAAGGCGGGTGACCCGCCGCGGGTGGTGGGCAGCCGCTCGCACCGTGGCAAGAGCCTGGACCACTTCCTCGACAGGCTGGGCGAATTCGACATGGTGCCGATGGGCAGCTCGCTGAAGTTCTGCGTGGTCGCGGAAGGCGGCGCCGACGTGTACCCGAGACTCGGGCCCACGTCCGAGTGGGACACAGCCGCGGCGCAAGCCGTGGTGGAACAGGCCGGCGGCAAGGTCGTCACCGCCGACGGACGGCCGCTGACCTATAATCGTAAGGAAGATATCCTGAACCCGTGGTTCGTGGTCGTCGGCGCCGCTGATCGCGACTGGCTGGCACTGTTACCCGAACGGGAGTAGCGTTGTAGACATGCCCGACAATGTCGACCTGGACACGTTCAAACAGCTGGAACGCCTCCGCGAGTTGCGTGTCAGCCATCGTGATCTCGACTACCTCATCGACAAGCTGCAGCACGACCCGCTGGTCGACCAACTCCGCATCCGGCGCCTGAAGAAGCGCAAGCTGGTCCTCAAGGACATGATCGCGAACCTCGAGAGTGAACTGATTCCCGACCTCGATGCATAGGCGGCAATTTCTCGCCCACGGACTGCGCGTTGCCGCATTCGCGGGCGGCGCGGCCAGCCTGCCGCTGCCCGCCTGGGCGACCAGCCGGGCTACAGAAATCGCCGCCGCACAGGACGCCTGGGACCTGACCATCGGTCCTGCACCGGTGACGTTCGGCGACCGGCGCGGGACCGCTGCCGGCATCAATGGCACGGTCCCCGGACCGCTGGTCCGCCTGCGCGAAGGCCAGGACGTCGTCCTGAACGTCACCAACACGCTCGACGAAGACTCGTCGATTCACTGGCACGGCCTGCTGTTGCCGAGCAACATGGACGGCGTTCCCGGCATCAGCTACGACGGGATCGCGCCGGGTGAAACGTTCACCTACCGTTTTCGCGTTCGCCAGCACGGCACGTACTGGTATCACAGCCATTCGGGCCTGCAGGAGCAGGTGGGCGTGTACGGGCCCCTCGTCATCGACCCCGCCGGCCGGAATGCCGTCGCGTTCGACCGCGAGTACGTGGTCCTGTTGTCGGACTGGACGTTCGAGGACCCGGCCCGGGTACTCGCCAACCTCAAGGTCGCGGACGACTACTACAACCGCAACCGCGTCGCGGGACAGGCACCGTTCGACGCGTGGGCGCGCATGCGCATGTCGAAGTCCGATATCGCGGACGTGGGTGCCGCCACGTACACCTACCTGATGAACGGGCGCGATGCCGCGATGAACTGGACCGGGCTTTTCGAGCCTGGCGAGCGCGTCCGGCTTCGGTTCATCAACGGGTCGGCGATGTCGTTTTTCAATGTTCGCATTCCGGGGCTCACGATGCGCGTCGTGCAGGCCGACGGCCAGGACGTCGAGCCCGTTGACGTCGGCGAGTTCCAGATCGGCACCGCGGAAACCTACGATGTCGTCGTCGAACCGGGCGAAGGTGCATGGACGATCATGTGCGAATCCTCGGACCGTAGCGGCTACGTGCGCGGGACGCTGACATCGAGCGCCGGCGAGATCGCGGCGGTCCCGCCACTGAGGAAACCGCCGTTGCTGACGATGGCCGACATGGGCATGGACCACGGCGGCATGCACCACGGGCACGCCATGCAGGGACCGACGGACCCGCTGGCGGACCTGCCGCCCGTCACGCACGACCACCGGCGCGGGCCGGGCGTGGCCAACGTCGCCGAGGTAACCGCAAGCCGCCTGCACGAACCCGGCGTCGGGCTGGAGAATCTGCCCTACAAGGCGCTCGCGTACACGGACCTCCGCAGCACCGAGCCGAATGCCGATACCCGGCCGCCGTCGCGCACGATCGAACTGCACCTCACCGGCAACATGCACCGCTACATGTGGTCGTTCGACGGCTACAAGTTCTCGGAAGTTTCGGGGCCCATTGAACTCGACTACGACGAGCGCGTGCGCCTGCAGTTCGTCAACGACACGATGATGTCGCACCCGATTCACCTGCACGGGATGTTCGTCGAGCTCGTGAACGGCAACGGCCGCCGCAACCCGCGCAAGCACACGGTCGTTGTCAAGCCGGCCGAGCGACTGGCCGTCGACGTAACGGCGAACGAGCCGGGCCCCTGGGCGTTTCACTGCCACCTGCTCTACCACATGCAGGCCGGGATGATGCGCGTCGTGCGCGTCAAGGATGCGCCGGCGTGATGCGCCTCGCCGCCACGCTGCTCACCCTCCTGGCGTTCGGCTCGGCCGCCGCCGACATGCGCCACGAGCGTCACTTCGGCTACGCACGCGGCGAACGCGTCGAAGTCCGCGAGGCCGGCAGCGACCTGCTCTGGGATCTGCAGGGACGCTACGGCGGCGACTACCAGGGCTTCGCGTGGAAGACCGAAGGATTACTCGACGGCGGCGATGCCGAGGACGCCGAACTGCAGCTCCTGTACGACCGCGCCATCACGCCGTACTTCAACCTGCAACTCGGCGCACGCTGGCTCGACACCGACGACGGCGGCCTCGCCTGGGCGGTTGCCGGCGTACAGGGCCTGCTGCCTTACCGCATCGAGACGGACGCGGCGCTGTTTCTTTCGGAAGACGGTGATGCCGCGCTCCGCGCCGAGTTCGAGAAGGACTTCCTGCTCACCGAACGCCTCGTCCTGCAACCCCGCGCGGAGCTCGACATCGCGTTCAGCGACATCCCCGAACTCGACGCCGAATCCGGCCTGAGCGAGGCCTCGGTCGGCCTGCGCCTGCGCTACGAGGTGACGCGCAAGTTCGCGCCCTACGTCGGCATCGAGTGGGAGAAGCACTTCCGCGATAGCACGGGCGACGAGTCGGACACGACGTTGCTGGCCGGGCTCCGCTTCTGGTTCTGAGGAGTATTCATGAGCGCCAACATCACGATCACGCACAGCGAGTCCGACACCCGGGGTCGCTACGTAGCCCGCGTCGAAGGCTACGACGCCACCGGCGAACTCACGTATTCCCGGCTATCCCCGGAGAAGATCATTGCCGACCATACCGGCGTGGACGACAGCCTTCGCGGCATGGGCGTCGGTGTCGCACTGGTCGAGAAGATGGTCGCCGACGCACGCGACGAGGGCTTCAAGGTCGTGCCGCTGTGCCCGTTCGTGCGCGCGCAAGTCGCGCGCCACCCCGAGTGGTCGGATGTCTTCGAAGACTGACGCGCCGCCGTCAGTCCTCGCCGCGCGGCCCGATGTGTTTCTCGCCGCGGCGCTCAGCAAGGGCCACCTGCTTCGCGCGTTCGGCGAGGCGCCCTTCCCGTTCGTCGTCGAGCGTGCCGATGCATGCCGGGCAGGAAACGCCCTCGCGATAGTCCGGCGACGCGAGGTCCTTGGCCGATAGCGGGCGCCGGCATGCATGGCACTGGACGTAGCCGCCCTCTGCCAGGTCCCTGTCCAGCGCGACGCGCGTATCGAAGATGAAGCATTCGCCCTGCCATCGGTTCTCGTGCCCGGGCACCTGTTGCAGGTAGTTCAGGATGCCGCCCTGCAGGTGATACACGTCCTCGAACCCGAGTTCCAGCATCAGCGCCGTTGCCTTCTCGCAGCGAATCCCGCCGGTGCAGAACATTGCGACCGGGCGGTCCGTGCCCTCCGCCGCGAGCCGCGCCGCATAGTCCGGAAACTCGCGAAAGCTGTCCGTGCCGGGATCGAGAGCCCGCGGGAACGTGCCCACTTCGTACTCGTAGTGGTTCCGCGTATCGACGACGAGCACGTCGGGATTCTCGATCAGTGCATTCCAGTCCGCCGGCGCGACGTACTCGCCGACGCGTTCGTGCGGCCGCAGGTCCGGCCGGCCGAGCGTGACGATCTCCTTCTTCAGCCTGACGCGCAGTTTGCGAAACGGCGCCTCGCTGGCATCCGTCCAGCGCCCCTCGAGAGGTGCATCGACGCCCAGCCGCCGGCCGAGCCAGCCGAGCACGGCTTGCAGGCCCGCTTCGCTTCCGGCCAGCGTGCCGTTGACGCCCTCCGCCGCGACGAGCACGGTGCCGAGCAGACCCTGTTCGCGGCACTCGGCCAGCAGGTCATCGCGCAGCGACGCCGGGTCCGCCACGTCCAGGAACCGGTAGAACGCGGCAACTTTCATGCGTCCGTCTCACCTTCGACGACGGTCAGCGACAGGATCGAGTGCCGGATCTCCTCGCCGAGAACGAGCCGCGCGTCCGCGCCTATGCTTTCGATACTCTCGTCGAATTCCAGCTTGCCGTGCTCGTTGCGCCGCAGCACTTCGAGATCCTGCAGCTTGCGGATGAAGTCGTGGAACAGGGATTGGTTGAAGAAATCCGGCGAGTGCAGGCCGTAGATCATCGACAGCCGCTCCGCGCTCTGCTTGCAGAGCACCTCGAGGCGCGCGCGCGACAGCGTGCCGGATCCGTTGCGCACCAGGATCGCGATCGCGAGATAGAAGCGCTGCAGCATCGGCACCATCGACTGGCCCAGCATCAACAGCTGATAGGCCTTCGCCGACCCGGCGGGCGGCCGCACAAGCAACTTCTTGTTGTTCGCCCGGGTCAGCAGGCCCATTTCGATCAACGCCTCGATTGCCTCCGTCGTGACATCGTCGATCTCGTCGTAGTCCCACTTCAGCCAGAGCTCTTTCTGCATGAACGGGTAGATCATGCGAATCAGGCGCTGCAGTTCCGAGTGCTCGAGCTGCCGGCCCTGGATGAAACAGCAGGCGACCGACGCCGGCACGGCCAGCAGGTGCAGGATGTTGTTGCGAAAGTAGGTCATCAGCACGGCCGTGCGCTCGGTCATGTCGATGACCTCCCCCATCGGGTGCGCCGAACGCGCTATGACCTCGAGCTTCTCGCCGTGGGCGATGATCTCGTCCGGTGTCATTTCCGGGATCGTCACGGACCCGGAGTAGCGAAAGCGGCGCAGCAGGTCCTTGGAAAGCTGAAGCTGCCTGCGCAGTTCGTCGAGCCCGATGCGCTGCTTCGGTGTCGCGAGCAGCGCGTAGGCGAGCAGGCTGATCGGCGTCACCGCCGCAGCCGCGTTGATGTTCAGCATGATGCGCGCGCTGAGCTGCTCGATGACGTCGCCGACCCATGTCGGCCGCTCGCCGTCGTACTGCTGGTGCCGCCACTCCGGCTGCGCGACATCGAGCAGCGGCTCCAGTTCGACGGGATCGCCGACGTTGACGTAGACCTTGCCGAAGTTCTCCCGCAATGCCTTCACCGAACGTATCAGTCCGAACAGGGTTTCGCGCTTTTTCTCCGCGCCGCCGAGTTCATTGATGAATGAATCGCCTTCGATCAGTTTCTCGTAGCCGAAATAGATGGGTACGAACACGACCGGCCGCCGGGGATTCTTGATATAGGAGCCCACCGTCATCGCCAGCATGCCGCCCTTCGGTGTCAGCAGGCGCCCGGTGCGGCTCCGGCCGCCTTCGATGAAGTACTCGATCGAGTAGCCGCGGGACAGGATCTTGTGCAGGTACGCGTCGAAGACCGCCGCGTACAGGCGGTTGCCCTTGAAGCTGCGCCGAAGGAAGAACGCGCCACCGCGCCGGAGTATCGACCCCACGACCGGCAGGTTCAGGTTGATGCCGGCCGCAACGTGCGGGATGTGCAGGCCCTCTTCGTAAACGATGTACGCCAGCAGCAGGTAGTCGATGTGGCTGCGATGGCAGGGCACGTAGATGATCTCGCTTTTCTTCGCCGCTTCATGGACGCGATCGACGTGCTGCAACTCGATCCCGTCGTAGATGCGGTGCCAGAGCCATCTCAGGAAACGCTCGGCTACCCGGATCGTCGGGTACGAGATATCCGCCGCGATCTCGAGCGCGTACTTTCGGGCATTCTCGCGCGCCGCCGCGGCTTTCGCGGGATCGTCCCCGCCCTCCGCCGCTATCGCGGCCTGCACGGACGGCTCGACGAGCACCTGCTCGACGAGCGTCCGGCGGTGCGACAGGTCGGGACCGACAGTCGCCGCCCGCCGCTGCCGGAAGTGCACGCGCAGCACGCGTGCCACCTTGCGGAACGCGAGCGCCGGCTCGACGCCGCTGTCGACGATCGATTTCACGGGCAGCGGCTCGCTGAAACGGAGCAGCGTGCTGCGTCCGTGCACGATCGTCGTGAAGAACTTGCGCGTCCGGCCGACCAGCTCCCAGTTCTCGGAGAACAGCAGCTTGAACAGCGACCGGTCCTTGTCCGGCGAACGCCCCCAGTAGATCGAGACGGGCACGAGGAGCAGGTCCCCCGGCGTTTCGCTGTCGGTTGCCTCGACCAGCCGGCGCAGGCGCTGCGAGAATTCGGGCGCGGGACGACGGACGAACACCCCCCTGGACGGCCGCAATGCGACGACACTCTTGTGCTCTCGCAGGCCGGCGTAGTTCAGCGTAGCCGTCGGCGAACGCATCCCGGTTCGCGAACAGGCCTGTTCCAGTGCGAGCAGGTCCGCGAGTCCGCCCGTCTCCAGGACGTAACAGATGGCCGCCTTGGGATCGGTAACGAGTTCGCGCGGCTCGTCCGGCTGGATCACCGGCCGCGCCCAGATCGAAAAGACTTTTCCCGCCAGCCAGTAGAGTGGCCGGACGATGACGCCCCCGATGTTCATGGCGGCCAAGTCTACCGAAAAATCCTTATCTTTCGGGGGCTTTTAGTCCTTGACCGCGTCCTCGGCTTCGTCTAGAGCGGCGTCCACCCGGTCCTTCGCCTCCTGCGCCTGGCGCTCGACGTCGGCCGCCCTGTCGAGGGCCTGCTGGTAGTCGTCGGCGATTTCCTTGCCCGCGGTGTCCTGGTCCTCGCCGGAACAGGCGGCGAGGGCGAGCAGTCCGGTCAACAGCAATAAACGCATTTCGGGATCCTCCGGGATCTAGTCGTTGAGGCGGCCGAGAAACAGCTCGAGGTAGTCGTTGATTTCGGCAATATTGCCGGTGAGGCGATGGTCGCCGTCCACGATGTGCAGCGTCGCGCTGCAACGCGCGGCGTAGCGGATGCTGTTCTCCACCGGCACGACGTCGTCGTGCCAGCCGTGCACGATGCTCATCGGCATCGATGGCGGCTCTGGCGTCAGGTGTTCGTACCCGGGCATGAAGTACGCCGGCGCTAGTACGAACAGGCCGGCCGCGCCCAGCGTCTCGGCCGCGGCGGTCGCCACGTGGCCGCCCATGCTCGAGCCGACGAGCACGAGCCGGTCGTCCACGTCGCGCGCGCAGGCCTCGAGCTTGTGCACGCGCTCCGTCGGGTCCGCGATGCCCTGGTAGTCGATACTGTCGGCCGTGCAACCGAGCGATTGCACGCGCTCCGCCATCGCACGGATCTTCGTGCCCCAGGGGCCGGATTCCTGTCCGTGTGAAAACAACACCGTCGTCATATCATGATCCCGTCACCGCTATCGCAGCGTTCTTCGAGGTGGCGTGCCAGCAACCAGTCGCGGTCCTGGCCCCATGTCGTCCAGTCGCCGACCCGCAAAGTCGGCACGCCCCAGGCACCGGCTTCCTGCATCTCGTCACGGTTGGCCTGCGCAATCGCGCGCCAGCTATCGTCGGCCAGCGCCGCCTTCGCCTCCGGCCAAAACAGGCCGGCGCGGGCCGTCACCGCGCGCAGACCGTCATCCGTGGCGACGTCGATGCCGCGCGCCCAGATGGCGCGCCCCGCGCTCTGCAGGAAGTCCCGCTCGCGCTTTTCCCTGACGGCATATTGCCAGACGGCCATGCAGCGTTCGACTCCGGCGCCGAGCGGGTCCGCGATGCGGCCGAACGGCACGCCGTGGCGCCGCGCTTCACGCGCCGCGTCGTGCGCAATGTAAAGGCGCTTGGCCCGCGGCACCGGCAGACCGCGCATCGCCATCGGCAGCACCGGGCGCAGGTGCAACGGCACACCGAATGCATCTGCGATGGCAGCGACACGATCGAGCGCGATCCACGAGTACGGGCTGCGCAGCGAATAGAACATCTCCACGGGTGGCAGCTCGCGCGCCGCCGTCGGTGGCCGCACCGGCAGGTCCGTGCGCATGACCTGGCGAACGGATGCGATACGCGGCGCCAGCCCCGGCTCGCACGCGGCGCCGAGCGCATCGAGCCGATCGACGAGGTAGTGCAGCCGGTCGATGCCGCGATACCACTCGCCGCCGTAGTGCAGCGTGGCCGTGTCATAGTGGCCGAGACGCCTTAGCAACGCCTGGTGGCGGTCCAGTAGCGCCTGCGCGCCCGGCATCGGCGCGGCATCGCGCGTGCGACGGGAAACCGCTTCGGCATCGCCGCGCCAGTATGCCGCGAGCGCGGCGTGCACGTCCCCGGCAAAGCCCGCGGTACCGGCCCGGGCCAGCAACGTGTCGATCAGCGCGCGTCGGTGTTCGACCGGCGGCGTGGCGCCCTTGTCGAGGAACGGGATACCGAGCTCCCGCGCAACACGCCGGCAGTCCTCCAGCGCAAACTCGCGGTACAGGTCCTCGGCCGGCCGGAACGGCCCGCGCATTGCTTCCGTGAGATAGACGCGCAGATCGATCGCGTAGTGCCCGGCCAGTTCGCCGAGATAGCTCGACAGCAGGTAGGAGTACGGGTCGTCGAGTTCGAGAAACGCCGATACGGTGTGTGGGGCACGCCGCGCACGGCGAGTGACGTCGGCCATGCGACGCCGTAGCGCGAGCATCTTTGGCGACAAGATGATCCCGAACAGGCGCGAGCGCAATGTCGACCGTGCCGTCATGCGTCGTCCCACGCGTCTGACGGCTTCCACAAGAGCTCGTCGAGGTCCGGCTGCCAGCGGTAGCGGCGCATGTCGATACGGCCGCGAACGACGCGCACGCCCTCGCCCGCCAGGCGCTTCTTCTGTTCGCGAAACGGCCGCGACCCTTCGTCGAACGCGATCGTGCCGGCCGCCTGCACGACGCGGTACCACGGTACGTCGTGATCGTCCGGCAACTCGCGCAGGACGCGCCCCACCTGCCGTGCGCCACGCGGGATGCCGGCCATCTCGGCGACCTGGCCGTAGCTCGCAACCTGGCCGGGCGGGATGTCGCGTATCGTCGCGATGATGCGATTCGCGCGTTCGACGCGGTCCACGGCCTCAGCTCCCCCGCAGCCGCGCGCGGATCTCGCGCCGCGCGTCCTGCAGGATCGAATCGCGATCGAGGCTGTCGAGGATGCGCTTGACCACTTTCTTCGGCCCCGCGCCGCCCCAGGACTTGCCCTTCGACAGGTACTCGGCCGCCACGCGGCCGACGACCAGCGTGCTGTAGTACGCGACGGCGCCCTGGGCGGCCGCGGTCGCCATCGTTGACAGTCCGGCCGTGCCCAGCTTGAGCGCGCTGGAACCCAGGTGAATGGCCCACACCGCCGCGGTGAGCGCGGCCGCTTCCGCCGCGATGACACCGACCAGCGAGCCGGCTTCGCGGCGGCTGAGCGGCAACCCGTACACCCGCGACAAGTGCACGACCATGCCTACGTCGATGAACGCCGCGGCGAACAGGTCCGCGATCGGCACGGGATTGAGCGCGACGGCAACACCCTTGCCGACGCAGTACGTGCGGACGAGCCGGTCGCCGAGTTCCTGCCGCGCCGCGAGTATGCGCTTGCCGACCTGGTCGCTGAGTTCCGCCGCGAACAGGCTGGCGTTCAGCGCCGCGAGCGTTTTGCCCTCGGCTTCGACGATGTCCCACAGGCGCAGCCTCAGCACCTCGACGTCGGGTGGTCGCGGCCGCTCGGTGGTGGCCTCGGATCCGTCGTCGTGCACGCGTACCACGACCTGCGGGCGCGGGTCGGCAGCGACCGCGACGACGTGCGACGGGTCGACGAGTCCCTCGGTGCGGCGGCGCACGGCCTCCAGCAGGCGCGCCAGCTCGTCGGCCGTGTACAGGTCTTTCTTGTTCAGCACCACGATGACGGGCCGCCCCTGCGCCAGCAGCGCGCGCAGGGCCGCAAGCTCCGACTCGGTGATATCCCCGTCGATGACGAACAGCACGAGATCGGCGCGCCGCGACACCTCGACGGCAAGCTGCTCGCGCGCCTCGCCCCCTGCCTCGTCAAGGCCGGGTGTGTCGAGCAGGAACACGCCGCCCGCCTCGACCTCGTCCCAGGCCTGCATCGACGAATGCCGGGTTTCCCCGTGCAACGGGCTGACGTCGAACGCGTTGCGGCCGACCAGTGCGTTCAGCAGCGAGGACTTGCCGGTACTGACGCGGCCGAAAACGGCGAGGTGCAGGTGCCCGTGCTCGATCTTCTCGAGCATGGCGCGCACCGCGTCGTAGTCGTGTGCGAGGGACTCGCGCACGCCGGCCGGCAGGCGCTCGTCGGCGATCAGCTCCCGCAGGCTCTCGCGCGCGAGGCCCAGGTGATCATCGTCCGGCGCCGTCGTCGCCTTGCTTTTCTTCCAGGGCCATTCGGGCAACGCGGCGGAGACCCGCTTCCACATGCTCACTGATGCTGTCCTCGAATTCCTGCGCCGCCAGGTCCGGCACGAGTTCGCCGTGCTGTTGGAGTGTCGCGACGAGGCTCCGGCCCAAAGCATCGAATATCAGCCCGTAGGCTACTGCGTGCACCAGTCCACCGGCAACCGTGCCGACACCGGGAAATGCCTTGAGACCGTTGCCGGCCACCGCCAGCGCCAGTGGCAGCACGCGGCCGACGCGGCTCTGGCTCAGCGTGAGGAATTCCTCGATGTCGAGATCGCGCGGCGCCGCGCCGTACAGTTTGCAGAGTTCGCGCGTCATCGCGGTGCCGATGTAACCCTGGATCAGGATGTCGGTGCCCGGGCTGATCGCGGCGAGCGAGCCGATGATCGCCTTGCGCGTCGAGCTGCGGATGACCTGCTCGGCGCGTTGCGCGCGGTAGGTGCGCTCCGCGGCATCGAGCCGCTCTGCCGCAAGACGGAACACGGCCCGGTCGCGACGCGTGTCGAGTTCGTCGCGCTCGGACTGCAGCAGGCGATTCATGGCGACCACCAGCACGCCGATGTCGGCCGGCCTTTCGCGGCGCGACGCAATCTCGCTGCCGTCGGGTCGTTGTTCGATGACGTCCACTGCGCCGCCCGCCGATACCGCGACGACGCGGTCGCGAACGGCATCGCCGCCGATGGATTCCAGGCGCTCGAGAAGCCGGTGCAACAGGTGCGCCTGCTCCTCGACGTTGTAGCGATCCGCCTTGTTCATCACGAGGATCATTGGCTTGTCGAGCGCGGCCAGCGCGCGAATCGCTTCGGCCTCCGGGCGCGCCAGGTCGCCTTCGCAGACGAACACGATCAGTTGCGCGCGCCGCGCTTCGTCGAGAGCAAGCTCGTCGAGGCCCGCTTCATGCCCGCCCGTGCCCGGCACATCGGTCAACAGGACCTGCGTGCCCTCGCCGGCCTGCCAGCGGTAGTGCCGCACGGCCGACGTGGACCCGCCGACGACATCCACGTCGACCGCGGCATCGGGTACCAGCGCCCGGATCAGCGAGCTCTTGCCGGTGCTGACCTCGCCGAAGAAACACAGGTGCACGGTGCCGGTCGCCTGCCGGCTCGCGAGCTCGCGGAGTTCGCCGCGCGCCGCCTCGACGTCGATGCCCGCAGCCTCGGCAGCGGCGAGCCGCTGCTCGATGTCCTCGCGTGTGGGCACCGCGGGCCGGCCCGGCGCCTGTGACTTCGGTGGCCTGCGGACGACAAGCCGCCAGACCAGGTACAGCGCGCCCAGAATCACAGCGACCAGGGCGGCCGCATAGGCCCAGAGGATCGGGGCGGGCCCACCGCGTAGTCGGTCCCAGATGTTCAGCGCGGACTCGGTGACGAACAGCAACGCACCCGTCGCAATGAGGAACACCGCGAAGATCGCGATACCGAGGACGATGCGCAGAAAGCGATCGACTTTCATAGTCTTGCTAGAACTGCGCGTCGACCCAGCGATCGATCTTGGCTTCCAGCATCGACAGCGGCATCGAGCCGTCCTTCAGGACCTGGCGGTGGAATGCAACGACATCAAAACGATCGCCGAGCCGGGCTTCCGCCTTGTCGCGAATTTCGCGGATCCGAAGCTGTCCGATCTTGTAGGCCAGCGCCTGGCCGGGGATCGCCATGAAACGCTCCGCCTCCTGTATGGCCCGCGTCTCGGCGACGGCCGAGTTCGCGAGCATGTAGTCGATGACCTCCTGGCGCGTCCAGCCCTTGGCGTGAATGCCGGTATCGGTGACTAGCCGGATCGCGCGCCACAACTCGTAGTTCAACGTGCCGAAGTACTGGTACGGGTCCTCGAACATGCCGAGTTCCTTGCCGAGCGTCTCCGAGTAAAGGCCCCAGCCTTCGATGAAGGCCGTGAACCCGTCGAAGCGGCGGAACTTCGGCAGTTCCTCGTTCTCCTGTTGCACGGAGATCTGGAAGTGGTGGCCCGGGATTGCCTCGTGCAGAAACAGCGTCTCCATGTTCCACTTCGGCCGCGACTTGAGATTGTAGGCGTTCGCGTAGAACACACCCGGCCGCGTGCCGTCCGGCGTGCCGGACTCGTACGACGCAGCCGACGCGGACTGCTCGCGAAACGGCTCCACGCGCCGGACCTCGAACCCGGTCTTCGGCTCGACGTCGAACAGCGCACGTGCGAGCACGCGGACGCGATCCGCCATGGCTTGGTAGCCCCGGATCATCTCCTCGGGGTCGTCGAAGAAGAACTGCTCGTCCGTGTTCACGAACTCGAAGAACTCGGCCAACGTGCCCTCGAACCCGACGGCTTCCATGACGCCGTGCATCTCCTCGTGGATCCTCGCGACCTCCGCCAGCCCGATGGCATGGATCTCGTCCGGCGTCAGCTCAGTCGTCGTGTAGTAGCGCACCAGGTAGGCGTACCAGGCATCCCCGTTTGGCAGCGCTCCCAGCCCGATCGTGTCACGCGACGCCGCGAGATAGGTATCACCGATGAAGTTGTTCAGGCGCTCGTAAGCGGGAATGATCCGGTTCTCGATCGCGTCACGGTACGCATTCTCGAGCCGCTCGCGGTCGGCCGCGTCAACGTCGTCGGGCATGTTCTCGATCGGCATCCAGAACGCGCTTTCCTCGGCCGCGTCCACGAGCTGCGACTCGAGCTGCGGTACGACCTTGATCATCAGCACCTCGGGCTGGACGACGCCCTCTCCCACTCCCACCTTCATGTTTTCGATCGCGGCATCGACGTTTGCGACGAAATCCTCAGTGCGGCTGAGGAAGTCATCGTAGTCCTTTACCGTTTCGAACGGGTGGTAGCTCGCGCCACTGCCCAGCCGGACGAACGAGTTCATCATCGAGTAGAACTGGTTGATCGGCTGCAGGTGGAACGGGTAGTTGTTCCGTTCGAGCGACATCATGCGGTGGCGCTCGAAGATGTCGTAGCTGAGCTGTTCCTGCTCGCTCAGCTCCTGGCGGTCGATGGCGCGCAGGCGATCGAGGAACTCGGTATCGAGCGCGAGCATCGCCGCACGATATTCCGCGCTGTTACTCACGGCGAGCCGGTCGTTGTAGCGGTTGTCGCCGATTGCGCTGGCTTCGATCGGGTTCAGCTCGAGGTTGCGTTCGAAGTGCTCGTCGAACAGCGCGGCAAGCATCGCCGACGCAGCCCCGGCCTCCGGCGCCACGGCGTATGGATCATCGCCACCACACGCGGACAGGATCAGGGTGATAGCCAGTACGGCGAAATGGCGCTTGGTCATGCGTAATTCCCGGCGTCGAATGCCGGGAAGAATAGCAAATAGGCCTTGCCCGGTCGCCCGCCGGCGATCAGGCGCAAATGGACCTGACCGGCGCGAAAGCCGTGCTCGCAACGCGGCAACCCGCAACGGTCTGGTGCAGTGTGAGCGAAATCGGCGCCCGGCAACCTTGCGGGTGGAACACGAGAAGGACGGTGATGCCGTGCCGCTGCAGGTCCGTTCGCTGCGACACGCCGGCATCACACTCGACGAGGAAGTCGTTGCTGACGAATGCCCCGAGGTCGAACAGGCATTCGAGGTAAGTGAGCACCTGCCCGCGGATGCGCGCGGTCAGGCGCGCGTCCGGCTTCTCGAACACGGCCCAGCGCGTTGCGGCGTCGATCGTGCTGACGATGCGGAGGCACAAGCGGCGCACCGGCAGGTCCTTGAACATGCGGTGAGTCTCGCTGCCACGCGCAAGCGTGCGCGAACCGGTGAGCTGGGCACGGCCACCCGACCCGCGCAGGATGACGTTCAGGCCGGACCGTACCAGGACGTCGGCGTCCTCCTCGTCCAGCGACACCGCCGGAGTCAGCGGCGCGCGCAGGACGATGCCGTCGGTATCCATCGGTTGCCACGCGCCGTGGGTGCGATCGAGCTTGCACAGCAACCCGGCAATGGCCGCTCCCGCAGGCCGCGCCTCCGGTGCGTTGCCGTCGATCGCCGAACGGTCGCGGATGCGCGGAAAATAGCTGAGCAGGTTCGGGCTTGCGTAACCGCTGGCACGGATGCCGGCGAGCGCCTCATCCGGCGTGCGCCAGGCGGCGGGCGGATCGACAATCAGCATGGCGCCGCGCCGGCGGCAATACATCTCGGCCGCGAGGATGGCCGCAGGCCCCGCATCCACGCCTTTGCCCGGCGGCGGAAGGTACAGCACGTCGAAATCGTCAACCTGATCGAGTGCGAAGATGCCCGCACCGCGAGTGCGCGATCCGACAAGGTCGTAGTCCGACAACTCCACGCCGTCGGTCCCGTCCTGCACCGCCTCGACCCAGGCCGGGTCGTAGCGATTGCCATCGGCGACGGTGGCTTCCGGCCGATGCTTCGGGTACGGCTTCTCCAGTCGGGCGATCAGGGAGTCCTGGAGCTGCTGGCCGACGAAGTCGGGCGAACCCGACTTGTAGGACACGCCCGAGTGAATCTCCTGGTCCACGATCGTGCCGCTGGTCGGGTCGACGCGCTGCAGCGTCAGGTTGAAGCGCTCGTCGTCGGCCGGATCGATGCCGTCGAAATCGACGGCGGCCCGCACGCGTTCCGTCGAGCCGGGATCTACCGCGCGCAGTATCATCGCGGAACCTTCGGCCGGCAGGCACAGCATCGCGCCGCGCGCGTTATTGGCGACACGGACGACGTAGAGCTGGCGCCCCCCGTGTTCGAAGAACTGGCGAACCGCGGGACCGAGACTGGAACGCGTCCAGACGTCGCCGAAGCGACGGCGGAAATCGCCGAAGTTCTTTACGAGTACCGGGGTGTCGAGGGGGCCGCGAAGCGCACGTCCGACGAACGCTGCCGTCGTTTCGGGTGCGACGTCGATCGGTTGATCAACGGCCGCAATCTCCCTGACCGTGATCCCACGATCGATCGCTTCCGACAATTCCCTTTCCCCGCGCCAGAGTGACGTGCGTGTATTCTAAACCGCGAACCGCCTTGCGCGCCATTCGCTATTTGCGCGCCGCTGAATTACCGCTAGTCTGGTGTCGCGATGAGCCATCACCTCGAAACGGCGTTGCCCGGGCTGGCCGACCGCGTACCGCACTTGCAGCTCGCGGACCTGCCGACACCGGTGAGCACGCACGGCGTGACGCGCAATGCGCACAGCTTGTCGATCAGCGTGAAGCACGACGAACGCAGCGGCTCGCTGTACGGCGGCAACAAGGTGCGCAAGCTCGAGTACCTGCTCGCGCGCGCGAAGGAGAAAGACGCGCCCCGCGTCGCGACCTACGGCGCCGCCGGTTCGAACCACGCGCTGGCGACGGCGCTGTACGCGCGACAGGCGGGGTTCGAGTGCACCTGCCTGCTGTCGCACCAGCCACCAGCGCCGTCGATCGGCCAGAAGCTGCTCGCGCACCAGGCCGCCGGCACGGAGATCGTGCGCTTCGGTGGCACGCGGCCGCGGCGCGTGGCGATCCAGCGTGAATACCTGCGGGGCCGCGGTTTGTCGCTGATCCCCATGGGCGGGACGAGCTGGGTCGGGAGCCTCGGCTTCGTCAACGCCGGCCTGGAACTCGCTGCGCAGATCGAGGACGGCGCCGTGGGCGCGCCGGAACGGCTGTACGTGGCGCTCGGCACGATGGGTACGGCCGCGGGCCTGGCGCTCGGGCTCGCGCTGGCCGGGCAATCGATCGACGTGCACGCGGTTCGCGTGACCGACCCGCGCTTCGGCAACGAACCGGGGCTGCGGCACCTGTTGCGAAAGACCGCGATGCTGATGCGCCGCTACGATAGCCGTGTGCCTGCCGACCTCGCCGCGCGGGCGCGCGTCGTGTTCCGGGACGACTTCTACGGCGAGGGCTACGGCCGCAGAAATGCGGCGACCGACGCCGCGATAGCGTTCGCCGGAGACGCGCTGGGGATCCGGCTCGACTCGACCTACTCGGGCAAGGCGATGGCGGCACTGCTGGCGGACGTCGACGCCGGTAGCACGACGGCCCCGATGTTCTGGAACACTTACAACGCCGTGCCGCTGGATATTCCGGCCGGGATGAAACCCGACTTCACGGTGCTGCCGGACGAATTCGAGCGTTATTTTCCCGCCCGCGCGTGACAGGCTGCGCGGCTGACTGCCGGAACAAAAAGGTGTCCAAAAAGGTGTCAGGTTTATTCTTAACAAAATGGTGTCAGGTTTATTTTTCAAAAAGGTGTCAGGTTTATTTTTCATTGTCCAAGAACAAAAAGGTGTCAAGTCTATTTTTTAGATAGGTGTCAGGCTTATTTCTCTGCGACGAAAAATAAACCTGACACCTTTTTACAGACACCTTTTTACACACCTTTCTGACGCCTTTTCCGCAGATGTACCAGCCAACCACGGAGTAGCCGACTTGACCATGCGCTCTCGCCTTCAGTTCTCCCTCTTATCGATTGTGCTCTGTTCCTGCACGGACGCCGACCCCGTAGCCGAGTCGGTGTCGCGGAGCGTTACGGACCGGCACATCGCAAGCGAAATCCGCGGCGACGTTCAGTTCACGCAACTGAGCGACACCGTCTGGATGCACACGACCGTTCATGAAACCGAGACCTGGGGTCCGGTTCCGTCCAACGGCATCATCGTTGTGGGCGCGACGCATGCCGTGCTGGTCGATACCGCATGGACGAACGCGCAAACGCAAACCATCCTGGAGTGGACGGCAGACGTGCTGGACACGCCGGTCACGGCGGCGGTCTTCACGCACGCGCACCAGGACAAGATGGGCGGGGTCCAGGCATTGCGGGACGCCGGCGTGGCGACGTATGCGCACCCGTTGTCGAACGAGATCGCCCCGACGCACGGCCTGGTGCCAGCCGAGTTCGATCTTGCCATTTCGGACGACGGCTCTGTGATCACGCCGGAGGAACTCGCACTGGTCGACGTCTTCTACCCCGGCGCGGGCCATACACGCGACAACATCGTCGTGAACGCTCGCGGCGCAGACATCCTGTTCGGCGGATGCCTCGTTCGCTCGGGCGGTTCGACGTCGCTCGGGAACACGGACGAAGCATCGATCCCGGACTGGGCGCAGTCCGCCGACAATGTCACCCGTCGCTTCCCGGACGCCACCGTCGTCGTGCCAAGCCATGGACCACCGGGCGGCCCGGACCTGCTTGCACTGACGGCCGATCTCGCTCGCAAGGCGCAGGTCGATTAGATCCCTTCCAATCGCGTTACCCGCGCCGGCAGGCGGGCGCAGTTGCGCTAAACTCTCGGCACACACTGATGGAGAGCATCGCCCATGTTTGTCGTGCTGTTGAAGTTTTCGGACAACAAGAAACGAGCACCCGAGTTCATGGATAGCCACAACCAGTGGCTGAAGGCCGGATTCGACGACGGCGTTTTCGTGCTCGCCGGCTCCCTGCAACCGGGAATGGGCGGCGGAATCATGGCGCACAACACCTCGCTGGAAGACCTCCAGACCCGGGTCGACGAGGATCCGTTCGTGGCCGAAAACGTCGTCAGCGCGGAGATCATCGAGATCGCCATCGCGAAAGCGGACAACCGGCTAGATTTCCTGCGAAGCTAACACCAATAAGGTGTCCCCACTAAAAGGTGTCAGGTTTATTTTTTCCGAAAAATAAACCTGACACCTTTTAGATTTTTTCCGAAAAATAAACCTGACACCTTTTAGGTATTTAGGACACCTTTTAGGTAGGAAAAATAAGCCTGACACCTTTTAGTTCTCGGATCGTATCGGCCGAGATTCAGGCTTTCATCGCCGGGTACCGCTGGCTGACCTTCAGAGCCGAGCAACCACGATCCTGATTGACGCATCGCTCGGATCGTTGCTGATCTTGAAGCCCAGCGACCGCACGAGGTCGAGCATCTTGCGGTTGTCGCTCAGGACCTGCCCTTCCATCGTCGCCAGTTCGCGGTCGCGGGCGTTGTCCATCAGGTCCTTCATCAGGATGCGCCCGACGCCCTTGTTCTGCCACGCATCGGCAACCGCCAGCGCGAACTCGCAGCTCGTCTTGTCCACGTTCGTCGTGTAGCGCGCCACGCCGATTTGTTTGTCCTCGCCGTCGACCGTCGCGATCGCCACCAGCGCCATCTCGTAGTGATAGTCGATCTGCGTGAACCGGACCAGCATCTCCTTGCTGAGCGACTGCAACTGGTTCATGAAGCGGAAGTAGCGCGCCTCCGGTGACAGCTCGCGCACGAACCGGTCCTCCATCTCGGCATCTTCCGGGCGAATCGGCCGGACGACGATGTCGGTGCCGTCATTCAGCTGCAGCTGCCGCACCAGGTGCGTCGGGTACGGATGGATCGCGAGATGGTTGTAACGGTCCGTCGATGCCTTCGGGTAGTCGACGACGATGCGGGCGTCAACCGCAACCACGCCGTCCTCGTCGGCGATCAGCGGGTTGATGTCCATCTCCTGGATCCACGGCAGCTCGCAGGCCATGGTGGACACGGCCAGCAGCGTGTCGACCAGGCTGTCCATGTCCACCGCCGGCATCTGCCGGAACTCGCCAAGCAGCTTCGATACCTTCGTACGCCGGATCAGGTCGGCCGACAGCCGGCGATTGAGCGGCGGCAACGAGATGGCCGAGTCTCCAATAACCTCGACGGCCGTGCCGCCGCTGCCGAAGCTGATGACCGGGCCGAACACCGGGTCGCGGATGATCCCGACGATCAGTTCCCGGCCGTTCCGGCTGCGGTGCATGCGCGCGATCGTGACGCCCGAGATCTTCGCGTCGGGCATCTTTTTTCCAACATCTTCAACAAGTTGCTTGTAGGCGCCGCGCACTTCCTGCGCGGAATTGATGTTCAGCCGCACGCCGCCCACGTCGGACTTGTGCGAGATGTCGGTGGACAGGATCTTCATCGCCACCGGGAAGCCGATGGACTCGGCGACCACCAGCGCTTCGTTCGGCGAATGCGCCACGCCGTTCGGCACCGTGCGAATCCCGAACGCGTTCAGGACGGCGATGGACTCCGGCTCGGTCAGGACCTGTCGCGATTCCTTCAGCACAGCCTCGATGATCAGGCGCGCACCTTCCGCGTCCGGCTTCTTCTGGCTTCGCGTCATCGGTGCCGGCGTCTGCAGGAGCAGGCGCTGGTTCCTGTTGTACCGGGCGACGTACGAGAACGCATCGACCGCGTTCTCGAGCACCCGGAAGCCGGGGACGTGCGACCGGTTGAAGATGCGGCGGCCCTCTTCGACCTGCGCACCGCCCATCCAGCTCGCCATGACCGGCTTCCGGCTCTTCTTCGCCGCCGCGACGACGGCTTCGGCCACTTCCGTCGGCCGCGTCATCGCCTGCGGCGTCAGGATGACGATCGCGCCATCAACGCACGGGTCCGCCAGGCAGATCTCGATCGTCTGCTGGTAGCGTTCGGGCGGCGCGTCGCCGATGACGTCGACAGGGTTGCCCCGGGACCAGACAGACGGCAGTACCTTGTCGAGCGCCTGGACCGTCTCGTCGCACAGCGCGCTGAGCTCGATGCCCTGGTCCGTGGCGCGGTCGGCCGCCATCACGCCAGGGCCACCGCCGTTCGTGATGATCACCAGCCGCTCGGACGTGCTCCGGTAGCGCGGCGTCGACAGGGCCTTGGCCGCGGAGAACAGCTGGCTGACGGTCTCGACGCGCAGCACGCCGGACCGGGACAGCGCCGCGGAAAACGTCCGGTCACTGCCGACCAGCGCGCCGGTGTGTGACATCGACGCCTCCGCGCCGGCGGCGTGACGCCCCACCTTCAGCGCGATAACCGGTTTCACGCGGGCCGCGGCGCGCACGCTGCTCATGAAGCGGCGCGCATCCTTGATGCCCTCGATGTACAGCAGGATGGCTTCCGTGCGCCGATCCGCGGCCAGGTAGTCGAGGTAGTCGCCGAAATCGAGGTCCGCGCCGATGCCCGTCGACACCACGGCCGAGAAGCCGATCTCATTGGCTTCCGCCCAGTCGAGAATGGCCGTGCAGATCGCCCCTGACTGCGAGACGAGCGCCAGCGACCCGGCCTCGGCCATGTTGTTGCCGAACGTGATGTTGAGACCGATGTCCGGCC
This sequence comes from uncultured Pseudomonadota bacterium, assembly GCA_913055625.1. Taxonomy (GTDB): domain Bacteria; phylum Pseudomonadota; class Gammaproteobacteria; order Steroidobacterales; family Woeseiaceae; genus UBA1847. The sequence continues at coordinate 23,697 of CAJXJW010000008.1, read as the reverse complement.
GGATCAGACCGAGGCAGTTCGGGCCCATCAGGCGAATGCCGTAGCGCCGCGCCAGGTCCGTCACCCGATCCTCCAGCTTGCGCCCTTCCGGCCCGATCTCCCGAAAGCCGGCCGACAGGATCAGCATCATGCGGATGCCGCGCTCACCGCAGGCTTCGACGATCGACGGGATGCTCTTTGACGGCGTTGCGACCACGGCAAGATCGATGTCCTCGTCGATGTCGTCCAGCGAAGCCCACACGGCCTGGCCCTGCACGGTGTCGCGTTTCGGGTTGATGCCGAAGATCCGGCCTTCGAAGCCCGAGCCGAGCAGGTTCTTGAATACGACGCCGCCGACCGAGTCGACGCGGTCGCTCGCGCCGAACAGGGCAACACTGCGGGGCGTGAAGAGCGATGTCAGGTAGTGATTGTCCAACGAAAAGGTCCTCGGTCTTCGAATGGTGTCGTGGCCGCGCAGGCGGGATAATGACGACGGCGAAACAATGGGAAGTGAATCGTGCGTACCGCGTATATTACGCATCCGGATTGCAAACTACATGACACGAGCGACGGGCACCCGGAGTGCGCGGGCCGCCTGTACGCGATCGAAGACCGGTTCATCGCGACGGGACTGCGGGACGCATTGCACTATGTCGATGCACCGGAGGCCACCGAGGAGCAGCTGCTGCGCGTTCACACGCGCGAGCACCTCGCTGCCGTGTCGGCCGTGATCCCGGAGAGCGGCTATGCGCGCATCGACCCCGACACGATCGTCTGCCCGAGTTCACTGGCCGCCGCGTATCGCGCCGCGGGCGCGGTCGTCGCCGCGGTGGACCTCGTCGCGAGCGGCAGGATGGACACGGCCTTCTGCGGCGTGCGGCCGCCCGGCCACCACGCGGAAAGCAATCGCGCGATGGGCTTCTGCCTGTTCAACAACGTCGCGGTCGGCGCCGCGCACGCGCTGGCGGCGCACGGTTGCAGCAGGGTGGCGATCCTCGACTTCGACGTGCACCAGGGCAACGGCACCGAGGAGATCTTCCTCGACGACGAGCGGGTGCTGTACTGCTCGACGTTCCAGCACCCGTTCTACCCGTTTACTCCCATGCCGCCGAACGGGCCCCATCTCGTCAACGTGCCGCTGGCGGCCACGGCAAAGAGCGCGGAATTCCGGGCGGCGGTCACCGACCACTGGCTGCCGGCGATCCGGGATTTCGGCCCCGACATGATCTTCGTGTCCGCCGGGTTCGACGCCCACGTCGCCGACGACATGTCGCAGGTGTGCCTCTCGGATGCCGACTATCGCTGGGTCGCCACGCAGATCGTCGACGCGGCGTCCGGGTCCGCCGGTGGGCGGATCGTGTCGTCACTCGAGGGGGGCTACGAAGTGCACAGCCTCGCACGCTGCGTGGAAACCCACGTCCGCGTGCTGATGGGTATCGATACGCCGACGCCCGGCCCGTAGCCGGCCAGCCCGGCTAGTACTTCGACCAGCGGCTATCCGTTTCGGCGCTGTTGTAAGGGTCGGTGCTTTCGACCTGGACCAGCTCGAGATCGAGCACTTCGACCTCGCCCATCCAGACGTTGTGCCCGCACGGGTCGGTGAAGACCCGCGGCGGCGGCCTCCGCAGGCGCACCGTTTCTTCGTAGGTATTCTCCAGCAAATCGCTCATTCGCTCGGCCTTGGCCATCCAACACGATCAAGACCTTACAGGCGATTGACATAACGTAGTGTGAACTCCGTCAAGGTTTCCACGCGACGTAGACCGATCGGTCAGCTTGCGGGTTTCCGGGGTCTACGCCTTGAGCGTTTGGCGGATGCGCGCCTTCACCGACGGCGGTTCGGATTCCAGCGCGGCCTCGAGCAGCTTCCTGGCCTCATCCCGGTAGGCCGGGTATTGCGCGGCAAGCGCATGAAAGCCGCTGTACGCCCACGCGCGAACGAACTTCGCCTCGTCGGCCATGCACGCCCTGAGGAATCGCTCCACGGCCATCCGCCCCGCGGAAGGAACCGGCAGGTGCGGCATGCATTGCAGCAGGTGCAGCTTCGCCTCCCAGTGCCCGAGGCCCGGTGCCAGGCGGTACGCGGCCGCGGCATCCACTTCCCCGCCCTCTTCGACGTGCCGCTTCAAGAGCCAGGTCGCGCCGACTTCGAGCGAGCCTTCTTTCGAATAGTCGAGAATGTTCCGGACGAATGCCGGGTCGGTGCGGTATCGGGTGTAGATCCCGCCGATGGCCCCGGCCGATTTTCCGTCCCAGACGGCGATGTCCTCTCGCAGGTTCATCCCGCGCCCCCGGCACCTACTCGCCGGCGGCGGCGGCGCCTTCGGCCTCGGCATCGGCCACGACCTCGTCGATCATCTCCCGCACCTCTTCCAGCGTCGGTGCGTCGGGGTCGATCTCCACGGCGTTCCGCACGCGGCGCAGCCTAGCGTACACCTCGGACTGGTCGTACTCGGCGAACCGCAACGGCATGCCGCTGGCGCTGCTGGCGATGGCGCGGACATGGTCCGCGTAGATCGGCGAGAGTTCGCCACCGAGTTTCTCGAACACGGCCTCGAGGCGCGCATCGGCGCCGACCGGGTCGTCCTCGAGCGGCTCGTGGCTCTCGAAGTACCACTCGCCGTCGAGCTGCCCGAGCAGGTACGGCTCGTTGATGATGCGCACGTGCTCGCCGACCTCGACCAGCTCGTACAGGAACTCGATGTTGTCGGGGTACAGGCGCACGCAGCCGTGGCTCACGCGCATGCCCACGCCGTAGGGCTGGTTCGTGCCGTGGATGAGGTAGCCCGGCATGTCGAGCTTCAGCACACGATTGCCCAGCGGGTTATCCGGGCCCGGCGGCACGACGGCCGGAAGCGGGTCTCCCATCTCTGCATGTTCCTGGCGCACCGACGCCGGCACCCACCACGTCGGGTCCTTCGCCTTGGAGACGACCGTCGTCTCGCCGAGCGGCGTCTCCCAGCCGACACGTCCGATGCCGATCGGAAACGTCAGCACGGTTTGCCGCAGCACCACGCCGGTCTCGGCGTCGCGCTCGATGCCGTCGGCCGGGAAGTAGAACAGCCGCTTCGCCGCGATGTTCAGCACGATGCCCTCGCGGGGCACATCGGGAATCACGAACTGCGTCGGCAGCAGGATCGGCCGGTTTTCGCCCGGCAGCCACGGGTCGACGCCGGGGTTCGCGTGCAGCAGTTCGTCGTAGCCGATGCCGTACGCGAGCGCGAAGTCCGGCAGCGTGTCGGTGTCCGTCGTGAAAACGACCTGCGGCTCACCGACCACGGACTGGTCCGGCGACTCGATGACGAAGCGGTTGGGATCGATGGGCTCTTCGAGCGGCAATGCCTCGAGTTCGACCGGTTCGGGTGCCTGCGGCTTGCCGTCGCCCGCCCTCAGGCCGTCGACCCAGCCCTCAATCGTCGCGCAGCCACCCACGAGCAACAATGCTGGCGCGGCGAGCGCCAGCCGCATCGGGTGCGGGAACGTCAGGCGGGAATGCATCCGCTCATTCTAACCGAGGGCGACCCGCCGGCAATGCTGCGGCTACTATTTCTTTTCGTCCGAGTCGGTCTTCGGCGGCGGCGCGACACAATTCGGGCGCCGGCCGGCGGCCTGCGCCTCGTTGTACAGCGCGAGCGTCTTGCCGAATTGCGAGACGAGCGAGTCGACACGCTTCTCGTTCGATGGGTGGGTGGACAGGAACTCCGCCGGCTTGCTGCCGCCGGTCTCGCGTTCCATGTTCTGCCACAGCGGCACGGCCTCGCGCGGGTCGAAGCCGGCGCGGGCCATGAACTCGAGGCCGATGACGTCCGCCTCGCTTTCCTGCGCGCGGTTGAATGGCAGCATGATGCCCAGCGCTGCGCCCTGGTTCAGTGCTTCGTACGCGGTATAGGTCGCGCCGGAGTGGCCGCCGCCCAGCAACACGGCGACCACCTGGATGCCGACGCCCGCCACCGGCGAGCGCGATGCACGTTCATTGGAATGCCGCGCCGTCACGTGGGCAACCTCGTGACCGAGCACCGCGGCGAGCCGATCCGGCGTGTCCGCGGCCTTCAGGATGCCGGTCATCACGCCGATCTTGCCACCCGGCATCGCGAACGCGTTCACCGAGTCCGCGTCGAACACGGCCATGTCCCAGCCGAGATCGCGGTACTGCGGCTCCAGCACCTCGACGATGGCCGTCGCAACGCAATGGATGTAGTCGATCGTCTCCCGGTCGGTCTCCAGCGGGATGGAGGCGCGCATCTCGGCGAACTGCTGCGCGGCCTCGGCCGCCAGCTCGTCGTCCGAACGCAGAATCATCTGGCTGCGGCCGGTCGGCGACGTCGTACAGGCCGCGATGAGCAGGATCGCAACGACGGTCAGCAGAACGGCTTGGGGTCGGGTCATGGTGTCATCCTCGGGCGGCCGGGCGCCCGGGAATTATAACGCGGGCACGTGCGGGCGGTTTACAGGCTTTGGACAGTGCGGCCCGGCGCGGGTTCCCGCCGGGCGGCGGCTCATCGCGGCAGCCGGGACTCGAGGTCGCGCTGCCAGCGGCCGGCGGACAGGCGTTCCAGGGCGCTGTCGATATTCGCCATCAGGCGCTTCTGCAGCGGCTGCTTGATCTTGTACGCAACCTCGTAGAGGTCGAGGTCGCCGGCCAGCTCGCGCAGGAGCTCGTCGCTGGTCTTCAGCTCGTCGGCGAGCTGCTTCTCCAGCGCCCGGGTGCCGTACCAGTGCTCGCCGGTCGCCACGGACTCGATGTCGAGCGCGGGCCGGTACTCGGCCACCATGTTCTTGAACAAGGTGTGCACGTCCTCGAGCTCTTCCTTCAACTTCGCGCGATCCTCGTCGGTGTTCTCGCCGAACATCGTCACGGTGCGTTTGTACCTGCCCGCCGTGATCTGCTCGAAGCCCACACCGTGGCTGTCGAGCAGGCGGTTGAAATTCGGTATCTGCGCCAGCACGCCGATCGAGCCCAGGATCGCGAAGGGTGCCGCGTAGATCCTCGTCGCGACGCAGGCCATCAGGTACCCGCCGCTTGCCGCCACCTTGTCGACGCACACGTAGAGCGGGATGCCCGCGTTGCGGATGCGCACGAGTTGCGACGCCGCGAGGCCGTGCTCGTGCACGACGCCGCCGTAGTTCTCGAGGCACACGATGACGCGGTCGTCCGGGGTGGCCACGTCCAGGATAGCGCTGACCTCCTCGGCCAGCGCCGGCACGTGGCTCGCCTTCAGGTCGCCCTTGAAATGAACGACGAAGCCGCGGTGTCGCGCTGAGCCCGCCTTGCCTTCGGCCTTCGCGCGGCGCTTCTCATCCTTCGCGTCCTTCTTCTGGTCGGCCTTCGACAGCAGTGCCCGGCGCAGCGAGCCCGCGAGGTCGCGAAACTTCTGGTTCAGGTGCTCGACCTCCAGGCCGTCCTGCGAGCCCTTGCGCCCCGCCGCCGCGGCCACGGCGATCACGACGACGATCGCGACGACGATGGTCACCGCCTTCAGCAGGAATGCGCCGTAGTCGAGCAGGAATTCGGTCATGAGTCGCGCAGCCGCCGATCGATCAGACGGCGAGGCCGACGTTGTTCTTCTGCAGGACCTGCTCCGCGCGGTAACTCGACCGCACCATCGGGCCGGCGACGACCTCGACGAAGCCGCGTTCGAGGCCTTCGGCGCGGTACGCCTCGAACTCGCCGGGCGTCACGTAGCGATCCACGACGAGGTGGTTCGGCGTCGGCCGCAGGTACTGGCCGAGCGTGAGAATGTCCACGTCCGCCGCGCGCAGGTCGTCCATCGTTTCCAGGATCTCGGTGTCACGCTCGCCGAGGCCCAGCATGAGGCTGGTCTTCGTGAGCACGTCGGGACGGTGCGCCTTCGCGTGCCGCAGCACGTTGATCGTCTGCTCGTAGCCGGCGCGCGGGTCGCGCACCGGGTGCGTCAGGCGGCGCACGGTCTCCACGTTCTGGGCGAACACGTCCAGGCCGGAGTCGACGACCTGCTCGACCAGTTCGTGGCGCCCGTTGAAGTCGGGCGTCAACGCCTCCACGGCGGTGCCCGGGTTCAGCCGCTTGATCTCGCGGACGCAGGCCGCGTAGTGCGCGGCGCCCCCATCCGGCAGGTCGTCGCGGTCCACCGACGTGATGACCACGTACTTGAGGCCCATCAGCTGCACGGCCTTGCCGGTGTTCAGCGGCTCCTCGGGGTCCAGCCAGCCCTTCGGGTTGCCGGTGTCGACCGCGCAGAAGCGGCACGCGCGCGTGCACACGGAGCCGAGCACCATGATCGTGGCGGTGCCGGCGTTCCAGCACTCGCCGATGTTCGGGCACATCGACTCCTCGCAGACCGTGCTGAGCCGGTGCTCGTGCACGATGTTGCGCGTCTTCGAGTAGCCGTGACCGGACGGCATTTTCGCCCGCAGCCACGGCGGCTTCTGGCCGGTCTGCACCGGCTCCGCACTGGCCCGCTGCTTCACGCCGTTCTTGATGGCCGTGATACCCGCGCCGTTGCGGTATTTGCTGCCGCTACGGACGATCGGAATGCCGCGGAATGTGGGGTCGTTGCTGCTCATGCGTCTGGGGTGCCGGGGTACGGGCGGACGCGCATTTTCGCACACGGGGCGCCGGAAGGGTAACCGGGCCACGGGCAAAAAAATCCCGGCCGAAGCCGGGAGAGTCAGGGGGAATCAATAACGCCAGGGGTGTGCGTTACGAGAGCAAACCTTGTGCAACCTCTTAGTGCAGCCTCGACCAGCTCACGAGTTTGACGTCGCCGCGCTCGAGGTCGAAATTCTTTGCCAGTATGGCCTCGATGTCCGCCTTGTCCCGCGCCTCGTCCATCGGCTGGTTCAGCTCGACCACGCCCGCGAATTCGTTGCGACCGTGGTATTCCGATCCGGTCAGAATGAACTGCGTGTAGTACTTGGCAGACATGGGGCCAGACTACGCCCGGCCGGGGGGGCCGGCTGTGAGATCGCGCACAAAACGCCGCATTACGTCAACCGGCTGGCGAAACAGTGATTTTCGTCACAGGATTCGTCGTGAATACGGGACAAGGTGAACCCCTGCCGCCGCCTGGGAAGCGCTGCGAAGCCGGATATATGCGGCGGGACAATGTAAAATCGCCCTTTGCTGCCGCCCCGCGGTGGCTCGCGAACAGACGGAGCTCGAGGATTCATGATGGTCGCCCGCACGACAACTACCGGTGCCCTGGCCCGGACATTGGCCGCCGTGTTGCTGCTGGCCCTGGCGCAGGCCGCGCCGGCCCAGGACGCGCTGCGCGAAACGTTTTTCAAGGACGCGGACGCCGCGAAGGCCGCCGCGGAAGCCGCCAACGCCGAGGTGCTCGCCCCGCGCTCTTTCAGTCGCGCAATGAAGGAGTACAACGACGCAGAGGAAGGCCTCGCGCGTGGCCGGAACATCGAGTCCGTGCGCAACGACGCCGCGCAGGCCACGAACTATTTCCGCACCGCGACGGAAAGCGCCGAGCTCGCGAAGACCGTGCTCGCGCAGGTCATGAAGAGCCGGCAGGACGCGGCCAATGCCCGCGCGCCGGCACTGTCGCCGGACCTGTGGGCCAAGGCACAGCGCGAGTTCGGTGACGCGATCCGCCTGCTGGAGCGCGGCGATCTCGCCGGCGCGAAACGCAAGGACATCGAGGCGACGTCGCTGTACCGCGACGCGGAGCTCGTCGCCATCAAGGCGGAGTACCTGACGGAGACGCGCCAGCTTCTCGAGGACGCGGACCGCGTAAAGGCGGACCGCTACGCACCGATCACGTTCGCCCGCGCGCAGAAGCTGCTGGCAGACGCCGAGCGCGAGCTCAGCGAGAACCGCTACGACACCGACCTGCCGCGCAGCCTCGCGATGCAGGCCAACTACGAGGCGCGCCACTCGATCTACCTCACCGAGATCGTGCGCCAGGTACGCGACAAGGACCTGACGCCCGAGCAGCTCGTGCTGCAATGGGAAGCGGCGCTGCGTTCTGTTGCCGGCGCCGCAGACGTTGCGCCGGAGATGGCCACCGGGCCCGATGAACTGACCGAAACGCTCGTCACCTACATCGAGGACATGCGCATCGAGAACTACGGCCTCAAGCAGGAGGCCGCGGAAGACGACCTGCGGCTCGCCGACCTCGAAGAAGAACTGCGCGTACTCGACGAACGCCTGGGCGGCGCCACCGCGGAACGCACCGCGCTGGTCCAGCGCCTCGAGGCGCAGAACCGCGTGCGTGAACAGTTCGCGCTGGTCGAGCAGATGTTCACGCGCGACGAAGCGCTGGTGTTCCGCCAGGGCGACTCCGTCATCATGCGCCTCGTGGGCCTGAACTTCGACAGCGGTGCCGCACAGATTCGCCCGGAGAACTTCGCACTGCTGGAGAAAGTGGAGAAGGCCATCGACGTGTTCCCGCGCAGCGAGCTCACGATCGAGGGCCACACGGATTCCTACGGCAGTGACGAAACGAACCAGCGCCTGTCCCAGCAGCGCGCCGAGTCCGTCCAGCAATACATGATCAACGCAATGCGAATCCCGAGCTACCGGCTGATCGCCACCGGCTACGGGGAAACGCGCCCGGTCGCGAGCAACGAGACGGCGAGCGGCCGCGAACGCAACCGCCGCATCGACATCGTCATCAAGCCGGTGCTGGACGCCGAGGGTTGATCCCCCGGCGTCGTGCGCTTACGCGTCGATGCCGCCCATGCAGAGGTACTTGATCTCGAGGTAGTCGTCGAGGCCGTACTTCGAGCCTTCGCGGCCCTGCCCGGACTCCTTGACGCCGCCGAACGGTGCCATCTCGTTCGAGATGATGCCCTCGTTGATGCCGACGATGCCGTACTCGAGCGCCTCGCCGACGCGCCAGATGCGGCCGATGTCGCGCGAATAGAAATAGCAGGCCAGCCCGAACTCGGTGTCGTTCGCGATCCGGATCGCCTCTTCTTCCGTCTTGAAGCGGAAGATCGGTGCGACCGGGCCGAAAATCTCCTCGCTGAACACGCGCATGCCGTCGTCGACGTTCGTCAGGATCGTGGGCTCGATGAAGCAGGCGCCCAGGTCTGACCGGCCGCCGCCGGCCACGACGCTGGCGCCGTTCGAAACGGCGTCCTCGATGAACCCGAGCACGTCGTTTGCGGCCTTCTCCGTGATCAGCGGGCCGACGGTGACGCCGTCGTCGGCGCCGTTGCCCATCTTCAGCGTGGCCGTGGCCTCCGCGAAGCGCTTGCAGAATTCATCATAGACGCCGTCCTGCACCAGGATGCGGTTCGCGCACACGCAGGTCTGCCCGGCGTTGCGGAACTTGCAGATGATGGCGCCCTTCACGGCCGCGTCGAGGTCCGCGTCGTCGAACACGATGAACGGCGCGTTTCCGCCCAGCTCCATCGACGTGCGCTTGACCGTGGCCGCGCATTGCTCGATGAGCAGCTTGCCGACGGCCGTGGAGCCGGTGAACGTGAGCTTGCGCACCGTCGGGTTCGACGTCAGTTCCGCACCGATCTCCTTCGTGATGCCGGCCACGATGTTGATGACGCCGCGCGGAATGCCCGCGCGCTCGGCAAGCTCGACCATCGCGAGCGCCGACAGCGGCGTCTCGTTCGCAGGCTTGCAGACGACCGTGCAGCCGGCCGCCAGCGCCGGCGCGATCTTGCGCGCGAGCATCGCATTCGGGAAGTTCCACGGCGTGATGCAGGCGACGACGCCGACCGGCTGCTTGATCACGACAATGCGCTTGTCCTTGCCCGGCGGCGTAATCGTGTCGCCGTACACGCGCTTGCCTTCCTCGGCGAACCACTCGATGTAGCTCGCGCCGTAGGCGATTTCGCCGCGCGACTCGGCGAGCGGCTTGCCCTGCTCCGCCGTCATGAGCTGCGCCAGGTCTTCCTGTGCCGCCATCATCAGGTTGAACCATTCGCGCAGCAGGCCGGCGCGCTGCTTCGCGGAGAGCTCGCGCCACGCCGGCAGGGCACTGTCTGCCGCCTCGATCGCGCGCCGCGTCTCCGCCGTGCCGCACTTCGCGACGCTCGCGAGGACCTCGCCCGTGGCCGGGTTCGTGACGTCGAAGGTCTCGCCGCTGTCGGCGTCGGCCCAGTGGCCATCAATGTACGCCTGTGCCTGCAACAATCCCTGGTCTTTGATCTGCATGTCCGGTTCCTGGTGAATACGATTCTGTGGATGCGGTCGGCCCCTGCCGGGCCGGACCCCACAGCATAGGGAGATCGGGCGCGGGCATCAATCACGGGCGCCGGGCAAAAAAAAGCCGGCCCCGAAGGGCCGGCCCGTCAAGCGTCGCAACAGGGGGGGCTTATGCGGCGCTCTTTTGCTTCTTGCCGTTCGCGAGCCAGGCTTCCAGCTCGTCGGAACCGCCAATGTGCTCGCCGTTGATGTACACCTGCGGGAACGAGGTGCGCGTGGTGACGGCACGCAGCGTACGGTCGGTGTAGTCGCGGTTCAGCAGCAGCTCTTCGAACTCGTAGCCGGCATCGCGCAGCAGGCCCTTGGCCTTCGCGCAGAACGGGCAGCCCGAGCGCGTGAACACCGTGACATCCGCCGGCTTCTCAGCGTTCGGCGCGAGGTACTCGAGCATCGTGTCCGCGTCGGAGACGTGGAACGGGTCGCCCGGCTCGTCCGGCTCGATGAACATCTTCTCGATCACGCCGTCCTTCACGAGCATCGAGTAGCGCCAGGAGCGCTTGCCGAAGCCCAGGTCGGCCTTATCGACCAGCAGGCCCATGCCGTCCGAGAAGTCACCGTTGCCGTCCGGCAGGAACGTGACGCGATCCGCCTTCTGTTGCAACTTCCACTCGTTCATGACGAACGCGTCGTTGACGGACACGCAGATCACGTCGTCCACGCCCTGCGCCTTGAACGCCGGCACGAGCTGGTTGTAGCGCGGCACGTGTGACGAGGAACAGGTCGGCGTGAATGCACCCGGCAGCGAGAACAGCACGACGGTCTTGCCCTTGAACACGTCGTCCGACGTGAGCTTGACCCACTCGTGGTCCTGGCGGGTGCGGAACACGACGTCAGGGACGCGCTTGCCTTCGATATTCTTCAACATGATGTCTCCCAAAATGGCTTGGTATTGGATGGATTCGGTAACGGTGTCGGTCAGGCCAGCATGCTGCGCAGCATCCAGGCGTTCTTCTCGTGCGTCTGCATGCGCTGCGTGAGCAGGTCCGCCGTCGGCTCGTCGTTGCTCTTCTCCGCGACCGGGAACGCTTCCCGGGCGGTGCGTACGATGGCCTCCTGGCCGAGCACGAGCTCGCGGAGCATGTCTTCGGCGGACTCGCCGCCCTTGGCCTCCTCGACGCTCGCGAGCTTCGCGAACTCCGAGTACGAGCCCGGCGCCTTGACGCCCAGCGCGCGAATTCGTTCTGCAATCTCGTCGACCGCCGTGGCCAGTTCCGTGTACTGCTCCTCGAACAGGTTATGCAGCGTGTTGAACATGGGGCCTTCCACGTTCCAGTGGTAGTTGTGCGTCTTGAGATACAGCGTGTAGCTGTCGGCCAGCAACCGGGCCAGCCCGGACGCGATGGCTTCGCGGTCTTTGCTGTCGATCCCGATGTTGACTTGCATGTCTAAGCTCCCGTTGGTGAGTGTTGACGCTACTTTGCCAAAGCCTGCATAATTAATGAAATGGTTTATTTCTGTTACAGCAATCGGTTTTATTGATATGCGCATGCCGACGGTCAAACAACTGCAGTATTTCCTGGCTCTTACCGAGACCGGGCACTTCGGCCGGGCGGCCGAATCCTCCTTCGTGTCGCAGTCAGCGCTCTCCAGCGCGATCGCGGAGCTGGAGGAGACGCTGGGCGCCCAGCTCGTCGACCGGACGAACCGGCAGGTCACGATCACGTCGATCGGGCAGCGCATCGCCGTCCAGGCGCGCCTGTGCCTGCGGGACATCGAGAGCCTCGTGGAGATGGCGCACGGCGTGGGCGAGCCGCTGGCCAGCGAGCTCCGGCTCGGCATCATCCCGACGATCGCGCCGTTCATCCTGCCGCAGGTGTTGCCGAAACTACGGCGCAAGCACCCGTCGCTGAAGCTGTACCTGACGGAGGGCCAGTCCGGGAAGATCTACCAGCAGCTCATGGACGGCGAGCTGGACGTGATCCTGCTGGCGCTGCCGTGGGACATGCGCGGCGTGGAGACGGAAGAGCTGTTCCGCGACGCATTCTGCCTCGCCTACCGCAAGGGCACGGAGCGCGTCGACCCGGACAACTACCGCATCAACCGCCTGAATGCCGACAGCATCCTGCTGCTGGAGGACGGCCACTGCCTACGCGACCACGCCCTCGCCGCCTGCAGGATCCGCAACACCCAGAAAGTCGCCCCGTTCGCGGCGAGCAGCCTGCTCACGCTCGTGGAGATGGTGGACGCGGACCTCGGCATTACGTTCCTGCCCGAGATGGCGCGCGGCACGGCGATCCTGCGCAACACGCGCGTGGAACTCGCGCCGCTCGGCGAGGACAGCTACCGCACGGTTGGCCTCGCCTGGCGCAAGGGCAGCCGGCGCGCGGACGAGTTCCGGATGCTCGGCGAGTTCGTCGCCGAGAACCGCTAGCTAGACCAGCCGCAGCACCGCGCCGACCGCGCCGCCGACGACGAGCGTGATCGCCGCCACGGCGCCGATCGTGAAGCCGAGACTGCGCGTGGACGGATCCTTCATGTACGCCGCACGGTAAATGAAGCGGCCGATCATGAAGACGACGCCGATGCCCGCGGCCCAGGCCGGATTCACGAACCACGCGAACAGCCACAGGCCCGGCAGGAAGACGACGAGCTGCTCCAGCGTGTTCTGCTGGATGCGGAACGCGCGCTCGAATTCCGGGTGGCCGGAAATCGCCGGCGCCTTCACGCCATGGCGCCCGCGGTAGATGCCGACGGCGAACGAGAACCAGAAGTACTGCAAGAGGACGAGCGCGGTGACGATAGCCGGGTATTCCATGAAATCACCTTGGGGCAGCGGGCTTCGCGGCTACTGTACGCCGGTACCGCCTGCCCTGCACCGCAATTCGCGCCAGATTCGCTAGCGGCCCCGCCCGATCTCGATGCCGATCGGGCCACGCGGCAACGTGACCTGCATCGGCGTGCCATCGCGCAGCACCTCGACGACGACGCTGCCGGTACCGTCGCCGGCCCAGGTCCGCATCATCAGGTCGCGCTGGTTGTACACGCGCTCCCCGTCGTAGCGGACAATCTCGTCGCCCGGCTGCAAGCCGGCCGTCGCGGCCGGCGAAGACGCCATCACGTTACGGACGCCGACCGACGTCGACCGGCCGCTGGCCGCCAGGTATTTCTCGTAGTCGGCCTCGCCGAGCTCGTCACGCAGCGCGGTCCCCGCATCCACCAGGTTGCCCATTGCTTCGCGCGGGTTCTCGGCAGTCCGCGCCTGGTAGCGTGCCTGCATCTGCTGGAACTCCAGCACCGACTCGCGCTCCAGGATGTAGTCCGCGCGCTGCGGGCTGAAGCCCGCGTCGATCATCGCCTGGCGGCGGCCTTCGTTGTCGCGGTCACGGACGCGGCCGAAGTGAACGCTGCCGCCGGGTGACGTCGACACGACGACCGCGCCCTCCGTCGTCTCGTCCGGCGCCATCGGCAGGCGCTCCGCCGAAGCCCGCAGGGTATCCAGCTCACCGTAAAGCGCCACGAGCTCGTCCTCGAGTACGCGGCGCGCTTCGCGCTCCTCGCTGACCGCGACCTCGAGCGCCGCAATGCGGTCCTCGACGGCCGCCGAAGAATCGAAGGACACGGGCGCGGCGGCGGGCGGCGATGGATCATCGTTTCGCGGACCGAGCAGCCACGCCCCCGCCGCGAGGCCCGCGGCCAGGCTGGCGGTGATGGCGAGCAGGATCTTGTTCATGGTCGACTCCGAACGATGCGCGCGCTCACGACACCCCAACGCACTGGTCCAGTTTGTGTTGACGCCCGGCGCATCCTGCAAGTTCCCGTGTCAGTCGGTGGCGACCTCGGAGGCGCAGTTCACGAGCTTCGTGCGCGCCTCGGTGACGTGCTCGCTGCCCATTTCCACCAGCATGCCGACGCCCTCCACCCAGTAACGGCACGCCGCTTCGAGGTCTCCCGCCGCTTCCGCGGTTTCGCCGCGGTTGAAGATGATGACCGGCACGACCTCGCGGAGACCGGTGTCCTCGGCGATCGACTGTGCCCGGGCGAGCCGCTCGTCAGCCTGCGCGAAATCGCGCTGCTCGCTGGAAATGACGGCCAGGTTGATGAGGTCGTAGGCGATCGACGTCTGCCAGTCGAGCTGTTCGCTGAGCGCTACCGACTCGAGCAGCAGCTTCTCCGCCTCGTCGAGGTCGCCACGCTTGAGGGCGACGGCGCCGAGGTTGCCGATGACGGTGACCTGCCCGGCAAGGTCGTTCTGCTCCTTGTAGATGGCGATCGCCTTGTACAGCGACAGCTCGGCGGCGTCGTACTGTTCCTTGCTGGCCGCAATGGTGCCGAGCGCGGTGAGCACATTCGCGCGGACACGCTGGTCGCCGAACTCGATGGACAGCTCGCGGGCCTGGTTGAGCGTTGCCACCGCGTTGTCGATATCGCCGGTGGCGCGCTCGAGAATGCCGCGCGCTCGCAGCGCGTAGATACGCTCCTTGTGCAGCCGGTGCTCTTCGGCAATCGCGAGCGCCTCGCCGACATACTCGCCGGACCTGGCGTAGTTACCGCGCTGCTTCTCAATGCGCCCCAGTCCGAGCAGTGCCGACGCCCTGGAGGTTGCATCCGCGTTCATCGTCAGCGCGCGATTGAAAGCCGCTTCCGCATTGTCGAAGCGGCCGGCACGTTCGAGCGCATCACCCAGCAACGTCACGGTTTCCGCATCGTCGGGCGCGTGGCGAGCCGCCTGCTCGAACGCTTGCACCGCCTTGCTGACGCTGTAGGTCTTGTACAGCGCGCCCGCCTCGCGCCAGCTGTCCGCTGCCGTGGTATTCGTGGCGGTAGCGGCCGACGACTGGCTCTCGGCGAGCTGCTGCAAGCGCTCGGCTGCGCCGGCCACGTCGCCCGTGGCCAACAGGTCCATCGCCGCCTGCTTCTGCTTGTTGCCGGAGATGACGATGGCCTGCACCGCATTGCGGATCGCTGCCTCGGACTCGATATCGAGACTCACGCCCGAGGCGGCCGCCTGGTTGCGCAACAGCGTGACCAGTTCATTCACCTTGGCGTCCGTGTCCTCGAGGGTACTGCGCGTCTGTTCGACGAGCTGGCGCGTGTCGTCCGGCTGCACCCACTGGATGATCTCGCCGATGTTGGCGAGCCCGGCCAGCAGCGCGCTGGCCACGGCCGTGACCGCACCCCAGCCGATGACGCGGCGGCGGAACGTCAGCTTCCCGGATGCCGCGTGCTCCGCGGTGGCGGACGGCCGGGGCCCGGCGTCGGCCGCGACGGCCGGCTCGGGTGCCGGCTCAGCGGACGCCCGTTCGTCGGGCTCGGTGCCTTCGATAGGATCGCTCATGGCCGGTACTTGCCTCGTCGGGTACCGGCGCTGGCGCCGCGCCGGCAGTCGCGCATTATACGGCCTGCCGGTTGCACGTGACCAATTCTCGCGGGCGCAAAAAAAGACCCCGCGCGAGGCGGGGTCCAGGTCACAACAGGGCGAGAGAAATCAGTTGCCGAAATAGAACCGCCCGGTGGCTGTGTACGTGCTGCGATCGTCGCTCCAGCTTCCACCGAAGCCCAGTGCGAACGAGGGAGTCAGCGTGTACAGGCCGCCGACCGAGAGCAATGTCTCGTCGCCGTCGCCGAGGTCCATGTAGTCGAGGCCACCGTTGATCTCGAGCTTCGGGCTGGCGTGCATGCGCAGCCCGACGCCGAGGCCGTAGCCGGTCTCGTCGGCACTGCCGCCGCCGCCCTCGAACTCGATGTATTCGTAGGAGACGCGACCGATGATGTCGACCGCATTCGTCAAGCTGGTGTTGTAGCCCAGGCCGACGCCGAACTCGGTGGCGTCGACGCCAAAGTCGAGGCCCGCCGACGTGTAGTCGCCGAACAGGTGCCAGTTCGGGTTCACCGCGAACGCGCCGGAGACGCCGAAGCCGTCACCGTCGACGTCCACGTCGTCGAACTCGACCTGGCCGTAGTTGAGATTGAAGTAGGTGTAGTCGAAGTCGTCCGCAACCGCGGTTGCCGACAACGCCAATACGGAAAGTGCAGTGATCGAACGCAGCATGAGGTTCTCCAGAAGCATGCCCAATCGTCACCGATGCTAGCGGGCTTCACGGCCGCGCTCGTGATGTGCGTCACAATTCTTTGGCCGGTGCCGCTTATGTCGCACCGGACACCGGGAAACGGCACACGGCATCGCCATTCAGTGGCGATTTGTTGCGGAAAAACATCGGATTCCGAGGCTGTCGAGGCGATCGACAACGGCTCGAGAACGGTCGGGACGCGCCGCCGGGTTATTATGTTGCCGGCGCGGCAAGGGTTCCCAGGAGCCGCGCTCGCTCAGGAGCGAGCAACAATAACAACCAACAATCGGGGAGAAATTCATGAGTGTAACGAAGCGAGCTGCCGCCGAGTTCATCGGCACATTCTGGCTGGTCTTGGGCGGTTGCGGCGCGGCCGTGCTGGCCGGATCCGGCATCGGCACCCTGGGCATTTCTTTCGCCTTCGGCCTGACGGTGCTGACGATGGCCTTCGCCATCGGCCACATCTCCGGCTGCCATCTCAACCCGGCCGTCACCGTGGGCCTGACCGTGGCCGGGCGTTTCCAGGCCAGGGACGTCCCGGCCTACGTCGTCGCGCAGGTGCTCGGTGCCATTCTGGCTGCGGCGTTGATCGGCTTCGTCGCCGGCAGCTGTGACAACCTGGCCTCGAACGGCGTCGGCGCGCACTCGCCCGGCGGGTTCAGCAGCGCGGCCGGGTGGACGACCGAAATCGTGATGACGCTGATGTTCCTGCTGGTCATCCTGGGCGCGACCGACAAGCGTGCGCCGGCCGGCTTCGCGCCGATCGCCATCGGCCTGTGCCTGACGCTGATTCACCTGATCAGCATCCCGGTGACGAACACGTCGGTCAACCCGGCCAGGAGCACGGGCCCTGCCCTGCTGGAAGGCGGCATCGCCCTGCAACAGCTTTACGTGTTCTGGATTGCACCGATCGTCGGTGCCGCGATCGCGGGCATAGTCTACAAATGGTTTGAGGAGGACTAGCTCCTTCTCGAAGGGGGGCTCGGCACGACCGCCACGCGCCGCCTGCTCGTCCGGGCAGGGCGCGATGCGTGCGGCGCGGTCGTGCCGGTGCTTCTGCGAACAGGCACCGCACGGCGTCCGGTGTTTAAAAGGTGTCAGGTTTATTTTTCTCCCTAAAAGGTGTCAGGTTTATTTTTCTCCGATGCCGGGCATCATTTAATGTTCGGTTAAGGTACCGACGCGGCGGAGGGAAAAGGGTTTGCTAGGATGGGCGCGTTCACGACGGAGCCCCCTGAACCGATGCACCCGAAACCTTCCACCGTGCCCGCAAGCGTCTTGCCGACGCTTCTCCTTGCCATCACCCTCGCCGCCTGCGGCGACGATCGCCCGGCGGACGTTACCGCGGAAACGCCGGCGACCCACGCCGCGGCTGACACACACCTGCCGTCAGGCCGCCCCCGCGTCATTGTCATGACCGACGGCGAGATCGACGACCACAGCTCGATGATTCGCTTCCTGCTGTACTCGGCCGACGTGGAACTGCTCGCCATCATCGAGACCAACTCGATCTTCCAGAAACACGGACACAGTGACGAGTCGTGGTACGAGGACCAGCTTGCGGCGTATGCCGAGGTGTACCCGAACCTCGTGAAACACAAGGAGGGCTACCCCACGCCCGAGGCGCTGCGGGCCATGAGCTACGTGGGCGACGAGGACTACGACCACCTGCGGGACCTCGAGCGTTGGGACCAGGTGCCGGGTGGCGAGGTGGAGTTCGATCCGTCCGGCTGGCCGGACACGCCGGGCTCCGATGCCATCGTGCGCATCCTGCTGGAAGACAACCCGGCGCCGGTGCACATCCAGGCCTGGGGCGGCGGCAACACGGCATCGCGCGCTTTTCACAAACTGAAGACGGAGTACCCGGACGACTACGAGCGCGCCGTGTCCAAGGTGGTGATGTACAACATCTGGTACCAGGACGACGCGGGCAACTACATCGAGACGTACCATCCCGCCGTGACACTCCTGTACAACGGCCACTTCGCCGGCACCTGGAACTACCGCAGCCAGCCGGACACCGAAGACTTCATCACCGAACACGTGAAGACCGGCCACGGGCCGCTGGGCGCGGTCTACCCGCAGACCTACATCAGCGAAGGCGACTCACCGGCATTCTTCTACGTGGTCGACAACGGCCTGCGCAACCACGAGCACCCGGGCTACGGCGGCTGGGGTGGCCGGTACAGGAAGGTGGAGGGCTTCGAGAACGTGTACATCGATGCCGACGACGCGTTGGGCCCCAAGAGCCAGCTCGGCCGCTGGATCGACGCCGTGAACAACGATTTCATGGCCCGCATGGACTGGTGCGTGGCGGAGAGTTTCGAAGACGCGAACCACCCGCCGAACGCGCGTGCCGCCGGCCCGCTTTCAAGAACGGTGGCACCCGGTTCAATGGTGATGCTGGACGCGTCGTCGAGCGACGACCCGGACGGCGACGAGATTCGCGTTCGCTGGTGGCAGTACCACGAGGCCGACAGCGCCGAGGCGCAGGTGGACATCCTGGAAACCGGCTCCCGGTCTGCCCACTTCGTCGCGCCGAACGAGCCGGGGCGCGACGTGCACATCATCCTGGAAGTGACGGACGACGGCGTGCCGGCGCTCAAGAGTTACCAGCGACTCGTGGTGCGTATCGGCGGCTGACGGGCCGATTGCGGCACCGGTCCGTAACGACACTGCGGCGTGCCGGGCAGCACCCTGCCCGCGCACGCCGCAGTGATGCAGACGAAAAGGCGGGCGCCTAGGACGCCAGTACCGACTTCAGGTAATCCGCGATGGCCTGGTCCTTCGCGTTGGCGAAGAACAGCTCGGAGAACTTCTCGCCGGCGATGGTCTGCTTCAGCAGGTCCTGGTCCACGGTCTTCAGCACCGTCAGCATGTCGTGGCAGGACGCGGACTTGAGGTCCTTCAGGATCCCGCGGTTCTTCGCCATGATGGCGGCGCGTTCCTTCGGGTAACCCACGCCCCGCTCGTGTTCGAACAGCTTGCGGTAGCAGTCCTCGAGGTTGAGTTCGGCGGCCCAGCCGAAGCCCTTGGCGTACGGCATCGACATGGCGTTGCCGTCGTTGATCTGGCCGAACAGGAACGCGTCCGTCGGGTCGATGACCAGGCCGCAGAACACGCCCGGCATGGAGTTGCAGGCGAGCATCGAGCCCATGCCGGTGCCGCAGCCGGTGATGACGAAGTCGGCGGCGCCGGAGTTCAGCAAGGTACCGGCCAGCAGGCCGTTCATGACGTAGGTCAGGCTCGCCTCGTCGTCCGCGCTGTACATGCCGTAGTGATGCACCTCGTGCCCGAGCGGCTCGGCGACGTTCTTCAACGCAGTGTGCACGATGCTGCTCTTGGCGGCCTGGCTGTTCTCAATAATCAATGCAATTTTCAAGGCTTTCCCTCGTTCTCCAAAAAAAAGGTGTCAAAAAAAGGTGTCAGGTTTATTTTAAAAAAAGTGTCAGGTTTATTTTCGGCAGCCTGCGGCTGCCAATTCACGCTCGTACGCGGCCTGCAACTCGGCGAGTACCGACCGAGCATCCGCGGCTCGCGTTGCCCCCAGATGAATGCCACGAAGCTCGTCCATGAACGCCTCCCACAGGGCCGGCCCGCCCTCCTCCAGCAATTGGGCGCGGACGGACAGTTCCCGCGATACCGGCAGGTGCTTTCGGCCCCAGGCGCCGAGCATGGCGAACACCGGGACGAGTTGAATGGATTTTTCCGTCAGCGAGTATATCGCCTTCTGCTTGTGGCCGGGGTCGGCGCGTTTCGACACGAGCCGCAGGTCGAGCAGCCGCTTGAGACGCGCGGCCAGGATGTTGGAAGCGATGCCCTCCTCGGACTGCGTCAGCAATTCGCGGAAATGCCGGCGGTTGCCGAACATGATGTCCCGCAGAACCACCAGGCTCCAGCGGTCGCCGAAGGTTTCCATCGACAGGTTGATGGGGCAGCCGGAGCGTTCTTCGAGGGGCATTGGGGCATCCGATAAAACTGGTTGCAATATGCAGACGGTTAGGCATCATTGCAACCGGTTGCAGGTCGCAACTGGATAGTCCGAGAGGGTACAAGACGTGAGAAAGCTGGTGGCGTGGAACGTGATGACACTGGACGGGGTTTTCGAAGGTGCCGAACCGTGGCAACTCGACATGCACGGTACCGTCTGGGGCGACGAGCTGGCGGCCTTCTCGCTGGAGCAAGGCAGGGAAATCGGCACGCTGCTGTTCGGCCGGCGCACCTACGAGGGCATGCGCGACTACTGGACGCAGGAACAGGGCCCGATCGCCGACATGATGAACGGCATCGAGAAGGCGGTCGCCACGCGAACGCTATCGAACGCGGATTGGAACAACTCGCGACTGCTGAAAGGTGACGCCGCGAACACTGTGCGCGCGTTGAAAGAAGAGCCCGGCAAGGACGTGTTCGTGTTCGGCAGCGCCGACCTGCTCTCGACGTTGATGGCAGAGGGCCTGGTGGACGAATACCGGATCTGCCTTGCCCCGGTGGTGTGGGGGGAAGGCACGCCCTTGTTCAAGCCAGAAGCGGGGCGCACGCACTTTTCGCTCAGGGAGAGTCGGTCGTTGGCATCCGGCGGCGTGATTTTGATCTACGAGCGGACGTTGGTGTGACAGGGAAGCGTTGGTTGGCCAGCGAGAAACCGTAGACGAGAGCCGGCGACGCTTATTTCGGGATCAGTGGCGCCGGGGGTTCGATCCCCTCGATCTCGACATCCGGGTCATGTTGCCGGATGAGTCGATTGACATGGGCAATGCGCTCGACGGGCACGTCGACCATGATAAGAATCTTCCCCGCCTCGATGTCTTTCCTGAACGCCTCGAGCCGCGAGCTAGGGAAAGCGGCTCCGGCCATCCCCGTCAGGAGGCCACCCAGACTGGCACCCATGAGGCCGATCAACAGCACACCCGCGCCACCGACGACAAAACCGGCGGGTGGAAACGCGACAGCCAGCAGGCCACCCAAGAGCCCCGTGGCACCGCCCAATGCAACGCCACGCTCGAATGCTGGAAGAAAGTCGTCGTCGTCCGGGCCACTGTCCGGGAGCGTCGCCAACGGAACGTCCGATCGCGCAATTGCATAAATGTGCTTTTCGGCGAATCCGTCATTCTTGAGGTCACGCACGACCGCTTGCGCACGTTGAATGTCAGGCGAAAGAAAACACAATCGCTTCATGGCACTAGCCCAGATTGATGGCAATGATCGTGGCGCAGACCAGGAACACGATGATGCACGCGGCCAGCAGCAACGCGTTCCGCACGACGGCTTTTGATTTTCGCACCGCCCCAACTCCGAGAATCCCGTGATCAGAACACCCATGCTGCCGGATCCGGCGGGGGTCGGCTATCGTGGGGAACCCGTAGTATCAAAAAAGGTGTCAAAAAAGGTGTCAGGTTTATTTTTCCCCACCTCGGGCGGTTTCGGCAGTGTGTCGCCGGGGAGCGTGGGCCTACGCTGTGTCCAAGTTTGCGACCACCGCCCGTCCGCCATGCCCCGCTACCCGCGCCTCTTTCTACCGGACATCCCGCTGCACATCGTCCATCGGGGCCACGACAGGAAGCCGGTTTTCGTTGAGCCGGCCGACTACCGGTACTATCTCGACAACCTCGTCGAACTGAAGAGCGAGCTGAACATCGAGGTCTTCGGCTACTGCCTGATGACCAATCACGTTCACTTGATCATGGTGCCGGGCGATCGCGTAGAGAACATCTCCAGGCTGATGCGTGTCGTGGCCGCACGACAAACCCGGCGCATCAACAAACTGGCGAGCCGCTCGGGAACGCTGTGGGAGGGACGCTTCAAGGCCAGCCTCATCGACTCGGACGCCTACCTGCTCGCCTGCTATCGCTATGTCGACCTGAACCCGGTGCGGGCCGCCATTGTGGCGGATCCCATCGAGTACCCGTGGTCGAGTTACCGCAGCCACGCGGACCCCGCCGGCGACGACTGGCTGGACAAATCGCCAACCTACCAGTCACTCGGACACTCCGGCCACGAAAGAGCCCGCGCCTATCGTGCGTTCGTATCAGGAGCTACCGACGCCGACGAGATTCAGCTCATCCGCGGCGCACTGCAACGAAACCAGGTGACCGGCACCGACCATTTTCGGCGCGAACTGGAACACCGCACCGGACGCCGACTGTTCAGCCGCCGCCAGGGAAGGCCGCGCCTGGAAAAATAAACCTGACACCTTTTCCGCGTTATTATTGCCCGCATGAAGCGACTTACTGTCATGGCGCTGTGTGCCGCGCTCCCCATGTTGGGCTGCAATGCGTTCGCTCAGACGAACGAAGAATCAGACCCCTCCCCCATCGTCTTCATCTACGACTCCAGCGGTTCGATGTGGGGCCAGATCGACGGCACCGCCAAGGTGGAGATCGCCCGTGACGTGATGGCGACGACGGTGGACAACCTGCCGGCGTCGCAAAAGGTCGGGCTCGTCGCCTACGGCCACCGCACGGAAGGCGACTGCGACGACGTCGAGACGCTGCTCGTCAACAGCGACAAGAGCGCCGTCTCGCCGGCCCTCGCGTCCATTCGTCCGCTGGGCAAGACACCCCTCGCCTGGTCCGCCACCCGGGTCATCGAGCAGCTCCAGGAGGACCAGCAGAAAGCCACGGTCATCCTGCTGACGGACGGCGTGGAATCCTGCGGCGGCAACCTCTGCGAGGTGGTGCAGAACGCCCGCGAGAGCGGCATCGACTTCGTCATGCACATTGTCGGTTTCGGCCTTAAGCCCGGCGAGACGGACGCGCTGGTCTGTGCCGCGGAAGCCGGCGGCGGCCGGTACTTCGATGCCGACAGTGCGGAGGAACTCGCGGCCGGCCTGACCGAGGCCACTGCGCAAACGGTCGACCTCGCGGTCAACGTCAGCCTGAGTGCGACCTTGAACGGTGCGCCCCTCGATACCTACATCCAGGCGTACCCGCCGGGCAACAACGAGGCCGTCCAGGCGGCCCGCAGCTACCACAAGGGCGCGCAGTTCTACCTGCCACCCGGCACCTATGACCTCAAGGTGAGCGCACTGGAGAACACCGACCTGAAGCCGATCTGGTTGCGCGGCATCGAGGTTCGCGATGACGCGGTGAGCAAGCACGTCGTCAGCTTCGATGCCGGCACCGTGCGCTTCAACGTGCTGAACAACGGCGAAGGCTGGGATTCCATCGTCAAGCTGCGCGACGGCGACGAGATCGTCGCCCAGGCCCGCACCTACGGACGCCCGACCGACATGCAGGTGCCACCCGGCGAGTACGCAGCCACCGTGCAGGCACTCGCGGTGCAGGGCCTGACCACGGTCTTCGAAGTCGACGGCATCGCGGTCACGGCGGCGGACATCACCGAGGTGAACCACCCGTTCGAAACTGGCATCGCGATGGTCGGCGTCAGCATGGGCGACGAACTGGTCGATGCGACAGTGAACTTCCACGACAAGGCCAGCGGCAAGGGCATCGCAGGCGCACGCACCTACACCAGTGCCAGCAGCAACCCCCGCAAGTTCGTACTGACGCCGGGCACCTACAACGTCAAGTACGTCACGCTGGGTGCGCACAA
>CAJXJW010000007.1 GCA_913055625.1 uncultured Pseudomonadota bacterium | reverse complement strand
GTTCAACAGGTCAACGCGGATCTTCCCGCTTTCCCGTTCGAGGAACTCCACGATGTCGATAATCTCGACGCCCTGCAACTTGAGGGTCAACAACTCGCGAATGGGCAGGTTTCCCCTGCGATCGTCCATCGCAATCACGACTTCGTCGACCTGCAGCTCATCGACTAGCTGCGCGATCGATTGCATGTCCGTAGCGACCGACTCGGAACTCTCGTCCAGCACGTCGCCCGGTGCAGGAACCATGCTGACGATCTTAAACCCGCGACGATCGGCCTTGCGGCGCAGGTTCGTCAACACCTTCGCACGTTGACCGGCACCGAATACAAGGGTTCGACGCTTGAAGACGTTCTCGTCGACGCGCTTGATGAAAAAGGCACGGGTCGGCAGGATCAGCGCGACGGCAATCATTGCCGCAAAGGCGCTGACGCGCCGACCGACGAGCAAGCCGGGCAGCATGAAATAGATTGCCGCCAGCGCAAGAAAGCCCAGCGCCAAACCCACGACAACGCGAACAAAAACTTCACCAAACGTGACGCGTTGCTGGAAATGGTAGAGGCCCATGGAAACCAGCGCCGCCAGCTGGGTGCCCGCAAATACCGTCGAGCGCGTCGCCAGGGAATCCAGCGCTTCGCCCTCCGGACCGGCGAAGTGCCCGTACACGATGTAGTGAGCGGCAACCACCGATCCCATCAGTATGAGCAGCTCCGACAGGCCCAGGACGAGCAATGGCGGTCTCGGCAAACGCTTGAGTGTCCGGGATGGCATGCGAAGTATGGTCGTTGCTGGCGAGTGAGCTAGTTCTTCAGGCGTACGCTAGCGATTACACAACAGCCAGCGCGGCGCACAATCACACCTAGCTCGTAACATCGCAATTGTAGTATCACGTCGTGCCGTCTTGTGTGACAGGTTTCTCATGCAATCCTGCGCCAGCCGTCCATTCTTCGGCCTGTATCATTTCCTACAATGCTCCTGCGTCATCAGTCGAACCAACCGGAAACCATGAACGCTTCCCGCTCGGCAATCACGATACTCGGACTCCTCGGGCTGGCATCCGCCGCGGTTATAGCTGCCCATGTGGTCAACATTCCGGCCCAAAGTCATGCGGCGCAGATCATCCACAACGGTCTGCACGCACCCGGATTTGGAATTGTCGCACTTCTAACCTACTTGTTATTGCGTTTATCTTTCGGATTTCGCACGGCGATGCTGGCCGCACTGGTGTTTGCGTCAGGCCTCGCCTTTCTGTCGGAGCTGGCCCAGTACTTTGGCGAGCGTGATGCATCGCTCGAAGACCTCGTCGCCGACCTGATCGGCATTGCGGGTTTCCTGACACCGGCTCTGCTGCTTGACCGCAACGTTCGAGCATACGCTGGCGCTGCCGGATCCGCGGTGCTGTCCATCGTCTGCGCAAGCGCCCTTTATTTTTCTCTCGAACCCATCCTCAGCGGTGCATCGACGCTATACCAACGCGCGCTGCACTTCCCCGCCCTGGCAACCTTTGACTCGGACTGGGAACTGCACGTGTTCAGGCCGTTGAATCATACACCAATACGGCTTCAGCCGGCGGAGAACGGCGCGCTGTCGGGCGCGGGTGGGAGAATCGCTGTACTCGAGATGTCGGACGTCGACTACGCCGGCCTGATCATCGATGCGTATCCCGACTGGCGCGGATACGACGTGTTGACCTTTGTTGCAGCAACCGACGGTGTCGACGAATTGACGATTACGGTCAGAATTCACGACGTCCATCACAATGATCGGTGGAACGATCGCTTCAACACGCAGTTGGTCGTGACACGGAACGCGCAGCGGTTCGAGATTCCACTGGATGCGGTGCACCACGGTGCCCATCGCGAAATGGACATGGAACAGCTTGCTCAAGTCATCGTCTATGCCCGGCGGACTGAACCGGGTGCGATGCTCATCCTCGACGATTTCAAGCTGTCGGTGAGTTCGGTTGTTGATTCTTCGCCCGGGGGCGTACGCGCCTCGGTCGACCGATAGTCGAGAGACGGGCTGCGGCCTCAACTCCCGCCCAGCACCCCCAGCACCTCTTCCGTCTTTACCTTCATCAACCCCGCATCCCCCCGGCTCTCCACGTTCAGCCGCACCACGGGCTCCGTGTTCGATTTGCGGATGTTGAAGCGCCAGTCATCGAACTCGAAGCTGTAGCCGTCGAGGTCGTCGACCGTGTTCGCCGCGACAGCGTATTTCGCATGCAGTGCCGCCAGAGCCGCGTCGGCGTCGGCCACCTCGCGGTTGATCTCGCCGCTGGCCGGGAACAGCGCCTGGCGCTCGCTGACGAGCTGCGACAGGCTCTTGCCCGTGCGGGACACCAGCTCGGCGACCAGCAGCCACGGGATCATGCCGCTGTCGGCGTACGAGAAGTCGCGGAAATAATGGTGCGCGCTCATCTCGCCGCCGTAGACCGCGTCGACGTCGCGCATCTTCTCCTTGATGAACGAATGCCCGGACTTGCTGGCGACGGCTTCGCCGCCGGCATCCTTCACGATCTCGAGCGTGTTCCACGTGAGGCGCGGGTCGTGCACGATCTTCCCTTTCGGGTTCGTGGCCAGCATGCTTTCCGCCAGCAGGCCGACCACGTAGTAGCCCTCGATGAACGCGCCGTTCTCGTCGAAGAAAAAACAGCGATCGAAGTCGCCGTCCCAGGCGATGCCCATGTCGGCCTTACTGCTCTTGACGGCCTCGATGGTCACTGGCCGGTTCTCCGGCAGCAGCGGGTTCGGGATCCCGTTCGGGAACGTGCCGTCCGGCTCGTGGAACAGCTTGACGAATTCGAACGGCAGGTGCGGTTCCAGCCCGTCCAGCGCGATGCCCGCGCAGCCGTTGCCGGCATTCACGACGAGCTTCAGCGGTTTCAAGGCCGACAGGTCCACGTAGCCCAGCATGTGCTCGATGTAAGGCTCGAACACGGACGCCTGCGTGCAGGTGCCGGCTGTTGCCGCCGTCAGCCGATCGTCCGCCTCGGCCAGCTTGCGGATGTCGACGAGCCCGGAGTCCGCGCTGATCGGCCGCGCCTCTTCCCGGACCAGCTTCAGCCCGTTGTAGTCGGCCGGGTTGTGGCTCGCCGTGACCATGATGCCGCCGTCGGCACCCCGGTGCATGACGCCGAAATACATCATCTCGGTGCCGCACAGGCCGATGTCGATCACGTCCACGCCCGCCTCGGTCAGGCCGCGGATCACCGCGCCGGCGAATTCCTGGCTGGACAGCCGCATGTCACGGCCGACCACCATCGTGCGCGCTCCGAGGAACTGCGCGGTGGCGTTGCCGATGCGGTAGGCGATGTCGGGGTTGAGCTGGTCGGGGATGCGGCCCCGGATGTCGTAGGCTTTGAACGAGGGAATCGTTATTGGCATGTCAGGTATTGGTCCCTTGGCGTCCGTAGTTGTCTTCGAGACGAACAATATCATCTTCGCCGAGGTAATCCCCGCACTGCACCTCGATGATGTGCACCGGCTCGTCGAACGGGTTCGCGATCCGGTGGACGTCGCCGATGGCGATGTACGTCGACTCGTTCACGCCCATGTCGAAAACCTCGTCATTCTTCGTGATCCGCGCCTTGCCGCGCACGACCACCCAGTGCTCTGCGCGGTGCGCGTGCTTTTGCAGCGACAGCACGGCGCCCGGGCTCACGATCAGCCGCTTGACCTGGAAGCCGTCCTGGTTCTCCAGGCTGTCGTAGCTGCCCCAGGGACGAAACACCTGCCGGTGCAGCTTCGTCTCCTCGCGGCCTTCCGCTTTCAGGCGGTCGACGATGGCCTTCACGTCCTGCGAGCGGGACTTGCGCGCGACCAGCGTCGCGTCCTTGGTCTCGACGATGACGACGTCATCGAGGCCCACGGCGGCCACCAGGCGGCTTTCCGCCGACACGAACGTATCCCGGCAATCTTCCAGCACGACGTCGCCGGACACCCGGTTCTTTTGCGCATCCGACTCGCCGACCGCGTGCAGCGCCTCCCAGGAACCAACGTCGCTCCAGCCCGCGTCCAGCGGCACCATGACGGCACGGTCGGTCTTCTCCATGACCGCGTAGTCGATCGAGTCGCCCGGGCAGTCTGCGAAAGCATCCGGATCCGGCCGGATGAAGTCGGTGTCGTCGCGGCGCGCATCCACGCTCGCCTTGCAGGCGGCGTGGATCTCGGGCGCCAGTGCTTCGATGGCCTCGAGATACGCCGTCGCCGTGAACAGGAACATGCCGCTGTTCCAGAAATACTCGCCGCTCGCGAGGTACTCGCGGGCGCGCCCGAGGTCCGGCTTCTCGACGAAGCGCTCGACCGGGACGGCGACCCTGCCTGCTGGGCGCGCCTTGACGTAGCCGTAGCCGGTCTCCGGGCGGTCCGGGACGATGCCGAAGGTCACGAGGGCGCCAGACCGCGCGGCCTCGAGCCCCTCGCCCACGGCCGCCTGGAACGCCGCCGTGTCACGAATGACGTGGTCCGCGGGCATCACCAGCAGGACGGTCTGCGGCCCCGCTTCGGCCGCAATCAGCGCGGCCAGCGCAACCGCCGGCGCCGTGTTCCGGCCCTCGGGCTCCAGCACCACCCGTGCCGCCTTGCCGATGTTGCGCAGCTGCTCGGCCACCAGGAAGCGGTGCGCCTCGTTGCACACCACCACGCATTCGTCGCTGGCGCCGGCCAGGCCGTCCAGGCGTTTCGCGGTGTCCTGCAGCATCGTCTGCCGGCCGGTCAGCGGCAACAGCTGCTTCGGGTACATGGACCGGGACGTCGGCCAGAGGCGGGTCCCGGCGCCACCGGACAGGATCACGGGAAGAATTTGGCTCATGCGGACAAATTGGTCAGGGAAACAACGCTCAACAATAGCGCGTCAATTCGGGGATTTCTGCCAAGTGTGTCCGCTTCCGCGCTGCGACGCGGTCGGGGGGTCGCCCTGCGGACCGGCGCGGCAAGGCCGCGACAGGGAGCCCTAGTCCGGGGCGGTGGCCTGTAGCGGCTGGAATGCGCGCGGCACGATCCGGCGCAGCAGCGCCGGCGAGTACATCAGGCGGATGAACAGCGCCCCGCAAAGCACCAGCAACCCGAGCGACCACGCGTCGTCGACGTCCAGGCGATCGATGGTCACGCCGATCACGGCAAACAGGACCGCGGCAACGACGAACAGGATGAACGTGCCGAGCACGTCGATGCCCGCCTGCTGGGCCCGATGGTGCAGGTGTCCCTGGTCGGAGCGGAACGGCGGGATGCCGCGGATCGACCGACGGATCACCGTCCAGAACATCTCGAACAGCGGGATGGCGACGATCCAGAGAATCGTCACCGGGCTGACGGCGGCGCCGGGCCCGGCGGGAATCGCGATGCACAACCAGGCCAGCATGAAGCCGAGCAAGGTGCTCCCGGAATCGCCCATGAAACAGCGCACGTGTTGCGTGGAGCGCAGGGGCAGGTTCGAGACGAGGAAGGCCGCAACGGCGCCCATCAGTATCACGGCTACCGCCAGCGCGGCCGTGCTGCCGACGAGGTAGGCGACGTAGGCCAGTCCGGCCAGCGATACCATGGCCAGCGCGCCGGCCAGCCCGTCCATGCCGTCCAGCATGTTGAACGCGTTCACGGCCGCGACGACGGCAAGCACCGTGAAGACGATGGAAGCAGTGCCCTCCAGGTAGACGTCCCGGCCAAAGAATACGCCCAGTCCGTCGATGGCGGCGCCGGCACTGAAGATCAGGAACAGCGCCGCGGTCGACTGCGCCA
Organism: uncultured Pseudomonadota bacterium; assembly: GCA_913055625.1. Taxonomy (GTDB): domain Bacteria; phylum Pseudomonadota; class Gammaproteobacteria; order Steroidobacterales; family Woeseiaceae; genus UBA1847. The sequence continues at coordinate 212,589 of CAJXJW010000007.1, read as the reverse complement.
GGAGGCGTATCCAGGGCGGGACGTCGAAGCGGTCGTCGACGAGGCCCACGACCACCAGCACGACGCTGGCGCCGAGCAGGGTCCCGGCAATGTTGCCGGGCAGGCTGATTAGACTTAGTCCAAGGATGATGCCGAGCAGCATGCCCAGCCCGCCGACGACCGGCACATCACCGATATGGGACTTTCTGCCGCCGGGGCGGTCGATGAGGTCAACGGCTATTGCCACGGGACGCAGCGCCAGCATGGCGAGCAGGCACAGCGCAAAGCTGGCCGCTGCCGGGCCGATCAGGTACACAAGGTCTCCCTAGGGGATCGCAATCACATCGCTCAAGTGAGAGTGTCTAATCCACGCGACTATGACACAGGTATGACATGCGCATGACGCGTGGATGACGCAAGTATAACGATTGCGTTGGAAACTCAAAAGCTTTTGGACCATATAGTGCGCGTTGCCCGTGCATTTTGCGGCGGCGATGCCACGTTCAGACGTTGCTTGTTACGGCCGCATTTCCGGCGGCGATCGCGGTCGGCTGGCAGCCGGACCGGCAACCGTCGACTCGCGCCCGTTGGCCGGCCTGCGACACAGGCGCTTGCCGACACGGCCCCCCGCCGCTAGGCTTATCGCTTTCGCAGCGAATAAACTGCGCTAAGCCTGTGTTGTTATTGACTTTTTGAGATCACCTGCCAGACTCACCGGCGCCCGACGACGGGCCTGCGCGCCCGATGTCCAGCGGGCGAGAATCCGGAACCCACATTGACCAGCCGTTCGCCAACCCGGATACGTTCCGCCTTCCAGATACAAAGGGACGTCATTTACGCCCTGCTACTGCGTGAACTCTCGTCGCGCTTTGGCAAGAGCCGTGGCGGGTTCGCGTGGGTCCTCGTCGAACCGGTCGCGCACCTCGTCGTGCCGGTGCTGATCTTCAGCTTCATCCGTCACCGCATCGTTCCCGGTGTCGAGTATCCGGTGTTCCTGGTCTACGGCTTCCTGCCGTTCCTGTTGTTCAAAGCGATCTGTCTGCAAATCGTGAACGGCACGAACGCGTCCCAGGGCCTTCTGTCCTACCGCCAGGTACTGCTGATGGACGTGTTCGTTGCCAAGGCCCTCGCGCACGCAGTCATCCAGGCCATCGTTTTCGTTATCGTGCTCTCCGGTCTCGGGATGTTCGGCTTCGACGTATTGCCGGCGCGGCCGCTGGAGTTGGCCGCGGTGCTGGCACTCACGGTGTTCCTCGCGTTCGGGCTCGGCCTGGTACTCGCGGCCGTGTCCAGCCTGGTACCGGACGCACGCCGCATCATCGCCATCATGTTCATGCCGCTGTACTTCGTCTCGGGCGTGATCTTCCCGGTTACGCGCTTTCCGGACGACATCGTCAGGTGGATGGCGATCAACCCGGTCCTGCACCTCGTCGAACTGTCCCGGATCGCGGCCATGGACGGCTACGAGCCCATGAAGTACCTGAGCATCGAGTATCCCGTCGCGTTGGCCCTCGGGTCGACGCTGCTCGGCCTGATGCTGTACCGCCTGCGATTCCTGACCAAGGTAACCGCGTGATCACGCTCGACCGGGTTACCAAGTCCTACATGACACTGAATGGCCGCGTCTTCGTGTTTCGCGACCTGTCATTCGCCCTGCCCGACGGCGCCAACATCGGCCTGATTGGCCGCAACGGCGCCGGCAAGTCGACACTCATGCGCCTGCTCAGTGCGGTGGAATTGCCGGATAACGGCAAGATCTCGACCAACGGGCGCCTGTCCTGGCCCGTCGGTCTCAAGGGCGGCATGCAGAAGAACCTGACCGGGCGCGACAACGTGAAGTTCGTCTGCCGTATCCAGGGTGTCCGGCGCGCGGGCATGCAGGAGAAAATCCGCTACGTGCAGGAGTTCGCGGATATCGGCGACCATTTCGACCTGCCCGTGGCAACCTATTCGTCAGGCATGCAGGCCCGGCTCGCTTTTGGTACAAGCATGGCCTTCGATTTTGATTACTACCTGATCGACGAAGTGATGGCCGTGGGCGATGCCGTCTTCAAGCGGAAGAGCCGCAAGGTATTTCGTGAACGCCTGGAGCACTCCAAGGTCATTCTCGTCTCACACAACATGAAACTCATCCGAAAGATGTGCAATATCATCGTGCATCTGGATGCGGGACGCGCCACAGTGTACGAAAACGTGCGAAAAGGAATTGCCGCCTACCGGGCCGCCGGGGGTGAGCCTTGAGACGGTTGCTGGACATCTTCAGCCTGCTGCGCCTGCGGTTGGGGCTGATCGTCATCCCGTGGTTGGTGACGGCACTGTACCTGTTCCTGTTCGCGGCCGATCGCTACGTTTCCGAGTCGAAGATCGTCGTGCGCCAGGAAGGCAGCGCGATGAGCGTGCCGACCGGCACTGACGCATTGTCGGCCATGTTCGGCAGCACGATGGCGACCCGGGAAGACCAGTACATGCTCGAGGCGCACATCCTTTCGACGGACATGCTGCGGCAGGTGAATGAGAAGCTCGACCTGCGCAGCGCTTACAGCGCGCCGGCCCTGGACTTCGTTTTCCGCCTGTCTGCGGACGCGCCCCGGGAGGATTTCCTGGATTACTACCGCAAGCGTATCGAAGTCGAAGTCGAGGACACGTCCGGCCTGATCACGATCCGCACGCAGGGATTCACGCCGGAGCTCGCACAGGCCGTGAACCAGGAAGTCGTGGCGATTTGCGAACAGTTCATCAACGAGAGTTCGCACCGCCTGGCGCGCGACCAGATGGCCTACGCCGAGGAGGAAGCGGAGAACGCACGCGCGCGGCTCGACGAGATTCGCGGTCGCATCCTGGCGTTCCAGGAGGAACACAGCGTTCTCGACCCGACGGCCGAGGCCGTCGCCAACACCGGGCTGACGGCGGAACTCCAGGCCATGCTCGCCCGCCACGAAGCGGAACTGAAAGGCTTGCAGGCCTACCTGAACGACGATGCCCCACAGGTCAGGGCGCTGGAGGCGCAGATCGCCGGCATCCGGGAACAGCTCCATTCGGAGCGCCGCAGCGGCGTCACCAACGAGGACGGCACCAGCCTGAACGTCATTGCCGGCCGCTACCAGGAACTGCTGGCGGAGCTGGAATTCATGTCGGATGCCTACAAGGGTGCCCTGATCGGGCTGGAAACCGCCCGCATCGAGTCCACCCGCAAACTCAAGAGCCTGGTGCTCGTCGAATCTCCCTACTTGCCGGAGTCGCCGGCGTACCCGCGGCGCGTCTACACGCTGATTGCGTTGCTGCTGGGTCTCATCCTGCTATACGGGATCGTGCGGCTCATCCTGGCAACCATCGAGGACCATTCGGAATGACCCTTTTTCGTAACTCTCGCCGCTGGCGGCTGCTGGCCGCCGTGGCCGCCACTTTCCTGGCGCAGGTTGCTGCCGGCCAGCAGTCGGCGAACGACGATCTCAATGCGCTGATCGAGCAACGCACGCGCGCCCAGCCCGACGACGTCCAGAGCATCGAGGAGCAGCTCGCGCTGCCGCCGCAGCTTTCGTCGCCGAGAGAACTCAAGACCGACTTGCCGCCTCTCGTCGAGCCCGGCACCGACGCGGCCGGCCTGATCGGCACCGCCTACAATCCCGGCGAGAACGCGATGTTCGGCGAACAACTGTTTCAGCCCGGCGTCTCGCAGACCTATGGCGTGGGCTTCAACGAGAACTACCTGCTGGCCATCGGCGACCGGGTCGCGCTGCGCATGTGGGGCGCCTACCCGTACCAGGACGTCCAGGTCGTCGACTCGCAGGGCAATCTCTTTTTACCGAACGTGGGTCCGGTGCACGTCGCCGGCGTGCGCAACAGTGACCTCAACGAGGTCGTCCGCGCCGCGATACGGGATGTCTACCGCAACAACGTCAATGTGTACGCGAGCCTCGAGGCATCCAAGCCGGTGCGCGTGTTCGTTACGGGTTTCGTGCGCGCGCCCGGCCAGTACCCTGGCGTCGCGTCGGATTCCGTCCTCGGCTTCCTGTTGCGCGCCGGCGGCGTCGACTCCGCGCGCGGCAGCTACATCGACATTCGGTTGCTGCGCGGCGGCGAGCTGCGGGCAAACTTCAACCTGTACGACTTTCTGCTGGAGGGCAATCTGGATTCGGTGCCTATCCAGGATGGGGATACCATCGTCGTCAATGCTCGTCACAATGCGGTGCGCGTCAGCGGCGATGTGTTCAACAGCTACGGGTTCGAGTTCGACGAAGAACAGATTTCGGCCGGGGAATTGCTGCGACTTGCGCAGCCGATTCCCGGCGCCACTCACGTGAGTGTCATCCACAAGGTCGGCGCAAGCCAGTACAGCGAGTACTACGCCATCGAGGACATCGACGACGTCTATCTCCGCGCCGGCGACGAGATCTCCGTCGTCACGGACCGGCGCGTGTCGACGATCCTCGTCCGCGTCGACGGCGCGATCGACAGTTCGCGCGTATTGACGCTCCCGTACGGGGCCACGCTCGCCGATGCACTTGGGGAAGTCACGCCGAAACCGGAAGCGAACGAATCCGCGATTCAGCTGTTTCGCCCTTCGGTTGCCGCCCGGCAGAAGCAAATGCTCGAAGTGTCGCTGCGCGTACTGGAACGTTCGGCACTGACGTCCCGGTCGCTGACGGCGGAAGAAGCCGCGTTACGTGCCCGCGAAGCACAGCAGGTGATGGAATTCGTCGACCGGGCAAGGCTGGTCCAGCCGCGCGGCCAGGTCGTCCTGGCCGGTCGCGAAACGGTCATGGACACGTTGTTGCAGGACGGCGACGTCCTGGTCATACCGGAGCGCAGCAATATCGTCATGGTGCACGGCGAGGTCACCTACCCGACGGCGATCACGTGGGACAGCAAGTCGACGGTGTCGGACTACGTCAAGCTGGCGGGCGGACCCATGCAGCGCAAGGATGATGCCCGCATCCTGCTGCTTCACCAGGACGGGACGTTCGTCGAGGACAAGCGCGCACGGCCACAACCCGGCGACGAGATCCTCGTCATCCCGACGGTCGGCGCCCGAACGCTCGAAGTCACGCGCGGACTCACGCAGATCCTGTTCCAGATCGCCGTGGTCGCCGGGGTGGCAATGGATTTCTGATGCCCTGGCGGATTTTCGCTTTACCGACGCACCCGTGAATCGATCGCCGCTCGAGCGTTCGCAACCACGGCCGAGTGCATGAGCATGGACGTCAGGATACCGTGTCCGGCATGAAGGCCTTGCGGCTCAGGGCCCGGTTCCTGTTCCTGCTGGTGCCGAGGGTGCTCGCCGGGGCCGCCTCGGCGACGCGCCTCGCTGGCTACTCGGTGACGGCCGGTGACGTCGGCGCGACCCGAATCGCGCAATGGTGCGCGCACCGCGCGGCTCGAACTGCCGCGGCACACCCGCCCGAGTATTCCGCAGCCCTCGACATCTTCCTTCGGGCACGCCAGTTCGGCGGCGCGGCCCGGTTTGCGCACGCGGTGTTCGATGAATCGGGCGTCGAGCCCGCCGCGGCGGCAAGGCTGACCGGCGAACTGGTGCTGGGCGGCGACTGGTCCGCCGCACTGAGTGTCTTCGACCGACTCCTGCGCTGCTGTGGCGGCGACCTCCGCCGGGCGGTACCGGCCCCCCTGCACCCTTCCGGTCCGGGTATTCGCCAGGCCCTCGATGCGCTGTCCCGGGATGCCGCAGCCGACGGCGTCGGGATCGCGCCCCTGCGCCTGGAAACAGCAAGGCTGTGCCTGGCGTTCTCTGCCTTCGAAACGAGCGCGGCGCTGTTCGACGCCGTCGCAGCCGGCCTGGCGCTGTCGCCGCGCGACACGATTGCCCACGGTTACGCCATCGTTCGCAGCGCGCCCGCCGGTGATACGTGTACGGCACGGCAGATTGCGCCGGAGCACTTCGAATCGCTCGCGGATGAGCCCGACTGGCAGATACTCGCGGCCTCTGTCGCGTTTGCCCGCGGCGACCGGGCCGCCGCGACGAGCGCGGTGGAACGGGCGATCCGCGGCGGCCACCGCGGCCTGGCCGACCTGGAGTCCGTAGTGGCCGATGGCCTCGCGATCGTCGATACGCTGCTTTCGATGCCGCAGGCGCTGGCGATCGAATCCACCGCCGGGTTGCCGCGCGAGAGCCGCGAAACCGATGCCTTCGCCGAATCGGCCGTGGACGACGCCCTGCCGAAGATCTTCGTGTGTGGTAACGGCTGGTCGGGGTCCGGCGCCGTCTACGATGCGCTGATCGAACATGACCGCGTGGCCGTCGCGCCGGACGTACCGGGCGATCCGTTCGTGAACGAATGCACGAACAGCGAGATGATGTTCGTGCAGGGCAGCGCCGGCCTCGGACGTCTCTGGCGCGAGGCCCGGGATGCCGGCCGCGTGGAGCGCCGCGACCTGTGGCAACTCTTCCGCGGCCATCTTCTCGGGCTCGGCGCCATCGGGCACACGGAGCACAAGGGCGCGAACGCCGCGCGCCACTTGCTCGAACTCTACGGCAGCCGCTACACCGCGGTCTTTCGAACCCTTCTCGAAGACATCGCGAGACTGGATGCCGGCGCGCCGTTGTCCCGTTCTCGGGCCGTGCTGGTGCGGGCCACGGAGTCGCTTTCACGCCTGTTCGCAGGCGCGGACGATGCCCGCTGCGTGGTCTTCAATAACGCGATGTTCGGCCCGAACCTCGACATGGCCGAGATCTTCGCGGATTTCCGGCTGGTCGTCGTGGCACGCGACCCCGTGGATCAGTATGCCGATCGCCGCCAGCAGGACCTGAAGCACTGGATGACGGCACGGCGCTTCGTCCCGTTCTACGCGGCGAGCCGCGCCGCGTTCCATGAACAACGTGGTCGCATGGCACCGCAACTGCGCGACAAGGTTCGCGAAGTCGCCTTCGAGCGCTTCGTCCGCGAGGCCGGCTACCGGCGGGAAGTGCTGGCTTGGCTCCTGCCGCCGGCGATGACGGTCGGCGAGCAACGGCTGTTCTCGCCGGAAGCGTCGTCAAGGAACATCGGATTCGGCCAGGCATTCCTTGAGGCGCCGGACGTTCGCGTACTCCGGGCAGCACTCGGCCAATGGCAGGCTACAACCCGGGGAGACCCCGATAACTTCCCTTCCAACACGTAGCGGGCGATTCGTCCGACGGGCCGTCGATCGGTTGGCACGATCGAGCGTTTCCGCCGTTGCCCGGCTCCTCACCGCCGCCCGGGTTCGCCCGTCCAATCCGATCGTCGCGTTCATTGCGCGTCGGATCAGCCGGCCGGGATCGCTGGCGGCACGCATGGCGCCGACACTACACCGGTTCGTATCCGCGAGTTCCGATCCCGGCGCGGCGACGAACCCGGCCCGTCCGGCACTGTCGCATCGGGACTCCTGCGTGCTGACCGTCGCGGCGGCAGCACTTGCCGCCGGCAACCCGTCGCGGGCCGGAGAAGTGATCGAGGACTGCCTTCGCGAAGCCGGCGCCCCTGCCCACCCCCGGCTCATCGAGCATCTCGCCGACGCGGCGCTTGCGCGGGGCGACGCCGAGGCCGCGCTGGACACACTGGAACGGGGTTTGCGCCGCTACCCGGATGACGGCTGGTTGCTGCGTAGCGGTGCCGAACTCCAGGCGCGCCACGGACATTGGCAAACGGCAACGGAGTACTGGGAGCGGGTCCCGCGGATACTTCGCGATTCGGCCAGCGCCTGGGCCGTCGCGGGTATCGCCCGCGCCTACCGCCTGACCGGCGACGCCGACCTCGCCCTGCGGCTGTGCAACGCGGCGGCCGCGTCGGGCCCGTCGAATCCGCGGCTCGACGAGGAGTCCGATCTCGCGCGCCGTGCCGTGATTGACTGGTCCGCCTGCCTGGTGCCCGCCGGATCGGCCGGCCCGGTGACAGGCCGGGAGCCCGCCGGGAGCATCGAGTCCACGGGATTCCTGCACGACGCGGCATCGGCGCTGACCGGACGCCTGGTACGGGCTGCCGGACCGGACGCGCGCGTGGAATTGCACGTCAACCAGGTGCCGGTTGCCGCGACGTTTGCCGTTCCGGTGCGCGACAGCACGCAGGATTCCGAATCTGCCCGGTTCTCGCTCAATTGCGCGGACCTGATGCTGTACCTCGGACGCGGAGACACCGTACAGGTCGTTGCCGGGGACTCGACGCTGGACCTGCCCGGAATCGGCGCCACCGCACGGGTTGACTGCGCGCTTGCGAGCCGCAGCGAAGAGTTGTTTGCGAAGCTCCGGCAGGGCTGGGTATTCACGAAGGACGGCCGCTTCGCGCCCGGTCACGACGAGGCGTCCCGGGAACAGGCACTCCAGCTGTTCGCAGAGGTATGCCAGGTTATCCGCACCACCAGCACGCAGCCGGTCTATCCGTTCTACGGGAACCTGCTCGGTGCGATCCGGGACCACGACTTCATCCGGCACGACGTCGGCGGCTTCGACATCCTGTACCTCTGCGCGGCGCGCGACCCGCAAGGCGCAAAGTCGGAAGTACTCGCACTGCATGAAACGCTTTCCGCGGCCGGCTACCGGGTGAAATCCTGTGCCACGTCGCTCATCGTTCGCCGGAAAGGGGCCGAGACGCCGTTCGTCGACCTGAACTGGGGCTGGTTCACGCCGGACGGACAGTTCCAGGCGTCATTCGGCTGGCGCTTAGACCCGGTCGATGACATCGACGCGTTCACGGCTCCGAGGACCTGCCTGCTTGCCGGTCGCGAAATCCTGGTGCCGGGCAACTCCGAGGCGGTCCTGGAGCAGATCTACGGCCCCGACTGGCGCATCCCGGACCAGGGCTTTGCCGTTCGGCAGCAACTCGAACGCAACCCCGACTACCTTCTATCCGACAGCGAGGTCAGGGCCCTCAACGGGCGGCGGCTTGCGGCCCCGGACTCAAAATGAGCCGCCCCTGCAGTTCTTCGCAATCGCGGGCGTAGCGCCGGACCAGTTGCTCGCGGGTGCCTTCGTCCAGCAGCGTCGGCCGCTCGAACCCGGACTCCGGCCCGAAGTTTTCCTTGATGAACGTCCGGAACTTCTTCGCCTCGGACGGGGTCGCGACGGAGTTGATGCGGCGCATGAACTTCAGGCCTTTCGCGGACAACGACTGGTTGCTCTTCTTGGCAGGACGTACAAGGAGGCTATCGGCATCCGCCAGTCCCAGGAGCAGGTCCCACACCGTCGACTCGTTGGCCGGGAAATTCTCGTAGTTCCAGATCAGCAGGTTTTCGGCGCCCACCACCGACTCCATGTCGCGGATCGCCGGCAACCAACTCAGGCCGTCGATATCGACCCCGCCAAGGTAACGGGCAAACGTGCGTGTTTCCTGTCGCGACAGCACATTCTGCAGGTAACCCGATTCGAGGAAGCGGTCCAGCGACCGTATGGAGAACAGGATCTTGACATCCTGGTCGGGGAACGCCTCCCGGATGTGTGCGACGGCCGCGGCTGCGTGCGGGTACGGCGCCGCGCTCCGCGTGAGGTCGAACCCGCCGAGCGCGTTCTCGTACGACAGAACGATCCGGGATTTGTCATCGGACGAGTCCGCATCGACCAGCCGCCGCAGGACAGCCGCCAGTTTGCCGAGCTTCCGGTCATTGACTGCCGGCGCCTCGAGGAGCCGCTTCAGACGCTTGCGGTAGCGTTTGAGAGCCGGCGCCTTGGCCCACAGGTCCACGAAATGGACGCCGTGGTTGCGCAGGCGCTGACGATTGGAACGCAGCCTCGACTGCATGTAGGTCGTCGCGGTCTTGTGCGCGCCAACGTGAAAGTAGATCGGTCTCGAAGAGCTCATTGCTGGTCCGCCAGTGTCCCGTCCGTGTCGTTTGCGCCGGCCACCCAGGCCTGAAGGTCCCGTTCCGCCACCGACAGTTTTCCCGTCGAAATGCCTTCCGCCCGCAGCGCAGCAACCCGATCCAGAATTTCGGCAACCTCTTCGACGCTGAGGCAGCTCCGCAAGAGGTACTCGGATGTTCCCGGTTCCCCGATCGAACGGTAACCGGGATCCGGCACCCGCCAGTTCGGGCCGTACTCGGAGGCGATGTACGCCTCGATCTGGTTCGGCACGTACACGTCGACGCCGCGAAATCTTGCCGTCGACACCGGCAGGATTCGTTCCGGCCCACTGCGCTGGCGCGTAGTGTTCATCATCCAGAGACAGTCCAGGTCGTGCCACATCGGGAACACGTCGAACGAGAGCCCTCCGATCGTCGGCTTGAAAAACCCGGGCTTGCGAGCGAGCTTGATGTCGTAGCCGTCCGCGAGCATTGCCTGAACGATCGTGGCCATTTCCTGCCGGACGTCTTCCGGCCGGGAGTGTCGCGAGAAATAGGCGACGTCCATATCGTCATCGTGCGCAATGAAGTCACCCTCCCTGTGATGGCCCAGCAATGTGCCACAAATGATGTAGGGTTTGTAATCGAAGCGCTCTTCGAAATACTTCCGAAACACGGTGTACGCATCGAGTATCGATTCCTTCCATTCCTCGTTCTCGTCGAGCCGTCGCTGCAGCCGGCCTTTCTTCGTGAGGAAATGTCCGGAAGCGAGCTTCCTGAACAGGGTGCCCGTGCCGTTCAAACGAGGATCCCGGTACGACAGTCCCCCGCTCCTGCGCCGGAGGTAGCCCACTTCCGACCCGATGCCGATGACCGTCTTTTTCGGCAGGGCTTTCATGATGTCGGACTTCAGGTTGAACCGAAATACCCGCCGGCCTTGAGCGTCGCCGTGGCGGGGCACCGTGTTGACGAGCTTGACCAGTCGATCATTGACGAACAGGCCCACGCGCAGGCACTCCGCCGATACGTATCCCTTGACCCTGAGGTGCGTGTCGGACGGCCAGACCTCCCACCAGCGCCCGACCGGCACGGGTTCGGCGGCGTCCCGCGGTGCTACGACGGGCAAGGTGCTGGCTTCGTTGTACTCGACAGCCTTCAGCAGGCGGGCACGGAGCTTTTCCGGCACCGATAACTCCGCGCGGGCCAGCAAGGCCTTCGCGGAATCGAACCGGAAGCTGTAGATCAGTGCCCTGGGCGGCAGCACGCCCTGCGCAGTCTCGTCGCTCATCGTGCGTCCGTCCTGCTGGTTTCCAGCGGTGAATCGTCGGGTTCCGGCTGCTCCCATGGCGCCTGGTACGGGTACATCATGTTGAGGAACGTCTTGATGTGAAACTCCTGCGCGTCCCAGTCGAACTCCGCATGATCCTCGATCTCAGTGTCGTTCAGGCAGTAGACCATGGAATGCCGGCTGTAGGCGATGGCGTCGAGCGCCCGCTTGAGATCCGGCCTCGCCAGGTTGACATAGCGATAGGCGATGTCGCTGCGAACGACGTAGCCTTTGGCCAGCCCGAAGTACGCGTGCAGGGTGGAGGTCGGCGCAAGGTCGTTGGCGGTGCGAAACGGCGTGCTGCGCAGGCGCTCGAAATGCACCCGGAACTGGTCTTCCAAGTCCTGCAACAAGGACCGGCGCAACGCAAGCGGCGTGTGCTTGGTCTTGTACGGCATCATGGCACCGAACTTCTCGACGATGAGGTCGTTCGCGTTCATCGCGCCCCACTCCGACGCGATCTCGGAGCGGTTCTCGTTGCAGAACGGAATCATCGACCGGCTCAGGAACGTCCGCGCAATACCGCTCACCTCGAAGAACGATTCCGGGTGCACGACGGACGAGAAGAATACGTCGTCGTTCATGTACAGGAACTGTTCCGAAAGCCCCGGAATTCTGTGCAACACGGATTCGATTGCGTGACTGTTGAACGTCGGCAGCGATGCATGCTCGGGAAACAGGTCCTTATGGTCGATCACCTGCAACAGGTCATTGTCGGCGTTCAGCCAGTCCGGAACCTGGTCATCCGTCACGAGGTATATCTTGCGAATCCACGGCGCGTAGTAATAAAGGGAACGCAGCGAATAGCGCAGTTCGTCACGGTTGATATAGCGCGTCTGGCTGTTGGATACCCGATGCAGGTCGCGGCCCATCTCGGCGGCACGCCGATTGCGCTTCTCGTTCCACCGGGGGTCGTTGCCGTCGACCCAGGTGTACACCACGTCGATCGGAAACCGCACTTTGTCCAGCCGGGTCTCGGGCCGGCAAAGACCCGTTATCCGGGACTTTTCTTGCCCGAGATCATCGATCATCGGCGGCAGGTTCCCGGCCCTGCGTGCGACGAACGACTTGTGTTCGGTATTCCAGTCGTAGAAATGTACGCGTACCGCGGCGTGCCAGCCGACCTGTTTGTAGCCGCGATTTCGCATCCAGACGAAGCCCGCCCGGATCGACAGGATGTCCAGCGGTTTGTTCTGCTTCAGCCTCTGAAGCCGTTCCCGGCTCGAAATCCTCTTGGTGCGGCGTCCCCGCATCGCCACGGAGATCCGCATGCCGGCATCGATCAGTTCACCGACCAGCCGCTCGACGTCATCCTCGTCGTCACCGGTGCCGGCAAGCACGATCCAGCAGTTGCGGTCGTCGATTTTCGCCAGCACCGGCAGTCCCACCTGCTCGAGCGAGTGCAGGAGTTGCTCGGCGGCCCGCTCCTTCAGGCTCCTGACATCGCTCATCGGGTCCCCGACCACGAGAACCCCCGGATGTCGGTTCTCGATGATGCGCTTGTACCGATCCGGGGAATGTTTCGCGATGAGCGCGGCAATCCGCGATCGCAGGGGTACTATGACGGAAGAAAAACGAGCCACGTGCACTTGTCCTGGTTTGCTGTAATTGGTTTGACGTCAGACCGGTTGTAGCGGGTCGCCCCGCCAGACGTTGCCGCTCCACGCATGTCAGTCCCGGTCTGCCCCGATCGATTGCGCCACTTGCCGCGATTCGGCGACCGCACGCGCAAGCTCAATCCAGCCTGTGCGGGCAGCACCCGCCCCCGGCTCATGAATGCCGATATTGCGCGCGGAGACTGCGGGATCAAAGGTCGACTGCATCGCCGCACTGTCGAGTTGGAGCCTCTCCAGCAACCGCTCTCGCGAGCGTGCGTCCCGGACGAACTCTTCGAACGACACGTCCAGCCAGACACTGGCACAGTCGGCGACTTCCCGTTTGCCCGACAGGTACCGGTCGATGCGGCGCGTCAACTGCGATCGCCAGCCTTCGAACGTCAGCGAGGTATCGGGAAAAGCGGCGGACTTGGACGCGTACGCGTCGCCCGGATCCCGCCAGGAGACGATGACGACCGGCTCGCGAAACATTCGTATGCCGGCGATCGAGTCCGATGGAATGCAGTTCGACAGGAACACCTTGCTGCCCTCGCGCCCCTCCAGCAACGACAGGAATCCCATCGAGAACGCCTGGAACGCGTCGAGCAGCGCGCATTCCGGATCTTCGTGCCAGCGAGCGATGGCATCGAGCCATGCCCAGAGTTGGGCGAGATGTCGGCGCTTCTGCGCATCGTCCAGCCAGGCCCACATGCCACCCAGGCTCTTGGTGCCTTTGCTGTCACCCAGGAAGCGGTGCCCGAAACAGTGGCGGGTGAGGAACTCGAGCAGCAAGCGCCGATTGTAGCCTCTCGCATGGAAGTGAGCGTAGAGGCGATCGAGACCGTACTTTCCCGTCCACAGCCCCATCTCCCGACCCGCGAACACGTCGACGACGTCCGAATGTCCGGTCAGGAAATCGGCGACGGCGCCGGAGCCGGACCAGCCGAACCCGGACAGGATGATGGGCAATGGCGCGCCAGGCGGGTCTGCCTCGGCCGCCTGGCCCTCCGCGACGAGGGCCGGCACGTCGAACTCACCGTTCAGCGACGATGCCTTGAGATAGACCGCTGCGACGGCATCGGCCACCTCGTCGTCCATGCCGTTCGCACGCAAGCCCCCGGCCAAGACCAGTCGGGCACTGTCGATATCGCCCGCCTCGGCCATCAACAGGCCGTCGCGCACGGTCGAGATGCCTAGCCACGAGCGGTACTGGGCGCGCGCCGCCCGCCCACGCTGCGACCTCATGGCGCGCAGCGCAACCTCGGTATCCCCCGACTTCCAGGCCAGCCTTGCGATCCGTTTCCTGGCGGCGGTGACGAACTTCGACTTGCTGTCCTCGGCCTCTGCGAGCGCCTTGAGGATCGCGTACCCGGTGCCCTGACGGTGCGCACGCAGGCACGCGCACGCATACTCGTAGCGCGTTCTTTCGCAACCGGCCGCGATGTTCGCCATCTGCCACGCCATGACAATCGCCTGGTTCTGGTTGTCCCGGAAATGACTCTCAAAATCCGGGCGCGACCGGGCCATCGCGCGGGCGAACTTCTCCGATTTCCGGCCCAGCTCTTCCAGTGGCAGTCGCACGACGTCCATCGGCCTGGGAATACTCGCCTGAACTTTCGGCTCGAGTGCGCAATCCTGCGCAAGCCGGTTCATCGACAGCACCATACGTGCCAGTTCGAGCTTGACCTTGAACAACGGCACCCCCGACAGGTTGTTGTTCGGCACTGATTTCGGCACCGGCGATCCGCCTTCGGTTTTCGACGTTGCCGTCACGATTGCGCACCCGGGCGCCGGCCTTCGATCTCGAACGGAGAACGGAACGGGAACCGCTGCTCGAAAAAGCGGGCGAGCAGGTCGCGCTGCTCCTCGGTGGAGACGTCGGAGAATCGGGTCGAATTGATGCAGGCGAACGTGGCCGGACCTTCGAGCATCTGCTCCAGTTTCGATCGTATATCGGACCTGCCGCTGTCCGCATAAACGTACTCGCCGGGCACGTGCTGCCACTCCACGGCCTGACCGGCACAGATGCCGTACAGATGTGCCAGCATGCTCGGCACGGCGATATCGCTGCTGGAACGGAACCTAGCCCGGCGAGTCGCCTCGAACTCGTCGGCATATCGCGTTTCCAGGTCGGCCAATACACTTTTCTTCATGGGCATGGGAACGTGTTTGAGCTTCCTGTCAAAACGCAGTCCGAAGTCTCTCTCGATGAACGTCGCGGCATTGTATGACGCCCAATCCGTCGGGATGGACTCGGGCCCGGGCTCGACGGCCGGGATCGCAGCCCGCGTTGAGAACCGGCTCTTCGCGAGGCCGTTCCGGGTGAAGAACGTCCCCGGCGTGGTTTCGCGCAACAGGAAAACGTCGTCGTTGAAATAGATGAAATGCTCTGCGAGTCCCTCGATCCGGTGCAGGCACGCCTCGATCGCGTGGGAGTTGAACGTCGGCAAATCGCGACGGTCAGGGAAAATGTCTCGATGCGGCACGACACGAACCCGGTCGTGCGAGCCATCGAGCCAGCGAGGGACCTGCCCGGACGTGACGATGAAGACGTTCCGCACGAAGGGAGCATAGAGCCATAGCGAACGCAGCGAATAGCGCAGTTCATCCCGATCGGCGAATCGCTCTGGCTCGCGGGAAGATTCGAGACCCCCGCGTTCCCGCGATGCCCAGCGTTGCATCTCCGCGAGCCAATCCGCATCGCCGGAATCGACCCACGTATAGACGGCATCGACGGGCTCGCGGTCGAGAACGTGCTGCCGGGGCCTCCTCGAGCATGACGGGCGCGCAGCGGCCTCGCCATCAGCCGCCGGCACACTGGTGCTGCCGGCAAACTCCTGCGTCCAGTCGACCTTGCCCGCCCAGTCGCGTCGCGCAACGTAGCGCGGCCCCTGTCGCCCGACGATCAGCACCTCCACGCCACCGGATCGTCCGATCCGCAATCGTTCCCGGACGATCGGTACGGCGACGACGAGTGAGTCCGACCCGGCAACGTCAGCCGGTTGCAGCGACTCGGCGAGCTGCTCCGCGCCGTACCCGTACCCCCGGCCCTGCCAGACGACGACCTGGTTGACGCCGAGATCAGTGGCCAGTCGCTGCAGAACCCGGGCAGCACCATCGACATCCTTGTCGAGGATGGCGCAATAGGCAGCGGATTCTCCATCGGCACAATGGCACTCGATTCCGGCGTCGTGGAACCTGGCCGCAAGCAAGGATTGCAACACGGCACGCCGATCGGCAGGTCGTATCGGCAGCCCGTCCGCATCTCCGACCCGACGACCAGCCTCGTCTTCGGCTGTCGCCGCGAAGCGCCGCAGAAGGCGGCCTGCGACCGGCAACGTATCGAATCGGCTGAGCAGTGAGCGGAACACACAGTCTCCAGGAACGGGTCGGCGGCGCACGCAGCTCACAACAGGCGACGTCATTGCCTTGCCGCAAGACAGGGCGCTGAACCGGTCGCATCGCGCCTGGTCCGGTTAATCGGCGGGGGATTGTATCAAACTCGGTCTGTATTACCCGCCAATTCGACTTCGCGGAGCGACCGCCTGCGCGGATTTCACCGCGAAATACAGCCATTGCCGAAACCGCCCTCGGTATGGCGATTCAAGCGATCAGGCCATACAATACCCGCCGGAACGACCCAGCAGTCTTGTCGGCCGAGGTCTCGGGCAACCATCGCGAACCCGCCCGCCTTTCTGTATGCCGGGTTTCAGCGGCGCCAGCGGCCGAAACCCTCGGATTCATTCTGCCCGAATCTCCGGCTTGGCAACCTGCCTGCGTCGTTCCCTGTCTTTGGGCCTGTTTCGCCGGACGTCGCAGCCGGCCTGACGCATTGGGCAATCGGAACGCAGAAGAGGAAGTAGATGACGAAGCTTGTGTACGTCGCGATGAGCGCAGACCTGGTTCATCCCGGTCATTTGAACATCATCAGGGAAGCTCAGAAGCTGGGCCAGGTCACCATCGGTCTGCTCACGGATGAAGCGATCGCGAGCTACAAGCGCCTGCCCTACATGACCTTCGAGCAACGCCGGGAAGTGGTCGAGCAGTTGAAAGGTGTCGAGCGGGTCGTTCCCCAGGAGACGCTGGACTACGTTCCGAACCTGCGGGCATTGAAGCCGGATTTCGTCGTCCACGGCGACGACTGGCGCGAAGGCGTCCAGCGCGACGTGCGGGCCGCAGTGGTCGACGCGCTCGCTGAATGGGGCGGCGAGCTTATCGAGATTCCGTACACGAAGGGCATCTCGTCGACGCAGTTGCACGAAGCCATGAAGGACATCGGCACGACACCGGACATGCGTCGCAACAAGTTGCGGCGGCTGCTTCGCGTCAAGCCGCTCGTTCGGCTAATGGAGGCACACAACGGCCTGACGGGTCTGATCGTCGAAAGCATTTCCGCAAACGGCAAGAACGGCCCGCGCGAGTTCGACGGCATGTGGGGCAGCAGCCTGACCGAATCCACGGCGAAGGGAAAACCCGACATCGAGGCCGTCGACGTCACGTCGCGCACACAGACCCTGCACGACATCCTGGAAGTCACGACCAAACCGATCGTCTACGACGCGGATACCGGCGGCAAGCTGGAGCATTTCCAGTTCACGGTCAGGACACTCGAGCGTCTCGGAGTCTCTGCCGCTGTCATCGAAGACAAGGTCGGATTGAAAAAGAATTCGCTCTTCGGCAACGAGGTGCCGCAGCAGCAGGACTCGATCGAGAACTTCTGCGGCAAGATCCGGGCCGGCAAGGCCGCGCAGATCACCGACGACTTCATGATCATCGCGCGCATCGAAAGCCTGATCCTCGAACAGGGCCTCGACGACGCGATAGCCCGGGCACAGGCATACATCGAGGCCGGAGCCGACGGCATCCTGATCCACAGCAAGAGCAAGACGCCGGACGAGATCTTCGAATTTTGCGATCGCTACCAGGCGTTCGACCGCCGCGTGCCTCTTGTCGTCGTACCCTCGACCTACAACCAGGTCACGGAAGCCGAGTTGATCGACCACGGTGTCAACGTCGTCATCTACGCGAACCAGTTGTTGCGTGCCGCCTACCCGGCAATGGTCAGCACGGCAAAGTCGATCCTGACGAACGGCCGGTCCGCGGAGGCGGACAGCCAGCTCCTGTCGATCAAGGAAATTCTCGACCTGATACCGGGAACGCGCTGATGCTGGAAAGCGCGCTCATCTACGACCTTCTGCGCCAGAACGGCTTCGACTTTTTTACCGGCGTCCCGGACTCCCTGCTCAAGGACTTCTGCGCCTACGTCAGTGACAACGCACCCGACGACGATCACGTGATTGCCGCAAACGAAGGCAATGCGGTCGCACTGGCGATGGGGCACTACCTGGGTAGCGCGAAACCGGCAGTGGTGTACATGCAGAACTCCGGTATCGGCAATGCCGTGAATCCCTTGCTGTCCCTCGCGGATCGCGAGGTCTACAGCGTCCCGATGCTCATGGTGATCGGGTGGCGCGGCGAGCCCGGCGTGAAGGACGAGCCCCAGCACGTCAAGCAAGGACGCCGAATGACGGAGCTGCTGGATGCGATGGAGGTGCCGTGGTTCGTCTTGCCGGCCGAGGCGGAAGACGCGACCACCGTGTTGGCGGAGGCATGCCGCACGATGAAGGAGGCGGCGGCGCCCGTGGCCCTCCTGGTGCGCAAGAACACGTTCGCACGTTACGAGTTGCGCAAGAAGTCAGCGACGAACTACCCGATGAACCGTGAGGCGGCAATCCAGTGCGTACTCGAACGGCTCGGGGATGAGGATGTCGTCGTCTCGACGACCGGGAAAGCGTCACGGGAGGTCTACGAGTATCGGCAGGCGAAAGGTACCGCCGGCAATGATTTCCTGACCGTCGGCGGCATGGGACACACGGCGTCCATCGCGATGGGACTGGCACGCGCACAACCGGCGCGCCGCGTCGTCTGCCTGGACGGTGACGGTTCGCTGATCATGCACATGGGCGCCATGGGCATCATCTCCCGGCAAGGCAGCGACAACCTGCTGCACATCGTGATCAATAATGGGGCCCATGATTCGGTCGGCGGGCAGCCCACCGTAGGCTACGAAATCGATGTGCCGGCCATCGCGCGGGCCTGCGGGTATCGCGAGGCCGTGTCGGTCACGGACGAAGAGGAACTTGCGCGCGAGCTGCAACGGCTGCTCGGGCTACGCGGACCGGCCCTGCTGCAAGTCGTCGTCAACAAGGGAGCACGGCCTGAGCTCGGCCGACCGAAGTCGACGCCCATCGAGAACCGCGACGCGCTGATGCAGAGCCTCGGGCTCTGAGTCGCGCCGGCGAGATCGGGACGCAGTCGAAACATGCGCAACGAGACCTGGACCTACAACAACCCCGTCCGGATCCTGTTCGATATCGGCGCCGCCAGGCGACTGTCCGGGCTGGTCGAGGAATCGCGTGTACTGGTGGTTACCTCCGCCGGCTTTCGCCGCCGCGGACTCGTCGACAACCTCGAACAGACATTCGGGAAAAGAATCGTCGCCGTACTCGATGACGTCGCACCGAACCCCGACGTTCGCGACATACAGGCCCAGGCGGAGCGCGTACGCCGCGAGGACCCGGCCATCCTGCTGGCCGTGGGCGGCGGCAGCGTCATCGACACGGCCAAGGCGCTTGCAAAGCTGCTCGGTCTCCCGGCGGGAACCGCGCTCGATGCGCTGCTCGCCGGAACGAGCCGAATCGACGTATCGCCTGCACTGCCGGTCATCGCTGTGCCAACGACAGCCGGAACCGGGGCAGAGGTCACGCCGTTCGGTACGGTCTGGGACCGGGCGGGCAAGAAGAAACATTCCCTTGCCGCCAATGATCTCTTCCCGCAGCACGCCATCCTGGACCCCGAGCTGACACTGGGACTTCCGGAGTCCGTGACGGTTGCGTCGGGCCTCGATGCGGTGTCGCATGCATTGGAATCGAGCTGGAACCGCAATGCCACGCCGGTGTCGATCGGACTCGCCACCCGGTCGCTGCAGCAATCGATCCGCAACCTTCCCCGGGTCGTCGAACAACCCGACAACATCGAGGCGCGGGCTGCCATGATCCAGGCCAGCACGCTGGCCGGCCTCGCCATCAGCCAGAGCCGAACGGCACTCGCGCACGCGATCTCCTACCCGGTGACCTCGAATTTCGAACTGCCGCACGGGCTGGCCTGCAGCTTCACGCTGCCGGCACTGCTCAGGTTCAATGCCGCGGCGGACGACGGCAGGCTGCAGGACCTGGCGCGCAGCGTCGGGTTTCGCCGGCCCTCGGAACTGGCCGAGGGCCTGTCAGCATTGTTCGAGAAAATCGACGTCAGCAAGCACGTTTCCCGGTTTGTGCCGGACAAGGAATCTGTCCTCGCGTTGTCGAATCAGATGTTCGCGCCCGGCCGTGCAGAGAACAATCTGCGCGATGCGACGGAAGCCGACGTCAGGTCCATCGTGACCGAGGCGCTCGATGAGCTCGACATCTAGTACGTCGCCGCAGCGAAGCGCGACCGAATCCCTGAACGACAGCAATCGTTTCCGCGTCAGGGCTGCCGCTCACGTAGAGATTCGCTTCGACCCCGCCGGCGTTCGCGGCTCAAGTGTGTACGTCCGCTACTTCAGGCGCCGACGCCTGCTCGCGGAGGAGCGACGGGCCCTGGGCCCGCGCACGGATCACGTTAGCATCAAGACGCCTCCGGCAGCGACGCACATCGAATGCGCCGTGGAGGGACGCGATGGCGAGCTCGGCGCACGGGCGTTCTCGGTGGCCAGCGGTCCCGGCATCGAGCCGGTCGGCCGCCACTTCATCGTGATCGGTGCCATGAAGGCCGGAACGACAACCTTGCATCGCATGCTCTCGAAGCACCCTGCCCTGTGCGGCACGAACGTCGAAGTCCCCGGAAAGAGCTTCACGAAAGAGATCAACTATTTTTCCAGGCTCTACCGGAACTCACACTCAGCGTTGAACTATGACTGGCGCTTTGACTTCGACCCGGCGAAACATGCCTGGACGCTGGACGTATCGCCGAACTACGCGAAGCTTCCGGCGACGAAGAACGTTCCTGCCCGAATTGCAAACCTCGGAGCCGAAACGCGGATCGCCTACCTCCTTCGCGACCCGGTGGACCGGATAGAGTCGCATCTGGCTCATACGCTGGGCAAGACCGGCGATACCGGGAGCGTTCGGCATTGCCTTCGCCTTTCCCGCTACGCAGCCCACCTCGATCTCTTTGCGTCCAGGATCCCGCGCGAGAACATTCTTCTCGTGGATTTCGACCAGTTGTGCCGGAAACCGCGGTCGGTCATGAAGCAGGTCTGCGCGTTTCTCGGCATCGACGAGATGGCGTGGACGGTTCGCCCCCAGAACCGCCGCAGAATCCGGTTCTCGCTGACGGCCGAGGAACGGGCCCGGTACGCGGAGGAACTGCGCCCGGATGCCGAGCGTGTCGCAGCCGAGTACGGCTTCCTACCGGCCGAACGGTGGCTGGAGAATTGGTCGAAGCGTCGATTTCGATAGCCCGGCATGACGCGTTGACGCCGATACCGGCCCTCAGGGCCGCGCCGCCGGTCCCCGGGGCCCGGCCATCAACAACGCCCGCAGCCCGGATTCGTCGAACGCTGCCTCGCTCGCCGCACCCAGCGGAATGATCGGCGCGCCGCGGTAGCGACGCGCAAGCAGGCGGAACTTGCGCTCCGGGTAGTCCGCGTCGGACCCGGCGATATCCGGCAGATACTCCACGAGCCAGCCGAGCCGCGAAAAGAACGCGAAGCGCGCCACGTCGGTCACGAGAACCGGCGCAAACTCCGGAAACGACCGGAGCACTCCGGCAAGCTTGCGGCAGGATGCGACCAGCGCATCCGGGTGCGTGCCGATTGCCAGGACGACCAGCGGTTTCGCACGGGCGTCGAAGCCGGCGTACGTCAGGCTGACCGGCCAGGGGTTCGATGCCAGAAGCCGCCTGGCTCGCAACCATCGAACGACGCGGCCCGCGAACCAGCGCAACCTCCAGTACAGTCCCGGCGGGCGCGGCGGATGGCTCAAGGCGTAACGCGAATCGGGCTCGCCGCCCGCACCGGGCGACGACGCCGCTCGAAATCGCTCGATCAATTCGGTTTCGTCGTCACGTATCATACGTGCCGTGGCCCGGCGGTCGGGGCTCCCCGATTGCAATGCAGAGGCAGGAATCCGGAAAATTGGACAACTTTGACAACGTTCGCACGACCTTCGGCGACCTCGACTACATGGTGCATTCCGAAGCTTCGCTGCTCCGGGACGTGATGTCCCGGCACGACCTGCAGCAGATCCTCGAGATCGGTTTCTACCATGGCAAGAGCAGCGCGTACATCGCCGCGATCCTCGAGGACCGCGGGCACGGACACCTCGTGACGGTCGACAGAACCACGGCAGCTCGCCGCGACCCGAACATCCATCAAGTCCTTGCCAGACTCGGGTTGACCCATCGCGTCGAAACAATCTTCGCGGAACGGTCGTACACGTGGGAGCTTGCCCGAATGATCCAGCAATCGCCGCGCCCACAGTTCGATCTCTGCTATTTCGACGGCGGCCACACGTGGGACGCAACGGGATTCGGCTTCGTGCTCGTGGACTTTCTGCTGCGCCCGGGAGGGTGGATCCTCTTCGACGATCTCCCGTGGACGATCGGCGAAGCCGCGTCCGGCATGGCGAAGGAACCGGCGCACTGGCGCCAGGCCAGCGCCGACGAGCGCGCGACGCCGGCGGTGCGCATGGTTTTCGACATCCTCGTTCCCAGGCTCGGCTACACGGATCTGCATATCATCAACAACGGGCGCTGGGGACTGGCGCGGAAGCCCGGTGACACCGGGACGCTACCCGCGCTGAAGCCGCGGCGCCGGTTCCTGAAGGGGCTGTTCGGCTAGTCGCACTCATACCAGTTGCAGGAGTTCCTCGGCGACGCGTTCCGCGCCCGATAAGTCGACCGCGTTCGCGTCCGGCGTGGTGTGGTCGGCCAAGGACACGAGTCGATCGACTGCCCGGCGACGCTCCTCCTCGCTCTCGCACGGCGAGATCACGGCCGGCACCGCACGCGCCACCATCGCGGCGCGGCGCGCCTGGTCGTCGGCGACCAGTGTGTTCGGAACGAATAGCGTCGGCACTCGCGATTGCAGTACCTCGCAGCAGGTGTTGTAGCCCGCAGCGCTGGCGAGGATGTCGAACGCCCGCATGTAGCGGGCCAGGGGGAAGACTGATAGCGGCACGATTCCGTCAGGCAACGGAACGTCCGACTCGCTGATCGGCGTACGCGTCCAGAGCACCTCGTAGCCCCGGCTCGACACTTCATCGATCAGGCCCGCCCCGATCGCGCTGACGTCCTTGAGATTCCCCGGCCCGAGCGAGAACAGGGCATACCGACCGTCTTCCCGCAAACCGAGTTCACGGCGCGCGGACCGGCGATCCAGCAACTCGTCGTCCTTCATGACGGTAACCGGCGGCACGACCACCGTGCGAGCGGGACGGTGCTCGCGCTCCACGGCAAATGCCGAGCCGATCTCGCCGAGCCGTATGACGAGGTCGAAGTTCGTCTCGCTGACCGGCACTTTGCGGAAGTCCTTCTTGTACAGGACGAGGTTCGACCATACGGTGCGTGCCTCGCCGTAGACGCGACAGGCATGCAGAAGCCCGCGGTACGGCCACGTGCCGTCGAACACCACGACTTTCGGCCGCACGTGCTCGAACAGCAACCCCAGCCGCAGGGCCAGTTCACGGTCCCAGTCCCAGGCGCTGGCGCGCGACCAGAACCGGGAAACCAGGTAGTCGCCCTCGAAGCCCATGCCGTGGATGAACTCCATGGCCGACGCCAGCGAAAAAAAGACCGGGCGCGCGCGCCCCCGCAGGCGGTTCGCATAGGCCAGGCAGGTACTCATGTGGCCCATTCCGGACCCGTTGATATTGAAGAAGACGACGACCGGCAGGTCTTTTTCGGCGGAATCAGTCAAGCCGCAATTGCTCCAGGGTCACGTCGCGGGCCAGGCCGGCGCTGACCGGCAGCACCGGCACGTCCCGGTACAGCGCCGCGAGATGGCGGAGTTTCCGGTTACCGTACGCCGAGGCGGGTTCGGACAGCCTGGGCACGTATTCGACGAGCCAGCCCAGCCGCGAGAACGCGCGAAAGTCCGCCACATCCGTCACCAGCACCGGCACGCGTCCAGGCGAGTCCTGCAGCATGCGCCGGAAGCCGACGCACGCCTGCGCCAGCCGCTGCCGGTCGGCGCCGATTGCCCAGATGACGAACGGCCGGACCGGGTCGCCGCAGCCGGCATGCTCCAGGTCGACGCGCCACGGTTCCACCGGAGCCGTGGGACGCAGTCGGACGGCACGCAGTACGCGACCCAGCGCCCGGCGCAGCCGCCGGCACAGGGTTCGTCGTTCACCAACCGGGTGCCAGAGCGCATAGCGGCGCAACAGCACGGGCTCCGATTCGTCGGCCAGGCGCTGTACCGTGCGACGGACATCGACGATCTCATCATCGAGACTCACGCCGCGCTCCCCGACAGCAGCCGCAGAATCTCGTCCGTAGCACGATCGGCACCGTCAAGATCCGGGCCCTGCCCCGCCGGCGGCGGCATGCTGGCCAGCCGACGCAGGTCCAGCAGCGCCTGCTCCTGCTCTGCGCTCGACTCGCATGCCGACACGACGACGCGCGCATGCGCTGCAATCGTCTCCGCGCGCCTCTGCTGGTCGTCGGCGACGAGCTTGTTCGGCAACAGGATGCCGGGCACGCCGGACTGCAGCACCTCGCAGCACGCGTTGTACCCGGCCGCGCCGACAAAGCCGTCGAAGGCACGCATGTACTTCGCCAGGGGGAAAACGCTGATCGGCAGTACGTCGTCCGGGACGTCGACATCGCGGACGGATATCGGGGCACAGGCCCACACGATCCTGAATTCGCTCGCCCGGAACACGCCAATGAGTCCCTGCGCGATTTCGCCGACGTCCTTCAGGTTGCCCGGTCCGAGTGAGAACAACACGTAGCGGCCATCCCGCTCCAGGCCGAGCGCGTCGCGGGCGTCGTTCCGTTCGAGTAACTCCTGCCCGGCGAAAATCGTGACCGGCGGAATTCGCACCTTGCGGCCGGGCGTTTCGTCCTGCACGACGGCGTATGCCGCCCCGATCTCGCCGGGCTCGAGCACCAGGTCGAACTCGCGTTCGCTGACGGGCACCGGCGCGAATCCCGGCTTGTGCAGGCCGCGGTTCGACCAGACCTTGCGCGGCACCTTCGCCGCGAAACAGGCATCCATGAACCCGTGAAACGGCCAGGTTCCGTCGAAGACCACGGCACTCGGCCGCACCTCCTCCAGGAACAGGCCGAAGCGCACGGCCAGTTCGCGATTCCACGCGCTGATGTGAGCCCGGGACCAGAACTCCGACACGAAGTAGTCCGCCTCGAACCCCATCTCCTCGATGATCTCGATCGCCGAGGCCAGCGAGAAGAATATCGGTCGTGCCTGGCCACGCAGCCGGCGCGCGTACGCGAGGCAGCGGCTCAGGTGTCCCATGCCCGAGCCGTTGATATTGAAAAACACGATGCGCGGCAACGAATCCATCAGGCCGCCCCCTGCACCTGCCGGTCCGACGACGGCCAGATCGCCTGCTGAACCTGCGCACTGTTGACGTCCCAATCGGCCGGATAGCGGTCCCGCAAGCGCGCCGCTGCCGTGCTCAGCGCGTCGCTGCGATCGAGCGCCGCGCGCATTGCGCCGGCAATTTCGCCGGGTGCGCTGCCGGTCAGCACCGCCGCGTCGCCGAACAGGGCTCGGGTCGGTACGTTGTCCGAGAGCACCATCGCCCTGCCGACGGCCAGCGCTTCGTAAGCGCCACAGACCAGGCAGTCGGGCTTCAGCGTCAGGTCGCAGACGACCCGGGCCTGTCGCAACAGGTCCCAGTAGTCCGCGTCGTCGAGGAACCCGGTCAACGATACGTTGTTGGGTATGTCGGGTCTGGCGCGTCCGAATCGCCGCGAATCCCCCGTGAACGCGAAGCGCTGATCCGGCAAGGCCGCCGCGGCGTCGAGCAGCGCCTGGATCGGTTCATCGGGCCGGTACGTCGCGACGACGACCACGTCGACGGACGCCCTCGCCGCCTTTCTCGTTGCCGCGGCAAGCGGCAGCGGGTCCGCCAGCACCAGCGCGCGCCCGCCGGCATCGATCACGTCCCGCTCAAGGCCGGCGTTCGATACGACGGTCCAGTCCGCCGCGCGCAGCATGCGCCGTGTCAGCCATCGCACGGCCCGGTACGGACGGTCGTAAGGCCGCACGCCCTCGTTGTGTGCGTCGACCACCAGCCGGTAGCCGAACAGCGGACGGACCAGCACCGCGAGTGCCGTGAGGGCCAGCGACGGGTTCTGCACGAACAGCGTTGCGGGCCGGCGGCGCCGCAGCAGGCCAAGTGTCCGCAACGGCAGCTCGATCCAGCGCAATGGCCCCCGGATACCGGCCCGGACCACCTCGAGCGGGACGTCCCAGGCATCGCACAGGCCGGTCGTGCGCCGGTGGTCGTTCCAGGCCACCCACAACGCATCCCGCGGCGCCGTCGACGGGCTCCCGGGACGCCGACCCGCCGCCGTCTCGTCGGGCAATACGGCCGGGGACATCACTTGAGTCGCAGAGGCGGGATAGGATACGGTCGGGCGCCGAACCGGGAGAGCCATGTATCGATGGATGGTGTGTCAGTCATCACTGCAGCCTACAACGCGGCCGGCGTTATCGAGCGCAACATCCGGTCGGTCGCTGCCCAGTCGCTGGCACCTGCGGAGCATATCATCGTCGACGACGGTTCGGTGGACGACACGGCCCTCGTCGTCGAGCGCCTCGGCCGCCGGTTTCCGCACGTCCGTCTCGTGCGGCAGCCCCACGCCGGTGCCGCCCAGGCGCGCAACGCGGGCATCGACGCCGCAAGCGGCCGCTACGTCGCGTTTCTCGACAGCGACGACACCTGGAACGAATCCAAGCTGGCCTCGCAGATTCCGTTCATGGCGGCGCACCAGGTCGCATTCAGTTACGGCGACTATGCCGTCGTCAATGCGTCCACCCGCCGCGACGCCGGGATCCTGTCGGCGCCCGAGCGACTGACGCACACGGATTTTCTCCGCGGCTGCCCGATCGGCTGCCTCACCGTCGCATTCGACCAGGCACAGCTCGGCAAGCGCTACATGCCGGACGTGCGCCGCGGGCAGGACTGGGGCCTCTGGCTCGCGCTGACCCGCGACGGCACCGTCGCCCGGCGCTACCCCGGGTGTCACGCGACCTACTACCGCTCGCGCGGCTCGCTGTCGTCCAACAAGCTGGCCAAGTCGCTCGACATCTACCGCATCTATCGCCGGGAGGAGAAATTCGGCCGTGTGCGCGCCCTTGCCCACCTGGCGCCGCACGTGTTCGGTTCGCTCGCCGGCAGGCGGTCCGGCCCCGGTTGAACCGCGAGCCCGGGCCTCAGGGCCAGTTCCAAACCACGTAGGCCTGGGCCTCGCTGGGCGACAGGGCGCCGCCGGCCGCGCCGTCGACGTGCCGATAGCCGATGCCGGCGCGCAACCGGCCGATCCGCGTCTGCCGGTCCAGCGTCAGCAGGATGTCGGCGACCTCCTGCGGCGATTGCGACAGCGTGTGCCTGCCGGTGTCGGTGCCGTAGCGATTGATGTCCCGGTAGCGCAGGACGAGGCCGAGCTGGTCGCCGTCCGGCCACAGGAGCGTCGAGCCGACGACGATGCTCTTCAGGTCCGAGTCGCCGCTGTGACCCAGCGACCGGCCCTCGTAGCGGTAGCCGGTGCGGTACAGGCCGTGCTCGTAGCCGCAGTCGGGCTTCACATCGGAAAATCCGAGGCCACCCTCGCGGCAGGTCGTGTCGGACACTTCGACGTAGGACCGGTGCGACAACGTGCCGGCCTCGCCCCAGGCTTCCACGCCGAACTGCCGCAGCCACGACCCCACGAGCCCGGCCCCGGGGCGGCCGTCCTCGCCGATCCACTGCAGGTACACGGCCGCCGGGATATCCGCCGGCAGCCGCCAGCGCAGGTCGAAGCCGCCGAGCTGGTTGCCCGGCTCATCCTCCGCGGCGACATTCGCCCCGCGATTGTCATTGCCGAGCAGCAGGTCGACGAACGTCGACACGTCGCAGGGGCGACCGTCGCCACACCAGATCGCCGCGCGCGACAGGCCGATCTCGAGGCCGGGCAGCGGTCGGAAACTGCCGCGGATGCCGAACTGCCAGGCGTCGTCAATCTCGCGCTCGTCGTGCAGGCCGGCCATGAACGTCGTCAGCGTCCACGGCCCGATCCAGCTCAGCCAGCGGGATTCGAACGGCGTGCTGTGCCGTCGCTGCAGCATGATGCCCGGCGGCGGCCGCGCGTTCGTCGACAACACGAGGCTCGAATCCCTGCCCGGCCCGTACCAGCGATCCTGCCAGCCGGCCGACGCCACCCAGTTGCCGACGTGAATGCCGACGTAGGTGCCGTCGGGCCGCACGTCGTCGCCGTCGGCCGGGTTTGCGGCCAGCGTCCCCTGGAGACGCAGGAACACGCGCTCGCCACCCCACGCGATGCCCGCGCGGGCCTCCCCTTCGGCGCGCGGCGTGTCCTCGAAGCCGCGCAGGATCAACGGCGAGTACGCCCCGGCCAGGCTGCCGTATGCCCGCGCGCCTGCCGGTGTCCCGGACGGCTCGAGCCTCGCGCGGATCCGCCGTGCCGCGTCGCGGCTGCGGGCGTCCAGCGCCGCCTCGTCGATCACGTCGAGCGCCGACGCGATGTCGGCCGACGACATCGGCCACGCCGTCAGTGGAATATTGAGCACCCCGGCATCGTTCAGCGACTCCAGGTCGATACGCATGCCCGTATCGCCGGGCGCGATGAACTCCTCCGCCCGGACTGCCGTCGTAAGCAACGACGCAGCGGCCAGCAGCGCGGCAAGCGCGGCGGTGTGGCGCTGCACTAGTACTCGCTTCGCCATTGCACGTAGAAGCGGGCATCGGAGGTGTCGGTCGCGCTCGCAATGTCGTCGACGAGCGCGTAGCCGATCCCGACGTCGATGATTCCGAACGGCAGACGCCGGCCATGCGCGACGTCGAGCGATACGATTTCCTGCGGCGTCGGCGTCAGGCTGTTCCATTCGTCCGGTGCGCCGCCGCGGTTGAGTTTTCCGTAGCGCAGCAACGCGCGCCACTGCGTCTCGTCCGCCGCGACGGCCACGACGCCGGCGCTCAGCAGCCGCGTGTCGTTGTCGGCACCGTGCCCGATCGAGCGCCCGCGATAGCGATATCCGCTCTGGTAGATGCTGTGGTTGTAGGCACAATTGAAGATCTCGCTGGACTCGTAGAACTGGCAGCTCGTCGCCGAAACCTCGCCGTACAGGCGCGTCGACCAGCGATCGAACAGATAGCCCGTCCATTCCGCGCCGAACTGGCCGAGCCAGCGGCTCGGAAAACCGCCTGCCTCATCCTCGCCGACGAACTGCCCGTAAAACGCGGTGCGCCTGCCGAGAAACCCCGGCGTCCAGCGGAAGTCGACGCCGGCGAGCTGGTTGCCGGGTTCGTTCGACGCGTCGATGCCCTCGTCACCCCGGTTGTCGTGGCCGAGAAACAGGTCGACGAAGGTGTCGAGCCCACAGGGACGGCCGTCGCCGCACCATTCGGCGGATCGAAACAGGCCGAGCTCGAGAGAATCGACGGGCCGGAAGTTGAAACGCATGCCGAAAAACTGCGCGTTCGGCACGTAGCGCTCTTCCTCGAGCAATCCGAACATCACCACGAGGTCCCACGGACCCAGCCAGGACAGCCACTTCGTTTCGAACGCGTCGGTACGGGTCCGATCCAGCACGAGGGACGGGAACGGCCGCGCATTGTTGGACAGTATCAGGCTGCCGTCCCAGCTCGGTCCCCACCAACGTTGCCGGGTACTGGCGGCGAACTCCCAGTTGCCGAGGGCGACGCCGAGATGGCTGCCGTCGATCCGGACGTCGTCGTCTCCCTCGGCGTCGACGTACGACACGGCAATGTCGATGTTGACCGCGTCACTGTGCCATGCCGCGCTCGCACGTACGTCTGCCGTGCCGCGCGGCGTATCCTGGTAAGACCGGATGCTCGCGGGGTCATTCGCCAGTCCGGCTTCGGCCGTAACCTGCACATCGCCCTGCCCCGTCTCGAACTGGCCGCGGGAGCGTACACGGTACAGGGCATCGACGACGTCCTGGGGCAAACCGGCCAGGCTCGCCGCATCCAGGTCCTCGAGTATGGGTGCCCAGGCCATCGGCCAGGTCGAGACAGTGCCGCGAATGACGCCGGCATCCGCGAGTCGCTGGATGTCGTGACGCAACGCCATGTCGCCGGACTCGACCTGGGGCCCCGCAGGTGCCGGCGGCGCTGCAAACAGGAATAACAGGCTGGCACACAGCCCGCGCAGCTCGTTCACCGGACCTCGTCCGTCACGGCCGGTAGGCGCGTGCTCGCTCGAGCAGCGCGCTTGTCGATGCATTGCCGCCGTCGTAGGGGGAATTGCCGTCGACGGCGCCGGCGAGCGCACTCGCCAGCCGCTTGCCGAGTTCGACGCCCCACTGGTCGAACGAGTCGATGCCCCAGATGACGCCCTCGACGAACACCTTGTGCTCGTAGAGTGCAATCAGCTGGCCGAGGGTTTCCGGCGTCAGCTCCTCGAACAGCAGCATGCTCGACGGGTTGTTGCCGGCGTGCGCGCGGTACGGCTCCAATCCGTCCGCCAGGTAGCCGTCCATCAGCGCCTCTGCCTGCGCCAGGCAATTCGCGATGGCGAGGTCCTGTTGCGCCTGCGTTGCGCCGGACGAGCGCACCGGCAACAGGAAGTCCACGGGGATCAGTCGCGTCCCCTGGTGCAGGAGCTGGTAGAACGAGTGCTGCGCGTTGTTTCCCGCCTCGCCCCAGATCACCATGCCCGTGCGGCAACGGACGGGCCGCCCGTCCATGCGCACCGATTTCCCGTTCGACTCCATCTGCAGCTGCTGCAGGTAAGCCGGGAAGCGATCCAGTCGGTTGTCGTAGGGCAGGATCGCCTGGCTCTCGGCACCGTGAAAATTGTTGTACCAGACCGCGAGCAAGGCCTGCAGGACCGGCAGGTTTTCCTCGAACGGCGCCTGGCGAACGTGCTGGTCCATGACGCGTCCGCCCGCCAGCAGGCGGCGGAACACGCCCATGCCGGTGACCAGGGCGACGGACAATCCGACGGCTGACCAGACGGAATAGCGCCCGCCCACCCAGTCCCAGAAACCGAAGCGGTACTCCGGGTGAATGCCGAATGCATTCATTGCAGCGTGATTCGTCGACGCGGCCACGAAATGGTCCGTGACGGCGTCGGCGCCGAGGCGGCCGACCACCCACTCGCGCGCCATGCGCGCGTTCGTCATCGTTTCGAGCGTCGTGAACGTCTTGGAACAGATGACGAACAACGTCGTCTCCGGGTCCAGCTCCGACGTGAGGTCCGCGAGCTGCGTGCCGTCGACGTTCGACACGCTGTGAAAACGCATCCCGTCCTGCCAGTAGGGTCGCAGTGCGCGGCTGACCATCACGGGCCCGAGATCCGACCCGCCGATGCCGATGTTGACGATGTCCGTCAGGCGCTTGCCGGTCGAGCCGGCGACCTGCCCCGACTGCACGCCGTCCACGAACACCTCCATCGCACTCAACACCTTCCAGACATCCCGGACACCGGGAACATCCAGTGCGATCGTGTCGGCGATCTTCGAACGCAGTGCCACGTGCAACACGGAGCGCTGCTCCGTCACGTTGATCGGTTCGCCGGCAAACATCGCCTCGATCGCCGCCGGAACGCCGGCTTCCTTCGCCAGGCGCACGAGCAGCTTGCGCGTCTTCGCCGTGAGATGATTCTTCGAGTAATCGAGCGACAGCGCACCGGCAGACGCCGTGAAGCGCTCCACGCGCCCCCGGTCGCGCGCGAACAGGTCGCCGAGCGTGCGGCCGCGGATGTCGTCGCGAAAATGGTCGCGGAGTGCGGCCCAGGCGCGCAGGTCGGTGGGATATCGGGCAGTCAGCTTGCGTTCGCTGAAGGCGTCAGGCACTGGCTCGCAACTCGTCGTCGTAAAACTCGAGGTACCAGTCTACGAAACGGCGAATACCGACTTCCACCGGCGTCGACGGCTGGTAGCCGACGTCCTCGCCCAGGTCGCTGGTGTCGGCCCAGGTATCCGGGACGTCGCCCGGCTGCATCGGCAGCATCCGCTTCTCCGCCTTGCGCCCCAGCGCATCTTCGATCGCGGCAATGTAGTCCATCAGCTCCACCGGCTTCTGGTTGCCGATATTGTACAGCCGATACGGAGCGCGGCTCGTGCCCGGGTCGGGGCTGGCCGCGTCCCAGTCTTCATTCGGTTTCGCGACGTTGTCGAGCGTGCGCACGACCCCCTCGACGATGTCATCGACGTACGTGAAGTCGCGCCGATGATTACCGTAGTTGTAGACGTCGATCGGCTTGCCTTCGAGGATGTTGCGCGTGAAGGAAAACAGCGCCATGTCGGGACGCCCGTACGGACCGTAGACGGTAAAGAAGCGCAAACCCGTCGTCGGAAGCGCGTACAGGTTCGAATAGACGTGCGCCATCAGCTCGTTGGCTTTCTTGGTGGCGCCGTACAATGCGAGCGGATGATCCACGTTCTGGTGGATCGAAAACGGCATTGCGGAGTTCGCGCCGTAGACCGAGCTCGACGACGCGTAGACCAGGTGTTCGACGCCGTTTTCCCTGCAACCCTCGAGCACGTGCAGTGTGCCGACGATGTTGCTGTCGATGTAGGCATGCGGATTCTCGAGCGAATAGCGCACGCCGGCCTGTGCGGCCAGGTGGACGACCCGGTCGAACTTCTCCCGGGCAAACAGCGCGTCCATCGCGGGCCGGTCGGCGAGGTCCATGCGCACCATCGAGAATCGCTCAGAAGGCTCGAGCAGGCTCGCACGCCCTTCCTTCAGGCGGACGTCGTAGTAGTCGTTGAAATTGTCGAGCCCGACGACAGTGTCGCCGCGCTCCAGCAGGTACCGGGCCGTGTGAAAGCCGATGAATCCCGCGGCACCTGTAACCAGAATCTTCATAATGGCGTCCTTGGCCGATCAGAGCCTGTCGTCGCTCGCGGCGGCGGGCAATACGTACTTGATGTCGAAGATCACGGACTCCGCCTTGCCGAGCGCGCGAATGCCGTCCGCCCCGAGCGCCGCAAACTGCTGGTGCGCTACCGCGAGTACGATGGCGTCGTAGTCTCCCGGCCGCGGCTCCGCGATGAGCTCCAACCCATATTCCTCTCTTGCCTCGTCCGCGTCCACCCACGGGTCCCAGACGTCGACCCGGGAGCCGTAGCTCTCGAATTCCCGGATGATGTCGACCACTTTCGTATTTCGTACGTCCGGGCAGTTTTCCTTGAACGTCAGCCCCATCACCAGGACCTTCGCTTGCAGGGGCTGTATCCCCTTCTTGAGCATGCGCTTGACCACGCGCGACACGACGTAGAGTGCCATGTTGTCGTTGATGCGCCGGCCGGCCAGGATCATCTGCGGGTGATAACCCAGCTGCTCGGCCTTGTAGGTCAGGTAGTAGGGGTCGACGCCGATGCAATGGCCGCCGACCAGCCCGGGCCGGAACGGCAGGAAGTTCCATTTCGTGCCTGCGGCCAGCAGCACTTCCTCCGTATCGATGCCGACGCGCTCGAAAATCATCGCCAGCTCGTTGATGAGCGCAATGTTCACGTCGCGCTGCGTGTTCTCGATGACTTTCGCGGCCTCCGCGACCTTGATGCTCGACGCCTTGTGCGTGCCGGCCGTGATGATCGAGCGGTACATCGTGTCGATCACCTCGGCTGCTTCGGGCGTGGACCCCGCGGTAATCTTGAGGATCGATGGCAGCCGGTGCTCCTTGTCGCCCGGGTTGATGCGTTCCGGGCTGTAGCCGACGAAGAAATCCTCGTTGAGCTTGAGCCCGGATCCGGCTTCGAGGATCGGAACGCAGAACTCCTCCGTAGCACCCGGGTACACCGTCGACTCGTAGACGACGATATCGCCGGGCTTGATGATCGTCGCCAGCATCTCGCTGGCCTTGCGCAGCGGCGTCAGCAGCGGGCGGTGCCCGTCGCCGATCGGCGTCGGGACCGTGACCACGTAAAAGCGGCAATCGGCCAATACGGCCGGGTCGGCGGTATACGTGAGCTTCCGGGCGCTGGCCAGTTCCTCGGCGGAGCACTCCAGCGTCGAGTCGCGCCCGGCCTGCAATTCCTCGATCCGGTGCCGTTTTATGTCAAAACCGACCGTCTCGCGGTGCTTCCCGAACTCGACGGCCAGCGGCAGCCCGACGTAGCCAAGCCCGATGACCCCGATTTTCCGATCTTCCGTTACCTGGGACATTCACGTTGCCGGCACGCGCCGGCCTCCATGCAGATCACGCTGGGCTTGATACCACAGACGGGTGGCGTTTTTGGTGTGCACAGGTCGCAATGCGCGCCGGTACTGCCGGTGGCAATGCCCCTATCCCAGGTACCACAGGGCCAGCAGGCCGGTGATCGACATGGTGACCGTGTACGGCAGCGCCATGACCACCATCCTGCCGTAGGACAGCCGGATCAGGGGCGCGAGGGCCGACGTCAGCAGGAACAGGAACGCCGCCTGGCCGTTCGGTGTCGCCACGGACGGAATGTTCGTGCCCGTGTTGATCGCAACGGCGAGCGCGTCAAACTGCTCTTTCGTCAACGCGCCGGACTCGTAGATCTCGGCAACCTCGGTGATGTACACGGTGGCCACGAACACGTTGTCGGAAATCATCGACAGCAGGCCGTTCGCCATGTAGAAGAGTGCCGCCTGTGTCTTGCCGTCGTGCTCCATCACCCAGTGGATGACCGGGGAGAACAGCCCCTGGTTGTCGATGACGGCCACGATCGCGAAGAAGACCACCAGCAGCGCGGTGAACGGGAGTGCCTCCTCGAACGCGTGGCCGAGACGGTGCTCCTCGGTGACGCCGTTCAGCGCGGTGGCGAGCACGATGACCAGCAGGCCGACGATGCCGGGCTCCGCGAGGTGCAGGCCGAGTGCGGCAACGAGGACCAGCGCCACGACGGCCTGGACGCCGATGACGGTGGTTTCCTGCTTCGTCCGCTTCGCGGACATCTCGTTGTCGTAGGCTTCCAGCACTTCGCGTACCTTCGGGCCCAGCTTCGTGCCATAGCCGAAGATGCCGAAGTATTCGAGCAGCAAGCAGGTCAGGAGCCCGACGACCAGCACCGGCATCGAGATGTGCGCCATCTGCAGGAAGAACTCGACGAACTCCCAGTCCATGACTTCTGCGATCAACAGGTTCTGCGGCTCGCCGACCATCGTCGTCACGCCGCCGAGCGCCGTGCCGACGGCACCGTGCATCATGAGGCTGCGCAGGAACGCCCGGAACTGGTCGAGGTCCTCGCGGTGCAGCGTGTCCACCTCGTCATCCCGGCCGTGATCGTGGGATGCCGTGAAATTCTTTCCGGACGCCACCTTGTGATACACGCCGTAAAAGCCGACCGCCACGGTAATGATGACGGCGGTGACCGTCAGCGCATCGAGAAACGCCGACAGTACCGCGGCCGTGAACGAGAACATCAGCGACAGGAGCATCTTCGAACGCACGCCCAGCAGGATCTTCGTGAACGTGTACAACAGCATCTCGCGCAAAAAATAGATGCCCGCGACCATGAACATCAGCAGCAGGATCACCGGGAAGTTGTGCTCCGCCTCGTGCAGCACCATCTCGGGCGTCGCGAGCCCGAGCACGATCGCCTCGACGGCCAGCAAGCCGCCCGGCTGCAGCGGGTAGCACTTGAGCGCCATCGCCAGCGTGAAGATGAACTCGAGGACCAGGACCCAGCCGGCGAGGAACGGATCGACGATGTAGAGAAACGGGTTCACGACCAGAAACGCGACGATCGTCAGCTTGTACCAGGTCGGCGAATTTCCGAGGAAGTTCGCGCGCAGTGACTGTGCCAAGGTTTTGGCCATGCGGCCTCCTGTCATTCGTTGTTCTGTGGTTTCGCGCAGGCGCGATGCGGCGGCGGATGGCTACCGGCCGAGCGCATCATTCTAGACTGTTCCGGTCCTATTTTGCAGGTGCTTCGGACCCGGATCGCCCGTCCCAGACGCAGGCGCCGCCCTCCCGAAGCCGCGCGAGCAGCCGCTCGTGCGCCTCGAGTTCGGCTTTCGTCGGCTCGATGACGACGAGCCGCGCCGCGGCGGACGACGCGACGCCGACGCCCGCCGTCGCTGCGAAGTCCGCGGAGGCCAGCGCGGCATCGGCGCTCTCCGGGTCTTCGTCCAGCAACAGCGCGCCCTGGCCGCCGGTCATGGCCAGGTAAACGCGCGCCAGCAGTTCGGCGTCGATCAGGGCGCCGTGCAGGTCGCGCTTGGACGCGTCCACCTCGTAGCGCTTGCACAGCGCATCCAGGCTGTTGCGCTGGCCGGGGTGCATGTCGCGCGCCAGCGCCAGCGTGTCGAGAATTCGGCAGTGAGTCGCAAGCGCCGGTCGCGGGTGTTTCATCAGCCGCAGTTCGTGGTCGAGGAACCCGACGTCGAAATCCGCGTTGTGGATGACGAGTTCCGCGCCGGCGATGAACGCGAGCAGGTCGTCGACGATCTCGGCGAAGCGGGGCTGATTCTCGAGATCGGCGCGGCTGATGCCGTGCACGGCCTCCGCACCTTCGTCGATGTCGCGTTCCGGGTTCAGGAAGCGGTGAAAATCGCGCCCCGTCAGCCGCCGGTTCTGCAACTCGACGCAGCCGATCTCGATGATGCGGTGCCCCTGCGCCGGCGACAGTCCGGTGGTCTCGGTGTCGAGGACGACCTGCCTCATGCCCTGCTCCGGTGCCTTGCCGACGGTCCCCGCAACGCGTCAGCCCCCGAGTTCATCAATGCCCCGGTTGGCCAGCGCATCGGCGGCCTCGTTGCCCGGATCGCCATCGTGGCCCTTGACCCACACCCACTCGACGTCGTGTTTGGCGGCGACTTCGTCCAGCGCCTGCCACAGGTCCTGGTTCTTGACCGGTTTCCTGCCGGCGGTCTTCCACCCGCGGCGCTTCCAGTTCGGCAGCCAGTCGCGGATGCCGTGCATGACGTACTTGGAATCGGTGTGCAGGCGCACGGCCTGCCGGCCCTTCAGCGCCGACAGCGCCTGGATGGCCGCCATGAGTTCCATGCGGTTGTTAGTGGTGTCGTGCTCGCCGCCGCAGATCGACTTGCGATGGACGCCGGCGATCAACAGCGCGCCCCAGCCCCCGGGGCCCGGGTTGCCGCGACAGGCCCCGTCGGTATAGATCTCAATGTTCCTGCTCAAATCGAATGCGGGAGATGCGTGTGGTCGGTTCGGCCAGCCCCGCGACGACCTTCGGCTTCTTCTTCCACACAGGGCGTACCGGGGTCAGCGTGCTGATGCGCTTCTGGGCCGTGAGCATATAGCAAGCCGACAACTCCGGCCACCAGCGCTGGCCGCGCTGCTCCCAGCGGGACGATTGAGGCTGCCGCGCGCGCGGCAGCGGCCAGCGGAAGAAGTAACCGCGCGAGTGCTGGATGCGCATGTCGAGAAGCCGCAGCCAGTCCTTCAGCCGCCGGTCCGACAACAGGTGTTCCGCGCCCGGCGGCATGCCGGCGCCGGGAATCAGCCGGCGCAGACCCCACAGCCCGCCCGGGCGAAAGCCGAGCAGCAGCACGTGCCCGTCCGCCCGCAGCACCCGGTGCACCTCGCGCAGGATGGCATGCGGCCGGTCCGAGAAGTCCAGGGTGTGCGGCAGGATGACCGAGTCGACGGAATCGCTCGCGACCGGCAGGCGGTGATAGTCGCCGACGACACTGCGGGTCCCGTTGTCCGGCGGCAAATCTGCCCCAAGGACGGCGGTCCGCTGGGTGCGCGCGAAGCGCAGGAACGTGCGGGACTCACCCCAGTAGCCGAGTTGCAGCGTTTCCTCGCCGAAGACCCCGTCCAGCACGTCCTCGGCGAGACGCCCCTCCAGCGCCAGCAGGGACTGCCCCAGCGGGGTCTCCAGCCAGGCGTGAGTTTCGTGATCTGTCCACTTGCGCATTGCCATTACGCCGGTACGATAGCCCGATGCCCGTCACCCTGACCGTATTATTGCAGAGTACGCTGCCATCCACCGTGCGCAGTGCCGTTTTTTGCGCCGGCCTTCTCGCCGTCGCGGCCCCCGCCGGTGCGGAGCCGCCGCCGTTTCTCGCGAAGGACCGGGATGCGCTGTCGCTCGAACTGGTCTCGCCGATCGAGGGGCTGGAACTCGACGACCTGGGGCCATCGCTGGCGGATCCCGCCGCCCCCGGCGACCTCCTCGCCCTGCTGCGCGATTCGTTCACGCTGACCTACACGGACAACCGGCGGATCGAGGCAGAACGCAACTGGTACGTTCGCCACCCCGCCTACCTCGAACGCGTCCTGCTGCGCGCGCAGCGGTACATGCCGTACATCCGCTCGGAGCTCGAGCGCCGCGGCCTGCCGATGGAGCTCGCGCTGCTGCCCATCGTCGAGAGCGCCTACGACCCGTTCGCCTACTCGCACGGCCGCGCCGCCGGCCTGTGGCAGATGATCCCGGGCACGGCGAAGCGCTTCGGGGTACGCCAGAACTGGTGGTACGACGGCCGCCGTGACATCGTGGACTCGACCCGCGCCGCGCTCGACTACCTGGAATACCTGCACGGCCTCAACGAGGGCGACTGGCTGAACGCCATCGCCTCGTACAACTCCGGCGAAGGCAACGTCCTGCGCGCCGTCCGCAGGAACCGCTCGGCCGGCAAGCCGGACGACTTCTGGAACCTGAAGGTTCCGCGGGAGACGGCATCCTACGTGCCGAAGCTCCTCGCCCTCGTCGACATCGTCCGCGAACCCGGGCGTTTCGGCCTGTCCTTGCCGGACGTCCCCGACGAGCCGCAGTTCGCGATCACTGACGTCGACACGCAGATCGACCTCGCCCTCGCCGCCGAACTGGCCGGTATCGACGTCGACACCGTTTACGCGTTCAATCCGGGCTTCAACCGCTGGGCCACGGACCCCGCGGGACCGCACCGCCTGCTCTTGCCGCTGGACGTCGCCGAGACGTTTGCCGACACGCTGACGAGCATTCCCGAGGACGAGCGCATCCGCTGGAAGCGGCACAAGATTCGCAACGGCGAGACGATCTCCGAGATTGCCGAGCAGTACCACACGACCATTGCGGCGATTCGCAGCGCGAACGAGCTGCGCGGCAACACGATCCGTGCCGGCCAGTACCTGATGATCCCGGTCTCGACGAAGCCGCTCACGGAATACACGAAGAGCGCCGACGCGCGCCTCGCGAACACGCAGAACCGCGAACGCTCGGGCACCCGCGTCGAACACATCGTGCGCAGCGGGGAGAGCTTCTGGACGATCAGCCAGCGCTACGGCGTGACCACCCGCCAACTCGCAGGATGGAACGGCATGGCGCCCGGCGACACCTTGTCCGTCGGCCGCAAGCTCGTGGTATGGACGGACAAGCCGGGCTCGGCGCCGACGTCGCTGCACGGCAGCACGACGCGCAAGCTGAATTACACCGTGCGCAACGGCGACTCGTTGTACCTGATCGCGCAGAAATTCCGGGTCACGGTGCAGCAGATTGCCCGCTGGAACAACCTGGACTCCGGCAAGATCCTGCGCCCCGGGCAGCGCCTCACGATGTACGTGGACGTCACCGCGCAGTCATCCTGAGGCGCGCGCCATCGGCGCGCGCCGCTACTCCTCGTCGAAGTGCATCGCCATGATGTTCGCGCCCGCGTCGACGAACGTGGTTTCCCCGGTGATGCCGCTCGCCAGGTCGGAGCACAGGAAGGCCGCGGTGTTACCGACCTCCTCGATCGTCACCGTGCGCTTCAGCGGCGCGGATTTCTCCGCGTACGAGAGCATCTTGCGAAAGCCCCCGATTCCGGCTGCCGCCAGGGTCTTGATCGGTCCCGCGGAGATGGCGTTCACGCGAATGCCGCGCGGGCCCAGGTCCGCGGCCAGGAACCGGACACAGGCTTCGAGGCTGGCCTTCGCGAGGCCCATGACGTTGTAGTTGGGCACGACCCGCACGGCGGCGTTGTAGGTGAGTGCCAGCACCGACGACTGGCGGCCATCCAGCATCGGCAGCGCGGCTTTCGTCAGCGCAGCGAGACTGTAGGCCGAGATGTCGTGCGAAATCGCGAAGCCTTCGCGCGTGACGGACTCCGTGAACCCGCCCTCGAGTTGGTCGCGCGGCGCGAAGCCCACCGAGTGTACGAGCACGTCGAGGCCGTCCCAGTGCTTGCCGAGGCTCTCGAACACCGCCGCGATTTCGTCGTCGCTCGTGACATCGCACGGGAAGCACAACGCGGGGTCCTGTCCCAGGCGTTCCGCGAGGCCCGTGACCCGGCCCTTCAGCTTCTCGTTCTGGTAAGTGAAGGCGATCTCGGCGCCTTCACGTGCAAATGCCTCCGCGATTCCCGTCGCGATCGAGCGATCGCTCGCGACACCGACGATCAGCGCACGCTTGCCGGCCATGAATCCCATGCTGGTTCCCCGTAGCAATTTTCAACCGGGCCCAAGTCTAACCGAGACGGCGCTCCGAGTGGGTGCCAATGCCGGCCGGGGCACCGCCTAGGCGAGCAGGCGCCGATACACTGTCTCGTAGGCGTCGGCCATCGCGTCCGCGTCGAACTGGCCGGCCTTGCACGGATTCACCGCGCGCATGCGCTCGACGTCCGGACCACCCGCCGCCAGCCGACGAATGCCGTCGTAGAGCTGGTCCGGCGCATCCGGGTCGATCAGGATGCCATTGATCCCGTCCTCGATCAGTTCCGGGATCCCGCCGACACGCGTTGCGACGACCGGCAGGCCGAACTGCAACGCATCGAGCAGGCTTGATCCGAGTCCCTCGACGCGTGACGGGAATGCGAACGCGTCGCTGGCCGCGAGGTAATCGCCGACGTTGTCGACGAAACCGGCAAGCTCGACGTTCGTCAGCGGCCCGATCGCCTCGCGGAATCGAGCCTCGTCCATGCCGGACCCCATCAGCAGGAAGTGCCAGTCGAGCCCCTCCGCCGCGGCCCGGCGCGCGACCTCGATGAGCGTCATCTGGCCCTTGGTCCGGTCCACGTAGCTGCCCGTGTGCGCGACCAGGAAGCGGTCCGGGTACCGCGCCCGTATTGCCGCGACCCGGTCCGGGTCCGACGGCAGGTGCGCGTGGGCGTCATGAATGGTCAGCGCGTCCAGCGCCGGATACCGCGCCCGCACGCTGTAGGCGATGGCGTTCGACACGGTCACGACCTGGTCTGCCCCGACGTAGGCGCGGTCGCGAAGCCAGGACGACTTGAGGGCGTGTGGGACGCGTCGCGTGATGACCCCGCGCGTCCCGCTGAACCAGCGCCCCAGCAGGCCGACGTAGACCCCCCGCGCCTCGTGAGCATGGGTAATGCGCGTGCCCCGCGTCGCCCGGACCCAGGCGACCGGGTTCCCGTCGACGCGCACGACCTCGGTGCCGGGAAGGCCGAGCAGGTCGATGCGGTCGGCCAGCTCGCTGGACCTGCGCGCGACCAGGCGCTGCGTCCAGCCGCGCGCCGAGAGCTGCGCCATGAGCAACAGGGTCTGGCGTTCGCCGCCGCGAAACTCGCGGGCCAGGTTGATGTGAGCGATCTGCGCGTCGGCGAGACTCACGCCGGGACCGCGTCAGGCGGCAACCCGGGTTTCTTCGCCCTGCAGCCGCGCGATGATCGTCGCGCAACAGGCGTCGCCCCAGATGTTCACACTCGTGCGGCACATGTCGAGAATACGGTCGAAGACCATCAGGATTCCGATGGCCTCCACGGGGAGGCCGATGGCACCGAGGATGATCGCGATTGCCACGAGCGACGCCGACGGCACGCCGGCCACGCCGATCGACGTGAGCAGGGCTATCGTGACAATCGTAAACTGCGTGCCGAACGTCAGGTCCAGGCCGTAGGCCTGTGCGAGGAATATAGCGGCGGCGCACTCGTACAGTGCCGTACCATTCATGTTGACCGTTGCACCGAGCGGCAGGACGAAACTGGATACCTTGTTCGATACGCCCACGTTCTTCTCGATGCAATCGATCGTGACCGGCAACGTTGCGGAAGACGATGC
The DNA here is from genome assembly GCA_913055625.1 of uncultured Pseudomonadota bacterium. Classification (GTDB taxonomy): domain Bacteria; phylum Pseudomonadota; class Gammaproteobacteria; order Steroidobacterales; family Woeseiaceae; genus UBA1847. Next base: position 170,832 of record CAJXJW010000007.1, on the reverse strand, counting down.
CGTCGAGAATGCCGTCAGCATCGCCGGCGACATGCCCAGAAGCACCTTGAACGGGTTTACTCCGCCGACGAAACGCAACAGCATCGGCAACAGAACGAACGCGTGAATCGCGAGCGCCAGCAGCACGGCAGCGGCGAACGTCGCGAGGCTCTGTGCGGCACTGAATCCGGTTTGCGCGACGACCTCGCCGATCAGGGCAAACACGCCGATGGGTGCGGCCATCATGATCCATTCGGTCACCTTCATCATCGCGTGAAAGGTGCCATCCCAGAACTTGAACAGCGGCTCGGCATGTTCGTGCGACAGGCGGGTCATCGCAAAACCAAACAGGATGGAAAAGACGATCAGGCCGAGCAGTTGACCTTCCGCCGCGGCGAGGACGATATTCGGCGGAAACATCCGCAGGAAAACCTGCGCGATGTCGCCGACGCCCCTGCCCTCGACGCGTGCCGCCACGTCGGCAACCGACGCGTCCAGCGCGAGGAGATCCTTGGCCGGCTGGCCGTCGACGATTCCCGGTGCGATCACGTTGACCGCCACGAGGCCGACGAGAATCGCCACCAAAGTCGTGACCGCGTAGAACAGCAGTGTCTTGCCACCCAGCGCGCCCAGGTCGCCGCCGCTGCCGATCCCGGCCACGCCGACGATGATCGACGACATGATCAGCGGGACGATGATCATCTTCAGCGCATTCAGGAACAACTCGCCGACGAAATCCAGTATCGACACGAAACTCGTGCCGAAAAGGCCCGGCGTATGAGTTTCCGTCGTCAGGACGTTGAGCACGAACCCGACGCCGATCGCCGCGACGATCGCGATGAGAATCTGCCAATGCAGGGCCAGCTTGCGCATCACTCCCCCGTTGCCGCCTGTCGCGGCAGCCCGTTACTTGCGGAAATGCCTACTGGAACAGGTCTGTGGCAGCCAGCACGTCCTCGTTGATCACGATGTCGGCATTGTCACGCAATGCCGCGACAAACGCCTGGAAGTCGCCGATGCCCGACTGCTGTGCCAGCATCAGCTTGCCCCGGTCACGCTCGGCCAGCGGGATCGATTCGGGACGTCCCGGCAGGACCGCATCGAGACGATACACGGCGTACGCGCCGTCCTGCTGCCGGACGCTGCCGAACACCGGCTTTTCCTCACCCGGCTTGCCGGCTGCGTAGACGTCGAACAACAGCGCGGGGTCGATGTCGCGCGAACCGCGTTCGAACAACTGCGGTTCGGAAACCGCGAGGCCGGCGGTCGCGGCAGCGGCAGCGAAGTCCTCGCCGGCGCGCAGCGCCTCGAGCATCTGCTCGGCGCGTGCGGCCATGATCATATCGGCCTGTTCGGCCCGGAGCGCGGCCACGACGTCGTCACGCACATCGTCCAGCGGGCGCAGGCTCGCCTCCATGTGGCCGGTAACCTGGAAGACCGCGGCCTCGTCGGCGCTGAGCTCGGCCACGTCGGAAATACGGCCATCGCGCAGCACCGCGTCCGAGAACACCGTGTCGATGACGGCCTGGTTGCTGCCGAACGGCTCGCCGCCGGCGCGCGTCAGGCCGGTCGCGGTCTCGATGTCGAGGCCGGTTGCCGCTGCAATTGCTTCGAGGTCGCTGCCGTCGAACAGTGCATCGGACACCTGCCGCTCCAGGTCGCGGAACCGGCTGTCGATTTCGCTCTGGCGCAGTTCCGTGAGCAGTTCACCGCGAACCTGGTCGAGCGGCAACGGCGCGGGTTGCGCGATCTCGTCGAGCTGCACCACGTGAAATCCGAACTCGCCTTCGACGGGCCCGTCGACCTCCCCGACCTGCATCGAGAAGATCGCAACGCCGAGTTCCGCCGGGAGCTGCGAGCGCGTGAGCAGACCGAGGTCGCCGCCGTTCGCCGCCGTTCCGCCGTCGTCCGACAATTCCGCCGCCACGTCGGCAAACGCCTCGCCCGCGCGAACCCGAGCGAGTGCTTCCTCGGCGCGGGCGCGAGCCGCATCCTCGCCGTCACCGGTGGTGATCAGGATATGCCGCGCACGACGCTGCTCTTCCTGCAGGTAGCGGTCGCGATTCGTCTCGTAGTAGGCCTCGAGGTCGTCTTCGCTGACGTCGATGCCCTCGGCAATCCGGTCGCGCGATATCCGGATGAATGCCACGTCCGCCGACTCGGGCACCTCGTAGCGATCCGCGTGCATCTCGTAATACGCGGCAACCATGTCGTCGGAGACGTCGACGGCATCCTGTACGTCGTCCGCGGTAATCGTTCCGACCGTGGCAACGCGCTGCTCGCCGAGGAGATTCAGGTAGCGGCGATATTCCGCCGGCGTCACGACCGCCGTCGCCGACAAGGCGAGCTGCAACTGCCGGAAGCGCAGGCCGCTCCGCTGCTCACGTTCGAACTGCACCGGGTCCATGCCGCTTTGCGCGAGCACCGCCTGGTAGGTATCGCGGTCGAACTGACCGTCGACCTGGAACTGCGGCGTCTCCCGGATGGCATCGCGAATCTGTTCGTCGCTCACGCGGAAACCCTTCGCGTCGAGGTAATTCTCGACGAGCTGCTCGGTGACGAGCTGGTCGAGCAGGCGGCGGCGAACCTGCGCGCGGACTTCGGGCCCTGCGCTCGCGAGCTGGGGATTGCGCCGGATGGCGTTCTGGTACTGGTTCTCGAACAGCAAGGCATCGATCTTGTCGCCGTCGACCTTGGCCGCGTAGCTCTGACCAATGAAACTGTAATTCAGTCCGAAGAAGACGAAAGACAGGCCGATGAGCGCGAGCAGGACGATCGCGAACGTGCCTGCAAAATTCTCGCGTATTTGCTGCAACATGAAGTGACGCTTTCCGAGTCGATAAAAGGGCCAAATTCTAACCGAAAAAAAGCCTCGCCCCTACCGGGGACGAGGCTTTTGACTCGGCGCCGACGTCGATGCTTCGACCCCGGGGAAGTTGGCGGAGCGGACGGGACTCGAACCCGCGACCCCCGGCGTGACAGGCCGGTATTCTAACCAACTGAACTACCGCTCCGGATTCTGGTGGGTGCTGACGGGATCGAACCGCCGACCCTCGCCTTGTAAGGGCGATGCTCTACCAGCTGAGCTAAGCACCCGATTCTGGTGCCGCCCAGAATGCCAAAAAGCCCGCAACCACGGGCTTTTCGGGTCTGTCCGGCCCCGAAGGGCGCGCTAGTTTACGGCATCCTTCAGGGCTTTGCCAGCCTTAAATCCGGGCACATTGCTGGCCGGAATCTGGATGGTTTCGCCGGTTCTCGGGTTGCGACCCTGGCGGGCGGCGCGCGATTTCACCGAGAAGGTTCCGAAGCCGACCAGCGAGACGGCACTGCCGCGAGCCAGGGTCGACGTGATGCTGTCGAGGACACCGTCCACTGCCTTGGTTGCGTCCGCACGCGAAAGACCTGCGCTGCTCGCAACCGCTTCAATCAGTTCACCCTTGTTCATATTCGATCACCCTTGCAGATTGATAATGAATGGAATCAATCCAGCGAGCTCCCCCCTCAGTTCGCAATCCGCTGAATCACCGCTTGCGGCTCCGTGCAACCGACCGACGGCTGCGATGCTTATACCAAGCGCCAAAATGACGGTCAAATTCCGCACAACCACGCGGGTTTGAGAAAATCAGTGCGGCCTGACGACGTCCTCGCCCTTACTCTCCGCCGACGACTTTTCCGGCGGCGCTTCAACGGCCTCTGACGCGTCGTCCGGCAACGGCAGGTGCGTCAGCGCATGCTCCAGCACCTCGTCAATCCATTTCACTGGAACAATCGTCAGCTTGTCCTTGATGTTCTTCGGGATTTCCGGCAGGTCCTTCTCATTGTCCTGCGGGATCAGCACCGTCTCGATACTGCCGCGGTGTGCCGCCAGCAACTTCTCCTTGAGGCCCCCGATCGGCAATACCTCGCCTCGCAAGGTAATCTCGCCGGTCATGGCGACATCGCTGCGTACGGGCACCTCCGTGAGCGCCGACACCAGCGCCGTACACATGCCGACACCCGCGCTCGGTCCGTCCTTCGGCGTGGCGCCTTCCGGCACGTGGATGTGGACGTCGACCTTCTGGTGAAACTCCGGATCGATGCCCAGGATCTTGGCGCGGCTCCGGACCACGGTCATCGCCGCTTGGATCGATTCGGTCATCACGTCACCGAGCTGGCCGGTGTGCGTGAGCTTGCCTTTACCGGGCACGACCGCGGCCTCGATCGTCAGCAACTCGCCGCCGACCTCGGTCCACGCCAGTCCGGTGACCTGCCCGACCTGGTCATTCTCCTCGGCCTTGCCGAAACGGTAGCGCCGCACTCCCAGGAACTTCTCGATACTCTTCGGCATCAGCGTCACGCGCGTGTCGCGCGGCTTCAGCAGCAGCTGCTTCACCACCTTCCGGCAAATCTTGGAAATCTCGCGTTCGAGATTCCGGACGCCGGCTTCGCGCGTGTAATGCCGGATGATGTCCAGCACGGCGCTGTCGGTGATGCGCAGTTCGTTCTCCTCGAGACCGTTTTCCTTCATCTGTTTCGGGATGAGGTAGCGCGTCGCGATATTGAGCTTCTCGTCCTCGGTGTAACCGGGGATCCGGATGACCTCCATGCGGTCGAGCAGTGGCGCTGGAATGTTCAGGCTGTTCGCCGTGCAGACAAACATTACGTCGGAGAGGTCGAAGTCGACTTCCAGGTAGTGATCCTGGAACGTTCCGTTCTGCTCCGGGTCGAGCACTTCGAGCAATGCCGAGGACGGATCGCCCCGGAAGTCCATGGCCATCTTGTCGACTTCGTCGAGCAGGAACAGCGGATTGCGCACGCCGACCTTACCCAGGTTCTGGATGATCTTGCCGGGCATCGAGCCGATGTAGGTGCGCCGATGGCCGCGGATCTCGGCCTCGTCGCGCACGCCGCCGAGGGACATGCGCACGAACTCGCGGTTCGTCGAGCGCGCGATCGACTGGCCAAGCGAGGTCTTGCCGACGCCGGGCGGGCCGACGAGACACAGGATCGGGCCCTTGAGGGTCTTCACGCGCTGCTGAACTGCGAGGTACTCGAGGATGCGCTCCTTGACCTTCTCGAGACCGTAGTGATCGGCTTCCAGCACTTCCTCGGCGCGCCGCAGGTCCTTCAGCACCTTCGAGCGCTTCTTCCAGGGCGCTTTCAGCAGCCAGTCGATGTAGTTGCGGACGACGGTCGCCTCCGCGGACATCGGTGACATCAATTTCAGCTTGTTGAGCTCGGAGGTGGCTTTTTCCTTCGCCTCCTTCGACATGCCCGCCTTTTCGATCCTGGCTTCGAGGTCCGCGATTTCGTTCGGCGCGTCTTCCATCTCGCCGAGTTCCTTCTGAATGGCCTTCATCTGCTCATTCAGGTAGTACTCGCGCTGGCTTTTCTCCATCTGCTGCTTCACGCGTCCGCGGATGCGCTTCTCGATCTGCAGCACGTCGATCTCGCCCTCGATGATGCCGAGGATCTGTTCCAGGCGCGTCTTCACGTCCTGGACTTCGAGGATGCGTTGCTTCTCCGACAGCTTCAGCGACATGTGTGCCGCCACGGTGTCGGCCAGGCGCCCGGCCTCGTCGATGCCGGACAGCGAGGTCAGGATCTCCGGCGGCACCTTCTTGTTCAGTTTCACGTACTGCTCGAACTGCGTGATGATCGAGCGCACCAGCACGTCGATTTCGCGCTCGTCATGCCGCTGGTCCTCGTCCAGCACGGTGATCGCCGCATGGAAATGGTCGTCCACCGAGATCCGGTCGATCAGCGCCCGCTCGCCGCCCTCGACGAGCACCTTGACTGTGCCGTCGGGCAGCTTGAGGAGCTGGAGAATCGTCGCCAGCGTGCCCACCTCGTACAGGTCGGCGGGCTGCGGATCGTCGAGGTCGGCCTTCTTCTGCGCAACCAGCAGGATGCGCTTGCCGACCGCCATGGCGCGATCGAGCGCCACGATCGAGCGATCCCGGCCGACAAACAGCGGAATCACCATGTGCGGGTACACGACGACGTCGCGCAGCGGCAGTACCGGGACGTTCGAGTCGTCGAACGCCGCGTCTTCGGGGGACATCAGATCCTGGTCGGACAAAACAACACCTCTTCAATCAGCCCGCACGGAAGCACCGGACATGCGCCCGGATTGCCTCGGTTCAAGGTTGCGATGGCACTCAAGCTCCGTCGGAGCCCGTCGGTCTCGGCGGTTGTTGTTTTTCTATGTTGACCGTCGGTGATTCGTCCGACTCGTAGATGACGTACGGCTTGGTCTCCCCGGTGACCACCGACTCGTCCACGACGACCTTGCGGGCGTTCGTCGACGACGGCAAGTCGTACATCGTGTCCAGCAGCACGTTCTCCAGGATCGTGCGGAGGCCGCGTGCGCCGGTCTTGCGCTCCATGGCCTTCTTGGCCACGGCGCGCAGCGCGTCGTCCCGGAACTCCAGCTCGACCTCTTCCATGTCGAACAGCTTCCGGTACTGCTTCGTCAGCGCGTTCTTGGGCTCGAGCAGGATCTGGATCAGCGCGTCCTCGTCCAGCTCTTCGAGCGTCGCGACCACCGGCAGGCGGCCGACGAACTCCGGAATCAGGCCGTAGCGGATCAGGTCCTCGGGCTCGACGTCGTGCAGCAGCTCGCCGACGCTCTTCGCTTCTTCCGAGGACTTCACCTCGGCCACGAAGCCGATGCCGCTCTTCGACGAGCGGTTCAGGATGATCTTGTCGAGGCCGGCGAACGCGCCGCCGCAGATAAACAGGATGTTGCTGGTGTCGACCTGCAGGAATTCCTGCTGCGGGTGCTTGCGGCCGCCTTGCGGCGGCACCGAGGCAATCGTGCCCTCGATCAGCTTCAGGAGCGCCTGTTGCACACCCTCGCCCGACACGTCGCGCGTGATCGACGGGTTGTCCGACTTTCGCGAAATCTTGTCGATCTCGTCGATGTAGACGATGCCCGTCTGGGCTTTCTCGACGTCGTAGTCACACTTCTGCAACAGCTTCTGGATAATATTCTCGACGTCCTCGCCGACGTAACCGGCTTCGGTCAGCGTCGTCGCATCGGCTATCGTGAACGGAACGTTCAGCAACCGCGCCAGGGTTTCTGCCAGCAGCGTCTTTCCGCAGCCGGTCGGGCCGATGAGCAGGATGTTGGACTTTGCAAGCTCGACGTCGTCCTTCGAGCGTTCGGACATCCGGTCGTTGAGGCGCTTGTAGTGGTTGTAGACGGCGACCGCGAGCACCTTCTTGGCGCGCGCCTGCCCGATCACGTACTCGTCGAGGATGTCCCGGATCTCCTGGGGCTTCGGCAGCTTGTCGCGGCCCGGCTCGCCGGCGTCCTCGAGTTCCTCGCGAATGATGTCGTTGCAGAGTTCGACGCACTCGTCGCAGATGAAAACGGACGGGCCCGCAATCAGCTTGCGAACCTCGTGCTGGCTCTTGCCGCAAAAAGAACAATAGAGCAGCTTGCCGTCTTCGTTCTTGCCGCGGGTGTCGTCACTCATTCAGGATTGGCCTCAGTTCCGGAAAATCAGTCTGTTACGACATTTTGTGTATATAACATGGGCTATTCCGGGGTGCAAAGCACGTGGTCTCATACCGAGACGCACCATCGCCCAAATGCCTGAAAACTCGCCAAATCAGCTCGATTTGGCCTTCGGGATCTCGTTCCGCCGTGCCAGCACCTTGTCGATCATGCCGTACTCGACCGCCGCCTCGGCACTCATGAACCGATCGCGTTCGAGGTCGATCTCGATCTGCTCGACGCTCTGGCCCGTGTGCTTGGACATTATGTCGTTCAGGCGCGCCTTCAGCTCCAGCACCTCTTTCGCGTGAATGCTGATGTCGGTGGCCTGGCCCTGGTAGCCGGCCGATGGCTGGTGAACCATGATGCGCGAGTGCGGCAACGCATAGCGCTTGCCTTCCGTGCCGCCGGCGAGCAGCAGCGCGCCCATGCTCGCCGCCTGACCGACGCAAATCGTGGACACGTCGCACTTGATGAATTGCATCGTGTCGTAGATCGACAGGCCCGCGGTCACGGCGCCGCCCGGCGAGTTGATATAAAGGTGTATGTCCTTGTCCGGGTTCTCGGACTCGAGGAACAGGAGCTGGGCAACCACGAGGTTCGCCATGTGATCCTCGACCGGGCCGACGATGAACACGACGCGCTCCTTCAGTAGCCGGGAGTAGATGTCGTAAGCGCGTTCGCCGCGAGCGGTCTGCTCGACGACCATCGGAACGAGATTCAGTGCCGTTGCGGTCATGTGTGCTTGCCTGTGGTCCGGATGCCTGTGAATGATCTCACGAATTCATGTACTCGGTGAACCCGACCTTGCGCGGCTTCACCTTGCCGTGCTCGATCAGCCAGTCGACCGCCACCTGCTCCAGTGCAGCCGGCTCGATCTGCCGGCGGATATCGGGACTCTTCAGGTACATATCAACCATTTCGTCCGCACTCTCGTAGCCCGCACACAGTTCCTCGACGTGTGCACGCAGGCGCGCCTCGTCCAGCGTCAGCTTCTCGTCGGCGATGAGTTGCCGCAGCAGGAGTCCGAGACGCACGCGCTTCTCGGCCGCCTCCGCAAACTGTTCCATGGGCGGCGCCTGCGAGTGATCCTCGACACCCATCCGGTGCATTGCCTCGTGCTGCATGGCATGCATTTCCTGGTGCTTCAGCGTGTTCGGGATCTCGAAGGGATTCGCATCGAGCAGCCCCGACATCACCTGCTCGCGCAGGTCGCCCTTGATCTTGGTCCGGGCCTCGCGCTCCATGTTCTCACGCACGTCGGCGCGGAACTTCTCGATACCGCCTTCCGTCACGTTGAACAGCTCGGCAAACGCGTCGTCGACGTCCGGCAAGGTCTTTTCCTCGACGCGCTGCACGTGCACGGCGAAGTCGACCTTTTTGCCCTGTAGATCCTCGGCGTGATAGTCCTTCGGAAACTTCACCTTGAACGTGGTGTCGTCGCCGGCCTTGACGCCGGTCAGGCCCTTCTCGAAGTCCGCCAGCATCTGGCCCTGGCCGAGCTCGACCGGCACGCTGGTGCCGGTGCCGCCCTGGATCGGCTCGCCTTTCAGCGTGCCGGTGAAATCGCAGACCACGCGGTCGCCGTCGCGGCTCGGCCGATCCACCTCGGCCCACGTCGCCTTCTGCTCGCGCAGCTTGTCGATCATCGCGTCGAGGTCCGAGTCGTCGATGGACACGTCGGGCTTTTCGATCTTGAGCTTGTCGATGCCCGCGAGCTTGATCTCGGGCATGACCTCGAGCGTCGCGACGTACTTGAACGTGCCGCCGTCCTCGTTCTGCTCCTCGATGCGGGGCGCGCCGGCCGGCTGCAGCTTCTTCTGCGTCACGGCATCGCTGTAGGTCTTCTGCATGAGGTCCGCGAGCACTTCCTCGCGAATCTGCTTGCCGTAGCGCTGGCGGACGACGCGCGCCGGCACCTTGCCCGGCCGAAAGCCCTTGATCTTGGCCTTCTTGCCGACGGCCTTCAGCCGGGAATCGACTTCTTCCTCGATCCGCTGGACGGGGAGCTCGATCCGGAGCTTGCGCTCCAGCGTGCCCGTGGATTCAACTGTGACCTGCATGTTCGCTGTATTCCTCGATGGTGCTCGCGGCGGCTGCCTGGGCCTGGCCGTGAGCATAAATCATTATATGTCAACGGGTTATGTGCTGAGACTGGTGCGAAAGGAGAGACTCGAACTCTCACGGGTTGCCCCACTGGCACCTAAAGCCAGCGCGTCTACCAATTCCGCCACTTTCGCCTGCCGTGGGTCAACGGGGGGCGGAGCTCCGGCGAAATCCGCCGGCCGACCCGTCCAGCCGACGGATTATAGCGGATGGTCACGCAATGGTGGAGCCCGGCGTGGTGCCCTCCCCTTGACGGCGATCACAGCGCCGCCGGGGCCGCGCCGCTAGCATGAACAGCCCTCGAACCCGCCGGGAGCGGCCCGATGACGAGACACCGATCATGAAAGGTCGCCTGCTGCTCGGCCTCGTTGCGCTGCCGTTCGCGGGCTTCGGCACGTGGATGGCCTGGTCCGTGGGCGCGGACCTGGCCGCGGCGGCGGCGATGCGCGACTGGCGCCCGGTCGAGGCCCGGGTGAGCGCTGGCGGGTATCGCACCCATACGGGCGACGACAGCGACACCTGGGAGGCCTGGGCGACGTACACCTACGACGTCGACGGCCGCCGCTACAGCGGCGGGCGCGTCCAGCTCGCCAGGGGCTCGGACAACATCGGCCGCTACCAGCAACGCCTCGGCAACCGGCTTGCCGAGGCCGCGCGGACCGGAGACCCGATGACCGTTTACGTCGACCCGCAGAATCCGTCCGACGCGATCGTCGATCGCGACGTTCGCTGGGGGCTCGCCGGCTTCAAGTCGATTTTCTTCCTGCTGTTCGGCGGCATCGGCTACGGCATGCTGTACGCGGCGTTCCGCGCGAAAGCCGATCCGGACCCACAGGCGCCCGAGTACCGGGACGCGCCCTGGCGCCTGAACACGGACTGGCAAGGCCCGGCCATCCGCTCCGGGTCGCGCGCCGCGATGTGGGGCGCATGGGCATTCGCCGGGCTTTGGAACCTCGTGTCCGCGCCGCTGCCGTTCCTGCTGTACGAGGAAGTCGTCGAAAACGAAAACTACCTCGCCCTCGTCGGGCTGCTGTTCACGGTGATCGGCATCGGTCTGCTGGTGTGGGCGATCAGGCGTACGCTCGAGTGGCGCCGGTTCGGCGCGACGCCGCTCACGCTCGACCCGTTCCCCGGCGCCATCGGCGGCCACGTCGGGGGCACCGTCGACACCGCATGGCCGGTGGACGCCCGCCAGCGCTTCCGCGTGACGCTGAGCTGCGTGCACAGCTACGAGACCGGCAGCGGCGACGACCGCACGCGGCGCGAGAACGTCCTGTGGCAGGACGAGCTGGTCGCGCACACCGAGTCCGGGCCGCGCGGCACGCGTATCGTGTTTCGCTTCGATGTTCCGGAAGGGCTGTCTGCCGCCGACGCGGACCGTTCCAGCGACGGCTATCACCTGTGGCGGGCGAGCCTCCGCGCGGAACTCCCGGGGACCAACCTCGACCGGGACTACGACATCCCCGTTTACCCCACCGGCGCGCGCTCCGCGTCGATCAGCGACAGCCGCGCCGGCGCACCGGCGCGCGTCCAGTCCGAGGTGTTCGAGACGGCCGCGCGCAGCCGCTTCCGAATGACGCGCGACGGGCTGACGAAGACGCTGATCTACCCGATGGGGCAGCAGATCGTCGGCAACGGCGCCGCAATGCTGATCGGCGGCTCGTTTGCAGCGGCCGGCTGGTTCATCGCCTTCCACGAAGGCAGCCCGGTTTTCGGCAGCGTCTTCGGCGGCGTCGGCGCACTGGTCGGCCTGGCCGCCACGTGGATGATCGGCAAGTCGCTGCACGTGACGGCGCGCGGCGACGAGATCAGGAGCGCGCGGCGCTGGTTCGGCTTGCCGGTGTCGGGAAAGACGCTGTCCCGGCGCAATTTCGTCCGCTTCGAGAAGTCATCAAACATGCAGACGAAGAGCGGCACGGAGACGATCAACTACTACATGATCAGCGCCGTGGATCGCGACGGGAAAAAGTATCGTCTCGGCGAGAACTTCCGCGGCGAAGGCGAAGCGCGCGCGGCGCTTGCGATCTTCGAACGGGAACTCGGATTGAAAGAGCGCGAGGAGCGGTCGAGGTTCGACCTGGACCCGGCGTTGTTCGACTCGCGGGCGACCGGCGGGTCATGAGGGAACGCGATAGTGAAGGAATTGGTGGGCCCCCGGGGACTCGAACCCCGAACCAATGGATTAAGAGTCCACTGCTCTACCAATTGAGCTAGAGGCCCTCGCAATTCCTGAATTTGGGGTGGACGATGGGACTCGAACCCACGACGACCGGGATCACAACCCGGGGCTCTACCAACTGAGCTACGCCCACCGTAGTGTTTGTTACCTGCCTGTCTATCTTACTGCTTGCGTACTGCCCGTTCGAACTGGCGCGCCCGGCAGGACTCGAACCTGCAACCGCCGGCTTAGCTTACCAACTACCGCTTTCGCGGCCCCGCTTCCGCGGGTTTGTGGTCTGGACTATCTCTTCGCCATTCCAGGCGCCGCACGTATAGTCTCTACGGAACCCCGCGAAAGTCGGCGGCATGGTTCACAGCAACCGCCTGAGCATTCTTGGAGGGCCTTACCCTCAGCGTGACGTTCGATCCATATTGCTTCGGATCCAGCATACCGTGAATCCCTGCTCGAACAAATCCAGCTGAGCCTTCAGAACCCCCAGGTCGCCTTTTTCCTTCGTGTGATGAGCCACGGACTTTCCTATCCATGCCATCACCACAGGAGACCACGGGTTTCCACGGGATTGCCACCAGCCAATGCTGCTGAGGTTTCCCCGTTATGGTGCGGTCCACTGTACCGGTTCGCTTTCCCGGCACAGGCTCCTCACTCAAAGGCCGATGCTCTATCCGGTTGAGCTACGGGCGCTTTGTCTCACGCAATACGCAAACTTCTCCAAATCTCCGGTTAATGGTCGGGGCAGCAAGATTCGAACTTGCGACCCTCTGCTCCCAAAGCAGATGCGCTACCAGGCTGCGCCATGCCCCGAACGCCCACGTCCCGCCCGCGTCCGGGTCCGCTGCCCGGCCCTGCGGGGGGCGAATTCTACGGGGGGGTGTGCGGGCAGTCAACGCAACCGGCGGCCCCCGCCGGGCGCCCGGTCTGGTATCGTGCGTCCGGGCATCCGCCGGAATCGAGGACACCATGAGAAAGCTAGTCACCGCACTGCTCCTACTGGCCGCCGCGGCCGCCGGCGCGGAAGACCGCGTTCGGGCCCACCCGCACGTCGAGGTCGTGACGACCGAGGGAACGTTCAAGCTGGAGCTCGAGACGAAAGAGGCCCCGCTCACCGTGGCCCATTTTCTCGAACTGGTCGACGCGGAGTTCTTCGACGGCCTGATTTTTCATCGCGTCATCGCGGACTTCATGATCCAGGGTGGCGGGTACACGCCGGGCTTCGAGCTGCGCGAGGACGAGACGACGATCCCGAACGAGTCCGGCAACGCGATGAGCAACACGCGCACCACGATCGCCATGGCCCGGACGAATGACCCGCACTCGGCGAATTCCCAGTTCTTCATCAACGTCGCGGACAACGCCCGCCTCGACCCGCAGAAGGACCCCGTCAATGGCCGCTGGGGCTATACCGTGTTCGGCTACGTGATCGAGGGAATGGACGTCGTCGACAGGATCGCCGCGGTCGAGGTCGGACCGCAGGGCGAGCACCAGCACGCACCGCTCGTGCCCGTGGTCATCAAGACCATGCGCCAGGTTGATTGACCCGGGGTTGGAGCATGCCGACGTTGTTCATCTCCGACCTGCACCTCGAGGCCGACCGGCCGGACATCGGCGAGCAGTTCCTGGCGTTCGCTGCCGGCGAGGCGCGCGAGGCTGAAGCCCTGTATATCCTGGGCGACCTGTTCGAATCCTGGGTCGGTGACGACGACCCGAATCCGCACTATGGCGCCATGAAAGACGCAATCCGCGGCGTCAGCGACGCCGGCGTCCCGGTGTACTTCATGCACGGCAACCGGGACTTCATGATCGGCCACGGATTCGCCGCGGAGACCGGCGTCCGGATCCTCGAGGACCCGACCGTCGTAGACCTCTATGGCGAGTCGGTCCTGCTGAGCCATGGCGACGCCTGGTGCACCGACGACGTCGAGTACCAGCACGTGCGGGCAATGACTCGCAACCCGCAGTGGCAGGCCGCGATGCTCGAAAAACCGCTGGAAGTGCGACTCGCCATCGCGGCCGGCGCCCGCACCGAGAGCCAGGCGCGCACCGCGACGCTGTCCGAGGACATCGCGGACGTGAATCCGGGCGCGATCCGCGATGCGATGCGCGAACACGGCGTTCGGACGATCCTGCACGGCCATACGCACCGTCCCGCCGTGCATCGCTTCGACCTCGACGGGGACGATGCGACCCGCATCGTCCTTGGCGACTGGTACGACCAGGGCAGCGTCGTGCGCTGGGACGCGGGCGGATATTCGCTGGACGAAATGCCGCGGTAGGCCTTATTGCGGCACGCCGCTGTGGAAGCGGAAGTCCGGGTCCGGTTCGGTGACGAGCGCCGCCTCGAGGTCGCGCAGTTCGGTGAGCCGCGCGTCGATGCCGTCCCCGCAGGCCGCCTCCTCCCGCGCGAACGCGAGGTAATGCGAGAAATGCCGCGCCTCGGACGCCAGCAGCCCGGCGTAGAAGCGGCCGAGGTCCGGCGGCAGCACCGGCGCCACGCGGGCGAATCGTTCGCAGGACCGCGCCTCGATCAGCGCACCGACCAACAGCATGTCGATCAGCTTGTGAGGCTCCGTCGCACGAACCGCGTCCCGCAACCGGCCTGCGTAACGCGATGCGCTGAGGCGCCGGAACGGGATCTGGCGCTCCGACATGAGCGCGCGGACCTGCTCGAAATGCCGCAGTTCCTCGCGGGCCAGTCGCGACATCCGCTGCGCGAGTGTCGTCCGTTCCGGGTATCGGTACAGGAAGCCGAGCGCGGTCGACGCGGCCTTCAGCTCGCAATTCGCGTGATCCAGCAGCAGTTCGGGCAATCGGGCCGTCGCCTCGGCGACCCAACCGTCCGGCGTGGGTACCGCCAGAAACCGCGCGATGGGTTCGGGAACGGTCACAGCCATTCCGGTATCTCCGCTGCCGACTGCAGGCGGTCCTCCGGCTGCTTGGCCAGCATCATGTTCAGCAGCGCCTGGTAGCGCGCGACGCGCGCCGGCAGCAGCGGGATCGGCGCCCTGGCGTGCTGATAGATGATGCCCATTGCGGACTCCGCCTGGTACGGTTTCACGCCGGTGAGCATCTCGTGGAAGATGACGCCGAGGCTGTAGATGTCGCTGCGGGCGTCCACGGTGCCGCCGTGCCCCTGCTCCGGGCTCATGTAGTACGGCGTGCCGAAGATCTCGCCGCTGTCGGTCAACTCCATGGCAAGGCGTAGCCGCTTCGCCAGGCCGAAGTCGATCAGCGCAACGGTATCGTCCGAGCGCAGCATCACATTCGCCGGCTTCAGGTCCCGGTGCAGGATGCCTACCTTGTGGATCTCGGCCAGCGCGCTCGCCATCTGCCGGAAGTAGCGCACGGCGGACGATTCCGTCAGGCCGCGTGCCATCCGTTCCCGCAGGTCGCCGCCATCGAGGTATTCCATCGCGATGTGCGCGTGGTCGTCGCCGACGCCGAGATCGAAGATGCGCACGATGTTCGGGTGCGCCAGCTCGGCGATCAGCTCGTACTCCTGCAGAAACCGGTCGAAGGCGCCGACGCCGTCCGACGCGTCCGGGATTTGCCGGAGCACCTTCAGGACCACGCGCTGGCCCGATGACTCCCGTTCCGCGAGGTACACCGACGAGTGCTCCGTCGTGCCGAGCTTGCGAATGAACCGGTAGCCGCGGATCAGTGGATTCACACCGGCGGCGACGTCGCCGACGAACAGCGAGCCCGTGGTGACCGTTCGCCGGTTCGCCGCGAGCAACTCGCTCAACCGCACGACGAACGTATCGTGGTGCACCCTGTCGCGCGTGAAGAACGCATCGGCGCCGGCCTTCACCGCAACGGGCTTGTCCTCGGCGCCCCCGAAGTACGCGACCGGCGGAAACCCGCGGACTTTGCGGAACTGCCGGAGTATATCGACGCCGTCGCGGTCGCCGACGCGATCGCCGAGCAGGATGAGGTCGTTACCCGCCCCGGAAAAAGCGTCCGGCAAATAGCCGACCGTGGTCGGGTCGTACGCCGTGATGTTCGCATCCGGCCAGTGGGTCGTGACATGGTGCATGAGCAGCGTGCGGAAATCTGCTTCGCCGTCGATGATCATGAAACGAACGCTCATGGCGCCCGGCGACTGCCGTCGCTCGCCGGGACGGCCGTACTACAGCCCCACGACCGCGTGCACGCCCTGGCGCTTTTCTTCGCGCGCGAGCTTCGCGGCGTCGTTTCTGCGTTTTTCCAGTACACCCAGGTATTCCGGTGTCACATCGCCGGTCACATACTCGCCGGAGAAACAGGAAGTATCAAATTCGGTAATGGCTGAATTGTCGTGACGCACGGACCGGATCAGGCCGTGCAGGTCCTGGTAGATCAGTCGATCCGCGCCGATCGCCTCCTGGACCTCTTCGACACTGCGGCCGTTGGCAATCAGCTCCGACGCGGCGGGCATGTCGATGCCGTAGACGTTCGGGCAACGCACCGGCGGCGCCGCCGACGCAAAGTAGACCTTGTTCGCGCCCGCTTCCCGCGCCAGCTTGATGATCTGCCGCGACGTCGTGCCCCGCACGATGGAGTCGTCGACCAGCAGTACGTTCTTGCGCCGGAACTCGAGATCGATGGCGTTCAGCTTCCGCCGCACCGACTTCGTGCGCTCGGCCTGCCCCGGCATGATGAACGTGCGCCCGATGTAGCGGTTCTTGATGAAGCCCTCGCGGTACTTCACGCCGAGGTGGTACGCCACCTGCAACGCCGACGTGCGGCTCGTGTCCGGGATCGGGATGACGACGTCGATGTCGTGGTCCGGGAACTCGCGAACGATTTTGCCGGCCAGCTCCTCGCCCATGCGCAGGCGCGCCTTGTAGACCGAGATGTCGTCCAGGATCGAGTCCGGGCGCGCGAAATACACGTATTCGAAGATGCACGGCGTGTGCCGCGCCTCGCTGTCGGACTTGTGCGAATGCAGCGTGCCGCTGTTTTCGATGTACAGCGCCTCGCCCGGCTGCACGTCACGCATGCGCTCGAACTGCAGCACGTCGAGCGCGACGCTTTCCGACGCCACCATGTAGTCGACCTCCCCGCCCTGGTCTCGGCAGCCCAGCACGAGCGGCCGGATGCCGTTCGGGTCGCGAAACGCGACGATGCCGAAGCCCAGGATCATCGCGACCACGGCATAACCGCCGCGGCAGCGCTTGTGCACCGCCTCCACGGCGCCGAACACCTGCTCCGGCGTCGGCCGGCCGTTCGCGCGGACATGCAGCTCGTGCGCGAACACGTTCAGCAGCACCTCGGAATCGGACGTCGTGCTCAGGTGGCGGCGGTCCTTGCGCGTCAGCAGATCCGTCAGCTCGTCGTGGTTCGTGAGGTTGCCGTTATGCGCGAGGCAGATGCCGTACGGCGAGTTAACGTAGAACGGCTGCGCTTCCGTCGACTGCGCACCACCGGCAGTCGGGTACCGCACGTGGCCGATGCCGACGTTGCCGGCAAGACGCAGCATGTGGCGCTGCTGGAAGACATCGCGGACGAGCCCGTTGCTCTTCCGCGAATGCAGGCCGTCCTCGCTCCAGGTCACGATTCCCGCGGCATCCTGGCCGCGGTGCTGCATGACGGTCAGCGCGTCATACAACGCCTGGTTGACGGGCTGGCTGCTGACGATTCCGACCAGGCCACACATACGACACTCCGTTTATCCAGTCCCTTGTGGACGTTATGTCACCGTCGGCAATTCGACGGGAAGGCTCTCCGCCGGCGCTTTCGGCGTAATCATTTCCAGGCCCTGCGGCGCCATTTCGGCGATCCAGTCGGCCACGACTTCGACGTGCGGGATCAACAGCGAATCCTGCCACCACGCATCGTTTGCAAAACCCGCGAACTCTCCGCCGAGCACGAAAACCGCCAGAAGGATGATGCCGCGGCACGCGCCGAACAACGACCCCAACAGGCGATCGGTTCCCGATAGCACCGAGATACGTACCAGCTTCGACAGCAACCATCCGAGCAGACCGCCCGCGGCGAGAACGACCGCAAAAACGAGAATGCGCCCGAACCAGGTCTGCAGCTCTTCGGCACCCAGCCAAGACTCGGACACGTTGCCGATCACGGGCCCGAAGTACAGTGCGGCCCAGACGGCGAGCAGCAACGAAGCGATGGACACCGCCTCCTTGATGAACCCCCTCACGAAGCCGACGACAATCGAAGTGACGACTGCGACGGCAATGACAATGTCGACGATCGGCATCTTTCGTGGCGGGGGCGGATCCGGCTGGCGACGGGGACTTCAGGCGGCAGATTCTAGCAGAACACCCGGTGCGCGCAGGCATAAATTCCCGCGCGCCGTGCGTGCCTCCGGTTCCTCATGGATGCGGTACGACCTGCCCTTCGTAGCCGGCCCTGGCGAGCTGCGCCGCGACGCGCTCCGCCGCTTCGCGGTCGGCGAGCGGCCCGATGCGCACGCGCTGCAACGAGCCGCCGGACGTGCTGAGCTGGCTCAGGAACGCCGCAAAGCCCTTCTGCCGCAGGTCCGCCGCGAGCGTCTCCGCGTTCTCGCGGTTCGAGAAGCTGCCGAGCTGAACGGCGAACATCCCGGTGGACGACGCCGCGGGCGACGGCGATTCCGCCGCGGGCGCCGGTTCCTCGGCTTGCTCGGCCGGGGCCGGGCTTTCCGTCACGGTCTCCGCCTGCGCAGCGGCGGTTTCCGGGGCTGGCGCCGGTGTGTCCGACGCCGACGCCGCGGGCGGCGACTCGGCCGCCGGCTCGTTGCGGGCCGAGGGCCCGGCGGGTACCGGCTCGGTGCGGTTCCGGTCGAGCACGACCGTCTGCGTCTGGCTCTCGTCCTGTCCAGGCAGCGGCACGCGCTCGGACAACACCTGCTGTTCGGCCGGCGGCCCGTCCAGGAAGACGGGCACGACCAGTACGACCAGCGCCACCAGCACGACGGCGCCGATTATGCGTTCCTTCAAAGCTCTATCCATCATTGGCTTGCCCTTGCGGGGGCGAGTATAGCGAAAGCGCCCGGAGTACGGGACCGACCGCGTAGAACGACCCGGTCACGACGATGCGCCCTGCCGGCCCGGCGAACGCCCTCGCGGCCCCCAGGGCTTCTTCCGTCGTCGGCGCCTCGAGGCAGGCACGGCCCGTGGCATTGGCGACGCGGCGCGCGAGTTCCTCCGCCGGCAGCGCACGGTGACTGTCCGCGGTCATCGCTATCCATCGATCGACGGTCGGCGCCAGCGGCCCGACGACGTCTTCGACGTCCTTGTCGTCCAGCATGCCGATGACCGCGACCGTCGGCGATGCGGCCGGCATTTCCGCGAGCGCCGCGGCCAGGACACCCGCTGCGGCCGGGTTGTGCGCCACGTCCAGCAGCCACCGGTGCGTGTCGGTGACGTGCTGCAGGCGCCCGGGCAACGAGAGCGCCGCGAGCGCCGCGTTCACACTTTCACCCTCGAGGAGTCCGCCGAGGCCCGCGGCTTCCAGCAGCGCGAACACGCCCGCCGCGTTGGCACGTTGTGCCGAACCCGGCAGCGCGGGCGCGACGAGCCCGTCGAGCCGCCGCTCACGGCCCCACCAGGACCACCGATCCCCGTGTCGTTCGGCCCCGAAATCCTCGCCGGCCACGCGGAGGTCCGCGCCGAGTTCGTCGGCGATCCGCCGCACCGACGCCGGCACGGCCGCCGACGCGAACACGCCCGGCTTGCCGGCGCGCAGAATTCCTGCCTTCTCCGCGCCGATCGCCTCGACGTCGCTGCCCAGCCACGCCATGTGGTCCAGCGACACGTTCGTGATCAGCGCCGCCGTGGGTTCGACGGCATTCACCGCGTCGAGGCGCCCGCCCATGCCGACCTCGAGCACCGCAACCTCGACCCCGCGCTCCGCGAACACCTGCAGCGCGGCGAGCGTCCCAAACTCGAAGTAGGTCAGCGGCACGTCGCCGCGCGCACGGTCCACGACCTCGAAGGCCGCGACGATGCCGGCGTCGTCGACGGCCTTCCCGCCGACGCGAATGCGTTCGTTGTAGTCGGAAATGTGCGGGGACGTGTAGGCGCCGGTAACGAATCCACCGGCCGTGCACAGCGACTGGGCCAGCTCGACGGATGAACCCTTGCCGTTGGTCCCGCCGACCGTCAGCACCGTTTCCGGCAATCGTGGCTGCAGGCGCCCGAGCACGTCGTGCACCCGTTCCAGCCCGAGCACGATTTCGCTCGGCGACCAGGACTCGATGCGAGCCAGCCAGCCTGCGAGGGAGTCGCTGCCCGCCGACATTTCGGGTTCGCGCACGCGCGCTACTTCGTGACGGGCGCCGGGCGTTTTTCCAGCTTCGCGAGCAGGTCGGCGATTTCCTCACGCATCTTGCGACGGTCGACGATCATGTCCACGGCGCCGTGATCGAGCAGGAACTCGCTGCGCTGGAACCCCTCCGGCAAGGTTTCGCGCACCGTCTGCTCGATGACACGCGGGCCGGCGAAACCAATCAGCGCTCCCGGCTCGGCGATGTTCACATCACCCAGCATTGCCAGGCTCGCGGACACGCCGCCCGTCGTCGGATCGGTCAGCACCGATACGTACGGCACCGGCACCCGGCCGAGACGGGCGAGCGCCGCCGACGTCTTGGCCATCTGCAACAGTGAGAACAGGGCTTCCTGCATGCGCGCCCCGCCACTTGCCGAGAATGAAATTAACGGCATCTTGTGCTCGGCGGCGACGCCGGCGGCCCGCGAAAAGCGCTCGCCGACGACTGACCCCATCGACCCGCCCATGAAGGAGAACTCGAACGCGCACGCGACAACCGGGCGGCCCAGCAACGCGCCGGTCACGGCCACGAGCGCGTCCTTTTCACCGGTCTTCTTCTGCGCCGCCACGATACGGTCGCGGTAGCGCTTGCTGTCGCGGAACTTCAGCGGATCCTCGGGCTCGAGACCGGGTGCGATCTCGTTCTGCGAGTCCGGGTCCAGGAAGTAGTCCAGCCGATCGCGCGCGCCGATGCGCATGTGGTGCGCGCACTTCGGGCACACGTACAGGTTGCGCTCGAGTTCGTTGCGATAAAGTTGTGCATCGCATGCCGGGCACTTGATCCAGACGCCTTCCGGCACGGAGCGCGTGCGCTTCTCGGTGCTGATGCGCGATGGCATCAATTTTTCGAACCAGCTCATGGGCGTATGGTAGGGACTCCGTTCAGCTATTGCCACCAGCCGGAATACCGAAATGCGGCGGGTAACTGACGCCGACGAGCGTCAGGCCCTGTGCCGGCGCCGCGACGCCGGCCAGCGTCCGGTCCCTCGCCGCCAGGAGGTCCGCCACCCACCCGACCTCGCGTTCGCCCGAGCCGACGGCGGCCAGCGTACCGACGATGTTTCTCACCATCCGCTGCAGGAATGCGTCCGCACGCACGTCGATCGTGACGAACTCTCCGTCGCGGCGTACGTCGACGGCACGCAGGTGGCGCACCGCGGTTCGTGCCTGGCATCCGGCCGCCCGGAACGTCGAGAAATCGTGCTCGCCGAGCAGTCGCTCGCCCGCCGCCTGCATCCGTTCCGTGTCCAGTGGCGGATGCAGCCACCAGACGCGGTCGCGAAGCAGCGCGGAGCGCACCAAGCGGTTCAGGATCACGTAGCGGTAGTGCCGCTCGGTGGCCGAAAAGCGCGCGTGGAAGCCATCGTCCACCGGCCGCACCCAGCCGACGCTGACGTCGCCGGGAAGGTTGCTGTTGATGCCGAGGAGCCAGCCGCGTTCCGTCCGTGTGCTTCGGGTGTCGAAATGCGCGACCTGCCCGCTGGCGTGGACGCCGGTGTCGGTGCGGCCCGCGGCATGCACCTCGAGCTCGTGGTCGGCGACGGTCGCGACCGCCTTCTCGATCACGGCCTGCACGCCGTGCCCGGAGCGCTGCCGCTGCCAGCCGTTGTAGGCCGTCCCGTCGTACTCGATGCCGATGGCGATGCGCAAGCGGCGGCCCCGTCAGCCTGGCCGTTGCCGGCGGGCGAAGTCGCCGGTCAGGACGGCAGTGAGTCGAGCAGTTTCTGCGCCTGCTGGCGCTGGCCCTCGTCGCCCTCGTCCAGCACCTCTTCCAGGATGCTGCGGGCGCCCGCCGGGTCGCCCATGTCCACGTAGGCGCGTGCGAGATCCAGCTTCGTGCCGACCTCGGTCATCGTCCGGGCGTCGTTGAGTTCGTCCGAAAGATCCTCCGGCGCAAAGCCCAGCGTTTCGACCGTGTCGTCGTCGTCCACTTTCGGACGCAGCTGTTCCACGGTCGCGTCGTCCCTCGGCTGCTCGACCGTGTCACCATCTTCGCTGAGCTTCAGCGCGGTCGTCAGGTCGTCGAGATCCAGGTCGACGTCGGTGCTGCCGAGCGCGGGCGTTTCCGCCGTATCGTCGCCGGCGTAGGCATCGGCAGGCAGCGCTTCCGTCTTCGCGTAATCGAAGTCTTCGTCCACCAGGCTGCTCGCGAGCATCGTTGCGTCGTCGTCGCCGAGGCCCGCCTTGCTGTCGTCGGACATCGTTTCGACGGCGAAGTCCTCGCTCAGGATCTGCGTCCGGCCAGTCGCCGCCAGCAGGTCCTCATCGATCGCTGCGTCGGTTTCCTCGGCCGGGTCCATCACCGGGTTCTGGCCGGTCTCGTCCACGGCGAAGCGCATGCCCGTGCGCGAACGCGCGAAGTCGTCGTCGACGTCGAACGCTTCCATCAGCCCCGTGTCATCGGGGTCGACCTGCGGGTTCTTGCCGGTGATCTCCTGCTCGTCGAGCGACTCGTTGGTGCCGGTCGCGTCGAGATCGTCGAGCGACGCGAGTTCCGTCACGTCGTCGTCATCCAGGTCGTCCAGTGACGCCAGCTCCGTCTCCGCCAGGCTGTCGACGTCGAGCCCGAGGTCGTCGAGGTCGATCTCGGCCGTCGCGTCGGCGGGCTGCCCGGAAGAATCGGATGCCTCGCCCAGGTCGATGTCCAGCGACGGCAGCTCGTTCGTTCCTCCCAAGTCTGCGAACTGGTCCTCGATGGTCGGCGACTCGACGGTCGGGTCCGCGGCCGGCATCTCCACCGTCTTCTGCGTGCCGGACAGCGACGCCGTCTCTCCGCCCTCATCAAACAGGAAGTCGACGCCGTCGTCTTCGCCTCCGCCGAGGTCGATGACGTCATCGTCGTCGCCGCCATCGGTGCCGAAATCCATGTCGAGCGCGCCGGCACCACCCTCCGCATCATCGTCGAACGCGAGATCCACGGCCTTGGTCGCGCCGGCCACGTCCGCGCCCGCGAACATCTCGGCATCGGGCGCAATCTGCTGGCCCATGATGACGATCTTGTCCCAGTCCTCGGATTGGCCGCCGGTAACGCCACGCAGCCGCTCCGCGGCATCGACGAACGAGTCGCGATTGCCCCAGACGAAATAGATTTCGCACAGTTTCGTGAGCAGGTCCTGGCGTTTCGGCTCGGCCTGCAGCGCACCGTTGATGAGATCCGCGGCCTGGTCGTAGAGACCGTAGGCCATGTGGAAGTCCGCCTCCGCGATCGGGTCGGACTGGTCGAGATTGACGGCCGTCTCGCTGCTGAACGTGTCTTCCAGCGAGCCGAACGTACCGGTCTCGTCGTCGGACTCGGCAAACGACGGCGCCTCGGCCTCCAGCGTGTCGGCGGTCGACTTGAAGCGGCCGCTCTGCTCCACCACGACAATCGATTCGTCGCCGCGGCTCGGCGCGCGAAGCGATTCTGTGCCCGTCAGGGACTCGCCCGGCGCGTCATCCGCATCGAGCCGTGAACTCCAGGCGTCGGGCTCGTCACCGCCGCCCCGGCGCATGAACCAGACGAGGATACCGACGACCAGCAACAGCGCGACACCGAGCCCAACCCAGAGGTTCGTGGCCAGGCCGATGATCTTGTCGAGCAACGACTCGTCGCGCGAGCTGCGGCGCGGCGGTGGCGAAGGCTCCGCCGTGGTCTCCGCCTCGTCGTCGGCCGTGGTTTCGTCGAATTCCGGGAACAGGTCGCCGTCGGCCGGCGCTTCCGGGGAGTCGTCAGCGAGAATCTCGTCGTCGACGAAAGGTTCGTCGAGGATTTCCTCTGCCGGCGGCTCGTAGACCTCGCCGCGAATATCGGCGAGTTCCTGCCGCAGGTTCGCGAGTTCGTTGTCGTGGATGCTGATCAGCGACGGCTGTTCCGCCACTTCCGCCTCGATCTCCGCGATGCGGCTCTCGATCTCCTGCTCCCGGCTGAGCGGTTCCTCGTCGATCTCGTCCGGCACGATGCCGGTATCGACACCGAGTCCAGGGTCGGCCGGCTCGTCGTCCGGCGGCACCAGCGTCAGGCTGGGCCGCGACTCGGTGACCGGCGGCGTCGTGGTGACGGCAGGCGCGGAAACCGCCGCCGAGCCGCCACCCCATGCCGCATTGTGGCGCTGGGCCTCGCTGAGCGCGGCGGATCGGTCGATCCGGTGAATCTCGTCGGCACTCGGGATCCGAAGGCGCGCGCCGGCCCTGAGGACATTGATATTGCCGCCAAAGGCCTCCGGGTTGGCCTCGTAGATCGCGATCATCGTCTGGTTCATCGTCAGCCGGCTGTCCGGGCGGACGGAACTCGCGATACCCCACAGGGTCTCGCCGCGCGCGACCGAGTAGTCGCCGCCCGCCGAGGCGTCGTACGGCGTCGAATCGCGCGGCGGCTCAGGCTTCGGCTCGCTGGCCGTCGTCGCCGGCCTGCTCGGCGCGGGCCGCGTCGGCGCGGCCTGGGACCGGGTGGCGGGTGCCGGTTCCGGCTCGCGTTCGATGCGGCCGCTGTCGGCCGGTGCCGACCGCACCGGCGCGGTGACCTGCGGCTGCGCGGGCGTCTCGGGGCGTGGCGCGAAGGTCGGCGGGTCCAGCAGCACCGTGTATTCGCGCAGCAGGCGGCCGTTCGACCACGTGGCCTCGACCAGGAACGTCAGGAACGGCTCGGTCATCGGCGCCTGCGACCGTACCCTGACGACATTGCCGTCGGCGCGGCCGGTGCGAACGACCTCGAAGGTCAGGTTCTGCAAATAAAACGGGCGGTCAATGCCGTAGCGGTTGAAGGTCTCGGCGGAGGCCAGTGCGACCTGGAGGTTCTGCAACTCCTCCGGGGATCCCGCGAGCAATTCGATGTCGGCTCGCAGCGGCTCGTTCAGTGCGGATGCGAGACGAACTTCGCCCAGTCCCAGTGCCCACACCTCGCCCGCCACCAGCAAACAGAGTGCAAGCGAGATACGAGTAAGACTTCGCGGCATAGTGTTTCTCCAACTCCCCGGGGCAACCGCAAAAGCCGACTGCACGACCCCCATTCCGTCGCGGTGCAGCAGCCGGCGCGATTGCCTGCGCACTATAGCTTATAGATAGTTTTTTGCCAATATTTCAGCAATTTGGACGCTATTTAGAGCCGCGCCCTTACGTATGTTGTCCGACACCACCCAGAGATTGATACCGCGCGGGTGCGAGATGTCCTCGCGAACCCGTCCGACGAACACCGGATCGTGCCCGGACGCCTCCGTCACGGCCGTCGGGTAGGCGCCCTGTTTCACGCCGTCCATCAGCGTGATCCCGGGCGCATTCCGCAGCAATTCGCACACATCCGCCGCGGATATCTTATCGCGGGTTTCGATGTGCACGGCCTCGGAATGCCCGTAAAACGCAGGGATTCGTACCGCCGTCGGGTTCACGAGGATGTCCGCATCGCCCAGGATCTTCCGCGTTTCCCAGACCATCTTCATCTCTTCCTTCGTATAGCGGTTGTCCTGGAACACGTCGATGTGCGGCACCGCGTTGAAGGCGATCTGCTTGACTCCGTCCGCGAGATCGACGGGCCGGCCGTTCATGAGCAGCGACGTCTGGCGCACCAGTTCCTCGACCGCGCTCCGCCCGGCGCCGGAAACCGCCTGGTAGGTCGCGACGTTGATGCGCTCGATGCCGACGGCGTCGTAAATCGGCTTCAGCGCGACGACCATCTGGATCGTCGAACAATTCGGGTTCGCGATGATGCCGCGATTCGCGTGCTGCGCGATGGCGTCCGGATTGACCTCCGGGACGACCAGCGGGATGTCGTCGTCGTAACGGAAGTGCGACGTGTTGTCGACGACGATACACCCGGCCGCCGCCGCTTTCGGCGCGAACTCTGCCGAGACGGAACCGCCGGCCGAAAACAGGCCCAGCTGCACCTTGCTGAAATCGAACGTGGCGAGATCCTCGACCGGCAGGGATTTCCGGCCGAACTCCACGTCACGGCCCAGCGAACGCTCACTGGCCAGTGCATGGACCTTGCCGACGGGAAACTTGCGCTCGGCAAGAATCGACAGCATGACTTCGCCGACGGCGCCGGTTGCCCCGACGACCGCGACATCGAACTTTTCTGGCATCGCTCCGGTGAATCCTTGTGGTGTTTCGCTCGCGCCGGCGCCTGGCGGCGGCCGTACGTTCAAGTCTTCGGCCCGCTCCCGCGCGCCGTGATTATCGGTGTATCCGAGCGCACGTCCGCATTCTGTGCGCGGTGTCGCAAATAATGATCGATCAGCGTCAACGACACCATAGCTTCCGCGATCGGCGTCGCCCGCAGGCCGACGCAGGGGTCGTGCCGCCCCTTCGTGACGATATCCGTCGCCTTGCCGCTCCTGTCAATCGTTTTACCCGAAACCGACACGCTCGACGTCGGCTTGAGCGCAATGCTCGCGAGTATGTCCTGCCCGGACGAGATGCCGCCGAGCGTGCCGCCCGCGTCGTTCTTGCTGAACCCCGACGCCGAGAGCTCGTCGCGGTGCTGGCTGCCGCGCTGCTCGACGGCCGCGAAGCCGGCACCGATCTCGACGCCCTTGACGGCGTTGATGCTCATCAGGCCCTTGGCGAGGTCCGCCTCCAGCTTGTCGAACACCGGCTCGCCGAGACCGACCGGCACGTTCTGTGCCGCGACCGTGATCTTCGCGCCGATCGAATCGCCCGCCTCGCGCAATTCATCCATGAAGGCATCGAGCTCCGCCAGCCGCGACGGATCGGCGCAGAAGAACGCATTGCCGTCGATCGCATCCAGGTCCGTGGCTTCGAGACGGATCGGCCCGAGCTGCGACAGGTAGCCCCGCACCTGCACGCCGAGCCGCGTTGCCAGGTACTTGCGCGCGATCGCGCCCGCCGCCACGCGCATCGTGGTTTCGCGCGCCGATGAGCGGCCGCCGCCGCGATAGTCGCGAATGCCGTATTTCTGCTGGTAGGTGTAATCCGCGTGCCCGGGCCGGAACTTGTCCTTGATATCGCCGTAGTCGTGCGAGCGCTGGTCCGTGTTCTCGATCAAGAGGCCAATCGGCGTGCCCGTCGTCAGCCCCTCGAACACGCCGGACAGGATGCGGACCTGGTCCGGCTCGTTGCGCTGCGTGGTGTGCCGGTTGCGGCCGGGGCGCCGGCGATCGAGGTCGCCCTGGATATCGGCTTCCGTGAGCGGCAGGCCCGGCGGGCAGCCGTCGACGACGCAGCCGAGCGCGAGACCGTGGCTCTCACCGAACGTCGTGACCACGAACAATTTGCCGTAACTGTTGCCTGACACCGCTTTCAATCCCCTGTCGCGCCGGGAAGGTCGTCCTTCCCGAGCAAGAATACGCCGTGGCCGCCATGCTCGAACTCGAGCCACGTAAATGCAAGCCCCGGAAACGCCGCCTCGAGCGCCGGCTGGCTGTTGCCGACCTCGCAGACCAGGACGCCGCCGTCCGCGAGCCGCGACCGCGCCTCCGCCAGGATGCGGCGCACCGCGTCGAGCCCGTCGCGCCCGGACGCGAGACCGAGCTCGGGTTCGTGCCGGAATTCCGCCGGCAGCGACGCCATGTCGGCGGCGTCGACATAAGGAGGGTTTGCGACGACCAGGTCGTATGCCGTTCCCCGCACGGCGTCGAACAGGTCCGACTCGACAGGCCGTACGCGCCCCGCCAGCCCGTGCCGTTCGACGTTGATCGCCGCCACCGCCAGGGCATCGGCCGAGATGTCGAGCGCATCCACCTGCGCATCGGGGAACGCGTACGCCAGCGCGACGGCGATACAGCCGCTGCCGGTGCCGACGTCGGCGATCCGCCGCACCCTGTCCGCATCGACCCAGGGTGCGAAGCGCTCGGCGATGAGCTCGGCGATCGGCGAGCGCGGCACCAGCACGCGCTCGTCGACGTAGAACTCGAGGCCGGCGAACCATGCCTGTCGCAACAGGTACGCGAGCGGCGTCCGATCCTCGATGCGACGCGCGAGCAGCGCCTCGACGTCGTCCCGCTCCCGCCGCGTCACCGGCCGGTGATAGGCGCTGCCGGCATCCGCGTGGTCGAGGCCGAGCGCGCCGAACACCAGCCAGGCGGCTTCGTCGAGCGCGTTGTCGGTACCGTGGCCGAACGTCAGCCCGGCGTCATCGAGCCGATCGGCGCAATGCCGGATCAGTGCCTCGACGTGCGCGGGCGCCTGGGTGTCCGTGTTCTGGGGCATCTCTGGTGTGCGGGAACGTGTCAACGGGCAATTATTTCACGCGCGGGCGTCCGGCGAAACGCGCCGCCCTGCGGACCGAGCGCTACGACGTGAGAAACGCTAGAATTGCGCGCCCGGCCCATCCGCAGTTCTACACATGCAGCCCCGAAATCTCATCGTCGCTGTCCTTCTCGGCATCGCACTGGCCGTCGGCCTGTTTCTCGCCATCGAGCAGCGGGAGCGCCGGTCGGCGCCACTGACCGCGACCGTGCTGCCCGCGCCGAAGCCCCTGCCCGACGTGCAACTCGTCGACCAGGACGGCCGCGAGGTGGACACGGGCGTATTTCGCGGCCAGTGGGATCTCGTCTTCTTCGGCTTCACGCACTGCCCCGACGTCTGCCCGCTGACGCTGCAGACACTGGCGCGCGCGCAATCCCGGCTCGAGGCCGCCGGCCAGGACCCGCTGCCGCGCATCGTACTCGTCAGCGTCGACCCGGAGCGCGACACGCCGGAACAACTCGCGCGCTACGTTGCGAGTTTCGGCGACGGCCACGTCGGCCTCACCGGTGACCTCGCGGAACTGCGAACGCTGACCGACGCGCTCGGCATCTACTTCGCCAGGGTCGGCGACGACCCGGTGGCGTACACGGTCGACCACTCGTCCGTCGTGCTGCTCGTCGACCCGAACGGGGCGATGCGCGCATTGTTCAGTTCGCCGCACACGGCGAAGAACTACGTGCACGACCTGCCGGGGCTCCTGCGGTGAAGCGGATCCTGCTGATGCTGCTGATCGCGGGTGCGGGCGCCTGCGGTCACGACGAAACCGGATCGCTCGTCGCGAGTGACGTACGCGTAACGCCGCCGCGGACCGAAGGCGGCATGAGCGCCGGCTACTTCACGTTGAAGAACCACACCGGCGAAACGATCACGATCACCGGCGTGTCGAGTCCGCAGTTCGAACGCGTCGACATGCACGAGACCCGGATTGAAGACGGCGTGTCGCGCATGCGGCCGATCGACGTGCTGACGATCCCGCCCGGCGGCGAAGTGAGACTGGAACCCGGCGGCAAGCACCTGATGCTGATGCGGCCCGCCGGACCGACAAACGTCGTGACCCTCGAACTCTGGTCCGGCAACACGCTGGTCACGACACTGGACACACGGAGCAACGACGACTGACATGCTGGCACGCGCTTTCGTCATTCTGCAGTACCTCATGCCGCGCTACGCGCTGACGGCGCTCGTCCACCGGCTCGCCCGCGTTCGGAACGTGCGCGTGAAGAATGCGCTGATCGGCGCGTTCACCCGGCTGTTCGACGTGAACCTGGACGAAGCCGCGGGTCGAACCCCGGTCGACTTCCCGACGCTCAATGCGTTCTTTACGCGCAAACTCGTCGACGGGATGCGGCCGATCGACCCGGCGCCGGAGGCGCTCGTATCGCCGGTCGACGGGCGCGTCAGTGCGGCCGGCACGATCGATCGCGACGCGATATTCCAGGCGAAGGGCCTGTCGTACACGCTGCGCGACCTGCTGGCCGTGGACCTCGACGCCGCGGATGCGTTCAACGGTGGCCGCTTTGCAACCCTGTACCTTGCGCCGCACGACTATCATCGCGTGCACATGCCCGTCGACGGCGAACTGGTCGCAGCACACTACGTGCCCGGCGACCTGTTCAGCGTCAACGAAGCAACGGTCGGTCGACTGCGCGGATTGTTTCGCCGCAACGAGCGGCTGGTGCTGCATTTCACCACCGGGCACGGCCCGATCGCCGTGATTTTCGTCGGCGCGCTGAACGTCGGCTCGATCTCGACCCCGTGGACGGGTGAGATCCGGCCACGCAGGCGCGGTGTGGTGGACGACATCGACCTGGATGCGGCACCGACACCCGTCGCGAAGGGCGCGCTGCTCGGCTGGTTCAACATGGGCTCGACCGTGATCGTCCTCGCGCCGGCCGGCACCGGCGCCTGGTCGAGCGAGCTTGTGCCGGGCGCGCCGGTGCGGGTCGGCCAGCGCATCGGCACGCACGGAGCCGGCGGTGACTGACTGGCGACCGTCGTCGGGGCCCGCGGCAGCGGCCCGGCGATCGGCACTCCTCGCCCGCACACGCGATTACTTCGATCGCCACGGCGTGCTCGCCGTCGACACGCCCGCACTGGTCGGCGCCGGAGTGACCGACCCGAACATCGAAAGCGTTCCCGTCGGCGGCGGCTACCTGCACACGTCACCCGAGTTCGCGATGAAGCGGCTGCTTGCCGACGGCTACCCCGACATCTACTCGATCTGCCGCGTGTTTCGCGCGGGCGAGCACGGGCGCCGGCACCTTCGCGAATTCACGATGATCGAGTGGTACCGGCACGATTTCGGCCTCGACGCCATCATCGCCGACACGCTCGGGCTCATCCGCCACGCGCTCGACCGCGACGCCGACGCGCTGCTGGCCACCGTGATCGACTACCGTGATGCGTTCATCGCGCATGCCGGCGTCGATCCGCTCACCGATCCGGTGGCCGCCCTCGCGCGCGCCGCCGGTGCCGACGAGGCACTGGCGGCATCGCTCGGCGACGACCGCGACACCTGGCTCGACCTGCTGATGTCCACGCGCGTCGCCGACGCGCTCGCGCCGGACGAATTGACGGTCATCCGGCATTACCCCGCGAGCCAGGCCGCGCTCGCGCGCCTCTGCCCGGCGAACCCGCGGGTTGCCGACCGCTTCGAGGTCTTCGCCGGCAACGTCGAACTCGCGAACGGCTACGTGGAATTGACGGATGCCGCCGAGCAGGCGGCACGCATGGACGCCGACATCGAACGGCGCCGCGAGCGCGGACTGCCCCCGGCGCGGCGCGACGCGGCCCTGCTGGCCGCCCTGGAGGCCGGCTTGCCGCCCTGCGCGGGCGTGGCCCTCGGCGCGGAACGGCTGCACATGCTGGCAGCCGGCGCCGACGACATTCGCGACGTGATCACCTTCGACGGAGACTGCCCATGAACGACACTGACTACGCGCTGCTGGACCGGCAACTCGTCGCGCTGGTCGGCGACGAGACGGATCGTCTCGCCAACGCCGCCAACTTCGTCGCCTTGCTCTACCAGGCCCTCGACGACGTCAACTGGCTCGGTATCTACGTTCTACGCGGCGACGAGCTGGTCCTCGGGCCGTTCCAGGGACTCCCGGCCTGCGTGCACATCAGCATGGGCAAGGGCGTCTGCGGCACAGCCGCCGCATCCCGGAGCACGCAGCGCGTGCCGGATGTCCACGCGTTCCCCGGCCACATCGCGTGCGACGCGGCTTCGCGCTCGGAACTGGTGGTGCCATTGCTGGCCGGCGACGCGCTGTTCGGCGTCCTGGACATCGACAGCCCGAGCCTCGACCGCTTCAGCGAGGCGGACCAGTCCGGGGTCGAGCAGCTGTGCCGGACGTGGTCCGGCATCGCGCTGACGCGCGGCGGCGCTATTTGACGCGGGACACGTACTCGCGCGAGCGCGTATCGACCCGGATGACTTCGCCCTGGTCCACGAACAGCGGGACCCGCACCGTGGCGCCGGTCGACAGCTTCGCCGGCTTGCCGCCGCCGCTCGCGGTATCGCCCTTCACGCCCGGGTCGGTCTCGATGATCTCGAGCTCGACGAAGTTCGGCGCCTCGACAATCAGCGGCGTGTTGTTCCACAGCGTGACCTGGCAGACGTCGCCGTCGGTGATCCAGTCACCCGCATCGCCAACGGCCGCCGCATCGGCGGCGTATTGCTCGAAAGTGTCCGGCACCATGAAATGCCAGAATTCCCCGTCGTTATAAAGGTACTGCATGTCCGTATCGACGACGTCCGCCGCCTCGACCGACTCGCCGGACCGAAAGGTCTTGTCGACGGTCTTGCCGGTCTTCAGGTTGCGGATGCGCACCCGGTTGAACGCCTGGCCCTTGCCGGGCTTGACGAACTCGTTCTCGACGATGATGCAGGGGTGTCCGTCGATGAGGATTCTCAGACCGGACCGGAATTCGCTCGTGCTGTAGCTTGCCATGTTCTCTGCCGGCGTGACGCCGGTCGCTCCTTCGGCTGGGGTGGCGCCGCGCGGCCAGCGCGGCAGGGCGACATCATACCGTAGTGGTCGGCCAGCGCCAGCCGCCCCGAGGGCCCGAAACGCCCCCGTAGGGGCATTCCGAAGGCCGCCGGTCGCGGTTTTGTGATACCTGTCACGCCGCATTCCGTGACCCCGGCTAGACTGTCATTCATTAACAGAATACGGGTGCAAGGGAACCGCATCCGCCCGGGGCACAGGGACCTGATTTGAACGGCAGCCACAGTATCTCCATCGCCGTCCTGACCGAGAACCAGAACGACGTCGAGCTCATCAACAGCACGCTCCGCGGCGCTGGTCATGCGGCGCATTGTCACTGGATCGACGCCCCGGCGCGCCTCGCCGATACGCTCGACGAGCACCGTGTCGAGCTCATCATTCTCAATACCGAGGCCTATCGGGAGTCGATACGGCAGGTCGTCAAGCAGAAGGACCAGTACGACCCCGAGGTCCCCGTGATCGCGCTGAAGGACGACGTCAACGAGATCGCCATGCACGATGCCATGCGCAGCGGCGCCGTGGACCTGGTATCGCTCGGTATGAAGAAGCGGCTCACGGCCGTGGTCTCCCGGGAACTCCGCGCATTGCGCGCCGAGCGCGCCCTCAACTCCACGATCATGTCCGCATCGAGCTACAAGCAGCAGGTACGCGAATTGATGCAGGCCTCCAACGCGGCCATCGCGCTCGTGCAGGAAGGCATCATCGTCGAGGCGAACAACGCCTGGGTGCGCCTGTTCAAGTCGGCCTCCATCGAGGAGGTCGCCGGCATGCCGCTCATGGACAGTTTCGATACGGAGAACCACGCAGCGCTCAAGGGCGCACTGATCGCGACGATCCAGGGCAAATGGCAGCCCCGAGAGAAACTGCTGGCGAAACCGCAGATCGATGCCGGTGAGTCCGGGCCGTTAGAACTGAGATTCTCGCGCATCGACTACGACGGCGCGCCGTGCGCCCAGATCTGCATCGTGCCGCCGGACAAGTCGAGCCAGGAACCGACGAAGCTCGTTCACGATGCGCTGAAGCGCGACCCGACGACGCTGTTTTTTCACCGCGCGCAGTTCCTCGAGCGGCTGGCCAAGCGCCTGAAGAAGAAGCCCAAGTCCGGCCTGCACGTACTGGCCTACATCAAGATCGACAATTTCAAGACGATCCGCGAGAAGATCGGCTTCATCGATTCAGAGGAAGTGCTGGCCCAGTTCTCGGAGATCGTGCGCAAGCGCATGCACCCGCGCGACGTGGCCGGACGCTTCGAGGGCACGTCGCTGATGGTCCTGTTGGAACGCGGCAGCGCACGCGACGGGCAGGTCTGGGGTCAGCAGCTTGCCAAGCTCGTGAGCCAGCGCCCGTTCGAGGTGGGCGACAAGTCCACGCCGCTGACGTGCACGGTCGGCATTTGCGGCATGAGCGACATCTTCGGCAGCCTCGAGGAGTTCATCGCGGCCACGGTGGCCGCGCAGGAAAAAGGTCGGGCCGCTGGCGGCAATACCGCCGTGTTGAGCGAACAGGCGGACGAGGACACCAAGCAGCGCGAGTTTGATGCGATCTGGGTCCGGCACCTCCGTTCGGCGCTGATGGACAATCGCTTCGGGCTGGCGCAGCTTCCCATCGCCGGGCTGCGCAGCGACTCGGTCGAGATGTTCGACCTCCTGGTCCGCATGATCGACGAACAGGGCAAATCGGTGCTGCCGTCCGAATTCCTGCCGGCGGCGGAACGGAACAACATGATGAAGAACATCGACCGCTGGATGATCAAGGCGGCGATCGATTTCTGCGCCGACAACGAGGCCGACCGTGTTTTCGTGCGCCTGTCGCGCCAGTCGGTGGTCGACGGGTCGACCGCGGCCTGGATGGAGCAGGAATTCGAGAAACACAAGTTCGACAGCTCGCGCCTCGTCGCGCAGATCCCTGAAAAGGACGCGGCCCGGCATATCAAGCAGACGCAGGCACTGGTTGGAGCGCTCAGAAAGCTGGGCGTCGGGTTTGCGCTCGAACACTACGGGATCGACCAGGAGAAATTCCAGATCCTGGACATGCTGAAACCCGACTACGTCAAGATCGACGGCGCACTGATGCACTCGCTGATGACGGACAACGAGCTTCAGGACAAGGTGCGGCGCATCGTCCATGGCGCGCAGGAGCGGGACATCCGGACTATCGCCGAACGCGTCGAGAACGCGAATGCCATGGCGGTGTTGTTCCAGCTCGGCATCGACTTCATGCAGGGCCATTATGTCCACGAACCCGAAGTCGTGCTCGAGGACACCGACAGTGGCGAATACAATACGCTGGCGAGCCTCCAGGCAGCCGCCTCGGGCAGCTGATACGGCGGCCAAATCAAAGTGTGATGGCGTTCACACTATGTTCGGCGACATGCACACTCACGCTCGCGGATTCGCAAAACATAGAATAGCGTCGCGGTGCACGAAACGCGTGCCGGCGTATATTCTCCGTACACGACAGGGGCCTCGCCAGTGACTGATTCGAAACGAACCCTTCTTCCCGTGCTTCTCGCGACCGGCGCGGGAATTGCGGCGACTCCGGCCAACGCGCTGGAACTCGGCGAGCTGCGCGTCCAGTCGACGCTCGGACAGCCGCTGCGTGCCAGCATCGCGTACGCGCTGGCGCCGAACGAACAACTCTCGGGTTACTGCGTCACGCTGCGCCAGGGGCGGAGCTTCGACGGCGTACCCTCGGTCGGAGACGCCCGGGTGTCCGTCACGCAGGGCCTGATCACCATCACCGGCAACGCAGCCGTGACGGAACCTCTGCTGTCGCTGAGCCTCAGCGTCAATTGCCCCTATTCGGCGCGCCTCACGCGCGATTACACGCTGTTCGTAGACCCCGGCGTCCCGATGGCACCGGCGACCGCAACGCCGGCCATCGTGTCACCGGCTGTCGCTCCGTCGGCACCGGTCGCCGCATCGGCGGCCACGACGCAGGCACGTCGCGCCGCGCCGGCACCGGACGCGGCAAGCCCGGCGGCGCGTGCTGCCGCTCCGGCCGAGCCGATTGATGGCACTCGCTACCGCGTGCAGCCCGGCGACACCTTGTCAGAGATCGTATCGCGCATCGAAAACCGCGGCGTCGGACTGTGGTCGGCTGTCGCGCAGATCCACGCGGCGAACCCGGATGCGTTCCTGAACAACGATCCGAATCGCCTGAAAGCCGGCAGCTGGCTCGTCATTCCGGACTTCGGCCCGAATGCCTCGTTTGTCGCCGAATCCGCCGCGGCACCTGAGCCTGTGACGGCATCGGCCCCGGACGCGGAGTTTGCGGAAGTGGTCCCGACACCGGCGGCGCAGCCGTCCCGCCTCCAGGCACCGGAAGCCTTCGATACGTCCGAAGCGGTCACCGAGGCCGACGCGGCGCTCGAGATGTCGGCCGGGTTGCAGCCGGGCGACGTCGTCGAGGCGGTACCGGCGGCCAGCCCCACACAGACTCTCGACGTGACGCTGCCGGCGGAGACCGCGGCATCGCCCAACGTCCCGGTCGCTTCAGTCGTTCCCGCCACGGAACGCGCAGCGCCGAACGGCAGCTCGCTGTGGTGGCTGATCGGCGGCGGCGTCCTGCTCCTCGGCGGCATCCTGTATTTCGGGCGGCGCGGTCGCAGCACACCGACGTTCGAGCCGGAAGCGCCCGAAGCGACGCACCCGATGCGCCGCATCACGGATACGCAACAGACCGAGGCCCTGGTTGCCGACGATTACGAACTCGACGACGACGCACCGACGTCCGAGAACCTCACGCTCGACGCGGACCTCGTGGTCGGCACCGGGCTGGAGCGTGAAGGCGAAATGACCGTCGTCGAGGACTTCGGTTTTACGCCGGCCACCGCGCTCGACCTCGAGTTCCCCGAGGAGTCCGACACGTCAGCCGGGAATCCCGAAACGGACATGATCCCGGCGCCTCGCATCGAGGCCAGCTCGATTCTCGAGAGCGAGGTCCTGCCCGACGACGACGACTACGACATGTCCGTCATCATGGACGTGACGAAGGTCCCCGACATGGTGGAAGCCACGGAGCGCGACCTGCGGGCCGTGGCGATCGACAGCGGCGACGAGACGCAGATTGCCGACACCTACACGATCAGCAAGGAAGTCGACTACCAGATTCTCGAACAGGACTACGAGGACGAACTCAGCGCCACCCAGGCCCTGAACCTCGAGATCGAGAAAGCCGCGGCCGAGCTGACGGAACGCCTCACGACGAAGGACGTCGAGATCACCGACGTCCACGAGCAGGCACGCCCGCCACTGGCGACGGTGACACGGATCGACGCCGCAAGCCGCGCAGCCCAGCCGGACGACGAGGACACCGACGTGGTCGACACATTGTCGATCGACGACGACGACGAGCAGACGATTTCCGAGGAAATGACGGCCCGCCTGCCGGCATCGGACGACGAGACGGCCGAAATGCCGACTCGGCCGGGCAAGGTCGACAAACTGGGCTGATCGCCTACGCGTCCTCCGGCACGTCCGGCGGCACGCCGGTGAGGCGTTCCACCTTGCGCCAGCCCTGCGGCAACATCCGTCCGCGCAGTGCGCGCTCACCGTAGTAGTCGTCGTTGTCGTTCCAGCGGACCGTCATCGTCCGCTTGCCACTGTGCACGAGCAGGTCGCCGTTCTCCGGCACGACCGCGACTGCCACCAGCGTCTCCTCACCCGCCTTGTACTTCTTCGACGGGACGTTGATCAGCTTGTTGCCCTTGCCCTTCGCGAGCTCGGGCAGCTCGTCCATTTCGAACAGCAGCAGGCGGCCAATGGAGCTGACCGCGGCGATCAGGCACTCGGCGCCCGGCGGCACCGGCGCGGGGACGACGGGCCGCCCGCCCGCGGGGACGCGCAGGATCGCCTTGCCCGACTTGTTACGCGTCACCAGCTCTTTGAGCGTCGCGATGAAGCCGTAGCCTGAGTCGCTAGCCAGCACGTAGCGCTGCGACTCGTCACCGATCATCGTTCCGCAGAACACCGCGCCATCCGGTGGCTTGAAGCGGCTCGACAGCGGATCGCCCTGCCCGCGCGCCGACGGCAGCGTGTGCGCATTCGTGCTGTATACGCGGCCGGTGCTGTCGATGAACATCGCGAGCTGGTTGCTGCGCCCGCGCGCGGCCGCGAGGAAGCCGTCGCCCGACTTGTAGCTCAGCGCGCCCGGGTCGATGTCGTGGCCCTTGGCAGCGCGCGCGTAGCCGCGTTGCGACAGCACCACGGTGACCGGTTCGCTCGCGACGAGCTGTGTCTCGTCGATCGCCTGCGCGGCTTCCCGCTCGACGATCGCCGTGCGCCGGTCGTCGCCGTAGGCTTCGGCGTCCTCGAGCAGCTCCTTCTTGATCAGCGTCTTCAGCCTGGCGGTGCTCTTCAGCGTCTTCTCCAGCGTGTCGCGTTCCTCCTCCAGCTCCGCCTGTTCGCCGCGGATCTTCATCTCCTCGAGCTTCGCGAGGTTCCGCAGGCGGAGATTCAGGATCGCCTCGGCCTGGACGTCCGAGAGCCGGAACTTCTTCATCAGCACCGGTTTCGGCTCGTCCTCGCTGCGGATGATCGCGATGACCTCGTCGATGTTCAGGTATGCGATCAGCAGGCCGTCGAGGATGTGCAGGCGGTCGGTGACGATCTGCAGGCGATGCTGCAGCCGGCGCTTGACGGTGTCCTTCCGGAACGCCAGCCACTCGGTGAGAAGCTCCGGCAGATTGAACATGCGCGGCCGGCCGTTCAGGCCGATCACGTTCATGTTGACGCGGAACGTCCGCTCGAGCGACGTCGTCGAGAACAGGTGCGACATCAGCTGCCCGGCGTCCACGCCCCGCTTCTTGCCGATGACCAGCCGGATCGGCTCCTCGTGGTCCGACTCGTCGCGCAGGTCGTCCACCTGCGGCAGCTTCTTCGCGCGCATCTGTGCCGCGATCTGCTCCAGCACCTTGCTGCCCGAGATCTGGTACGGCAGCGACGTGATGACGATGTCGCTACCCTCCACCTTGTAGGCCGCTCGCAGCCGCAGCGTGCCGCTGCCGGTCTTGTACATCTCGCGGATATCGGCGCGCGGCGACACGATCTCGCCGCCCGTCGGGAAGTCCGGGCCCTTGATGTGCTTCATCAGGTCCGCGACGCTCGCCTTCGGCTCGTCGATCAGGTGCACGAGCGCGCTGACGACCTCCCGCAGGTTGTGCGGCGGCAGGTCGGTGGACATGCCGACCGCGATACCGGTCGTGCCGTTCAGCAGCAGGTTCGGCAGCCGCGCCGGCAGCACGACGGGCTCGCTCAGCGTGCCGTCGAAGTTCGGGATCCAGTCCACCGTGCCCTGCCCCAGCTCGCTGAGCAGGCTCTTCGCGTACGGCGTGAGGCGCGACTCGGTGTAGCGCATCGCGGCGAAGGACTTCGGGTCGTCGGTCGAGCCCCAGTTTCCCTGGCCATCGATCGTGGGATAGCGAAACGAGAAGCCCTGCGCCATCAGCACCATGGCTTCGTAGCAGGCCGAGTCGCCGTGCGGGTGGAACTTGCCGATGACGTCGCCGACCGTGCGCGCGGATTTCTTCGGCTTGGAGCCGGCCGACAGGCCGAGCTCGCTCATCGAGTAGATGATGCGCCGCTGCACGGGCTTCAGGCCGTCCCCGATCGACGGCAATGCGCGATCGAGGATCACGTACATCGAGTAGTCGAGGTACGCCTTCTCGGTGTAGTCCCTGAGGGACTGCTGCTCGACGCCTTCGAGGTTGAGAGAGTTCTGCATGTTGCGTTACACCTCGGCGAGGTCGCCCTTCGCCTCGAGCCACTCGCGGCGGTCTTTGGCCCGCTTCTTCGACAGCAGCATGTCCATGGTCTGGTCCGCGTTGTCGCGGCCGGTGACAGTCAGTTGCACCAGCCGCCGCGTGTCGCGGTTCATCGTCGTCTCGCGCAACTGCGCCGGGTTCATCTCGCCGAGGCCCTTGAAGCGCGTTACCGAGACCTTGCCCTTCTTCTTCTCTGCTTCGATGCGGTCGAGGATGCCCTTGCGCTCGCCTTCGTCCAGCGCGTAGTAAACCTCCTTGCCCACGTCCACCCGGTACAACGGCGGCATCGCAACGTACACGTGGCCCGCGAGTACGAGTTCGCGGTAGTGGCGCAGGAACAGCGCGCACAGGAGCGTCGCAATGTGCAGCCCGTCGGAATCCGCGTCGGCCAGGA
The DNA here is from genome assembly GCA_913055625.1 of uncultured Pseudomonadota bacterium. GTDB lineage: Bacteria > Pseudomonadota > Gammaproteobacteria > Steroidobacterales > Woeseiaceae > UBA1847. The sequence continues at coordinate 131,490 of CAJXJW010000007.1, read as the reverse complement.
TGCAGACCTTGTGATACCGCAGGCCGGAGAGGTCCGACGACCCCGGGTCGACGCCGAGCGCGACGCTGATGTCGTGCACTTCCTGGGACGCCAGGATCTCGCTCGAATCGACCTCCCAGGTGTTCAGGATCTTGCCGCGCAGCGGCATGATCGCCTGCGTCGTCCGGTCGCGTGCCTGCTTCGCGGAGCCGCCTGCCGAATCACCCTCGACGAGGAACAGCTCGCAGAGCTCCGGCTCCTGAGACGTGCAATCCGCGAGCTTGCCCGGCAGTGCCGGACCGCTGACGATCTTCTTGCGCACGACCTGCTTCGCCGCCTTCAGTCGCCGCTGCGCCTTCGCGATTACGGTTTGCGCGATGGCGTCGCCGCTCTCCGGGTGCTGGTTCAGCCAGATCGAGAAGTTGTCCTTGATGACGCCGGCAACGAACGCCGCCGACTCGCGCGACGACAGCCGCTCCTTGGTCTGGCCCGAGAACTGCGGGTCCTCGAGCTTCGTGCTGAGCACGAAGTTCAGCCCGTCCCACACGTCCTCGGGCGCGATCGCGACGCCGCGTGGCAGCAGGTTGCGAAAGTCGCAGAACTCCCGCAGCGCGTTCGTCAGCCCGGTGCGCAGGCCGTTTACGTGCGTGCCGCCCTGCGCGGTCGGGATCAGGTTCACGTAGCTCTCGGTGACCGACTGGCTGCCGTCGGCCTGCCAGGCGAAAGCCCAGTCGACGGCCTCGCTGTTGCCGTCCATGGCGCCCGAGAACGGCTCGGCGGGCAGTATCTCGCCGCCGCCCATGGCCTCGAGCAGGTATTCCTCCAGGCCGCCGGAATAACACCATTCGAACTTCTCGGCCGGCTTCTCGATCGTGAGCTTCACCGTCAGGCCCGGGCACAGCACCGCCTTCGCCCGCAACGCGTGCTTCAGGCGCGACACCGAGAACTTCGACGAATCGAAGTACTTCGGGTCCGGCCAGAAGCGAATGGTCGTTCCGGTATTGGCCTTGCCGACCGTGCCGACGACTTCGAGCTTGCCGCGTTTCGCGCCGCCGGCGAAGCTCATGTTGTATTCCTTGCCGCCGCGCCGGATCCACACTTCGAGGTTCTTCGACAGCGCGTTCACGACCGACACGCCGACGCCGTGCAGGCCGCCGGAGTACTGGTAATTCTTGTTCGAGAATTTGCCGCCTGCGTGCAGGCGCGTGAGGATCAGCTCCACGCCCGGGATTTTCTCCTTCGGGTGGATGTCGACCGGCATGCCGCGTCCGTCGTCAGCCACCTCGAGGGAGCCGTCGGCGCAAATCGTCACCTCGATCTTCTTGCAGTGGCCCGCGAGCGCCTCGTCGACACTGTTGTCGACGACTTCGTGCGCGAGGTGATTCGGCCGGGACGTATCCGTGTACATGCCCGGCCGGCGCCGCACAGGCTCCAGCCCGCTGAGGACCTCGATGTCCGCGGCGTCGTAGCGTTTAGTCATTGAACATGCTCAAGCGAAAGCACGGGCGGATTCTAGCTTGAATGGAATCGCCCTGCACCAGCCCGGGCCGGGCGGCGCGGATCAGTCGAGGTCGGCGACGAGCGACGCCCGTACGTCATCGGGGACCGGGCCGATGTCGACCACGAGGTTCGGATGGTCGATGCCGGCGTGCAGCGCCGCGCCGGATTTCAACGCATCGACCATCGCCGGTTCGAGTTCGAAGCGCAGGAAGTGCACCGCCGAGGTCTTGTCGTCGTCCGATCGCTCGAGGTCCTCGTCCGCAATCGCTATGACACGCTCGAACCCGTCGACCCGCACGTACACCGTGTCCTCGACGCCGACGAGTTGCGCGAGCATCGCTCGCCGCTCGTTGCTGTCGGGAAACTCGACCATGAACGTCGCCTTCCAGTTCGTGCCGTCGGGGATCAACGGGTTGTAGGCGTCCAGTTCCTCGCAGATGCCGGCAGCCTCGAAGATCCGCTCGATGCGCAGCATCTCCTGGACCTGGTACTGCATCGTCAGCCGGTCTTCGAAATACAGCGACGCGTTCGTGCCGAGCGGTATGCGCCGGTTGCGCTTGTGCTCGATGACCCGCGCCTTGAACGCGGGGCGCGCCTCGGCGTACTGCTCGAGGCTCATGAGGTCTTCGCGGGTGAGCTTGTCCATCTCAGATTCCGTAGGCCTGTCGCAACAGGCTCATCGGGTGACCGGCGTCGTGATCGTCGAGGTCCTGGGCGATCTGCGCCGCGGCCATGGGGCAGTCGCTGATGAAGTGTCCGGACTCGCTCTTCGCGACCTTCCTGACCACAGGGCGCGCGATCTTCTTCGACACGTCGTGGAACTCCTTCTTGACGGCATAGGTGCCATCGTGGCCGGAGCAACGCTCGATGGCCTCGACAGTCGTGTCCGGCACCAGTTGCAGAACGTCACGCGTTTTCAGGCCGATGTTCTGCACGCGCAGGTGACAGGCAACCTGGTAGGACACCTTGCCGAGGGACGTCTTGAAGTCCGTTCGCAGCTTGCCGTCACGGTGCCGCAGCATCAGGTACTCGAACGGGTCGAACATCGCGTCGCGCACTTTCAGCACGTCCGGGTCGTCCGGGAACATGAGCGGCAGTTCCTGCTTGAACATCAGCGTGCAGGACGGAATCGGCGTCACGATGTCCCAGCCACGGTCGACCCAGGCGGCCAGCACCGGGATGTTGACGTCCTTTGCCCGTTCCACGGCCTCGAGGTCCCCTAGCTCGAGCTTCGGCATGCCGCAGCAGGCCTCCTTCTCGGCCAGCGCCACCGGGATGCCGTTGTACTCGTACACCACGGCGAGGTCTTCGTCGATCGCGGGCCGGTGCCGATTCCCGTAGCAGGTGGCGTACAGGACGACCTTGCCGCGCGTCGTCTCGCCGGGATCCGCGGCTTCGCCGGTCGTCTCGCGGTGCGCGGCAAGCCGCTTGCGGGCGGGCTTCGAGTGAAACTCGGGCAACGGGGCACCGTGGTGCACGCCCAGGGTTTTCTCCATCAGCTTGCGCGCGCCGCCCGAACGGTTTACTGCGTTGACCGCCTCGGCGACGACCGGAATGCCGGCGAACTTTCCCACGGAGTCGGTCGAACTCAGCACGCGGTCACGGAACGAGGCGCCCTCTTTCCGGAAGCGAGCAGCCTTCGCACGCAGCATCAAGTGCGGGAAATCGACGTTCCACTCGTGCGGCGGGACGTACGGGCATTTCGACATGTAGCACATGTCGCAGAGGTAACAATGGTCGACGACGTCCCAGTAGACCTCGCGCGGGACGCCGTCCAGCTCCATCGTGTCAGAGTCGTCGACGGCGTCGAACAGCGTCGGGAATGCGTTGCACAGGTTGAAGCAACGGCGGCAACCGTGACAGATATCGAACACCCGCTCGAGCTCATCGAACAGCGCGGACTCGTCGTAATACGACGGGTCGCGCCATTCGATGGGATGCCGTACCGGCGCCTCGAGGCTGCCCTCGCGCTTGTCTCCCGACATTGCCATCGCCGTCGTGTGGCCGGGCTGGCTGCCCGGCCGCACGGCTCAGCCGTCGAGCGTGTCGAGCGCTTTCTGGAAGCGGTTGGCGTGCGAACGCTCCGCCTTGGCCAGCGTCTCGAACCAGTCGGCGATTTCGTCGAAGTCCTCGTCGCGCGCCGTCTTTGCCATGCCCGGGTACATGTCGGTGTACTCGTGTGTTTCGCCGGCGATGGCCGCAGCGAGGTTGTCGCTCGTCGCGCCGATCGGCAGGCCCGTGGCCGGGTCACCGACTTCTTCCAGGTACTCGAGGTGACCGTGCGCGTGACCCGTCTCGCCTTCTGCGGTCGACCGGAATACCGCGGCAACGTCGTTGTAGCCCTCGACGTCGGCCTTCGCTGCGAAGTAAAGGTAGCGGCGGTTCGCCTGCGATTCGCCCGCGAAGGCGTCTTTCAGATTCTGTTCGGTCTTGCTGCCCTTCAGTGACATTCTCGCGTCCTCTCAAACGATGCGGATTGGAAGTCGATTAGACCAAGTCTAATCAACACCACTCTAGTCCCGCGGTCCAGCCCTGTCAACGCGCGCCAGCGCCCGCCCGCGGCCTGCGCACCTTACCACGCAACGGCTTCAGGACAATGGCAAAGGCGTTGACCGCGTCCGGCATGGCCGGTAGCGTAGCCCCGCAGCCACCGCAAACGACACCATGACCACGAAAAAGAAACCGAACCTCGAAAAGGCACTGGCCGACCTCGAAAACCTCGTCGAGGAACTCGAGAACAGCGACTTGCCCCTCGAGAAGGCCATGCAGAAATTCGAGGAAGGCATCAAGCTCGCGCGCGGCTGCCAGGCGGCGCTGAAGGATGCCGAGCAGAAGGTCGAGATCCTGCTCAAGAGCACCGGCGACGACGACATGCTCGAGGACTTCATTGCCGATGAGGACTGACGGTTCGCGGTATCTGGCCGCGGCCGCCGCCCTTCTCCTGCCGTTATTCGCCTCGGCACAGGACCGCTACCTCGTCGACTGGGAGGCCACTGGCGAGGAAGCGATCGGCATTCTCGTCGATCTCGTCCGCATCGAGTCGGTGAACCCGCCCGGCAACGAGACGTGGGTCGTCGACCACCTGGCCGAAGTACTCAGCGCCGAGGGGATCGACTTCGAGACATTTGCACTGGACCCGGACCGGGCGAACCTCGTCACGCGTTACCGCGGTAACGGCTCGAAGCCGCCGATCCTGATCATGGGGCACACCGATGTCGTCGGCGTGCAGGCGGACAAGTGGACGGAGCCGCCGTTCAGCGGCCTGCGCCACGACGGCTACGTCTGGGGCCGCGGTACGCTGGACGACAAGGACAACGTCACGGCCGGCCTCGTTGTCATGTTGCTGTTGCACCGCATGGGCATCGAGATGGACCGCGACATCATCTTCCTGGCCGAGGCCGGCGAGGAAGGCACGCCCGAGGTCGGCATTACCTACATGGTCGAGAACCACTGGGACAAGATTGCCGCCGAGTACGCGATCGCCGAGGGCGGCACGAACCGGGTGATCGGCGGCAAGGTGTCCGTGGTCGGCATCGAGACGACCGAAAAGGTGCCGCGGCGCGCGAAACTCGTCGCTCGCGGCACGGCCGGTCACGGCTCGGTGCCGCGGAACGACAACGCGATCCTGATGCTTGCCGAAGCGGTCGCGAAGGCCGGCCGCTGGCAGACACCGGTCCGGCTGAACGAAACCACGCGTGCGTACTTCGAACGCATGGCCACGATGACGGACGGCGAGGAAGCGTTTCGCTACGCAAACGTCGACAACCCGGCGCTCCAGGCCGACATCGATGCCTGGTTCCGAGACAACGACCCGCTGCACTACTCGATGCTCCGCTCCTCCGTCGTACCGACGATCATCGACGGCGGCTTCCGCAAGAACGTGATTCCGTCGACCGCCGAGGCCATGCTCGACATCCGGCTGTTGCCGGACGAGGACGTCGACGCGTTCTACGCGGAACTCGAAGCGCTGATCGACAACCCGGCGATCGAGATCGTGCCGGAACGCGTGTACCGGCCGATCGCCGTTCCGTCGGGCATCGACAACGAGATGTTCGCAGTCATCGAGACCGTCGCCGAGCGCCTGTATCCCGAGTCAACGACGCTGCCGCTGATGTCCACCGGCGCGACCGACATGGCACAACTGCGCGCGAAAGGCGTGGAGGCCTATGGCATCGGCCCGGCGCGTACGCTGGAGGAACTGAACAGCAAGTTCGGCGCGCACAGTGACGACGAACGCATCGCCGAAGCGGCACTCGTCGACATGGTGCGCTTCCTGTGGGAGATCGTGATCGAGATCGGCGCGGCCGACTAGTTGTTGAATAGCTCCAGCAGCGCGATCACCGTCGACTCGACGCCCGCCGTCACCGACGGTTCGGGCGAGATCTTGAACAGCGGCGAGTGGTGGCTCGGCACCGGCTCGCCGCCCTCGGCCTCCCGGTCGAAATCCGCCTGCGGCGTGCCACCGATGCCCCAGTAGACGCTCGGGATCGCCGGGTTCGTCGTGAAGTGCGGGAAGTCTTCGGCACCCATGCCTTTCGGCGGGTTGTCGACGACGCGGTCGTCTCCCATCGCGTCCTGCCAGGCAGCGCGCAGCCGCCGGGCAAGCGCGGCATCGTTCACCGTTGGCGGCCCGCCCTCGTTCGACAGGACGACTTCCGGCAACTTGTCCTCGGGCAGCCCTGCGACCCGGCCCATATTGATGGCGATGCGCTCGATACCCTCGAGCAGGATTTTCCGCGTTTCCGGCTTGGTGTTGCGTACCGTGATCTGCAGGTGTGCCTCGTCGGAGATGATGTTGTGCTTCGTCCCGGAGTGAAAGGAACCGACGGTAACGACGCCCGGGTCGCGTGGCGGGAGTTCGCGCGACACCAGCGTCTGCAGCGCCAGTACGATCTGCGCGCCGAGGACGATCGGGTCCTTGCCCTGGTGTGGCGACGCGCCGTGCGCGCCCACGCCGTGAATAATGATGTCGACGGTGTCGACCCCGGCGTAGGGGCTGCCCTCGGTCACGTTGACAATGCCGGCGACGTCGCCCGCCGATACGTGAAACGCCAGCGCGTAATCCGGCGTCCCGAAGCGCTCGTAGACCTTGTCCTCGCGCATCATGCGCGCACCCATGCCGCGCTCCTCGGCGGGCTGGACGATGAGCATCAGCGTGCCGCTCCAGTCGCGCTTGCGCGCCGCCATCTGGCGCGCAGTGCCGACGAGGCTCGTGATGTGCACGTCATGGCCGCAGGCGTGCATCGTGTAGACCTCGTTGCCGGTGATCGGGTCTGTCTGCTGTTTCCGCGACGCGTTCTCGAGGCCCGACTTTTCCTCTACCGGCAGTCCGTCCATGTCGGCCCGCATCATGACGAGGGGCCCGTCCCCGTTCTCCAGCATCGCGACGAGCCCGGTGCCACCGACGTTCTCGGTGACCTTGAAGCCTGCCGCTTTCAACTCCTGCGCCATACGGGCAGCCGTCTCGTTCTCGATCAGCGAGAGCTCCGGGTTGCGATGGAAGTGATCGAATAACGGCCAGAGGTATTCGTCGTAGTCTTTCTCGATGGCCTCCCGGAGATCTGACGCGAACACGGCTCCGGACAGGGACAGGACGGCGAGAATGGCGAGGCGGCGCAACATGGGTGCTCTCAGGACAGCGGCTTGATGCGAGAAGTCTACCTCAAGTCGGCCGGACAGCAGCCCAGGCCCCGCGATTCCATGCAAGCGGAGGCAACCAGCGAAGCTGGCCGAGTACGGCGCCCCAGACGAATTGGGCTACACTTTCCGCCGTTCAATTCAAGCACTCGGATATCGCGTGGAGTCAGATTCTTATGGCAAGCGGCGAATGCAATTGCGGATCGGTCAGCTTCAAGATCAATGCCGATCTTTCGGACGTCATAGTCTGTCACTGCTCGATTTGTCGGCGAGCGACGGGAAGCAATGGAATTGCGGTCCTCATCGTCGACAATGAGCGATTCGAGTGGACAGGCGGTCAACAATTCATCACGTCCTGGACGAAACCGGATGCGGAGTGGGAGATGAGTTTCTGCCAACGATGTGGCTCTCCGGTTCCGGGCGTCAACGACGAGTCGCGAACATTCGTTCCGGCAGGACTCATAATCGATGGAGGTGAGAACATGAAGGTTGCGCACCATCTATGGGTTGACTCAAGAGCGACTTGGGATGAGATTGGCGATGGCGGTCGCCGTCATCCCGAAGCGTTCAAGGAATAGCTCGCATTTTGGCGACAGGAGCATTCCATGCATTCTGAGCTGCGTCCCGCGAGGTCCCGAAGATGGTGCCCCAAGAGGTGTCCTAAAAGGTGTCTGTCCTAAAAGGTGTCAGGTTTATTTTCGGCCAAGGGCGCCGGCGATATTGAGTTACACTTTGCGCTGCTGGATCAGGGCGGAATCGCAGAGGGTGTCACGAATTGAACAAGAGCATGCTGGGTGTGATGCTGCTGCCAATCTTGGTGGTCGCCGGTCTCGTCAGGACACCGGTTGCCGATGCCGAAGCTGTCGCTGAGCAGACGTCTGCGATAGAACCATTCCGCTTTAACGTGATCTCGACCAATCCGGTCGAACATGGGGAGCGCCTGTCTGCGGTACTCGGGTGCATTGGGTGCCACACGCCGGACCTCACTGGCGAGGACTGGAGTGATCCCGAACTGGGTGTTCTGTGGACCGCAAACCTCACACACAGCGCCGCTGCTTTTTCAAGGCACGAGCTTGCTGTGATGATCTCCGAAGGAAAGCGCCCGGACCGTGCGTTGATGGACATGCCGTCGTATCTCTTTTCGGAGCTACACCCGGAGGACCTCGCCGCGCTCGTTGACTACCTGAAGACGCTACCCGTCGATGGTGCTCAACACCCTGAACCGACCATCGGACCTGCGCTTGCCGAAGACATCGCGAGCGGAGAATTCAAGGACTCGGCGCAATGGGTTGCGGAGATGAAGGATCAGGCGCCGCCCGACCTGGGACCGGACCACGCCTTTGCGCGGTTCATTCTTCGCGCCACCTGCGCGGAGTGCCATGGAATGAACCTTCAAGGCAGCACCGAGCAGCTGACGGACGCGCCGCCGCGCCCAAGCCTCCGGATAGTCGGGGCCTACTCGGCCGAGGAATTCTCCACGCTAATGAAGACCGGCAAGGCGAAAGGAGGCCGCGATCTAAACCTCATGGGCGGAGTCTCTCGCTGGCGCTACTCGCGTTTCACCGAGCAGGAGGTTAAGGCGATCTACGACTACCTCGTTGAGATGGCGCGACAAGCTCCCTGAAAGCCGTTTCCGACGACTAGAAGGTCCCTCGTCCTAACAGCAAGACAGGTTCAAACCGCATTTCGCGGACTCGGGTGCCGAAAGGAAAGGTGTCAGGTCTATTTTTCAGGGAAAGGTGTCAGGTTTATTTTTCTGGGTGGCCCCGAGAAAATAAACCTGACACCTTTTAGGACATGACACCTTTTAGACACCTTTTGGGAGACCCGAGGATCCGCGATCGAGCGGGAGCAATCAGGTGTTCGCTGCACCGGCGCCCTGCAGGCGCGTGATCAGCGAGCGCAGGAAGACCTTGTTGAAGCGGAGCTGGCAGCTCGAGGACACCTGCTCCATCAGCGTGGAGCTGACGCGCAGGATCGTGACCGCCCCGTCGGCCGTGATCGACGCCTGGCGCTTCGCGCCACGCACGTAGCTGGTTTCGCCGAAACACTGGCCGCTCGCCAGCGCGCCGACGGTCTTGCCGTTCGATGCCACCGACACGTTGCCAGAGACGATGATGTAGAAGCGGTCGTCGATCTCGCCTTCCTTGACGATGTCCTCGCCGTCCCGGTACTCGTGCCAATCGGACGCGCGCAGCACTTCCCAGATCTCGGCGTGCGAGAACTCGTGGAAGAACGTGAGCGTGCGCAGCAGGTCGAAGTGCTCCTGGTTGTCGAGGCTGTCGTATTTCGTGCGCAGGTCCTTGTACACCCGCGTCAGGTCCGCAGCCATGACGGCGCCGCTCGACGGCCGCATGTCCGGGTTCTTCAGCATGCAGCGGACGACGACTTCCTCGAGTTCCTCGGGAATGTCCTCGCGGTACGTGTGGATCGGCGGCGGCGTCGCGTAGACGATCTGGTGCAGCAGCTTCGACAGGTTGTCGGCCCGGAACGGGCGGAAGCCGGTCAGCAGTTCGTACATGACGGCGCCCAGGGAATACAGGTCCGAGCGCGGCGTCAGTTCTTCCGACTGCACCTGCTCCGGCGACATGTAGCTCGGGCTGCCCGCGATGCCCTCGATGCGGGAGACTTCCGAGTCGCTGACGATGGCGATGCCGAAGTCGATGATGCGGACGTCATTGTCCGTCGTCAGCATGATGTTCGACGGCTTGATGTCGCGGTGAATCACACCGCGACCGTGGGCATAGTGCAGCGCCTTCGCGCACTTGTAGATGATTTCGACGACGTCGTCGATGCGCAGCAGGTTGTCCGGGCGACAATACGCGGCCAGCGTGCGCGCGCCCTGGATGTGCTCGGTGACGACGTAGTACTTGCCCTCTTCCTCGCCGGCGTCGTAGATCGGCATGATGTTCGGGTGCTGCAGCATCCCGACCATGTGGGCTTCGTTGAAGAACATCTTGCGCGATACGCGGGCGCGATCGGCATCGGAATCTTCGTTGAGGTTGTAGACCTTGATCGCGACGTCGCGGCGGTAGTACGGGTCGTGCGACAGGAAGACGTCGCCGGTACTGCCCTTGCCGATCTTGTTGATAATGACGTACTTACCGATCTTGTCGGGCACGTCCTTGTCGCGCTTCAATTCGGTGACAGAGCTGGCCACGTTTTCTCTCGGCTGTCAGGTCATGAGCCACCCATACATTGCGAGTAAAATCAACGCGTAAAGGGCGGCTGCGAGGTCATCCAGCATAATTCCGAGGCCTCCGCGGAGTCTGTGATCCAGGTCCCGAATCGGCCACGGTTTGGCGATGTCGAACAGCCTGAAAAGCACGAATGCCGCGGCAAAGCCGGCGATCGTCGGCGGGGCCAGCAACGTCGTCACGTACATGCCCGCGATTTCGTCCCAGACGATGCCGCCGTGGTCGTGCACGCCGAGGTTCCGCGAGCAGCGCCCGCACAACCAGATGCCGACGACAACCAACGCGGCTGCGATGCCCAATTGAACATAAAGTCCCAGCGACAGCGTGGCCCAGCCGAGCAGCAGGCCCGGGATGGAGCCGAAGGTCCCGGGCGCGACCGGCGCGAGCCCGGTGCCGAAGCCAAAGGCCAGGAAGTTCACCGGGCTGGTGAGTACCTTGCGCGGCAGGTTGTCGACAGTCGATGTCATGCCCCGCTCTCATCGTCCGCGAAATGCCGGTAGCCGGCGTCGGCGTAATCGAACGGTTCCCCATCCAGCCGCAATTCAATGCCGGCGCCCTCGACCACGGTGCCGATGGCGGTCACCGGCACGATGCCGGTATCCGGCAGTTCGCCGCTCGCCGTGAAACACAGCTCGTAATCGTCACCGCCCGACAGCGCGAAGCGCCGCTGTTCATCCGCGCCGAAGTGCGCCGCGAGCGGCGGCGAGATGGGTAATGCCTCCACATCGAGGCGCGCACCGACACCGCTTGCGAGGAGCAGCTTGCCGAGGTCGCCGAGCAGCCCGTCGGAGACGTCGATCGCGGCCGTCGCCACGCCACGGAGTGCCCGACCGGCGCGCACGCGCGCGGCCGGACGCGTGAACCGCCAGAGCAGCTCCCGCACCGGGTCGCCCTCCCGCAGCCCGCGCAGGCCAGCCGCCGCATCGCCGAGCGTCCCGGTCACGTACACGGTGTCGCCCGGTCGCGCGCCGGAGCGCAGGATCGCGCCGCCCGTCTCGACGTCGCCGGAGATGTGCACAGTGATGACCGCGACCGGCGCGCGCGTCGTGTCGCCGCCGACGAGGGCCACGTCGTACTCCGCCGCGGCGGTGTGCAGGCCGCTCGCGAAGCCGTCCAGCCATTCCTCGTCCGCCGCGGGCAACGACAGCGCGAGCGTCATCCAGCGCGGCACGGCACCCATCGCGGCGATGTCGGAGAGATTCACGGCGACGGCGCGGTAGCCGACGTCCGCGGGGGCGAGATCCGAGGGGAAATGTACGCCCTCGACGAGCGTGTCGATGACCTGCACCTGCTGCATGCCGGGCGCCGGTTCCAGTACGGCACCGTCGTCGCCGATCCCGACTGCCACGCCGCTGCCACGTCCGTGGCCCGCGAAGTACCGGCGGATCAGCGCGAATTCATCCACTGCCGTCGGCTTGGGTCTCGACGGTGCGCAGCGCCTGCGCCGCGCGATCGAGGCAGGCATTGATGTACTTGTGGCTGTCCGCCGCGCCGAAGCGGCGCGCCAGGTTGACGGACTCATTGATGACGACGCGATACGGCACGTCGATGCGGTCGCGCAGTTCGTGCGCGCCCACCAGCAGGATGGCCAGCTCGACCGGGTCCAGCTGCGCGACCGGCCGGTCCGCGATGTCGGCGATCGTGCTCTCGAGATCCGCCTGGTCTCGGCAGATCTCGCGCAAGGTTTCGTCGAAAAATGCCTGGTCGACGCGCTCGTAAGCCGCCTGCTCATGAAACTGGCGCAACAGCTCCGCGCAGTCGTGCCCGGCGATCTGTTTCTGGTAGAGCGCCTGCACCAGCAGTTCGCGCGCACGGGTCCGGGCGCCGGCGGAGGTCCTGGCGTTCATGCTCAGTCGATGCGGCGCAGGAGGTTGACGGTTTCGATCACGGCCAGCGCCGCTTCCTCGCCCTTGTTGCCGGCTTTCGTGCCCGCGCGCTCGATGGCCTGCTCGATCGTGTCGACCGTGAGCACGCCGAAACCTACCGGTACGCCGTGTTCACGCGCGGCAGCGGCAATGCCGCTGACGCACTCCCCGGCGACGTAGTCGAAGTGCGGCGTGCCCCCACGGATCACCGCGCCGAGGGCCACGATGCCGTCGAAGCGCCGCGACGCGGCCAGCTTGCCCACGACCACCGGCATCTCGAAGGCGCCGGGCACGCGGACGATCTCGATGTCGGCCTCGGCCGCGCCGTGCTGCTTCAACGCGTGCACCGCGCCCCTCAGCAGCGACTCCACGATGAAGTCGTTGAAGCGTGACGCGACCAGCGCGAAGCGGGCGTCCCGCACCAGCAAATCGCCTTCGGTGGTCTTGATCTTGTCCATTCCCGTGACCGTTCGCCGCGCGTGCGGCCGTCCTTATACGTATTCGGTGATCTCGAGATCGAACCCGGAGATCGCGTACATTTGCTTGGGCGCTGATAATACACGGATTTTGGACAGGCCGAGATCGCGCAGGATCTGCGCGCCGACACCATAGGTTCGCAACACGGCATCGCCCTTGCGCCTTTCGTGGACCTCGTCCGTCGTTGCACCGACATGATTCACCGCGTCGATGAAGTCCCGGGACGTTTCCTGCTCGCGCAGCAGCACCACGACGCCGGCCTCCTCCTTCGCGATGCGCTCGATGGCGCTGTCGAGCGGCCAGCCGAGCGACCGGCTCTTCACGCCGATCACGTCGCCCAGCGTGTCCTGGATGTGCACGCGGACGAGTGGCGTCGCGGCTTTCCCGAGGTCGCCCTTCACCAGCGCGACATGCACGGCCCGGTTCACGTGATCGTCGTAACAGTACAGGCGGAACGGCCCGTGCTCGGTCTCCACGTCGACCTCGGAGATCCGCTCGACACTGCGTTCCTTCTCGAGCCGGTAGCGGATCAGGTCCGCGATCGTGCCGATGCGGATGCCGTGGTCACGCCCAAACTTCTCGAGCTCCGGGCGCCGCGCCATGCTGCCGTCCTCGTTCAGGATCTCGACGATGACCGCCGCCGGCTCGAGCCCGGCCAGGCGCGCGAGGTCGCAGCCGGCCTCGGTATGGCCGGCACGGGTCAGCACGCCACCGGGCTGCGACATGACCGGGAATATGTGGCCCGGCTGGCGCAGGTCCTCCGGCCGCGCGTCCTTCGCGACCGCGGCGAGCACGGTCTTCGCGCGATCGTGCGCCGAGATGCCGGTCGTGATGCCCTCGGCCGCCTCGATCGACACCGTGAAGTTCGTCGCGTGATGCTGGTCCGTGTCCATCACCATCAGCGGCAGCCGGAGCTGGGCACAACGCTCGCGCGACAGCGTGAGGCAAATGAGCCCGCGGCCGTGCGTCGCCATGTAGTTGATGTCCTGCGGCCGGACCCTGTCCGCGGCCATCAGCAGGTCGCCCTCGTTCTCGCGGTTCTCGTCGTCGACCATGATGACCATCTTGCCGTCGCGGATATCGGCGATGATGTCCTCGATGTCGGAGAAGCTGGTGTCGCGGGGACGGATTCGTGTCGTGTTGTCAGGCATAGCCGTGGGCCTTCAGAAAGTCTTCGGAAATTCCGGTGTCGTCGTTGTCGCCGAGCAGTCGCTCGAGATAGCGCGCCAGCATATCCACTTCGATGTTGACGCGCGTCCCGGGGGCAAACTGCCCGATCGTCGTTTCACCGGCCGTGTGCGGAATGATATTCACGTCGAACGTGTCACCCGATACCGCGTTGATGGTAAGCGACACGCCGTCCACGCAAACAGAGCCTTTTTTCGCGAGGTAGCGCGCGAGCGCCGACGGCACGCCGATCGCGATGCGCAGCGAACGCGCGTCGCCGGCCACGGACCGCACCTTGCCGATGCCGTCGACGTGACCGCTGACCAGGTGGCCGCCCAGGCGCTCGCCGAGCGCGAGTGCCGGCTCGAGATTCACGCGCGAACCCGCGCCGAGATCGCCCAAGGTGGTCAGGCCGAGCGTTTCGTTGGAGACGTCGGCCGCAAACGTCTCGCCGCCGAGCGCCGCGACCGTCAGGCAGACGCCGTTCACCGCGATGCTGTCGCCGAGCGCGAGGTCGCTCGCGGCGTCCGACGGCAGCGCGACCGTGAGCCGCACGTCCCCCGCACGCCGCTCAACGCCGTCGATCGTGCCCTGGTAACGAATGATGCCGGTAAACATGCTTTCCCCGGAGGGGGTCTCTCATTGGGCGACCGTCGCCGTGATCCGAGTGTCCGTGCCGACCTGCCGCCGATCGGTGACCGTCAGCGCGCGCCGGTCCGCAAGGGTACGCCATCCGGGCGTCTCGAACATCGGAATCGTCTCGTGACCCATGATATGCGGTGCCTGGTAAATCACAAGCTCGTCCACGAGCCCCGCCTGCAGCAGCGCGCCCGCCAGCGTCGGGCCGGCCTCGACGAGGACGTCGTTGATCTCACGGCCCGCGAGGTCCGCCAGCACCGCGTCCAACGGGACCCGGCCACCCGGGTCGCCCACCCGTATCACCGTGCCGCCCTCGCCCTCCAGCGCCTCGCGACGGCTGTCGTCAGTGCAATAAACGAGGGTCCGGCCCGGCAGGCACAGCATCCCCGCCGACAGGGGCATCCGAAGCTCGGAGTCCACGATGGCGCGCGCGGGCTGCAGGCCGGCGGCCGTGAACCGGGCATCCCGGACCGTCAGTGACGGGTCGTCGGCCAGGACGGTGCCGATACCCGTCAGGATGGCACCCGACCGCGCCCGCAGGCGCTGCACGTCGGCACGGGCGGCCGGCCCGGTGATCCACTGGCTCTCCCCGCCGCGCATCGCCGTTGCCCCGTCCAGGCTCGCGGCGACTTTCATCCGGACGAACGGCCGGCCGCGCGTCACGCGTGACACGAACCCGCGGTTCAGACGCGCCGCGGCGGCCTCCATCAATCCGACACGCGCGCTCATGCCGGCGGCTTCCAGCCTGCCGAGTCCGCCGCCGTCGACGTGCGGGTTCGGATCGCGCATCGCGGCAACGACGTTCGTGACGCCCGCGGCAATCAATGCGTCCGTGCACGGCGGCGTTCGGCCATGATGCGCACAGGGTTCGAGCGTCACGTAGGCGGTCGCACCGCGCGCGTCGCCCGCGGCTTCGAGCGCGACCACTTCGGCGTGTGCCTCGCCCGCGCGCGCGTGCCAACCTTCGCCGATGACGGCGCCGTCGCGCACCAGCACGCAGCCAACCACCGGGTTCGGGCGTGCCGTGTAGCGGCCGTGCGCCGCGAGGCGCAGCGCCTGCGCCATGTAGCGGTGGTCGTCGGCGGTATAGGTGCCCGTCACGGGCGGGTCACCGCCGCTTGCCTTCGAGCAGGTCCGGCAGCAGCGACATCTGTTCGCGGGCCGCGGCGGCATCCGAGATCTTCTGCAGCCGGCGGATCTCCTCCTCGAACTCGGTGATGTCCTGGAAGCGCCGGTACACGCTCGCGAAGCGCACGTAGGCCACCTCGTCCAGCGCGCGCAGCTCCTCCATGACGAGTTCGCCAACGAGCCGGGACGGCACTTCACGCTCGCCCATCGTGCGCAGCTTGTGCACGAGGCGCCCGATCGCCTCCTCGAGTTCGTCGCTGCCCACCGGGCGCTTTTCGAGTGCGCGCACCATGCTGTAGCGCAGCTTGGCCTCGTCGAAGGGCTGGCGGGAGTTGTCGTTCTTGATGAGCCGCGGCATGACGAGTTCCGCGGACTCGAAGGTCGTGAAGCGTTCGTTGCAGTCGAGGCATTGCCGCCGCCGGCGAATCTGCATGCCATCGCCCGCCAGGCGCGAGTCGATGACCTTGGTTTCCTCGTTACTGCAAAACGGACAATGCATAGGCCCTCGGGGACCGTCGTTCGGGACCGCTCTCGCCGCGCGGGATATCAGCTCCCGCCGTACACCGGGAAGCGCTCGCACAGCGCGAGCACATCGGCGCGCACGCGATCGATCGTCGCCGTATCGTCGATGTCGTCGAGTATATCCGCAATCCAGCCGGTCAGCAGGCGTGTCTCTTCAGCGCCGAAGCCGCGCGTCGTGATCGCCGGTGTGCCGAGACGCAGGCCGCTCGTCACGAACGGCGATTCGGGGTCGTTCGGCACCGCGTTCTTGTTCACGGTGATGTTCGCGTTGCCGAGGGCCTCGTCGGCGGCCTTGCCGGTGATGCCCTTTTCGATCAGGCTGACGAGCATCAGGTGGTTCTCGGTGCCGCCCGAGACGATCGGGTAGCCGCGTTCGGCCAGCGTCCCGGCCATGACCTTCGCGTTCGCGCACACGGCGGCCTGGTAGTCGCGGAAGCCCGGCTCCATGGCCTCCTTGAACGCCACCGCCTTTGCCGCGATCACGTGCATCAGCGGCCCGCCCTGGTTGCCCGGGAACACCAGCGAGTTGAACTTCTTCGTCAGCTCGTCGTTCCTGCGCGCGAGGATCAGCCCGCCGCGCGGGCCGCGCAGCGTCTTGTGCGTCGTTGTCGTCACGACGTCCGCGACGCTGATCGGGGACGGGTAGTGGCCGGTGGCAACGAGCCCGGCGACGTGCGCCATGTCGACCATCAGGCAGGCGTCGACACTGTCGGCGATGTCACGGAAACGCTGCCAGTCGACGACGCGCGAGTAAGCGGAGAATCCGGCAATGATGAGTTTCGGCCGGTGCTCCTTCGCCAGGGCCTCGACCTGGTCGTAGTCGATGAGGCCGGTCGACGCGTCGAGGCCGTACTGCACCGCGTTGTACAGCCGCCCGGAGAAGTTGACCTTCGTGCCGTGCGTCAGGTGCCCGCCTTCCGCCAGGCTCATGCCGAGGAGCGTGTCGCCGGGCTCGAGCAGTGCCATGCAGGCCGCCGCGTTGGCCTGCGAGCCCGAATGCGGTTGCACGTTCGCGTAATCCGCGCCGAACAGGGCCTTCGCGCGCTCGATAGCGAGCGTCTCCGCGTCGTCCACGTATTCGCAGCCGCCATAGTAGCGCTTCCCGGGGTAGCCTTCGGCGTACTTGTTCGTCAGCACGGAACCCTGGGCGGCCAGCACGCGCGGGCTCGCGTAGTTTTCCGAGGCGATGAGCTCGATGTGCTCTTCCTGGCGTCGTTCTTCCTGCTCGATGGCGCGCGCGATTTCGGGATCGTACGCAGCTAGCGTCGAGTTGGTATCGAACATCGAGGGTTCTCCGGTGGCAGCGGCGGGAAAAGCGGCGATGGTACCTGACTGGCCCCGTTCGCTAAACACCCGCTTCAGGCGCTCCCGGCCGGCCGGCGGCCGCGAACGCTTCGACGACGCGCGTCCAGGCGCGGGCGAGGTTCCGGCGGTTGTAGCCGCCCCCGCCGGTGCCGATGATGCGCCCGTCGCAATGCCGCTCCGCGATGCGGCACAGGGCCGCGGCCGCCGCGGCATGAGCCTCCTCGGTGAACGACAGGTGCGTGATCGGGTCGCCCTCGAGGCTGTCGGCGCCGCATTGGAACAGGATGAACTCCGGCCGGGCGGCGTCGAGGTAGGCCTCGATGCGGGCCCATTCGCGCAGGAAGTCGGCGTCGTCCGCGCCCGGCGGCAGGGGCAGGTTCAGCTTCGTGCCCTCGGCCGGGCCGCGCCCGGTCTCGCCGGCGGCCCCGGTACCCGGGTACAGGAAGCGGCCATCCTCGTGGATGTCCGCGAACAGCAGGTCCGGGTCGTCCTCGAAACCGTAGAACACGCCGTCGCCGTGGTGCGCGTCGATATCGATGTAGGCGATCCGCCGCAGCCCGTAGTGGCGCCGCAGGTACTCGGCCGCGACCCCGCAGTCGTTGAACACGCAGAAGCCGGCGGCGCGGTCGCGCGCCGCATGGTGCAGCCCGGCGATCGGGACGAAAGCGCGCCGGGACTCGCCGTGCATGATGCGATCGGCGGCCGCCAGCACGGACCCCACCACGTCGGATGCGGCCTCGAAGATGCCGCGCACGGCCGGCGTGTCGCCGTCGTCGAGGTATCCCTCGCCGGTCTCCGACTGCCGGCTCACGCGGTCGATATGGTCTGCGGTGTGGAACAGCAGCAGTTCATCGACGGTGGCACGGCGCGGGTGCGCGTACTCGATGGCCCCGCCGAGGCCGGCGGACGCCAGCTCGGCGTGGAAGACGTCATGACGATCGGTCCCGAACGGGTGCGGGTCGCCGAAGCCGTAGCGGGCGATCTCGTCTCCCCTGTAGACCTGCACCGGGTTGGCCATGCAATGCCGGAACCTTTGCGATCGGCGCAGCATACCGGATAATGCGCGGTCTTTGACATCCCGGTTCCCTACATGGCGCAGTACATTTACACGATGAATCGCGTGGCCAAGGTGGTCCCGCCCAAGCGGTTCATTCTTCGCGATATTTCCCTGTCCTTCTTCCCCGGCGCCAAGATCGGCGTGCTGGGCCTGAACGGCGCCGGCAAGTCCAGCCTGCTCCGGATCATGGCGGGCATCGACACCGAAATCGAAGGCGAGGCGCGGCCGCAGCCCGGCATCAACATCGGGTACCTCCCCCAGGAGCCGGAGCTCGACCCGTCGAAGGACGTGCGCGGCAATGTCGAGGAAGGCGTCGCCGAGACGAAAGGGCTGGTCGATCGTTTCAACGAGATCAGCATGAAATTCGCGGAGCCCATGGACGACGAGGAGATGAACGCGCTCCTCGAGGAACAGGGCAAGCTGCAGGACGCCATCGACGCCGCCGGTGCCTGGGAGCTGGACCGCACACTGGAAATCGCCGCGGACGCACTGCGCCTGCCGCCGTGGGATGCGGACGTGACAAAGCTCTCCGGCGGCGAGAAGCGCCGCGTCGCGCTGTGCCGCCTGCTGCTGTCGAAGCCGGACATGCTGTTGCTCGACGAGCCCACGAACCACCTCGACGCCGAGTCCGTCGCCTGGCTGGAACGCTTCCTCGACGAGTACCCGAGCACCGTCATCGCCGTCACCCATGATCGCTATTTCCTCGACAACGTCGCCGGCTGGATCCTCGAACTGGATCGCGGCCACGGCATCCCGTGGGAAGGCAACTACTCGACGTGGCTCGAGCAGAAGGAAAAGCGCCTCGCGAGCGAGGAAGCCACGGAGAAGGCGCGGCAGAAGGCCATGCAGTCGGAGCTCGAGTGGGTGCGCACGAACCCGAAGGGCCGGCAGGCGAAGTCGAAGGCGCGCCTGCGCCAGTTCGACGAGCTGCAGTCGCAAACTTACCAGAAGCGCAACGAAACGAACGAGATCTACATCCCGCCGGGGCCGCGCCTGGGCGACGTCGTGCTCGAAGTGGAGAACCTGAAGAAGGGCTTCGGCGACAAGCTCCTGATCGACGACCTGAGCTTCATCCTGCCGCCCGGCGGCATCATGGGCGTGATCGGGCCGAACGGCGCGGGCAAGACGACGCTGTTCCGCATGATCGCGGGCACCGAGAAGCCCGACGCCGGCGTGATTCGCCTGGGCGACACGGTCGAGGTGGCCGCGGTCGACCAGTCGCGCGACGCGCTGGACGACAACAAGACGGTCTGGGAGGAGATCTCCGAGGGCCAGGACATCCTGAAGGTCGGGAATTACGAGACGCCGTCACGCGCGTACGTCGGGCGCTTCAACTTCCGCGGTGGCGACCAGCAGAAGAAGATCGGTCTGCTCTCGGGCGGCGAGCGCAACCGCGTGCACCTCGCGAAGATGCTGCGCTCCGGCGGCAACCTGCTGATGCTCGACGAACCCACGAACGACCTCGACGTCGAGACGCTGCGCGCGTTGGAACAGGCGCTCCTGGAGTTCCCGGGCTCCGCGATCGTGATTTCCCACGATCGCTGGTTCCTGGACCGCATCGCGACGCACATCCTCGCCTTCGAGGGCGACAGCGAGGTCGTGTTCTTTCCCGGCAATTACGCCGACTACGAGGAAGACCGCAAGCGCCGCATGGGGGCGGAGGCCGCGAGCCCGCATCGCATCAAGTACAAGCGCCTCACCGCATGAGCTGAATTTTCTCGTATTATGTCCAGTGTTGGTTGGGGTCCTAAAGCCCTGATGCATACTGGATTTTCGGGCCAGGCACAAAACCGACAACCGGCCCGTCATAACGAGAACACGAGCGATGGCGATACGGCTCCACCGTACTGACGGCTTTTCGAACGACGAGGGCGAGCGCCTGGCGCTCGAATGCCCGTACTGCGGCGTATTCGCGAACATGACGCCACAGTCGGTGCCGGACGCCGCGCCGCTGATCGAGACGCGCCCGAAGCACGTCGGCCTCGTCTACCAGTGCGACGCCTGCCAGGCACCGGTTTTCCTGCGCTTCGCGATCAAGGAATTCACGGACGACGCGGTCCACCTGTACCGCAACTTCGCGGAGCTCGAAAGGCCTGCCGAGCGCTTTCCGCACTCCTACCTGCCGAAGGAAACGGAACTCTTGTTCCGCGAGGCACTGTCCTGTTACTCCGGCAACAGTTTCAATGCCTTCGCGTCCATGTGCCGGCGTGCGGCGCAGTCCGCGTTTCGCGCAATGGGCGACGGCAGCAAGCTGCGCGCCTACGAGGAAGTGATCATCGCGCAGGACATCGCCGAAATGGACGACGAGAGCTTCGCCCCGATCAAGACGATCATCTTCGACACCGGCGATGACAACCTGCCGATCCTGAACCGGGTCCAGGCCGGCATCCTGCTCGAAGTCATGAAGGACCTCTTCTACCAGTGCTTCGTGCGGCGCGGGAAACTCACGCGCGCGCTCAAGGTGCGGAAGTTCTTCGTCCAGGAAGCCTCGGGCGACCTCGCCTCCAGCGCCTGAATCAACCCACGGCGACGCGGGCGTTGTGGAAGATGCGCATCCACGGGCCCTCCTGGCCCCAGTCGTCCGGATGCCACGAATTCTGCGTCGTCAGCGCGACGCGCTCCGGGTGCGGCATGATGATCGTGACGCGGCCGTCTTCGTTCGACAGCGCGCAGATGCCGTCCGGGGACCCGTTCGGGTTGGCCGGATATCGGTCCGCGACCGCGCCGTGATTGTCGACGTAGCGCGCGGCGATCGTGTACGAGGCCGAGTAGCGGTCTGCGTCGCTGTCGAAGACGGCGCGGCCCTCGCCGTGTGACGTGGCGATCGGCAGCCGGGAGCCGGCCATTCCGGCCAGGAACAGCGACGGGCTTTCCACAACCTCCACGAGGCTCAGCCGCGCCTCGAACTGTTCCGACTTGTTGCGCAGGAAGCGCGGCCAGTGCGCCGCGCCCGGGATGAGCTCCCGCAGGTGCGAGAGCATCTGGCAGCCGTTGCAGACACCCAACGCAAACGTATCCTGGCGCGTGAAGAACGCCTCGAATTCGTCCCGTGCGCGCGGGTTGTACAGGATGGACTTCGCCCAGCCGCCGCCGGCACCGAGCACGTCTCCGTAGGAGAAGCCTCCGCAGGCGACGACGCCCTGGTAGTTCGCGAGACTGTCGCGGCCGGCGAGCAGGTCGCTCATGTGCACGTCGACCGGCGCGAAACCGGCGCGCAGGAACGCGGCCGCCATCTCGTATTGGCTGTTCACACCCTGTTCGCGCAGTATCGCGACGCGCGGCTGGCCGCTGCCGCCGCGGTACGGCCGGGAAATGTCGTCGTTCGGGTCGAACGTCAGGGACGCGTTCAGGCCGGGGTCGTCGTCGTCAAGGACCGCGTCGAAGGCTTCCTTCGCTGTCACCGGGTTGTCGCGCAGCGCCTGCATCCGGTAGCTCATCTCGGACCACTCGCGCTGCAGGGTGCGCCGGTCGAGGTCGAGAACGATGCCGTCGTCGGCACGGACGACCAGGCGCGGCGTCGGCTCGACGCGGCCGATCGCCTCGGCCGTCACACCGTGCCGGTCGAGCACCATCTGAACCTGTGTGAGCTTCGACTTCGCGACCTGCATGACCGCGCCCACTTCTTCCGCGAACAGCGCTGCGAGCAGCGCGTTGCCGCTGCCGGCGACCTGCAGCGAGACGCCGAGGCGACTCGCAAACAGCATTTCCGCGACCGCCACCAACAGGCCGCCGTCGCTGCGATCGTGGTACGCGAGCAGCATGTCGCGGCTGTTCAGCTCCTGCACGGCCGCGAACAACGCGCCCAGCGAATCGGGATCGTCGACATCGGGCACCGCGCCGCCGGTACGGTTGAAAGCCTGCGCGAGGCAGGAGCCGCCGAGCCGGTTCTTCCCGCAGCCGAGATCGACGAGCAACAGGTAGCTCTGCTCGTCGATCCGCCTGAGCTCCGGCGTCAGGTGGCCCCGCACGTCCGTCACCGGCGCAAACGCCGACACGATGAGCGACACCGGCGCCACGACCTGGAAGGCCTCACCGTCCGCCTCCCACGTGGCCCGCATTGACAGCGAGTCCTTCCCGACCGGGATTGCGATACCGAGCTTGCGGCACAGGTCGTCGACGACGGCGGCTACCGTGTCGAAGAGGCGCGCGTCCTCGCCGGGGTGCCCTGCCGCCGCCATCCAGTTCGCAGACAGGCGCACGCGGCGGATGTCCTCGATCGGTGCCGCAGCGATGTTCGTCAGCGCTTCCGCGACGGCAATGCGGCCGGACGCCGGCGCGTCGTAGACCGCGAGCGGCGTGCGCTCGCCCATCGCCATCGCCTCGCCGGTCACCGCGCCGAAGCCCGTCGACGTGATCGCGACGTCCGCGACAGGGACCTGCCACGGACCGACGAGCTGGTCGCGCGCGGTCAAGCCGCCGACCGTGCGGTCGCCGATGTGAATGAGGAACGACTTGTCCGCGACCGCGGGAAAGCGCAGCACGCGCAGCGCGGCCTGCTCGACGTCGATGCCGGACAGGTCCAGGCCGTCGTCCGGCGCCGCCAGGCGCTGCACATCGCGCGTCATCTTCGGCGGGTTGCCGAGCAGCATCTGCATCGGCATGTCGACGACGTTGTTGTCGAACTCGCGGTCACTGACCACGAGCCTGCCATCATCGGTCAGCGTGCCGATGACGGCAGCCGGGCAGCGTTCGCGCGCGCAGATGTCGCGGAACTCGTCGATGCGGTCGTCGCCGACGATGAGGACGTAGCGCTCCTGCGCCTCGTTGCACCAGATCGCCATCGGCGACAGGCCGGGCTCGGCGTTGTCGACCTCGCGCAGCTCCACGCGCGCCCCGAGCTTGCTGTGATCGACAGCCTCGGGCACCGCGTTCGATAAACCGCCCGCACCGATGTCGTGCACGAGCAGGATCGGGTTCTCCTCGCCCATCGCCGCGCACCGGTCGATGACTTCCTGCGCGCGGCGCTGCATCTCCGGGTTGCCACGCTGGACGGACGCGAAATCCAGGTCCTCGCTGGACGCGCCGCTCGCGACGCTGGACGCGGCGCCGCCGCCCAGCCCGATCAGCATCGCGGGACCGCCGAGGATGACGATGCGCGCGCCCGCCGGTACATCGCGCTTCACCGCGTGCTCCGCGCGGACATTGCCGACGCCGCCGGCGATCATGATCGGCTTGTGGTAGCCGCGGATCTCGTTGTCGGGCAGCCCCGGCACGCGGGCCTCGAACGTGCGGAAGTAGCCGGCAAGGTTCGGCCGGCCGAATTCGTTGTTGAAGGCCGCGCCACCGATCGGGCCTTCGAGCATGATGTCGAGCGGCGTTGCCATCCGGTCCGGGTGCGGGAAGTCGATCTCCCAGGACTGGGCATAGCCCGGGATGCGCAGGTGCGACACGCTGAAGCCGGTCAGCCCCGCCTTGGGCCGGGCACCGAGGCCGGTCGCACCCTCGTCACGGATCTCGCCACCCGAGCCGGTCGCGGCGCCCGGGAACGGCGAGATCGCGGTCGGGTGGTTGTGCGTTTCGACCTTCATCAGGATGTGCACCGGCTCGTCGCACCAGGTGTAGGCGCGCGTCCCCGGATCGGGCTGCAGGCGCCGACCATTGAAGCCTTCGATCACCGCGGCGTTGTCCGAGTAGGCCGAAAGCACGCCGTCGGGGCTCGCCTCCGTGGTCGTCCGGATCATCCCGAACAGCCGCTGATTCGTCGCGACGCCGTCGATGACCCAGTCCGCATTGAAAATCTTGTGCCGGCAATGCTCGGAATTCGCCTGGGCGAACATCATCAGCTCGGCATCCGTCGGGTCGCGGCCGAGCGCGGCGTAGTTCTCGAGAAGGTAGGCGATCTCGTCGTCGGACAGCGCGAGCCCCAGTTCGGCATTCGCGCGCTCCAGCGCGGCACGGCCGTCATCGCCGAGCGGCACCACGCCGAGCGGCGCCGGCGCGTGTTCCGCGAACAAGCAGGCCGCGTCCTCGGCATGCCCAAGCACCGCCTCGGTCATGCGATCGTGCAACAGCGGCCCCAGCGCGAAGCGGTCGTGCTCGTCCGCTGCCCGCTTGTACGTGATCGCATAGCAGATGCCGCGCTCGATGCGGCGGACCTCGTCAATGCCGCACACTCGCACGATGTCGGTCGCCTTCGACGACCACGGTGAAATCGTTCCGGGCCGCGGCACCACGTACAGCGTCGCCGCGTTCCGCTTCAGCGCCTCCGCCTTGCCCCCTGGCAGCAGCAACGCCCGCAACCGGTCGCGATGCTCGTTCGATATCGGCGCCGCGAGTTGCGCGAAATACGTGTAGCGCGCCTGGACGGCCTTGATGCGATCATCGGCACGCTGGAGTTCGCGCGTCAGCTTGTCCCGCCGGAAGTCCGACAAGGCCGGCTGGCCGGCCAGCTCCAGGATCGTCGTGGACGGCGTCGCCACGGGTGCGGGTTCGGACAATGCGCTGGCCTTGTCGGTCTGGGAATGACGGGGGGCGGAAAACGCGATGATACCGGACCCCGAATTGGAGGCAATAGTTGCCCCCGCAGGCAATCGCTCAGGAGCCCGGCTTGTCGCCCGGCGTATAAATGGGCACCGGGAACTGCGCCACGTTGCCGCCCTCGAACTTCGACACCTTGCTCGTGCCCTGCTTGTCCACCTCGTCGATGCGCACGATCGAGTGCAGCGGGATGTACGAGCGGCGGACGTTCTCGAACTCGCCCTTGATCTTCTCCTCGGACGGATCGACGACGACGGTGGTGCGTTCGCCGAACACCAGCGCTTCGACAGCGACGAAGCCGAACAGGTCGCCGTGGCCCACGCTTTTCGCGTACACCTCGTAGACCTGGCCCTGGTTCAGGAAGATGACCTTGTAGAGTCGTTTCGAGCTCATGGGGAATCTTGTCACGGACCGCTGGCGGGCGCGCAGTGTACCGAATTCCGCACGCGGGCGGCGACGTCGCGACGACAGCGCAATATTGTTCGAATATGGCTCATAATTCCCATATACATGCCTGCTCGCGACCGGCGCGTGCCTCGTTATGTGAACCGCTTGGCAGCATAAGCCCTTGACTTTGGGCACAATTCGACGATGAATGGAGTTCCGCCGGCACGGTGCCGCGCGGAACCGGCCTCGCGCGAGTACCGCCCATGCCGTTGCACCTGGAAATCATCAGCGAACACCGCGACATCGTCGGCGACGATGCCGTGCACGAGTTCGACGAGGAAGGCGGCACGATCGGTCGTTCCCTGCAGAGCGACTGGATACTTCCGGACCCGGATCGCTACATCTCCGGGCGACATGCCACGATCGACTACAAGGGCGGCGTCTATTACCTCGCGGACACGAGCTCCAACGGCGTGTACGTCAATGGCGAGCGTGAACCTGTCGGCAAGGGCAATCCACGCCGCCTGTTCAACGGTGACAAGCTGCGCATGGGAGACTTCGAGATCGCGGTCACGCTCGACCGCGGCGAAAGCATCGTCATGCCCCTCGAGGGCACGCAGACGGAGTTGCCCGAGCCGATCGAGGAGAAGGTCGCCGAGGCGTCCCTGCGCACCGGCATGCAATTGCTCGACGAAGACGAACTCGTCGACCACGTCGACTTCAGCTCATCGCTGTGGGGCGAGGCGCAACCGGAAACGCCCGCGGGCCCTGCGGACGCCGCACCACCCGCGCCGAAACCCGAGACAAAGCCGGTTTCCGCCGCCAAGCCCTCGCCGAAGCCGGTCTTGAAGCCTGCACGGCCACCGAAGGGCGAATCGCAGGCGGTACCGATCTCCGCCGAGGACCTGTTCGACACGTTCCTCGACGGCGTCGGCGTGAGCCGCGCTGACCTGCACCCCTCCGTCGACCCGGCGGAAGTGCTGCAGAATGCCGGGCAGGTCCTGCGGGAACTGGTCGAAGGCATCAGCCTCATGCTGGCGGGGCGCCGGGAACTGAAAGTCTCCTTCAATCTCGACCAGACGACGGTCCTGCCGCGCCACAACAACCCGATGAAGCTGTCGGAAAACCCCGGCGACTCGGTCATGCAGCTGCTCGTCGGCCGCGAAGGCGAATACCTCGGGCCGCGCGACGCGGCGCGCGAGGTGTGCCGCGACCTGCTGCACCACCAGGCCGCGATCCTCGATGCCATGACGCACGCGTTCCGGGAATTTGCCGACCGCTTCGACCCGGACGAGTTGCAGGCCTCGTTTCGCCGCGAGGGCAGCGCGAAGCCGCTGCTCGGTTTCCTGGAGCGCCAGAAATTCTGGCAGATGTACTGCGACCTGTACCCCGTGCTGACGGAGAAGGGCTCCGGCCCGCTGCCGCAGATCATCGCCGAAGAGTTCGTCGGCATGTACGAGCGGCAGATCGCCGATGCGAAGCGCATCGACGCCGCGTCGCTGTCCCGGCCGCAGCCTGCCGCACACCGCAAGGCCAGCAGCGCGGCGCCCGCCACGGCACCTGCCGCACCCCCGGCGGTCGAGCGCGAGTCGGATGCGCTCACGGACCCGTCGGCGGAAGTGTTCGCGCAGTCGGACGCCGACGTCGGCGATGACGGCCTGCCGACGCTCGAGTTCGACGAAACCTTCAACGACCTGTTCGACGACGACACCGCCGCCTGACGGGCCGCGTCAGCCGCGGTTCTGGCGGTTCTCGATCAGGTGCTCGACGACGGCCGGGTCCGCCAGCGTCGACGTATCCCCGAGATTGCCGAAATCGTCCGCCGCCACCTTGCGCAGGATGCGGCGCATGATCTTTCCGGACCGCGTTTTCGGCAGGCCCGGCGCCCACTGGATCAGGTCCGGCTTCGCGATCGGGCCGATTTCCTTCCGGACCCAGTTCGCGAGTTCGGTCTTGAGCGCGTCCGATGCTTCGACGCCGGCCATCAGCGTCACGTACGCATAGATGCCCTGCCCCTTGATGTCGTGCGGGTAGCCCACGACCGCCGCCTCGGCGACGTCGTGATGTGCGACCAGCGCGCTTTCCACTTCTGCGGTGCCCATCCGGTGCCCGGACACGTTCAGCACGTCGTCGACGCGGCCGGTGATCCAGTAGTAGCCGTCCTCGTCGCGGCGCGCGCCGTCGCCGGTGAAGTACCGCCCCGGGAACGTCGAGAAGTACGTGTCGATGAAGCGCTGGTGATCGCCGTACACCGTTCGCATCTGGCCAGGCCAGCTATCAAGGATCACGAGATTGCCCTCGGTCGCGCCCTCGAGCACCTGGCCCTCGCCGTCCACGATCGCAGGCTGGACGCCGAACAGCGGCTTCGTCGCAGAACCCGGCTTCAGCGCCGTCGCTCCCGGCAAGGGGCTGATCAGGATGCCGCCCGTCTCGGTCTGCCACCAGGTGTCGACGATCGGGCAACGTGCGTCGCCGACCACGTTGTAGTACCACTCCCAGGCTTCGGGGTTGATCGGCTCACCGACGGAGCCGAGAAGCCGCAGGGATTTTCGGGAAGTCTTCTTCACCGGCGCGTCGCCGTCGCGCATCAGCGCACGGATCGCGGTCGGCGCGGTGTAGCAGATGTTGACCCCGTGCTTGTCGCAGACCTGCCAGAAACGGGAGCTGTCGGGGTAGTTCGGCACGCCCTCGAACATCAACGAGGTGGCGCCATTGGCCAACGGACCATAGACGATGTAAGTGTGCCCGGTGACCCAGCCGACGTCCGCCGTACACCAGTAGATGTCACCCGGGTGATAGTCGAACACGACCTCGTGCGTCAGCGCCGCGTACACGAGGTAACCGCCGGTCGTGTGCAGCACGCCTTTCGGCTTGCCGGTGGAGCCCGACGTGTACAGGATGAACAGCGGGTCCTCGGCGTTCATCTCCTCGCAGGGGCATTCCGCGTCGCTTTCGCGATCGTGCAGCCATGCGTCTCGGCCGTCGGTCCAGTCGATGTCGGCGCCGGTGTTGCGCACGACGAGCACGTGCTCGAGCGTCGTGACCTGCGCGTTCGCGGCCGCCAGGTCCACGTTTGCCTTGAGGGGGACTTTCCTGCCGCCGCGCAAGCCCTCGTCCGCGGTGATCACGATGTTGGACTCGCAGTCGGCGATGCGGCCGGCCAGCGCATCCGGCGAAAACCCGCCGAACACCACCGAGTGCACCGCGCCGATGCGGGCGCAGGCCAGCATGGCGTACGCCGCTTCCGGGATCATCGGCATGTAGATCGTAATGCGATCACCCTTCTTCGCGCCGAGTGATTTCAATGCATTCGCAAAGCGGGTGACGTGGCGGTGCAACTCGGAATACGTGATGCTCAGGTCGCGCGCCGGATCGTCGCCCTCCCAGATGATCGCAACGTCGTCACCGCGCGCGTCGAGATGCCGGTCGACGCAGTTGTAGCAGGCATTCAGGCTGCCGTCGTCGAACCAGCGGATGTGCAGGTCCGACTTGTCGTAGGACACGTCGCGCACGCGCGTAAACGGCCGTATCCAGTCGATGCGTTGCGCCTGCTTCGCCCAGAATGCCTCGCTGTCCTCCACGGACTCGCGGTACATCGCCTCGTAGCGGTCCGCGTCGATTAACGCACGCTGGCGTGTCGCCTCGTCCACGGGATAAATCGCGCTCTCACTCATTGCAGTTCACCTTACCGATTCTGGTTATTCTTCATGCTGCTCGTCCCCGGCGGCAAGCAGGCGCCGCGCCTGCTCGAGGTGCGGCCGGTCGAGCATCCTGCCGTCCAGGCCGAGCGTGCCGGCGCCGGGGTTCGCATCGAACAAGTCGACGATCCTCCGCGCCCTGGCGATCTCGTCCGGCGTGGGCCTGAACGCGTCGTTGATGACGGCCACCTGCGCCGGATGGATGGCCAGCATGCCGGTAAACCCGTCACGCCGCGCGATGCTTGCGTATTTTCGCAGGCCTTCGTCGTCGCGGAAATCCGTGTACACCGTATCGATCGCCGCAACGCCGGCCGCCGCGGCCGCGAACAGGCACAGTGAACGGGCCAGCTCGTAGGGCGGCAGCCACTCGCCGCCGGGTGCGCGGGCCGTGCGCGCGCCGACCGCGGCACTCAGGTCCTCGGCGCCCCAGGCGAGACCGGCGAGGCGCGGCGTAGCGTCGCAGTAGCCACCGAGTGCAAACAATGCTTCCGGCCGTTCCGTGCAGATCGGCAGGATGCGGATGCTGCCAGCCGGCAGGTCATGTTCGGCCTCGAGTTCGTCCAGCCGGACCGCGAGGTCGATGGTGTCAGCGGCGCTCTCGGGCTTGGGCAGCACGATGCCCGCAGGGCCGCCGGCGACGACTTCCTCGAGATCGATGTCCGCGTCTTCCGAATCGAGGGGGTTGATCCGGACCCAGACCTGCTCGCGCGAGCGCGTGTGCCGCAACGCTATGCGCCGCGCAGCCGGCCGGTTGGACGGCGCGACCGAGTCCTCGAGATCCAGGATCACCGCGTCTGCGGCCGACGCCAGCGCCTTTTCGACCTTGCGCTCGTCGTCCGCCGGCGTAAACAGGAAACTGCGAATCATCCCGGCTTCTTCAGCATCAGGGCCGAACGCCGGCACGAGCCGACCAGCTCGTCGCGCTGATTGTAGGCCCGGTGCTCCAGGACGACGATGCCGTTGTCGGGGCGCGAGCGGCTTTCACGGACCTCCAGCACCTCCGTGCGGATGCGCAGCGTGTCGCCGACGAAAACGGGCTTCGGGAAGCGCACCTCGTCCCAACCGAGATTGGCGACGGTCGTGCCGTGGGTCGTATCGTTGACGGAAATGCCGACCATCAGCGACAGTGTGAAGCAGCTATTGACCAGCACCTGGCCGAACTCCGTCTCCTTCATGGTCTCGGCATCGAGGTGCAGCGCCGCCGGGTTGTGCGTGAGCGTGGTGATCAGGACATTGTCGGTTTCGGTGACGGTGCGGCGGATCGGGTGGTCGAAGACCTGGCCGACCGCAAATTCCTCGTAATACAAACCCGACATCCCTGACCCCCTCGGTGCGCGGACCACGAACTGCATATTATAGTGGCCTGCCGCGGAACGCAGCCGCGCCTCGGCTGTCCATGAACCCAACAGGAGGACACCATGAAACTTTCCCGCCGCCAGTTCAACAAGGCCGCCCTCGCGGCCGGCACCGGTTTCGCGCTCGGCGCGGGCGCGTCGCACGCCGGGCCGGAGCACCTGATCCGCAAGGCCATTCCGTCCAGCGGCGAGAAAATCCCGGTCGTCGGCCTCGGCACGAATCGCTACGGTGTCGGTGCCGGCGCGGACGAACGCGCGCCGCTGCAGGCGGCGCTCGCCCGCTTCCGGGAACTCGGCGGCACCGTCATCGACACTGCCCCGATGTACCGCTCGTCGGAGTCAGTTCTCGGCGACCTGATGCGGGCGCTCGACATCACCGAGGACATGTTCATCGCGACGAAGACCGACCTCGAGAACGCCGGGGACGCGACGAATGGCCAGATGCGCGAATCCTCGGAAAAGCTCGGCACGCCCGATTTCGACCTGATGCAGGTGCACAACCTGCGCGGCTGGCAGAAGGCCCTGCCGGTCCTGCGTGAATGGCAGCAGGAAGGCCGGATCCGCTACATCGGCATCACGACGTCGAACGAGTCGCAGTACGCCGAGTTCGAGAAGGTCATGCGGGCCGAGGACCTGGACTTCATCCAGGTGAACTATTCACTGGAGCAGCAGACGGCAGCCGAGCGCCTGCTGCCGCTCGCGGCGGACCGCGGCATGGCCGTGATCATCAACCGCGGCTTCGGCGGCGGCCGGATCTTCGAACGCGTCGGTAACGAGGCGCTGCCCGAGTGGGCGCAGGCCTTCGATTGCCATTCCTGGGCGCAATTCCTGCTGAAGTACGCGCTCTCGCACCCGGCGGCGACGGTCGCCATCCCGGGCATGACGAAGGTTCGGCACGTCGAGGACAACATGATGGCCGCCCACGGTCGGCTGCCCGACGCGTCCGAGCGCGCGCGGATGGAGGCGTTCTACGGGTCGCTCTGACGGCGCCGCAGTTCCTCCACCGGGCGGCGCCCGCGCTCGATCGCCTCGACGATCAGTCGCTGCGCGACGTCCCTGCCGTGCCAATCGCCGATCTTGACCCACTTCCCGGGTTCGAGATCCTTGTAGTGCTCGAAGAAGTGTTCGACCTGCTGCAACGTGATGGTCGGCAGGTCGCTGTAATTGCGGACGTGGTCGTAGCGTTTCGTCGTGCGCTCCGACGGCACGGCAACGATCTTCTCGTCCTGCCCGGCGTTGTCTTCCATGATCAGCACGCCGATCGGGCGCACGTTGATGACGCAGCCGGGCACCAGCTCCCGCGTGTTGCAGACGAGCACGTCGATCGGGTCGCCGTCGTCGGACAACGTGTGCGGCACGAAGCCGTAGTTGCCCGGGTAGGACATCGGCGTGTACAGGAAGCGGTCGACGACCAGCGCTCCGGCATCCTTGTCCAGTTCGTACTTGATCGGCTGACCGCCGATCGGTACCTCGATGATGACGTTGACGTCTTTCGGCGGCTCGTGGCCGATGGCTATAGCGTCGATGCGCATGGTATTCCTCAGGCTGATCGCGGCGCTGAATTGTATGACATGGATTTTCCCGCCGCGCCGCTAATGCTATGGTAGCGCTCACATTGCCGCCGGGGGGCCGGCAAGCCGTGTTCGCCGGCCGCCCGCCAACCTGACGTGGTGCCGACGCTATGAATACCCGCCATTTCCCTGCCTTCCCGGCCCTGCTCGCGCTGGCCGCCACCGCGGGCTGCTCGGGCCCGGCCGACGACACCGCGGCATCGTCCGCGCGCTGGACGCGGGACGCAGCGGGCGTCGAGGTGACGATCCCCGGCACCGAGTTCCCGCGGGTACGCGTCCAGGTCGTCGACGACCGGTCGCTGCGCGTGACTGCCGGCACCGCGGCCGACATCGATGCCGCCGTGGACACGATGATGGTCGTGGCCGACGCCGGCGATGCCGCGTTCTCGGCAGAAGAGCAGGACGGCACGCTCCACGTGCGCGCCAAGGACATCGCGGCAGCCGTCGACCTCGATACCGGCAACGTCCGCGTCAGCGATGCGAACGGCAGGACCCTGCTGGCCGAGACCGGCCGTGAGCGCGGGAGCCACGGTTACGCCGTGCGGCAGCTTTTTGCGCGCAACGACGGCGAGTCGCTGTACGGCCTCGGCCAGCGCCAGGACGGCCTCGTCGACCTGGCCGGCGAAAACGTGGAAATGACGACCCACAACCTCATCATCACGGTGCCGTTTCTCACGTCGACGAACGGCTACGGCCTGCTGTGGAACTCCGCGGCGATTTCCCGCATGGGCGCGCCGTCGCCGGCGGCGCCGATCGCGGATTCGTTCGACCTACTCGATGCCGGCGGTGAACCGGGCGGCCTCACCGCCCGCTACTACGACGGTGAAAAGCTGCTGCTCGAGCGCGTGGAGACCGATATCGACTACCAGTTCCTGGCGCAGGGCAACACGAAGGAACACCCGTTCCCGCCGGAAACCGACGGTGCACAGGACCTGCGCGTCGAGTGGCGCGGCGGCATCGTGCCGCGTGCCTCCGGCGCACACGAACTGCGCCTCTACTCCAGCGGCTACGCGACGATGCGGATCGACGGCGACACGCTCGTCGACCGCTGGCGCATGAACTGGAACCCCTGGTACCACGACGCGACCGTCGACATGACGGAAGGCCGGGAATACGCACTCGAGATCGACTGGCGTGCCCAGGGCGGCTACCTGCGACTCGCGCAGCACACGCCGTCTCCGGACGCCGGCACGCTGTCACTCGCCGCGGACACCGGCCGCATCGTCGACTACTACGTCGTCGCGGGCGACACGCCGGACGACGTCGTCGCCGGCTACCGTCGCCTCACCGGCAAGGCGACGATGCTGCCGAAACGGGCGTTCGGCTACTGGCAGAGCCGCGAGCGCTACAAGTCGCAGGACGAGCTGCTCGACGTGCTGAAGGAGTACCGCGCGCGCAAGATCCCGATCGACAACATCGTGCTCGACTGGTCCTACTGGCCGGTCGATGCCTGGGGCAGCCACGACTTCGATCCCGAGTTCTTCCCCGACCCGTCGGCCATGGTCGACGAGGTCCACGAACTCGACGCGAGCATCATGATCTCGGTGTGGCCGAAGTTCTACCCGACGACCGCGCACTACGAGGAGCTGGACGCACAGGGCTGCATGTTCAACAAGAACATCGAGGAACAAAACATCGACTGGATCGCGCCCGGGTACCTGAACGCGTTCTACGATGCGTTCGATGCGGACTGCCGCGGGATCTACTGGCGGCAGATGCGCGACTCGCTGAACGTGCACGGCTTCGATGCCTGGTGGCTCGATGCCGTCGAGCCGGACATGCACTCTAACCTGTCGTTCGAACACCGCAAGGACGCGATGACGCCGAACGCGATGGGCACCGGGGCCGAGTTGTTTAACGCCTACGCGCTGCCGCACGCGGAGGCCGTGTACGAGGGCGAGCGCGAAACGGACCCGGACAAGCGCAGCTTCATCCTGACCCGCTCCGGCTTCGGCGGCATCCAGCGTACCGGTGCCGCGATCTGGAGCGGCGATATCGTCACGCGCTGGTCGAACCTGCGCGAGCAGATCGCGGCCGGCATCAGCGTGGGCTTCGCGGGCATGCCGTACTGGACGTTCGACATCGGCGGCTTCACGCCGGAAGACCACTACCGCTGGTTCCCGGGCGGCGCCGTGGGCCGCTTCGACGAGATGCCGGCCGAACACCGTGCGAGCTGGCAGGAGATCAACCTGCGCTGGTTTCAGTTCGGCGCGTTTGCCCCGCTGTTCCGTTCGCACGGCCAGAACCCGTACCGCGAAATCTTCAACCTCGCGGACGAAGGCACCGAGGTCTACGACAGCCTCGTCCACTACACGAAGCTGCGCTACCGGCTGATGCCGTACGTGTACACGCTCGCGGGCGATGCCTACCATCGCGACGGCACGATCATGCGCGGCCTCGCAATGGACTTCCCGCATGATGCGCAGGCGCGCGGCGTCACGGACGCGTACCTGTTCGGCCCGGCGCTGCTCGTGGCCCCCGTGCACGAACCGGGCGCCCGCAGCCGTGCCGTGTACCTGCCGGCCGGAACGGACTGGTACGACTTCGACACCGGCGAACGCCACGCCGGCGGGCAGACGATAGCCGCGGCAGCACCGCTCGCGCGGATGCCGCTGTTCGTACGTGCCGGCTCGATCGTGCCCACAGGCCCGGACATCCAGCACACGGGCGAGAGCCTGAATGCGCCGCTGGTGCTCAACGTCTACACGGGCGCCGACGGGCGCTTCGAGATCTACGAGGACGACGGCGTGAGCCGCGCGTACGAATCCGGCGCCTGGTCGCGCATTCCCGTCTCTTACGACGACGCGTCCGGCGCTGTCACCCTCGGCGAACGCGTCGGTCGCTTTGACGGAATGGCCACTGAACGGCAGGTCAGTGTCCGCTGGATCGGCGGCCCCGGCGGCGCAGTGCCGGAAACGTCGCTTACGTATACCGGAGCCGCGCAAACGGTCGAACGCCCCGACTGACCTTATTGCTTGCGCAGCAGTGCGTCTGCGCCCGTAGAATACGGGCATGCCTCACAAACCTAAGCACGCCGGCTCACCCGCCGGCCGCGGATACTCGATGCCCGCAGAATGGTCGCCGCACCAGGCGACCTGGCTGTCGTGGCCGCACAAGCGCGACAGCTGGCCCGGCAAGTTCGAACCGGTCGAGCCCGTCATGGTGCGTTTCGTCGCCGCGCTCGCGGCCGGCGAACTCGTGCGCATCAACGTGCTGGACGAGGCACACGAGCGGCATGTCGCCGGGCTGCTCGAGGGCAAGGCGAACGCGGCGAACGTCCGCTTCCACCGGTTCCGGACGAACGATGCCTGGTGCCGCGACCACGGCGCGATCTTCGTCACGCGCGACGGCGACGACGGCCCCGAGGGCCTCGCGCTCGATTTCGGCTTCAACGCCTGGGGCGGGAAATACCCGCCGTGGGACCTCGACAACGTGATCCCGCCGCAGATGGCGGCGGCGCTCGGCGTGCCCTGCGAGACGATCGACCTGGTGCTGGAAGGCGGGTCGATCGACGTGAACGGCGCCGGCGCGCTGCTGACGACCGAGCAATGCCTGCTGAACCCGAACCGCAACCCGGCGCTGTCGCGAGATGACATCGAACAGGCCTTGCGCGACACGCTCGGCGTCTCGCAGATCATCTGGCTCGGCGACGGCATCGTCGGCGACGACACGGACGGCCACGTGGACGACCTGACGCGCTTCGTCGCCGAGGACCGCGTGGTCACGGTCGTCGAACGCAACACGGCCGACGAGAACCACGCCATGCTGGCCGAGAACCGCGAGCGCCTCGACGCGGTCCGGCTCGCCGACGGCCGGCCGCTCGAGGTGCTCGAAATCCAGATGCCGGGCCCGGTGGAATTCGAGGGCGATCGCCTGCCCGCGAGCTACGCGAACTTCTACATCGGCAACAAAACCGTCATCATGCCGGCATTCAATGACCCCGGCGACGAGCCCGCGCGGCAGGTCCTGGCGGCCGCGTTCCCGGGCCGCAACGTCGTCGCCATCGACTGCACGGACCTCGTGCTCGGCCTCGGCACGTTTCACTGCCTGAGCCAGCAGGTACCCGTGTTCAAATGAGAAAGATTTCCGGAGACCCTCAATGACCGCGATTCGCGATTTCATCCACCATCATTACCGGCACTTTAATGCCGCGGCGCTGATCGACGCCGCCGACGCGTACAAGCGCCACCTCGACGACGGCGGCGTCATGTTCATGACGCTGGCCGGTGCCATGAGCACGGCCGAACTCGGCCTGTCGCTCGCCGAAATGATCCGCCAGGAAAAGGTGCACGCGATCTGCTGTACGGGCGCGAACCTCGAGGAGGACATCTTCAACCTGGTGGCGCACGACCACTACGTGCGCGTGCCGAACTACCGCGAGCTGACGGCCGACGATGAAGAGAATCTGCTGGCCCGCCACCTGAACCGGGTGACGGACACCTGCATCCCCGAGGAGGAAGCAATCCGGCGCATCGAGCACGTGATCCTCGACCTGTGGCAGGCGGCCGACAAGGCCGGCGAGGCGTACTTCCCGCACGAGTTCATGTACCAGATGATCCGTTCCGGAAAACTCGACGAGCACCACCAGATCGACGCGAAGGACAGCTGGCTGGTCGCGGCCTGCGAGCGCGACCTGCCGATCATCGTGCCCGGCTGGGAGGACTCGACGCTGGGCAACATCTACGCGTCGCACTGCATTACCGGCGAGATCGGCAACGTGCACACCGTCCGCAGCGGCATCGAGTACATGATGATGCTCGCGGGCTGGTACGAGAAGACGGCGTACGACGCATCGATCGGCTTCTTCCAGATCGGCGGCGGCATCGCCGGCGACTTCCCGATCTGCGTCGTGCCGATGCTCGAACAGGACCTGCGCAAGGCCGACATCCCGCGCTGGGGTTATTTCTGCCAGATCAGCGACTCGACGACGAGCTACGGCTCGTACTCGGGCGCCGTGCCGAACGAGAAGATCACCTGGGGCAAGCTCTCCGCGGACACGCCGAAGTTCATCATCGAGTCCGACGCGACGATCGTGGCGCCGCTGATCTTCGCCGACGTGCTCGGCCAGTAGTCGGGCAGCGCGGATGAGCATGACCGAAAGCTGGTCCGTCGAGGATGCGGCGGCACTGTACCGCGTCGACGGCTGGAGCGACGGGTTCTTCGACGTCAACGAGGCCGGGCACGTCGTCGTTCGGCCGATCGACGGCGACGCGCTCACGATCGACATCATGGACGTGCTGGAGGAGACGCGCGCGCGCGGCATTCGCTTCCCGCTGCTGCTGCGCTTCCAGGACATCCTGCACGCGCGCGTGAAACGGCTGAACCGCGCGTTCGCCGAGGCGATCGAGAACGTCGACTACCGGAACGTCTACCGAGGCGTGTACCCGGTCAAAGTGAACCAGCTCCACGAGGTCCTCGAGGAAGTCATCGCCGCGGGCAAGCCGTACGGGCTGGGCCTCGAGTGCGGCTCGAAGGCCGAGCTGGTCGCAACGATTCCGCACCTCGCGGACGACGACGGGCTGCTCGTCTGCAACGGCGTCAAGGACCCGCAGATGCTGTCGCTGATCGTCGCGGCGCAGACGCTCGGCAAGAACGTCATCCCGGTGATGGAAAAGTACGTCGAGTTCGAGCAGCTCATGGCCATTGCAAGACGGGAGTCGGTCACGTCGCAGTTCGGCGTGCGCGTGCGGCTGCGAACGACCGGCGCCGGCAAGTGGGCAGCGTCCGGCGGCTACCGCTCGAAGTTCGGCATCTCGCTGCCGGAATTGATCGACATCGTCGACCGGCTCGACGCGGACGACGCGAAGGACGCTTTCGTGCTGCTGCACTTCCACCTCGGCAGCCAGATCACCGAGATCCAGCAGCTGCGCGCGGCCGCGAAGGAGATGTCGCAGATCTACGCGGAGCTCGTCGGCCGCGGCGTGAACGTCCGCTACCTCGACGTCGGTGGCGGCGTCGGCGTCAACTACACCGGCAGCTTCGAGGACGGCAGCATCAACTACGGCCTGCAGGAATACGCGAACACGATCGTCTCGGCCGTGCAGGAAGTCTGCGACGAGCGCGACGTGCCGCCGCCGATCCTCGTCTCCGAGAGCGGCCGTGCGATGACCGCGCATCACTCTATCCTGGTCGTCGAAACGCTCGGTGCATTTCGCAAGGACCGCGCGGGCGACGACTACGCGCCGCCGGCCGACGCGCACCGGCTCGTCGGCGCGCTGCACGCCACGCTCGAATGGCTGCGCGGCGACGAAGCCTTGAACGACGGCGTCGCCGGCATCGTCGAGGCCTACCACGACATCGAGGTCGCGCACCAGGAAGCGTCGACGCTGTTCGGCATGGGCTTCCTGTCGCTGGCAGACAACGCACAGGTCGAGCGCCTGTACTGGAGCGCCTGTTCCGCGGCCCTCGCCCGCCTGCGCGAGATGGAGCCCGAACCGCCGCCGGTACAGATGCAGAAGCTCGAGGAACTGCTCGTCGACCAGTACCTCTGCAATTTTTCGGTATTCCAGTCGATGCTCGACCATTGGGCCATCGACCAGCCGTTCCCGATCATGCCGCTCGCGCGCCTCGACGAGCGCCCGACGCGGCGCACGATGCTCGTCGACCTGACCTGCGACTCGGACGGCAAGGTGGGCCAGTACGTATCCGCGAACGAAGACAACAGCTTTCTTGAGCTTCATCCGCTGAACGACGGCGAGCCATACTACCTCGGCGTGTTCCTGATGGGCGCCTACCAGGACATCATGGGCGACGCGCACAACCTGTTCGGCCGTGTCAGCGAAGTGCACGTGTACGGTGACGCCGAGGAAGAGAACAACTTCTGGCTGGAAAAGTCGATCCCGGGCAGCGCGGTGCACGACATGCTCGCTCAGGTGCAGTACTTCCCGAACGACCTCCGGCGGCGCATGCAGGACCTGATCAAGGAGAAGATCGACAGCGGCGCCGTGCGGCCGAAGCGCGCGATGCAGATTCTCGACCAGTACATGGCATTCTTCGACACGCAGACGTATTACGACACGACGACCGAGCGCAAGGAGTAGACCGATGAGCGACAGCGGCAAACAGAAGACGGTCAAGGTCGGCGTCGTGCAGATGCGCTGCTCGGACAACCCGGCCGAGAACACGGAGAAGGCGCTCGAGATGACGCGGGACGTCATCAAGCAGGGGGCGGAGGTCATCTGCCTGCCGGAGCTGTTCCGCTCGCGCTACTTCTGCCAGACCGAGGACGCTGCGTTTTTCGACCTGGCGGAGGCCATCCCCGGGCCGACGACGGAGCTGTTCGCCGACGTCGCAAAGAAGGCCGGCGTCGCGATCATCGTGAGCCTGTTCGAGCGCCGCGCCGCGGGCCTGTACCACAACACGATCTCTGTCGTGAATAGCGACCGCGGCTACGTCGGCAAGTACCGCAAGATGCACATCCCCGACGATCCGCGCTACTACGAGAAGTTCTACTTCACGCCTGGCGACCTGGGCTTCAAGACGTTCGGCACCGAGAAGGCGAACCTCGGTACGCTGATCTGCTGGGACCAGTGGTTCCCCGAGGCCGCGCGACTGACGGCGCTGCAGGGCGCGGACATCCTGTTCTACCCCACCGCCATCGGCTGGCACCCGGAAGAAAAGGCCGAGGTCGGCGCCGAGCAGCACGGCGCGTGGGAAACGATGCAGCGGTCACACGCGGTGGCGAACGGCTGTTTCGTCGTCGCCGTCAACCGCACGGGCTTCGAACCGGACCCGGCGAGCGACGGCGGCATCGAGTTCTGGGGCCAGAGTTTCATCGCGGCACCGGACGGCCGCATCGTGTGGAAAGCGCCGCACGACGAGGAGTGCGTCACGGTGCAGGAACTCGACCTGGGCGAGCTCACGCGGGTACGCCACGGCTGGCCGTTCTTCCGCGACCGCCGCATCGACGCCTACGGCGCGCTGGACCGGCGGTTCATCGAGGCGGACGACCTGCCCGGACGCTAACGGCCGCCGGCGGCATCGATGAAAGCCCCGGTGACGTAGGAAGCCTCGTCGGACAGCAGCCAGGCAATGGACTGCGCGATCTCCTCCGCCGTCCCACCGCGCTTCATGGGTATCGATGCGGCCAGCCGGTCCACGCGGCCGGGCTCGCCGCCGCTCGCGTGCATGTCGGTATAGATGAACCCGGGCCGCACACCGTTCACGCGGATACCTTCGCCGGCGACCTCCACGGCCAGGCCACGGGTCAGCGTATCGACCGCTCCTTTTGACGCCGCGTAGTCGACGTACTCGCCCGGTGAACCGGTGCGCGCGGCCACGGACGAAACGTTCACGATAGAGCCGCCCGGCCCGCCATGCTGTGTCGACATCCGGCGCACGGCCTCGCGGCAGCAAAGCAGCGTGCCGGTGACGTTTGTCGTCAGGGTCGCATTGATGCGCGCCGCGTCCATGTCCGCGACTCGCATCTGCTGAATCAGGATGCCGGCATTGTTGACCAGTGCACTCGGCGTGCCGAGCTCCCGATCGACGGCCTCGAACATCCGAACGACGTCCTCTTCGTGGCTGACGTCCGCCTTGACCGCAATGGCCTTCGCACCGGCCCCTTTGAGCTCCTCGACGACCTTGTCGGCAGACGCCGCGTCCGAACGGTAGTTCACGCAGACGGCATAGCCCGCGTTACCCAACAGCCTTGCCGTAGCCGCACCGATGCCCCTGCCTGCGCCGGTAACGATAGCCACTCGAGAATCACGCACGATGCCGTCCTTTCATCCGTAGAGTCCGCGGCCAATTCTGTCGGAATCCGTCGCCGGAATGAACGTCGATTTGCGGCCCGTACGTGGCACAAGCCGACCCGTGCTCTCGACGTTTCCGCGGTAACGTCCAGACAGCTACCGCTCAACTTAGACAATAAACCTAAAGTCGTTTCGAGAAACGTTTCCGCGGTAACGTGGGGTTTCCGCTCATCGCCCGTAGCGGACACTCCAGCGACTACTTTCAGGCAGCCACGGGAGGCGGGATTCGGCCAAATCCAGCCGATCGACCTTTGAGTTCCTCTAAGCAGCAAACACTTCCTGCATGACTTCGGGTCGCTTAGCGGCAATCGCAAGTAATGAACGAGCCGGCCCGTTTGGCTGACGTCTTCCTTGCTCCCACTCTTGAAGGGTGCGCGTTGATACGTTCAACATCGCAGCAAATGAACTCTGCGATACGCCAACTTTTTCGCGCACAGCTTTGATCTGATCTGCGGTTATGTACACATGTACACGACCAACATCGCCAGCCTTAATCTCATTGATCGAGTCTAGAATCTCTTGACCGATATCACGTTTAGCCATCGTTCATCGCCTCTTTGATCTTCTTTAGCATCGGCCCTGGAATATTGTCCACATCACCTTTGCCGTAGATCGTTAACATCCAGAATGAATTACCATCTGGAATGTAATAAATCACTCGTACACCGCCGCTCTTGCCTTTGCCTCGCAAGTTCCATCGAAGCTTGCGAACACCCCCAGAGCCTCGAATAACAGGCCCTGCTTTCGGGTGTTCCAGCATGTAGTGCTGGAGCGCCGAGTATTCGTCGTCGTTTAAGTAGTCGCCAATGAACTTGGTAAAGACCTGCGACTCGATGAATAGGCGGTGGCGCACAATCAAGACTATACGTCAATGACGTATAGTTAGTCAATCATCGCATGATTGCTAAGTTATTGATTCTAAGTGGAAGCGTCGACAGTCCCGACAGGCCGGTATGCGTCAGAGGCTGACAGTTTATATCAGGCGGAACGACTGTCCGCTATGCGAAGTGAAGCCGTCACTGATCCTCCACGTGGCGGATGCTATTCATGAAACCTAAAGTGGTTTCGAGGAAATCCGCCACGTGGCGGATTGGACTAAGTCCAGTTCCTTCAAGCTGCCTTTCGAGCCTCGACCTGGAACCTCGCCGCTCTCGGCCAGAAACGGGCATTGCCGGCCGGTAAGCGCCAATAGCACAACAAGCACGAGAAAAGCGATTACGATCCAGAATAGGTAACCAAATACATTTGAAGCTCTGATTTCATTCCAGCGCTGCGCGTATCTCAAGCCGCAGTGGGGACAGGCATCGGCCTGAGTGCCGCTCAGTCTTCTCTCGAATCCGATCTCGGGTAGCCTAGTGATTGATTTACGTGCTCTACAAAGGGCGGACTCCAGCCCTGCGAATCTCGCACCATGGGCCAAACGAACTCCGGGTTACTTTCCGCGATTGAGATAAACCATTCGTTCCAGGCACCAAACAGTTCGTCCGAAAAAACGCCAGCCGCATTCGTCATGTAGGCGCGTTCCCACGCGACATAGAGCAACTCATTGTAGTTCTGGAAACGGAGTGCTTCGTCAGGGGGCAACTGGTTGGGATCGGCGTAACCTCTCGTCAGCAACGAAGCGAGGTCACCGCTCTCAATCACCAGGTTCCTTCTTTGATGCGTATACGAAAGCAGTTCTGCCTGAATATCGGCATCTGACTCCAGGGTTGTTCTACGTATCTCGAGGCCAACATAGAGCAATGAAATTACGACTGCAGCTGCAGATATTATCTCCGCAACCGCGACCCAGTTGCTTAGTTTGCGTTCGGGCATAGCCCCCATCTGCGGCAAAGGCGTGTTGAGAAAATAAACCTGACACCTCTAACGCCGACACCTTTAACGCCTTCAGCATTCTGGTGCGCCTATACCCACGAAGCCGACCATCCTGGAGATCAAGCCACCCTCTGTTTCGACGAAGTATTGACCCAGCTGCGTTTGCTCTTTGCCATCCGCCCCCTTGCCGCTAAAGGCGACGGTAGCGCGCGTCATGCCGGCAATCGTGCTGGTGGACACGACTCTTGCGGACCAGCCGGGCGCATTCGCGGAGAACATTCCGACGTAATCACATAGTGCGCTGACGCTGGTTATGGGTTCCGGCGTCCGGGGATCGACGTACACGACGCCTGGAGCGACAGCCCCGGTGATCTTGTCGACTCTTTCTTCCCGGGATTCGAGTTGCCAAGCGCCGAAAAAAGTGTCGATCGCGTCAGTCATAGTAGGCTCCAAGCATTAGTAAGTTCCCTGCAGCGCCGAAGTAAGGCCGGGCCACCATCAGTGCAACAACCGGTCAACCAGGACCCAGCCCAGGTACAGTGATACGCCAAAGACGGTGTGCATTGACAGGTTGATCATTCGTGTACGCGCCGGGTTTGGCGTCCGGGACGCAAACACCCCGGCACCGAGCCCCGGCTGCAGGATGAACCAAGGGGCAACGACCGTTGCCAGTCCAAAGATCAGCGCTGATACGAGGGAAGGATCCCGCGACAGCAAACCCTGCACGATGCCGAGGTAAGCGATGCCGTAGACGATACCTGTCACGTAGTGCGTGATCCAGCCGATCGCGAGTTCATTGGAGATCGGGGGCGACTCCGCAATCGCTGGATGAACGAAACGGCCTCGCGGCAGGTGACCAACCCAGCGGCCGACCATGGCCCAGTGGGCCGCCGGAAGATGGAGCACATGTTTGACGAATGCCGCCCAGACATCGAGGCAGATCGTCGCGATGATGCCTATCAAGAAGCCGTGAACAATGATACCCATGGCTAACCACCCATCGATGAAGTATGAATCGGTTTAAACCAGTCAGGACCCCGATTCTCTCGGCGGCAACCCGGTGTGTTGTGTCAACGCCCGCCCCTTCTTCACACGCTTCGCGTGCGCGCTTTTCGAGTTCTTGCGGCGGGGTGCGTCCTTGTACGGCCCCTTCGGCTGCGTGGCCGGTACCAGCTTGTCGGGGCCACTGCCGATCAGGTGCGCGAGGTTGAGATCCTTCAGCGCGTCGCGAATCAGCGGCCAGTTGTCCGGGTCGTGATAGCGCAGCAACGCCTTGTGCAGGCGGCGCTGCTTCGGGCTCTTGACGATGTCGACCTCGTCGCTCTTGTACGTCACCTTGCGCAGCGGGTTCTTTTTCGAGTGGTACATGGCCGTCGCCGACGCCATCGGCGACGGGTAGAACGCCTGCACCTGGTCGGCACGGAAGCCGTTCTTCTTCAGCCACAGCGCCAGGTTGATCATGTCCTCGTCCGTCGTGCCCGGGTGCGCGGCGATGAAGTACGGGATCAGGTACTGTTCCTTGTTCGCCTCGGCCGAGAACTTCTCGAACAGTTCCTTGAAGCGGTCGTAGCTGCCGATGCCCGGCTTCATCATCTTGTCGAGCGGACCGCGCTCCGTGTGCTCGGGCGCGATCTTCAGGTACCCGCCCACGTGGTGCGTGACGAGCTCCTTCACGTACTCCGGGTCCTCGACCGCGAGGTCGTAGCGCAGGCCCGAGGCAATCAGCACCTTCTTCACACCCGGAAGCGCGCGCACGCGGCGGTACAACGCCGTCAGCGCCGAGTGGTCCGTATCGAGGTTGCTGCAGATGCCGGGGAACACGCAGCTCGGGCGCCGGCACGCCGCTTCTATTTCGCGGCTCTTGCACGCCAGCCGGTACATGTTCGCGGTCGGTCCGCCGAGGTCGGAGATGACGCCCGTGAAACCGGGCACGCTGTCGCGGATCTTCTCCACTTCCTCGAGGATCGATGCCTCGGAGCGGCTCTGGATGATGCGCCCCTCGTGCTCGGTGATCGAGCAGAACGTGCAGCCGCCGAAGCAGCCGCGCATGATGTTTACCGAGAAGCGGATCATTTCGTAGGCCGGGATGCGCGCCTTGCCGTACACCGGGTGTGGCACGCGCTTGAACGGCATGCCGAACACGTAGTCCATCTCGGGCGTCGTGAGC
The DNA here is from genome assembly GCA_913055625.1 of uncultured Pseudomonadota bacterium. Taxonomy (GTDB): domain Bacteria; phylum Pseudomonadota; class Gammaproteobacteria; order Steroidobacterales; family Woeseiaceae; genus UBA1847. The sequence goes on along the minus strand of CAJXJW010000007.1, from coordinate 86,794 downwards.
GGTATCGGCGGCGGGTTCAGCCACAGCTCCTGCTGGCCGTGCGCCTGCACGAGCGCCCGCGCGTTGCCCGGGTTCGTCTCGAGGTGCAGCACGCGGTTCGCGTGCGCGTACAGCACGGGGTCGTTCCGCACCTTCTCGTAGGACGGCAGCCGGATAACCGAGCGTGCGCGGTTGCGCTTCGCATCCGGCACGAAGCGCAGCACGTTCTCGGTCTGCCCGTTTTCCGCCGCCGCGGCCTTCGTCTCGCAAGCGGCATCCTGCGTATTCACGTACGGGCTCACGATCGCGTCGATGCGGCCCGGCCGATCGATGCGCGTGGAGTCGATCTCCCACCAGCCTTCCGGCGTGTCGGAACGCAGGAACGCCGTGCCGCGGATGTCGGTGATCGTGCCGATGGTTTCGCCACGCGCGAGGCGGTGCGCGAGCTCGACGACGGCGCGCTCGGCATTGCCGTACAGCAGCAGGTCCGCGTGCGAATCGACGAGGATCGAGCGCCGCACCTTGTCGCTCCAGTAGTCGTAGTGCGCAATGCGCCTGAGCGACGCCTCGATACCGCCCAGCACGACCGGCACGTCGTTGAAGGCCTCACGGCAGCGCTGTGCGTAGACGAGCGAACAGCGGTCCGGGCGTCCGCCGGCACCGCCGCCCGGCGTGTAGGCGTCGTCGCTGCGCGGCTTCCGGTCCGCCGTGTAGCGATTGATCATCGAGTCCATGTTGCCGGCCGCCACGCCGTAGAACAGGTTCGGCCGACCCAGCGCCTCGAAGGCATCCTTCGAGTGCCAGTCCGGCTGCGCGATGACGCCGACGCGGAAGCCCTGCGCCTCCAGCAAGCGGCCGATGACCGCCATGCCGAACGACGGGTGGTCGACGTACGCATCGCCCGTGACGATGACGATGTCGCAGGAATCCCAGCCGAGCGCATCCATCTCCTGCCGGCTCATCGGCAGGAACGGGGCCGTGCCGTAGCACTCGGCCCAGTAGCGGTTGTAATCGTAGAGGTTCCTGGCGGCGGACACGGGGCGTACCGGGGGTTCGGGAGCGCCAATGATACCGCCGATCCCCGGCGGCCGTTACCGGGCTATTGCGCCAGCAGGACGTAGGTCGCGATCGTCACGATCACGACCACCCCGGAAACGACCCGCGCGTGGCGCCAGGGCGTCAGTTCGACCGGTGCGGCCGGCGCGGCCGGAAGCACGCCGGGGCCCGGCCGGACCAGGCTGATCGCGACCATCATGGTGGCCGTGAGCACGAACACGAACGCCAGGAAGTGCAGGAAATGCACCGGACCGGACAACGCAAACGTGCGACCGAGCCAGGCCTGGATCGGGTCGTGCAGCGCGAAATTGATGACGTAGAACAGCACCGGACCGACGATCAGGGCGGTCTTCGCGGCCAGCGCGGAGATGCGGGTCGTGAACAACGCCGCCAGCACGACGGCCAGCATCGGGCCGAAGAACGTCGCGTTGATCTGCTGCAGGTAGTTGTACAGGCTGCCGCTCGTGTCGATCGCCGGCGCCACCGCCATCGCGGCGATTGCCAGCACGATGCTGCAGTTGCGGCCGTTCGCCACGACCCGCTGCTCGTCGGCGTCGCGGCGCAGGACGGCCTTGTAGACGCCCTGGCTCCACAGCGTCGCCGCGCTGTTCAGGACGCTGTTGAACGTACTGAGCACGGCGCCGACCATGACCGCCGCGAAGACGCCGGACAATGCCGGCGGCAGCACCGACTTCACGAGCGTCGGGTACGCCAGCAGGTAGTCGTCCGGCCCGAGTTCGCTCTTGAACAGGTGCCACGCGACGACGCCGGGCAGCACCACGATCAGCGGCCCGAGCAGCTTCAGGAACGCCCCGATCAGCACGCCCTTCTGGCCCTCGGCGAGACTCCGCGCGCCCAGCGCCCGCTGCAGGATCGACTGGTTCACGCACCAGAAGAACACCTGGTTGATGACGAGGCCGGTGAACAGCACGCCGAACGGCAGGAAACTGCCCGGTTCGTCGCCGGTGATGTCGAACTTCGGTTGCTCCGCGGCGTACACCGTCGCCAGCCCGGCAGCCGCCGAGCCGTCGCCGGCGGCCGCCAGTGCCAGGTACGTAATGAGCAGGCCTGCCACCAGGAAGCCGATGCCGTTCACCGTGTCGGAAATCGCGACCGCGCGCAGGCCGCCGACGATCGCGTAAACCGAGCCCAGCGCGCCGATCCCCCAGATGAGGATCAGGCGCGCCTGGTCGACGCTGATGCCGACGCGCGCGGAGATGTCGAACAGGTTCTCGATGCCGGTCGCGCCGAACAGCAGCACGACCGGCAGGATCGCGGCCGCGTAGGACGCGAGAAACAGCAGCGACATGATGACGCGGGTCGTGCGATCGAAGCGCGCCTCGAGGAACTCCGGGATCGTCGTGATGCCCGCCTTCAGGTACCGCGGCAGGAACACGAGCGCCGTCAGCACCATCGCGATGGCCGCCGTCGTTTCCCAGGCCATCACGGCGATCGTGTGCTTGAACGCGTCCCCGTTGAGGCCGATCAGGTGCTCCGTCGACAGGTTCGTCAACAGCAACGAACCCGCGATGACCCAGGCCGTCAGGCTGCGGCCGCCGAGGAAATAGCCGTCGGCGCTCCGCGTAACGTCGTGGCGCCGGGTTCCCAGCCAGGTCACGACGCCGACCAGCGCCGTGAAGCCGATGAACCCGGCGAGGATCACTCGCCGGCCCGCAGCCTGCCGGAACGGCGCGCGAAGTCGTTCTCGTACTCGACGTTGGTGGCGCCGGAGCCGTCGTTGGGCGTGGTCACCATGATGAGCTTCGCGACGTCGTCCTCGACCACCAGCTCGCCAAAGCCCCAGACGAGCGCGCGGACGTACAGCGATTTCAGGTCCGCGTGCTCTCTCAGCTGCCAGTCCATGAACGCCGGGTTCGCGGGCCGCTGCTTGCCGGCCGCGCCGGAGACGACGTGCAGCAGCGGCGGTGCGTCGTTGCCGTCGGGAAGTTCGTTGCGACAGTCATCGGTGTGGACTTCCAGCATGTGATCATGCCCCGCGATATAGGCATCCGCATACCGACAGAGTACCGGCCGAAGTATGCGCCGAAGCACGATCTCTTCTTCGACCTTCGTGCCCGATGACGACCACAGCGGATGATGGCCGATCACGATCTTCCAGCGCGCATCCGATTCCGCGAGCGCAGCCTCGAGCCAGGCCAGCATGTTGCGCTCGTCGCCTTGCGGCGTCGCCCACGGCACCTCCGGTTCGACTTCGCCGGTGTGAATCGGCACCCCGGCGTCGTCCAGGGCGTCCTTGTACACGGTGTGGCCCGCCAGCATCACGGTCGTGTCGATGGCGAACAACTCGATGTCCGGAGTCGGCCTGGCGCGGTACCAGATGCCGTCCATGTGATACAGCGGCGACTGCTGCATGTACTCGACCTGCAGCATCGCGCCCTCGCGCGACGTCTCCCAGTCATGGTTACCGAGCACCGCGTACAGCACGAATTCAGGGTCCTGGTCCCGGTAGCCCTTGTACGGCGCCCACAGGAGATCGCGGAAACGTTCGTCGTCGTCGCGGCCGTCCGCGCCGAGCGTCGCGCCCGACGGGTAGATGTTGTCGCCCAGCATGACACCGAATTCACAGCGGCCCGCTTCGGCGCACCAGGCTGTCGACGCTTTCGATACCGGCCACATGCCGCTCGCCATCACGTAGCCGCCGGTCTGCTCGGCGAAGTGCATCGGCGGGATGGCGAAATTTTCGATCGGCAACTTGTCCTCGATCCAGTCGTCGAGTTCCTTCATGACGAACTCGCGGCCCGTGAACTTGTCGTCGTAGTCGTCCTGCTCCAGCCAGTCGTAGTCGTAGCCGGTGTCCCCGATCAGGAGGATACTCGTTGCACTGCCGGGGCCTTCATCAGGCGGCGTCACGCACCCGGCAAGCAGCAGGCAGGTGACCGAACTCCATACCCATGCCCTGTTCATGCCGCGGCCCCGTTCGTTTCGTACTTCGCGCGAATCAGCGCGCGCACGTCGTCCGCGCTGCGCATGATCGGGCCTTCCGCCTCCATCTTGAGGCTCGTGGCCGCCGCGGCCCACACCGTGGCGTCCGCCGGCGACAGGTCGTGGCGCGCCGCGACATAGGAACCCATGCAGGTGTCGCCGCGCCCGCTGCGGCCACGCAGCACGTCGGGGTGGAAGCCCGCCTCGTGGTACTCGCCGTCGGCCAGCACGAGCAATCCGTTGCGATGCGTGAGCACGATCTCCGCGGGCCCCTGGTCCGCCAGGGCACGGGCCGCCTTGTGGATGTCGGCCTCGCCGGTCAGGAACTCGGCCTCCACCGCATCCGTCTTCAGGATGTCGAGCAGACCAAGTATCGCTTCCTGCTCCGGCCACGCTTCGTAGCGCAGCTGACCGTCGTCGCCGACGATGCGGATGAAGCCCTGCACATCGGCGCACAGGTGCTCGCAACGGGATTTCAGCGACTGCATGACGTCCAGTGATGCCTCTCCGCGCGCCGAGCCGTTGACGATGAACGAGCGCGCGCTGAAGTCCGCGAGCAAGTCCGGCGTGTACGGGTCCGCCACGGACTCCACGGTGAGCGTGCGTTCGTCGACGTTGTCCGTCGGGTATTCCAGACGCATCAGCGTCGACTGCGGCGACTCGATGATGAACACGTCGATACCCTTGTCGACGAGCGGCTGGGTCGACTTTCGATCCTCGGCCGCGAGCCGCGTGACGGCGGCGACATCGAGGCCGCGCAGGTGCGCGGCATGGGCCGCGTAGCAATAGCCGCCCCCGTCGACGTAGCGCGTGCCCGCCTTCGAAACGATGGTGTCCTTGGTGTAGTTGCCGATGGAAACGAGGTCGTAGGACTTCACTGCTTGCTCCAGGTGTTGAAAATGATCAGTCGCGCAGGCGGACGCGCCACAGCGTGGCCGCCAGCAGCATGGAAACGATGGATGCGCCGACCCAGAACAGGATCGCGTCCGAGAAATCGTAGACGCGGTTGCCGTCGACGATGGTCGTGCCCTTGTCGATGAGGTAGCCGCTCACGTTTTCCTGGATGCCGGCGCCGATGTAGCTGAAGATGCCGACGAATCCCATGACCGCGCCGGCCGCGCACTTCGGCGCGATGTCCACGCCGAACAGGCCGCCGAGCGAAGTCACCAGCCCGTTGAGGCCTATGCCGTAGAGAATGAAGGCGAAGACCAGCATCGGCGTGTTCTGTGGGCCGAAGAAGATCAAGAGCAGTGCGATGATCTCGACGATCGCAAAGATCAGGTTGGCCGGCGGCCGGTGTGCGCCGAAGACCTTGTCCGAGATGTAGCCGAACGCGATGCAGCCGACGATGCCGGCGAGCGTGTTCACCATCAGCAGCGAACCCGCCTCGACCAGCGAATAGCCGCGGGCTTCCTGCAGGTACAGGATGCCCCAACTGTTGATCGCGTAGCGCACGACGTAGTTCGTCGCGCTGGCCAGCGCGAGGATCCAGATCGACGGGTACACGAGGATCGAGAGCTGCTTTTTCCACAGGTTCTCCCGCTCGCGGCCGTCGGACTTTTCCCAGTGGTCGTTCTTCCAGTCGTTGACCTCGGGCAGTCCGAGCGTGCGTGGCCGGTCCTGCATAAGCAGGTAGATGCCGATTGCCACGGCGATGCACAGCACGCCCGGCGTCCAGAAGCCGTAGCGCCAGCCGAACATCGCAACGATCGCCGCGACGACGACGAAGGTCAGGCCCTCCCCGATCGAATGCGCGGTGCTCCAGATGCCGTAGTAGCGGCCTCGCTCGCGGTTGCTGAACCAGTTCGCGAGCGACACGATCCCCGCCGGCGCGCCGAAGCCCTGGAACCAGCCGTTCAGGGCCCACAGTGCCGCGGACACGGCCACGACGGTCGAGAAGCCCATGCCGACGTTGACGAGCGCGGACATGAGCAGGCCGAACGCGAAGAACACCTTCATGTTCGCGTGGTCGGCAAGGAAACCGTTCACCAGCTTGCCGAAGGCATACGCGTAGAAAAGCGCGGCGCCGATCGTGCCGAGTTCGACGGCGGTGAAGATGCCCTCGTCGAGCAGCGGTTTCTTGACGACGGACAGCGCCAACCGGCAGGTATAGGCGAGACCGTAGCCGAGCGTGATGGCCAGGAGGATGCGCAGGCGGTGGTGCCGGTACAGCCGGTCCACTTCACCGCGGTCGGAGCGCTCCGGCCGGTCCTGTCCCGTTGCAAACATCGTTGCCAGTTTCCGCACCATCCCTAAACCCTTTATGAACGCCGCCGTCATCAAAATGAAATTTTCATTCAATTATACTAACAGATAGAATAATCATTCTACACCGTTCGCGCACTGGAACAGCCGGTGCCGCCGGTGCCGATACATGCGGAGCTACCCATGCGTAATACGTTGTTTTTATTGATTCTTACGGCACTCCCACTCGCGGGTTGCGGCGCGCCATCCGACGCGTCGGCGACCAATGGCGACGCGGTAGCTGCCCTGTCATCGGCGCCCACCGCGCCCGTCGTTCACGGCAGCCTCGTGAATGCTGCATTTTGGTACGCACCCGGCACCGGCGAACGCCTCGTTCTCGGCGCCGCCATGTCGGGCCTCGAAGTCTATGGCAATGACGGTGCACGGATCGCCACGCTCGACGCGGTCGAGGCCGGCCTCGTCGTCACGGTGCCGGACATCGCGCTGGGCGACGCCGACACGCTGATCGTCGTCTACGACGCGGCGACCGCCTCGCTCCGCGGCTACACCTTCGACGTTGCCGACCGCAGCTTCGAGGTGGTTATGCCGGACCCGATCGACGTCGAGGACGAAGTGACCGGCGTGTGCCACTACCGCAGCCGCCTGTCCGGCGCAGACTACCTGTACGCCGTCACCGACACCGGCCTGATCCGCCACTACGAGCTGTTCGTCACGGCGAGTGGCGTGGAAGCCCGGTTGCTCAGGACGGTGCCGTCCGCGAAGAGCAGCGGGTTCTGCGCCGTCGACCCGCGTGACGGCGGCCTGTACGTCGTCGAGGAATCCAACGGCATCTGGCGCATCGGCGGCGAGGCCGAAGAAGACACGACCCGCGAACCGGTCGACCTCCGGGAGCCGTTCGGCCGGTTGTCGGACGATCTCAAGGGCGTCGCCATCCACGCGGTCAACCCGGACCTTGCCTACCTGTACGTCGCGGACATCGGCAAGGAGGAAATTGCCGTCTACGCGCTGCCCGACGGCGAACGCGTCGGCACGTTCACGGTGGACGGCCTGTCGGAACCCGAAGGCCTCGCGATCGCGACGGACGGCGCGGCCTTGCTCGCCATTGCGGACGAGGACCAGTCGGACGGCGGATCCGATCTCAAGCTCGTCGACCTGGGCGCCGTCACCGCGACGCTCGGGCTGCAGGCGGCGACCGGCCTTGCCGATGCGCCCCGGCCGAACGTCGTGCGCCCGGTCCTCGAAACCGATGTCATCCCGACCTGGGGTGACTCGGCCGACGACCCGGCGATCTGGGTACACCCGGAAGACCCGGCGCAGAGCCTCGTGATCGGCACCGGCAAGAAATCCGGCCTGTACGTGTTCGACCTCGACGGCCGGACGTTGCAGGTACTCGAGGACGGCCGGCTGAACAACGTCGACGTGCGCGACGGTTTCCGGCTCGGCGGCAGGGACGTGCCGATCGTCACGGCAACCAATCGCAGCAACGACGGCATCACCGTGTACGCGATCGACGTCGCCGAACGGCGGCTCGTCGAGGTCACCGACGGCGTGATTCCGACCGGCTTTGCCGACCCGTACGGCCTGTGCCAGTACCGCAGCCCGCAGACGGGCGACCACTACGTCTTTGCCAACGACGCCGACTCCGGGCTGGTCCGGCAATGGCGCCTCACCGACAACGGCAACGGCCGCGTGACCGGCGAGCCGGTGCGCGACATCCCGGTGGGCTCGCAGGCGGAAGGCTGCGTCGCCGACGACGTGCACGCGGCGCTGTACGTGGCCGAGGAAGACGTGGGCCTCTGGAAATACTCGGCGGAACCGGACGGCGGCACGGACCGGACCTCCCTCGACACGACGGACGACGCCGGGCGCCTGACCGACGACGTCGAAGGCGTCGCACTGTTCGACGCCGGCGACGGCAATGGGTACATCGTTGCGTCGAACCAGGGCGCGAACAACTACGCGATCTATCGTCGCGAGGGCAACAACGACTTTGTTGGCTTCTTTCACATCGTCGCCAATGTCGCAGCGGGCATCGACGGCGCGTCGGAAACCGACGGCCTGGATGTTTCGTCGGCGAACTTCGGGGGCGTCCTGTCCGACGGCCTGCTCGTCGTCCAGGACGGCCGCAACATCGCGCCGGAACAGCGCCAGAACTTCAAGTACGTCGCCTGGCGCGACATCGCCGAGGCGCTCGGGATTGATTAACACGGGATCGACTGACCCCGTGCACAACAAAAAAAGCCGGCCACGTGGCCGGCTTTTTTTTGTCGGGCGATGCCGACGAATCAGTCGTCCGCTTCCGAGTACAGCACGCTACCGTCGAAGCCGTTGATGACCAGATCCACCTCGATGCCGCTGGCGTCAATGGCTTCCGCCTCCCAGACCGCACCGTCGAGATCCAGGTCGTCGATGTCCGTGTAGCCCTTCGACTCGAGCTGCGCGCGAATCTCCGCGGCGGTCAACACCGGACGGTCCGACTTCGGATCGAGGATCGCGCCGGTCTCCGGGATCACGTGCAGGTCGTAATAGCGGCCATCCGCGCCCCGGACCTCGGCCTCCCAGAGGTTGTCATCCAGTTCGACCTTGCGCACGTCGGCATGGCCCGCGCCGGCCAGCGCCTCGATGACCACGTCGGCCGAATCGAGCTGCCCGGCGGCGATCACGGCCGTGCTGGCGGCCAGCAGCGAAAAAGCGGTGAATTGTTTCATACAGGTTCTCCTTGGCTGGTAAGGTTTGCAGGGCAAACACCCTTCCCGGGGCACTATCCATGATGCGGGTAACACGCGAGTGAGAGCATCGTTCATGAAGCATTTAGCCGCGATGCGGCATGCTGCCGGCCATGAGTAGACGTACCGCCATTGTTGTACCGATCGCCCTCGCGGGTGCGCTCCTGGTCGGTGCCGCGCTGTTGCAGCCGACGTTCGCGGACGATGACGCGGAGCGCGCCCGGGAAGGCGTCGAAACCGGGCGCTACGTCCCGCTCGAGGACATTGTCAGGGACGCCCGGACGCGGTACCCCGGGCGCATCGTCGAAGTGGAACTCGAGGATGACGACGAGTACGAGATCGAGATCCTCCAGGACGACGGGACGAAGGTGGAACTCGAGTACGACGCACGCACGGGCGAACTGCTGGACGTCGACCTGGACGATTGATGCGGCTGCTACTGGTCGAAGATGACGATGCGCTGGCGCAGCAACTGAGCGCGGCGCTCGTCGAGGCGGGCTTCGCGGTGGACGTCGTTGCCGATGGCAGCGATGCGGAGTTCCGCGGCCAGACCGAGGACTTCGACGCGGCGGTGCTCGACCTCGGCCTGCCCGGCATGGACGGCCTGTCCGTCCTGCACCGCTGGCGCGACGCCGGGCGCACGATGCCGGTGCTGATACTCACGGCCCGAAATCGCTGGTTCGACAAGATGTCGGGCTTCAACGCCGGCGCGGACGATTACCTGACGAAGCCGTTCCGCACCGAGGAACTCGTGCTGCGCCTGCGCGCCCTGATTCGCCGCAGTGCCGGGCATGCGTCACCGGTGCTGACCTGCGGCCCGCTGTCGCTCGACGTCAACGCCGCGCGCTTCAGCCTCGGGGAACAGACCCTGTCGCTGACGGCCCAGGAGTTCCGCATACTGTCCTACCTGATGCACCATGCCGGCAAGGTCGTGTCCCGCACCGGCCTCGGGGAACACGTGTACGACGTCGGCTACGATCCGGATTCCAATGTGCTCGACGTGATGATCGGCCGCATCCGGCGCAAGCTCGCGCCGCACCAGCTCCTGCACACGCGCCGCGGCCAGGGCTTCGTCCTGCAGGCCGGCGAGGATGGCTAGGAACCCGAAGTCCCGCTCGTTGCGAACCCGGCTCGTCCTGTCCGGCCTCGCGGGCATGCTGCTGTCCGCCGTGGTCGTCGCGGCGCTGCTCGGGGCGGCCTTCGAGCGCAGCGTGCTCGCCGCGTTCGACCGCAGGCTGGCCGACGACCTGCTGACGGTCGCCGGCCTGGTCACGGCCGACGGCCGCGATCGCGTCCGGATGCGCGGCGAGCCGCTGGACTCGCGGTACGCGCGCGCCCTCTCAGGCCACTACTGGCGCGTCAGCGCCGACGGCCAGGCGTTTCGTTCGACATCGTTGTGGGACTCGGACCTGCCGCAACCCGCCATGCCGGTGGTCGGGCAGGTCGGTATTGCCTACGTGAACGGGCCCGGGCCGCTGGATCAGACCTTGCGTATTGCGTCGCGGGAGATCGACGTGCCCGGCGTCGCGGCGCCGGTTCGCATCAGCGTTGCCAGCGACGTCGGCGAAACGCTGGCCGATGTCGCACGCTTCCGGGTCATGGCCGGCGTCGCCGGCGCACTGGTCGCCGCGGCCCTCTTGGCAGCGCTGCTCGCGCAGGCCACGTTCGGCTTGCGGCCGCTCCGCGAGATCACGCAGGCGCTGGAGGCCCTGCGCAGCGGCCGCGCGCGCAAACTGCAGTCGGCCCGGTTTCCGCGGGAGATCCGGCCCCTGGCGGACGAACTCAACGCGGTGCTCGAGCACAACGACCGGATGGTCGAACGGGCGCGCACCGGTGCCGGCGACCTCGCGCATGCGCTGAAGACACCGTTGTCGGTGATGCTCGCGGCCGCCGACCGCGGGGACGCGAATCTCGGGACGATCGTCGCCGACCAGGTCGTGCGCATCCGAGAAAACGTGGACCGCCACCTTGCCGTCAGTGTGCCGGCCGACCGCCAGAGCCGCACGCGGCTCACGGACGTGGTGCAGGCCGTCGTCGCGATGTTGTCGTCGGTGCACGGCGACCGCTCGCTCGTATTCGACGTCGACCTCGCGCCGGAACTCGAGTTTCACGGCAGCCGGGCCGACCTCGAGGACATGCTCGGTAACCTGCTCGACAATGCCTGCAAGTGGGCGCGCCGGACGGTGCGAGTGTCGGCGACGCTGGATGGCGGCGAACTCGCGGTTGCGGTGAGCGACGACGGGCCCGGTGTTCCGGAAGCGGCATTGTCGACGATCCTGCAGCGCGGCAAGCGGCTCGACGAGGCGACGCCGGGGTCTGGCCTCGGCCTGGCCATCGTCAGTGCGCTGGCCGACAGCTACGGCGGCCGCCTCGAACTGTCCCCGGCCGGCGAAAGCGGGCTGCGCGCGACGCTGGTCCTGCCGGGCGGCCGCACAGCCGCGGACTGACGATCAGGCACCGGCGGCGAGCTCGCGCAGTTTCCGGTTCCCGAGCTTGGCGTAAGTGACCGGGTCCGCGATGGACGGGTCCTGTTCTGCCTCCACGACGACCCAGCCGGCGTAGCCGGCGCCGTGCAGCAGCTCGAACACCGGCGGGTAGTCGATGGCTCCGTCGCCCGGCACCGTGAACACGCCCTGCAGCACGGCCTCGAGGAAGCTCGTGTCGTCGTTCAACACGCGCGCCAGCACGTCGCTTCGCACGTCCTTGCAGTGCACGTGCGCAATGCGGTCCGCGTGTTCGCGCGCGACCGCCAACGGGTCGCCGCCGGCGAACGTGAGGTGGCCGGTGTCCAGCAGCAACCCCACGGCCGTTGACGTCTGCCGCATCAGCGCATGGACCTCGTCCTGCGACTGGATCACGGTACCCATGTGGTGGTGGTACGCGAGGCGCATGCCGCGCTCGAGCATGCGGCTCGACAGCGCGTCGAGGCGCTTCGCGAAGCGGTCGAACTCGGCGGACGACATTCGCGGGCGCCCGGACAGCCGCGCGCGCAGGTCGCCGTGCGTGCAGCGGCTGACCTCCGCGCAGACCATGACGTTGCAGCCCAGTGCGTCCAGCAGGTCGAAGTGCGGCTGCATGGCATCCAGCTCAGCGTCGACGTTGCGCTCCAGCAGGCGCAGGCTGTACCAGCCCGAGACCAGCGCGAGTCCGTGTTCCTCGAGCAACGGCCCGAGCACCGCGGCATCGCGCGGAAACTTGCGGCCGAGTTCGACGCCGTCGTAGCCCGCCGCTTTCGCCTCGCGGAGGCAGGTCTCCAGGGGAATGTCGTCGCCGAGCGCGGGCAGGTCGTCGTTCGTCCACGTCAGCGGATTGATGCCGATTCTGAGGCTCATTCGTCGCGCGCCTTGCGGTAGTCGGCATACGCATCGCGCACGGCCTGCCGGGTCGAGACCTCGGCGACCGGGACGTCCCACCAGGCACCGCCGGCCCCGGTCGGCGCCTGGTGCGTCGTGTCGATCACGATGACCGAGGTCCGCTCGGCCTCGCGCGCCTCGACCACGGCATCCGCCAGTTCCTCGACGTTCCTGACCTTTCTCGCGAGCGCACCGAGGGACGCCGCGTGCGCGACAAAGTCGACGTCCGGGGCACCCGGCTCCGCGGACAGCAGGTTGTTGAACGACTCGCCGCCGCAGGAGGCCTGCAGGCGCTCGATGCAGCCGAAACCGCGATTGTCGAGAACGACGATCGTGAGCCGGAAGCCCAGCATCACCGAGGTGGCGATCTCCGAGTTCATCATCAGGTAGCTGCCGTCGCCGACCAGCACCACGACCTCGCGTTCGGGTTCCGCCATCTTCACGCCGAGGCCGCCGGCAATTTCGTAACCCATGCACGAGTAGCCATACTCGACGTGGTAGGCGCCCGGCCCGCTCGCGCGCCACAGCTTGTGAAGCTCCCCCGGCAACCCGCCCGCGGCGCACACGACCGTCGTGGCCTCCGTCGCCACGCGATTGACGGCGCCGAGCACCTGGGCATCGCTGGGCAAACCGCTCCTGGCCGGCGCCGTGGCGGCATCGACCGACTTGCGCCATTCGGTGATCGCTGCCGAGTTGGCGGCCTGCCAGTCGGCCGACACCTCCGGCACCCGGCAAAGGCGGGCGAGATCTTCGAGCGCCACCGCCGCATCCGCCTGCACCGCGAGTGCGCCGAACTTGATCGTGTCGAGCCGCGCGGTATTGATCGACGCGAGTTTCGCCTCGCGGTTGAACAGCGTGTTCGACGCCGTCGTGAAGTCCTGCAGCCGCGTTCCGATTGCAATGATCACGTCGGCGTCCGCGGCGGCGCGGTTCGCCGAGGACGCGCCGGTCACGCCGATCGCGCCGACGTTGAACGGGTGATCCCACGGCAGTGCGCCCTTGCCCGCCTGCGTCTCCGCGACCGGGATGCCATTGCGCCGCGAGAAGGCTGCCAGCGCGTCCTGCGCGCCCGCATAGTGAACGCCACCGCCGGCGACGATCAGCGGCCGCTCCGCCGCGTCGAGGATCGCCGCGAGTTCGGCGATGGCATCGCGGTCCGGCGGCGGCCGCCGCAGCACGTGGACGCGTTCCTCGAAGAACGCGACGGGATAATCCCAGGCCTCGGCCTGCACATCCTGCGGGAGCGCGAGGACCGCCGGCCCGCATTCCGCCGGATCGACCAGCACCGACAGCGCCTGCGGCAATGAGGTGAGCAACTGTTCCGGCCGCGTGATCCGGTCCCAGAAACGCGATACCGGGCGGAACACGTCGTTCGCCGTCACGGTCGGGTCGCCGAAATCCTCTACCTGCTGCAGCACCGGGTCTGGCCGGCGGCTTGCGAACGTGTCACCCGGCAGCAGCAGCACCGGCAGGCGGTTGACGTGTGCCAGCGCGGCAGCCGTCACCATGTTCGTCGCGCCGGGACCGATCGACGTCGTACACGCCATCATCCTGCGGCGGCCCTTCGCCTTCGCGTACGCAATCGCCGCGTGGGCCATGGCCTGCTCGTTGTGCGCCCGGTATACCGGCATCGGCGGCTCCGCCGACGCCAGTGCCTCGCCGAGGCCGGCAACGTTGCCGTGGCCGAAAATCGCGAACATGCCGGCAAAGAGCGGCTGCGGCCCGCCATCCGAGTCCACCTTTTGTGCCGCCAGGTAGCGGACGAGGGCCTGGGCCATCGTCAGGCGGACAGTCTTGCTCATCGTCTTCCTTCCTCCGTTCAAGCGGCGTTCGCCGCCGCATCGCACCAGAGATTGATCATGGCGCGATAACGCTGCCCGATGTCCGCGCTCGCGGCCGCGTCATCCATCGTGCCGGCGAACCACTGCTCCGCGGCGTCCGCGAAGATGCTGCGCCCGACGGCAAATCCGCGGCAGATGCCGAACGGCGCGGCGACGGCGAGTCCGTCGCGCAGCGTGTCAATCGCCTCACCCAGTCCGAGGATCACGACGCCCTTGCAGTGCGGGTCGTTGTGCGCGATCACGTCGGCGATGCGGGACCAGGTCTCGGCGGACTGTGACGGCAGCTTCCACCAGTCGGGCCGTACGCCGAGGTTGTAGAACCGCCGCAGCGATCGCACGACAGGGTCCGGCAGCGCGCCGCCGCGTTCCGGGCAGATGATCTCGAGCAGCAGGCGCCGTTCCTGGTGCACGAGATCGGCATACAGTTCGCGAACGCGCTCCTCCTGGCGATGCCGCAATTCGGCCGGATCGTCCGGGTGGTAGAACACGAGGCACTTGACGATCTGCGCGGCCGGCCACGTGGAAATTCGCGCCCCGGCCGCCGGCGAGAACTCGAGCGCGAGCGGCCGCGACCCCGGCGTCTCCACCGGGCTCGCGGTCCACAGGCCGCGATTCGCGAGCCGGTTCAGGGCATCGTCCCCGTAGCGGTGGTCCACGATGGCTCCCAGCCGCACGCCGTCGTTCGCGGAGTCCGCGACGTCCAGCAACACGTCGGCGACCAGGCGCTTGAAACGGCCGATGTCGGCGAACGAGCGGCCGTGCTGCCCGGCGAGATCCTCGAACTGGCTACGGTGATCGAACGCGAGCACGCACAGCGGCCGCGGGTCGTCCCGCCAGGTCGTGACGCGGTGCAGGTGCGACAGCGCATCGTCGAGCCGGGGACGAAACGGCGTGGGTCGCAGCGACAGGAAGTGTTCGACCTCGACACGGCTCGGCATCGCCGGCGTACAACCGTGGCGCGCGACCACCAGCGCCCCGCAGGCATTGCCGAGCCGGCCGCATTCCTCCCACCCGGCCCCGTCGAGCCGGGCGGACAGGAAGCCGGACAGGAACGCATCGCCCGCGCCGACGGTATTGAACACCTCGACCGGAAACCCGGGAATGACGACGCCGTCGTCGAGACTGCCGATATCGCCCGACTCGAAGACCGTGCAGCCCTGCGCGCCCCGCTTCAGCACCAGCGCCCCGGTGGTCAGCTCGCGCACCCTGCGCATGGCGTCGAGAACGTCCTCGCTGCCGCCGGCAATCGCGAACTCCTCCTCGGTACCGACGACGATGTCGCAGTCGGGCAGCAACGACTGCAGTATACGCGTCGCCTCCTCCGACTCGGCATAGCGGCTGGCCCCGTCGCCGGGGTTCGTCTTGCCCCACAGCACGGGCCGGTAGTCGATGTCGAGCAACACCTTCGTGCCATTGGCTTTCGCAAACGCGAAGGCCCGGCGCACGGCTGCCAGCGTCGATGCGGTCGACGTGTGCGTACCCGTGATCGCGAGCATTCGCGCCGACGCAATGAAGGCCTCGTCGACGTCGTCCTCGACGACGCCCATATCGGCGCAGCGTTCGCGGTAGAAGATGTGCGGCAGGTCATCGCCCGCGCCGATTCCCAGGATCACGAGGGCCGTCAGCCGATCCGGGTCGGTGCGCACATGGCTGACGTCGACGCCGAGCCGTGCCAGTTCCTCGCGGACGAAGCGCCCCATCTGCTCGTCCCCGACGCGCGTGAGCATCGCACTGCGGGCGCCGAGTCGCGCCAGGCCCGCCGCGAGGTTGCCGGACGATCCGCCGAGGTACTTGGCGAAGGACTGCATGTCCTCGAGGCGGCCGCCGACCTGTTGGCCGTAGAGATCCACGGCGGCCCGTCCGAGACAGACGACATCGAGTTCGCGTTCAGCCACGGTCGATGCCACCCGGCCACCAGAACGGCGCGTCGCCGTCCATCGTCCATGTGTGTTCGTCGGTGAAGTCCGGCACGGTATACGGCAGGTCCGGCAGGTGCCGTATGACCCAGGAGTAGTACATCCCGTAGCCGGGCGCGGCGCATTGCGCATGATCGTCGCCCGGCGGGATGCAGACGGTGTCGCCGTCGCGCACCTTGAGGACCCGCTCGCCCAGTTCGGCATGCCCGTAGCCCTGCGGCTCCGTGAAGCGGTAGTGGTAGATTTCCGGCTGCGGGTGATGGTGCGGCGGGTAGCTCGACCAGCCGCCCGGCAGCGTCACGACTTCCCCGAGCACGAGCTCGGCTTCCGACGGCGACGTGCTGCCGTCAAAGATCGTGCGGACGAAGCGCAGGCAGCGGCCGGCCACCTGGCCGGCGCCGCGGTGCTCGTTCGGCACGTCGTCGGGACGAAACACGCGGGCCGGGAACGCCTTCGTGTTCGGGCAACTGTACGCGGTGAGCTCCGAGTCTTCGAGCGCACGTACGGTCACCCGCGTTCCGGCGGCGACGTGCACGCAGCTCGCCGATTCATCGAACAGCGACGCGCGCCGGAACGAGAATTCCGCGCCGGCCGCGTTCCCGGTGACGGCACCCGACATCAGCAGCCAGGCCGTCTCGGTGGACGGCTCCAGTTCGAGTTCGTCACCGGCCGCGAGGCGCACGGTCGCGACCTCCATGCCCGCGTACTTTGCGATGCGGTGCGTTCCGGGCTGCGCCATTTTCGCGCTCCTCGGTACGTAGTGTTCGTCGATCATGTTGTCCTGCCCGTCTCCCGGCATTCAGTTCTGCCAATCCAGTGAGACCCACTCGCCGGCGGCCGCGGACGACTCCATCGCCGCCATCACCCGTTGCACGGCCAGGCCTTCGTCGAAGTCCGGCCAGAACGTCTCGCCGTGCTCGATGGCCCTCAGCAGGCGGTGAATCTCGATGACCTTCAGGTCGTTGATGCCGAGGCCGTGTCCCGGCGCCGGGCAGAAGCGCCCGTAGTCGCCGTGATCCGGCCCGGCCAGTATCGTGCGAAAGCCGCGGCGCCCCGGCTTGCCCGCGGCGTCATAAACGCGCAACTCGTTCATTCGCTCCTGGTCGAAGGCGATCGCACCGCGCGTACCGGCCAATTCGAACGTGAGGCCGCACTTGTAGCCGGTGGCGATGCGGCTGATCTCGAACGTCGCCGGAATGCCCGTCTCCAGCTCGATCAACGCGCTGGCGATATCCTCGTTCTCGACCTTTCGCCGCGCGCCCGTGGCCGGGTCGGCCCGTTCGGGCACGAGCGTGTTCAGGCTTGCGACCAGCCGTCGCGGCCGCCCGAGCAGGAAATGCAGCAGGTTGATCAGGTGGGAGCCCAGGTCGCCCAGCGCGCCCGAGCCGGCCAGTCTCCGCTCGCAACGCCAGCTGAACGGCACGTCCGCACTGGTCATGTAGTCCTCCAGGTAGCGCCCGGAGAACGACGTCGGTTCGCCGATCTCACCCGCCGCGATCATGTCCCGCGCGACTGCCAGCATCGGGTTCGCCGTGTAGTTCAACCCGACCGCGTGCACGACGCCCGCCTCGGCAGCCGCCGTGGCGAGCTGCTGCGCTTCGTCGACGTCCAGTGCCAGGGGCTTCTCGCAGTACACGTGCTTGCCGGCGCGAATCGCGGCAAGCGCCATTTCCGCGTGCAGGTAGTTCGGCGTACAGATGTCGACCACGTTCACGTCCGGGTCCCGGACGAGATCGTGCCAGTCGCCGACGCCGCGCTCGAAGCCGAGTCGGCGCGCGGCGTCCTGTGCCTGGTGCGGGTCCTGGTCCGCGACGGCGACGCAGCGCGGCGCCGTGACGTCATCGAAGACGCGAGCCACGCCACCGAGCGCGATGGCGTGCGCCCTGCCCATGAACCCTGTGCCGATCAGGCCGAAGCCCTGTTGCGACATCGTCAATAACCTGCTGTCCGGTCCCGAGAATCGCGGCCGCCCACGCGCGACCCCGCGACTCGAAAGATACCCATTTGAAATGAATATTTCAAATAGAATGCTATTGAAATTATGATTTCATCCGGCAACCGGCACGGCCCGGCCCTCCTTCAGGCTCGCCTCCGCCGCGTCGGCGAGCTGCAGGGCACGCACCCCGTCCCGCGCGCCGGGCAGCGCGTGTGGCTTCCCGGCCAGCGCGCGCACGAAATCGTCGGTTTCGTGCCGATACGCCGCGTCGTATCGCTCCAGGAAGAACGGCAGCGCCGGCTCGGTGTGAAACCCGCCCGCGTCGGCGGACTCGACGCGCGTTTCCGTCGCGTTCCCCGCACGCAGCATGCCCGCTGCACCGAACACCTCGATGCGCTGGTCGTACCCGTACACGCAGCGGCGGCTGTTGCTGATCTGGCAATACGCGCCGTCGTGCATTTCGACGACGACGGCTGCGGTATCGACATCGCCGGCATCGATCACGTCCTGGCTGACCCGCGCCGCGCCGGTTGCGAACACGGACTTCGGCTCGCTGCCCGTGAGCCAGCAGACCATGTCGAAATCGTGAATCATCATGTCGCGAAACAGGCCACCGGAGCGACGCAGGTAGGCCAGCGGCGGCGGCGCCGGGTCACGACTCGTGACAGTGACCATTTCGAGCTGGCCGACGCGGCCATCCGCCACGGCGTCCCGGATTTTTCGAAACGTCGGGTCGAAACGGCGATTGAAGCCGACGAACAAATCGATGCCGGCGTCGGCCGCGGCCGCCCGGCACTGTTCGGCGCGCGACGTGTCCAGGTCCAGCGGCTTCTCGCAGAACACGGACTTCCCGCTGTCGGCACACGCGACGATCAGCGGCAGGTGGGTGTCAGTGGAACTCGCGATGACCACCCCGTCGACCGCGGGATCCGTCAGCGCGGTCGTCTCGTCACTCACCGACGCGCCGCAGGCGTCGGCGAGCCGGGTGGCCGCTTCCGCATTCACGTCGACGACGTAGCGCACCCGTGCGTCCGGGTGCCGCGCGATGTTGCGCGCATGAATCTGACCGATGCGTCCCGCGCCGATCACGGCGATCTCGATACTCAATGCTTGTCCTCCAGGCGGTGTGCGTAGGCGATGACCAGTGTCTGCGCGAGGCACAGCGACGCGGTCAACGACCGGAACTGGCGCACCTCGGCGTCCTTGATGTCGAAAGAGATGTCCGCTTCGCGCGACACCGGGCTGAGCTGGCTGTCGCTGATGGATATGACGCCGGCGCCGGCCTCGCGCGCGCGATCGACGATCTCCGCGGTTTCCTTGGCGTATGGTCGGAAACTGATCGCGAACAGCAGGTCGTCTTTCGACAGCATCGAGCTCTGCTCGATCAGCATCCCGGCGAGTCCGTCGATCAGGTGCGCGGGCTTGTCGATGTGCCGCAGCGCGTAGGCAAGGTAGGCCGCGACCGGGAACGAGCGGCGCAGCCCCACAAGGTAAACGTTTCGCGCCCGGACCACGAGGTCGACGGCACGTTCGAGTTCCTTCGCATCGATCGACTCCTTCAGGTGCTCGAGCGCGATGATGTTGCTGTCGGAAAACTCCCGGAGCAGCTCGTGGGGCGTGAGCGAATGCCGGTCGCCGGACCGTTCGCTGAACTGACGCACGCGTTCCGCGTAGCTCGGGCTCGGCGTCGCGCTGATCAACTCGTCCCGAAACAGTCGCTGCATCTGGCTCGCACCCTCGTAGCCGAACGCCTTCGCAAAGCGCACGATCGTGGATGCCTGCACGCCGCAACGCTCGGCGATGACCGCCAGCGTCTCGAGGCCCATGTCGTTCGGATGATCCAGCACGTAGGCGGCGACCTGCCGGAGGCGCGGGCTGAGGTCGTCGTGGCGTTCAACGATCGCCTCGCGCAGTTCTCGAATGTCCCGTGGGGCATGCACGTCGCTTCTCCTTGAGGTTCCGGGCGGTTTGCCGGTCGATGCTAGCGATCGTGCAACAAACGTTCCAGTGCTCGAAAATGCATTCCAACGCCGAGGGTGGCGGCCGGCCGCCGGATCGCGGCGCCGGGCCCCGGCCCTGAAACAGGTATTTCAGATTTGCATGGTACAGAATATTTATTCTATACTCCACCGTGACCGGAACATTTGATCCATGTCCGGACTTGCCGGGTCGGGGGGCCACGGCGACCACGTATCACGGGGTCGCTCTGTAACAGGAAGGTAATACGGTCCCTTTAGGCTGCCGACCTCGCTCGTCTGAGGCGCTTTGCCAAGGGGAAAAACATGCACGCCGGTAGTTCGATAGTTCTTCGGGTCATTCTGACCGCAATACTCGTGTTCTCATCTCAGGCGGCGGTGGCGCAGGTCGCAGTCCGCGGCGAAATCACCGATGCCAGGACGTCCCGCCCGTTGGCTTTCGCCGAGGTGACGGTGGCCGACAGCAATCGCTCGGTCGCCGCTGCCGCAAACGGCGCTTACACGATCAGCAACCTGCCACCCGGCAGCTACACGATCGTCGTCAGCTCCGTCGGCTACCAACCGCTGGAAAAGACCGTCACCGTCAGCGAGGGCGGAAGCGCGACACTCGACTTCCAACTCACGGCGGTCAGCATTACCGAGGAAGTGGTCGTCACCGGCTACCGCGCGGCGCAAGCGAACGCGCTGCAGGACAAGCGCATGTCCGCGATGATCAAGGAAGCGATCACGGCGGACGACGCCGGCAAGCTGCCGGACCAGAACATCGCGGAGGCGCTGCGACGCGTCGCGGGTGTCACGTCGACCGTCGATCAGGGTGAAGGACGCTACGTCACGATCCGCGGCGTGGATTCCAACTACACGAACGTGACGGTCGACAACCAGGTCATCGGCTCGCCGGAGGACAACCGGAGCATCGCGCTCGATACGATTCCCTCGGAAGTGCTGTCGCGCGTCGAGGTCGTCAAGGCCGTCACGCCCGACATGGACGGCAACTCCGTCGGCGGCGCGATCAACATCGTGACGCCGAGCGCGTTCGACGACCCGGAAGGATTCTTCTTCTCGGCGTCGGCGGACTACGGCTACTACGACCTGAACGGCGAGCATCCCACGGGCCTGGCGGCCGGCTGGGGCCAGGTCTTCGGCGCAAACGACGAATGGGGCATCGTGCTGTCGGCAAGCTACACGGATCGCCAGTACGACACCGAGAACCTGCAGGGCGGCGACCCGTGGGAAGAGGAAGGAAACTTCCTCATCCCCGACGAACAGGTGCTGCGCGACTACCGGATCACGCGCGAGCGCGCCGGCATCGTCGCCAACCTCGAATGGCAGCCCAGCGACGAGGCGAAGCTGTACTTCCGCAATCTCTTCAACGATTACCAGGACACGGAAATCCAGGCGGAGACGATCTGGAAGTACCGCGAAGGTGATCTCGAGAATCAGACGGCGACGTCGGGCACGTTCACCGAGGGCGAAGGCGAGCGGCTGATCTCTGACCGCCTCGAAAAACAGCGGATTCGCACGCACACGATCGGCGGCGAGTTCATCGTCGGCCGCTGGGGCATCGACGCTCAGGCGACGATCGGTGAAGCCGAGCAGGACACGCCCCGCGACCGCGAATGGGTGTTCGAGCTCAGCGAAGTGCAGCCGATGACCTACGACACGTCGGATGAATTCTGGCGCGTCGATGCCTCCGATACAGCCGCGTTCAACGATCCCGGCAATTTCGAGTTCAGCGAGTACCTGCGCGGCGGCCAGATCATCGTCGAGGACATCACGTCCTTCCAGCTGGATTTCGAACGTGACATCACGGTGGGCAATGCGCCCGGCCTCGTGAAATTCGGCATCAAGAGCACGGATCGCGAGAAGACGTCTGACCAGGACATGACCGTCTACGACGGATATGCGGATGACCTCACGCTGGTCGGCTTCACCGAGCCGGGCAAGGCCGATTTCTACGACAGCGTTCGCCCGTACTACGACTTCGGTCCGCGCATGCTGTTCCCGGCGCTCGAGGGCTTCTACGACGGCAACACGGCCGGCTTCGAAGTGAACGACGCCGACACGGTGGCGGAGTCCTACGGCGTTGACTTCGAAGTAAACGAGCGCGTCGACGCCGCCTATATCATGGGTGAGTTCGACGTCGGCAATGCGACGATGATCGCCGGCGTCCGCGTCGAACAGACAGACTCAAGTTTCTCGGCCTACGACGTCGTGTTTGTCGACGGCGACCCGGAAGCACCGGTGCCCGTATCGGGCAGCGACGACTACACGCACTGGCTGCCCAGCCTGCACCTGCGCTGGGCGCTTCAGGACAACCTGCTGTTCCGCGCTGCGTGGACGAACACGGTTGGCCGGCCTTCCTACGAGGTCCTTGCCCCGTTCCGGCTCTTCGAGGTTGACGAGGACGACCCGGGCGTCTTTGAGGGCGAAATCGAGGCCGGCAATCCGAACCTCGTGCCGCTCGAATCGATGAACTTCGACCTTGCCATCGAGTGGTACCTGGAAACAGGCGGCATCCTCGCGGCGGGCGTCTTTTACAAGGACATCGAGGACCCGATCTTCACGCGCATCACTGAGTTCGAGGACGAGACCTTCGAGGGACGCTTCTTCAGCGAACTCGTTGTCGAAACGACGGACAATGCCGAGGAGGGCAGCATTTTCGGCGTCGAGTTCAACTACCAGCAGCAGTTCATCGGGCTGCCGTCGGCCTTCAGCGGGCTCGGCATTTCGCTCAACTACACTTACACGGACAGTGAAGCCACGGTATTCGGTCGCGATGAAAAACTGCCGTTCTTCCTGCAGTCCGAACACATCGGCAACGCCGCACTGTTCTACGAGTGGGCGGGCTTCGAGGCACGCATCGCCTACACGTACTACAGCACCTACCTCGACGGCCTCGGCGACGACGAGAGCCAGGACCTGTACTTCGATGACCGCGGCCAGCTCGACCTGAAGGCGAGTTACCAGTTCACGGACAACCTGAACGCGTATATCGAATTCATGAACCTCAACGACGCACCGTTGCGAATGTTCAGCGGCAGGGAAAGCGGCCGCCTGGCGGAGAACGAGATCTACTCGTGGAACGCCTTCGCCGGTATACAGGTCAAGTTCTAACCTGAGAAAGCTTAAGAAGCCCCGGCCGCGAGGCCGGGGCTTTTTTCATGCCCGCAGATTCCAGCCGTTGTGGTACTCGGCGCGCAGCAGCCGGTTCGCGGCGGCATTGTCCCGGAAGCGACCCGCCCCTGCGTCCCACGCGAGGGGGCTGCCGGTGCGATACGCGATGTTGCCCATCTGCGCATTGATCGCGGCGATCGCGCCGGATTCGATCGGCGTGTTCAGCATCCCGGGGTCCCCCGCGCGAACGGCGTCGGCGAAGTTCTGAGTATGCAGATCCAGGGTGCTGGCACCGGACGGCCCTTCTCCAGGGATCTCGTCCATCTTCAGCGGCCCTTCCTTGCCCCAGCCGACGAATTCCCGCTCGGGGTAAACGTTGAAGCCGCCGCGGTGGACGACCAGCGTGCCGTTGTTACCGACGAACGCGATGCCCTCGCCCATCCGGTACGGCCCGAGGTCGATGCCGGTCGCGTGCTCCCAGACCATGGAAAAACCCGGGTACTGGAAGACCGCCTGCAGCGTGTCGGGCGTTTCGGATGCGTCGTCCGGCCACGCGAGCTTGCCGCCGGACGCCATGATCGACGTCGGCGCGTCGGCACCCATGACCCACAGCGCGATGTCGATCTGGTGCACGCCCCAGTCCGTCATCAGGCCGCCCGCGTAGTCCCAGAACCAGCGGAACGAGAAGTGAAAACGGTTCCGGTTGAACGCACGCGCCGGCGCCGGGCCGAGCCACATGCCGTAATCGACGCCGTCCGGTACCGGCGAATCGGCGACGACCGGCACCGGCTGCATCCAGCCCTGGTACGCCCAGGTGCGCACCAGCCGAATCTTGCCGAGTACGCCGGACCGCACGATGTCGCGCGCCGTCCGGTAATGCGGGCCGCTGCGCTGCCACTGCCCTGTCTGGACCACCCTGCCCGTTTCGCGGGCTGCCTCGACCATGAGCCGGCACTCCTCGATCGTGTTCGCCACCGGCTTCTCGACGTAAACGTCCTTGCCGGCGCGCACCGCGTCAATCATCTGCCGGCAATGCCAGTGATCGGGCGTGCCGATGATCACCGCGTCGACGTCCCTGCGCGCCAGCAGCTCCCGGTAGTCGCCGTAAGTGGCCGGCTTGTTCTCGCGGCGCTTCGCGTAATCGGCGAGCCGGCGGTCGATGACCGACCGGTCGACGTCACAGACCGCGACGACGTCGACGCCGGGCACGTTGAGCAGCGATTCGGTGTTCGCCCAGCCCATGCCGTTGCAGCCGATGACACCGATCTGCAGGCGGTCGTTCGGTCCGGCGATCACGCCGCCGGTGCTCGTGGCGCCGATTATCGCGGCGGACGCGCTCAGGAAATCCCTGCGGTGCATAGTTCAGTGCCTCCTGTGATGTGTTCCCGAAAAGCCGGGACACATTGTCGCGTATCCCCTCAGGGGCCGGCTGCACGCGAACCCGACGAGAGCTCCGCGGCAATATCCGCCAGCCTGCTTTCCCAGGATCCGTCGGCACCCTTGCCGACCAGGCGAACGGACCGGTAATAAGGCATGTCTGCCGCGCCGGTCCCGAGCCGCCAATCCGGCGCATCGGGCACGAGCACATAGCATCGCGCGCCGACAGCGCCGGCAACGTGCAACGCCGTCTGCGGCACGGTGACGACCGCGTCGCAGCAGGCAAACAATGCCGCCTGCGCCATGGCGTCGGCGCCGGCGGAGTCGATGTCGAGCATCGGCAATCCGGCTTCCCGGCGCTTTCGCGACAGGACGGTCCCGACCGGCTGGACGTCCTCGTACTGCCCCGAAACGCAGGTACATGCCTCGCGCAGGGGACCGAACACGGAGAGCGACACGGAGCGGCCCAGCAGGTTGGTGGCCTTGACGCCGCCGAACCACGCGAGCGCCACCCAGGGCCGCGGCCCGAGAGCTTCGAGCTGACGCGTGTACGACGCCTGCCGTTCGGGATCGGGTACCAGGTAGGGCTCACCCCCGATGTCACCACGATCGCGCCAGAAAAGGCGCGGCAGCGACCCGAGCGCGGCCTTGTGGGTGTAGCGGCCCGTCGCAGCGCCTTCGTCGGCAAGCACCTCGACGTCCGGCCACGTGTGCTCCACGAGCCCGGCAAGCTTGCGTCCCACCTCTACGGTGATCCGCGCCTCCCCCACGCGTTCGATGACCCTGGGGATCAACGCGAGGAACAGGATCTCATCGCCGAGGCCCTGCTCCCCGTGCAGGTACAGGCGGGATTCGGGGGACAAGGCCTCGCCTGCCCATTCGGCCGCCTCGATGCGCCGGCGCGGGTTCCAGGACGGCATCTCCTTGCGGATCTCGTAGTCGTCCCAGCCCGCGGCGAATTCGTGCATCGCCAGTCGCGCGAGCCCCCGGTGCCAGCGCGCCTGGATAGAGTCCGGGTTGCAATCCAGCGCCCGGTTTCCCCACGCGACGGCTTTCTCCGGGTGACCCGAGTCGGCGAACAGCCCGGCAAGGTTTCCACAGACCTGTTCGCTGTCGCCGTCGAGCTCGATGGCCCTGAGCCAGGCTGATTCCGCATCGTCGACGAATCCTTCCTTGCCGTAGGCAACCCCGAGATTGCACCACGCCCGGCTGTTGTCGGGATTGTCGCGAACCAGGTTCTGCAAAACGTTCACCGCGAGCCCGTTGCATTCCAGTCGAAGCAGGCACTCGGCAACCAGGAACCGCAGCTCTTCCGAGTCCGGGGCTATATTCAGCACTTTGTTGTACAGGGTGAGCGCACCCCCGAAGTCGCCGGCTCGCTGTTTCGCGAGGCCTTCGTCGATGAATCGGCGGATGATGTCCTGCTTGCCCGGCATCGTCATCGTCGTCCTGCCTCAGCCCCGGACCCGGCTCAGCGCCTTCGCGAGACCCGCCCGGAAGCGCGCGATGGTCTGGGCGTCGGGCTCCCCCAGGATGCCGCGCCGATCCGGCGGCAGGTGCTGGCCGGCCCGGTCTTCCGGGTCGAACACGTAGTGGTCGAACATCGCGCGCCAGGCATCGCGGTATGCCGGCGGCAGGTGCCCGATGGCCGCGATCGCGTGCATGAGCACGTTCCTCGGATCCCCGCAACGCTCCGGCTCCCTCGCCCACCAGAAATTGACGAGCCCGTTCACGGCGTCGAGCGAACGTACGTGGTGCCACCACAGATAGGGAATGTAGATCGCGTCGCCGGGTTCGAGGTCCACGACCAGCGCCGCCGCTTCGGCGTCGCGGAAACGCGGATAGCGCTCGTAATCAGGATGGTCAAAATCGACCATACTTATCACGGCGCCGGCCGGCGTCAGCTCGAACGGCCCGATGTAGAGGTTCTCCACCTGCTCCGGCGGAAACAGGGTAAACCGCCGCCGGCCCGCTACCGCGCAAGCCAGGTTCTCGGACGGGTCGTAGTGCGCGGCCACGGTGCCTCGATTGCCTAACCATAATCTGGGCTCGATGCCGGCCGGAACGAAACCCGCCGGCAGCCGGTTTGCTGCTTCGAGGCCCGGGAGGTACCGGCTGATGACCACCGATTGGATGGCGAGCGCCGGGGCGGGACGGTCGTCGCGGTGCTCGAGCAGGTAATCGAGCGACTGCGCCAGTTTCGACTCCGTCATGCGGCAATTCAGGCCGCTGAGGTCCTCATTGTAGAAGAACCGGCCGCCGATCGACGGTGGGCCGAAGGCCGTATGAATGCCGTAACCGCGATCGAATTGCTTGATATACCGGCAAAATTCCTCATCCGACTCGCGCGCGGCCGCGACCATGGGCCAGTTGCCGACGAGGCCGCGAAAGACGGCGGGACGGTGCCCGACGACAAGCTCGTCCCTGAAGGTCTCGGCGGTGATGTTCCTGACTTCCCGTACGGTCTGCATACCCGGCACCCGGTCTACCCCATCGATTGATTCCCGGCCCGTCGGCCGCACCGGGGTGCGAAAAAGCGACAACAGCGCGGGCTTGCCCGGAGCCGAAGAATGCAGCGATCCCGGTTCCCTGTAAAACGTTTGACGCGGCGTGAAACAGCGGAGTAGTATGTTAGCGCAAACATCCAATGCGCGGTTGCGTGGGCGCCACGCAATCGGCTACGTCGGCATCCGGGGGGATCTCAACGGCATAACGAAAAGCGGCACCGCATTACAGCCTGAGAATGTCCACCGTTGTCGCTGCCCAACCATCCCCGAATCCTGACCAGGGAAGACCCGTAAGCCTAGAAAAACAACACGTTCGCTTTCTTTTGAGCACTGCACCGGGGGGTATCAACAGTGGTGTCGAAAAAATCCGAAACCGGGAATCTTGGCAACAACGTGGGGCCGGACCCGCTCCGTAAACGATCCGCACTGGCCGTCGCCATTGCCAGCGCCCTGTCGATGGGCACGTCCTATGCGCAGGACGATACCGAGGAGTCCAGCGAACCCATCGAGGAGATCGTGGCGACCGGCATCCGCTCCAGCCTGCAAAGCGCACAGGCGCTGAAGCGCAACGCGGATACCGTCATCGAGTCGATCACCGCCGAAGACCTCGGTGACTTCCCCGACAAGTCGGTGGCCGAAGCCCTGCAGCGCGTCGCGGGCATCACGGTCAACCGTTTCGCGGCATCGAGTGACACGGCCCACTTCTCCGCCGAACCCTCCGGCGTCATCGTGCGCGGCCTGAACATGGTGCGCACGGAATTCAACGGACGCGACTCGTTCAGCGCAAACTCCTCGCGCGGCCTGTCGTGGGGCGACGTATCACCGGAACTGATGGCCGGCGTCGACACCTACAAGAACCAGATGGCGGAACTGATCGAGGGCGGCATCTCCGGCACGGTCAACATGCGTACGCGCCTGCCGTTCGACCAGGACGACGACACGCTTGCGCTCTCGCTGGCGGCCAACTACGGCGACCTTTCCGAGGAAGTCACGCCGGAAGGTTCGGCCCTGTGGAGCAACCGCTGGGAGCTCAGCAATGGCGCGGAGATCGGTGCGCTGGCCAACGTCGCCTATTCCGAGGTGCAGACCCGGACGGAGGGCATCCAGCTCTACCGGATGAACCGCTTCCGTGACGTCTACGGCGAGAACACCCTGCGTTACATCCCGGCCATCGTCAGCTTCCGCGACAACGTGTACGACCGGACGCGCGAGGGCGCGTCGCTGGCGTTCCAGTTCGCAAGCCCGGACGACACGTGGTTGTTCTCGGCGCAGTACAACCGCTCCGAGTACGACAATGCCTGGGAAGAATACCTCGTGCAGACCTCCCCGGCCGACCTGTCCTTCTCGGAGAGCGTCTTCTACGAGATCGAGGGACAGGACGTCAATAACTACAACAACGACTCGACGATTCCGATCCCGCTGGAGGGCACCCCGGCGTTCACGTTCGATGACCGCGGCCTGTTCCAGACCGGCGTCGTCACGACCGGCACGGGCTGGTGGGGCAACGACAACAACGAGGCAGGTCTGGTTGCACAGAACGCCGCCGGCCAGAACATGGTCAATGCCTGCTACGGCTGGAATGGTTGTAGCCCGACGTTGCGCGGCATCGACACGGCGGCAACGACCCGCTCGAATAACAATCGCAATTTCACGCACGATCTCGGCCTGAACCTGAAATGGGCTCCGAACGATCGGATGCGCGCCAACTTCGACGTTCAGTACATCGAGTCGGAAGTCGAGAACTACGACATCGAAGTCGCGTTCTGGACCTACGCGGTCGCCGATATCGACCTGACGGGTGAACATCCGCAGGTTGCACTGATGGACCCCATCAACGTCAATCAGTCGCCGGGCGGCTTCGCGAACCCGAACAACTACTACATCCGGTCGATCATGGACCACGTCGAGGACAGCGAGGGCACGGAGCTCGCGGTTCGCGCAGACTTCGAGTTCGACCTCGAGTCCGACTGGCTCGAATCCCTGAAAGTCGGCGTCCGCTATGCCGACCGCGACCAGGATGTGCGCTGGAGCGGCTACAACTGGCAGAACGTGTCCAACAACTGGACGGGTGGCAACCAGTACGTGCACTGGAACCTCGATCGCGGGCCTGACACCGAGGCGGGCACCCCGTTCACCGGTTACCCCGACAATCTCACCGAAGTCCGTACGTTCGACAGTGATTTCTACGGCGGCGGCTTGTTCACGCCGAGCACCTTCGTGTTTGCCAACATGGATTTCCTGCAAGACCAGCAGGGCTTTGCCAATGCCATGGGTGCGATTCCGCTGGGACTCGCACCACTCGGCCGCGGCTGGAACCCGATCTGCTCCAACGCCGGCTCGCGTGCCGGCGAAGTGGCCGGCACCTGCTTTACGCCGTCCGAAGTGTCCGACGTCACGGAGATCACGGAAGCGTTCTACGTGCAGCTGAATTTCGGCGGGCCGGACGCTGAACTGTTCGGCGTGCCGATCTCGGGCAATATCGGTGTGCGATACGTGCAAACGAACAACCGCAGCACGGGCGGTATCGCCTTCCCGTTGCTCGGGGCGGAATACTTCTTCGAACGCAACCCGAACCCCGACTATGATCCCGGCGACCCGGACAGCTCGGAATTCATCGATACGCCGCTCCCGCGCGCGTACGAAAACCTGGGCTGCTACCCGAACGGAACGCGGCCCGATGGAACGCCGCCCGCGGTGCCGAACACGACGGGTTGCTACATCTCCGAGGAAGACTACAACTTCATGAACGGCGCGAGCCAGTTGAGCGAGGTCGACGTCGACCACGAGCACTGGTTGCCCAGCTTCAACATCAAGTTCGAGTTCAACGACGAATGGCTGCTGCGACTCGCCTGGTCCAAGGCAATGGCCCGGCCTGATATCGGCAACATGAAGAACTACCTGGGCCTCGGCGAAGGTATTCCCAGCCAGGACAACGCGAATGATCCTCGATGGGTCAAGAACGGTGCCGGTGAGATTGTTGGCGCCGATATCAGTTACACGGGCGGCGCGCAGAACCCGTACCTCGAGCCGATCATCGCGAACCAGTACGACATTTCGCTCGAGTACTACTTCGCCGATGTGGGCTCGCTGACCTTTGCCGTCTTCCACAAGAAGTTCGAGGATTACATCCAGTTCGGCAAGTTCTTCCGCGAGGTCACGAATAACGGCGTGACCCAGGTTGCCGAAGTCGATGGGCCGCTGAACGGCGACGGTGCCGAGATTCGCGGCTTCGAAATTGCCTACCAGCGCTTCTTCGATTTCCTGCCGGCTCCGTTTGACGGCCTCGGTGTACAAGCCAACTACACGTACATCGACAACAAGGGCATCACGAATACGGGAACGACCGAGGTCGGCAGCGGCACGGACATTACCGGCCAGGCGCCCGACCAGGTGTCCGTCAACAAGCTGGAAGGGCTGTCGGACAACTCGGCGACCGTCATTGGAATGTACGAAAAGGGTCGCTGGTCGGCACGACTGGCCTACAGCTGGCGTTCCGAGTACCTGGTGACGGCGATCGATTGCTGCGTCGCCTACCCGATCTGGAACGACGACTACGGGCAACTCGACGGCTCCATCCGCTGGAATGTCACCGACAACATCGAGTTGGCGCTGTCAGGCAGCAACCTGCTGAACTCGGAAACGAAACTCGAGCAGCAGCTCGGGAACTACGAGGACGGCGGATTCACGCTGCCGAACGCCTGGTTCCAGAACGACCGGCGATTCACGCTCAGTTTCCGCTACTTCAACTAGGTACGGATACCCGCTCGAGCAACACGAAACCGGCTGCGATCTCGCAGCCGGTTTTTTTTGCGGGCAGTATCAGCCGAAGTTGGCCGACGGCGATGCGCAATGCGTCCGCACGTACGACTTGTGCTCCGTCATGCCGTTGACCCGGTTCTGCACACCGGTGCGGATCTTCGTCAATCGCAGCCGCAGCTCGTCCTCGGAGATGGTGTCGGCGACCGGGTGATACGAGTCGGGCTGCAGCCCCTGGCCCGCCAGCACCGCGAACCAACTCGTCTCCTTGAACAACTCGGTCTGTCGCGCCATGACCTCGCCGCGCGCTTTGAAAATGTCGAGCCTCTCCTGCAGCGCGTCGGGAATAGCCATGTTGCGCACGTAGTTCCAGAACGGTGAGTCATCCCGTTCCGTCACCTTGTAGTGCGCAATGAGGAAATCCTTGACGTTGTCGTACTCGTAGTCCATTTCTTCGTTGAACCGGGTGACCAGGCGAGCGCTGATGCCTTCCTTCGGGAACATGGCGAGCAACTTCGCGATCGCCACCTGGATCAGGTGAATGCTGGTTGATTCGAGTGGCTCGAGGAATCCGCTGGACAAACCGAAAGCCACGCAGTTGTTGACCCAGCACCTGCGCCGACGGCCGGTGACGAAGCGCAAAGTCCGTGGGTCGGCGAGTGGCGCGCCGTCGAGTCGCTCCAGCAACCTCGCCGCCGCCTCGTCGTCACTGATGTACTCGCTGCTGTAGACGTAGCCGTTTCCGGTACGGTGCTGCAGCGGGATACGCCACTGCCAGCCGGCCTCGCGCGCCGTCGAGCGCGTATAAGGCAACCAGTCATTCGTCGACTCACACGGGACAGCGACCGCGCGGTTGACCGGCAGCCAGTGCGACCAGTCATCGTAACCGGCCTTGTAGACCTGCTCGATCAACAGCCCCCGAAATCCCGAGCAATCAATGAACAGGTCGCCGTGAACGACCTGCCCCGACTCCAGCGATACTGCCGTGATATCGCCGCTGACCGGGTCCTGCGTCACGTCCGTGATGCGACCCTCGATGCGGACCGCGCCTCGCTTTTCCGAATACCGCCGGAGGAAAGCCGCGTACAGGCTGGCATCGAACTGGAATGCGTAGTTGATCGTCGGCATGGTCTTCGGCCCGCCATCCGGCGGAGTCCGCATGAACTTCCGGGCCCGGGCGGCCTCTGTTTCCGCGTTGAAATGCGTGTAGTCCAAACTGCCGCCACCGCGGTTCCAGCGCTGCCAGTAATGCATGAACCCGATGCCATCCATGTCCACGCCGTACATGCCGAACGGGTGAAAGTACCGATGCCCTTCCCGCCGCCAGCCGACGAACTCGATACCGAGCTTGAACGTGGCATTCGTTTCCCGGACGAACTCGTCTTCGTCGAGCCCGAGGACGTTGTTGTAGAGCTGGATCATCGGGATCGTGGCCTCACCCACGCCGACGGTGCCGATCTGCTCCGACTCGACCAGCGTAATGTCGTGGTGGTGCGTACCGAGCACCTTCGACAGTGCGGCCGCCGTCATCCAGCCGGCCGTGCCGCCGCCGACGATCACCACTTTGCGGATTGCCTTGTCGTTCATAGCGATTCTCAGAATACGTAGTCGGAAGTCGCCTGCGGCGAATTCAGTTCGATATGCGCCTGCAGCGACGGCATTTCGCGAACCTCCGCCGCGATGAAGCCGAGGATCTTCTGGAAATTCGCGATCTGTTCCTGCTCCGGCGTGGCGTCCACGAGCGGGTCCCAGGATGACGGGAGCAGCCGATGGCCGACAAAGATCGAGGTCCAGTTTTCCTCGTGAAAGGTCTCGTGCTCGTCCATGGCGATGACGCCGCGCCGGGCGAACAGCTCGAGCTTTCGCACCAGCGTCGCCGGGGCTTCAGTATCCCGCGCACGGTCCCACAGCGGCTCGTCGTACCGGCGATTGAGCGCGTAATGGCTCACCTGGAAATCGCGCAGGCCGATGGCGTGCGCCTGCATCTTGGCGTTGTAGACGTCGGCTTCGGGCATGTCAGTGCGACTCACCGGGAACAGCGACACCAGGTAGGCGACGCCCGTGTACAGCAGGTGCAGTTGCACGGCGTCGAGCGGCTCCAGCGTGGCGCCCGCGTCGCCCAGCGCGACACAATTGCCCACCCAGTGACGGCGGCGGCCGCCTGCGGTGAACGGCGCCGCGACCGCGTTGCCCTCGAGGCGCATGCCGGTCAGCGCGGATAGGTTGCCCTGCATCTCCCGGTCGTCGGTCGCATCGCCGTCGTAGACGGCCACGACGGCGGTCCGGTTCATCAACGGAAACTGGCCGACCCAGCCGCTGCGGAACGCGGACACCTGGCTGAAGGCCGGCATCGGCTCCAGCGCCGGACCCGAGGCCGCCATGATGCGGTTGCACGGCAGCCACGGCGACCAGTCCTCGACGCCGTCGGCATCAAGGCGCCGGATCAGTATGCCGTCGGCGCCGCTGGCATCCACGAACAGGTCCGCCTCGACGACCGTCCCGTCCGTGAGCCGCAGCGATCGGATGCGCCCGTCGTCGCATTGCACTTGCGCCACGTCGGCGACCGTGTGCTTCAGTCCCGACGCCAGCGCGGCCCGGGCCACGGCCTTGACGTAGGAAATGGCGTCGAGGTGATAGCCGTAGGTCGCCCGCGAGAACGACTCGGTACTCTCATTGAAGATGACGAAGCGCCCTTGCTTCGCGGCAACGGCGCCGAGCGAGAATTCCTCGAGCGGGACGTTGAGGCCAGCTGCGCGCGCCTTGACCCAGTACTGGAAGAAGTCGATGTGGCTCAGCGACACGCCGTGCGTGTCGTAGGCGTGCAGGAACGGCGGCTCGGACCCGGACCAGTTCGAGAATCGCTGGGCCAGCGCGTACACGCCCGAGCAGGCGCGCAGCAGGCGGTTCTCGTCGAAGCCCAGCAGGTTGTGGAACGCTTTCTGGGCCGGCAGCGTGACGTAGGCGTCCTGCGGCCGCAGCAGGGACGGCAGCTCCACCAGTTCGACCGCGACCGGGTCGTCGCGGCGGCCGAAGCTGCGCTGCAGCGCGTACGCGGCCAGCCAGGCATCGGCATCGCGGCCGACGACGGCGACCTTGCGCACCGGGCCCGTCACGCGGCCGCCGGGGAGTAGTCGTCGATGAACCGGCCGTGCTGCGGCATGAGTTGCACGCGACGATCGATCGCCTGCTGCAGTTCCTGCATGCGTTGCACGACCGTGTCGATCGGCAGGTTGTCGGCGAACGGTTCGTAGCCTTCCGGCTCGAGCCCCTGCCCCACGAACACCGCGATCCAGCTCGGCGGCGCGAACAGTCCGTAGCGGTAGGCATCGATGTAGCCGCGGCGGCGGAACATCGCCATCTTCTCGCGGAGGCTGTCAGGAATCGCCATCGACCGGCAGTAGCGCCAGAGCTCCGAGTCGTCGCGGGAATTCAGGTGGTAGTGAAGGATCAGGAAGTCGCGCACGCGATCGTACTCGTAATCCACGAGCCGGTTGAACTCCTCCATCAGCACCGGGTCTGGCTGCCGGCCCGGGAACAGTTTCAGCATCGTCATGATCGCGACCTGGATCAGGTAGATGCTGGTCGATTCCAGGGGCTCGAGAAAGCCGCTCGACAAGCCGACGCCAATCACGTTGCCCTCCCACGACCGGCTGCGACGGCCGGCCTTGAAGCGCAGGAACCGCGGCTCGCCGGCAGCCTTGCCGTCGAGGCCGTCGAGCAGCGTCGTTGCGGCCTCGTCGTCGCTCGCGAACTCGCTGCAATACACGTAGCCGTTGCCCGTGCGGTGCTGCAGCGGTATGCGCCACTGCCAGCCGGCCGGCTTCACGGTCGAGCGCGTGTACGGAATCAGCGGCTCGGTCCGTTCGCAGGGAACGGCCACGGCGCGGTCGCAGACGAGCCACTGCGACCAGTCCTCGAACGGCACGTCCAGCGTCTGGCCGAGCAGCAGCGAGCGGAACCCGGAGCAATCGACGAAGAAATCCCCGGCCAGCCGATCGCCCGATTCCAGCTTGACGGCCGCAACGAGCCCGCTTTCTGGCTGCCGTTCGACGTCGACGATCCTGCCCTCGACGCGCCGCACGCCGCGCGCCTCGGCGAACTCGCGCAGGTACTGTGCGTACAGGCTCGCATCGAAGTGATACGCGTAGGCATAGGTCGAGTTGAGTTGATCTGCATCGTCGACCGGGAACTCGAAACGCGCGTGGCGACAGGCCTGGATGGCATAGGAGTACGCTTCGATCGGCGCGGCCGACGCCTGTTGCCGGGCGCGTACCCACTGGTGCAGGAAGTCCACGCCGCCCATCCGTCGGCCGAACTCGCCGAAGGGATGGATGTAGGATGCGCCCTCGAAACCCCAGCCGCGAAACTCGATGCCGAGTTTGAACGTGGCGTTCGTCTTCCGCATCATGTCGGCCTCGAGCACGCCGATGTAGTCGTTGAAATCCTTCATCTGCGGCAAAGTCGCCTCGCCGACGCCGACGCTGCCGATCGCCTCCGACTCGACCAGCGTGACGCGGCACACCGACGGATTCGTCGTCCCGGCCAGCGCAGCGGCGGTCATCCAGCCGGCCGTGCCGCCGCCCACGACAATCAGCTCGAGCGGCTCAGCCATGCTGCCGTCCGTACCATCCGGTGACAGCGGATTTCAACAGGAAATTCATGGATTTGCGCAGGTTTTTTTCCACACTTATGATCTGCAAGATACCCTGTTGGACCGTCCCTGCCAAGGCGGATTCCCGCCGGGTTGCCGCCACCCCGGGGAGCCCGGACAATGGCCGCTGGGACGGCACACAAGGGACATCGAATGGAACGCGAACAGGCCGCGGCGATCACGAGACGCGACATATTACGGACGGGTGCGGCGGCACTCGCCATCGGTTCGGCCGGCACCGCCGGCGCGTCGCCGGCACCCGAGCTCGGGGCCGGCGCCACGATCCTGTTCCAGGGCGACTCGATCACCGACGTCGGTCGCAACCGCGACATGGAAGGCGACGCAAACCGATACGACGCGCTCGGGCATGGCTACCCGATGCTGCTCGCGCACGAACTGCTGCGCGACTACCCGGCACAGGACCTGCGCATCTACAACCGCGGCATCAGCGGCAACCGCGTGCCCCATCTCTCGGAACGCTGGCAAAAGGACTGCATCGACCTGAAGCCGGACGTGCTGAGCATCCTGGTCGGCGTCAACGACATCTGGCACAAGCTGAACGGCGACTACGACGGCACGGTCGCGGATTATGAAGACGGCTTCGGTGCCCTGCTGGCCCGCACGCGCAAGGCGCTGCCGGACGTCACGGTCCTGGTCTGCGAACCGTTCGCGCTGCGGACCGGCGCCGTCGGCGACCACTGGTTCCCCGAAATGGACGAGCGTCGCGCCGCCGCGAGACGCGTCGCCGATGCCGCCGGCGCAACCTGGGTCCCGTTCCAGTCGGTGTTCGACGACGCGACCGGAAAGGGCACCGCGCCGTCCTACTGGGCGGCCGACGGCGCGCACCCGACAATGGCGGGCCATGCGCTGATGGCGAAGGCCTGGCGCCATGCCAGCGGCCTCTGACCGGCCACTCGGCCGCGTTCCGCGACGTGCAAGACTGGCCGGCCTGCTGCTGATAGCCATGTCCGCCTCCGGCCACGCCGATACGAGCGACCGCGGCTCCCGTTACACCGGCGAGCATTTCGCGACGCGCAGCCCGGTGTTGGCGCGAAACGGCCTGGCCGCGACATCGCACCCGATTGCGAGCGCGATCGCGGTGGACATCCTCAAGCAGGGCGGCAGCGCCGTGGACGCGGCCATCGCCGCGAATGCGATGCTCGGGCTGGTCGAGCCGCATGCCTGCGGCATCGGGGGCGACCTGTTCGCCATCGTCTGGGACCCGCGCAAGCGCGCCCTCGCCGGCTACAACGGCAGCGGCCGGTCGGCCGCGAGCCTGTCGTACGAGAATCTCCGCGACCTGCTCGGCGACCGGGACACGATGCCGCTGTTCGGCGCGCTGTCCGTGAGTGTGCCGGGCGCCGTCGACGGCTGGTACGCCCTTCACGGCCGCTACGGCAAGTTGCCGCTGAACGAGGTCCTCGCGCCCGCGACCGCCTACGCGCGGGACGGTATCCCGGTCACCGAGGTCGACGCCGCACTGTGGGCGGAAGCGCTCGTCGAGTTCGACGGCAGCGACCTGTCCGACGACGTGCTGGCCGGCCTTCGCCGCACATTTACGACGGACGGCACGCCCCCGGCCGCCGGCACGATCTTCGCGAATCCGGACCTTGCCGACAGCTACGACCGGCTCGCCGAAGGGGGACGCGACGCGTTCTACGACGGTGATCTCGGCAGGCGCATCGTCGCGGCCGTCGCGGCAGGTGGCGGCCACCTCTCGATGGAGGATTTCCGACACCATCGGGGCGACTGGGTCGACCCGGTGGCCGTCGACTATCGCGGCTATCGGGTCTTCGAGATGCCGCCGAACTCGCAGGGCATCGCGGCCCTGCAGATGCTGCAGATCCTCGAGGCCTACCCGCTCGCCGAGCTCGGCCGCGACAGCGCCGACTTCTGGCACCTGTTCATCGAAGCCGCGAAGCTCGCCTACGCGGACCGGGCAAGTTTCTATGCCGACCCGGCGTTCGCGGACGCGCCGCTCGACCGCCTGTTGTCCGAGGACTATGCCGACGAACGGCGGACGCTGATCGACCAGGGACGCGCGAGCCGGGCCGTTACGGCCGGCGCTCCGCCGCCGCACGGCGACACGACGTTCCTCGTCACGGCCGACCGCGACGGCATGATGGTGGCACTTATCCAAAGCAACTACTGGGAGTTCGGCAGCGGGCTGGTGGCCGAGGGCACCGGGTTCGCGCTGCAGAACCGGGCGTCCGCGTTTTCGCTGGAGCCCGGTCACGCGAACGTGTACGCGCCCGGCAAGCGGCCGTTTCACACCATCATTCCCGCGTTCGTGACGAAGGACGGCGAGCCGCTGATGGCATTCGGCGTCATGGGTGGCTACCTGCAGCCACAGGCGCACGTGCAGATTCTCGTCAACCTCATCGACTTCGGCATGAACGTTCAGGAAGCCGGCGACGCGGCCCGTGTCGTGCACGCCGGCGACTCGCAGCCGAACGGCGAGCGCATGACGGACGGCGG
Source organism: uncultured Pseudomonadota bacterium (assembly GCA_913055625.1). Taxonomy (GTDB): domain Bacteria; phylum Pseudomonadota; class Gammaproteobacteria; order Steroidobacterales; family Woeseiaceae; genus UBA1847. The sequence continues at coordinate 48,980 of CAJXJW010000007.1, read as the reverse complement.
CACCGTGCACATGGAGGCCGGCATTCCGGTGGACGTCGTCCGCGAACTGGTGCGCCGCGGGCACACGGTCACCCACGGTGAACGCCGCTATGTCGGTTCCTATGGCGGCTACCAGGCGGTCTGGCGGGATCCGGACACCGGCGTCTACCACGGCGCCTCGGAGATGCGCTACGACGGCGCCGCAGCGGGCTACTGAATCAGGGGTGAAACGATGACGACACGCGAAACCGGCATGTGCGGCCGCCGGCCACTGGCGGCCTTGCTCGGCGCGGCCGTACTCGCAATCGCGTTCAATGCGCTCGCGTCGACCCGGGCAGACGACGTCGCCGACGCGGCAACCGCGTTCCTCGAAACGCTCAGCGAGACGCAGCGCGAGACGGTGATGATCGCGCTCGACAGCGATGAGCGCGCAACCTGGTCCAACCTGCCGACCGTGATGGTGAGGCCGCCCGGCCTTTTCATCAAGGACATGAATGACGCACAGAAGCGCGCCGCCCATGCGCTGATGCGGGCCACGATGTCGAGCCAGGGCTATGCCAAGTTCGCCGGCGTCATGTTGCTCGAAGACCTGCTATACCAGATCGAGTCGGCGCAGCTCGAAGCCAGCGAGAGTCGGCGCAACGACCCGGCCGCACGGGAATTCCTCGAGTCGCGCAATTACGGCAACTACGCCGTGTCGATCTACGGCACGCCGGGCGATGCGGACTGGGGCTGGAAGATCGCGGGACATCACGCCGCCGTGAACTTCACGATCTCCGACGGGCGTATCGGGTTCACCCCGACGTTTCTCGGGAGCAACCCGATGGAGGTGCGCAGTGGCCGCTACGCGGGCCTGAAGGCGCTCGCGCACGAGGGCGACGTCGGCATCGCGCTGATGCGGTCGCTCGACGCGGATCAGCAACGGCAAGCACTCGTCGCCGCCCGTGCCGCCCGCGATGTGTTCGAGGGCCCCGGCCGCCGCCAGAGCCTCGTGGAATACGAAGGCATCGCTGCGAAGGAATTCACCACCGAACAGAGACACCTGCTGCACCGGATCGTTGAGGAATTCCTGCACAACGCGGACCACGACTCGGCGCACGCGCAACTCGATGCCATTCGTAAAGCGGGCTGGGACAAGGTGTGGTTTTCGTGGCGCGGGCCGGTCGATCCGGACGGCCGATTCTACTACCGGGTCCACGGCCCGCGGATTCTGATCGAATACAATCGCCAGGACGCGAACCACGACCACATGATCGTCCGCGATCCCACGAACGACTACGGCGAAGACTGGCTGGGCAAGCACTACGAGGAACACCATTCGGATTGACAGGTGCCCGCGCCGCTCGATTGATGTATAAGACGGGAGCGTCAGGGATCGGGCGCTCTCGTTAAGTCAATCCGTCTTCATGTCCACCGAAATTGCGATTGTTTTCGGCGTTCTGCTCGTTTCGCTCGTCCTGTTCGTCAGCGAAGCGATCCGCATGGACCTGGTGGCCCTGCTGGTTCTCGCCTTCCTCGCCGGCTCCGGACTCGTATCGGCGGACACCGCGTTCTCCGGGTTCAGCAACGGCGCCGTCGTCACCATATGGTCGATGTTCATTCTCAGCGAGGGGCTCACCCGCACGGGTTTCGCGGACGTCATCGGGCGGCAGGTCATGCGCCTGGCCGGCACGCGCGAAGGTCCTATCATCGCCGTGATCATGGTGACCGCCGCGGTACTGGCGGCCTTCATGAACAACATCGGGGTCGCCGCCTTGATGCTGCCGGTCGTCGTCGACATCGCAAGCCGCACCCGGCTCTCGCCGTCAAAGCTGTTGATGCCGCTGTCCTACGCGACCTTGCTCGGCGGCACGATGACGCTGATCGGCACTACCAACCTGCTGGTCAGCGAGTCGCTGAAGGACGCAGGCTTCGCCGGATTCGGCCTTTTCGACTATACGCCGCTCGGCGGGTGCGTCGTGGTCGTCGGCATATTGTTCGTCGTGGTGTTCGGACGCTACCTGCTGCCGCGGAACAAGTTCAGCCGGGGCCGCAGGGTCAGCCAGCGCGGCCTGCGGATGCGCTACGGGCTACACAAGCGGACGTTCCTGATTCGCGTGCCGATCGACTCGATGTTCGTCGGCAAGTCGGTCGCGGAGAGCCGGCTCGGCGGCACGACCGGGCTCCTGGTGCTGGCGCTCCATCGCGGCGGCAGGAGCGAACCCCTGCCGAGCCGCCAGACCGTACTGCGCGGCGGTGACGGCCTGCTCGTACAGGGCCGCGTCGACCAGTTCAGGGAACTCCGCCGACTGAGCGACCTGGTCATCGAGCGCGAGTCACCGGTGCTCAAGTCCATGGTGGCCGAGCGGCTGTCCTATGCGGAAGTGACGGTCGCCGAAGGCTCGTCACTGGTCTCCGAGCTGGTGCGCTACGCGGCCTTCCGCAACCGGTTCGATGTCGCGGTCGTCGGCATCGCTCGCGCCGGCGGGTATCGCATGACGAACCTCGCGTACGTCCCCATCAGGGCCGGCGATCGCCTGCTGGTGCAGGGAACCACCGAGGCGGTCACCCACCTCGGCGCTTGTGCCGATTTCGCCGAGGTCACGGTACTCGCAGAGGACCGGCTGGCGGAAGTCTATCGCCCGGACGAGCGCATGTTCGTCATGCGCATTCCCAAGAACTCCGGGCTTGCCGGTACGACGCTGGAGAAGAGTCGCCTGGCCGACGTCTTCGATTTCCGTGTCAGCGCGATTTTCCGCGACAGCGAGCTCACCGTCATGCCGCGTCCCGACATCGCGCTCGAAGGCGGCGACCTGTTGCTGGTCGAAGGCCAGCCGGCGGACGTCGACGTCCTGCGCAGCTTCCAGGAACTCGAGATCGACACGAAGTTGCCGAAGAACGTCGGTGCCCTGGAAACCCAGCGGCTGACGCTCGTCGAGGCAACCCTGGACCCGCGTTCACGGCTCGCCGGCAAGACCGTCGCCGAGCTCAACTTCCGGGAGCGCTACGGCGTCGAGGTTGCCGCGGTGTGGCGCGAGGGCGACCCGGTCACCAGCAACCTGTCCGACGTACGCCTCCAGGTCGGCGACTTCCTGCTGCTCCTCGGCCCCCATGCCCGGCTGCAGTTGCTGGCAACGGACTCGGACTTTCTCGTCATCACCCCTCTTGGCAAGGAGCCGCCGGACACCCGAAAGGCACCGCTCGCCTTCCTGGTCATGGCCGGCGTGGTCGCCAGCGTCATGTCGGGCGTCGCGCCGATTTCGATTGCGGCGATCATCGGCGCGTCGATCATGGTCCTGTCCGGCTGCCTGACAATGGAACAGGCGCACCGGGCGATCGACTGGCGGTCGATCTTCCTGATTGCGGGCATGCTGCCGCTTGGCGCTGCCATGCAGGAAACAGGCGCGGCCGTGTTCATCGCCGGTCACGTGATGGACGTGCTCGGGGACGCCGGTCCCTGGACCGTCATCATGGGGCTCTACATCCTCACGGCGATGGCGACGATGATCATCCCGACGGCGGCCCTCGTCGTGCTAATGGCGCCGATCGTGTTGTCGACGATGAGCGAGATGGGTTTTGCGCCGGAGCCCGCCATGATGGCCGTCGCCGTGGCCGCGTCGGCCAGCTTCACGAGCCCGATCTCGCACCCGGCGAACGTGCTCGTCATGGGCCCCGGAGGCTACCGCTTCATCGACTACCTCAAGATGGGCGTTCCACTCACGATCGTCGTGTTCATCACCGTGATGATCTTCCTGCCGAGGATCTGGCCGCTGGTGCCGGTGGGTTGAGCGCTCCGGGCGTCCAAAACGCGTCCGCGTTTTGTCGAACCAGTGGCGTCTCTTCCATCACCCCCGTCCGGCCAATAAAAAAAGGGCCCCGTTGGGGGCCCTTTTTTTATTGGCTGGCGGAGAGGGTGGGATTCGAACCCACGGTACGGTAAACCGTACACTTGATTTCGAGTCAAGCCCATTCGACCACTCTGGCACCTCTCCGAATTTTTTCTCGTTCGTTCAGCTGGCGCCCTGCGGGCGCCTGTACACTTGATTTGACTCGGGCCTTCGGCCCTCGCCCTTCGGGCGGCCTCGCTTCGCGAGCCGTCCAATCGGGCTGTGCCCGATTAGTCGAGTCAAGCCCATTCGACCACTCTGGCACCTCTCCGGTGGTCTGAAATGCGGCCCCGGGGACCGCGCAGGGCTGCGGATTGTACGCAATTCGGGGGGCTCATGACCAGCCGAAACGGGTCATTTATTCGCTGCGCGGGGCCCGGCCCTCGTGTAGCCTAATCGGATGCGATCGCTCCTGTACATCGCTCTGGCGGCCTTGCTGGGGACCTGTTCGTCGCCGCCGCCGCTGCTCGAGCAGATCCGGGAACTCGGCGAACTGCGTGTCGTGACCCGCGACAGCCCGTCCTCCTATGTCATCGGTCCCGACGGCCCGTCGGGGCCCGAGTTCGACCTCGTGCAGGCTTTCGCGGACGAACTCGGTGTCGCGCTCGTCATCGAATCGGTTGCCAGCGTCTCCGAAATCGTCCCGCGCCTTCTCAACGGCCGGGTGCACATGGCAGCCGCCGGCCTGTCGATCACCGAGTCGCGCCTCGAGTACCTGAATTTCGGCCACCCCTACGAGACGGTCGACATGCATCTCATCTACAAGCTGGGTACCGGCAAGCCGCACAGCGTCGAGGACATCCTCGGGCAGCGCATCGAGGTCCTCGCCGGCAGCAGCCACGCCGATCGGCTCGCGGCGCTGAAAACCGAGTACCCGGAGCTCGAATGGACTGAAAACGCGGATGCCGAAGTCGCGCAGCTCCTCGAGAAGGTCGAGTCCGGCGAGATCGACTTCACCATCGCCGACAGCACCGACTTCAATATCCACCGGAACTTCCAGCCGGACCTCCGCGTCGCACTCGACCTCGAAATCGGCGACCCGCTCGCCTGGGCGTTCACCAAGGAATCCGGCAACAGCCTGCTCGCCCGCGCGGACGACTTCCTGATCAAGCTCCAGCGCAACGGCACACTGGACCGCATCCACGACCGCTACTACGGGCACACGAAGAAGTTCGACTACGTCGGTACGCGCAACTTCATCCGCCATTACGAGAGCCGCCTGCCCCGCTACCGTCCGATGTTCGAGGAAGCCGGTGCCGAAGCCGGCGTCGACTGGCGCTTGCTGGCCGCGATCGGCTACCAGGAATCGCACTGGCGTTCGCAGGCGGTGTCGCCGACCGGCGTACGCGGCATCATGATGTTGACCGAGGACACCGCCGAGTACCTGGGACTCGATGACCGCGTCGACCCGGTGAACAGCATCTTCGGCGGCGCTCGCTTCTACGCCCGCCAGACGGAGCGCATTCCCGACACGGTCGACGAGCCGGACCGCACCTGGATGGCACTCGCCGCGTACAACGTCGGCTTCAATCACATCAAGGACGCGCGCTGGATCGTCGAGGAGAAAGGCGGCAATCCGAACTCCTGGGTCGACCTTAGCGAGGCATTGCCGCTGCTCGCGCAGCGCAAGTGGTATTCGCAGGTGCCCTACGGCTACGCGCGCGGCTGGGAGCCGGTGCTGTACGTGAACAACATTCGCGCGTACTACAACATCCTGGTCTGGCTTACCGAGAACGAAACGCCGCCGGACGAGGAAGCACTCGCCGCCTTCTAGCGGCGTTCTTCGAAGAACCGTTCCAGGAGTTCGCCGGCCTCGTCGGCGAGCAGGCCGCCATTGATCTCGAAGCGGTGGTTCAGCGCCCTGGATTCACCCAGGTCGATGGCACTGCCCGCCGCGCCCGCCTTGTCGTCGTAGGCGCCGAACACGACGCGCCCGACCCGCGCCTGCGCCATTGCTGCGAAACACATCGGGCAGGGCTCCAGCGTGACGTAGACCGTTGCCTGCGGCAGCCGGTGGTTGCCGACCGCCGTGGCTGCCTCGCGGAGCGCGACGATCTCGGCGTGCGCCGACGGATCATGGTCGGCCACCGAGCGATTCCGCCCGCGCCCGAGCACGTCCCCGCCGCGCACGACGACGGCGCCCACCGGTACTTCGCCGTCGCGCGCCGCTTCGGCCGCGAGCGCGAGCGCGGTCCGCATCGCCTCGACGTCCTCGCTCGCCCAGCTCATTGCGCCCCGCCTACTCCCACTCGATCGTGGCCGGCGGCTTGCCGGAAATGTCGTAGGTCACTCGGGAGATCCCGTCGACTTCGTTGATGATCCGGAGCGACACGTGCTCCAGGAACTCGTACGGCAGGTGCGCCCAGCGCGCGGTCATGAAGTCGATCGTCTCGACGGCGCGCAGCGCGACGACGTAGTCGTAGCGACGGCCGTCGCCCATGACGCCGACGGAGCGCACCGGCAGGAATACGGCGAACGCCTGGCTTGTGCGGTCGTAAAGGCCGTGCCGGCGAAGTTCGTCGATGAAAATCGCGTCAGCGCACTGCAGCAGCGCCACGTACTCGCGCTTCACCTCGCCCAGCACGCGCACGCCGAGCCCCGGCCCCGGGAACGGGTGGCGGTACACCATCTCGCGCGGCAGGCCGAGTTCCAGGCCGATTCTGCGCACCTCGTCCTTGAACAGCTCGCGCAGCGGTTCGACGAGTTGCATGCGCATGTCGTCCGGCAGTCCGCCGACGTTGTGGTGCGACTTGATGACGTGCGCCTTGCCGGTCTTCGCGCCCGCGGACTCGATGACGTCCGGGTAGATCGTCCCCTGCGCGAGCCACTCGATGCCCTCGAGCTTGTGCGCCTCCTCGTCGAACACCTCGACGAACGTCCGGCCGATGATCTTGCGCTTCTCCTCCGGGTCCGACACGCCGTCGAGCCCCGCGAAAAAGCGGTCGGCGGCGTTCACGCGGATGACGTTCACGCCCAGATGCTCTGCAAACGTCTCCATGACCTGGTCGCCTTCGTCGAGGCGCAGCAGGCCGTGGTCGACGAACACGCAGACGAGCTGGTCGCCGATGGCCTCGTGCAGCAGCGCGGCAACGACCGACGAGTCGACGCCGCCGGACAGGCCGAGCAACACGCGCCCGTCGCCGACCTGCTCGCGGATGCGGGCAATCGAGTCCGCGACGATGTTGCCCGCATTCCATTCGCCGCGGCAGCCGCAAATGTCGTGCACGAAGCGCTCGATCATGCGCTGGCCCTGCGTCGTGTGCGTGACCTCCGGGTGGAACTGCACGCCGTAGAATCGGCGCTCCGGATCTTCCATCGCCGCGAGCGGCGAATTTGCGCTGCTGGCCGTCACGTGGAACCCGGGAGGCACCGATTCCACGCGGTCGCCGTGGCTCATCCAGACCTTGAGCAAAGGCTCGGCGTCGCCCTCGCCGTCGTTCAGCCCGGCCAGCAGGCCGGAAGACTGCGGATGGATCTCGGCATAGCCGAACTCGCGGTGCGTCGATGCCTCGACGGAGCCGCCGAGCTCCGCCGCCATCGTCTGCATGCCGTAGCAGATGCCGAGCACCGGCACTCCCTGCTCGAAGACGGCGTGCGAGGCGCGCGGCGGGTTCGCGAGATTCACCGACTCGGGGCCGCCGGAGAGCACGATGCCGGTGGGCGCGAACTCTCGAAGCTCGGCGTCGGCGATGTCCCACGGGTGAATTTCGGAATAGACGCCACACTCCCGCACGCGGCGAGCAATGAGCTGCGTGTACTGGCTGCCGAAATCGAGGATGAGCAGGCGCTCTTTGTGAATATCCGGGACGGGTTGCTGGCGGTCGGTGGCGGCCTGGCTCATCGGCGGTGGAGGTCCTTACTTGGCGCGGTAGTTCGGCGCTTCCTTGGTGATCGTGACGTCGTGGACGTGGCTCTCGGCCATGCCCGCGCTCGTGATGCGGACGAATTTCGGCCGCGTGCGCATCTCGTCGATCGTGCTGCAGCCGGTGTAGCCCATTGCCGCGCGGACGCCGCCGATGAGCTGGTGGACGATGGCGACGAGACCGCCCTTGTAGGCGACGCGGCCCTCGATGCCCTCCGGCACGAGCTTCTCCAGTTCCTCGGTCGCATCCTGGAAATAGCGGTCCTTCGAGCCGTGCGACTGGCCCATCGCACCGACCGAGCCCATGCCGCGGTAGGACTTGTAGGAGCGGCCCTGGTACAACTCGACCTCGCCCGGCGACTCCTCGGTGCCGGCGAACAGGCCGCCGATCATCACGGAGTACGCGCCAGCGACCAGCGCCTTCGCGATGTCGCCGGAATAGCGAATGCCGCCGTCGGCGATGAACGGCACGCCGGATGTCTTCAGCGCGTCGGCCACTTCAGCCACGGCGGAGACCTGGGGAACGCCCACGCCGGCGACGACGCGCGTCGTGCAGATGGAACCCGGGCCGATGCCGACCTTGACGCCGTCCGCGCCGGCCTCGACCAGCGCCAGCGCCGCATCGCCGGTGACGATGTTGCCGCCGATGACCTGCATGTCCGGGTGCGCGGCCTTGACGCGGCGCACGCGGTCGAGCACGCCCTTCGAAAAGCCATGCGACGTATCGACGACGATCACGTCCACGCCCGCCTCGACCAGCGCGTCCACGCGGTCATCGGTGTCCCGGCCGGTGCCGACGGCCGCGCCGACCCGGAGTGCGCCGCGCGCGTCCTTGCAGGCGCGCGGATAGTCCTTCGCTTTCTGGAAGTCCTTCGCGGTGATCATGCCCTTCAGTTCGAGGTCGTCGCCCACCACCAGCACTTTCTCGATGCGGTGCCGGTGCAGCAGCGACAGCACCTCGTCCTTGGCGGCATCCTCGCGCACGGTGACGAGCCTGTCCTGCGGCGTCATTACCGTGGAGACGGGGGCGTCGAGCTGCGTCTCGAAGCGCAGGTCACGGTGCGTGACGATGCCGACGGTTTCCTTGCCGGCCACGACCGGCACGCCGGAGATGCCCATGGCGTGCGTCAGGTCGATGACCTCGCGAATGGTCATCGACGGGTCGACGGTAATCGGGTTGCGCACGATGCCGGATTCGAATTTCTTCACGGCGAGCACCTGCCGTGCCTGCTCCTCGATCGACATGTTCTTGTGAATGATGCCGATGCCGCCTTCCTGGGCGAGCGCGATGGCGAGACGCGACTCGGTGACCGTGTCCATCGCCGCGGACAGCACGGGGATATTGAGGCGTATGTCGGCGGTCAGCGCCGTGCTGAGATCGACCTCGCGGGGCAGGACCTCGGAGTAGCCGGGCTGCAGCAGCACGTCGTCGAAGGTGAGCGCGTCGGTGGCGATGCGCAGTGCACCCGGGATCACGTCGGCTTTCGGGTCGCTCGTGCTACTCATTGATTTCGCTCGTTTTTTTGGGTCGGCGCCGCCCGCTTGCCCGATTCGCCGGTTAGCCGAAAGCCCTGAGCCTGCGACGAGGCCCAGCGGTCGGGGTCGGGGTGTAATCGGCGGATTCTACGCTCATGGGCCAGACGGGTAAACGGGTATACTCGGCCGCGTGAACGATTTGCTGGACGATGCGCCGGCGCTGCAGGCCATCCCGGTCTCGCAGCTCAACCGGCAGGTGAAGAATCTGCTCGAGCGCGGCATCGCGCGGCTCTGGGTGGAGGGTGAGATCTCCAACCTGGCGCGACCCGCGTCCGGGCACCTGTATTTTTCGCTGAAGGATGACGCGGCACAGGTGCGCGCAGCCTTCTTTCGGCAGCGCCAGCGCGGCCCGACGATCGGGCTCAAGAACGGCGACCACGTGCTGGTCTACGGCCGCGTCAGCCTGTACGAGCCACGCGGCGACTACCAGCTCATCGTCGAGCGCGTCGAAGCCGCGGGCGAAGGCGCGTTGAAGCGCGAGTTCGACCGGCTCAAGCTGAAGCTGCAGGCCGAGGGCTTGTTCGACGCGAACCGCAAGCGGCCACTGCCCGCGCTGCCCCACCGCATCGGCGTGATCACGTCGCCCAGCGGCGCCGCGGTCCGGGACATTCTCACCGTGCTCAGGCGACGCTTTCCCGCGGTGCCGGTGACGATCTACCCGTCGTCGGTACAAGGCGACGCTGCGCCGGCGGAACTGCGCGCCGCGCTCGCCAAAGCCATCGCCCGCGGCGACTGCGACGTGCTGATCCTCGCGCGCGGCGGCGGCTCGCTGGAGGACCTCTGGGCCTTCAACGACGAAGCACTGGCTCGCGATATCGCGCAATCGCCGATCCCGACCGTGAGCGCGGTCGGGCACGAGGTCGACTTCACGATCGCCGACTTCGTCGCCGACGTGCGGGCGCCGACGCCGAGCGGCGCGGCCGAACTGGTCGTGCCCGACAGCACGGACTGGCTGCACCGCATCGGCCAGCTCGCGGCACGTGTCACTCGCGCCGGCCGCAACCGCGTGGAGGAGGCCGCGCAGAACCTCGACTGGCTGGGCCGGCGCCTGGCCGCCGCCAGCCCGGCAGGGACCGTCGCGCGGCAGCGCAACTGGCTGCGAGAGCTTGGCGGGCGGCTCGCTGCGGCGGTGCGCCACGATCTCCTCGCACGCGGCCAGCGACTGCAGCGGCAGCGCAATGCTCTGCTGCGGGCGTCGCCGGCCATCCGCGTCGAGCGTGCCCGCAGTCGCGAACGCGAACTGCGGCAGCGGCTGGTCGCTGCCGGACGGCATCACCTGGAAGACCGGCAGCACCGGCTGACGCTCGCAATGCGCGCGCTGCATTCCGTCAGCCCTCTCGCCACGCTGGAACGCGGCTACGCGGTCGTCATGGACGCCGACACCGGCAGCGCACTGTTGGACGCATCCGCGACGTCGACGGGCAAGGAAATCCGGGCCAAGCTGCACAAGGGCGAGCTGAGAGCGACCGTCACGAAGGTCGGCAAATGATTGGCCGCCTGTGCCTGCTCGCGCTGCTGCTGCCCGTGGCCGTCTCCGCCGACGACACGGTCCGCCCCGGCGGCATCGTGTTCGTGGATGCGGGACCCGTTTCCGCGGAAATGCCATCGGTGCGCTTCCAGGGCAAACCGGCCTACGTCTACCGCGACGGGGATCGCTGGACGGCGGCAGTCGGCATCCCGCTCGAGACCGCGGAAGGCGTCGTCACCGTCAGCATCGGGGGCGACGAACGCGCGGTGACCGTCGGACGCTACGGCTACCAGGAGCAGCATCTCACCGTGAGCAACCCGAGCCACGTCAATCCGGACGCCGCGCAGCTCGAGCGTATCGGCCGCGAACGCAAGATCATCGACGCCGCGCTGAATCACTATCGCGACGCGCCGGTCGACGGCGTGACGCTGACGGCGCCGGTCGAGGGCCGGCGCAGCTCGAGCTTCGGCCTGCGGCGCTTTTTCAACGGGGAGGCCCGCTCACCGCACAAGGGTATGGACATCGCGGCGGGCGAAGGCACGCCGATACTCGCACCGCGGGCCGGCATCGTCGTCGCCACGGGCGATTATTTCTTCAACGGCAACACGGTCATCGTGGACCATGGCCGGGGACTCGTGACGCTGTACTGCCACCTGAGCCGCATCGGCGTGGCCGAAGGCGATGAAGTGCTAGGCGGTGACACGCTCGGCGACGTCGGCAGTACCGGCCGCGTCACCGGACCGCACCTGCACTTTGGCGTCTACCTGAATGGAACGGCCGTCGACCCCGCGCTGCTGCTCGACGGCGCGGAGTAGGCGTCGCTCAGTCGCAACCGCAGGAATCGAAGAATTCGCACAACACCGGGCGAAATGCATCCATGTCGACCAGGAAGGAATCGTGGCCGCGGACGCAGTCGAGCCGCACGAACGTGGTGTCCTTGCATACCGCCTTGAAACCGTCCGCCAGTTCCTGCTGCTGGTGAACCGGGAACAGCAAGTCGGTACGCACGCCGATCACCAGCACCTGCTCGAGCTTCGTGCGCTTGAAACCGGACGCCAGTGAGCCGCCGTACTCGGCCAGGTCGAACAGGTCGGACGCGTGCGACAGGTACAGGTAGCAGTTCGGGTCGAAGCCACCGGTGAATTTCTGGGCCACGTTCTCCAGGTAGGACTCCACGGCAAACTCGATTTTGAACTGGCCGCTGCCCAGGCCGTCCGTCGACCGTTCGCGGCCGAAGCGGCCACGCCACTCCTCCGCGGACCGGTACGTAATCATGCCGAGCTTGCGCGCGAGTCGCTGGCCCACGATAGGTCCGTCGTCCCGGTCGTAATTTCCACTGTTCCACTTCGGGTCGGAGCGGATCATCTCGCGCTGCAGGGACCGCACGGCGATGGAAAACGGCTCCGCCCGGGCGGCCGACGATATCGACACGAACGCGCGCACTTCGTCGGGGTGGCGCACGCAGTACGCGAGCCCGCTCATGCCCCCCATCGAGCAGCCGACGACGGCGTGCAGCCGCTCGATGCCGAGATGTCGCACCACGCCGTTCGCAGCTTCGGCCACGTCTTCGAGCGTCAGCACCGGAAAGTCCAGGCGATAGCATTCCCCGGTGGCCGGATCCACGGACGCGGGACCGGTCGAGCCGAAGCAGCTCCCGAGCGAGTTCACGCAGATGATGAAGAAGCGGTCCGTGTCGAGCGGCAGGCCCGAGCCGATCATCTCCTCCCACCAGCCGGGTGACGGGTCGGCCTTGGACGACGAGGCGTGCGCGGACGGCGACAGCCCGGAAAAGATCAGGATTGCATTGCTGCGCCGCGCGTTCAGTGCGCCCCAGGTCTCGTACGCCAGCGTGGGCGATTCGAGCTCCCCACCGCGGTGCATGCGGAACTGCCCGTCCAGCGTCACCGTTTTCGTTGCGGCACCCATGCGCGCTGCCCTCTATTTCTTGACGTGTTTCATCAACCGCCGGCGCTTTTGCTGCTGCCGCGGCGTGAGCTTGTTGCGGCGACCCTTGAAGGGGTTGTCGCTGTTCTTGAAACTCAGCCGTACCGGCGTGCCCCGCAACTTGAACGCCTTGCGAAAGCGGTTCACGAGGTAGCGTCGGTAGGCTTCCGGCAGTCTATCCGTCTGGTTGCCGTGAATCACGATGACCGGCGGATTGCGGCCGCCCTGGTGGGCATAGCGCAGCTTGATGCGCCGGCCGCGCACCAGCGGCGGCGGATGTGCGGTCACCGCGGCCTCGAGTTCCCGCGTCAGTTCGTTCGTCGACATATCGCGGTTCGCCGCCTCGTAGGCACGGTGCACGGCGGGCAGCAGGTCACCGACAGCCGTGCCGTGCAGGGCCGAGATCGTAATGCGCTCGGCGAAATCGAGAAACGGCAGCCGGCGCTCGAGTTCGTCGCGTACGTGCTTGCGCGTCTCCGGATCGAGTCCGTCCCACTTGTTCGTCACGACGACGAGCGCGCGGCCGCGTTGCAGTATCAGGCCGAGCAGGCTCACGTCCTGCTCCGTCACCCCTTCGCGCGCGTCCAGGACGGCCACCACGACCTGCGCCTGCTCGATCGCCTGCAGCGCCTTGATGATGCTGAATTTCTCGACGGCCTCGTGGACGCGAGATCGCCGACGGATACCGGCGGTGTCGATCAGGACGTAGTCGCGCCCGTTGCGTTCGAACGCTACGGACACGCTGTCCCGCGTCGTGCCGGGCTGGTCGTACACGACGAGCCGGTCCTCGCCGAGCAGCCGGTTCGCCAGCGTCGACTTGCCGACGTTCGGCCGGCCCACGATCGCGATCTTCAGCGCGTCATCGTCGTCATCCCCGTCGTCGTCCGTCACCTGCCCGACGTAGGGTTCGAGCACTGAGTCCATCAGCGCCGCGATGCGGTCGCCGTGCGCGGCGGAGATCGCGACGGGGTCGCCGAGTCCCAGGGCGTGGAACTCGCTGGCGACGATGTCGCTGTCCAGGCCCTCGCTCTTGTTCACGGCGAGCCATGTCGCCGGCGCATGCCGGCGCACGAGTTCCGCGACATGCTGGTCCGCGCCGGTCACGCCCTCGCGACCGTCCACGAGCACGATGGCGACGTCCGCCTCGCCCAGCGCCCGGACCGTCTGTTCGACCATGACCTCGTCGATGCCCTGCTCGCCGCCCGCAACGCCGCCAGTATCGATCACGAGGTACGGCACGGGGCCGAGCTTGCCGAAACCGTATTGGCGATCGCGCGTGAGGCCGGGGAAATCCGCGACGATGGCGTCGCGCGACTTCGTCAGCCGGTTGAACAACGTCGACTTGCCGACGTTCGGGCGGCCGATCAGCGCGACGACGGGAAGCATGGCATCCTGGACAGCGTCGCGGTCAGCCGCCCGCGTCGTCGGCGATGTCCGGCGCGCGCTCGGGGCGCTCGGGATCGTCGATACGATAGGCTTGCAGCTTGCCGGCGTCGGTCTGCACGTAGAGCAGGTCGCCGATCGTGATCGGCGGGCTGCTGATGGCCTCGCCGCCGGCCCGGACACGCGCGACATAGCTGCCGTCCAGGTTGTTGAAGAAATGCAGGTAGCCTTCGAAATCGCCGGTAACCACCGTGGTTCGGTACGGCATCGCGAGCGTGGGTTCGCGCCGCAGCAGGATCTCCGACCGCCAGGACTCCGCACCGGTCCGGCGCGACAGCGCCATCACGACGCCGTCGTCGGTCACCGTGTAGACGCTCGACCAGTCCGCGGACAGGCCTTCCAGGCTCGAAATCTCGAGGCCCCACAAGATCTGGCCCGACTCGGCGGCGATGGACGCGAGCCTGCCCTGGTAGCCCGAGGCATAGATATCCTGGCCCACGCTCGTGAGCAGGCCGTCGACATCCGACAGGCGCTCGAGGTCCGAGCGTCCCGTGGGAATCGCGAGCATTGCGTCCCATTGCGTGTCGCCGGTAGAGAGATCGACGGACAGCACGTGTCCGTTGTCGAAGCCGGCGACAACGTTCGCGCCGACGATGATCGGGCTCGCCGTCCCGCGCACGGTCAGCGCCGGCATCGTCTGGTTCACGGTCCAGACTTCGCGCCCGTCGAACGGCCGAAGCCCGCGCAGACGATTGTCCACGGTCTGGATGACGACGGCATTCGCGGCAACCGCCGGCGTCGAGAGCGATTCCGCCTTGATATCGACCCGCCACTGCTCCTCGCCGGTCTCCGCCGACAGCGCGATCACGTAGCCGTCCGCGGCGGCGACCACCACGAGATCCTGCCCGACGCCGGGCCCGGCCGTGAGTGCGAGGTCCAACTTCGTGCGCCAGGCACGCTTGCCGGTGTTCGCATCGAAGGCCGATACGTCGCCGTCGGCGCTGGCCGCGTAGATCCGGTTGCCGTCACCGGCCGGGCGTAACGCCAGCCGAAGGAACTCGGCGCCGCCGCCCAGGTTAGCGTCCCAGGCCCGGCGTACCTTGATTTTCGGCTTGATGTCGACGAGTTCGGCCGGCTCCAGCTCCTCGTCGTCGCCGCCGAACAGGCCGCAGGCGCCCAACGAGAGCGCCGAGGCCACGACCAGCCAGCGTGCCGCGCGCATGCTCACTCGACCGCCTCGTCCCCGGCATCCGGCTCGACGTCGTCGCTGGCATCCTCGGCGGCCGCACCCGGCTGGCCGGCCTCTTCGACCGCGGCGACCGTCTCCTCGATCGGCAGGTCGAGCAGTTTGAGCTGCACGAACTGCGTGTCGATCGTCGGCTGGCGGCTTGCCTCGCCCAAAGCGCGCGTGTAAGCATCGCGGGCCTCGTCGAGGCGGTCCAGCGCGACATAGGCGTCGCCGCGGACCTCGTCGTAGCGTGCCGCGAACGCGCCGTCGTTCCCGGCCGCGCCGAGTACGTCCAGCGCCTCTTCAGCCTTGTCCTGGTACAGCAGGATCTTCGCAAGGCGCAACCGCGCGACTTGCGCAAACTCCTCGTCGCCCGAACGCGCAGCGAGGTCTCGCAGCGTGTTCGCGGCGTCCTCGTCGCGACTCTTGTCCATGTACAGGCGCGCCAGCGCGAGCTGCGCCTGCGCCGCGTACGCCGTATTGCCGAAGTCCGACAGGATCTCGCCGGTGAGCGCCTCGGCCTCGTCGACGTTGCCGGCGACGACCAGGTCCGTCAGCTCACTGTACCGGGCCGATGCGGCGTACTGCGCGTCGACGCGGCCCGACTTCACGTGGTTGAAGCCGAACAGGCCGAGCGCCATGACGATCACGCCGCCGATCACCCAGTTGCCGTACTCGGACCACCAGGTCCGAATCTGCTCGATCTGTTCCTTTTCCGATAATTCCGTCACTGCTTTGCCTTCTCAATTGCCGGCGGCCGATGCCGCCCGTTCAAATCAGCCGGCCAGGGTCGCCACCAGGCGCTCCCGCGGCACGCTGACCTGGTGCTCCGTGCTGCGCAGCGGTTTCACCCCGATCGTGCCATTGGCCAGTTCGTCGTCACCGAGGATCAGCGCGTACGCCGCCCCGCTCTTGTCTGCTCGCTTCATCTGGGACTTGAAGCTGCCGCCGCCGAGATTCAGCTCGACGCGGCGGCCCGGCAGCCCGTCCCGCAATTCCTCCGCGACCGCGAATGCCGCGGCCAGCGCGCCGTCGCCCACCGCGACGATGTACGCAGCCGGCGTCGGTTTCGCCGGCGCGCCGCCGCACTCGAGGTACAGCTCGACGAAGCGCTCGATACCCATGGCCCAGCCGATCGCCGGCGTCGGCCGCCCGCCCAGTTTCTCGACCAGCCCGTCATAGCGGCCGCCTGAGCACACCGCTCCCTGCGCACCGAGCGCGTCGGTCACCCACTCGAACACCGTCCGGCTGTAATAGTCGAGCCCGCGAACGAGCCGCGGGTTGACCGTGTACGGGATCCCCGCCGCGTCCAGCAGCCGGCGCAGTGCGTCGAAATGCTCGGCGGACTCCGGGTCCAGGTGATCCAGCATGACCGGCGCCGCCTCGATGAGTTCCTGCATTGCCGGGTTCTTGCTGTCGAGAATCCTGAGCGGGTTCTGCGCGAGGCGGCGAATACTATCCTCATCCAGCCCGCTTTTCACGCCGGAAAAATAGTCCACCAGGCGTGCCCGGTAGGCAGCCCGGGCCTCCGGCGAGCCGAGCGTATTGAGCTGCAACGCGACGCGGTCGATCTCGAGCGTCTGCCAGATGCGTGCCGACATGACGATGAGCTCTGCGTCGACGTCCGGCCCCTCGTAACCCAGGGCTTCGACGTCGAACTGGTGAAACTGGCGGTAGCGGCCGCGCTGCGGGCGTTCGCGGCGGAACATCGGGCCAGTCGTCCACAACTTGTGTCGCTGGTTGTGCAGCAGACCGTTCGTCATGCCCGCCCGCACGATGCCGGCTGTGGCCTCGGGCCGCAGCGTCAGGCTTTCGCCGCCGCGATCCTCGAACGTGTACATCTCCTTCTCGACGATGTCCGTGACTTCGCCGATCGAGCGCCGGAACAACTCGGTGTGTTCGAGCAATGGCAGTCGAATCTCGTCGTAGCCGTAGGACTTCGCGATCTCGCGCACGGCTGATTCCAGTACTTGCCACGTGGCCGCGGCCTCGGGCAGGACATCGTTCATTCCCTTGACGGCTTTCGGCTGCATGCGACGGGTCCGGGTTCAGGGCGCCTGGATGGAGAACCGGGCGGTACGACCGCGGCGGCTCGTGGCCGGGATCGGGTAGTCGGCGCCGTCCACGCGAAGGCGCACGTTGTCGGCGTTGCCGAACAGGACCGACAGCGGGGCCGCGCCGCTCACCGAGACCGTTCGCCCCTCGGCGCCGAGGCCGAAGAACAGCCGCTCGCCGCCGGCATCGGTGATCTCGGTCCAGCAGTCGCCGTCGTACGCGATGGACACCTGTACGTCGCCGGGCGCCATGTCGGCGCGCGTGGCCGGCGCCGTGACAGCCGGTTCCGGCGACCGGCTTGCCGCATCGGGCGTGGCGGACGCCTCAGCCGCGGGATCCGGCTCAGCGATGGGTGGCGAGAGTGACTCCGAGGGCTCGGGCTCGACGCGCTCCGGCGGCGCATCCGGCAACGTCGGGCGGCTGGCGTCCCGCGCCGGCACCGGCGAGGAAGGCTCGCGCACGAAGAACCACCAGTAGGCCGATCCGATCACGGCGAGGACCAGCAGCAACAGCAGCCAGCGGCCCGGGTGCAACTCGCGCACCGGCCGGCGCACGGGCCCCACGACCGGCGGCATGTCCTCGGCAGGTTGCAGGGTGTAGTAGTCGAGAAGGACATCCTCGACCGGCACGCCGACGAGCTGCGCGTACTTGCGCAGGTAGCCCTTTGCGAAAACCGGGGCGCCCACCGCGTCGAACTCGTTGCGTTCGAGCGCTCGAACCTTGTGCTCGTCGAGGTGCAGCTCCTTCGAGATCTCGACGACACTGATCTGTTTTTCGCGCCGCGCCGCGGCGAGACGTTCGCCGGCACGTGGCCCGCTGTCGGCCTCGGCGGGCTCCGTTGCCGAATTGTCCGACGTTTCCTCGGTCATCGCCCTAGGTGCCCTTCAGCCGTCGTGCTTCCGGTGAATTCGGGAAATCCCGTTGCAGCCGGGTGGCGCACTCTTCGCGTGCACGATCGTCACCGAGTTTCGCCTCGATCAGCGTGCAGAGGTACAGCACGCCCGAGGTTTCCTTGTTGCCGGCACGATAACGCTGCAGGAACGCCCTCGCGCTGAAGTCGTCGCCGGTAGCGTGCTTCAGTATCGCCATCTGCAGCAGCGCCTCGGGATGATCCGGCCGTCGCGAGAGCGCATCGCGGAAGTACGCCTCGGCGCGCTCGTAGTCCGGCTTCTGCATCATGCAGACGCCGGCATTGGTCATCATGACCTGCGGGTTGTCGTTCGTCGCGGCCTTGATGGAGCGATCGAGCTGCACCTCGGCGTCCTCGTAGCGCCGCTGGCGGCACAGGAACACGGCATACGCGTTCTGCACGTCGAAGTTTCGCGGCGCGAGCTTGATCGCCTTGTCGTGCGCCTCTTCGGCGAGTCGCGGGTTTTCGAGCATTTCGTAGGTGGCGCCGAGCGTGGACCAGACGACCGCCCGCTTCGGGTCCAGGTCAATGGAGCGCTCGAGACTCTTCCGTGCTAGCTCGTAGTTGCCGGCCTGGAAGTAGCGCACGCCGAGCTGGAAATTCGCCGTCGCCGCATCTGCGTTGTTGGCTTCCGGCGGCGCCGTACCGCTGGTCGTCGAGACGCAGGCGCCGAGTTGCAACACGGCAAGAACAGCGATCAACATTCTCCCGAAGGTCTTCATACGCGCTTCTTCCATATCGTGTCGGTCTTCGTGAATCACATCAGGCTACCGCGGTGCGGGCACCGCGCTCGCCGAGTCGTGAGCGCACGCGGTCGGTAACCTTGCCCGCAAGCTGTCCGCACGCGGCGTCAATGTCGTCGCCGCGTGTCTTCCGCGTCGTCACGACGAGTCCGCGTCGCCGCAGGCGTTCCTGGAATGCGCGAATCGTATCCGCGGATGACCGCTCGAAGTCGTTGCCCGGGAACGGATTGAAGGGTATCAGGTTCACTTTCGCCGGCTTTCCGTCGAGCAGGCGGAACAGCTCGTCGGCATGCGCGGCCGAGTCGTTGACGTCGCGCAGCATGACGTACTCGAACGTAATGAAGCGGTTCGAGTGCTTCGCCGCATAGCGCCAGCAGGCCTCGAGCAGCTCGCGGATCGGGTGCATCCTGTTGATCGGCACGAGCCGGTCGCGCAGCGCATCGTTCGGCGCATGCAGGGACACGGCGAGCGACACGTTGCAGTCGTCCCCCAGCCGGTCGATGTGCGGCACGATGCCCGACGTACTGACCGTGACGCGGCGACGCGACAAGCCGTACGCGAAATCCGAAATCAGCAGCTCGGCGGCGGCCAGCACGTTGCGGTAATTGGCGAGCGGCTCGCCCATCCCCATGAACACGATGTTCGTCACCGCCGGCTCGCCGTTCGGGCGTCGCGGCAGGTGCTGCATCGCGTGCCAAACCTGGCCCACGATCTCGTCGGCCGAGAGATTGCGATTGAAGCCCTGCGCACCGGTCGCACAGAACGCGCAATCGAGCGCGCAACCTACCTGCGACGAGATGCACAGTGTCCCTCGCGCGGACTCCGGGATGAAGACGGTCTCGACCGCCTGCCCCGACCCGCTGGGGAACAGCCACTTCACGGTGCCGTCCGCCGAATCCTGCCGCAATGACGGCGTCGGCACGACGACCGCCGCCGTTTCCGCGAGCTGCTCGCGCAGTTTGCGCGAGAGGTCGGTCATCGCGTCAAAATCGGTGACGCCGCGCTGGTGCGTCCACTGCATGACCTGGCGCGCCCGGAACGGCTTCTCACCGAGCGCCGCAAAGAACGCCTCCAGCCGCCCCTGGGGGAGGCCGAGCAGGTTCGTCTTTGCGGCGCCGGTCGTCACGTAGCGGACCTCAGCGCGTCCGCGGGCAAACGCCGTCGCCGAAGAAGAACGCGATCTCGTTTGCCGCCGTTTCCGCGGCATCCGAACCGTGCACGATGTTCTCCTCGATGCTGTCCGCGAAGTCCGCGCGAATCGTTCCGGGCGCCGCATCGGCCGGGTTCGTGGCGCCCATGATGTCGCGATTCTTCGCAATCGCGCCGTCGCCGGACAGGACCAGGACCATCACCGGACCGGACGTCATGTACGCCACGAGGTCGTTGTAGAACGGGCGTTCCTTGTGCACGGCGTAGAAGCCCTGAGCCTGTTCCTTGCTCAGGTGCAGCATCCGGGCGGCCACGATTTCGAGGCCGGCTTTTTCGAAGCGCGAAATAATCTCGCCGATCAGGTTCTTCTGAACGCCGTCCGGCTTGATGATGGAGAGCGTCTGCTCAACAGCCATGAGGTTTCCTTAATCATTGGGTGGTGGTAACGAAAAGCCCGGGAGGGCCCGGCGAGGCACCCCCGGAGAAAAATGACGTAAACCCGCGATTTTACGTGGCGAAAACGCACCCGGCAACGAATCGGGGGGTCTTCAGATGTTGAAACTTTCCCCGCAGCCGCAGGCACCCGTGACGTTCGGGTTGCGGAAGCTGAAGGCCTCGTTCAGGCCGTTTTTGACGAAATCCACCTCGGTACCGTCGATCAGCGGCAGCGCGTCCGGGTCGACCACGACCTTGACGCCCTTGTCCTCGAAAACGACGTCGGTCGCGGCGACCTCGTCCGCGTAGTTGATGACGTACGAATAGCCCGAGCAGCCGGTCTTCGTGACACCGAGCCGCAGGCCGACCCCGCCGCCGCGGGCATCGAGATACCGGCGGACCCGGTCCGCCGCCGAATTTGTCAGTGAAATCGCCATGTTGTCGTCGCCAGAGCCCCGGAATGACCGGGTGTTTCCGCCGTCTCAGGCCCCAAGCGACCGGACGGCGTCCTCGAGCACCAGTATACGGCCTGTTTTGTCGATTGGCACCGGCAGGCGCTCCACCAGTTCGGCCGCGCGGAACGCCCGGAGTTCCGCGACGGGCCGACCCTCGTAGCCCGCGCACAGGGCCTCCGCGGCGGCGAGGAAATGCGGGCAGCCGCGCGCGCGAAAACGCAGTGCCGAGACCCGGTCCCCGTCGCGCGCCAGGGACAGTTCGACGTCCACGCCCTGCGCCACCGCGCGCACCGTTTCAGCTCCGGGCAAGGTGCCGGCATGCGCCGGCGCCGCGAACAGGCGGCGCACTTCCGCGCTGTACGGGTCGGTCACCACGGTCAGGCCGCGTCGCCCGGCGCGATCTCGCGCAACTTCGCGAGGGCCGCACGGTACCGCGCCGCGGCGAAATCGATTTCCCGGTCCGTCGTCTGGCGGCCGAACGAGAACCGGATCGCGCCCTGGGCCTCGGCGTCGTCGAGGCCAAGCGCCCGCAATACGCCGGACGGTTCGTGGCGCGCGGAATTGCACGCGGACCCGCTCGCCACGCACAGCGGCTCCAGCGCGAGCATCAGGCTCTCGCCGTCGACGTCGCCGGCGCTCACATTGACGATGCCGGGAAATCCCGCGTCCGGGCTGTTGTGCCGCAGTCCCGGAATGTCGCGGATGGCGTCCCGGAAGCGCTTGCGAAGTCGCGACAGGTGATCGTGGTCCCGGTGCATCGAGTCCGCGGCGATCGCCGCGGCCAGCCCGAACGCCGCGATCAGGGGCGCCGGGAGCGTGCCGGGACGCAGCCCGCCCTGCTGGCCGCCGCCGTGGAACAGCGGCGCAATGTGCGATCCGGGCCGTCCGGACACGTACAACGCGCCGATGCCCTTCGGGCCGTAGATCTTGTGCGCCGTGATCGACAGCAGGTCGACCGGCCACGCGGCGACATCGATCGGCAGTTTGCCGAACGACTGCGCGGCGTCGACGTGCAGCAGCACGCCGCGATCCCGGCAGCATGACGCGATCCCCGGGATGTCCTGGACGACGCCCGTCTCGTTGTTGACGTGCATGATCGACACGAGCTGCGTGTCGTCGCGCAATGCCTGCCGCAGCGCCTCGAGGCTGAGCCGGCCGTCGGGCGAGGGCGCGAGCCAGGTGACGTCGAAGCCCTCGCGTTCGAGCTGCCGGAACGCGTCCGTCACGGCCTTGTGCTCCGTGGGCATCGTCACGACGTGCCGGCCGCGCACGGCGCGGTAACGCGCCGCGCCCAGGATCGCGAGGTTGTCGGATTCCGTGGCGCCTGACGTCCACACGAGCTGGCCGGGCTCGCAGCCCAGGACCGACGCCACCTGCTCCGCCGCCGTCGCCACGAGCGCGGCGGCCTGCCGTCCGGCGATGTGCGTCGACGACGGGTTCGCGAACGCGCCGTCGGCGGCGAGCCAGCCGGGCAGCGCATCGACAATGCGCGCGTCGACCGGCGTCGTGGCCGCGTAATCGAGGTAGACGGGTGCTGTCACGCGTCTTCCTTCCGCGGCGGCAGCACGCGATCGACCGACGACAGGATGCCGCGCAGGATATTGAGCTCGTTCTGGTCCGGCCGGGCGCGCAGGAACAGCCGCCGCAGGCGGCGCATCAGGTGCCGCGGGTTGTCCGGGTCGAGGAAACCGGTTGCCCGCATCGTCTGTTCGAGGTGCGCGTAGAAGTGCTCCATGTCCTCGCGTGTCGCCGCGGGCGCGTCGGGCACAAAGCCGGGCGGCTTCTCCGAGGTGGCCGCCCGGATCTCGTAGGTGACCACCTGCACCGCCATGGCGAGGTTCAGCGAGCTGAACGCGGGGTTCGCCGGAATCGACAGGAGTGCATCGCACAGGTCGAGGTCCGCGTTGCAGAGGCCGGACTTCTCCGGTCCGAAGACTGCGGCCACCGGGCCGCCGGCCGACTCGGCGACGAGCCGCGCCGCGGCGTCCCGCGCATCCAGGCACGGCCAATTGATCGCGCGCGAGCGCGCGCTGGCCCCGACCACGAACGAACAGTCGGCGACCGCCTCGGCCAGCGTGCGGTAAACGCGGGCGCGTTCGAGGAGGTCATCGGCGCCCGAGGCGCGGGCCGTCGCCTCGTCGTGCGGGAAATAGCGCGGCGCCACGAGCGCCAGATCGTCGAGCCCCATGTTCTTCGTGGCTCGCGCAACTGCGCCGATATTGCCGGGATGCGTGGTGCCGACGAGGACGATTCGGATGGTCATGGGCCTGACGTTTGCCTGGGAGTTTCGGTATTCTACCGCCCCGGCACGATGGCACGAGCCCCGTGCCCGCTCTTTATCGCTGATGGAATCGTTTCGATGCATGCATTGCTCAATGTGGCCGTCATGGCCGCCCGCCGCGCGGGCGACACGCTCGTCCGGAAACAAAAGAACCTCGACAAGCTGAAAGTCGAGGAAAAAGGCTTCAACGATTTCGTCAGTGACGCCGACCGCGCCGCGGAACAGGCGGTCATCTCGACCGTGCAGAAGCACTACCCGGATCACGCGTTTCTCGCGGAGGAGTCCGGGGTCAGCGGCGATTCTGACCACGTGTGGATCATCGACCCGCTCGACGGCACGACGAACTTTCTGCACGGCATGCCCATCTTCGCGGTCTCGATCGGGGTCCAGGTCCGTGGCCGCATCGAGCACGCGTGCGTCTACGACCCGATGCGCCAGGAGCTGTTCACGGCATCGCGCGGCGACGGCGCGCAGCTCGACGGACACCGCATCCGCGTCAGCGGCCGCACGCAGCTCGCGCGCGCGCTCGTCGGCACCGGCTTTCCGTTCCGGCAGGCCGACCTCGACTTCACGCCCTACATGAACATGCTGACGAAGGTGATCCGGAACACGTCCGGTGTCCGCCGTCCCGGCGCCGCGGCGCTCGACCTGTGCTACGTCGCGGCCGGCCGGCTCGACGCGTTCTTCGAAACCGGCCTGTCACCGTGGGATACGGCCGCGGGCAGCCTGATCATCCGTGAAGCCGGCGGTATCATCTCCGGACTGGACGGCAGCGAGAACTTCCTCGAGACCGGCCACGTGCTCTGCGGCACGCCCAAAGTCTACGCCGAGATGGCGAAGGTCTGCTCGCAGGAAATCAAGGCGCTGGT
Source organism: uncultured Pseudomonadota bacterium (assembly GCA_913055625.1). GTDB lineage: Bacteria > Pseudomonadota > Gammaproteobacteria > Steroidobacterales > Woeseiaceae > UBA1847. The sequence goes on along the minus strand of CAJXJW010000007.1, from coordinate 24,817 downwards.
CGCGATGACCCGCCAGTAAGGACGACTACGGCAGATCGTCGATGAGGTCGGGGTCCTTGACCGGCTCGATCAGGTCCTGCGGGCTGACACCCAGCATCAACGCCGCCGCGCTCGCCGTGTAAATCGACGAGTACGTGCCGACGAGGATGCCGACGATCAGCGCAATCGAGAATGGCGCGATCGATTCGCCACCGAGCACGAGCAACGCGACGAGCACGATCAAGGTCGTCAGGCCGGTGATGATCGTACGCGCCAGGGTCTCGTTCACCGAGACGTTCATCGCGTCCTCGGCACTCGTGCCGCGAAGCTTGAAGAAGTTCTCGCGCACGCGGTCGAACACGACGACGGTGTCGTTCAGCGAGTAGCCGATGACCGCCAGCACGGCGGCGACGACGGTCAGGTCGAACGGCCACTGGAAAACCGAGAAGAAGCCGAGTGTGATGATGACGTCGTGCGCCAGCGCCGCAACGGCGCCCGCCGCGAACTTCCACTGGAAGCGGAACATCACGTAGCCGAAAATCATCAGCAGCGCGAAGATCATCGCGAGGCCGCCCTGCTCCGTGAGTTCCTCACCGATCTGCGGGCTGACGGACTCGACGCGGCGCACGACGACCGACGATCCGTCGACACCGAGCGCCGACTGCAACTCCGCCTGGATCGCCGCCGGCTCCTTGTCATCGTGCGGCGGCAGGCGGACGAGCACGTCCGTGTCGGCACCGAAACGCTGGACCTGCGCGTCCGGGAAACCGGCAGCGCCCAGGTTGGCGCGAATGTCGTCGAGGTCCGCGGGATGATCGTAACCGAGCTCGAGCAGCAGCCCGCCGGTGAAATCGATACCGAACGCCAGGCCGCGGTCGACGAGCGAGGCAACCGACAGCAGGATCAGCAGCAGCGAGAGGCCGACCGCCACCTTGCGGCGCTTCGCACCGAGGAAATCGATACTGGTCTTGTCCTTGATGAGGCGCATGTCTCTTCCTTCAGACCGGCAGTTTCTCGAGACGGCGACCGCCGAACACGAGGTTGACGATGGTGCGCGTGCCCACGATCGCGGTGAACATCGACGTGATGATGCCCAGTGACAGCGTGATGGCGAACCCCTTCACCGGCCCTGTGCCGAACGCAAAGAGAACGATCGCCGCGATCAGCGTGGTGATGTTGGCGTCCGCGATGGACGACAGCGCCTTTTCGTAGCCGGAGTTGATCGCCAACTGCGGCGTCACGCCCGCCACGAGCTCCTCGCGTATTCGCTCGAAGATGAGGACGTTTGCATCGACCGCCATGCCGACCGTGAGGACGATGCCGGCAATGCCCGGCAGGGTCAGCGATGCCTGCAGCAATGACAGCAGCGCGACAATGAACACCAGGTTTGAAAACAAAGCAATGCTCGCGATAACGCCGAACCAGCGGTAGTAGAGCGCGGTGAACACGATGACCGCGAGAAAGCCGATCGTGATCGCCTTGAAGCCGCGGTCGATGTTCTCCTGGCCGAGCGTCGGGCCGATCGTGCGTTCGTCCACCTTGTACACCGGTGCCGCAAGTGCGCCGGCGCGAAGCAACAGCGCGAGGTCGTGTGCCTCGGCCTGGCTGATACCGGAGATCTGGAAGTTGTTCTTGAACACGCTGCGAATCGTCGCCGTGTTGATGATCTCCTCGGTCTTGACCTGCCGGACCTCCTCGACGCCGTTACGCGTCACGGTTTCACGGTGGGTCTCGATGAAGACCGTCGACATTGGTTTCTGCAGGTTGTTCTGCGTGGTTTCCAGCATGCTCTCGCCGCCGGCGGCATCGAGCTGGATGTTGACGACCGGCTGCCCCTGGCTGAAACCCGCGCCCGCGTTGACGATCTGGTCGCCCGACGCAACGATCCTCCGCTTGAGAACCTGGGACGCCTCGCCGTCGCGGCCCGGGTAGCGGCGCGATCCCGGTTCGTCGCCCGTGAGGTCGACGAGCCGGAATTCGAGCGTCGCCGTCGCGGTGAGAATCTTGTCGAGTTCGGTCGGGTCCTGCACGCCCGGGAGCTGGACGACGATGCGGTCCGCGCCCTGGCGCTGCACGATCGGTTCGGAAACACCGAGCTCGTTCACGCGATTGCGCAGCGTCGTGATGTTCTGTTCGATCGCAAGATTCTCGCGCTCCCTGATCTGTGCCTCCGTCATGCGCACGCGCAGCGAGCGGCCATCGGCGCCGTCCGTGATGATCAGGTCGGCATCCGCCTGCCGGATCACGTCGCGGGCCGCCTCGACGTCGTCCACGGAGGCCAGTCGAATGGTCAGGCTGCGGTTCTCGAGGTCGATGCGGTGCCGGATGCCGGCGCCGCGGAGGCGCTCGTCGAGATCCTCGTCATAGGCCTCCAGGCGCTTGGAAACGGCACTGTCCATGTCGACTTCGAGCAGCACGTAGACGCCGCCACGCAAGTCGAGGCCCAGGCTCATCGGCTCGAGGCCGAGGCCCCGGACCCAGGCCGGCAGCCGCGGCGCCAGCGTCTGCGCAATGCCGAACCGGCGCTCGTAGGTCTGCCGCAGCGCGCCGTTCGCAACCGTCTGCTCGTTGAGGTTGTGAAAGCGCAACACGGCGCGACCGTCCTTCACGTACGCCGCTTCCGGCTCGACGCCGGCATTGCCGACGATCCGAACGAATTCCTGCAACTGCGATTCCGAGACGACGCCGTCGTTCGGCGCCGCGACCTGCACAGCGGGCGCAGACCCGTACACGTTCGGCAGTGCGAAGACGATGCCGGCAACGAGGATGGTGAGAACGAGCAGGTTCAGCCAGACGGGATACTTGTTCATTGCGGCAACCGGTTGCGGATCAGGCGGCGTCAACGGTGCCCTTTGGCACGACCTGCGACACGCTCGTCTTCTGCACCTTGATGACGGTGCCATCCGCAATCTCGATCGCGGCATAGTGCTCGGACACGTTCGTGACTTTGCCCAGGATGCCCCCGGCAGTCATGACCTCGTCACCGACGTTGAGCCCTGCCACCAGAGCCGCGTGTGCCTTCTGCTTCTTGTTCTGCGGGCGAATGAGCAGGAAGTAGAACGCGGCGAAGATGATGACCATCGGCACGAGCATGCCGAGCGGGCTGCCCTGTTGCGCGCCTTGCGCATAGGCATTGCTGATGAAAAATTCCATGGGAGAATCCGAACGTCTGAGTGAGTAGTTTGCGGCGGCCCGCGCGGTACGCTTGCTTACCTCGACGGCCGCCGGCCCCGAAATCGAGCGCGGTATTATGGCACAGGGCCATCGACCTATGGGCGCGCCACCGAATCACAAGTCGCGGCGGTCAATCGGCGAACACGGCCCGCAGCTCCCGCGCCAGAGCCGCGAGCCGCCCGGCCTCGATAGCCGCCCGTAGTTTAACCATAAGTTGCTGATAATAATAAAGATTATGGATCGTCGCGAGACGCGGGCCAAGGATCTCGCCGCACTTCTCCAGGTGCCGCAGGTACGCCAGGCTGTAGTGGCTGCACGTGTAGCAGCCGCAATCGGGGTCCGGCGGTGACGTGTCGTCGGCGTAGCGCGCGTGCCGGAATTTCACGGTGCCGCGGGATGTAAACAGCTGTCCGTTGCGGGCGTGCCGGGTCGGGATCACGCAGTCGAACATGTCCACGCCGCGGCTGACTGCTTCCACGATGTCGACCGGCAGGCCGACACCCATCAGGTAGCGCGGCGCGTCGTCGGGCATGCGCGACGCCAGGAAGTCGAGCACGCCATTGCGTTCGTCCTCCGGTTCACCGACGGCGAGGCCGCCGATGGCGTAACCGTCGAAACCGATGGCGGCCAGGCCGTCGAGCGATTCGGCGCGCAGGTCATCGTAGATGCCGCCCTGCACGATGCCGAACAGCGCTTCGCCGCGCTCCGGCTCGTCACGTTTCAACGCGTCGAAGCGATCGCGGGAACGCCGCGCCCAGCGCAGCGACAAGGCCATCGAGTCGCGGGCCTCCCGCTCCGTTGCCGGGTACGGCGTGCACTCGTCGAAGATCATCGTGACGTCGGAATTCAACGCGTGCTGCACGTCCATCGACCGCTCCGGCGTCAGCAACACGGGATCGCCATTGACCGGCGACTGGAAGCGCACGCCCTCCTCCGACAGCTTGCGCATGCCGGCCAGCGAGAAGACCTGGAAGCCGCCGGAGTCCGTGAGTATCGGGCCGGGCCAGTTCATGAATTCGTGCAGTCCACCGTGCGCGCGGACCACCGCTTCGCCCGGCCGCAGCATCAGGTGGAACGTGTTGCCGAGGATGATCTGCGCGCCGTCGGCGGCCACCTCCTCGGGCGTCACGCTCTTGACCGTGCCGTAGGTGCCGACCGGCATGAAGGCAGGCGTCTCGACGACGCCACGGCGAAATTCCAGCCGGCCGCGCCGCGAGGCGCCGTCCCGGTGCGAGACGGAAAACTTCACGGCGCCGGCTCCACGAACATGCTGTCGCCGTAGCTGAAGAACCGGTACCCGGAACCCACGGCGTGGCGATAGGCCGCCATGATGCGCTCGCGGCCCGCGAAGGCGGCAACGAGCAGCAGCAGCGAGGACCGCGGCAGGTGGAAGTTCGTGATCATCGCGTCGACCGACCGGAAGCGATAACCCGGCAGTATGAAGAGGTCCGTCTCACCGGTAAACGGCACCAGCGTACCGCCTGCGGAAGCGGCCTCGAGTGAACGGACGGCGGTCGTGCCTACGCAGATCACGCGCCCACCCGCATCGCGCGTCGCCCGCACGCGTTCGCAGCAATCCGCGTCGACGCGCACGCGCTCGCGGTGCAGGCGATTCGCCTCGATCTGTTCGTGCCGCAGGTTTTGAAACGTGCCGGCACCGACGTGCAGCGTCACGAACGTGTGGCGCACGCCCATCGCCCGGGTTTCCTCCAGCATTCGCTCGTCGAAATGCAGGCCGGCGGTCGGCGCGGCGACGGCGCCCGGCTCGCGCGCGTAGACGGTCTGGTAGCGCTCGCGATCCTCGTCGACCGGGTCGCGTTCGAGATACGGCGGCAGCGGCACCTCGCCGTGGGCCTCGAGCACGTCGTCGATGTCGCGATCAAAAGTGAGCTGCCACAGGTCGTCGAAGCGCTCGCCGACCCGCGCCTCGAAACCGCCGGCGAATCGAATCACGCCACCCGTACGCAGCGTCTTGCTCGCACGCACGTGCGCCAGCACGGCGGTCGGGGTCTGCACGCGCTCGACCAGGACCTCGATCCGACCGCCGGTACTCTTGTGGCCGTGCAGTCGGGCCGGGATCACCCGGGTGTCATTGAAGACCAGCAGGTCCCCGGGGCGCAGTAAGGCCGGCAGCTCGGCGAAGTGGCGATCCCGGAGTCCATCGCCGACCTGGAGCAGCCGGCTGCCGCGCCGTGCCGGCAACGGCGCGCGCGCAATCAGGCGTTCGGGGAGTTCGTAGTCGTAGTCACTGAGCTGCATGGGCGCGCATGGTAGCAGCCATGCGCGCCTGCGGCGTGGCGAGCCGCCCCGTCCGCGTGTCCGGAATCGTCACGCTCAGCGTCTCCCGACGCTTGTTGCGCATGACCGCGAGCTCGAGCGACTCGCCGGGCTGGTAGGAGCTCAGGATCCGCATGCAGTGATCAACGGACGTCGGCTTGCGGCCGTCGATGCTCTGGATGACGTCGCCGTCCTCGAGCTTGAAGGCATTGGATTTCGGCGCGCTGACGACCAGCAGGCCCTCGTCCGTACCGAAATAGCGGCCGAGACCCTCGGAGAGTTCCACGACCTCCATGTCGCCCCAGGTGCTGTGCCAGCCGCCGAATGCGTGCCGGAAACGCTCGACGACGACCGGGGCCGGCGCAACCTCCGGCATGTGCGGCATCGTGAAGTTCTTGCCCTCCGGCGCCCACACGAACACGTTGTTCTCCATGCGGCGGGGCTCGACATCAACCGAGGCCGCCTTGCCCTGGCGCAGGTATTCGATCTTCAGCTTGTCGCCTTCTTCCACGCCACGCATGAAGTCGAGCAGGCGCGTATTGGCCGCCTTCATCGAGCCCGCAGCAAGCGACTCGCCATTGACCGCGGTGAGCACGTCACCGGCACGCAGCCCGGCGTCGGCAGCCGCGCTGCCCGGCGTCACGCTGACAATACTCACGCCCTCGACGGGACCGTCGTCGCCGAGCGTTTCGATGTTCACGCCGAGGCGCGGACGGTCCGAGAACTGGAACTCGAACCGCTGGCTGCCACCGTAGTTGTCGAGCCGACTCGCACTCAGCTCGGCAACCTGGCGCGCCGCTTCGGCGAGGCGTTCCTCCGCCATGCGCATCTTCTCCGCAAACTCGGCATCCTCGAGTTCGATGAACTCCTCGCTCGCGACCACGCGTTCCTGTTGCGCAGTGGCCGGCCCGGCGAACAGCAGGGCTGCCGCCACCGGCACCGCCGGCATGATTCGGGTCCAGACTTTCATTTCGTGCTCACTCCTTCATTCAATAGACGGCTCGCTGCGTCTGCGCATAACGCAGTCGAACCAGCAACTTCATCAGCCTGACGCGCTCGCGCCAGAAGACCTCCCGGTCCGCGTCCGACATCCGCAACGTCGGATCGCTCAGTTGGTAATCGATGGCCGCGATTCGATCCTCGAGTTCGAGGATCGTGGCCCGGGTTCCGGCACGGACGACGCGCGGCCCTTCCGGCAATGCACGCAGGTCGTCCTCGAGCTGTCGCGACTCGACCATGAGTGCCCTCAACGTGCTGCCGGCCACCGCGTTGTCGGCCACATCGGCGGGCGGCACGGTCGGGAACGTGGTTTCATCCGGCGCTTTCGCCACGATGACCGCGACCAGCGCCGCGGCGGCTGCGAGCCCGGCGCCATCGAGCCAGCCGTTGCGCGACTTCGCGCGCGGATCCCGGAGCAGTCCCTCGGCTTCGCCCTGTTCGCGAATCCGATTCCAGACGGCACGCGGCGGCATCGTGTCCGGCAGTGCGTCGAGCCCCGCCAGCAATGTCCTGCGTTCGTCCGCTGTCAGCCCAAAGATCATCTCGTCGTCCCTCTCGTCGTCCTTTCTCGTGTCGGTCATTGATCAAACACTCCGTACCGCCGCGCCGGCCCCGTCCATCGAGTCACTGTCACTCGCGAGCAGCGGCTTCAGGCGCTGGTAGGCTCGCGACAACTGCGACTTCGAAAAACTTTCCGTCTTGCCCATGACCTCGGCGATTTCCTTGTGCGTGAATCCCTCGACGTCGTGCAGCCAGACGACGGCCCTGCTCACGTCGGGCAGGCTTGCGAGCGCCGCATCCAGGTCCATCGCGTCGTCCGGGTGTCGCGAGACGCCATGGCTCAGGTTGTCCCCCGGCGTCACCTCGTCCCAGCCCTCGGCGAGAGACTGACTCCGCGCCGTCCAGGCCGAGCGCAGGAACATCAGCGATTTCGTCACCGCGATCCGCCGGATCCAGCTCCCGAGCGCCGCTTCTCCGCGAAACTTCGCGATCGAACGCATGACCTCGATGAAGGTCTCCTGCGTCAGGTCCTCCGCGTGCGCCGGCACTTTCGTGAAGCGCAGGCACAGGGAGTACACGGCCGAGGCATACGACCGGTAGATGATCTCGTGTGCGCGCACATCGCCGCGGGCGGCACGCTTCACGATCGCATCGTCGATGCTGATATCCGCGAACTTGCCCATATCCGTTACCTTAGATGCCAGGCCCCGAAAAAGCGTCGCAGCAGACGGTGCCGGCTATGGCGGGTCGCGACCGTCCCGAATATACTTGGCGCCCCATCGGCGGTGGCCCCTTCGCGGCCGCCCCGACACGGCCGCGCCGGGATGGCGGAATTGGTAGACGCAGTGGACTCAAAATCCACCGGTGGTAACACCTTGGGGGTTCAAGTCCCCCTCCCGGTACCAACATCACAAGGACAGCATGCTGCCAGCGATGAAATACTGCCCGGTCTGTGGCGCGGAAGTCGCGCGCGAGGTGCCGGAGGGCGACAACCGCGAGCGCTGGGTCTGTCAGCGCTGTGACACCGTGCACTACAGCAATCCGAAGGTGGTCGTCGGCTGCGTCGCGGAGCGCGACGGCAAGATCCTGCTGTGCCGGCGGGCGATCGAGCCGCGCTACGGCTACTGGACCGTGCCGGCGGGCTTTCTCGAGCTGGGTGAGTCGCTGGCCGCCGGAGCCGCCCGCGAAACGCGCGAGGAAGCCCTCGCCGAGATCGAGATCGGCCACCTGTTCGCGTCTATCGACGTGGTGGATGCCGGCCAGGTGCACGTGTTCTTCACCGGCCGGCTGGTCGGCGGCTACGGGGCCGGCGAGGAAAGCCTCGAATCACAGCTGTTCGCGGCGGACGAGATTCCGTGGGACGAACTCGCGTTCCAGAGCGGCCGTTATGCGCTGAAAATGTACCTGGAAGACCGCGGCGCGAACAACGGCGTGCACATCCACGAACTGCGGCGCGCCCGGCTCTAGCCGCGCCGCGCCTACTCGGGCTTTGCCGCCGCCTGCGGCTCCGACTTCTCCAGCGTCTCCGCGAGCGCGTCGGCAGGAACGTAACCGGCGATCAGCGAGCCGTCTTCGAGCACGATGGCCGGCGTCCCCGTCAGGCCCACGTCGCGTCCGAGCAGGTAGTTCGACTGGATGACCGACGCGTCGCACTGAGTCGTCTCGAACGGCTTGTCCAGCTTGGCCGCCGTCAGCGCCGCGCCGCGATCCTTGGCGCACCAGACGCGCTCCGACTCCGCCCAGTCCGGCGAGGCCGGACCATTGCGCGGGTACAGGACGTAACGTACCTCGATGCCCTGGGCGAGGTAGTCGTCGATCTGGGCATGCAGTCGGCGGCAGAACGTGCAGCCGACGTCCGTGAAGACGGTGACGCTGTGTTTGATGTGCTCCGGCGCGAACGAAATGACCTGGTCATCGCCGAGCGACGCCAACAGCTCGCGCCGGGACGCGTCCCGGGCCAGCGCGGTCAGGTTCACGCCGGCGTCGAGGTCGATCAGGTCGCCCTGCAGCAGGTAGCGCGCATCGCCCGACACGTAGGCGATGATCGAACTCTTCCGCACCATGTACCAACCGTCGATGGGACTCGCATAGACGTCCGCGGGCTCGATGATGTCGAACTCGGCGGCGATGCGCTCGCGCACCTCGTCCGGCACCGGCGGCAGATCGGCCGCAGCGGCCGGCACGGCTGCCATCGCGAAAACGGCGGCAATGAGGGTGAGGATTGGCTTGTGCACGAGATTCATCCGGTGACCTTCCAGGCGGGTGCGCCAGTTTAGCAAATGTCTCCGAACCAGGACCCGGCTACTCGCTGATTTGTTTCACGCCGGCGGGCATTCAGCCGCGCGGATGATGCTCGCCGTGCAGGTCCTTCAGCCGTTCGCGGGCGACATGCGTGTAGATCTGCGTCGTCGACAGGTCGCTGTGACCGAGCAGCAACTGGACCACGCGCAGGTCCGCGCCGTGGTTCAGCAGGTGCGTGGCGAAGGCGTGCCGCAGGCTGTGCGGCGACAGTTTCTTCTCGATGCCGGCCTTGTCCGCATAGCGCTTGATGATGTGCCAGAACGCCTGGCGCGTCATCCGGTCGCCGCGGCGGGTGGGAAACAGGTATTCCGTCTGGCGCTCGAGCAGGATCTCCATGCGCGGACCGTCGATGAAATCGCGAAGCCAGCGCTGGGCCTCGTCGCCCAGCGGGATCAGGCGCTCGCGATCGCCCTTGCCGACGATGCGCAGGACGCCCTGGTTGAAATTCACCTGGGACTGCTTGAGGTTGATCAGCTCGGAGACGCGCAGTCCGGTGGCGTACAGCAGCTCCAGCATGGCCCGGTCGCGGTGGCCCAGCGGCTCGTCGGTGTTCGGCGCATGCAACAGCGCGTCGACCTCTTCTTCGGTCAGCGTCTTCGGCAGCGAGCGGCCGATGCGCGGCATCTCGATGTCGGCCGTGGGGTCCGAGTCGCGCAAGCCCTCACGCATGATGTAGCGGAAGAATCGGCGGAAGCTGGACAGCTGGCGCGCGGTCGAACGCGGCTTGGCCCCGTCCTCGACGCGCTGCGCGATGAAGGCCAGGAGATCCGCCTTGTTCGCCTTGTCGATGGACTTGTTCCGCTTCGACAGCCGGCGGCCGAGCGTCATCAGATCGGCCCGGTAGGCGCCGAGCGTGTTCTGCGACAGCCCGCGTTCCATCCAGATGGCGTCCAGGAATCGGTCCACGAGCTGCTCGGAGCGGCCGACAAGCATCGGGTCCTGGTTGTTAGAGTTGCTGCTGGCCATAGTTTCCATTTGCATCGGGGCACGGTCCATCGTGCCGGCGCGGCCGGCGGCAAGGCCGAACTCGCAGATTTTTCAGGATTTTAAGTATGATTGCGTCACCTCGCGGCGGGCGTGACCGCTGTCACAGATTGGCCAGGCCATTAACATAACGTGAAACACGTCACACGACTGCTCCAGGCCACCTGGGGACTCTGCGCCTGGGCAGTATTCCTCTTGTGCGGCTTCGTGGCGCTGATCCTCGTCACAATTGTGCCGGGTGGCGGCAACCGCGAACGCATCGTCACCGCCGCGAGCCGCGCCGTGTTCGTTCTCACGGGTATACGGGTGCGCGTAACCGGCCGCGAGCACCTGCCCGACGGTCACTCCGTCGTCGTGGCAAACCACGCGAGCTACGTCGACGGGCCGTTGCTCAACGGCTACCTCCCCTCGCGATTCTCGTTCGTCATCAAGGGCGAGATGCGGAGCATCCCGATCATCCATTTCCTGCTGCGGCGCGGCGGTTCGCAGTTCGTGGAGCGATTCACGGCTGCCGGCAGCGCGAGGGATGCCCGCAAGATCGTCAAGGCGGCGCGCGACGGGCAATCGCTCGCATTCTTTCCCGAGGGCACGTTCACGGCGGAGCCCGGCGTCGCGCGCTTTCGCCCCGGCGCATTCGTCGCCGCGACGCGCGGCGGCATGGCCGTCGTGCCGGTGGCGATACGCGGCACACGCCAGATGCTGCCGGCCGGTCGCATCCTGCCGCGGCCGTGCCGCATCGAGATCGAGATCCTCCCGCCGATCGGCGCGGACGACCCGTTGTTCACGGACCACCGCGCCCTCGCCGAGGCTGCCCGCGAACGGGTGGCGGCCGCCGTCGGCGAGGACCGCAGCGAGCCGGCCGCCGAGGGCTGACCCGTGCACCGGGATGTCCAGCGGTGTCCCCTGGCGGCGGTTGCGAATCCGCGGCGATTCTTGGAAAGTAGCGCCCCCTGATTCCGCCCGCACGGGCGAACGGAGAACACCATGAGCAGTGACGAAATCGTCATTGCGGCTGCGCGCCGCACGCCGATCGGTGCATTCCAGGGCGCGCTCGCGGCCGCCAGCGCCACCGAGCTGGGCGCCGCCGCCATTGCCGCAGCGGTCGGCGACACCGGCATCGATCCCGGCGACGTCGACCAGGTACTGATGGGCTGTGTACTGGCGGCCGGCCTCGGACAGGCGCCGGCGCGCCAGGCCGCGCTCGGCGGCACACTGCCGGTCGGCGTGCCCTGCACCACCGTGAACAAGATGTGCGGCAGCGGCATGCAGGCCATGATGCTGGGCCATGACCTGCTGCGCGCCGGCAGCGCCTCGATCGTCGTGGCCGGCGGCCTGGAGTCGATGAGCAATGCCCCCTACCTGCTGCCGAAGGCGCGTGCCGGCTACCGCATGGGCCACCAGGAGGCGCTCGACCACATGTTCTACGACGGCCTGCAGGACCCGTACGAGGGCCTGATGATGGGCCATTTCGCCGAGCGGACCGCGGGCAAGTACGGCTTCACGCGGGAGAAACAGGACGGCTTCGCGATCGTGTCCGTGTTGCGCGCCCAGGGCGCTGCGGCCGACGGCACGTTCGACGCCGAGCTCACGCCGGTCACGGTCAGGACGCGCAAAGGCGAGACCGTCGTCGCCGCCGACGAGACGCCGCACACCGTCAACGTCGACAAGATCCCGACCCTGAGGCCCGCGTTCGGCGCGGACGGCACCGTGACCGCCGCGAGTTCCTCGTCGATCTCCGACGGCGCGGCCGCGACGGTACTGATGACAGCCGCGGAGGCGGACCGCCGCGGCGTCACGCCGCTGGCGCGCATCGTCGGCCACTCGAGCTTTGCGCACGAACCGGCCTGGTTCACGACGGCGCCGGTCTCGGCGATCGCGCGGCTGCACGAACGGCTCGGCTGGAGCCCGGACGACGTGGACCTCTACGAAATCAACGAGGCCTTCGCGGTGGTCACCATGGCCGCGATGCACGACCTCGGCATCGACCATGAAAAAGTGAACGTCTTCGGCGGCGCGTGCGCGTTAGGGCACCCGATCGGCGCCACCGGCGCGCGCATCGCGACGACACTCGTGCACGCACTGCGCGCGCGCAAGCTGAAGCGCGGCATCGCGTCGCTGTGCATCGGCGGCGGCGAAGCCGTCGCGATCGCCGTCGAAACACTCTGACAGGAGAGCAGCATGGATCTCGGAAAAGCCAGGGCCGTCGTCACCGGCGGCGCATCGGGTCTCGGATTCGCCACCGCTCAACGCGTCATCGACGCCGGCGGTCGGGTAACGTTGCTCGACATCAACGACGACCAGGGAAGCGCCAGCGCGGCGAAACTCGGCGAACGGGCAAGCTACGTGCGCTGCGACGTTGCCGACGAATCCGTCGTGCGCGACGCCATCGCGCAGGCGGCGGACGCCATGGGCGGCATTTCGCTGGCCGTGAACTGCGCCGGTATCGCGACGGCCGGCCGCACGCTCGGCCGCGAGGGGCCGTGGCCGACCGAGAAGTTCAACCGGGTCATCCAGATCAACCTGGTCGGCACGTTCAACGTGACCAAGGAATCCGCGGCGGTCATGCAGCACAACGACCCGGACGGCAACGGCGACCGCGGCGTGGTCGTCAGCACGGCGTCGATCGCGGCGTTCGAAGGCCAGATCGGCCAGGCCGCCTATTCCGCGTCCAAGGGCGGCGTCGTCGGCATGATGCTGCCGCTTGCCCGGGAGTTCGCGCAGTTCGGCATCCGCGTGAACACGATCGCGCCGGGCATTTTCCTGACGCCGATGATGGCCGGCATGCCGGACGAGGTGCAGGCTTCGCTCGCGAAGCAGGTCCCGTACCCGCAACGGCTCGGCCAGCCGGCCGAGTACGCCGCCACCGTCGCGTTCATCTACGAGAACGCCTACGTCAACGGCGAAACGATCCGCGTGGACGGCGCGATCCGGATGCAGCCGAAGTGAGTGGCGACTACATCCCCGAGTAGTTCGGGCCGCCGCCGCCCTCCGGCACGGTCCAGACGATGTTCTGCGCCGGGTCCTTGATGTCGCAGGTCTTGCAGTGCACGCAGTTCGCCGCATTGATGCGGAACTGCTTCGCGCCGTTTTCCTCCACGACTTCATACACGCCGGCCGGGCAGTAGCGCTGTGCCGGCTCGTCGAACTTCGGCAGGTTCTCCGCGATCGGCACCGCCGGGTCCTTCAGCTTCAGGTGCGAAGGCTGGTCTTCCTCGTGGTTCGTGCTCGACAGGAAGACCGATGAGAGCCGGTCGAAGCTGATGACGCCGTCCGGCTTCGGGTAGTCGATCGGCTGCGCCGCCGACGCCAGGTCGAGCGCGGCATGGTCCGGCTGCCGGTTGTGCCAGGTGAACGGCAGCCTCCCGCCGGCGAGATTCTGGTCGATCCAGGTAAAGGCCGCCCCGAAGAACGTACCGAGCCGGTGGAGGGCCGGCGTGAAATTGCGGCCGCGGTGCAGCTCCTCGTGCACCCAGGAGCCCCGGACCCGCTCGCCATAACCCGCCAGGTCGCCCTGCCCCGCATCGCCGCCCGCGAGGGCCTCGTGCACGGCCTCGGCCGCCAGCGCACCGGTCTTGATCGCCGTGTGCGCGCCCTTGATCTTGACGTTGTTGAGGAACCCGGCATCGCAGCCGACGAGCAGGCCGCCGGGGAACGACAACTTCGGCAGCGACTGCAGGCCACCCTTGTTCACGGCGCGAGCGCCGTAGGCGATGCGCTTGCCGCCCTCCAGGGTCTCGCGGATCACCGGGTGCTGCTTCCAGCGCTGGAACTCCTCGAACGGACGCAGGTACGGATTGCGGTAGTTGAGTGCCACGATGAAACCGAGGAACACCTGGTTCCCCGCCGCGTGGTACAGGAAGCCGCCGCCCTCGGTGTGGTTGTCGAGCGGCCAGCCGGCGGTGTGCACGACGTGGCCCGGCCGGTGCCGCGCCGGGTCGATCTCCCAGACCTCCTTGAGCCCGATGCCGTAATGCTGCGGGTCGGCATCCGCGCGCAGGTCGTAGCGCTGCATCAGCTGCTCGCCGAGGTTGCCGCGACAGCCTTCGGCAAAGATCGTGTACTTGCCGCAGAGCTCGTAGCCGGGCTCGTACGACGGCTTGCGCTCTCCGTCCTTGCCGACGCCCATGTCGCTGGTCGCGACGCCGGTCACCCGCCCGTCGCCGTCGTACAGCACCTCCGACGCCGCGAAGCCCGGGAACACGTTCGCGCCGAGGGCCTCCGCCTGTTCGGCGAGCCACTGGCAGAGGCGCCCCAGGCTGATGATGTAGTTGCCGTGATTGCGCATCGGCTTCGGCACGAACAGGCCCGGGACACGCAGGCCCTTCCGTTCGCCCGCCAGGAAATGCACGTCGTCGCCGGTGACCGGCGTGTCGAGGGGTGCGCCACGCTCCTTCCAGTCCGGGAACAGTTCGTCGAGCGCACGAGGCTCGAAGCAGTTGCCCGACAGGATGTGGGCGCCGATCTCGGCACCCTTCTCGACAACCGCGACCGACAACGCGGCATTTAGCTGGAGGAGCCGGCACGCGGCCGCGAGGCCCGCCGGACCGCCGCCGACGATGACGACGTCGAACTCCATCGATTCGCGTTCGCTGCTGTCGCCCATGTCGTCCCCCTCGAATTCCGCGATGCGGCCTCAGTGCGCCATCTGAGGTAATCTTGCCACGCGTCGGTGTCGACGCAACCGTATTCCCGGAGAGGCATTGCAGATTCGAGCAGCGTGGGAGAAAAGCGTCGGCCAGCCGGGGCATGTTCGCGACCCTGCGCAGGCGGCGATGATCGACCGGCTCGAGGCGCTGCAGCACGCGCTCGAAGCGGGCGAACGGCCGTCGGGCGGCTGGTGGTCGCGCCTGTTCGGCGGCACGCCGCAACCCGTCCGCGGCCTGTACCTCTGGGGCGGCGTGGGTCGCGGCAAGACCTTCCTGATGGACCTGTTGTTCGAAAACCTCGACGTCGAGGCGAAACGGCGCAGCCACTTCCACCGTATGATGGCGGACGTGCACGCGCGGCTCGCCGCTCTCGGCGATGTCCCGGACCCACTCGGGCGGGTCGCCGCCGACATCGCCAGTGAAGCGCGTGTCCTCTGCTTCGACGAGTTCTACGTGAGCGACATCGGCGACGCCATGATCCTCGGCCGTTTCCTGCGCGGCCTGTTCGACGCAGGCGTCACGCTGGTGGCGACGTCCAACGCGCACCCCGACGACCTGTACCGCGACGGCTTGCAACGCGCGCGCTTCCTGCCGGCCATCGAACTGCTGAAGGCGCACACCGACGTCGTCGAACTCGCCGGCGGCACGGACTTCCGGCTGCGCCTGCTCGAGCAGGCGGGCACCTACCTGGCCCCGGCGGACGACGCCGCGGCCGGCGCGCTGACTCACCTGTTCGACGAGTCCGCCTCCAGCCACGTGCGCAACGACGCAACGCTGACGGTCAATGGCCGGCCGATCAACGCACGGCGCTGCGCGAAGGGTATCGCCTGGTTCGATTTCGACGCGATCTGCGACGGCCCGCGCAGCCAGGCGGACTACATCGAGGTCGCCCGCTGGTTCCCGACGGTGATCGTGTCCGGCGTGCCCCGCTTCGACGCGACGAACGAGGACGCCGCGCGGCGTTTCATCGCCCTGGTCGACGAATTCTACGACCGGAACGTCAAGCTGATCCTGTCGGCCGCCGTCGCGGTCGACGCGCTGTACGGCGGCGAGCGCCTGGCCTTCGAATTCGAGCGCACGGCCAGCCGGCTGATCGAGATGCAGTCGCACGAATACCTGGCCCGCCCGCACCTCGCCTGACAGTTGAACGAACCGGTAACAGTCGTTACTGTTGACACTGGGCGCAAGCGAGCGTGCCCCCGGACGAATCCGCCATGACCGACGAACTCATTCTTGACAACTTCATGCCCTACCGGCTCGCGCGCTTGTCGAGCACGGTCAGCCAGACGGTCGCCCGGGCATACGACAAGCAATTCGGCCTCTCGATCCCGGAATGGCGGGTCATCGCCATCCTCGGCCGCCACCCGGGCCTGTCCGCCGTCGAGGTCGCCGAGCAGACGTTCCTCGACAAGGTGGCCGTGAGCCGCGCGGTCAGCAAGCTGATCAAGGCCGGGCGCATCGACCGGCAGTTCGCCGACGCTGACCGCCGACGGTCCATCCTGAACCTGTCCGAGAAGGGCCGCGAGGTGCACGACGGCGTTGCCGCGCTCGCGCTCGCGTTCGAGCGGGAGCTGCTCGAGGGCCTCAGTGACGACGAAGTGGCCGGTTTCAACGCGGTCATGGACCGCCTGCTCGAAAAGGTCCGCGATCTCTGAAACCGGTGCCGGTTGCCGGATGACGTCACCGTGACACGCTGATGGTTTCACCTGACATTACTGTATAATCCCGCCCGCCGTCGTCCCGGCCGGAGCCAGCTCAAGTGACATCGAAAGCACTACGCCGCGAAAGCGATGCCAGGCAGCGCATCATCGAGGCCATCGTCGCCGCGCGAATTCCCTCCCCGACCCTCAAGAGCCGCCCCCAGGTCGAACGATTCCTGCGGCAATACTTCCGGGACGTCCCGATCGAGGACCTCCAGGGGCGATCCGAGGCGGTCATGGCCCGGATTGCGCTGGATCATCTCGCGCTGGGCGCCGTCCGCAAGCAGGGCGAAGCAAAGCTCAGGATTTTCAATCCGACCGAAGCCGGGCACGGCTATTCGTCGAAGTTCACGATCATCGAGATCGTAAACGACGACATGCCGTTCCTCGTCGACTCTGTCGCCGGCGCGATCACGCGCCAGAATCTCGCGATCCAGATCACCGTCCACCCGGTCGTGCGCGTCGAACGCGACAAGCGTGGCCGGCTGTTGTCAGTACTGGATCGCGGTGACGAAAAGGGCCTGTCCGAGTCCTACATGCGTGTCGTGATCGACCGCGAGAGCAGCCCGCAACAACTGCGCATACTCGAACAGGAAATTCAGCGCGTCCTCGCGGACGTGCGCGCTGCCGTCCGCGACTGGGACGCGATGCGTCAGCGCATGACGGAGGCGCGCGACAGCATCCTGACGACCGCGGCGCCGGTCGACGACGCGACGCGCGACGAGTCTCGCGCGCTGCTCGACTGGATGGCCGAAGACCGGTTCACGTTCCTCGGCTACCGGGAGTACCGGCTCGCGCGGCGCGGCAACAAGGTTTTCCTGAACTCCGTGCCCGGCAGCGGCCTCGGCCTGCTGTCGCACGACGAACGCGGCGGCAAGTCCATCGAGCTGACGCCGGAAATGGAACGGCTGACGCGCAGCAAGGACCTCCTGATCATCACCAAGGCGAACTCGCGGTCCACGGTGCATCGTGTCGCCTACCTCGACTACGTCGGCGTGAAGATCTTTGATCGCAAGGGCCGCAACGTGGGCGAGCACCGCTTCATCGGGCTGTTTACGTCCGCGGCGTACAGCGAGAGCCCGCGCCACATTCCGCTCCTGCGGCACAAGGTGCGGCGCGTGCTCGACCGTAGCCACTTCGAACCCACCGGCCATCGCGGCAAGGCTTTGCTGCACATCCTCGACACGTTCCCGCGCGACGAGCTATTCCAGAGCAGCGTGGCCGACCTCGCACGGACGACGCTGGGCATCCTGAACCTCCAGGAGCGCCAGCGCGTTCGATTCTTCGTGCGTCGCGACACGTTCCGCCGTTTCTATTCCTGTCTCGTCTACGTGCCGCGCGAAAAGTACACGACCGCGGTGCGCCGGAAAGTCGAGTCGATACTGCTGGAGGCATTCGACGGGACGTCGATCGAGTCGAACGTCGAGATCTTCGACTCGCCCCTCGCGCGCGTGCATTTCATCGTCCGCACGGCACCGGGCGAACGTCCGCGCATCAGCGTGCACGACATCGAGGACCGGATTTCCGAGGTCGTCATCACGTGGCAGGACCGCCTCCGCGACGAGTTGGAGGATCGATTCGGCCAGGACGAAGGCCACCGCCTGTACAAGCAGTACGGCAACGTATTCCCGGCCGGCTACGAGGAAGACACCCGCCCCGCGGACGCGTGCAGCGATATCGAGCGCATCGATGCGATGCAGCAGGACGGCCGCAGCAAGTCCGTCAACCTGTACCGCCCCGACGGCAGCGAGCCGGGGCACATGCACTTCATCATCTACAGCGACCGGCAGCCGCTGGCGCTGTCCGAGGCATTGCCGATCCTCGAAAACATGGGCGTCAACGTGTACACCGAGCGCCCCTACGAACTGACGCTCGGCGCGGGCGAAGCCTTCTGGATCCAGGACTTCCACCTGCGGCACGAGAGCGGCGCGGACTTCGACGTCGCGCAATCGGCGCGGCGCTTCGAGGAATGCTTCATGCAAGCATTCGCGGGCGAACTGGAAGACGACGGCCTGAACCGGCTGGTGATTGCCGCCGACCTGGGCTGGCGCCAGGTAGCGCTGCTGCGCACCTACACGAAGTACCTTCTGCAGCTCGCGCTGCCGTTCAGCCAGGCCTACATGGAAGACGTGCTCGTGAATCATGCCGAGTTCGTCAAGCTGATCGTCCAGCAATTCGAGCTGCAGTTTGACCCGTCCATTGCCGAATCCGCGCGCAAGCGCAAGCTGCGCGCACTGAAGCCCGCGGTCACGCGCGCCGTCGCGCGCGCGCGCAACGTGGACGAAGACCGAATCCTGAGTGCGTTCGCCGGCACGGTAGCCGCGACGCTGCGCACGAACTACTTCCTGGCCGACGAGCACGGCAAGCCGCGCCCGGCTATCTCGGTGAAGCTCAACCCGAGGAAGATTCGCGAGGCCCCGTTGCCGCGTCCGCTCTACGAGATCTTCGTGTACTCACCGGAGGTGGAAGGCGTGCACCTGCGCGGCGGCGACATCGCCCGCGGCGGCCTGCGCTGGTCCGACCGGCGCGAGGATTTCCGCACCGAGGTGCTCGGCCTGATGAAGGCCCAGGTCGTCAAGAATACGGTAATCGTGCCGACGGGCGCAAAAGGCGGCTTCTTTTGCAAGCGCCTGCCGACCGGCGATCGTGACGCACGGCAGGCCGCCGGCGTCGAGTGTTACAAGACGTTCATTCGCAGCCTCCTCGACATCACTGACAACGTCGTCGACGGCGCCGTCGTGACGCCCGAAGGCGTCGTCCGCCGCGATCACGACGACCCGTACCTCGTCGTCGCGGCCGACAAGGGGACCGCCACGTTCTCGGACATCGCAAACGGCATATCCGCGGATTTCGGCTTCTGGCTCGACGACGCGTTCGCCTCCGGCGGTTCGGCCGGCTACGACCACAAGAAGATGGGCATCACGGCGCGCGGCGGCTGGGAAGCGGTAAAACGGCACTTCCGCGAGAAGGGCCTGAACACGCAGAAGGATCCGTTCACCGTCGTCGGCATCGGCGACATGAGCGGCGACGTGTTCGGCAACGGCCTGTTGCTGTCGCGCAAGATCAGGCTGGTCGCCGCGTTCAATCACCTGCACATCTTCCTCGACCCCGACCCCGACATGGCCGCAAGCTACAAGGAGCGGCGTCGCCTGTTCCGCAGGCCGCGCTCGGGCTGGGACGACTACAACGACGCGCTCATCTCGAAAGGCGGAGGCGTGTTCTCGCGGCAGGCCAAGACGATTCGCCTGAGCGTCGAAGCGCGGCGCATGCTGGACACCGACGAGGTCGCGATGCAGCCGGACGAGCTGATCCGGCACATCCTGCGCATGGACGTCGACCTGCTCTGGAACGGCGGCATCGGCACGTACGTCAAGGCCAGTACGGAGGGCCATTCCGACGTCGGCGACCGCAGCAACGACGCGGTCCGCGTGAACGCGAACACGTTGCGCTGCAAGGTGGTCGGCGAAGGCGGCAACCTCGGCCTGACGCAGCTCGCGCGCATCGAGTACAGCCTGAACGGCGGCCGCATCAACACGGACTTCATCGACAACTCCGGTGGCGTCGACAGCTCGGACCGCGAAGTGAACATCAAGATCCTGCTGAGCGACGCGGAGAAGCAGAAGGGCCTGACGCGGCCGAAGCGCGATGAACTGCTCGCGTCGATGACGGACGAAGTCGCCGACCTCGTCCTGCGCAACAACTACCTGCAGACCCAGGCGATCAGCATGAGCGAGGTCCGCTCGGTGGAGCGCATCGACGAGACGGCGCGCCTGATCGCGGAGCTTGAGCGCACCGGCGTGTTGAACCGCGCGCTCGAGTACCTGCCGGAAGAAGCGGAAATCGACGACCGCCGCTCGCGCAAACAGGGCTTCACGCGGCCCGAGCTGGCCGTCATCCTGAGCTACGCGAAGATCGACCTGTACAACGGGCTGATCGCGTCAGAGGACACACTGGAGGACTTCCTCGAGGGCGATCCGCCACGTTACTTTCCGCAGGTCCTGCGCCGCCGCTACGCGGACCTGCTGCCCGGCCACCGGCTGAGCCGCCAGATCCTCGCGACCCTCGTCGCGAACGGGATCGTCAATCGCATGGGCCCGTCGTTCGTAAAGCGCATGCAGGCGGATACCGGCGCCGACGTCGTGACGATCGCACGCGCCTACATGATCGCGCGCCAGTTCATTCGCGCCGGCAACCTGCTCGAGACGATCGAGGCGCTGGACTACAAGATCCCGGCCTCCGCGCAAATGTCGATGATGTTCGAGGTCAGCCGCACGCTGCGGCACATCTCGTACTGGCTCATCACGCACTACGGCGAGGATCTCAGGATCACGCCGATGGTCGAGCGCCTCAAAGACCGGATGACCACGATGTACACGCGCACCGGGTCGATCATCTCCTCGGCAGCCAAGGAGCGGCACCGGAATGCCGCGGACGACTATCTCGCGATGGGCGTGCCGGAGAAACTGGCGCACCGCATGTCGTCGTTGCTGCTGACGCGCGCAGCGCTCGATATCGCGGATCTCGCCGCCACGTACGACCGGGACGTACTCGAGTCAGCGCGAGTGTACTCGACGTTCAACGAGACGTTGGGCCTCTACTGGCTGCACACCAGCGTCGAGGACCTGCAGGTGGACGGACGCTGGCAGGCCATGGCCCGCAGCAACCTGCGCGAGGAGTTCTACCGGATCCGCCGGGAACTCGCGTCGAAGTTGCTCGCAACGCGGAGCAAGCGCGACGTGGAACTGCGCATCCAGGAATGGCTGGACCGCCATGCGGAGGGCGTGGCGCGGTTCAAGCGAATGCTCGAGGAAATGCAGCTACGCGGCAACATCGATTTTGCTACCCTGAGCGTCGCCGCGCAGGAACTGCGCGACCTTCTGTCTTCCTGAACAAATCAAAATCGGAGTGACTATGGCGGGCAAGCTCGTACTGTGCAGGCACGGCGAGAGCGACTGGAATCTCAAGAACCTGTTCACAGGCTGGACCGACGTCGACCTGACCGAGAAAGGTATCCGCGAGGCACGGGACGCCGGCAAACTGCTCGCCGAGCTGGGCTACGAATTCGACATCGCCTACACGTCGGTGCTGAAACGCGCGATCCGCAGCCTGTGGCTGATCATGGACGAGATGGACCGCATGTGGATCCCGGTCGTCCGCGACTGGCGACTGAACGAGCGGCACTACGGCGCCCTGCAGGGGCTCAACAAGGCCGAGACCGCCGAGAAGTTCGGCGACGAGCAGGTGCTGATCTGGCGCCGCAGCTACGACATTCCGCCGCCGGAACTGACGCTCGACGACGAGCGGCACCCGTCGCACGACCCGCGCTACGCGGGCATCGAGGGCCTGCCCTCGACGGAATCGCTGAAGATCACGCTGGACCGCGTTCGTCCCTGCTGGAACGACGTTATCGCGCCGGATCTGCGCGCGGGCAAGGACGTGCTGATCGCCGCGCACGGCAACAGCCTCCGCGCACTGGTGAAGATGCTGGACGGCGTTTCGGACGACGAGATCGTAGGCTTCAACATCCCGACCGGTGTGCCACTTGCGTACGAACTGGATGATGACCTGAAGCCGTTGTCGCGCGAGTTCCTCGGCGACGCGGAAGCCATCGCGAAAGCGGCAGCCGCCGTCGCGGCCCAGGGCAAGGCGAAGTGATCTACACCCTGGGCGACCGCGCGCCGGTCTTCGAGGGTTCCGGACATTTCATCGCCGACAACGCCACCGTCATCGGCAGCGTGCGCCTCGGCGCCGAGGCCAGCGTCTGGTTCAATTGCGTGCTGCGCGGCGACAACGACTGGATCGAGATCGGCGCGCGCAGCAACATCCAGGACGGCAGCGTGCTGCACACCGACCCCGGCCTGAAACTGGTCGTGGGAGACAACGTCACCGTCGGCCACAAGGTGATGCTGCACGGCTGCACGATCGGCGACGGCTCGCTGATCGGCATCGGCAGCACCGTGCTCAACGGCGCCAGGGTCGGCGCAAACTGCGTCGTCGGTGCGCACTCTCTGATCACCGAGGGCAAGGAGTTTCCGGGCGGGTCGCTGATCCTCGGTTCGCCGGCGCGCGTCGCGCGCCCGCTCGAAGAAGGCGAGCTGGCAATGCTTCGTAATTCTGCAGACGTCTACGTCGCGAATGCGAAGCGATTCAATGAGCAGCTTGCCGAGGTCAAGGAGCGCAGACCCAGGAAGATCTCGCCGCGGAACTGACCTCCTGGTCGACGCATTCCGACGTTTCCGCGGTAACGTCGAGTTTCCGCTATTCGCGGTGAGCAGTCGCCCCAATGTCTGCTATCCGGATGTTGCGAGAGGCGGATTTCGGCCAGAAGGAGTCAGTGGCAAGTGGCTATCCAGCAAACGTTGATTTCAACTCACTCCACGGCACTTTGCAGACTTCCTCATGCTCGGGCCATTGATCCGGCGGGACGGAAATTTCGATTGGGTCGCCTAGCTGCAGTGCGTCGCCAGTGAACTCACAGACAATTGCGACCCCAGATACTGGTGCACGTGTCACGCGTAAATGCCGCCGAGGGATGAACGAACTTGACAGTGGATCCTCTCCCTGAACACCAAGATCCTGACTTTCACTGTCAAAGTAGACGAATGCGGCCTCATCGTCTTCACGCATGAAGTAGATTAGACCTAGGTGTTCTGGCTCCTGCATCCTGAGCACCTCACGAAACTCGTACTCCTCGACGTTAACTCGTTGATTAGCAATGTCTGCGAGAAGTGGCTCTCGAATGTCGGTCCAGCCGCGAATCCAGCGGGCAGTTGAGACTATCGCGAATACTAGGCAGAAAATGCCACCCACAGAAACAACCCATACAGCGGCGATATTGTTATTCCAACCAATCTCCGCACCAAGCAGCTTGCGAGTGATCCATGCGACGATCAACCACCCTATGACAACCAGTAGCATGAAGAAGCACCAACTGATCGCCGCGTTCCCAACAGCCATTTTCAATTTTCGATACTTGGCTGGATGCGCATCTAGGATTTGTTGAAGAAACTCCTTTTCTTCACCAGTTATGCTTCGTTGGGATTCTTTCAAATGAGTAACTCGAACGAGTTTTGGAGACCTACGCGACTGGCTGGAAAGGGTCAGAGGCTGCCAGTTTACCTTAGAACGCTTGGACTTCCGGAGTCGGCCAGAAGCAGCCATTGAAGACGCGTTTGTTAGCGGCCTGTATCAGCATTGAACTCAAATTTCGTCAGCACGCTTTGTCGCCGAGGAGGCCATCGATTTCGTCGGCGAACTTGGGGGAATACAGGTGTTTGGTTTGGCACCAATACGAAGGAAATCGCGCTGAGTAGTTGATATACCCACTAATTGCCGCCAATTGCCTTTCAAATTCCGGGCTGTCGTACAGGCCTTGTCTGTACTGATAATGGACGTTTTCCCAGTAGCGAAGGTTAGCTATCGTCAAAAGTTCATATCTCTGCATCTCGTCGGGAGACAACTCCTCACCCACGTCCGCACGACGTCGAATGCTCGCCAATTCACCGTCGCTGGCGATCATGCTCATTAACTGCACAATGCTCGTCGACATTTCGTTGCGCGTCTGTGCGCGCATGCTGTCCCGATTCTGATCGAGTTCTATCACGATAAGGACAATGCCGATCAGTACGGCGGCGTTTGCGCCAAGGGTGAGCCACCCAGTAAGTCGACCATTCTTCATATTCTCCCTCGCCGGCTCGAAAGATGACTGGCTAACGACACCGGAACGGATGTCTGCATTGGGTCAGAGGCTGACAGTTTATATCAGGGGGAACGACTGTCCGCTATGCGAAGTGAAGCGGTCACTGATCCGCCACGTGGCGGATTTGACTGAGTCCAATTCCCTCAAGCTGCCGTTCGAGCGTCGACCTGGAATATCTCCGCTCTCGGCCAGAAGCGGGCCTTGCGGATGCGATGCTGATAAGCGTGACTAACGTAGGAGCGGCATCTTGCCGCGATCGCGGCTGGAAGCCGCTCCTACGGCGCTGAAGTCTATCCCAGCTCAAAAGCCGTCATTGCTCCGGCCACCTCCCGTCGCACCGATTTACTCACCGGTGAGTTTTGCTGGCCTGTCTCGTGCGTTTGGAGCGGATCTAATGCAAGTACTCGGGCGGCGCCGGTTCGTTCACCAGCTTTTCCACAGCGCTCAATAATCCGCCACGTGGCGGATGGCCGAAGTGCGCGACGCGTCGCTCGCCGAGATCCTCGTCCACCATATCGCGGGCGTAGTAGCCGCACTCGGGCACGGCGATGCCGTCC
>CAJXJW010000006.1 GCA_913055625.1 uncultured Pseudomonadota bacterium | reverse complement strand
TCGCCACCTCCACCAATTCGAAAAGCCGCTCTCTCCGAGCGGCTTTTT
The DNA here is from genome assembly GCA_913055625.1 of uncultured Pseudomonadota bacterium. Taxonomy (GTDB): domain Bacteria; phylum Pseudomonadota; class Gammaproteobacteria; order Steroidobacterales; family Woeseiaceae; genus UBA1847. The sequence goes on along the minus strand of CAJXJW010000006.1, from coordinate 222,619 downwards.
CGTATCCGGCCCTTCGCTCAATCGGCGCCCGGCGCTTCCATCAGCCGCGTACGCACGACGGACTCCAGGCTCGTCAGACCGGCGGCCTTGCCTGCTGCGATTGCGAGGTCGTCATCGGCGCCGGCCAGGCTCTGCTGAAGCGCCACCAGCGCGCCGACGCGATTACCGCTGGCACAGTGCACGAGTACCGGGCCGTTGAAGCGGTCCGTGAGCTCCGCCAGTCGCCGCGCGTTGTCGAAATTGACGGCGCCTTCGCCGGCGATGGGCAGGCTCTCGTAAGCGAGCCCGAGCTCAAACGCGATCTTCGCTTCACTGTCGTCCGACTTCTCGGCGTCTGACCGGAGGTCGATGACCGCCACGTAGCCGTTATCACGAAACACGCGGAGCGCGGCCTCGTCCGGTGCACCGGCGGACGACATGCCCTGTACGGGCAGCACCCGGCCGACCCGGACCAACTCGTCCAGGTCGACCTTCATGCCGGTGATCGGGCCGTCGTCCGCGAAAGCGATCGCGCCGAGCAACAGCGCCGCGGCAATACCCGTACGTTTCAGCATGGCGTTCACCGTGTACCGAAGCCTAGAGATCCTTCAGTGTAACCCGGCTTCGAACCTCCGCGCCCTGCTCGATGAAGCGCACTTCGACGGACATGCGGTCGTAGATGTCCGCGAGCTTGAGCATGATGCGCCGTGCTGTTTCCTGTGTCTCGATCGTCAGCTCGTCGACGCCATCCTGCGGCGCCGCGACCATGCCTTCCGCGATGAGCCGGTAGTATTCGCCGGCATCCATCGCCAACGCGAAGACGGGCGACGGCGAACCGGAAGGCGCGTTCAGTACCCTGGCGACGCGCTGCTCGGCACCGTCCCCCACGGCGACGGCCAGAGCCGTATCGACCATCGCCGCGTAGGCCTCCTGCGCCACGGCGGAGACCTGCGGCAATGCGAGTTCCACCGGCTTGCCGTCCGGCTGGAGGTTCAGCGCGGCGAGCTCCGGGCTGAACATCATGCCCATGGCCACCAGCGCCGACGCATCGTCCATCGCCAGCACGAAGCTGGCATCGACATTCTCCGGCGGCTGCCCGCTCGCGATGTCGATGCCGTCCAGCGACTCGAGCACGGCGTTGAAGCCTCGGACGCCGTACACGACCGGCGGGATCGGCTGGGCCAGGATCTCGCGGCCCTTGGCCGTGCCGGCCTGCAACTCGGCGAAATACTCGCACTCGTACGGGTCCGCTTCCATCGCGTCCAGGCGGGCCGCGTAGAAATCCCGCAGCGCCTTCACATTCACGCTGGCACCGAAAGACAGGGCACCGCCCTCGTCCTTGCCGAGGCCCGGCACCACGTTGGAGACACCTGTCAGTGCCTTTGCAAGGTCGCTGCGGAGCTCGACGACGAGACCGCCACTGAAGGCGTCGAGACCCACGTGGTCATAGCCGAACACCATGCGCGGCGCGATGCCGGCCATTTCGCGGATCTCGGCCTTGCACTCCGACGAGACGATCGACGGATCGAAATCCGTACCCGCCAGCAGCGCCGTATCCAGGTCGCTGGTCGGCTCGAGCACCGCGTCGACCAGCCGGATCGTGTCGACGTAGCCGATGTAATGCTGCGTGTAGCCGTACTGCTTCGCGACGGTACCCAGCACGTCGGTGGTGGCAAGGCTCTTCGCCGGCAGGTCGAGGCCCAGCAGGCGCCGGAGTTGCTCGTCGTCGAACGTCGACGGCGCCAACGTCAGCACGGCATAGCCATCGATCGTCGTGATCAGCACGCGCGCATCGTCGTCGCCGACGTAGCGGTATGTCGTCTCGCCGAGCTTCGCCGTGAGCATCGGCTGGCCCGCCTCTTGCTCGATGTGGGCGATGGCCTGTTCGAACAGGGCCGGGTCGCTGAGCTCGATGCGCAGAACCGGCAGCAGGCCGTTTCCGTACAGGATCATGCGCGCCCCTAGGGGAATGCCGGCCTGCTCCATGCCGTCGACGCTCAGCAAGGCCGCCAGCGCGTCGATGGCGCCGGAGAAGTCGTCGATCTCCGACATCACCGCGGCGTCCGTATCCTCGGCGTCGGCGCGTGCGGCCTCGACGACGTTGCGCAGCAACTCGCGGTAACCGGCGAGGATTTCATCGACGTGCGGCTCGAACGCCTCGAGAATCTCGTCGTCCAACCTTTCGTTCATCGCGATCACGTAGGGCGAATCGGCCGGCACGTAGCGGAGGTGGCCCGCGTCAGCCGCCTTCGAGTCATCGTCGCCCGAGCACGCTGAAAACGTCAGCAGGAGAATTGCGGCGGCCAGCGGACCGCGCCACAGGGAATTTGCGTTCATCAGATCTAATGTTCCTTTCGGGATCGAACCCGCCCGGCATTATCGTTCAGCCCGCCGACCTCCCCGGGGGCGTCGGCGGCATGGTATTCGGCGAGTCTTGGGTGCCGATGGTACGTCGGTCGGCAAACGGTCTTTTGATGCCAGAGCCCGGCAGCTGCCGTTTGAGCGAAGTATACGCGATACGCCCGGCGACAGGATACGGCCGCTTGCAGGACCCGGCGGTTACTCTACACTGGGCCCATGCCGCCGACTCTACGGGATGTGAGGTCCGATGACCTCGACACAGTTCTCTTTATCAACGAAAGCGTCGTCCCGGCGGTCAACAGCCTGAGCGCGGATGACCTGGCCTGGTTCGCGGTTCATGCCGCCTACTTCCGCGTCGCGGAAGACGCCGAGGGCGTCGTGGCCTTTCTCATCGGCCTGCGTCCGGGCACGGCCTACGGCAGCCTCAACTACCGCTGGTTCTGCGACCACTACGACGACTTCGCCTACGTCGACCGGGTGGCCGTCGCCGAGCGGGGCCGGCGGGCGGGCCTCGCCTCCCGGCTGTACGACGATTTTGCGGAACGCATGATCGGCAAGGTCGACGTCATGACCTGCGAGGTGAATATCGAGCCTCCGAATCCCGGCTCCATGCTCTTTCACGAGCGGCGCGGCTTCCGCCAGGTCGGGTCTCAGGCGACGGAGGGCGGTACCAAGGTGGTCGCATTGCTGGAGTGCCGCCTGTGACCGGACCCGCCGGCGGCGCGTCCGCGTCGTGCCGCCACCGATGAACGACGACCGACTGTCAGCGCTCGCGTTCCGGCAGCTCCAGCCGGACGACATCTTCGGCGTGCTCGAACACCTGGGATTCCGCTGCAACGGGCGGTTCCTCGCGCTCAACAGCTACGAGAACCGCGTGTACCGCATCGGCATCGAGGATGCCGCCGACATCGTCGTCAAGTTCTATCGGCCCGGGCGCTGGTCCGACGACGCCATCCTCGAGGAACACGCGTTTGCCGCGGAACTCGCCGCGCAGGAGATACCCGTCGTCGCTCCGCTCACCATCGGTGGCGAAACGCTGTTCCGACAAGGGCCATTCCGGCTCGCGGCATTCGCGAACCGGGGCGGCCGCGCACCGGAACTCGACGACGAGGACCAGTTGCAGCAGCTCGGCCGCTTCGTCGCCCGCATCCACGGCGTCGGCGAGACGCGCGACTTCGCGCACCGTCCCGGCATCGACATCGAAAGCTACGGCACGGAATCGCGGGACTACCTACTCGACGCCGGGCACATCCCGGACGAGATGGTCGACGTGTACGAAGGCGTCAGCGACGAGGTTCTCGACGGCGTCGAACACGCCTTCGACCGCGCCGGCCACGTCGGCGTCATCCGCCTGCACGGCGACTTTCATCCCGGCAACGTCCTGATCGCGGGCGAGGCGTTCCACATCGTCGACCTCGATGATGCCCGCAGCGGCCCGGCGGTCCAGGATCTCTGGATGTTCCTGTCCGGCGACCGTGACGAGCAGACGCCGCAGCTTGCCGCCCTGCTCGCCGGCTACCAGGAATTCCGGCGCTTCGACGCCCGCGAACTGAACCTGATCGAGGCACTCCGCAGCCTGCGCATCCTGCATTACGCGGCCTGGCTCGGACGCCGCTGGGACGACCCGGCATTCCAGAAGGCGTTTCCGTGGTTCGCATCGCGCCGCTACTGGGACGAACACGTACTCGCGCTGCGCGAGCAGCTCGCATTGCTGCAGGAACCACCGCTGGTGTGGCAGGATTATTGACTCAGCGTGACGGCAGGGCCCGGCGGCGCGCACTGATTCCGAAACGTTCGATCCACCGGCCAAACGTGTCCCGGCTGAGTGCCTGCAGGTCGTCGATGTAGTGCAGCGCATCGGCACGAATGCGCTCGGGCTCGACGCGCCCCCGTTCGGCGTCGAGCATCGGCCTGTTCGCGGGTACCGTCAGCCAGCGCTCGATCAGCGATTGGTCCACTTCCAGGTGAAACTGGAATCCGTAGGCGTGCTCGCCGTGACGAAACGCCTGCACGTGGCTCGCATCCGAGCGCGCGAGGTGCTCGCAGCCCGGCGGCAGCGCGATGCCGTCCTCGTGCCACTGGAATACGCGTTGCCGGGCCGCGAACGCCGACAGCACCGGGTCGTCCGCGCCTGCATCCGTCAGATGCACGTCGTGCCAGCCGATCTCCCGGACATCGTTCGGGGCGACCTCGCCGCCGAGGGACTTGGCCAGGAGCTGGGCGCCGAGGCAGATGCCGAGCACCGACATCCCGCGCTCGACCGCTTCCCGGATCAACTCGACTTCGGTTCCCAGGTTCGGGTACCGGTCGATCTGGTCCGCGTTCATGGGGCCGCCGAGCACGATCAGGGCCTCGTACCGGTCCAGCGCCGGCCGTTGCATGGCGTCCCTGCCGAAATTGACGTAGCGGATCCGGAACCCGGCATCTTTCAGCAGCGGGTCCAGGGTCCCCAGCGGCTCGTAGGGAACGTGTTGAAAAACCAGTATTTTAGGTCTGGCCATAGCGCGCGTCGGCCGGTCATCGCAAGGTATCGGGATGCGCTTTTTATACCTTCCGCGGCGCCCTGCGGGAAGGGCGAGCTTATTGCACTGCCGAGCGGGCCGCACTACAGTGACCTGACGTGCAACTCCGTGCGGCGGCGGAACTCTCAGGCGCTGAGACGCTCTTATTACGAATACGGCCGACGTCGACGTTCCAGCGGGAAAACGCCTTTTGACAACCCAGTTTCGCAAGTTTCTGACGGGGGTTTTCATCGCCCTGATCGCGTCCGGGTGCGGCTCGAACGTCCGCCTGGACCCGCCGACCATTCCGAAACCGCTGGTCGACACCCTGCCGCTGCACGTGGGCCTGCGCATCCCGAACGAGTTCCAGAGTTTCCGGCACACGGAAGAAGTCATCGGCAACGAGGAGTGGTCGATCGACCTGGGCCGCTCAAACGCGGTGTTCTTCGAGCAGCTCTTCGGTTACCTCTTCAGTGAGGTCACCATCCTGGGACCGGACGAGGACGCGTCTGCGATGACGCTCGACGCGCTCGTGGAACCGAGTATCGATGCGTTCGAATTCTCGGTTCCGACACAGTCGAAAACCGACGCCTTCGCGGTCTGGATCCGCTACCGGCTGAAGGTGTTCGATGCGAACGGGCGGCAGATCGGCAACTGGCCCGTCAGCGCGTACGGTAAGAGCCAGGCCACGACGTTCAGTGGCGACGAGGCCCTGCAGCGCGCCGCCGTGCTGGCAATGCGGGACGCCGCCGCCCTGATGATCTTCCGTTTCGACCCCGACAGGTTCATGAAGCGCCTGTCCGGTGAAGGCGAGCCGCTCGAGGGCGATGACGAAAGCACCGCCACCGTGACGGCTGCCGGCGAACAAGGAGGCAGCAATGAATGAATCCCCGTGGCGCGGGAGCCGCGCCCTCTCGATTGTCCTGGTGGCGGGTGTCGCACTGCTGCAGGCGTGCGTCACGTCTCGCGTCGAGGATTCCCGCGAAGGACTGACCGGCATTTCCAGCGACGAGTCGGTCGTGATCATGGCCAAGAGCTATCACGTCGGCAACGAAACGGAAGACAACTACATCACCTGCATCGAGGACGCGCTCGCCCGCGGCAAGAACGGCCTGAACGTCATCCCGCACAAGCAGTTCGTCGACGCCCTGTTCCCTTGGTTCGAGCCGCGTACGGCACCGGCCGATACGCGCGGACTGCCGGCCCTGATGGAACGGCCCGGCGTCGCCGACAAGATCGAGGAGCAAGGCGTCCGCTACATCATCTGGCTCGACGGCGATACCGACAAGGTCGCCGGCGGCGGCAGCCTTTCCTGCGCGGCGGGGCCGGGCGGCGGTGGTTGCTTCGGCTTCGCCTGGTGGCAGAAGGACGCGGACTACAGCGCGTCCGTGTGGGACCTCGAGGGGCTGGAATCCGCCGGCACCGTTTCCGCCGACGTGAGCGGCACGTCGTTCCTGCCGGCACTGGTCGTGCCGATACCGTTGATAGCGCGCACTCAGGCGGCAGCGTGCAAGGGGCTCGCGAGCCAATTGCGTATCTTCATCGTCGCTGACGAAGAGGCGACCTGAGCGCCGCAATCCCTCACCGTGGCCGGCCGGCCCGCAGGAAGGCGTCCCGGTAGAATTCCGACGACAAAGACTCGACGGTGACCGTTCGTCCGGTTGACGGCGCGTGCACGAAGTTCCCGTTGCCAAGGTACAGGCCCACGTGCTGCATCTTCCCGGCGATCGAGAAGAACAGCAGGTCCCCTGCCCGCAACTCCTTCCTCGGCACCGTGACGGTATGGTTCCACAACTGGCCGGTCGTGCGCGGCAGCGACTTCCCGGCCTGGCGGTACGAGTACTGGACGAGTCCGCTGCAGTCGAAGCCCGTCGGCCCCGAACCGCCGTAACGGTATGGCACACCGACCTGGTCCACGGCGATCCGCGCAGCGCGCGCACCAAGGTCGAGCTTCGCGGCAACGACCTGCCCGTCGGGCGCCGTCCGGGCCGCCGGACTGGTCGGGGGTGACGAGGCACATCCCGTGAGACACGCGGCCAGCATCAGCGCGGCCAGTCCCGCGCCTGAACGTCTCGAGTACTGCTTCGCCATGGTCCCCGTCTTCCGTGAGATTGTCTGCAGCATAGCCACTGCGTGCTGAATGTCCCATGAACTGGTTACCATGAACCGGTTCTCAGCGCGAGCAGCGCTCGCGAAACGCATCGACCAGCGTTACCGGGAACTCGCCGCGCACGGCATTGATCAACGATACGGCGTCGGCACGCACCAGGTCGTCGGGTGTCAGCACGCGCTCGACGAGCGAGCCCTCTGCCAACATTGCGGCCCGGCGCGTACCGGCGAGCAGCCCGCAAGCGACCGGCGGTGTGCAACGTTGCCCGTCGAGCTGCACGACGAGATTGGCGATGCACGATTCCGTGAGCTGACCGTCGGCGTTCCAGAGTAGAACGTCGTCGCAATCCGGGCGAGCGGCCAGCGCCCGTTCGTAGACCCGGCGCCAGGTCGTCTTGTGATACAGAAACGGATCGCGCACGTCGACGGGCGCCGCGGCCATCCCCAACCGGCAGGCGTCCGGCGCGCGTGGCACCGGGCCGCATTCAACGGTCGCCCTGCCGTCGGAGCGCACACGCAGGCGCACCCGCGCACTGGTGCTGCGGCCGTCGACGGCGGCGGCCAGCGCCGCGGTGACTTCGCCGGCGTCCAGTTCGAAATCGAAGTAGTCGGCCGAATCCGAGAGTCGTTCGAGGTGGCGGTCCAGCAGCGCAAAGCCGCTGGCCGGCGTCCATAGCAGCGTTTCGAGGAGTTCGAACTCCCCCGGCATCGGATTCGCCGCCTCGAGCACCCGCGTCTTGGCCAGGCACTCGCGGTACTCGTCGTCGGACGACGAATCCCATACGATTCCGCCACCGACGCCGTAGGTACCGCTTCCGTCGCGCCGGTCGACGACCGCGGTGCGAATCCCGACGCTGAACGTGGCCCGGCGACCGGGGCGCAACCGGCCGATGGCACCGGTGTAGACGCCGCGCGGCGACGTCTCGAATCCGGCGATGAAGCGCATGCTCGACGACTTCGGCGCTCCGGTCACCGATGCGCAGGGAAACAGCGCCCGAAAGACGTCCGCGATGCCGGCCGTCGACCGCGCGACGACCGTCGACGTGAGCTGCCAGACGGTCGCGTACTTCTCGAGATCACACAACGACTCCACCGCCACGGTGCCCGGACGGGCAATGCGCCCGAGGTCATTGCGCAGCATGTCCGTGATCATGACGTTCTCCGCCCTGTTCTTTGCCGAGCGCGACAACGCCGTCGCTATCGCCCGGTCGGCGGCCAGCGTCATGCCGCGACGCGCCGTGCCCTTCATCGGGCGCGTGACGATGCGATCGCCCTCGAGGTCGAAGAACAGTTCCGGCGACGCCGACGCGATGGCGAACGCATCTGCCTCGATGTATGCCGCGTACCCGGCGTCACCGGCCACGCGGCAAAACAGGTTCCACGGATCTCCCGCGTCCGGACTGCGGTTCCGAAGCGTGTAGTTGACCTGGTAGGTGTTCCCCGCCGCGATCTCCGCGCGTATGTCGTCAATACGCTGCTCGTACGTCGATCGGTCGGTATCCAGCGCCCACGATGGCATCACCGACGTCGCCGCACAGCCGGGCAGGTCCGCCCGGACCTCGCCGCCGTCGAACAGGCCGAAGCACACCAGCGGCAATGCGCCGGGCTCGCGCGTCGTCAGGGACGCGTCGAACGCGGGTGCCGCCTCGTAGGCGACGAAGCCCGCGGCATGGAGCCCGTCCGCGTCGACACGCCGCGCCGCTTCGGTCAGCGCCGGCACTACGTCGGTCATCCTGGTCGCGACGATGACGTCGACGGGCTGCCGGTAGAACGTCCAGTCCCCACTCTTCGGATTTCTGAAAACGAGGCGATGGAGCATTGGGAATCCGGCAGACGGTGGCGGTGGGCTATCATACCGCCCCGTAAGACCCGCCATCGCCCCCGGAGAGTCGCGCATTGAGGAAGCCTGACATCGTTGCCCCCCGTCTGAAGCACTTCGCCGCCGCCGTTGCCGTCCTGCTGTTCGCGGGCTCGCCGGCGCTCCTCATCCCGTCGCACGCCTCCGCGGACGACCTCGTCTACGACGTCCACTACGAGATCACGCCGGTGCCTGACGAACACGCCGTTGACGTGCGCCTCCGGCTGCGGCAGCCGCGGCACCTGTTGCGCGAAATGCGCTTCGACACGGGACGCGCTATGGGCATTGCCGGCGACGGAGAGGTCATCAGCGACCGCAGCGAGACCACGTGGCGGCCGCCGGCGCGCGGTGGCGAACTCCGCTGGCGCGTCAGTGCCCGGCATGAGCGGCGTGGCGGCGGCCACGACGCGTGGCTGGACGGCGACTGGGGCCTGTTTCGCGCCGAAGACGTTATTCCGCGGGCGGCGACCCGAACCCTGCGTGATGCGCGCAGCCGGACGACGCTGGCGTTCGTATTGCCTGCCGGATGGTCGGCCATCTCCGAGTATCGCGAAGTCGACGGGCGCGCAGACGTCGCGTCCCAAGGCCGGCGATTCGTCCAGCCAACCGGCTGGATCGTGGTCGGCCAGATCGGCGTGCGCCGCGAAACCGTCGCCGGCACGCACGTCGCCGTCGCCGCGCCGACCGGGCACGACGTCCGCCGCATGGACATTCTCGCGCTCCTCAACTGGACGCTGCCTGAACTCGCGCAGATCCTGCCGGCGCCGATCCCGCGGCTGACCATCGTCAGTGCCGGCGAGCCTATGTGGCGCGGCGGTTTGTCGGCGCCCGCCTCACTCTACCTGCACGCGGACCGGCCGATGATCAGCGAGAACGGCACGAGCACGCTGCTGCACGAAGTCATGCACGTGGCGACGGGGCTGAGCGCGGAACAGGGGTACGACTGGATCGTCGAAGGCCTGGCCGAGTACTACTCGCTGCAGTTGCTGTACCGCAGCGGCACGATCACGCCGAACCGATACCGGGCGGCGCTGTCCCAGCTCGCCGGCTGGGCGGACAGTGCGAAGACCCTGTGCAGCCGCGCATCGAGCGGCGCGGAAACGGCACGGGCGGTCACGGTCATCCACGCACTCGACCGGGAAATCGTCACGGCCACCGGCAACACGAGCAGCCTGGACGACGTTCTCGTCACGCTGCTTCTGGCGAACCGCAAGCTCACCCTGGACGCGCTGCGACTCGCCGCGCGCGAGCACATCGGCAAGAACCCGGACGCATTGCACAGCCGACGCCTGCCCGGCTGCGATAAGGTCGCCCCCGGAAAGTAATGCGGATACCCCGATGAACCAGCGACGTGACCTCGGCCTCGTCTTCCGTTCCCGCACCCCGATCGTGGTGATCGAAACGGAGGACGAGTCGCGAATACTCGAAATGCTGCGCACCATGGTCATGGAAAAGACCGAGGGCGAGTACCTGCCACTGTTTCGCTGGACCGTGACGGATGGTCTGCAGCGCCAGGACATCGCGCTGGAACCGCAGACAATGAATGCGCAACCGGTCGATGTTCTACGCCACATCCGGGCCGTGCAGAAGCCTGGCGTCTACGTGCTGCTCGACTTTCACCCGTTTATTGCGGACCCGGTTCACGTTCGGCTGCTGAAGGATATCTGCCTGCAGCAATCCAGGATCCGTCGTCACATCGTGCTCATCAGCCACAAGATCGATCTGCCTTCCGAACTCGAACCCTACGCCGCGCGGCTCGAGCTCGCGCTGCCGGATGAAGAGGAGCGCGTGCGCATCATCCAGCGGGTCGCGGACGAATGGAGCGCGTCGAATCCCGGTTCGCGCGTCCAGGCGGACTCGCGCGCCTACCGGATGCTTGTCCAGAACCTGGCGGGCCTGCCCCATCGCGACACGGAAAGACTTGCGCGCAACGCGATCTGGCAGGACGGGGCGATAACGCGCAGCGACCTCCCGGAAGTCATGAAAGCAAAGTACGAACTCCTGAACCGGGGCGGCGTGCTGAACTTCGAGTACGACACGGCTCGCTTCGCGGACGTCGGAGGGCTCGCTAACCTGAAGACCTGGCTCTCGCACCGGCGGGCGGCGCTGCGCCGCGACGCGGATGCCGGTCATCTCGACCCGCCGCGCGGCATCCTGCTGATCGGCATACAGGGCTGCGGCAAGAGCCTCGCGGCGAAGGCGACCGCGGGGGCGTTCGACGTACCGCTGTTGCGACTCGATCTCGGGGCGGTCTACGACAAGTACCACGGCGAGACCGAGCGCAAACTGCGCGAGTCGTTGCACACCGCCGACGTCATGGCGCCCTGCGTGCTCTGGCTGGACGAAATCGAGAAAGGGCTCGCCGGGCGCGGTGGCGAGACGGGCACGACGCAACGAGTGCTGGGAACCTTCCTGACCTGGATGGCGGAAAAGAAGTCCCTGGTCTTCGTCGTCGCCACGGCGAACGACATCTCCGCCCTGCCCCCGGAGCTCGTCCGCAAGGGCCGCTTCGACGAGATATTCTTCGTGGACCTGCCGGACACCTCGACCCGCGAGGCAATCTTCGCGATTCATTTGCAGTCGAGGGCCCAGGAACCGGCCTGCTTCGACACCGGGGCGCTGGCCGCGGCGTCCGACGGCTTCTCCGGCGCGGAGATTGAACAGGCCATCGTTTCGGCGCTGTACGCGGCACACGCGAAGAAGCAGCCATTGGCGTCAGAACACGTCGCCGGGGAATTGCGCCGGACGCGCCCCCTGTCCGTCGTGATGGCCGAACAGCTGGGCGGCCTCCGGCGCTGGGCCGAGGGTCGGACGGTGCGCGCCGACTGACGACCGCGATCGGCATGATTTGACCTAATCCCGGGCAGCCGATGCTTGCCGCGACCGGGCTGCGTGCTACCATTTGCGCATGGCTAATGAGAATAAAAATATCAATGAGTTAGTCGACCGGGACGAAGACCCGACGTCCGAGCTCGAATCACTGACGGAGCGTCATCTCGACGAAGCCGGCCGGCGATGGGCGATGCTGGAATCGGACGAGAACACGTCCGACTACGCGAAGCCCGGCGATGCGGCGGCAACGCCGGACGCCCTGCGCGCCGCGCTGGCCGCGCGTGACGCACGCATCGAGCAACTCGAGTACGAGTACGAGCAGGTGCATTCGCGCTGGCGCGGGCTGCGCGCGGAACTCGATTCTCGTGAGCAGCTCACCGCCAGCATGCGCGCTGATCTCCGCAACACGGAGTCGCGCCTCGACCACGCGCAACTGCAGGTCCGGGAACGCGACTTGACGATCGACATGCTCAAGTCCCGGCTCCGCGAACTCAAGCGCGAATTCGACAGTCTTCAGACCTTGCTCGAAGAAGCACGCAACGCCAGCAAGAGCATGCCCCCGGGCGACGAAGCCGGCGGTACGCGTCAGAAGCTGCTCGAGTACGAAGGCACGCTGGCCAGCCTGAAAGCCGCGTTCAGCGGCATGCGCAACCAGCAAAAGCAGACCGAAGCGTATGCCGACTCCCTGCGCCGGCAGTTGACCGACCTTCGGGCCGAGGCGCAGGACGCAAACGCCGAGCGATTGGCGATGCGTATGGAACTCGGCAAGGCGACATCCAAGATCGCCTCGCTGGAGACGAAGCTGGTCGCGGCCACCCGCGCGACCGAAACGGCGGAAAATGCGCTGGCGGCGGTTCGCGACGTGCACGAACAGGAAATGCGGCTGCTGCGTTACGAGCTTAGCGAGGCGCAGGAGACTATTTCGGAAAACTCACAGATCAGCGAGCAGCTCGCGTCGGACCTCGTCCAGAACCGCGGCTACAAGGTTGAACTGGAGCGGATGCTGACGGACACGGAGCAGCAGGGCCGGGAACGCATCGAGACCCTGGAGAACCAGGTCGTTCAGCTGGAGGCCACGCTCGCCGACTACGAGAACAAGCTCGAGACCAAGACCAATGCGATCAATGCGCTGCTCGACGAGCTCGCCAAGAAGAACCAGACGACGGAAGAGCACGACGACGCGGACTTCGACGAGCCGGCGCAATCCGCTGAACGTGCGGTCGAGCGATCGATCGCAGCCGATCGCGTGTCGCGCCTGCTGGTCGGCCGCATCGACGACCAGGAATTGCGTTTCCCGCTGTTCAAGAACCGGCTCACGATCGGACGCACGCAGCAAAACGACATCTACCTGAAGGCCCCGTATATCTCGCGGCGACACGCCGTTATCGTGACCGAGAGCTGCACGACGCGCATCATCGACTGGGGCAGCAAGAACGGAGTTTATGTCAATTCGAAACGGGTGACGGAACATTTCCTGAAGAGCGGCGACCGGGTCACGATCGGCACGATCGAATTCCGCTACGAGGAACTGCCGAAACGCGACGCATCCTGACCTTCCGCACGCGTCCGCGGATTGTGTGAGGGCAATCACGGACACGCCCCGGGACCCGCGCTAGGGTACACCGACCAGCGCAGCATGCAGGATGCAAGGTCAATGTTCGGTAGCGTGACAGGCAAGTCGATACCCCTCTCCGATACCCAGCAGATCACCCGAAAGGCGGGCAACATCGCCACGCGCAAGATCTGGCTGCCGAAGTTCGTTTACGACGCACTTCCGTGGTTCTACCTCGCCTCAGGCATCGGCGCATTCTTCACGACGCTGTACATCAGCGAGTGGTTCTGGATACTCCCGCACTACGTCCTATTCTCGGCAGCCTGCCTGCACTTCGGCATTGTCGTCCTGCACCGCCGCCGCGTGGGCGCCCGGAAAACCGACGCCGACGAGAGCTGATCCTCCGCGCTTGACCGGCCGGCATCCTTGGGCAAGGATTAGCGCCCGACGCTCCTACAGGACCCCTGATGGCTCCCACGGACAGACCGGTTCATCGCCGACTGCTTCGCGAACTCGCGTGGTTTGCTGCGCTGTTGCTGTTCGGCGTGGTCCTGCTGCCGGTGGCCGTGTACCTCGTGGGCCAGTCCGTCTTCGGCGCGTACGAGGGCGATGGCTTCGGCGGGTTCTACGAAGGCATATTCGGGCGGCTCCTGCACGGTGAGCCGGCCGCCTGGTTCCTCGCGTTTTCGCCTTACCTGGGCGTCGTCGTGCTGCGCCTCATCGCATGGGCATGGCGCCGGACTGCGCGACTCGCGACCTGACCTCGCCGACCACATGCGGCAGGGTCGCGAAAATGTGACCAATGTCACGTTCCGGAGCGAGCGAATCCGCTAACAAATGCACTTTGGGAAACCATTATGTCGCGTGCCATGCCTTCGGACGCGACCAGCGGATAATGTGCAGGCAAGCCGCGACCGCGGCATGAAGGAAATCTCAGAAAAACCGATGTTCGAACAACTGAAAAGCTGGCTGCGATCGCTCCGGAAGGAACCGGAAGCGCCGCGGCAATCCGCATTGGGCAAGTCAGGCGCGTTCCAGGCTCCCACGCCTGCGAGGCGGCCGCCACGGGTGGCACCGAAGCCGGCCGTTGGCCAGTCGCCGCTGCCGGAGTCGGCCGGCACTCCCGAGGTCGGTGACGCCGGTCCCGGCAAGAACGTGTTGATTCGCAACCGCTATCGCCGGGAAGACACCGGGACTCACGAGACGCTGACGATTCTCGACGATTCCATGGTCGACTCGGGCGAGGAGACTGGCATCGACCCCTACAATACGGGTAAGTTCGACCGTTCGAAGCACTGGGACAAGCGATTCCGTAACCGATGAGCCTGCGGGTCTCTTTCGAACTCGACGACGCCGACCTTCGCCACTTTCGCCTGATCATGCGCGCCGCGCGGGACTCGACCGCCCGTCATGCGCCCGAGGACATCGTCGCTGCGGCGACGGCCCTGCTGGACCGGATCGACGAAACCGCGATGCCGCGTTTCGTGGCGGAGCGGCTCGCCAAGCTCCGGCTGCTGATCCGCATGCTGACTGACCTCGACTGGCGCCTTCCCCATCACGATGCGCGCCGGGTCCTGGCAGCACTCGCCTACTTCACGGAGGCCGAAGACCTCATCCCGGACCACGTGCCCGGCCTGGGCTTCCTCGACGACGCCATCATGATCGAACTCGTGGCGCGCGAGCTCCGACACGAACTCGACGCGTACCAGGACTTCGACGCCTTTCGCCTCGAAAAGACCTCAGAAATCAAGCATAAGTCACTGACAAGACGTAACAAGTGGCTGGAAGAACGTCGCCGGGAGTTGCTGGATCGGCTGCGCCGCCGTCGCGAGGCAGATGCCACCGGCGACAGCTCCTCGCCCGGGTTGTTTCGCTGACGGCGGCTCTCAGGGCCAGTAATACCAGCCGGTCAGGGCGAGCCCGATCACGGTCGCTGCGACGGCCGGCCACCGCCACGGACGCTGCCGGATGACGGCATAGAAACTCAACGCCGAAACCGCGGTCATAACCACAAAGATCGCGAGACTCTGGCCGAGCGGTCCCATCTCATCCCGGATCCGGGGGTGCTCGTCGCCCACGACCAGGAAGACGGCGAGGACCAGGGCCAGGGATACGGCGATCGACAGACAGGACCCGAGCAGGAAACCATTGATGACCACGAGCGGACGCATGCGAATGGCTGGGAACTGGCCTCGGGAACGACTGGAAATATGCCTAATACGCCCTTGATCGGCGGGCGCGGGCCAACTAGCCTAACCGACTGATCGGGCGATTGACAGCGTGACTCACGGAACCGGAGTGACTGAATTGAGAATGTTTTCGAGCCGAATTTTCTACCCCCAGGTCGTGGCCTTCCTGGCGCTGGCCGCCCTGCCCGCCCCGAGCCCGGCCGCCGGCGTCAACGCGGACGAGCCGCTCGCACCGCAGCCGCGGCACGAGAACATCGGCGAGACCGTCACGCACTTCATCCAGCGCTCACACTACAACCACACTCCGGTGGACGACGCGCTGTCGTCTGCCGTTCTGGACCGCTACATCGAGTCACTCGACGGCAACCGCATGTACCTGCTGCAGAGCGACGTCGACTTCTTCGACCGCTACCGCTTTGAACTCGACGACATGGTAAAGGCCGACCCGCTCGACCCGGTCTACGAGATGTTCGAGATCTACCGGACCCGCGTTCGGGAACGCCACCAGTACGCACTCAAGGTCCTCGAGACAGAGCCCGATTTCACGGTCGAGGAATCCTTCCAGTTCGACCGTAGCGAGGCGCCGTGGGCGACGAGCACCGCGCAGCTCGACGAAATCTGGCGCAAGCGGGTCAAGAACGACGCGCTACGGCACATCCTGAACGACAAGACCTGGGAGGAAACCCGGGAAATTCTCACGAAGCGGTACCAGCGCCTCCTGCGTCGCATGGACCAGGTGAATTCGGACGACGTGTTCGAAGGTTTCATGAACGCGTTCGCGCACACGCTCGACCCACATTCGAGCTACCTGTCCCCGCGGAATTCCGAGGAATACCGCATCCAGATGAGCCTGAGCTACTTCGGCATCGGCGCATCGCTGCAGCCGGACGACGACTACGTGAAAATCGTCGGGATCATCCCCGGCGGCCCGGCGGCCATCGATGGCAAACTCAAGCCGAATGACCTCATCACCGGCGTCGCCGAAGGCGCCGACGGGGCGATGGTCGATGTCGTGGGCTGGCGTCTCGAAGACGTTGTCGACCTCATCCGTGGCCCGGCCGACACGATCGTGCGCCTGCAGATTCTGCCCGGCGACGCACTGCCCGGCAGCAGCGAGAAAGTCGTTCCACTGACCCGCGGACAGGTCAAGCTCGAGGAGCAGGCGGCGAAGAGCGAAGTCATCAATATCCCGCTCGAGGGCCGCGAATGGCGCGTCGGCGTGATCGACGTGCCGTCGTTCTACCGCGACTACCGGGCACTGTCGAATGGCGACAAGGACTTCACGAGCACGACACGTGACGTGAAACGGCTGATCTCCGAGCTCGAGAAGGAAGGCATCGACGGCCTGGTCATGGACCTCCGGGGCAATGGCGGTGGGCACCTTACCGAGGCCACCGCACTGTCGGGACTGTTCATCGACAACGGCCCTGTCGTTCAGTTGCGCAATGCCAGCGGCCGGATCAGCCGGCTCGACGACCCGAACCCGATGGCGCAGGTTGCCTACGACGGTCCGCTCGTCGTGCTCGTGGATCGCTACAGCGCCTCGGCGTCCGAGATCTTCGCCGCGGCCATCCAGGACTACGCCCGCGGCGTCATCATCGGCCAGCAGACGTTCGGCAAGGGCACGGTGCAGAACCTGTATTCGCTGGACCAGTACATGAAGCCCGACCGCGAGAGCGACGACGGCTTCGGACAACTGACGCTGACCATCGGCAAGTACTACCGGGTCACCGGGGAAAGCACCCAGCACCGCGGCGTGAATCCCGACATCGAATTGCCATCGGCCATTGACGCCGAATTGGTCGGCGAATCGGTTCGCGACAGTGCCTTGCCGTGGGACACGATCAAGACGACCCGGTTTTCAGCCGGCGCGCCGTTGAACTCCACGATCCAGTCACTGATAGCGAACCAGGAGTCGCGTTCGCAGACCGATCCAAACTACCAATGGCTGCTGGGCGGCATACAGGAATACGAGGACGTCCGGTCACGCGACTCCGTGTCGCTGAACGTCGACGAGCGGCGCACCGAACGCGAACAGGAGTTGGAACGCCGGCTGGCGCGCGAGAATGAACGCCGGGCGGCCCTCGGACTTGATCCGCTGGCCAGCCTCGACGATCTGGACGAGGACGACGTGCCGGACGTCATCCTGCGCCAGGCGGCTGAAATCGTTCGGGACATGGCAGAGATGCGCACCGTCGACCGGGCACCGGCGCAGGCGGCGAAGCTGGAGAAGAACAGCGGCTGAGCGCTGCTTGCGCGGGTAAGGCCGCCTGTTATACTCGGGTACAACACTCGCGGTTGACGTGCGAATTGGGCATGCGGTCAAAACGCTCGCAAGGAACGAACAGCGCCGTTTCGAGGGCGCTCCGCACAGCGGCACTGCTGCTGCCGTTCGCCTGCGGCTCCGTGCTGGCCGCGACGTCCGATGCGATCTGCAATCGCAACAGCCTGCCCACTGCCCCCACCGATCTCCAGCTACAGATCGAACTGGTCGACGTCGACATCGTCAATCTCGAAGCGACGCCCGACATCGTCGATCTCCGTGACTTCGACGTGCCGGTACTGCCGCGCCGTATCGACAACGCCGCCATCATTCGCCGCGACATGATTGCGAGGGAACGGGCGACGACGATTCTTCGCGAGATCTTCGACGAACCGAGCGGCAGGCCCGAATTGTCACTGGCACCGGGCTCGGAACCGATTTCGGATTCGGCGAGGCCTTCCGCCACGTCCGACCGGTACGCGCCGCAACCGGAACTGACCGACATCGAGCCGGAGAGCCTGGGCCATCCGATCGACGTTTCCGGTGAACCGTTGAACGACGAAGGACGCCCTGCCATTCGCAATGACGAGGTCCTGCCGTACCGGGAGCAGATGCTTCGGACGGATATCTGAGGCCCGTAGCGCCGCTTCAGCGGCTGACGACCTGCGATATGCCCCAATAGTTGTCCGCGAGCAGACTCGCGTCGATCTCTCGTATCGCACCGGATTCTTCGTGGATATCGATCACGGTGGCGACCGACGCCACATCGGGCACGGCGTGGTCGTCCGCCCGGAAACGCGCCCGCTCCGCCAGGATGCGAGCCCGCTCCTGTAGTCGATCGGCAAGTTCGCCGGTCTTCGGCATGGATTGCCGCAGCTTCGAAATCCGGTTCAGCACGACACCGCACTCCTGCCGAGTGCCATAGCGAATGGCGCCCGCGCCCTTGACGCCGGCCTCACGCGCCATTGAAGCGACGCCGTCCTCGCGGAAGTGCAGGAACAGTTCCTGCGCGTAGGACAGAATCATGCAATTGATCGAGCGCTTGCTCGTCATGTCGAGACCCTGCGCGTCCGGCGCACCGTCCGCTTCGATGGCTTCCCGGTCCTGTCGAAGCGCGTCTCGGCGACTGCGGAGCTCTGCATGCTCGCCGGTGATCCGGTCCAGCGTGCGTTTCGTCGATCGCTTCCGCAGGAAGCGCAGGAAGCCGTTCATCGCCGCATAGCCCTCGCGCACCTCGCGAAGATCGGATTCCAGCGCCGAGATTCGCGCATCGATCCGGTCGACTTCCGCGTCGATCTCGGCGATACGCGTGCCCTGCTGTGCGTTCCATTCCGACAGGAGCTGCCGATGCCGGCGTTGCTCGCGCTGCTGCTTGAGCTGTTCCGCGAACCGCGCCAGCTTGTGTGACAAGTGCGTGTTCAATGCGCGCAACTGGTAGAACACGGTGACGCTGTGCACCCATTCGGGGTCGAGCAGCAGATTCTCGAGTTGCAGGAGCTGTTGCTGGGCGCGTGCGGCCTTGCTCTTCTCGTCGCGAATCTGGTCCTTCAGGCGAAACGTTTCATTTCGGAGGTCCGCGAAATCTTTCTTGAGTTCCGCCCGGTTCCAATAGAGCTCGAGCAGCTTCTCGCTGTCCCGCGCATCCTCGCGCGACTGTCCGAAAATGGCGGTAATGCTGGTCAACGGCCACTCACTTTACATAACCGGAGGCGTTCCGGTCTTTCCGGGACCAGATGATGTCAACAAGTGCGTCGGGAAACGCTGAACTGATCGACAGTTTGCCGTTCAGATCAGCGGTCGAGGACCAGGTGCCCTTGCTCGCGCAGATAGTCGAGCCACTTGTTCAGGACCATGTTCCGCGTCCAGCGCGCGCCGAGGTCCTTGCGCTGCTCCCGCAGCAGGCGCCGAAACTCGACATGCCGATGCTCGCGGCCGAGGCGCACGGCTTCCGCCAGTTTGCCGTCGAGGTACGCGCGCACGAGCATGTCGGGGTCCGACACCCTGCCGTCCGGCGTGTCGAAGTAATATGTCAGAGACAACGTCACGGTGTAGCGCGCCCGCTCCAGGATGTCGACATGCAGGTCGCAATCGCCCGCCACACGGGAACGAAAGCAACCGTCGATCTGGTCCAGGTCCGGGATGAGGCTCAACAACCGCAGGAAGTTGCTCTCGTACACGGACATCAATCCCACGAAACTACGCGGGCTGATGATCGTCTGTGGAACCAGTGAGGAATCGAGCAACATGGTGCCAATATAGCAGCAACGCCCGGCGAAAATCAGGGTCGCACTCGACGTTCGACGCCGGTACTATCGAGAATTCGACTGGCGATCTCCTCGATCGAAAACTCGGTCGTATCCACGTAGGGCACGGCATAGCGGCGAAACAGTCGCTCCGCTTCGCGGAGTTCGAATCGAACTTGCTGCGCGGTCGAATACTTTCCCAATGCCCGGCGCTCGCGGCGAATCTGCCGCAGACGTTCCGGCGTGATCGTCAGCCCGAACAGCTTCTTCTTGTACTTCAGCAGTAGCTCCGGCAACTCGCCCTTTTCGAACTCTTCGTCGGTCAAGGGGTAATTGGCGGCGTACACGCCGTACTGCAACGCGAGGTACAGGCAGGTCGGCGTCTTTCCGGAACGTGATACACCGATCAGTATGACGTCGGCGACATCGTAATTACGGCTTATGCCGCCATCATCGTTGGCCAGCGCAAAGTTCGTCGCTTCGATGCGCTTCATGTAGGTGTGAACGTCGCTCATGCCGTGAGCGCGGCCCGCGGCGTGTGTCGGCGTCTCGCCCAACTCTGCACCGAGCGGTTCGAGAAACACGTCGAAGATGTCGAGGTGCAAACCGTCGGCCTGCCGCACGATGGCACGGAAGTCATCCTGAACCAACGTTGAAAAGACAATCGGCCTGGGCCCGCCCGCGGCCGCAGCTTCGTTGATGCGCCGCACCGCTTCCCTCACCTTGTCTTCGGTATCCATAAATGGCAAAGTCACGTGCCGAAAATTCCGGCTATTGAATTGGGTCAACAGACTGTGACCCAGCGTTTCCGCGGTGACTCCGGTCTGATCGGATAGAAAGTAAACGGTACGCTCGCCCATGCGTCCGATTGTCTCCGTCCTACAGTCCAACCTCAAGGAGCAGGCTTTGGGAGATTATGTCGTCGGCCTCCACGAACTCGGCATGAACGATGTCGAGACGGTGGGCGGCAAGAACGCTTCGCTTGGTGAAATGATCAGCAACCTGAGCGATCTTGGAATCTCGGTACCCGGTGGATTCGCTACGACGGCCGCTGCCTACCGGGATTTTCTCGCCACCGACGGACTTGCCGGGCGCATCGCCGACACGCTGGACGACCTCGACGTCGATGACATCGACGCATTGTCCAGCGCAGGACAACAAATCCGCGATTGGATCATCGACACGCCGTTGCCCGACAGGCTGATGCATGACATCCGCAGCGCGTGGGAGCAGATGAGTGGCGGCAAGGATATCGCGGTCGCGGTCCGCTCGTCGGCCACGGCGGAAGACTTGCCGGATGCATCGTTCGCGGGCCAGCAGGAAACCTTTCTCAACGTGCGCGGCCTGGAGAAGGTCGTCGAAGCACTGCACAAGGTGTACGCATCGCTATTCACCGATCGCGCTATCGCCTACCGCGTGCACCAGGGCTTCGACCACAACCTGGTCGCACTGTCCGTCGGCGTGCAGCGCATGGTGCGCAGCGATATCGGCTCGGCCGGCGTCATGTTCACGCTCGACACCGAGTCCGGCTTCCGCGACGCGGTCTTCATCACGGCATCGTGGGGGCTCGGTGAAACCGTGGTCCAGGGCGCGGTCAACCCCGACGAGTTCTACGTCTACAAGAAGGCGCTGGAGCAGGACCGCTTCCCGATACTGCGAAAGAATCTCGGCAGCAAGGCCATCAAGATGGTTTACAGCGCCGATTCGTCACCGGGACGAACCGTGGAGACGGTCGACGTCGACGAGGCTGACAGCCAGCGTTTCTCGCTGACCGACGATGACGTCATCGAACTCGCACGCATGGCAGTCACGATCGAGCGGCACTACCAGCGGCCAATGGACATCGAGTGGGGCAAGGATGGCGACGATGGCCAGTTGTACATCCTCCAGGCCCGCCCCGAAACCGTCCAAAGCCGCAGCGGCCGCACGATACACCGCTACACGCTGAAACGCCGTTCCGGCGTCATCACGTCCGGCCGCAGCATCGGGCAGAAGATCGGTGTCGGCACGGCGCGCGTCATTCGCAGCGTCAGCGAAATGAACCGCGTACAGGCAGGCGACGTCCTCGTATCCGACATGACCGATCCCGACTGGGAGCCGGTGATGAAACGCGCGTCGGCCATCGTTACCAACCGCGGCGGACGCACCTGCCACGCGGCAATCATCGCGCGCGAACTCGGCATTCCGGCTGTTGTCGGCTGCGGCGACGCGACCGAGTCGCTCACCGACGGCCAGGCCGTCACCGTGAGCTGCGCCGAGGGTGACGAAGGCTTCGTCTACGAAGGCGCGCTGGAGTACGACGAGCAACGCATCGAACTGGACTCGCTGCCCGAAATTCCGGTCAAGATCATGATGAACGTCGGAAACCCGGACCGGGCCTTCGATTTCGCCGGGATTCCGCACCGCGGCGTCGGGCTCGCGCGCCTCGAGTTCATCATCAATCGCATGATCGGCGTTCACCCGAACGCGTTGCTGGAGTACGACCGGCTCGACGCCGGTACCAGGGCCGCAGTCGACGAACAGATGGCCGGCTATCCCGACCCTGCGCGCTTCTTCATCGACAAGCTCGCCGAAGGCATCGCGACGATCGCGGCGGCGTTTGCGCCGGAACCGGTGATCGTGCGGATGTCGGACTTCAAGTCGAACGAATACAAGAACCTGATCGGCGGCGACCGCTACGAGCCGGACGAAGAGAACCCGATGCTCGGTTTTCGCGGTGCCGCGCGCTACGTTGCGGACAGCTTCCGCCCCTGCTTCGAAATGGAGTGCGCGGCGGTGAAGCGGGTTCGCGAAGACATGGGACTGGGCAACGTGCAGCTCATGATCCCGTTCGTGCGCACGGTCGCGCAGGGACGCCAGGTGATCGAACTGCTTGCCGAGAACGGGCTGGTCCGGGGCGAGAACGGTCTCAAGGTCATCATGATGTGCGAGCTGCCTAGCAATGCGTTGCTCGCCGACGCGTTCCTCGACGACTTCGACGGCATGTCGATCGGCTCGAACGACATGACCCAGCTGACACTCGGGCTGGACCGCGACTCGGCTTTGATTGCGGACCTGTTCGACGAACGCGACGATGCCGTCAAGGCCATGCTCGACATGGCCATCCGCGCCTGCAAGGCTCGCGGCAAGTACGTCGGGATCTGTGGCCAGGGGCCATCGGACCACCCCGACCTTGCCCGCTGGTTGCTGGAACGCGGCATCGAGAGCATGTCACTCAACCCGGATACCGTGGTGGAAACCTGGCTGTTCCTCGCCGGCCAATCGGTGACTTAGGGCCCCAACCCGCCCGGCGCCTCGCGCGCTCTCAGAAGCGGTCGTAACGGGAACGGCGCTGCTGCCAGCGAATTCGCGGCAGCCACAGGCCCAGGATCATGCCCACAACCAGCACGAGGCCGCCCGACATGAACCAGTAGCGGTTCGTCTGGCTGCCCAACTCGCGATTTTCCTGCTCGAGCATGTCGATGCGGATGCCGGCATCGGACAGCTGCCGGTTGAGGTCCTTATTCTGCTGGTTGATCGACAGCACGTTGGCCGCCGTCCGCTGAATGTCGGCAAGCTCGGTCTCGAGATCGGCCTTTTCCTTCTCCAGCGTCCGTATGCGTTGCTGGGCGTTGTCGTATTCGCTGCGAACAGCACCGAGTTGCTGGTTCAGCGACGAGCCGCGGGTCGTCGCGGATGAGAGTTGGCTCGTCAGGTTCGTCAGCTGTTCGCGCGCACTCGGCTCGCGCATCAGGTAGCGGCTGAGCACCCACCCTTCCGTGCCGCCCGACGTGCGCACCTGCGAGTAGCCGCTGTCCTCGTCGCGCTGCAGCACCTCGAGTTCCGTCCCGCTGCGGACCATGAGCCGTATTTCATTGGATGTGCTCGGCCCCGAACGAAGCGTTATCTCGAACTGGTCGGTCACCCAGGCGCTTTCGGCCAGCGCCGTCACGGGAATAAGCGCGAGGACGAGCAGCGCTGCCGCGCGTTGGGCCTTCATGGCGAAGTTCAGCTGGTTCATGGGCCAAAACTATAAGATATCTGGGGCCGGCTGGAAAGCCAAAGCTTAATCAAATCAGTCTCTTATTGGCGACACTTCCCGGCCGTCCACGGACTGTCACGCGCGCCGCCACGTCAGCAGCAGGTTGTTGGCGGGCATCGCATGAATCCGCTCCCGGCGCAGCCCGCTGTCCGCCGCCCACGCCGTGATGTCGTCGAGGTCACAAAGCCCCATGGCGGGGTCGCGGCCGCGCAAAGACCGGTCGAACGCCGCATTGCTGTCGGCGTTGAATCGGCCGCTGCGCCGGAATGGGCCGTAATAGCAGAACACGCCGCCCTCACGCAGCGATGCCGCGATGAACGGCAGGGAATGCCGAGCCGCCTGCGCGCCCATGATGTGCCACGTGTTGCTCGAGTACACGGCGTCGTACAGGGTGCCCGGCGACGGCGGCCGGTTCATGTCGAGTTCGATCGGCGCGCGGACGTTTGCCACTCCCGCCGCTGCCAGGTTCGCGCGGATGCCGTCCAGCATCTCCGGAAGATCCCCGGTCTGCCAGTCGAGCGTCGGCAGCGCCTGCGCGAATCGGACCGCGTGGCAGCCGGTTCCCGTACCGATCTCGAGCACCGTGCGGGATCCTGCGAATTCGTGCCGAAGGACGTCCAGGATCGGGCCGCTGTTGCGGACGCTGGCCGCCGCCCAGGCCGGTTCGGTCATTCGGCGGCAGGCGCCGTCGGGATCGACAACAGGTGTTCGCGGTACCAGGCGAGTTCGGCAATGGAATCGCGGATATCCGCGAGTGCGCGATGCGACGATTCCTTGTTGAACCCCGCCGCCACCGCCGGCGACCAGAGCTGTGCCAGGATCTTCAACGTGCTGACGTCCAGGTTGCGGTAATGAAAAAAGCGCTCGAGTTGCGGCATCTCGCGTGCGAGAAATCGCCGGTCCTGGCAGATACTGTTGCCCGCCATCGGCGATGCACCTGGCTCCACCCATTCGGCCAGGAATGCGAGCGTGCGGCGTTCGGCCTCGGCGTGGGTAATGTCACTGGTGAGAACGCGCTCCGTCAGCCCCGATTCGCGGTGCTGCCGAGTGTTCCATTCGTCCATGGCATCCAGCGCCGCCACGGGTTGGTGCACGGCGAGGACCGGACCCTCCGCGAGTTCGTTGAGGTGCCGGTCGGTCACGATCGTCGCGATTTCGATGATGCTGTCGTTGACGGTATCGAGCCCCGTCATCTCGAGGTCGATCCAGACGAGGTTGCTGCGCTTGTCCATCCGCGGAGTGTACCGTTTCCGGCAGTGCAGGAACCACGACTTGTCGGCATACTCACCGCAAACACGAGCGGACAGGCCGCATGACCCGACTGACAGCCACGATCACGGCGAACTTCGGCCGCCGGATGCACATCGCTTTTGCCGACGGAACTGCCGGCGATGCGAGAATAAAGGGCCGCGGCCTGAAGCCCGTCTGCGCGGACCGGGTCTCGGTCGTCCCGATCGACAACGATGAGTGGCTGATCGTGGAAATCCACGAGCGGCGCAACGCACTGACACGCCCGAACCTGCGCGGCGCGGTCGAGGTACTCGCATCCAACGTCGACGTCGTGATCGTGGTTGCGGCGCCGGAGCCGAAGCCGGACTGGTACATCGTCGACCGCTACCTTTGCGCCGCCGAAAACATGGGCGCGGAGGCCATCGTTGCCTGGCACAAATCGGACCTGCCCGGCGGCGACGAGGCTGACGCTATGCTGCGCGTGTACCGGGAACTCGGCTATGGCGTCGCGCGGACATCGATCGACGATCCCCAGTCGATTGCAGCCCTGGAGCGGACCGTCGGCTCGCGGGTCGCACTGCTGGTCGGACAGTCCGGTGTCGGCAAATCCAGCCTGATCAACGGCATGTCACCCCCGTCCTCGCAACGCACATCCGGCATCTCGCGCAAGACGGGCGAAGGTCGGCACACCACCGTCAATGCCGTGCTGCTGCCGCTGGCGTGCGGCGGTGCCGTCATCGATTCGCCGGGCGTGCGCGATTTCGCGCCGGCGTTCGCGCAAGCCGTCGACGTCGCGCACGGGTACCGGGAAATCGCCACACGCGCGCGCGAATGCCGCTTCGCGAACTGCCTGCACCTGCGCGAACCGGGCTGTGCCGTGAAAGGCGCGGTTGATACCGGTGTCATCGACGCCCGGCGCTACGCGAGTTACCGGCGCTCGATGAACCTGTTCGACGATTCCCGGCGTTCCTACTGAACGGCATTCGATTCGCAAGAACTGTTAGCGCTCTCAAGCGTGCAAAGTGAAATCGCGTCGCTATAATTCGTTGCCCCGGCAACCAGGTCGAACCCGGTTCGGCGACTGAACGGAATCAAGTGACACGGATGACGACGCGCCTCGACAGCCTGCAGCAGTGGATCGACGACGTTGCGGCACTGACACAGCCGGAGCGGATTCACTGGTGCACCGGCACCGATGAGGAATACCGTCTGCTCATCGACGCGATGCTTGCGGACGGGACGCTGCACGCGCTGAATCCTGAGACCTACCCCAACTGCTACCTGCACCGCTCCGATCCGTCGGACGTGGCGCGTGTCGAGCACCTGACCTACGTCTGCACCGACGACCCCGACGACGCCGGCCCGAACAACAACTGGCTGGCGCCCGCCGAGGCGCATGCGCGCATCGATGCATTGTTCGAGGGTGCAATGCGCGGCCGGACCCTTTACGTCATCCCGTATTGCATGGGTCCGCTCGCGTCGCCCTATTCACGCTGCGGCGTGGAGATTACGGACAGTCCTTACGTCGTCGCGAACATGAAGCTGATGACGCGGATGGGCACGGCGGCGCTGCGGCGCATCGAACGGGAAGGCCGGTTCGTCCGCGGACTGCACTCGACCGGCGACCTGGACCCTGACAAGCGGCTGATCCTGCACTTTCCCGGGGAGTCGACGATCAAGAGCTTCGGCTCCGGCTACGGCGGCAATGCATTGCTCGGCAAGAAGTGCCATGCCCTGCGCATTGCGAGCAACCAGGGACGCCACGAGGGCTGGCTCGCGGAGCACATGCTGATCGTGGGCATCGAGAGCCCGGACGGCGAAACCCGCTACATCGCCTGCGCACTGCCGTCCGCCTGTGGCAAAACGAACCTGGCGATGCTGATCCCGCCGGCATCGCAGAAGGGCTGGAAGGTCTGGACGCTGGGCGACGACATTGCGTGGATGCACCTGGACGATGACGGCCGCCTGCGCGCCATCAATCCCGAGTCGGGGTATTTCGGCGTGGTGCCCGGCACGAATGCGAAAACCAATCGCAATGCCTACGACATGATCCGGCACGACACGATCTTTACGAACGTCGCGCTGACCGCCGACAACGAACCGTGGTGGGAAGACCGCCGCGAGGGCGAGCCCGCCATCGACTGGCTCGGGCGGCCGTACGACCCGGACCAGGGTCCGGCGGCGCATCCCAATTCGCGATTCACGGTCGCGGCCAGCAACAACCCGGGCTACTCGACGCTTGCCGAGGCGCCGGAAGGCGTACCGATTTCGGCAATCGTGTTCGGCGGCCGCAGGAAGGACCTCGCCCCGCTCGTCTACGAGGCGCGCGACTGGCGCCATGGCGTCCTCGTCGGTGCAAGTGTCGCATCGGAAACCACCGCGGCAAGCACGGGCGACGTCGGCGTCGTGCGCCGCGACCCGATGGCAATGCAGCCGTTCTGTGGCTACAACTTCGCCGACTACTGGGCGCACTGGCTGTCGTTCGCGGACAGGTCAGCCACGTTGCCGAAGATTTTTCACGTCAATTGGTTCCGCCGGGACGAGGACGGCCGCTTCCTGTGGCCGGGATTCGGTGAGAACCTGCGCGTGCTGCGCTGGATTCTCGACCGTTGCGATGAGCGCGCGGCGGCCATTGATTCACCGATCGGGCGCCTGCCTGCACCCGGCAGCCTGGATACGCAGGGCCTCGAGCTCGACGACGGGGCACTCGACGCGCTGACCTCTGTGCAGCCGGCCGCGTGGCTCGCGGAAATGTCGGAGGTGGCGAAATACCTGGCGCAGTACGGGTCACGCCTGCCGGACGCGTTGCGCGCCGAACTCGCTCGCGTCACCCGGGAACTGGATATTGCCGCGACGAGCGCGACACCGCGGCGTCAGGTCAGCGCCTTGTAGTGGATCGCCAGTGATGCGCCGGGCTGTTCGGCCCGGCCGAGCCCGATCGTCCCTTCGCCGCCGAGCTCCGTAGAATCCCGTCGGACGAAGGTCTCGTTGCCGAGCACGTCCTGCAGGAACGTGCCGTTCGTGCTTTGATCGATGAGCACGAACTTGCCGCGGCGCATCTCCACCTTGGCGTGTATGCGCGAGATCAGGTTGCCCTTGATGACGAGGTCGTTGTCTTCGGCGCGGCCGATCGTGACGCTCTTGCGTTTGTCCGACAGTTCGACCGACTTGCCACGAAAACTCAGCATGAGGCGGTTCGAGCCCTTGTCCTTGCTCTCCCACTCGATCGTGGGGAGCATGCTCGTCGCCTCCTCCGGGTTCCACAAAAGCTCGAACAACGCGACCTCGTCCAGGCGCCCCCGTACCGTTGCCACGTCGATCTGACGCGTCTGCTTCTGGAGCTCCGGGCTCATCTTCTTGACCGTTTCGCCGGAGATGATGATCTGCCGCGCCTTTGCCTGCGACGTCATGCGATTTGCCGTGTGCACGGCGGCGCCGAAGATGTCGTTCTGCTCCTGGACCACGGGGCCGTAGTGGCATCCGATCCGGATGGAGACCGGAATGCCGCCCTCTTTCCGCGTGTCCGCCGTGATCCGCCCCTGCATCATGACGGCGGCGCTCATGGCATCGTCCACCGTGTTGAACGTGGACATGACCTCGTCACCAATCGTCTTGATGACCGTGCCGTTGTGCTGCAGTGTCGCGTCTTTCATGATCTCGAGGCAGGCAGCGACCGTCTCGCTGGCCTTGGTATCGCCGAACTTGTCGTACAGCTGCGTGCTGCCGACCACATCCGCAAATACGATTGCTACCTCAAGATCCCGTGCCATCTCTTTATTTTACAAGCTATTTTTCGGCAACGATATACGCAATCCAGGCGAGATCGGCCTCTCCCTTGTCGTTCGGGGTGAAAATGCCGTTTCCTTCCCCGTCCTCGTCCTCGCCTTCCCAGTAAACCGTCACCTTCCTGAAGCCGGCCTCCAGCAGCAGGTCGCGCAACTCCGGGGCCGTGTACATGCGCCACTCGTAGGTGAACGCCTTCTTGATCTGCGAGCCGTCCGGGAACTTGAAATGGATGTGGCAACGCATGTGATTCGTCACCGGGTGGAACTTCGCCTGGTGCCAGACGTAGGTGAACCCGTCGTACTTGGTCTTCTCCTTGGTCTCCTCGAACGACTCGGGTCCGCCGAACATGTCCAGGAAAAAGACCCCGTCGTCCTTCAGTGCCGCGTGACACCGCTGCATGTAGCGCAGCATCGTGGTACGCTCCTCGAAGATCCAGTAGCTGAAATTGAACGCGGCCAGCGCGTCGACCGGCGGCGTCTCGACTTCGAGGACGTCGGACTCGATGAGTTGAACGCGGGCCTGGTCCACGCTCGGCAGGCGCCCGACGCGATTCCGGCGCCCCCAGTCCAGCACGGACGGATCGATGTCGACGCCGATAGCTCGGAACTCGGGCCCCTGCCGCACCCACTGGCACGAGGCGGCAGCCGTTCCGCAGAAGTCCTCACGGAACAGGTGCGCGGGCCTGCCACGCAGCTCGGTGAACGTCGTCTGCAGAAATTCGACTTCGTTCTCGACGTTCTGTACCGACAACTCATACAACTCGTGTATGTCGGCCTGCTCGGCCATGGTCGGTCGGGACTGTTTCGGCTTGGCACTCATGAGTGGCGCTGGTCTCCGCGGCGTGGTGGTTTCAGAGGATTCGGGCCCAAGGGCCGCATTCTATGCAGCTTGTGGTAGCGCGTCGAGCGCTTCCCGGAGTATCTGCGTCCCGGCACCCGCGCGGTGGGCATTTTCGCTGAGATACCGGCGCCACGCCCGCGCCCCGGGCTGATTGGCGAACAGGCCCAGCATGTGCCGTGTGATCCGGTTGAGGCGTTCGCCGGCGGCAAGTTCCCGTTCTACGTACGGGAACATCTGCTCGACGACATCGCGCCGGTTCGGCGCTGGCCGGCCGGAGAGAAAGCGTTCCTCGAGCTCGGCAAGAAAGTACGGGTCGTGATAGGCCCGGCGGCCGATCATGACGCCGTCGAATCGTTCGAGTTCGCGCGCCACCACGTCCGCGTCGTCCAGTCCACCGTTCAGACCAATCCAGAACTCCGGGAACTCCGCCTTCAGCCGCGCGACGCGGTCGTAGTCGAGTGGCGGCACGGTCCTGTTTTCCTTCGGGCTGAGACCGTCGAGGATCGCGATCCGCGCATGGACAACAAACGTGCGGCAACCTGCATTGCCAACGGTCTCCACGAAGCGTCGCAAAAAGTCCCAACTGTCATTGTCGTCGATCCCGATGCGTGACTTCACCGTCACCGGGACGCGGGACACGTCCTGCATCGCCCGGTAGCAGTCTGCGACCACCGTCGGATTCGCCATCAGGCAGGCGCCGAAACGTCCGCTCTGGACCCGGTCGCTGGGGCAGCCGACGTTGATGTTGATCTCGTCGTAGCCCGCGTCCGAGCAGCGCCGGGCCGCGGCCGCCATTTGCGCCGGATCGCTACCGCCGAGCTGAACGACGACCGGATGCTCCGATGGGTCGTAGGCCAACAGGCGCCCCGCATCGCCGTGCTCGATCGCCGCCGCGGTGACCATCTCCGTGTACAGCACGGCACCCGGCGACAGCAGCCGCATGAAATAGCGGCAGTGCCGGTCGGTCCAGTCCATCATCGGAGCGACAGATATCAGCGGGCTCATCGCCGTCAATATACCCGGGCACTCGCGACGGTGTCTGACACAAGTCGTCCTTGCGTCACACCGTCAGCGCGAACGACGTACGAGCGCAACCCAGTCCGCCTCCCGATCACCTGGAGGCAGGCCGATGTCGGCCGGCCCCGGCCCGCTGACGCTGTCAACACTGCCCGTACGTAGTGCCCCGCCGCGTCGCGGGTTGTACCACTCGACTGTGTACTCGCGCTTGTCGGCGCCCAGATCCACCGTCGTTGCCGTCGCTGTCGGGAGGTACACCGCGTACGTCTCTCCCGCTGCGGCGAACACATAGTCATCATCCCGATCCGTCAGCTCGTCGGCGGATTGCATGCGGGTGTACGGCAGGTAAGCCTCGAAGAACGTGAGGGCGTGGCGCGCCTCGGCCCAGGCGAGGCTGCGGCTGCCCCAGTCCTCCGCATTCAAATCGTTCTGCGCGTGACGGTAGCCGAAGTAGTACTCCACACCCCAGCCGCCCGCCATCAGGTTGCCCCATAGCGCGTGGTAGCGGGTCTCGAAGCGGTTGTTGTCTTTCCCGTCCGGCTTGACGCCGTCGTTGGCCGGCCCGATTTCGTCGTTGGCCACGATCCACTGCCGGCCGGCCTCGGCGGATGCGTCAAGCCAGCGGAGCGTGTCCGCGTGCACGTTCTCGATGTCGGTCTGCAGCGAGACGCCATGTAAGCCCGACGCATCCCCCAGCAATGGCGTATACACGTCGGACTGCTGGTCCGGGTAGCTGTGAATCACGATCGGGTGATCGTAGGGATCGAGACCGGCGATATAGTCGATGATCGACCTGACGTGTTCCTCGTCGGCATCGTCCAGCTCTTCCCAGGTGTCGTTCTCCTCGCCCAGGTTCCAGTTCAGGGCCAGGTGATGAGAGAAGCGCGCGATCAGTTCGCGGTAGTAGAGCCGGCGCTCCGGCCCCAGCCTGCCGCCATCGAGCAGCAGGTCGTTCTCCGTCTCCTGCGTCTTGAAGTGCAGGAACAGGCCCAGCGTGTCTGCGTGCGAGAACACGACCTCCCACTGCGCCAGCTTGGAGACGTCGTAGCGATCCCTCTCGACGTGCGATACCCATGGCCAGACATTCTTCCCGTCGCCGTCGACGTTCATCGTCAGGAACGAGAATGCGTTCATGCCCTGCCCGGCCAGGTAGTTGAGCGCACCGATCAGCCCGATGCCTTTCGAGCCCTGCCAGGTCGGGTCGCCGGCCTTCCAGTCGCGCCGGTGCGCCGCCCAGGACTTGATCGAGTTGCCGCCACCGTGGTCGTAAGTGCCGTCGAAGTCCGCATATGCCAGCAAGGTTTCCGGCGAGTCGGCGCCCGCCTTCAGAAAAGTCTGGTCATTGTCGAAGACCGGGTAGCGGCCTCCCGTGTATCGAAGGAAGCCCTTGGCGCGAAAATCGCGACCGTGCTTGTCGGACTCCGCGACAATGAAGCTGCCGAGCAGCCCGTCCGGTCCCGTCGGTTCGCCGGCTGCCGGGTCTGCCGAAATCGCGACATCGGTCCCTGCGCGAAACGAGACCTTGTAGAGCCATTGGCCGGTTTCCCGCGGCACGAAATGCACGCGCCACTTGTCGCCGGCGACGGCACCGGTCTCCGCGGCATCGCCGTCAGCGGCGAAATAGCCGGGCACAACAACCTCAACGTCGTTGCGCGCGTGCGTGAACGTGACGTCGAGACGATAGTCGCGAAACGGATTCGGGTCGCCATCCTCCGCCGCTTGCGGCCCGTCCAGCGTGATCGTCACGGCGTGCCAGCGCATCCTTTCGCCGTCCATCGTCGTGGCCTGGGCCCCACCGACGACAAAACCGAGCAGCAGCGTCGCGATTGCGGCCGCGCCTCGACCATGAATTGTCGACATCAGTCGTCTCCGTCGTTGAAAATGTCGCGATCGGCGCCGAAACGCGCCCTTTCGTGCCCCGCGACTCTAACATCCGACTACGGGATTGGAAATTCGCGCGATTTACCGACGTTCGAAGGTCGCTGCCGAACGAGGTTTGCACCTACCATTGGCACCCTCGCGCCGCATGAATACCCAGGTCGGCCGTACGCACCTCGCGGTCGACGACCGTGTCTCACTGGCAGCACGAATCCGGGCTACCACGACATTGCGCCTCGGGCGCCGACGGGCGATGTGGTTGCCGGACAGGGAGCGTGCTAGACTGCCGCCGAGCCTCGCATTCCAAGAGGAGGTTGCTGTTTCGCGCTCATTCGGGATCCAGCGACACTTCATGGCCGGCGCGTTTCGATTCGTTCGTGCAGAGGCTGCGAAATGGGTGTCCCCCGATATGCGTTGGTCGCGCAACGATTCATGTACTCGCTGCAGGCTGCGCCCCCGCACAAACATGCGTCCTGCGAGTCAGCGAAATTGCAGATCAAAAAGTATCTGCCACGTATCGTTATCCCCACGACAAGTGTGACGGCCATCACAGTCTTGCTTGCGACGCAGCGTACCATCCGAACCATCGACAGGGAGGATATCGGTTGTACAGGTTGACGACAGGACGTCTTGAACTAGCGCTTCTCTCGCTGATCTCACTAATCCTGCTGACCGGACCCGCTGCGCACGCGGCCGAGGTGAGCGAGGACGTGTGGGGCATTCACAAGATCTGGGGAAAGAAAGATCTCGATGGGTTGCCGTTTCTGCGCGGTGGCTATATCACCCCGGAATGGCAAGACATCAATCCCCAGCCCGGTGTCTATGATTTCAGCATATTCGATACTGAACTGAAGCGTTATCACGATCTCGGCAAGTCGGTGACGATCGCCATCCGAGGCAGCTACAAGCCGGCCTACCTTTATAATGAAGTGCCCTGGCATCCTGTCCAGCAATCTCTGCAGGTCAAGAACGACGAGGGTACGCTTGCTTACTGGCACCCGAACTTCCAACAGCGCTTCCGCGAACTGCTCGAAGCGTTTGCCGAGTACCTTCGACAATCGCCGTATCGCTCAACCGTCTATTCGATACGCGGCAATATCAATGCCCTTGGCACGGAGCACTCGGGTATCGAGTCACAATACCAGGCGCAGGGCCAGTGGACGGTGCCGGCAGGCGTGGATTGGGTGCCTTACACCGAGAGTCGCGACGAGGAATACAAAGCCTTCGCGTCGGAACTCTATCTCAACGTGTTCACGCCGGATTTCCTCGTGCTGGTACGGTCCGTCCTGCTCACGGGTGACGAACCCAACGTCAGCCCCGCCATTCTCGCAGCCATCAGAGACGGCCGTATGGGCCTCTTTCATACATCCAGCGTGCCGGAACCCTATTCGCGCAGCACCGAGCGAAAGTATGACGTGCACATGGAGTACGGACGCAATGGCAAGACCCTGATTTATGCCGAGCCGTTCTCGTATTCCGAAAAGGGTTCCCGTGGCGAGCAGCCACCGGCGCAATGGAACTACTGGCGAATCCTTGGCGATTTGCATGTCGGCGTGACCTTCATATCGGTCTACGGCTCGGACATCGAACTGCACACTGACCCCGAGATCGCGGCCAGCTTCAGTTTTGGCAATCGCTATGCCGGGTACCAGACTGGCTCAAACCCCGTTCGGTCGCCAGGCGCGTGGGTAGCCTTCAGGGGTGGCGGTGAGTACATGAGCGGCGATTACACGTTCCTGATGTCGCGAATGTCCGGTGACTCCAATACGGAACTTGAAGACGTCGGGCCAGACTGGCAGCGCCAGGGCGCGTGGGCCCGACGAATTCCAGCCAATGGCCGCATGCGGTTCCAGCTGGATGACCGTTTTGCCAGCGCGATTCAGGACCGCGAAGTGATCGTGCGGATTCACTACTTTGATTCCCGGAGCCCTCGCTTCGGCGTTCGGACCTCCGCCGGAGATAGTCGTTCATTCCGGGGCGGCGCGAGCGGGACCTGGAAGACCGTCGAGTTCCCCATCGACTCCGGCAGCTTCGCAACGGGTTCCGGTGCGGACATCACCCTCACGACTGAAACGCAACTGACGGTTCACATGGTAGAGCTCGTGCGCGCGGATGCCGGGCAGGACGACAACGCGAATACACGCCCCAATGCCCCGACCGGCGTACGCTGACAGGGTAATGGGGAGCATGGCGCCATCCCCGTATCAGGGCGCGCTGCGGGCGGAGTCTACGATCTGGCGCAGCAGGGACTGCATTCCAGCGACCCTGGACGCCTGACCGGCATCATCTATCCGGTTGTTGGATTCTGCGAGGTCGTTACCGACATTGTAGAGTTCCACCGGGCGCTCCTGCTCGTCGAAGACCAGTTTCCAGTTCCCGTCACGCACCGCAAAGTGCAGCGGAACTGCATCCGAGTTCTCCGCCTGGTCCGCCTGCATGACCAGCGAACGTCGGATCGGAGTTCCCTCGGGTTGCTGGCCCCTGAGCACCGGCGACAAGTCGTAGCTGTCGAGCGCCTGCCCGGACGGCACGCTGATCCCGATCAATCCTGCGACCGTGGCAGGTACGTCGGACAGCGACGCAAGTTGGTCGGTCCGACGCCCGGGACGTACGACCGACCCACCGGCCGTACCGTTGCCCCACCGGAAGATCAATGGCACGCGGTGCCCTCCCTCGTAGATCTGGCCCTTCTTGCCCCGCAAGCCACCCACTGAATCGTGCCCGCGGTGTAGCTCATTCGGCAGGCCGCCATTGTCGCTCGCAAAGACCACGATCGTGTCACTGGCGATGCCCTGGTGCTCCAGCGTCTCCAGCAATAGCCCGAGTGCCACGTCTATCTCGTAGATCATGTCCGTGTGGCGGTTGATTCCCGACTCTCCCTCGACCGGTATGCCGCGCATGTTTGCCGGTGGCGTGTACGGGCCGTGAGCGGACTGTGACGAGTAGAACAGGAAAAACGGTGTGCTGGCGCCATGTGTCGATACATGGTCGTCGATAAAGCCGATGGCCTCATCGATAAGATCCGGCCCCACCTTGCTGCTGTCCCAGTAAGGCATGCCGATACCGTCTCGCGGGATCTCCGAGCGGCCGTATCGACCTTTTGAAAGGACACCCATTTGCGACGCACTACCGACGAGGTTGTCATTGCGGAAGTATGCGTACGGCCAGGTCTGGATCCCTCGCAATGCGGTGAAGGAATAGTCGAAGCCGCGTTGCGTGGGGCCATCAACGAAAGAGCGAGCGAAGTCGACTTCTGCGTCCGGCGTACTTGCCAGTGCGTAGTTGTTCGACCCCTTGCGGCGAAAGTTTCCGCCCAGGTGCCACTTGCCAATGACTGCCGTGCGATAGCCGGCACGTTGTAGCAGATCGCCAAGGGTGTCCTGCCCGGACTTGATCTGCGAACCGCCCTTGTAGTTCCACTGCCCCCAGTCGTTTCGACCACGCCACTGGTAGTTGCCGGTGATCGCGCTGTATCGGGAGGGTGCACATTTTGCCGCGGTAGAGTGTGCATCAAAGAACCACGTGCCTTCGCTCGCGAGTCGATCAAGGTTCGGCGTTGAAATGGCCGACGCCGAATTGTACGTACCAACATCGCCCCAGCCCATGTCGTCGGCGAGGAAGAAAACGACGTTGGGCAGATTGCCCGAGGGTGGCGGCGGTGGCGGTGGCGGTGGTGGTGGCGGTGGTGGTGGCGGCGGCGGGTTCCCGGTACCGGCTCCAAGGCTGAGCAGTGCCGGCGTGCCACCCTCCTTGCTTGGGAACCAGGCATTCCCCGTCGATGTCGAGAGCGCTATCCCATGGCTTTGAGCCGGAATCGCAAGAATCTCGTTGACGAGCTGCGTCACATCCACGGCGACCCGGTTTCCGGCGTCGCCGAAACGCACCTGGAAACTGGCAACCGGTTCGCTCAGGGACGGCCGGTTGGATTGCGAAATGCCGTACTCTTGCCACGATCCGGTCACTCGATGCACGTCGATGTGACCTTCCTTGATCACCTTGTCGACAGACAGCGTGAGCGTCGCATTGCCGACCGGGCCCGAGGACACCGACGCGAAGTCAAAGTCGAGAAAACCCGTAATGTCGGACCACTTCTGCACACGGACCAGTGCATCCGCGCCAAAGTTGCGTGCGGCTTCGCTACTCTTGGTGTACGCATCCCGATGGGCAGCCAGGGTCTCGCCGTTGCCCGGGGGCTGGCCTCCACCGCTCGTTGACACCACAATGCGCATTGGCGCGCCGCTTTCTCGGCTCTCGAACCAGGCGTTTACGTTCCCAGGCACCAGCGCAATACCGTGGTTACTTGCGGGATTCGCGACCAGCTGGTTAAAGAGTGCCGTGATATCTACCTGCAGCGACCGGTGTTCGTCATTTGCCGACACTGCAAAAGTCGCCATCGGCGGACCGAGTGATGGCCGAGTGGCGGCCGTCAGTGCTTGCTCACTCCACGTACTCGTGATCCGGTGCACGCTGACCGATCCATTGCGTTTCACCGAGTCGACCGCGAGTTCGAGTACCGCGGATTCCGCCACGGATCCGGAGTAACCGTCGAGATTGAACCGGACGAACCCTGTGATGTCAGACCACCGCTGCACCCGGACGGTCGCCTGGCCCCCGAAATTCTCGCCCGGATCCTTGTCCTTCGTGTAGGTATCGCCGGAGGCGACAAACGACTGGCCGAGCAGCGTAGTCGGCAAGCAAAGAAGCGCCACGGCCGCGAACGGCAATAGCATCAGGTTACGGAAGTCCGCCATCAGCCCCTCCCCGCGCGGGATGAACCCGCTTGTTGTTCTTCTGCAATGTCACGCGATTGCTTACGTGAACTTCTTGAGTATAGTCCGCGCCCGCCAATCTGCAGGCTGGCGCTGGCCAACTGCCGCTCGACTGACGTTATGTCAAACTCATGGGCACCGATGCCCTGCCGGCATTAACGCGCAGCGACAGCGACGGGAAGCGGCGAAGCCAACCGGCACAATAGCGGGAATGAGACTTCGTTCACAGAAATAAGATCTGCCGTCACGGACATTGCACCTAAACCGCTTGCACCAATGCGTACTACCAAAGCGGGCCGATTCGCAGCTTCGGCAAACGGCGAACACAGCCATTCACGGACAGATTTAAGGAGCACACAGACCTGATTCGGGACTGATAAGGGCAAACCAATCGAAAGGTTGGGACGCAAAACCTCCGGTCTAAGGGCATCTGCCTACCGATAGCGGGGTTGCCGGTTCGAAAGCGACAACGGAAGTCAGCGAGTAGGGACATTTCGCAGAATCCAGTCGCGCTTTTTCACCTGCCGCGTAACGCGCCTCGGGCGCGCCAACCATCTTCCAAAGACATCGAGAGATGCAATTCGATTGGCTTGCTGCCGGGATACAGGCAGGAGCCATTGATGAAAGGATTTCTTCGGTCCAGACGTTTCGGGTCGACCACAAGGCGGATTGCAGTTCCAGCGATAGTGCTCGCGCTGGCTGGCTGCCTGGGCAGCGAAAGCGAAGAGGACGACGACACGACGTTTGCGGGCTACAAGATCCGCGACATCTCCATCTCGGGCAGTGTCGGTGACGGCCCCCTGGCCAACGCAGACATCCGGATAGTCAGCGTCAAGGGTGATGTACTCGCTGAACTCGAGAGCGACGTCAATGGCGACTACAGCATCGACCTGCTAAAGATCTCGGCCGACAAGTACCCGCTGATCATCACGGCGACTGGCGGTACGGATATTGTTACCGATACGTCTCCCGACTTTACGCTACGCGGTGTCGTTCGCATTCACCAGGACAAGGCAACGGCCAACGTCAATCCGTTCACGACGCTCGCATTCGAGATCGCGAGCAGCATGAACGGCGGGCTGAACCGTGACAACATCCGCGTTGCTGAAGACATTGCAGTTTCGGCGATGAACAGCGGCCTCACTACGCTGGTCGAGCCCGGCCCGCAGGCATCGCCCATCAACGAGACAAATGTTGCCGAAATCATCAAGGCGTCGGAGACGCTCGCCGAGATCGTACGCCGAACACGTGACCGATTGAACGACGCGAGCTGGTCCAGCAGCGGTGACCAGGTAATAGCAGCGCTGGGTGCCGATCTTGTCGACGACGTTCTCGACGGACTAGGCGGGACACGTACAGACCCGCGCACCTCGGCCGTCGCTCTGGTCGTGAGCGCCCAGGTGCTGCTCGAGAGCATGGCCAATGAACTGCACGTGAACGGAGTAGACGCCTCGGACGCGATGCGGTTGGCGATCGAGCAGGTGTCGCCGGCGAAAGCGGACCCGGGCCTTGACGATCTGCCGATCACTCGCGAGATGATTGCGCAAGCCGGCATCGGCTTGTCCGCAGCATTCGCCGTCAGTGGCGAGACACGAATCAGCAACCTGGCACAAGTGACGAGCAGGCTGGATGAGGGCACACCTGCAAACTTCGTGCGGTCATTGTTGCCCGACGACTATCGGG
The DNA here is from genome assembly GCA_913055625.1 of uncultured Pseudomonadota bacterium. Taxonomy (GTDB): domain Bacteria; phylum Pseudomonadota; class Gammaproteobacteria; order Steroidobacterales; family Woeseiaceae; genus UBA1847. The sequence continues at coordinate 183,508 of CAJXJW010000006.1, read as the reverse complement.
GCGCCCTCAACAATGCGATATCGAAATTGGCGGTCGGCGACGACTCGATGGTCGAAACGGTAAACGTGATCGCCGCGGGCAGCGACAACGACGGTCCGGACTCGAACCGCGCCCCACGCATCTTCGGTACACCCGACAGGACTGCCAGACCCGGCAGCGCCTGGGAGTTTCTGCCGAATTCCAGCGACCCCGACGGTGACCCGATCACCTTCCGCGTCGAGAACAAGCCGAGCTGGACACAGTTCGACAGCAAGACCGGGCGGATCTGGGGCACGCCGAACGACAGCCACAGCGGCGCCTACGCCGGCATTATCATCGAGGCAGACGACGGCAAGGAGCAAAGCCGGCTCGGCCCCTTCACCGTCACGGTCACCCGGGACAACACGGCGCCCGAGATTTCCGGCATTCCGTCCCGCAGCATTGCCGTCTACAGCACGTACCTCTTCAAGCCGCAAGCAAGCGATGCCGACGGAGATCCCCTGGCGTTCTCCGTCAGTAACCTGCCTGCATGGGCAAGCTTCGACAAAAGCAATGGGACGCTCTCCGGAACGCCTGAACCCCAGGATATCGGAATGTATCCGGGCATCGCGATTTCGGTCAGTGACGGTACCGACAGGGCAAGCCTTCAGGCCTTTTCGATCGACGTAACGGAGACGCCGACAGGGTCTGCGTCGGCGACGATCGTGTGGACGCCGCCCACGGAGAACGAGGACGGAACGCCATTGACGGACCTGGCGGGCTTCCGCGTCTATTGGGGCCGGGAATCGGGCGTACATACAAACTCGCAGGCCGTCGAGAGCGCTGGAGCTACGAGCGCGGTAATCGAGAACCTGACACCCGAGTCCTACGAATTCGTGGTCACGGCGTACAACGCAAGCGGGACGGAGAGTCGCTTCTCGAAAGCGGTCCGCAAGAACGCCCAGTAGGCCAGTCGCAAGATCCCGCAAGACCGGCACCCGAGTAGCGCCCTGCCGACGCCTGCGTCCGTTTTCGATCAGCATGGGCGCCACTGCTCGCGCCCGCCGAATCTGACATCCGGCGGCCAAACTTGCTAAGTTCCCCCAAGGCGCCAGCTGCGCCGTCTTCCATCGCGACTCGGAGCCCTCACCGCCATGGCTGAACTGCACTCCTCCGTCATCAATACGGCATTGCTGTCGTTCGGCATGTCGGGCCGGGTATTCCACGCCCCCTTCATCGAAGCCCATCCGGGCTTTCGGCTCGCCGGCTCCTGGGAACGCTCGCGGCAATCGATCGGTGAGCACTATCCGAGCGCACGCAGTTACGCGTCGCTGGACGACGTGCTCGGGGACCCCGCAATCCAGCTCGTCGTCGTCAACACGCCGACGCTGACACACTACGACTATGCGAGGCAGGCCCTGGAACACGGCAAGCACGTCGTGGTCGAAAAGGCCTTCGCCGGCGATGCGACCGAAGCACGGGAGCTGCGCGACCTGGCCGCCCGTCGGAATCTGAAACTCGCCGTGTTCCAGAACCGACGCTGGGACAGCGACTTCCAGTCCGTGCGCAAGGTCCACGAAAGCGGCCGCCTCGGCAGCATCGTCGAAGCCAATCTCGGCTATTGCCGCTACGATCCGGGGCTCAGCCCGAAACTGCACAAGGAAGAACCCAGCTCGGGATCCGGCATCGTCAAGGATCTCGGTCCGCACGTCATCGACCAGGCGCTCGTGCTGTTCGGCATGCCTGAAGGCGTTTTCGCCGACATCGCGATCACGCGCGAACATTCCCGCGTTGACGACTACTTCGACATCCTGCTGCGCTACGTGGACAAGCGCGTTCACGTTCGGGGCGGCTACTTTTTCCGCGAACCGCTGCCGGAATACAGCCTGTTCGGCAGGAACGGGTGCTTCTTCAAGCGGCGCGCCGACGTCCAGGAGTCGCAGCTGCAGCGCGGCATTGCACCCGGCGACGACGGCTACGGCGTCGAGCCCGCCGGTGCCGAGGGCCGGCTGATCACGGGCAGTGAGGCGCCCGACGCCGACTCAGTGTCGGCGCCGCGTGGCAACTACGCGGCATTCTACGAGGGCATGTACGACGCGATCGCACACGACGGGCCCGAACCGGTAACCGCCGACGACGGCGTGCGAGTCATGCGGATTATTGACGCCGCATTCAGAAGCCACGGAGAGGGCCGGCTCGTCGAGCCCTAGCGCTGCCGGCTGTCAGTCCCCGGTCACGAGGCGGTATGCCGCGACGTTGTTTTTCCAGAAGCCCGGGAAATAGGCGACCCGGTTGACCGGGTCGTAGCCGAGGTCCGCCGCGCTCGTCTCGTCGGGCCGGCCGTCCAGGAGCAACCGAATGCTGCCGTCGCGCCGGACGATATACACGGTTCCCTGCCAGCACGACACCAGCCAGGTGTCGTCGTCCACTCGCTCCACGCCGTCGACACGCCCCTCCATACCGGTGGCTATCGTGGTGTACAGGCCATCGCCCTGCACCGAGTGCAGGCCGCCGTCCGCCACAAACAGCAACTCGCCCTGGCTGTAAAGGACGCCATTGAGCGCCGTCAGGCCCTCGACCACCGTCTCGAACGAGTCGCCGTCCCAGGCCTGGATACGGTGCAGCCCCGAGTCGGTGACGTAGACCGTGCCGTCGTCAGAGATACTGAGATCGTTGACCTTCATGGCGCCCGGCACCGTGACACGATCGACGATCGCGCCACTGGGAATATCTATCGTGACGACATCGTCGATATCCGTTACGAGAAGCTGCTCACCCCGAATGTCCATTCCTTTCGGGCCGTTCAGCCCCGTCACCCATTCTGCGTCGATGACCGTGCCGTCAAGCCCGACCTTGGCGATGGAGCCGTTGCCATCGTCAGCCCAGGGTTCCGTCCCCGCGATGTTCGACACGTATAGCACCTTCCGCTCCGCATCGTAGCGCACGGATTCCGGCACGCGCAGTTCCGCCGCCGTCACCCAGGCCTTCTGCAGCATGGCCTCCTCCGCGGTCGCCGCCAGTGGCAGCAGCAGGGCAGCAAGAACAATCAGGGAACGCATCACCATCGGTACTTCCTCGCTTCTTCGCAGGTACCCGGACAAGATTAGTCGAAGCCACCCCGGCCTGCCAATCGACGCCTCGCGCACGCGTGGCAGGACGCCGCGCCACGGCATCAGTCGAGGTCTGCCTGGTCCTCCAGTACGGAGTTCGCGGGATCGCGAATCACGGCCAGCGCGAGCATCACGATGAGCAGGTCCTCGCGTATCTCGTCACCCAGGTCCGGTTCCAGGTATCCGCCCGGATTCCAGTCCGTCAGTTCCAGTGCGCCGACGACGCGCGAATCAATGGCAATCGTGTAGCCCACCGGCGATTGCGACGACAGCTTCGACCCGGCGTAATGATGAACCGACTCGATCGTGTAATAGCGATCGTCGATCAGCGCTTCGCCGCGACGCGCCGAGCGCGCGAGCAAGCGCTCCTTCATGTTTGCCGGTTTCGGCTGGCCGAGACCGAAACGCAGACCGACCGGCCGCGCTTCCTGCCGGAAGTCGCAATTGACGTGCATTTTCTTCGGGTCGAACGTGACGATGCCGACTGTCACGCTCTTCTTCCGGAACTCGCAGCTCGCCTCGATCGGCGACGCCGCGTTCGCCCGCAGGAACGTAAACGTCGACTTCCCCGAGTTGGACGCGTACAGCGGGTCGAAGATTCCGAGCCGCGATTCGCTGCGCGTAAACTCACCCGAATAGGCGCCGATGGCGTAACGGCCCTTGTTGTGGCCGCCAAAGCCGTCGAATTCGAGCCGGTGTTCCGCCCCGCCAAAGCCGTCCGGCAGGCGCATGCGCGCCGTGTCGAGCCCGGACACGATGCCGGACGCGAACAGCCCGAGGAAAGCAGCCGTCAACCCGGCCGACCGGTGGCTCCGGGTGACGTACAAACACGGCAGGTGGCGATGAAAGTTCGCCGGGGACTTGATATCGCGCACGTTGAACGACCCTCCAGGAGACCCGATGCACACGAAAACGGATGCGAATCTTACGCGGGCCAGCGCCCGCGTCAATCGGCCCGGCGTGGCCGGCTTCCCGCGCGGGCTTGCCGGTCCTGCGCAGGCATGTTACTTGATAGTCGACCGACGCCACGGAAGCAGTGACAGGCCGGACGCACCTGACGCCAAAGCACGCCCCGAACGCGACAGGCAACCCCTGCCCCTGGAACCAGCCGCACGATGCTCGACGCCCTCGCCCACCGCCCATGAGACGGCCATCTGCTCTGCCAGGACCCCGGACCGCCGGCGTCGGACTTCACATAAGCTCGCTGCCCGGCCCGTTCGGCATTGGCGACCTCGGTGCCGGCGCACACCGTTTCGTCGACGCCCTGCGCGGTATGCGCCTCGGCGTTTGGCAGCTGCTGCCGCTCGGTCCGACCGGTTACGGCAATTCCCCGTACCAGCCGCTGTCGTCATTTGCCGGCAACGAGATGCTGATCGCGCCCGACGAACTCGGGGAACTCGGACTCCTGTCAGGCCCGGACCTGGACGAACTGCGCCGGCTGCCCGCCGGGCGTGTCGACTACGACCGGCTCATTCCGCTCAAGTCGAAGCTGCTGGCGAGCGCCGCCACGCGGTTCGCCACGCGGGCCGGCAGCGCGCTGCTCGCCGAATTCGAGCAGTTCCAGGACGAGCACGGCGCGTCCTGGCTCAACGACTACGCCTTGTTCCGCGTCCTGAAATCGCTGCACGGGGGCCGTGCCTGGCCCGACTGGGACGACGCGTTCACGCGCCGGAATCCGCGCGCGTTGCAGCACGTCGCCGCACGCAACGCGGACGCCCTGACCAGCATCCGCATCCTGCAGTTTTTCTTCGACCGGCAATGGCGGCGGTTGCGAGCGCATTGCCACGATGCGGGGGTTCGACTGCTCGGCGACCTGCCGATCTACGTGGCGCTCGACAGCGCCGATGCCTGGTCCGCGCGCGACCTGCTCCGACTGGACGCGGACGGCCGCCCCGACGCGGTAGCCGGCGTGCCGCCCGACTATTTCAGCGCCGACGGGCAGCTCTGGGGCAACCCGCTGTACGACTGGGCGGCACACGCCGACAGCGGTTACGCGTGGTGGATCGAGCGCGTCCGGGCATCACTCCGGCTTGCCGACGTGGTGAGGATCGACCACTTTCGCGGTTTCGAGTCGTACTGGGCGGTCCCCGCCGGGGCCGACACCGCGCGTTCGGGCCGCTGGGAACCCGGCCCCGGCGACGCGCTCTTCGACGCCCTGCGCGAGTCACTGGGCGGGCTGCCGATCGTCGCGGAGGACCTCGGCATCATCACGCACGAGGTCGAGGATCTGCGGGACCGGCAGCAGCTGCCCGGCATGGTCGTCCTGCAGTTCGCCGTGAGCGATCCCGAATTCGTGTACGGCAACATGCTCGAAAACTGCGTGTGCTATACGGGCACGCACGACAATGACACGACACTCGGGTGGTTCCACGGTACCGGCGCGGACACGCGTGACGAAGTGGCGATTCGCGAAACACAGGCGGCGGCTCTTGCGCTGACCGGCGGCTCCGCGGAGACGGTGGTGGCCGATTTCGTGCACGCGGCGTTCGCCAGCAACGCGCGCCTGGCCGTCGTGCCGCTGCAGGACCTGCTCGAACTGGGTTCCGACGCACGCATGAACACGCCGGGCCGCGGTGGCGACAACTGGTGCTGGCGTGCACTAGAGTCACAAATCGACGACGAACTTTGCGACAATGTCGCAGACATCACAGGCCGGACAGGCCGGGAGGTTGCCGATGGCTGAACAGGCCCAGGGAGATGACGGACGTTTCGTAAGCCGGTTGACCCGCGAAACCCTCGCCCTGATTCTCGCTGGCGGCAAGGGCAGCCGGTTGCACGAGCTGACGAACTGGCGCGCCAAGCCGGCCCTGCACTTCGGCGGCAAGTTTCGCATCATCGATTTCCCGCTGTCGAATTGCGTCAACTCCGGCATTCGCCGGATCGCCGTTCTCACCCAGTACAAGGCGCATTCCCTGATCCGGCATATCGTGCACGGCTGGTCATGGTTCCGCGCCTCGCGCCACGAGTTCGTGGAAGTCCTTCCCGCCTCGCAGCGCGTGGGCGGCGAATGGTATCGGGGCACTGCAGACGCCGTGTACCAGAACCTCGACATTATTCGAACGCACGAGCCGAAGCAGGTGCTGATTCTCGCAGGCGACCATATCTACAAGATGGACTACGGTCCGTTCCTCGCGGCTCACAGCGAAACCGGGGCCGACATGACGATCTGCTGCATCGAGGTGCCCGTCGAGGAAGCGGCCGGCCAACTCGGCGTCATGACCGTCAACGCCGAAGGAAGAATCGTCGCGTTCGACGAGAAGCCGGAAAAGCCGAACTCCATTCCCGGCAAGCCCGGCATTTGCCTGGGCTCGATGGGCAACTACGTGTTCAACACCGAGTTTCTCTACGAGCAGGTCATCAAGGACGCCGACACGCCCGGGACGCAACATGATTTCGGCAAGAACATCATTCCCTCGATCCTCAAGGGCTACCGCGTCTACGCCTACCCGTTCCGGGATCCGCAGACCGGCAGCCAGGCTTACTGGCGCGACGTCGGGACGCTCGACGCCTATTGGGAAGCCAACATGGAGCTCGTGTCCGTGACGCCTCAGCTCAACATCTACGACCGCCAGTGGCCGATATTCACCCACCAGTGGCAATCGGCGCCGGCCAAGTTCGTTTTCGACGAGCCGGGGCGCCGCGGTGAGGCGATCCAGTCTATGGTGTCCGGAGATTGCGTGATCTCCGGGGCCAGCGTGCGCAATTCGCTGATCTTCTCGCGCTGCCAGGTGCACTCCTACAGCAAGATCGACGACGCTGTCGTGCTGCCCGATTGCGACGTGGGCGAACATTCGCAAGTTTCACGGGCGATCATCGACCGCGGGTGCAAACTGTCCGCCGGCTCCGTCATCGGCGTGGACAAGGACGAGGATCGCAGACGCGGTTTCCGGGTCACGGATCGCGGTATCACCCTCGTGACGCCCGATATGCTCGGGCAGAAGATGCATTTCACGCGCTGATTCCCGGAAGGTACGCTTATCAGTCAGCCCGAAACGATATTCGTCGCCGCCGAGAACGGCCTCCTGCCCGGCGCCAAGGTCGGGGGCGTCGCCGACGTCATCCGCGACCTCCCCGCTGCGGTCGCCGCGGAAGGCGCCCGCGCTACGATATTGACACCGTCGTACGGCACGTTGCACCGGCTTCCCGGCGCCCGCCCCCTGGAAATCGTCGCAACGGTGTTTCGCGGCCGGCGCTACCGCGCGCGGGTGTACGAAGTGCCCGTCGCTCCACGTGACGTTCGCTGCCTGGTCATCGATCATCGTGTTCTCGCACCGACGGTGCCGGGCGTGGTGTACCACGGCGACGGCGATGAACACCCCTACGCGACGGACGCCAACAAGTTCGCATTCTTCTGCGCCGCCGTCGCGAGTTGGGTCATCACGCGCCCGCAGGATCCGGCCGTGCTGCACCTGCACGACTGGCACAGCGGCGTCCTCGCCGTGTTGCGTCGTTTTGATGCCCGCTACATGCGGCTCGCGCGCATCCCGACCGTCTTCACAATTCACAATCTTGCGTACCAGGGCCAGCGGCCGCTGCGTGACGACGCTTCGTCGTTGCACGCCTGGTTTCCGACGCTGCGTTACACGACCGCCGGCGTATCGGACCCCGCGTTCCCGCACGTATTCAACCCGATGGCGGCCGCCATTCGCCTGTGCGATCGCATCAACACGGTCTCACCGTCCTATGCGCGCGAAATTTGTCGTCCGAGCGACCCGTCCGCCGGCTTCATCGGCGGCGAGGGTCTCGAGGAGGACCTGAAGCAGCGGGAGCGGGACGGGACGCTCATCGGCATCCTGAACGGGTGCAACTACCCGGCCGCGACCGCGGCCGCCCCCCCGTGGCACGAGCTGCGCAGGCTCCTGGACGCAGCGCTGGCCGACTGGCAGCAGCGGGACCGGGACCCGGTCATTGCCCGGATGCACGCGCTGGCCAGGAACCGGCTCAAGCGTCTCGGTGACGACAGGCCGCGGCATCTGCTGACGAGTGTCGGCCGCATCGTCGACCAGAAGATGCGACTGATGTTCACGCGCACCCCGTCGGGCCGGCCGGCGCTCGCTGCCCTACTCGATCGCCTGCCCGATGACGCGCTGCTCATTCTGCTCGGCAGTGGCGATACACGCTACGAGGCAGAGCTCGCGCGAATCGCGACGAGGCATCGAAAGCTGCTGTTCCTGCGGGGTTACTCCGAGGCGGCCGGCGACGCCCTGTACGCGTCGGGCGACCTGTTCCTGATGCCGTCGAGCTTCGAACCCTGCGGCATCAGCCAGATGCTTGCGATGCGTGCCGGCCAACCGTGCGTCGTGCACGGGGTCGGCGGCCTCCGGGACACCGTGAAGCACCTTGAGACCGGATTCGTCTTCGCGGGCGCCGATCCAGCCCGGCAGGCCGGCGCGTTCGTCGATTGCACGGCCGACGCGGTGGCGTTACGTGACGATGACGCCGGCGCGTTCGACCGCATCCGGGCGGCTGCCAGCCGCACCCGGTTCCCGTGGCGGGATGCGGCGCGCAACTACCTGCGGAACCTGTATGGACTCGGCTGACATCGAAGCCCTTGTCGAGGGCCGCCACGACGACCCGTTCTCGATCCTGGGACCTCACCGCGAAAACGGCCGGCGCGTCGTGCGTGCATTCCTGCCGTGGGCAGCGCGCGTCGAACTCGTCGATACCGACGACGATTCGCTCGGCTCCCTGCGCCGGATCCACGCGGCCGGCCTGTTTGCGGGCCCGCTGCCGCCGCGCAAGCGTCACTATCGACTGCGCATCACCAGCCGCGGCGGCGACGCGGTGGTCCTCGAGGACTGTTACCGTTTCCCGACGACGCTAAGCGACGTGGACCTGTACCTGCTGGGCGAAGGCACGGACCGGCAGGTGTACCGCAAGCTCGGCGCCCATTGCCTGACGGTCATGGGCGTTGACGGGGTTCGATTCTCGGTCTGGGCTCCGAACGCCTCTCGTGCGAGCGTCGTCGGCAGCTTCAATGACTGGGACGGTCGACGGCACGTCATGCGCTTGCACCACGGCAACGGCATCTGGGAGATCTTCATTCCCGGCGTCTGCCCCGGCGATGCCTACAAGTTCGAGCTGCTCGACCGGCAGGGCCGGCTGCTGCCCCTCAAGTCGGACCCGTATGGCCAGGCATTCGAACCGCCGCCCGGCAACGCATCGATCGTCTACCGAAGCCGCTACGCCTGGAGCGACGAAGAGTGGCAGTCGGCGCGCGGCACCGTGCCAGCGCTCGACCGCCCGATGAGTGTCTACGAGGTGCACCTGGGGTCCTGGCGCAGGAAGGACGGCAACGCGTACCTGACGTACCGGGAACTCGCGGACGAGCTGGTCGAGCACGTCTCCGGCATGGGCTTCACGCACGTCGAGTTCCTGCCCGTCACGGAGCACCCGTTCGACGGGTCCTGGGGCTACCAGCCGATCGGCCTGTTCGCGCCAACCTGCCGTTTCGGTTCACCGGACGACTTCCGGCATCTCGTCGACCGCCTGCATGCCGCCGGCATCGGCGTGATCGTCGACTGGGTACCGGCGCACTTCCCCCGCGACGAACACGGCCTTTCGCGCTTCGACGGCACGGCGCTCTACGAGCACGAGGACCCGCGCAAGGGGGCGCACGCAGACTGGGGTACCCTCATCTTCAACTTCGGCCGCCGCGAAGTCGTCAACTACCTCATCGGCAGCGCGCTGTACTGGATTAATGAGTTCCATGTCGACGCACTGAGGGTCGACGCGGTGGCATCCATGCTGTATCTCGACTATTCACGGGAAGACGGCGAATGGGTGCCGAACCAGTACGGCGGGAACGAACACCTCGAGGCCGTCGAGTTTCTCAAGAAGCTGAACGCGGAAATTCACGCAAACCGGGCGCAATCGCACGCGGAAGAATCAACCGCCTGGCCCGGCGTGTCCCGTCCCACCGACAGCGGCGGCCTGGGATTTACGTACAAGTGGAACATGGGGTGGATGAACGACACGCTGCGGTACATGAGCGAGGACCCGGTACACCGGAAGTACCATCACGACAAGATGACGTTCGGCCTGGTGTACGCGTTCAACGAGAATTTCGTCCTGCCCTTGTCGCACGACGAGGTCGTGCACGGCAAGCGCTCGCTACTCGGGCGCATGCCGGGCGACGACTGGCAGCAATTCGCAAACCTTCGCGCCTACCTGGGCTTCATGTACGGGCACCCGGGCAAGAAGCTTCTGTTCATGGGCAGCGAACTCGCGCCGCGCGACGAATGGAATCACGATCGTTCGCTGGACTGGCACCTGCTCGAATACCCTTCGCATCGCGGAATACGGGACTGGATCGCGGACTTGAACGCACTCTATCGGTGCACGCCGGCCCTGCATTGCATCGACTTCGCGCCCGCGGGGTTCGAGTGGATAGACTGGAACGACCGCGACAGCAGCTGTTTCTCGTGGCTGCGGCGCGACACGAGTGGAGATTACGTCGTGTGCGTGACAAACCTTACACCGGTGGTCCGATCCGCGTTTAGAATTGGCGTACCGGGCAGCGGACGGTTCATCGAAGCACTGAACTCGGATGACCTTCGCTACGGTGGCAGCGGCGTTACGAACGAGCCGCAGGAGGCGGAGCCGGTGCCCGCACACGGACGCCCCTCCTCGTTGGTGATCGAGCTGCCACCGCTGTCCACCCTCATATTGCGCCGGCAAGACTGACCGCGCGGAGAACACATGGCTGCCAAGACGAACACGCAATCCGGGGTCGGCGACATCGAACTGCTGCAGGCGCCGAACCTGCCGATGACCGCGGATGCAATACTCCACGACTTCACACATTACTTCGGCCGCATGCTCGGACGCCGGACGATCCAGACGCGCTCCCCGTTCCTGTACCAGTCCGTCGTGTTCGCCGCCCGCGACCGCCTGATGGAGCGCTGGGCCCGCACGCGCATGGCGATCGAGCGCGACGATAATCGCCGCGTTGCCTACCTGTCGCTCGAGTTCCTGATGGGGCGTCTCCTCCGCAACGCGCTGCTCAACCTCGGCATCGAGGGCGAGACGGGCGAGGCGCTGAGCCGCCTCGGCATCAGTCTCGAGGACGTCTATGCGCGCGAGTGGGATGCCGGCCTCGGCAACGGCGGTCTTGGGCGGCTCGCGGCCTGCTTCCTCGACAGTTGCGCGACGCTGTCGCTGCCGGTCATCGGCTACGGCATCCGGTACCGCTACGGCATGTTTCACCAGCGCATCCGGAACGGGTTCCAGGTCGAGGAACCGGATGCCTGGCTGCGCGAGGGCTTCCCGTGGGAAATCGAGCGGATCGAGTTCGCGCAGACCGTGAAGTTCGGTGGCCACACGGAGTCCTACCGCGACATGAACCAGCGCACGCGCTATCGCTGGGTCGACACGAACGATGTCCTCGCCATTCCGTTCGACGTTCCCGTTCCCGGATACCGCAACGAAATCGTCAATACCTTGCGTCTGTGGTCCGCCGCGGCCACGGACGAATTCGACCTCGAGGAATTCAACGCCGGCAGCTACGCGGACGCGGTCGCGTCAAAGAACGCCGCCGAGAACATCACGATGGTGCTGTACCCGAATGCCGCGACCGAGAACGGCCAGGAACTGCGCCTCCGACAGCAGTACTTCCTGGCCTCGGCATCGCTTCAGGACCTCCTCCGCTTCTGGCAGCACCAGCACGGCGACGATTTCTCGACGTTCGCGGACAAGAACTGCTTCCAGCTGAACGATACCCACCCGGCCGTTGCGGTGCCCGAACTGATGCGGTTGTTGATCGACGAGCACGGTTTCGAATGGGACGACGCGTGGTCGATCACGTCGCGGACGATGGCCTACACGAATCACACCCTCCTGCCCGAGGCCCTGGAGATGTGGCCCGTGTCGATGTTCCGGCGCCTGTTGCCGCGGATCCTCGACATCATCTACGAGATCAATGCGCGGTTCATCGCGGAGATCAGCAATCGCTGGCCCGGCGACAACGATCGCATTCGCCGCATGTCGCTGATCCAGGAAGGATCCGAGCCGATGGTGCGCATGGCCTACCTCGCCATCGCCGGCAGCTTCTCTGTCAACGGCGTCGCTGAACTGCACTCGCGGCTGTTGCGCGAAGGGCTGTTCCGGGATTTCGCCGAATGCTGGCCCGGGAAGTTCAACAATAAGACGAACGGCGTCACGCAGCGCCGCTGGCTCGCGGCCTGCAACCCGACGCTGTCGAAACTCATTTCCGGCCGGATCGGTGACGGCTGGATCACCGAACTCGAGCAACTCGAGAAACTGCGGCCGCACGCGGACGACGCGTCGTTTCAGAGCGAATGGCGTCATGCAAAGCTCGCCAACAAGGTGCGACTGGCGCGTGACATCGAGGAAAAGACGGGCATCGCAGTGCCGACGCACATGATGTTCGACGTGCAGGTCAAGCGCATTCACGAGTACAAGCGGCAGCTGCTGAACGTCCTGCACGCCGTCCACCTGTACGATCGCATTCGCCATGGCGAAGGCGACGACGTCTCGCCGCGCGCCATCATCATTGGCGGCAAGGCGGCACCCGGCTACGTCATGGCCAAGAACATCATCAAGTGCATCAACAACATTGCCCGCGTCATCAATGCGGACCCGGCGATGGATGAACGGCTGCGCCTGGTGTTCTACCCGGACTACAACGTGTCCGCGATGGAACTCATCTGCCCGGCCGCGGACCTGTCCGAGCAGATCTCGACGGCCGGCAAGGAAGCGTCCGGCACGGGCAACATGAAGTTCATGATGAACGGCGCGATTACGATCGGGACGCTCGACGGCGCGAATGTCGAGATCCGGGAAGCCGTCGGCGCGGAAAACTTCTTCCTGTTCGGTCTGACCGTCGAGGAAATCCAGGAACTCCGGAATCACTACGACCCGGCGTCGATCATCGAGGCCGACGACGAGTTCAAGCGTGTCATCGAACTGCTGCGCAGCGGCCACTTCAATCGCTTCGAGCCGGGCATTCTCGACGCCGTGATCCAGGCGGTGCTCGAGCCGGCCGATCCCTGGATGACCGCCGCGGATTTCCGGAGTTTCGTGGATGCGCAGCGCCGTGCCGATGCGACCTGGCGCGACACGACGGCCTGGACACGCATGAGCATACTGAACTCCGCGGCCTCGGGACGCTTCTCCACCGACCGGACGATGCGGGACTACAACGACGACATCTGGCGACTCGATCCGGTACGACTGCCCGGACGCTGATGGACGACGGCAATCCCGCGCCACTCGGCGCCACGGTATCCCGCGACGGCGTCAATTTCGCATTGCATTCATCGATCGCGGAACGGGTCGAGCTGTGCCTGTTCGATCGCCACGGCGCCGAAACGGCCCGGCACGATCTCCCGGCCCGGACCGGCGACGTGTGGCACGGTTTCGCACGCGGCCTCGCCGACGGGCAGCACTACGGTTACCGCGTGCACGGGCCCTGGTCACCCGAGAACGGGCTCTGGTGCAATCCGGCGAAACTGCTGATCGATCCCTACGCCCGCCAGTTGGCGGGCGAATTCCGGTGGCATCCCTCGGTCGTCGCGCGCCATCGCGCGGACTCGGCGCCGTTCGTACCGCACGGCGTGGTTCGCGATATCCTGCCGGGCAACGCGCGCCGGAATTCCGTGCCCTGGGGTGAGGCGATTTTTTACGAGACCAACCTCCGCGGCTTCACGATGCTGCACGAGGCCGTGCCCGAGATGGATCGCGGACGCTTTGCCGGCATGCGCAACGCGGAGGTCCTGCAACACATCCGGTCCCTCGGCGTCACGTCGATCGAGTTCCTCCCTGTGCACGCTTTCATCGACGAGCATCACCTCGTCAGGCGCCGCCTGCGCAACTTCTGGGGCTACAACACGATCGGCTTTTTCGCGCCGATGGCGCGGTTCGCCCGCGTCGACCCGGTCACCGAGTTCCTGGAGATGGTCCGCGCGATCCACGATGCGGGCCTCGAGGTCATCCTGGATGTCGTGTACAACCATACCGGCGAAGGCAACCAGGACGGTCCTTGCCTGTCCTTCCGCGGCATCGACAACGAGGCCTATTACCGGCTGCGGCCCGATCGCAAGTCCCGGTATGTCGACGACACCGGATGCGGCAATACGATCAATGCGGACAGCCCGGTCGTGCAGAAGCTGGTACTCGACAGCCTGATCCACTGGCATCGTGACCTCGAGGTGGACGGATTTCGTTTCGATCTCGCGACCGTGCTCGGGCGGCACGCGCACGGATTCAGCAGTGATCATCCGCTGCTGGCATCGATCGCGAACAACCGCCTGCTGCGCGATGCCAGGCTGGTTGCCGAGCCCTGGGACCCCGGCCCCGGTGGCTACCAGCTTGGTCAGTTTCACACCCCCTGGGCGGAGCTGAACGACAAATTCCGCGATGCGACGCGCCGTTTCTGGCGCGGCGACGAGAAGCTGAGCGGCGAACTCGCCAGGCGCATGCACGGGTCGGCCGAGTTGTTCGAAGCCGGCGGGCGGCCACCGCATGCCTGCGTGAACAAGGTGACGAGCCACGACGGGTTCACGCTGGCGGACGTGGTGGCCTACGAGCACCGGCACAACCGCGCGAATGGCGAAAACAACCGCGACGGGCATCATCATAACTTCAGTCGCAACTACGGCGTCGAAGGACCGACGAGCGACGCGACCGTCAATCTCATGCGACGCCGACAACGCCTGAACATGCTCGCGACGCTGCTGTGTTCGCAGGGCACGCCGTTCCTGCTCGCCGGGGACGAGTTCGGCAACAGCCAGTCCGGCAACAACAATGCCTATGCGCAGGACAACCCCACCGGTTGGCTGAACTGGAAGGCGCTGGACGCAGACCCGGATTTCCTGGCGTCCGTGCGCCGGCTCATCCGGATTCGCCGTCACCACCCGCTGCTGCGGCTGGACCACTATGTTCACGGCGAAAGAATCGATGACGACGGAACAAGGATCACTCTGCAATGGATCAACCCGAACGGCCAGGTGCGCAGCACCGAAGACTGGGACTTCGGACACGCGTTCGGGATGCTGCTGACGCGCAATGGCGCCGAGGGATTCTCCGGCATCGCGGTTCTACTGAATGCGTGGACCGAGCCGCTGCTGTTCGACCTGTCGGCGCAGGCAGACGGCCCCTGGCGCCTGTTGTTCACGAGCGGCGACACCGGCATGGATGAGGCGGGCCGCGCGATCAGCGTTGCCGGCATGGCGATCACGATCTGCGCGGCGGGGGCCGGGCCCGACGTCGGCTGATTGCCTGCCCCGGTGGTGAAGACCCCGCGCGGTCGCGTATGCTTGGGCAATCCACGCGTCCAGCCCGGGGGAAGAAGCCATGCCTGGAAAAATGACACGCGACCCTGTCGACGTCGGCCGCCGACGCCTGATCGGCGCCGGCGGTGCCGCGCTGATGCTGGGCGGACTGATGTCGTCACGAACGGGAGCTGCCATGACTGAAAGACCATCCACACTGCGCTGGGGCATCGTCGGCACCGGCGGCATCGCGAACAGGATGGCGCCGATGCTGCAGCAGGCGACATTGGCGGACACTGCCGCTGTATCCAGCCGGCGCATGAGTTCCGCGAAGGAGTTCGCGGCAGCTCACGGAGTGCCCGCGACGTTCGACGACTGGGGCCGGATGCTGGCATCGGACGCGATTGATGCGGTGTACGTCGCGACGCCGACCAGCGTTAGGGAAGAGATCAGCATCGCCGCCGCGCGAAATGGCAAGCATGTCCTGGCGGAGAAACCGTTCGCCAGCGCGGAATCCGTCCGCCGCATTGCCTCGGCATGCCGCGAACATGACGTTGCGTTCATGGACGGTACGCATTTCGTGCACCACCCGCGCACGGCCACGATTCGCGACTACGCGCTGAATCGCCTCGGACGGCCGATCGTTCTGGACACGACGTTCCAGTTTCGCCTGGACGATCCCACGAACATCCGCTTGCGGCCAGACCTGGAGCCGATGGGCGCGATCGGAGATGCCGGCTGGTACAACATGCGGGCCATCACCGAGTTCCTGCCGCCGGACATCGCGCTGCGGGACGTGACCGTCTACGCACGCCGTCACCCGGAAACCGGCGCCGTGAGCAGTGCTGTCGGCATGCTGCGATTCGACCACGATGCCGTCTCGAGCTTCAATTGCGGCTTCGAGTCCGGCGCGCTTACGATGGACCTCCGTCTCACCGGCCCGGACGGAGCCGTGTACGCCGACGATTTCGTGCTGCCGCCGCCGGGCGAAAGTCACTTTCGGTATCGGAAAGGCGGCCTCGGTTCGACGGAACAACTCTCGGAGGCCGCTCCACAACCGGCCGCGGCGGCGATGTTCGACGATTTCGCCCACGCGGCGGCCGACGACAGTCTGCGCGAGCAATGGATGCTGGCCAGTGAGCGCACGCAGCACTTGCTCGATGCGGTGTGGCAGGCGGCCACAAGAGACGCCTGAGTGAGCCCAAAGTGATCGCGAGGCCGAGCGCGGTGGCACCCCAGCTCTCACGACCCGGAGGGCCGTGCCCGTGACGGCACGCGAACGCGGCGAACTGCGCAAGTCCACGATCGCCGATGTCGCGGAACGCGCCGGCGTGTCGATCAAGACAGTGTCGCGCGTCATCAATCGCGAACCCAAGGTACGCCAGGAGACCCGGGACCGGGTCGAGCGTGCGATCACCGACCTGCGGTACCGGCCGAACTCGCCGGGACGCATGCTCGCAAGCCGGCGCAGCTACAACCTCGGCCTGATCTACAACGCGAATTCGAGTTACATCAACAGCATCCAGAACGGCGCGCTGGACGCCTGCCGCAGCGAGCACTACGACCTGCTGATACATCCCTGTGACTACCGGAGCCCGGACATCGCCGAGGAGATCGCTGAGCTGGTCACCGGGTCCAAAGTGGACGGCCTGCTACTGGTGCCGCCGGTATCCGACCTGCCGGCTGTGCGCCATCTGCTCGACACCGGCAACATGCCGTACGTCACCATCTCGGGCATGACGACGGCGTCCGGCGAATGGTCTGTCGGCACGAATGACCGCGAAGTCTCGGCCTCGATGGTCTCGTACCTCGCGGCGCTCGGCCACCGGCGAATCGCCTTCGTCCGAGGGCACCCGGACCACAAGGCCATGTCCCGGCGCTACCAGGGATTCCTGGAGGGCATGCAGGCGAATTCTGTCGACGTCATCGACGGTTTCGTTGTACAGGGCGAGAACATCTTCCAGTCCGGCATCGATTGCGGAAGGCGGTTGCTGCAGCAGTCGCCACGCCCGACGGCCGTCTTCTGCGCAAACGACCACATGGCCGCCGGCGTCATGGCGATCGCGCACGAGTCCGGCGTTTCGCTCCCGAAAGAACTCTCCGTCGCCGGCTTCGATGACATACCGCTCGCCGGCCAGATCTGGCCGGCGCTGACCACGATACGCCAGCCCCTGCGCGAGATGGCATCGCTGGCTGCAACCCTGCTGATACAGCGGCTGCGAGGCAACGAGACCGACAACGTCGCTCGCGTCGTCGACGCCGAGCTGGTTACCCGCGCGTCGACCGCCGCCCCCGCATCGCCCGACTGATTCCTACAACGCGCACCCTGCGTCGCCCGGATTCGCGACGATGCGCGCGGACGCGAGCTGCAGTGCGAGGCCGGCATCCGCCGCGATGACGACGGGCGATACGACGTTCGACATATCGACACCCTTCTCCGCGAAGCAGGAAAGTTTCACGAGACCGGTCCGCCAGTCGCCGCCCGCCTGTGCTTCGAAGGCGCCGGCGACGTCGATCGACCCGCTGTGATTGCCGCCGTCCGCGACGGACAGCGAGGCAGTACCGCCGCTCCAGCGCGCAACGCGATAGACGAGTTCGATGGCCATGTCGCCGTTCGACTCGCGTTCGAAGTCGGTCGGCTGGCCCTCGACGAGCACGCTTGCCGGCCCGCTCCACGTCAGCAGCACGGAGTCTTCCTGCACCTCGCGATCCGCCGGCTGCGCGGCCAGGTTGCCCGAGGCGCTGGACCCGCGCGAGTCCCCGATACGGGTGTCTCCGCCCGCATCGCGCAGAATCATGCCCCACTGTCCGGCCGGGTCGCCGAATGCCACGAAGGCGCCGCGCGGCGAATCGCTGCCCGCCGCAAGACCCGAGTCTTCCGGCAACGCGGCCAGGTTGCCGTCATCGCCGTAAGTCAGGCCGTAGCCATAGGCGAACAGCGGATCGTAGTCCGCATCACCCACGTTCAGAGCCGCCTGCGTCGCGCGTTTCGGCCACGAGAACGACAGCCGCCCGGCGAAGTCGTAGCGCGCCTTGCCGTCCGCACCGGCAACTAGCACGTCGGCGATGCCGGCACCTTCCGTACCCGGCAGCCAGGCGGCGACGAAGGCATCCGCGGCATTGATCTCCGGGTTCACCCACATCGGCCGGCCCGAGAGGAACACGGCGACGGTCGGAATGCCGGCATCGCGGTAACGTCGCAACAGCGCGAGCCCGTCGTCCGAATCGTAGTCGACGTTGGGCCGGTCCCCCTGGAACTCGGCGTAGGGATCCTCGCCGAACACGACGACCGCGACGTCGGGCGGCGACTCGTAATCGCCGGATTCGCTGAGCGTGACACTGCCGCCGGCGTTCGCGACCGCGTCGACGAAGCCCTGGAAGATCGACGTGCCGTTCGGAAAGTGCTCGTTGAGGTTGTCCGTACCCTGCCAGTTGAGCGTCCAGCCGCCGCACTGCTTGCCGATGCTGTTCGCGCCGTCGCCGGCCACGAGTATGTCGAGCGTCGGCGACAACGGCAGGAGGCCGTCATCGTTCTTGAGCAGTACGAGCGACTTGCGAACCGCTTCCCGCGCGACGGCGCGATGCTCGTCCGCGGCCAGCAGGTCGAAATTGCCGGCATTCGGCCGCGACGACGGGCGGCCCGCATCGAAAACCCCCGCGCGAATCTTCACGCGCAGGATACGGCCGACGGCCTCGTCGAGACGCGCCATCGTTATTTCTCCCGAACGGACCTGTTCGAGCATCGACTCGTACAGGCCCTTCCAGCTGTCCGGCGCCATGAAGAGGTCCAGCCCCGCATTGAACGATGCCGCGCAGGACGTGTTCGTGCAGCCTTTCACCTGGCCGTGGCCGTTCCAGTCGCCGACGACGAGCCCGTCGAAACCCATGCGGCCCACGAGAACGTCAGTGAGCATTTCCTTGTGCCCGTGCATCTTGCGGCCGTGATAGCTGTTGAAGGACGCCATCACCGCCTGCACCCCGGCGCGCACGGCCGGCGGGTAGCCCGCGGCCTGCACGTCACGGAACTCGGCCTCGGAGACGGTAGTGTCACCCTGGTCGATGCCGTCCGTGGTGCCTCCGTCGCCCGCGAAGTGTTTCGCGGTCGCGAGCATGCGGCCCTCGGCAAGGAACTCGTCGCTGCCGAAACGCCCCTGTATGCCCTCGACGATGCGCGGCGCATACGCGGCGACGATGCGCGGATCCTCGGAGTAACTCTCGTAAGTGCGGCCCCAGCGGTCATTGCGCACCACTGCAATCGTCGGCGCAAACGTCCAGTCGAGCCCGGTCGCCAGCATTTCCAGCGCGGTGACGCGCCCGATGCGATACATCAGGTCCGGGTCGTTCGCCATTCCGAGCCCGATGTTGTGTGGAAAGATAGTTGCGCCGAGGATGTTGCTGTGGCCGTGCACCGCGTCAGTACCCCAGATCGTCGGGATGCCGACGCCGCCGTCGCTCGTGTCCGTCGACGCGTCCCAGAACGCGTCAGCGAGCGCGAGCCACTTGTCCGGTGTCGTGCGATTGTCGCCGCCGGGCGCCGAACCGCCGCCATTGAGTACCGACCCGAGGTTGTAGTCGCGCACCTCGTCCGGCGTGACGAACGCGATATCAGCCTGGATGACCTGGCCGACCTTTTCCTCGAGCGTCATGCGCCCGAGCAGTTCGGTGATGCGGGCCTCCATCGCCGGATCGCGCAGCATGACGGGCGCCTGGGCGGGCCAGGACTCCGGGTGAATCCGGCCGTCGTCGAGAGCCGGCGTCGAGGCCGGCGTAACGTTGCCGGAAGCGGTATCTTCGGTGGCCGGCTGGCACGCGGCGAGCGCGAGCAGTCCGGCGGCGCACAGTGCGCGGTGCCTGGTCGTTAGATTCAAAGCGTGTGTCCCCCTGGGGGCCTGGCGGCCGCGGCGTGCACCATCGACGTGCAAATCGCGGCAATCCGGGCTACTCTCCCGATTCGATGTCGCGCGTTGTCATTCCCGCGCACGCCCAAGAATAGCGCAGATCGGAACGCAAAAAAAACATGGCAGAAGACGGCAACGCGATCGCCGGCGACACCACCGGCTCCCGGCAGGTCCGGCTGAAGTGGTCGGAAAAGCTCGGCTACGGCGCCGGGGACTTCGGCTTCAACCTGTACTGGACGACGATGGCGTCGTTCCTCGCGGCTTTCTATACCGACGTCTTCGGCATCTCCGCGGCTGCGGCCGGGACGATGCTGGCCATCACGAAGATCGTGGACGCCTTCACCGACCCCGCCATGGGTGCGGTCGCCGATCGTACCCGGACCCGCTTCGGCAAGTTTCGCCCCTACCTGTTGTTCGCCGGCCTGCCGATGGCCGGCGCCGCCGTGCTGACGTTCACGACCCCCGACCTCGACGAGGCAGGAAAACTGTGGTGGGCCTACGGAACCTACACGCTGATGATGGTGATGTACACGATTCTGAACACGCCGTACTCGGCGTTGTCCGGCGTGATGACGTCCCGCAGCCAGGAGCGCACCACGTTGATCAGCATGCGCTTCCTGTTCGCATTCAGCGGCGGCGCCTTCGTCAACTACTACACGCTGCCCCTCGTCGGGTTCTTCGGTGACGGGGACCCGACCCGCGGCTGGCAGCTGACGATGGCGCTTTACGGCCTCGCCGCAGCGGTGATCTTCTTCATCGCGTTCGTGTCCACGCGCGAGCGCATTGCCCCGCCGCCGGCGCAGCGCACGAATCCCCTGGAGGACATCCGCGACCTGTCTCACAACCGGCCGTGGCTGATCCTGTTCGTGCTGGCCATGGTCATCATGATCACGATCACGATGCGGGCCGGCAGTGCGTATTACTACTTCACCTACTACCTCGAACGCGCCGACCTGCTCCCGGCCTACCTGCTGTGCCAGATGCTCGCCTACGCCGCCGGGGCAGTGCTCGCGCCGGTTCTGACGCGTTTCGTCGACAAGGCGAAATTGCTGATGATCCTGATGAGCATCGTCGGTGTCGCGTCGGTCCTGTTCTACTTCGTGCCGAAGGAGATGATCTGGGCGATCTTTGCGCTCAACATCCTGATCAGCCTCGCGCTCGGACCCAAGTCGCCGCTGACGTGGTCGATGTACGCAGACACTGCCGACTACAACGAGTGGAAGACGGGTCGCCGCGCGACGGCAATGACGTTCTCGGCCGCCACGTTCGCGCAAAAACTCGGTGGTTCACTCGGGTCCGCAGCGATGCTTTGGGTGCTGGCCGCGATCGGCTACGTCGCCAACGAGGCCCAGACGGGCGCGTCGGAAACCGGCATCGCGCTGCTGCAGACCGTCATTCCCGGGCTGTTCGCCCTGGCGGCGGTGCTCGTGACCCGCTACTACGGGCTGACCGGCGCGCAGCTCGCTGACATCCAGGAGGCACTGGACCGTGGCGAACGCGCCTGAGCACGTCGTCGTCGACGCGGAGGGCCGGGTGCACCTCGACAGCCCGGTCGCGCTGCCGACCGCCGGCGGCTTCCTGTGGAACCCGCAGCTGCTGGTCCAGGTGAACTGCCGCGGCTATGTCACCGCGCAGCATCTGCAGCCCGAGCCGGCGAAATACTCGCGAGCCCCGGTGCTCGAGCAGACCACGTTCATGCAGCCGGAGCAGCCGTACTACGATCACCACCCCGGCCGCTTCGTGTACGTCCGGGACGACGACAGCGGCGCGTTGTGGTCGGCACCCTGGGCGCCCACCCGGGTCGAGCCGGACCGGTTTCGATTCACCGTCGCCGAGGACGCGTTGTCGTGGTCGGTCGAGCGCGATGGTATTCGCGTCGACCTCGAGCTCCGCATTCCCGCGGACGATGCGATAGAGCTGTGGACCGTCACCGTCACGAACGAATCATCGCGTGCGCGCAACATCAGCCTGTACCCGTGCTTCACGATCGGCTACATGAGCTGGATGAACCAATCCGCCGAGTACGACGCCGAACTCGGCGCAATCGTCGCGTCGTCGATCACGCCGTACCAGAAGCTGTCGGAGTACCGGGCCGTCAGCCAATTGAAGGACCGGACGTTCCTGTTGCACGACGAACCGCCGGACGCCTGGGAGGCGTCGGCCGCGGCGTTTGAAGGCCATGGCGGCCTGGTACGCCCCGCCGGGACCGAGCGCCCCTTGCTGGCGAACGGCGCGGCGCGCTACGAAACGCCGGCGGCGGTCCTGCAGTACCGCTGGTCACTGCAGGCCGGCGACAGCCGCCGCGTCCGGCTGTTGTTCGGGCCGGCGCGCGATCGCACCGACATCGCCGCGGCGCGCACCACCTGGCTCGCACCGGGCGCGTTCGACGCAGCCGCCGACGACTACCGCGCGTTCCTGCGGCGCGGCGTCCCTTGCCTGCACGCGCAAACACCGAACACGCACTTCGACCGCTTCGTGAATCGCTGGCTGCCCCGCCAGGTGTGGTATCACGGCAGCGCAAACCGGTTCACGACCGATCCGCAGACACGCAACTACCTGCAGGATGGCATGGGGACGGTCTACGTCGAGCCGGCCTCGGCACGCCGGGTCCTCTTCAATACGCTGTCGCGGCAACACGCTGACGGGCGCCTGCCCGAAGGCATCCGGCTGAGCGACGACAGCGAGCTGAAATACATCAACCAGGTGCCGCACACGGATCACGCGGTGTGGCTGCCGGTTTTCCTGCAGGCCTACGTCGACGAGACCGGCGACATCGACGTGCTCGATGAGACCGTAGAGGGCTCGCCGTTCGGGAATGTCCGCAGTGCCGTGTCCCAAGCCGTACACTGGCTGCTGCGCAACCGGGATGCGCGCGGACTGTCGCTGATCGACCAGGGTGACTGGTGCGACCCGATGAACATGGTCGGTCCCGACGGCCGCGGCGTCTCGGGATGGCTCACGATTGCGACCGCGCACGCGTGCCGCCTGTGGGCCGGCATCCTCGTCGCCGTCGACGATGAGGAAGCGTCGACGTTCATCGCGTACGCGGACGAACTCGCGGCCGCCGCACAGGCGCACCTTTGGGATGGCGACTGGTTCGCGCGCGGCATCACCGATGCCGGCCGCTTGTTCGGCGTCGCCGACGACGACGAGGGCCGGATCTACCTGAACCCGCAGAGCTGGGCGATCCTGTCCGGCGTCGCCACGCCCCGGCAGGCGGCCCGGATACGCCGTGCCGTCGACGCCTGGCTCGACACGCCCTACGGGTTGCAGATGCTGGCCCCCGCCTACACCGCGATGCGCGATGACATCGGCCGCCTGACGCAGAAGTTCCCCGGAACGGCGGAGAACGGATCCGTCTACAACCACGCGGCGGCGTTCCATATCGCGGCGCTGTACGAGTGTGGCGACGCGGATGCGGCCTGGGCCCAGTTGCAGCGCGCCATCCCCGGCCCCGACGCGGACGACTACGTTCGCCGCGGGCAACTGCCGGTGTTCGTGCCAAACTATTACCGCGGCGCGTGGCGGCAGTACCCCGAGACGGCCGGCCGCTCCAGCCAATTGTTCAATACCGGGGCCGCGAGTTGGCTCTACCGCATCGTCATCGAGCGGCTGTTCGGACTGCAGGGGACGATCAACGGGCTCGCCATCCGGCCGGCGCTCCCGTCCGAGTGGCAGCGTGCGGCCGTTACGCGCCGGTTTCGCGGCGCTACGTTCACCGTCAGCTACGAGCGCAGCACCGATTGCGCCGTGACGGCGATGCTATGCGACGGCCGCGAGTTGTCGGAGCCAATCGTGCCGGACATCGTTGCCGGGCATCACTACCGGGTCAGCGTCGTCTTGCCCGCAGCCGCGGCCGGCGTGCCCCCCGTGGCAGCCGCGCAGGGTACCTGAAAGCGCGTCGCATCACGGCATGGCGCGCAGCCCGTCGGCGAAGCCGGTCAACGCCGGTTTTGCCGCGAACGCGTCGTCGAACAGCAGCGGCCACTCGTTGCTGTTGTAGGTGCGCCGCCAGCTGTCGACGTCGGCGATGCCCCAGACCGTAATGCCGCCGCGCTGAGGCGCCGGCACTTCGTCCAGGTACGCGCGCACAATGGCTTCAAAGCGCGCACGCTGCTGGTCCGCGACGGCCGGCGTCAACTCGGTCATGCCGAGCGACGCCCCGTTGCCGTCCGTGTTCACCGTGATGTCGAGCTCGCTGATCTTCACCTTCAAGCCTGTCGCCGCGGCGGCGGCAAAGGCCGACCTCACCTGCCCGATCTCCGGCCACGCCAGGCTGACGTGCATCTGGAAACCGATCCCGTCGATCGGCACGGGGTCCGGGTCGTTGCGGAATGCGCCGACCATATCGAGGACCGCCGCGAGCTTCGCCGGCACGCCGGACAGGTTGTAGTCGTTGTAATACAGGTCCGCGTCAGGGTCCGCCGCCGCGGCTGTTCGAAAGGCAGTTGCGACGTAGCCGGGACCGATGTTCGCAAGCCACAGCGTGTCGCGCATGTCGTGGAGCCCGTCGCCGTCCGCGTCCGAGTCGGAGAACACCTCGTTGACGACGTCCCAACTGACGAGCGTGGCATTACCCGCGAAATGCGCGGCCACCGTGCCGACGTGCCCGGACATCATTGACGCCCAGTCCGCTGCATCGCCCTGAAAGGTTTCCATCCAGGCTGGCAGCTGCTCGTGCCAAAGGAGCGTATGGCCGTGCATCGTCATGCCGCGTGCCTCGGCATAGGCGGCCAGTTCGTCGGCGTCAGCGAAATCAAACGTGCCCTCGGCCGGCTGGAGGAACGACGGCTTCATGATGTTCTCGGCTGTCAACTGGCTGAAATGCGCGTCGACCACCTGCTGGCGCGCGACACTGCCGAGCAGGCTGTTCGCGAAATTGCCGGCCGGTACCGCAACACCGACGGGCATCCCGCCAGGTGCAAGCGCGTACAGGTTCGGCACTGCCGGAGACGGCGGTCCGCCCCCGCTGCCGCCGACGTCCGGTGGCGGTTGGCCTGAGCCGCCGCCCCCACCCCCGCCACTGCTGCAGCTCCACGCCGCGGCGGCGAAGACGAGGGCGAGGAACGCGCCGCGGCACCGCGCGATGCGCGGCGCCACGGCGATACCGTCAGCCCTGCATGTCCTCGAGTTCAACACCACGGGTCTCGTGCGCCATCCTGACGACGAAAAAGATAGAGATGAACGCGCACAGCGTGTAGAAGCCGTAGGCGCCGCCGAGCCCTATGGACGTCAACATGATCGGGAACGTCATGGTGATACCGAAATTTGCCATCCATTGAGCGAATCCGCTCACGGCAAGCCCGGCTCCACGAATCTGGTTCGGGAACATCTCGCCCAGCATGACCCACATCACCGGTCCCCACGAGAAGTTGAAGAACGCGACGTACGCGTTCGCCGCGACCAGCGCGACCGCGCCCCAGTTGCCCTCGAGGCTGAGCGAGCCGTCGGCCGCCCGCGTCGCGTTCAGGAACGCGACGACCAGGACGGCCAGCGTGATCGTCATGCCGACGGAGCCGATCACGAGGATCGGCTTGCGCCCGATGCGGTCGATGAGCACCAGCGCGATCGCGACTGCGCCGATGCTGATCGATCCGCTGATGACGTTGATCAGCAGCGCGTCGCTCTCGGTGAAGCCGACCGATTGCCACAGCACGGCGCCGTAATAAAACACGACGTTGATACCCACGAGCTGCTGGAACGTCGCCAGGCCGATGCCGAGCCACACGAGTTTGCGGATCCGGCCGGTCGACTTGTCCACGAGGTCGGCGAGTTTCGGCTTGTGGTGGTCGGATGCGAGCGACGCGTCGATCTCGTCGACCTTCTGCTGCGCGACGACGGCGCCGAAGAGCCTGCGCAGTACCGCGGCCGCTTCTTCGCGGCGGCGCTTGATGACGAGGAAGCGCGGGCTCTCGGGGATCGCGAACAGCAGCACCAGGAACAGTCCGGCAGGAATCAGTTCCATCCAGAACATCCAGCGCCAGGCCTCGAAGCCCATCCAGAATTCCGTCGTGGACGACCCGGCGGAACGCGCCAGGAAGAAGTTGCTGACGAACGCCGCGTTGATGCCGCAGATAATCGCGACCTGCTGCACCGTCGTGAGTGCGCCACGGTAGCGGGCCGGCGCCACCTCGCTGATGTACGCAGGCGCGAGTACGCTCGCTGCGCCGACCGCCAATCCTCCCAGTACGCGGTAGATGACGAACTCCAGCGAACTACCCGCGACGCCGGATCCCCATGCGCTGATGATGAAGAAGACCGCTGCGACCCGCATGATGTTGCGGCGCCCGTAGCCATCGGCCAGGCGCCCGGCAAAGAATGCGCCGGCCGCGCAGCCGAGCAACATCGATGCGACGTTGAACCCGGTACCGATACTGTCCGAGTCGAACGCGATCTGCAGCCCGTCCACGGTCCCGTTGATGACGCCGGAGTCGTACCCGAACAGGAAGCCGCCTATCGTGGCGACAATGCTGATCAGGATGATGTACGGCGTGTTTGCCCCCGATTGTTGTTCTTGCATGTGTGCACCCATTCCTGGTTGATGTTCCCCTCAATTGCCGGGAGCGTACGGAAACGCCAGCCCCCGGTAGTACTCCAATGATTTCGCCGGCGGTTCCACGCCCTCGGGCAGCGGCCGGTTCGAGACGTCGCCGAAGTACGCGATACAAGCGTCCCGCCACCAACGGGCCTCGGCGCGCTGGATCGCGAGGTAATCGGACACCTTCTTGAATCGATCCGCATCGACATAGTCGCCGAGCGCTGCCCACGTCGCCTGCATGTCGGCGACCTGCGCGACGCCGAGGTCGTAACGGGCGACGAGTTCCTCCCACAACGTGCGGCCGGAACGCATCCGGTAGTCCCATGACAGACGGTGAAACCAGAGGAGGTACTCGTCTTCGGTCGTCGCCGGATTTCCCCAGGCGCGCGCGAGTGGCGGTGCATACTGCGACACGGCATCGCTGCCTCGGGCAGTACGATCGAACCCGACGGCGCCGCGCGTCGCGCGGTGGTAGTAGTACGGGTTCCACTCCGGCCGCGACAGGTCGTCGATCCACGGTGCCGGTCCGTAGTGATGACCGGTGCCCATGATGTGCGTCAGCCCCAGCGGGGTCATGTAGTTCACGACCGCCTCTCGCGACTGCATCATCATGTCGGCGACGGGCTCGACGAACGCCGGGTCGCGCGTGAACGTCTGCGCGAGCCACTCTTTCGCGACGTCACGCGCGGAGAGATCCGGGTTCCATGCCAGGCGGCCGAGTGCGTACCAGTTCGACTGGCCGAAGATTGACCCACTCCAGTCCCGATCGGACCCGATGTTCGCGACACCGGCGATGCCGGTGAGCGCGTAGTCATGCAGGGAGCCGTCGATGACGTCGCTCACCTGCGAACCTTCGCCGCGAACGCGCGTATCGGCGTCGAGGACTTCTTCCCACAAGGCGCCGAGGTAGACGAGGTGCGTGGAGAATCCCAGGTACTCCTGGGTCACCTGGAACTCCATCATCAGCGGCGTGTCCGGCATCGCGCCGAACAGCGGATGAAACGGTTCGCGCGGCTGGAAATCGAGCGGCCCGTTCTTCGCCTGCACGAGCACGTTGTCGCGAAACGAACCGTCGAGCGGCACGAACTCGCTGTAGGCCTGCTTGACGCGATCCTCCGGGTTCACGTCCGAGTACACGAAGGCACGCCACATCACGACGCCGCCGTGCGGCGCCAGCGCGTCGGCCAGCATGTTCGCGCCGTCGGCATGCGTGCGGTCGTAGTCCTGAGGACCCGGCTGCCCCTCCGAGTTCGCCTTGACGAGGAAGCCGCCGAAGTCCGGGATCGCCGCGTAGATCTCGTCGGCCTTGCCGGCCCACCAGGCGCGCACGCGGGGATCGAGGGGATCCGCTGTGTCGAGACCGCCGATGTCGATCGGCGCGCTGAAACGTGCGGACAGGTAGACGCGCATGCCCCACGGCCGCAATACGTCGGCGATCGCCGCGGTCTTCGCGATGTAACGTCGCGTGAGCATGTCGGCCCGGGCGTTGACGTTGTTCAGCACCGCGCCGTTGATGCCGATGGACGCGTTCGCGCGCGCATAGTCGGTATAACGCGGATCCACGTGACCCGGCAGCCGCCACCAGTCCCAGATGGAGCGGCCCGCATAGCCGCGCTCGACGTGCCCGTCCGGATTGTCCCAGTGATTCAGCAGCCGCAACGCCACGGCCGGCCGCTCCGTGCGGTCGATACCGTCGAGCCCGCCCGTCGTGCGCAGGTGCCGCAGCAGCGCGAAGGCGCCGTACAGCAGGCCGCGGTCATCGTTGGCCGCGATGACGATCGCGGACTTCCCGTCGATGGGCGCACGGCGAATGACATAACCCTCGTCGCCGAGGCCGGCGAGCGGCAGGTCGAGGTCGCCGACGGCCGGCAACTGCGCCGGCGTGCCGATGACGAGCGAGTCGTCCGCGATGCGTTCCGCCTCGGGAATCGCGGCACCGTAGGCCGCGCCGATGCCATCGCGCAGCTCGTCGATCGCGGAACGGAGAATCGGTGACGGTGCCTCCGACCCGACGATCGCGCGCACCGGCAAGGCCGGGTCGGCGACGCCCGGCACGCGCAGCCAGAGATCGTAGCCGTCCTCGGCGAAAGCGGGCGCCGACAGCGCCAGCAGGCACGCGAGCGCGACGCCCGTCCAGGACGATTTCATCCCGACACGCCCTGCCGGCGCTGAAGTTCGCGGCGAGCGCAGCGGCCCGCCGTCATCGTTTGCATTGACAGGTCCCCCCCGTCGGCATATGGTAGCGCTACCATACCCGAATGTCAGTCCCCCGGGGGGATTTTTCTGCCGGTGTGGTGAAATACCGGCACGGCGCGAGCCGCGCGACTCGACGCGGCCGCGATACCGTGACCATACAGGGGAAACAATGCGCCACTGCACCGGGCCGTCCGCCGACCCGGGTTACCTCCGATCGCCCCGATGCGGCGCGGCAGGGCCCGGCTGATGCCCAGAATCGTCGAAGCGGAAGTCATTACGACCTGCCCGGGTCGTAATTTCGTCACGTTGCGCCTCGTCACCGACGACGGGGTGACCGGCGTCGGCGACGCGACGCTGAACGGCCGCGAACGGGCGGTCGCGAGCTATCTCGAGGACCACGTCATCCCCTGCCTCATCGGCCGCGACGCGCACCGCATCGAGGACACCTGGCAATACCTGTACCGCGGCGCCTACTGGCGGCGGGGACCGGTCACGATGAGCGCGATCGCCGCCGTCGACGTCGCGCTCTGGGACATCAAGGCGAAACTGGCGGGACTGCCGCTGTACCAGCTGCTGGGCGGCGCATGCCGCGAGGGCGTTCTCGTCTATTGCCACGCGAGCGGGGAGACGATCGAAGAGACGGTCGAACACGCGCGAGGCTTCGCGCGCGAGGGCTATCGCGCGATCCGTATCCAGTCGGGCGTGCCGGGACTGCCGTCGACCTACGGTGTCGCGAAGGAGAAGTTCGCGTACGAGCCGGCCGAGAAGGGCCTGCCACCGGTCAACGCCTGGTCCACCGAGAAATACCTGCGCTCGGTGCCGCCGTTGTTCGCGGCGGCGCGCGAGGCGCTGGGCTGGGACGTGCACCTGCTGCACGACGTGCACCATCGCCTGACGCCGATCGAGGCCGGGCGTCTCGGCAAGGACCTGGAGCCGTTCCGCCCGTTCTGGATGGAAGACGCCTGCCCGGCCGAGAACCAGGACAACTTTCGCCTGATCCGGCAGCACACGACGACGCCGCTCGCTGTCGGGGAGATCTTCAATTCGATCTGGGATTGCCGGCAGCTCATCGAGGAGCAGCTGATCGACTACATCCGCGCGACGGTCGTGCATGCCGGCGGCATCACCCACCTGCGCCGTATCGCCGCGCTCGCCGACCTGCACCGCATCCGCACCGGCTGCCACGGCGCGACGGACCTGTCGCCCGTCACGATGGCGGCCGCGCTGCACTTCGACCTCTCCATCCCGAACTTCGGCATCCAGGAATACATGCGGCACACGGCCGAGACGGACGCGGTGTTCCCGCACGCGTATTCGTTCGACGACGGCATGCTGCACCCGGGCAATGAACCCGGCCTCGGTGTCGACATCGACCTCGCGCTCGCGGCGAAGTATCCCTATGAACGCGCCTACCTCCCGGTGAATCGCCTGGAGGACGGGACGATGTTCGACTGGTGACGACCGACATGGCGCATCTGCAGACGGTACTCGGCATCGACCTCGGCACCCAGAGCCTGAAGGTCGTTTTCTACGACTTTGCGGCGCGCCGGATTGCGGCGTCCGCGTCGGCACCGCTCGACGTCCGCCGCGACGAGCGCGGAACGGCCGAGCAGGAAGCAGACTGGTGGCTTGCCGCGCTGAGTGCCGCGCTCGACAAGGTGCCGGAGAATGTTCGTGCGTCCGCCCGCGCCGTCGGCGTTTCCGGGCAGCAGCACGGATTCGTTGCGGTCGGCGAAGACGGCGACGTACTGGTCCCGGTGAAACTCTGGTGCGACACGTCGACACAGGCCGAAGCAGACGAGATCATGGACGCCGCCGGTGGACGCGAACGCTGCATCGAGATCGCCGGCAACCCGGTGATGGTCGGCTACACAGCGTCGAAGATACTGTGGTTCCGGAAACAGGATCCGGAGCGTTACCGGCGCATGGCGCACGTGATGCTGCCGCATGACTACCTGAACTTCGTATTGACCGGCGAGGTCGCCATGGAATTCGGCGACGCGTCGGGCACCGGCCTGCTCGACGTGCGCGCGCGCCGCTGGTCGCCGGACATGCTGCGGGCCGTCGACCCGGACGGCGACCTCGCGTCCCGGCTGCCGCGGCTCGTCGAGCCCGATACCGTCGTGGGGACCGTGACGGACGAATGCAGCCGCCGCTTCGGAATCCCGGCCGGCATTCCCGTCGCACCGGGCGGCGGCGACAACATGATGGCCGCCATCGGCACCGGCAACGTCACTCCCGGCAAGCTGACGATGAGCCTCGGCACGTCCGGCACGCTGTTCGCCTACGCGGACGCGCCGGTGATCGACGAGGGCGGCAACATTGCGGCGTTCTGCTCGTCCACGGGCGGCTGGCTGCCACTGCTCTGCACGATGAATTGCACGTTCGCCACGGAACTGATGCGCGCGCCACTGGACGTTAGCACGGCTGACTTCGACGCAACGATCGGCGGCGTGCCGGCCGGCGCGGAAGGCCTCATCGTCCTGCCCTTCTTCAGCGGCGAGCGCACGCCGAACCTTCCGTCGGCCAGCGCGAGTATCCACGGGCTGCGCGCACACAATTGCAAGACCGGGCACTTGCTACGGGCCACCGTCGAGGGCGCGACCTTCGGCATGCGCTTCGGTCTCGACGAACTGCAGAGGCTCGGTCTCGACGCCGCCGAGATCGTCCTGACCGGCGGCGGCTCCAACAGTGCCGCCTGGTGCCAGATCGTCGCCGACGTCTGCGACCTGCCGGTAACGCTGCTGGAACAGGACGAGGGCGCGTCCTTCGGCGCCGCACTGCAGGCCCTGTGGATCCACGAACGCGCCAGCGGCGCCGACACGACGCTGGCTGCCATCACGGAACGGCACCTGAGCCCGCGCCCGGCAGCCTGCCGCACGCCCGACCCGGCCACGGCCGGCCGCTATACCGATATCTATGCTGACTACCGCCGCGCCGTGGACGACGTGGCATCCCGATTCCAGACATAACGGAGCCAGACACATGAGCGCCAAGCCGCACATTGGTACCCGGGAGTATTTCCCGGGCATCCCGACAATCGCCTACGAAGGCCCGGAGTCCGACAACCCATTGGCCTTCAAGGCCTACGATGCCGGCCGGGTCGTAGCGGGCAAGACGATGGAGGAGCACCTGCGGTTCGCGGTCTGCTACTGGCATACGTTCTGCGCCGACGGCGGCGACCCGTTCGGGCCGGGCACCCGGCAGTACCCCTGGAAGGTCAAATCCGATCCGGTTGCCGCGGCCGAAGACAAGCTCGATGCCGCGTTCGAGTTCTTCACCAAGCTCGGCGTGCCATTCTGGTGTTTTCACGATCGCGACCTTGCGCCGGAGGGCGCGTCCGTCGCCGAGAGTGAAAAATGGCTGCAGCATCTCGTCGACCTCGCGGGCGAGCGCCAGAAGTCGACGGGCATGAAGCTGCTGTGGGGAACCGCGAACGTGTTCTCCCACCCGCGTTACATGAACGGCGCATCGACGAACCCGGACTTCAACGTCGTCACGCACGCGGCGGCGCAGGTCAAGGCCGCGCTGGACGCGACCGTCGCGCTCGGCGGCCGGAACTACGTCTTCTGGGGCGGTCGCGAAGGCTATGCCTGCCTCTTCAATACGGACGCCAAGCGCGAGCTCGAGCATATGGGCCGCTTCCTCGGCATGGCCCGTGACTACGGCCGATCAATCGGTTTCGACGGCACGTTCCTCATCGAGCCGAAGCCGATGGAACCGATGTACCACCAGTACGACGTCGACGCGCAGACGGTTGCGGGCTTCCTGCGCGAACACGGCCTCGCCGACGATTTCAAGATCAATATCGAAGCGAACCACGCGACGCTCGCGGGCCATTCCTTCGCCCACGAACTGCAGATGGCCGCGGACGCCGGCCTTCTCGGCTCGATCGACGCGAACCGCGGCAACCCGCAGAACGGGTGGGATACGGACCAGTTCCCGACCGACCTCTACGACACGGTGCAGGCGATGCTGGTCGTGCTCTCGGACGGTGGCTTCAAGAACGGCGGGCTGAACTTCGACGCGAAGGTCCGCCGCGAGTCCACCGACCCCGAGGACCTGTTCACGGCGCACATCGGCGGCATGGACACGTTCGCCCGCGGGTTGCTGGTTGCCGCCAACATCCTCGAGAATTCGCCCCTGGCGGAATTCCGCAAGCAACGCTACGCGAGCTTCGACAGCGGCAAGGGCCGCGACTTCGAGAACGGCAAGCTCGGCCTCGCTGACCTGCGCGACCTCGCACAGGCGAACGGCGAGCCGGAGAAGCGCAGCGGCAAGCAGGAATGGGTCGAGAACCTGATCAACGATTACATCTTCCGGACGAAATAATGCCGACAAACAAGCTGGACCAGCTACGGCAAATGACGACGGTCGTTGCCGACACGGGCGACCTCGACGCGATCAAGGCCTACGGGCCGGTCGACGCCACGACGAACCCGTCGCTGCTTCTCAAGGCAGCCGCGTTACCAGGCTACGAGCCGCTCGTGCGGGACGCGCTCGCCGCCGCCGCGACGTCGTCGTCGGACGCCGAAACGCGTCTCTCGCAGGCCTCGGAGCGCCTGGCGGTCGCGGTCGGATGCGAGATTCTGCAGCACATTCCGGGCCGGGTCTCGACCGAGGTCAGCGCGCGCGTGTCGTTCGACCGCGACGCGATCGTCGAGGCCGCGCGGCGCATCATCGCGCTGTACGCGGATGCCGGCGTCGGCGCCGATCGCGTCCTCATCAAGACGGCATCCACGTGGGCCGGGATCGAGGCTGCCCGGTTGCTCGAGCGCGAAGGCATCCAGTGCAACCTCACCCTGCTGTTCGGCTTCGCCCAGGCCGTTGCCTGTGCCGATGCCGGCGTCACGCTGATCTCGCCGTTCGTCGGCCGCATCTTCGACTGGTACAAGGCGAAGACCGGCCGCGAGAGTTTCCCGCCGCTGGAAGACCCGGGCGTGCTGTCCGTCACCCGGATCTTCAACTACTACAAGACGCACGGTTACGACACGATCGTGATGGGCGCGAGTTTCCGCAACGCCGGCCAGGTGACCGCGCTCGCCGGTTGCGACCGGCTTACGATCAGCCCGCAGCTGCTCGCAGAACTCGAGGCGGACGAAGGGCCGCTGGAGCGCGCGCTCGACGCCAGCGCGCCGGGCGACGCGGACGACCGGCAGGCACTCGACGAGACGGCGTTCCTGTGGCAGATGAACGAAGACGCGATGGCCACCGACAAGCTCTCCGAGGGCATACGTAACTTCTACTCGGACGAGCGACGCCTGATCGAGACCCTGGCCGCACTCGGATGATCCGGGCGCGGACCGGCGCTGCATCCTCCCCGGCCACCGTGTCGGCACACCGGCTCGTCAACCGTCGCGGCGACGAAGTCGTGCTGCTGGATGCCGGGGCACGAATCGCGTCGATGCGCCTGCAGCTCGACGACGGACCCCGCGACGTCATTCTCTCCTACCCCGATGCCCGCGACTTCCTGGAGGATCGCTACTTCCTCGGCGGCACGATCGGGCGTTTTGCCAACCGCATTCGCAACAGCACGTTCGAACTCGACGGCGAGCGCGTAACGCTTGCACGAAATGAAGGCCCTCACCAATTGCACGGTGGCCCGGACGGCTTCCATACCCGCCGCTGGAACATCGAGCCCGGGGCTGGTCAGAAGCAGGTCGCGTATCGCCTGCGGTCGAGCGACGGCGACCAGGGCTATCCGGGCAACGTCGATGCCCGGGTGCAGTTCGACTGGTCGGATGATCGCGAACTCGACATACGCTACGCGGTCACCACCGACCGCACGACGCACGTCAACCTGACGAACCACGCATACTTCAATCTCGGCGCGGGAGCCCGCGACGTGCTCGATCACCGCATCGCCATCAATGCGGGCCACTACACCGAGTTGGACGGGGCGTCCCTGCCGACGGGCGCGGTCCTGCCGCTGGCCGGCAGCGAACTCGACTTGCGGACGCCGAAAGCCGTGCGCGATCTCGTCGAGGGTCGGGATGCAAGGCTGCGCGCCGCCCGCGGCGCGGACTTCAACTACGTGCTGTCCGGCGATTCACCGGCCGCGACGTTGCTGTCACCGGACGGCGACCTCGAACTGGCCGTGCACACGAGCTGCCCCGGGATCCAGCTCTACACCGGGCAGTTCCTTGCGGCCCCGTTCGCACCCTATGCGGGCTTGTGCCTCGAGACCCAGTACTTCCCCGACACCCCGAACCAGCCCGCGTTCCCGTCGACGCGGCTGGGTCCGGGTCAGACCTGGCGCGAGACGACCTCGTTCCGGTTCCTCGCTCGCTGACGCCGCCGTGTCGTTCCTGCGCACTCTCCTGCCCTGCGCCGCCCTGGCGTTTGCCGGCTGCACGCCCGCCGACAACCCGGTGGTGCTCGGGGAAGAATTGCCAGCGGACGCGCTGGTCGACGCCGGCTTTCCGGTAGGGGTCGCCGTTCCGGCCGATCCCTGGCCGAACAGCCTGCTCGGCAGCCCGGAGCGGCGGGCCATCGTCTCGACGTACTTCAGCAGCATCACCGCCGAGAACGCGATGAAGATGGCCTACCTCCACCCCGCTCCCGACCGCTTCGCATTCGACGATGCCGACGTCCTCGTCGGATGGGCGCGGCAGCAGGGACTCGTCGTTCACGGCCATGCGCTCGTCTGGCACAACCAGTCGCCGGAATGGATGAACGTGCTTGAAGGCGACCGCGAGAATGTCGAGGCCATCCTCGCGAATCACGTCACCGGCGTCGCCGGTCACTTCGCCGGGCGGCTGGCAAGCTGGGACGTCGTCAACGAGGCCTTCACGGACGACGACCCGAGCGACTACCGGGACACGGTCTGGTACCGGCGCATCGGCCCCGACTACATCGAGCAGGCGTTCCGGACGGCACGCGCCGCCGACCCGGACGCCGACCTGTACTACAACGACTACGACATCTCCGGCAAACACGGCTCGCACAAGCTCGACCGGGTGCTGGCAATGGCCGACGACTTTCTCGAGCGCGGCGTGCCGATCGACGGCATCGGCTTCCAGATGCACATCGACGCCGACCATCCGCCCGCCGACGCGATCCGCCAGGCCTTCGCGAAGGTGGTGGCGCGCGGCCTGAAAGTGCGCATCTCGGAACTCGACATCTCCGTGAACCGTGATGAGGGTCTGTCGAGATTAACGATCGAAGTTGCTGATTTACAAAGATTAAGATATGCCGAAATTGCGCGGGCCTACCGGGAAGTCGTGCCGCCCGCACAGCGCGGCGGGATCACCGTCTGGGGCATCACGGACGGCGACAGCTGGATACCCGGATTCCGCGATCGACGCGACTGGCCGCTGTTGTTCAACGCCGACTTCTCGCCCAAGCCGGCGCTGGCGGGACTGGCGGAGGGCCTCGGCACGGCCGGGCCGGTGGCCGTGTTCGATAGCTTCGAATACCGCGGCCGCGACGAGATTTTCGAGGCGCTGCCCGATGGCCATTTCCAGAACCCGGTGGCTGCCGGTTTCTTTCCCGACCCGAGCATCGCGCGCGTCGGTGACGATTACTACATGGCGAACTCGTCGTTCGCGTACCTGCCTGGAGTCCCGATTTCGCACAGCCGAAACATCGTCGACTGGACGCTGATCGGCCACGCGCTCACCCGCCCCGAACAGGCCGACTTCGCCGGCCTCGGCGTGTCCCGGGGCATCTTCGCCCCGACGCTGCGCCATCATGACGGCACGTACTACCTGGCCACGACGGCCGTCGACGCCGGCGGGAATTTCTACGTAACGGCCGGCGACCCCGCCGGGCCCTGGTCCGACCCGGTCTGGCTGCCGGAGGTCGACGGCATCGACCCCGATTTGTTTTTCGACGAAGACGGGCGCGCCTGGCTCGCGCACAACGGCCCGCCCCCGGGCGCGCCACGTTACGACGGCCATCGTGCCATATGGCTCTGGGAACTCGACCTCGAGGCCGGGGCCGTCGTGCCCGGATCGCGGCGCCTGCTCGTGGATGGCGGAAGCGACCCCGCGCGCGAGCCGATCTGGGTCGAAGGCCCGCACCTGTTCCGGCACAACGGGTGGTACTACCTCATCTGCGCCGAGGGCGGGACGGGCGGCAATCACT
This sequence comes from uncultured Pseudomonadota bacterium, assembly GCA_913055625.1. Taxonomy (GTDB): domain Bacteria; phylum Pseudomonadota; class Gammaproteobacteria; order Steroidobacterales; family Woeseiaceae; genus UBA1847. Next base: position 146,487 of record CAJXJW010000006.1, on the reverse strand, counting down.
CGGAAGTGGTGTTCCGCGCCCGCCGGCTGACGGACCCGTTCGTCGCCTGGGACGACAATCCGATACTGACGCAGCGCGACCTGCCCGCAGATCGCACGAACCCCGTCACGTCGGCCGGCCACGCCGACTTTGTACAGACACCGCAAGGGGACTGGTGGTCGGTATTTCTCGGTACGCGCGCGTGGGACGTCGATTACTACGCGACCGGGCGCGAGACGTTCGCGCTCCCGGTCTACTGGGAGAACGGCTGGCCGGTTGTCCTGCCGCCGGGGGCACCGGTTCCCTATCAGCCCCGTCGGCCGGCCGGCCTGCCGGAGGCTGCCGGCAGCGGCACGCTGACCGGGAACGTCACCTGGCGCGACGAATTCGATGCGCAACAACTTGATGCACACTGGTCACTCTTGCGGCGCGTCGTGGCACCCTGGCTGAAGAGCGGCGACGGCCGCCTCGAAATGGTCGCTCAGCCCTATTCAATGGCCTCGCAGCAACAGCCCGCCTACATCGGGCGGCGCCTGCAGCACCAGCATTTCGAAGCGTCGACTCGCCTCGGCGCGTCGCTCGCGCCCGGCGTAGCCGCGGGCCTGGTCGCTTTCCAGAACGAGACGCATCATATCTTCATTGGCCTGCAACGCACCGCCACCGGCAGCACGGTATTCATAGAACGCGCCGCCGGCGGCGCACCGGAGCGTATCGCCGAGCGGCACACCGATGCCCCCGCCAGGTCCCTGGAACTCTGGCTGCGCGGCGACACTGAGTCGCTGACCGCGGGGTTTCGAACGCCGGACGGGAAAGACGTTATCGTACAGGACGGCATGGATCCGCGCGTACTGACGACTGCCGCTGCCGGCGGCTTCGTCGGCACCACGCTGGGCCTGCACGCGCGGCGTGAAGGCGATCGGGACCGCTAGCCGATTGCTACGGGCGCGGCGTTAGACCGACGGCGGGGGGCCGTCGCTGTCCCGCTTGACGAGGCGGAAGTCGACGGTCAGGTGTGTGCTTTCCGACGCCATCCCCGCGCGCTTGGCACGAATCGCCTTCTCCAGCATCTCGATCGCCGTGTGCGACATGTCGACGATCGGTTGGCGGATCGTGGTGATCTCCGGCCAGATCGTCGTCGCGAGCAACGTGTCATCGACACCGCACACGGTGAGTTCCTCCGGGATCTCGATGTGATGGCGGTGTGCTGATGCAACGGTTGCCGCCGCCATGTCGTCGTTGCTGGCGAAGATCGCGGTTGGCCTGGGCTCGAGCGCGAGGAGTTGCTCCGCCGCGTCGAGCCCGGAGCGATACGTGAAGTAACCCTGAGCGATCAGGCGCTCGTCGACGTCGATGCCGGCCTGTGCCAGCGCGTCGCGGTAGCCGGCGAGACGCAGACCGCTAGACTGCTGCGCCGGGTTGCCGGCGATGAAGCCGATGCGCCGGTGCCCGAGCCCGATAATGTGTTCGGTCATTTCGAAACCCGCCCGGTAGTCGTCGATCTGCACCGACAGCACCTCGTGATCGACGTGCTGCGTCCCGATCGTGACGGCGAGGATGTCGCTGTCCTGCAGCAGTTGCAGCACGTACTCGGAATCGGCCAGCGGTGGTGACAGGATGATCCCGTCCATGCCGCTTCGCACCATGTTCCGAATCGCCTCGATGCCCTGCGCCTCGTTGTCGCATTCGACGACGACGATCTGGGTGTCGCTCTGGCGCGCCTGCTCGAGCACGCCAAGCAGCATCGCGCTGAGGAAGGAACTGCTGGGGTTGTCGTAGATGAGCCCGATCTGGATCTGGCTCGCGCTCGCCAGGCTGCGGGCCGCCTTGTTCGGCAGGTACCCCAGCGCCTCGATGGCGAGATTGACGGATTCGCGGGTCGACGCCCGGACGTTGCCTTCGCCATTGATGACCCGTGACACCGTCATCGGCGACACGCCGGCGCGTTCGGCCACGTCGTTGATCGTTGCTCGGGCATGCTGCCGTCGCGCCGAACCGGGCTTCTTCATCGAACTGCTGTCCCCATCCGGGCGATTATTGCGCGACCGGGGCCGCGACGCCAAGCCGCGAACGTCGAAATCCGGGAACAGCAGGCATTTTACGCGCCCCCGGGGTCGACCATCACGGCCGCGCCAGGACGAACGCGCCCTCTTCCGCGCCGCTGACTTCGCGGCGGAACGCGCCGAACAGGTCGCGACCCATGCCGCGGTGACTGGGGGCGAGGTCGAATTCGGGCGACGGCCGCGTGGCCGGATCGTCCTCGCTCTCCACGGTCACGATTCCGGCATCGGCGTCGATCGTGACGATGTCCCCGTCGCAAATCTTGCCGATGACGCCGCCCTTCACGGCCTCCGGCGTCACCTGGATTGCGGCGAGCACGGAGCCCGACGCGCCGGACATACGGCCGTCGGTCAGCAACGCGACCTTGTGGCCGCGGTTCTGCAGGACGCCGAGATACGGAGTGAGCTTGTGCAGCTCCGGCATGCCGATCGCACCGGGGCCCTGTGCCGGCAACACGGCGACGAAGTCCTGTTCCAGGCTTCCCTCGTTGAAGGCTTCGGTGAAGGCTTGCTGGCTCAGGAAAACACGTGCCGGCGCGACGATACGCTGCCGCTCCTCGCGAACGGCGGACGTCTTGACGATGGCGCGGCCGACGTTGCCGTCCACGACCCGCAGCCCGCCCTCGGCATCGAACGGATCCCGCGCGCCGCGCAGTATGTTCGTGTCGAGCGACGCTTCCTGCGCCGGACGAAACGCGAGGACGCCGTCGTCGAGCACCGGCTCGACGCAGTAGCGTTCCAGCCCCGGGCCCAGGATCGTGTTGACGTCGCTGTGCAGCAGGCCGGCCGCGATCAGTTCGCGGATCATGAAGCCGAGCCCGCCGGCAGCATGGAAATGATTCACGTCGGCGGTACCGTTCGGGTAGACGCGGGCCATGAGAGGCACGACCGACGACAGTTCCGCGAAATCGTCCCAGTTGACGATGATCCCCGCGCTGCGCGCCATCGCCACGAGGTGCATCGTGTGGTTTGTCGACCCACCCGTGGACAGCAGGCCAACGATGCCGTTTACGATAGCCTTCTCGTCGATGATGTCCGCGATCGGCATACAGTCGTCGCCCGGGTTCGTGATGCGCAACGCGGCACGCACAGCCTCCTCGGTGAGCTTTTCCCGCAGCGGCGTGCCCGGATTGACAAACGAGCCGCCGGGCAGCTGCATGCCCATGAACTCCATGAGCATCTGGTTGCTGTTTGCGGTGCCGTAGAACGTGCAGGTTCCGGGCGAGTGATAGGACGCGGACTCCGCGGCAAGCAGTTCATCCCGGCCGATGTTGCCCGCCGCGTATTCTTCGCGGATGCGCGCTTTCTCCTTGTTCGGCAGGCCCGACACCATCGGACCGGCCGGCACGAACACCACCGGAAGGTGTCCGAAGGAGAGAGCCCCGATCATGAGCCCGGGCACGATCTTGTCGCAGATGCCGAGGCACAGTGCCGCATCGAACATGTTGTGCGACAGGGCAACCGCGGTCGACAACGCGATGACATCGCGGCTGAACAGCGACAGGTCCATGCCGTCCTGCCCCTGCGTCACGCCGTCGCACATCGCGGGCACGCCACCGGCGAATTGTGCCACCGCGCCGTTCTCCGCCGCCGCGCGCTTGATCGCCGCCGGGTAGGTTTCGAACGGCTGGTGCGCACTGAGCATGTCGTTGTACGCGGACACGATGCCGATGTTGGGTACCACACTGCCGGACAGCGAAGACTTCTCCCCGTGCCCGCACGCCGCCATGCCGTGGGCAAGGTTGCTGCAGGACAGCGACGTTCGGTGGGGGCTGATACTGGCCGCCGCCTGCACGCGCTCCAGGTAGTCGCCCCGGGACGACGCACTGCGCCGGCGTATGCGGTCGGTGACTTTATCTACGGTCGGGTTCATGAAAAATCCTGTGGGCTACTCGGCCCAGAATACGTGTACCGGTGTTTGCGACTGGCGCAGCAGGTGCGCGACGGGCAGCGTCGAATCCTCGGCCATGGCCGCCTCGTACACGGCCCGCTTTTCCTTGCCGAACATCAACAACAATACCGCCTTGCTATCGAGCAGCGCCGGCAACGTCATGCTGATACGCGGGTGCGGGCTGGCCGCCGTCGCGACCGGAATGAACGCGCTGCGGCCCTCGGGATCCAGGCCGCGCGCGAGATTCGGCGCGTCGGGAAACAGCGACGCGAAGTGGCCGTCGGCGCCCATTCCGAGCAGCGCGCAGGCGCGTGGCCGCGGCACGTCGGCGAACACGAACTGCAGGTCTTCGCAACGTGATGCAGGGTCGCTGCCGTCGTCAAAAATCGGCAGCAGGCTCGCCTCGCCGGCCGCGCCGACCAGCAGGTGTTCACGCAGGAGCCGCTCGTTGCTGTCGGCGCTGTCCGGCGATACCCAGCGCTCGTCACTGAGCAACACGCGAACGCGGCCCCAGGGAAGCGCGGTCCCGCTGAGCGCGTCGAAGCACCGGACGGGCGACGAGCCGCCGCTCACGACCAGCGCCGTCTCGTCGGCTGACGCGAGTTGCTCGCGCAGTTGGTCGGCGATGAACCGCGCAGCCGCCTGCGACGCCTCGTCACGGGATGCAAATAAATACTCCACGGCCCTCAGTTCTCCGGCAGCCACTCACGGCCGTCCCGGTCGAGCAGGAAGGACGACGCCGTTGGCCCCCAGGAGCCGGCAACGTAGGACTCGACCTTCGTCTGCGTCGCCTCCCAGCCCGCAATGATCGTGTCCACCCACTCCCACGCCGCTTCGACTTCGTCACGTCGCATGAAGAGGGCCGGGTTGCCGCGCAATACTTCCATCAGCAGCCGCTCATAGGCGTCCGGGTAACGAATGCCGAACGTCTCCTCGAAGCTCAGGTCGAGCGATACCGGGCGCAGGTCGAACCCGCCCGGCCCGGGCTCCTTCGCCATGACGAACAGCTTGACGCCCTCGTCGGGCTGCAGCTTGATCGTCAGCCGGTTCGGCTTCACGTTGTACTCCTGCTCGGGAAAGATCGAGTGCGGCACATCCTGGAACTGGATGACGATCTCGGAGTGCTTGGTCTTCAGGCGCTTGCCGGTCCGCAGGTAGAACGGCACGTTCGACCAGCGCCAGTTCTCGATTTCCGCCTTGATCGCGACGAAGGTCTCGGTGCGGCTCGCCTTGCCGCCGAGCTCGTCGAGGTAGCCCGGCACCGGCGTGCCGTGAATCGCGCCGGCCGCGTACTGGCCGCGCACGGTCCGCGTGCGCACGCTGTCGCCCTCGATCGGGCGCAGCGCACGCAGCACCTTGATCTTCTCATCGCGCACGGCTTCCTGGTCGAGGCTCGACGGGGCCTCGATCGCCGTGAGACAGACGAGCTGTAGCAGGTGGTTCTGAACCATGTCGCGCAAGGCGCCGATGCGATCGTAGAACTCCACCCGCCCGCCGACGCCGAGTTCCTCGGCGACGGTGATCTGGACGTGATCGACCGAGCCGCGCCGCCAGAGTGGCTCGAACAGCGAATTGCCGAATCGGAGCGCGAGCAGGTTCTGCACCGTCTCCTTTCCGAGGTAATGATCGATGCGGAAAATCTGGCTTTCGCTGAAGCATGCGCCGACTTCCTCGTTGATCTTCCACGCCGAGGCATAGTCGGTGCCGACCGGCTTTTCGAGCACGATGCGGCTGGTCTCCGTGATCAGGTTGTTCGCGCGAAAACCGGCCGCGATCGGGCCGAAAAGGCTCGGCGCGGTCGCCAGGTACGCGACGCGGACCCGGTCCTCGAAACCGCCCAGCACCTCACCCAGGTGTTGCCATTCGTTGTGGTTCAGTGCGTCGGCCTTCACGTAGGTCAGGCGCTTTGCGAACGACCGCCAGGTTTCCTCGTCGAAGTCCCCGTCCGCGAGATTGGCGCGCAGCGCCGCCTCCACCATGTTGAGGTACTCCTGCTGGCTCATGTCGCCGCGGCCGACCGCGATGACGCGGCTGTCCTCGATGACCTGGCCGTCCCGGTCGCGGTGATACAGCGCCGGCAGCAGCTTGCGCATCGACAGGTCGCCGGTGCCGCCGAAGATGATCAGGTCGAAGACCTGGACGGGAACGAGTTTGGCCATGGACAGTTTCCTGGAGTTTGTGTAAGTTTACTACATCTCGACGACGGTTTGCCAAGTCTTTGCCGCGATTCCTGTCATATTTCTGTAATTTTCCTACATGCTGGACCTGATCGCCCAGCGTCGGGGAACGCTCGGCCCGGCCGAGCGGCGCGTCGCCGACTGGGTGCTCGAGCACCCTCGCCGGGCTGCGCGCATGCGTCTCGCCGAGCTCGCCGCGGCCAGCGGCAGCAGCGAGCCGACCGTCATCCGCTTCTGTCGGCGCTTCGGACTGCGCGGCTTCCGCGACTTTGCGCCGCGGATGACCGAGGCGCTCAGCCGCCCTGCCACCTACGTGCATCATCACGTCCAGCCGGACGATGCGCCGGTCGACGCCGCAACCAAGGTTGTCGATGCGTCCATCCAGGCACTGTTCGCAATCCGTGCCCAGGTCGCGTCGATGCCGGTCCAGGCCGTGGTCGATGCACTGGCCCGCGCGCGTCAGATCGTGTTCGCCGGGTTGGGGGCGTCAGGCCACGTGGCCGCCGACGCGTCGCACAAGTTCTTCCGGCTCGGCTTGCCCTGCACCGCGCTCACCGATTCACCGTCGATCCTGCAGTATGCTGCGATCGCCGAACCCGGTGACGTTTTCCTCGTCACGTCACATTCTGGCCGCTGGGCGGAACTCGCCCGCGCCGCAGCGACCGCCGGCGAACGTGGCGCCTGCACCGTCGCTCTGACGGAGCCCGGCACGCCGCTTGCCGACGCAGCCCGCTTCCTGCTGCCGTGCCATGCGCCGGAAGATACGAACGTGTACACGCCGATGAGTTCGCGACTGGCCCAGCTCGCACTGCTCGATGCGTTGCAGGTCGCGCTCGCGCTGGCGATGGGCGACGCCGCCGTCGACCGGCTGCGGCGCTCGAAGGATGCGCTGCAGCGCGGCTGATCGCAGCCGCTACGCTACAGGACCGCGCCGATCTGCCAGGGTACGAACTCGAAGTCGCCGAGACCGTTGCGCTCGCTGGCGCTTTCCGTACCACTCGCCACATCGAGAAGCAGGTCGTAGATGCGCCGGCCGGCTTCCGCGAGGTCCAACTCCCCGCCCAGGATCCGGCCGCAGTCGAAGTCGATGTCATCCATCATGTGCTGCGCCATCGCCGAATTCGTCGCGAGCTTCACGGACGGCACCGGCTTCGCCCCGAAAACGGACCCGCGGCCGGTCGTGAAACACACGAGCGTCGCGCCGGAAGCGATCTCTCCCGTTACGGAACAGGGGTCGTAGCCCGGACTGTCCATAAAGACGAAGCCGTGCCGGTCGATGCGCTGCCCGTAGTCGAACACGCCCTCGAGCGGCGACGTACCGCCCTTCGCGACCGCGCCCAGCGACTTCTCGTAGATCGTCGAGATGCCGCCCGCCATGTTGCCCGGCGAGGGATTGTTGTTGAGGCTGGCGTCGTTGCGTGCGACGTAGTCCTGCCACCAGGCAATGCGCGCCTTCAGCGCATCGGCCACGTCGCCGCTGGTGGCGCGGTGCAGCAGGAGTCCTTCGGCGCCGTGTATCTCGGGCGTTTCGGCGAGGATCACCGTGCCGCCGGCTTTGACCAGCAGATCCGCGGCATAGCCGAGAGCCGGGTTTGCGGTTACCGCCGAGAACGCATCGGAACCTCCGCACTGCAGGCCCAGCGTCAGTGCCGACACCGGAACGTCTTCACGTTCCGCCGAGTTCGCGAGTTCCGCCAGTTCAGCGACCTGGCGGCAGCCCTCCTCGATGGTCGCGCGCGTGCCTCCGGTCTGCTGGATGGACAGCGCACGTACACGTTCGTCGCCGCCGGTCGGAATACCCTCGAGCAGGGACGCGAGGTCGTTGCCCTCACAGCCGAGGCCAACCACGATGACACCCGCGAAATTCGGGTGCTCGATGAAGCCGCGCAATGTCCGCTGCAACAAACGAATACCGGTTCCGCCGGACGCCATGCCGCAGCCCGTCGCGTGCGTGATTGGAACGATCGCGTCGACGCGGCTGTCGCCCGGCAGCGCCGCGCGCGAGCGCGCGACGATCTCGCGGACGACCGTCGCGGAACAATTCACGGTGGCGACGACGCCGATGCAGTTGCGGGTACCGACGCGTCCGTCGGCCCGGCGGTAGCCGGAAAAGACCTGCCGGCCCGGCGTCTCCGGAAACGCGCTGCTGCCGGTCGCGACGGCCTGCGGGCTTTCGCTCGCGTCGATGTTGTGCACGTGCACGTGGGCGCCCGGCACAATGTGGGCGCTCGCCATGCCGATCGTCTGTCCGAGCTTTCGGATCGCATCGCCCTTCGAAATCGGCGCGAGCGCGATCTTGTGTCCGCGCGGGATCGCCTCGGCAGACGTCACGCCGCCGTCGAGTGTTTCGCCCGGCGCGATATCGGCCAGGACGATGGCGACGTTGTCTTCGTCGCGAAGGCGTATCAGGCGGGGCGCCGTCATGTCGATTCATTCTCCAGGAACCGGCGCGCGGTTTCGCGCGCACCGAATTGTCTCAGTTCAGCCAGGCGCCGCACGAGCGTCCCGGCAAACGCCGTGTCGCCGGCGAGATCGACAGGAAAGACACTGCCGATGTCGAGAAAGCGCGCCACGATAGCAGCATTGTCGTCCCCGCAGTCGGCGGCGATCTGTGCGAACGTGTCCGCGAGCGGGTCACTGACGTCGATGCGCCCGCCCTCCTCGTCCGTACCGAGCACGTAGCGCATCCACGCGGCGACCGCGATGCACAGCCCGTCGTCGTGCCCCGCGGACCCGCGCTGATCACCGATGGAGGCCAGCAGCCGCTGCGGCAATTTCTGTGAACCGTCCATGGCGATCTGCCAGGTGCGGTGCCGCAGCGACGGATTGCGAAAGCGCTCGAGCAACTGCGCGATGTACACGCGGTGTTCCATGCCCGCCGGCTCTTGCGTAACCGGTGAAATCTCATGGACCATCATACGCTCGACGAAGCTGGACAGCACCGCGTCACCCATGACCTCGTGCACGTACTGGTAGCCGGCGAGGTACCCGAGGTACGCCAGCGTGGAGTGAGCGCCGTTGAGCAACCGGAGCTTTGCCGCCTCGTAGGGTGCGACGTCCGGCACGAGCAGAGCGCCCGCGTCTTCCCAACGGGGACGTCCGCGCGCAAATTGATCCTCGATAACCCACTGCGTGAACGGCTCGGTGCAGACTAGCGCCTCGTCCACCACCCCGGTCTCCGACGCAGCCTGCGCGATGTCATCCGGCGTCGTCGCCGGTACGATACGGTCGATCATGCTGGACGGGAAAGCGACGTTGCGTTCGATCCATCCGCCGAGTTCCCCGCCGGACAGCGATGCGAAGTCGAGAACCGCGCGGCGCAGCAACGCGCCGTTCGATGGCAGATTGTCGCAGGAGAGCACCGTAATGCCGCCCGCACTGCGGTCGCGCCGTTGGCGGCATGCCGCGTACAGCAGGCCAACGAGACTGCGCGGCTCGGCGGGATGAGCGAGGTCGTGGACGATATCCGGGTGCTCCGCCGCCAGTCCGCCCCGGTGTGGATCGATGCAATAGCCCTTCTCGGTGACCGTGATCGTTACGACGCGTGTCGATGGCGACGCGAGGCTGTCGACCGTCGCCCCCGGGTCCTCCGGCGCGACGGCGATGGACCGCAGCGATCCGACCAGGCGGTACTCCGACGATTCAGCGCCGATGCGGACCGTGTACAGGCAGTCCTGCGGGGCGAGCTGCCGGCTGACGTCCGGCCTGCGCAGGCTGACGCCGGCAATCCCCCAGTCGTCGCCGGTCCGGAGCACGTCGTCGCAATATACCGCAACGTGCGCGCGCATGAACGCCCCGACACCGAGATGCACGATGCCGCAGCCGACCGTCGCGCGATCGTAGGACGGCCGCTGCACGCGCGCGTCGAGCGCGTCCAGCGATGCCGGGCCCAGTCGCGGTTGCGTCAGTGAAACAGGCTCGGTAGCCACAGCGAAATGGCGGGCACGTAAATGATCAGGGCCAGCGACACGATCATGGCCAGGTAGAACGGCCAGATCGTGCGCACCGTGCGCTCGATCGGGATGTTGCCGACCGCGCAGCCGACGAACAGCACGGAGCCGACGGGCGGCGTCACGAGGCCGATGCCGAGGTTGAGCAGTAGCATGATCCCGAACTGCACCGGGTCCATCCCGAGTTCCTGCGCCATGGGCAGGAAGATCGGCGTCGTGATGATGATCAGCGGCGCCATGTCCATGAACGTGCCGAGCAGCAGCAATACGAGGTTAATCAACAACAGCAGCAGCAACGGGTTCTCGGTGATGCTCTTCAGCAGGTCGGCGAGCTGTGCAGGCGCCTGCAGCAGCGCGAGGAGCCAGCCGAACGCCGCGGCCGCGCCGATGATGATCATGACCATCGCGGTCGTCCGTACTGCGGCCGTCGTCGCCTGCACGAAACGCGTCCAGCCGAGAGAGCGATACACGAAGATCGCCACGATCAGCGTGTAGATGACGGCGATGCCGGACGATTCCGTCGGCGTGAAGACGCCGGACAGCACGCCGACGACGATGATGGCTGCCGCAATCAGGCCGGGCAGCGCACCGGCGAACGCCGCGAAGAACGCGCGGAAGCCGGGGAAGGCACCGCGCGGGTAATTCCGCTTCACGGCCACGACCCAGGCCACCAGCATGAGCAGCAGGCCGGTCAGTACGCCCGGCACGATACCCGCGAGGAACAGGTCGGCCAGCGAGATACTGACGCCTGCGGCCGCGGCGTAGATGATCATGTTGTGCGACGGCGGTATCAGGAGGCCCGTGATCGCGGACGTCACCGAAACGTTGACCGCGTAGTCGGCATCGTAGCCCTTGTCCCGCATCATCGGTACCAGCGAGGAACCAATGCCCGACACGCTCGCGATCGCGGAGCCCGATACCGCGCCGAACAACATCGACGCGCCGACATCGACCTGGCCGAGGCCGCCGCGCATGCGGCCGAACGCGGCATCCGCCACGCGGATGAGTCGTTCCGCGATACCCGCCCGGTGCATCAGGTCGCCCGCGAAGACGAAGAAGGGGATCGCCATCAGTGCAAAGACGTTCATGCCCGCCGCCATGCGCTGGAACGCGACGACGAGCGGGATGTCGAGCATCAGGAATGTCGCCAGAGAGGCAATGCCGAGCGCAAACGCCACCGGCACGCCGATGACGAGCAGGAACAGCAGCAGTCCGATCAGGAATCCTAGTTCCATGCGTCGCGCACCTCCCTGCCGCGCCAGGTCGCGATGATGTGCTCGACCGAGAACAGCGCGATCAGCAGGCCCGACAGCGGCATCGGTACGTACGCCACGCCGCGCGGCAGCCCCAGTGTCGGAATGTCGTGTTCCCAGGTCGCGCCGACCAGTTCCGCGCCCCAAACGACCATCGCCACGCCGAACAGCCCCACGAGCGCGTGTCCCAGTGAACGAACGATGCGCTGGAGCCGCGCCGGCAACGCGTTCTCGATGACGCCGATGCGAATGTGGAACCCTTCGCGAACGCCGGCCGCAGCCGCGAACATCACGTACCAGATCATCAGCAACAGCGCAGCCTGCTCGGCCCATGCCGGGCTCGCGTTGAGAACATAGCGCGCGAACACCTGCCAGCCGATGATGGCCGTCATGATCAACAGGCCGATGCAGGCAAACCAGCGCACCAGGCGACTGGTGTGCGCGCTGAAGCCCGTCGGGCGCTCAGTCGTCGTCATTCTTCTCCCCCTGCCCCAGCGACCGGATCGAGTCCACGAGGTCCTGCATCTCCGGCGTCGTGACGAACTGGTCCCACACCGGGCGCATGAGGGCGGCAAACGCACTGTGCTCGACATCGTCGACGAGCTGCACGTCGGCCGCCAGGACGCGCTTGCGGGAGTCGGCCACTCGCTTGTCCCAGGTTGCGCGCATGATGGGCACCGAGTCCCGCGCGGCGGCGAGCAGGGTGTCCTGCTCCTCGACCGTCATCTTGTCCCAGCTGCGTGTCGACGCGACGAGAACTTCCGGCGCCATCACGTGCCGTGTCAGGCTGTAATGTTTCGCAACCTCGAAGTGCCGGGAACTCTCGTACGAGGGCCAGTTGTTCTCGGCGCCGTCCACGACGCCCTGGATCAGCGCCTGGTAGACCTCGCCGTACGGTATCGGGGTCGGGTTTGCGCCCAATGCCTGTACCATCGCCACGTAGATGTCCGAGTTCTGCACCCGGATCTTGAGGCCGCGCAGGTCATCGGGTGTCCGGATCGGTCGCTGGGTGTTGTAGAACGACCGCGCGCCGGAGTCGTAGTAGCACAGCCCTTTGAGCCCGTGCGGCGTCATCCTTTCGAGTATGCGGCGGCCGGGCTCACCGTCAAAAACGCGGCGGGCGTGCGCAATCGACTCGAACAGGAACGGCAGCGCGAGCACCACCGTTTCGGGCACGATCGAGTTCAGTGGCGCCAGGTTGACGCGGTTCAGGTCCAGCCCGCCGAAGATCGTGATCTCCAGCGTGTCCTTTTCCGCACCCATCTGCCCCCCCGCGTACACCCGCAGACGCATCTCGCCGTTCGTCCGCTCATCCAGCAGGCGGTCGATGGCGTACAGCGCCTGTACCGTCGGGTACTCGTCGGGGTGGGCGTCCGCGGCAAACAGCGGCCGGGGACCGTCGCGCCGGCCGCAGGCAGACAGCAGCAACGGGGCGAGCAGCATCTGGCGTCGCGTCAGCATGCAGTGGCCTCCAGCTTGTACGCCTGCTTCGGCAGGTCGTAGGCCAGGCTCTTCGCGATCGAGTGCGCCTCGTCTTCCGGCAGGCGATGCTCGGCAACGAGGCCGGCGAGGAACGCACAATCGACCCGGCGGGCGACGTCGTGCCGCGCCGGGATCGACAGGAACGCGCGCGTGTCGTCGTTGAAGCCGACCGTGTTGAAAAAACCGGCGGTCTCCGTGGTCAGGTCACGGAATCGCCGCATTCCGTTTGGCGAATCGTGGAACCACCAGGCCGGCCCCAGTTTCAGGCACGGGTACGCGCCGGCCAATGGCGCCAGTTCCCGGCTGTAAGCGCTTTCGTCGAGCGTAAACAGGATGATGTCGAGCCGCGGGTCCATGCCATGCCTGCCGAGCAACGGCCGCAACGCCTGCACGTAGTCGGTGCGCATCGGGATATCGAAGCCCTTGTCGCGTCCGTAACGGTCGTACACCCAGGCGGAATGGTTGCGGCACGACCCCGGGTGAATCTGCATGACCAGCCCGTCGTCCAGGCTCATCGCCGCCATCTCGGTCAGCATCTGCGCGCGAAACAACTCCGCATCCTCCGCGGCTACGCCGGGCTCGAGGACACGCCGGAACAGCCGCTCCGCCTCCGCTGCCGACAGGTCGGCGGTGCGGCAGGTCGGGTGGCCATGGTCCGTCGACGTTGCGCCCGCCGCCATGAAGAACGCGCGGCGCGCGCGGTGCGCCGCCAGGTAGCCCTTCCAGGTCGACGTATCCTCGCCGGCCAGTTCGCCGAGTCGCGCGACGTTGTCGGCGAAACCCGCGAACTCGGGGTCCACGACGGGATCGGGACGGTAGGCGGTGACCACGCGGCCCTTCCAGCCACTGTCGCGTATGGCCTGGTGGTGGCGAAGGTCGTCGAGCGGCGACTCCGTCGTCGCGAGGAGTTCGATGTTGAATCGCTCGAACAATGCGCGCGGCCGAAACGCCGGCTGTGCCAGTTTTTCGCCGATGACGTCGTAGAACGCGTCGGCATTGGCCGCCGACAGCGTTTCCCGGAGTTCGAAGACTTCCTCGAATACCCAGTCCAGCCACATTCTGGACGGCGTCGCCGCGAACAGGCTGTAGTGCGCGGCGAACGTCCGCCACCACTCTCGGGGATCGCCGTCGGGCCGGCTGCCGTCGGCGCGCGGCACGCCCAGGTCATCGAGCGACACGCCCTGGCTGACCAGCATCCGGAACAGGTAGTGATCGGGCGTCAGCAGGAGGTCGGCGGCGTTGCCGAACGCTTCGTTCGCGGCAAACCACGCGGGGTCCGTATGCCCGTGAGGGCTGATGATCGGCAGGTCGCGAATCTGCGCATACAGGCCGCGCGCGATGCCGCGAACGCCCGGGTCCGCCGGGAACAGCCTGTCCGGGTGCAAGTTACTCAATGTCGCTACGCACGGTTCGGACGGGCTCCCGCTCAGCGCGCGAGCCATCCGCCATCCACGGGCAGCAGCGCGCCATGCACATAGTCAGAGGCGGCCGACGCGAGGTAGACCGCTGCACCCCCGAGGTCGCCGGGGTCACCCCAGCGGCCGGCCGGAATACGCGCCAGTATATCGCGATTCCGCTCGGCGTCGTTGCGCAGCGCCTCGGTGTTGTTCGTCGCGAAGTAGCCCGGGACGATGCCGTTGACGTTGATGCCACGCCCGGCCCACTCGTTCGCCAGCAGCCGAGTCAGGCCGGCAAGCCCGCTCTTGCTCGACGTGTAGGACGCGACGCGAATGCCGCCCTGGAACGACAGGAGCGATGCCACGTTGATGATCTTGCCGCGGCGCGCGCTGTCCACGAGGTCGCGAGCGACCGCCTGAGCAAGGAAGAACGGCACTTTGAGATTCGTCGCGAGCACGGCGTCCCAGTCGTCCTCGCTGAAATCCAGCGCGTCGGCGCGGCGGATGATACCGGCGTTGTTGACGAGGATATCGGGCGGCCCGAGTGCCTCGCGCGTCTCCGCGACGATGCGTTCGACGGGTTCCGTCGTCGACAGGTCGGCGAAGACGGTGCAGGAACGTGTCCCGGCCTCGCTGATGCGCTTTTCCGTCTCGGTCGGCGCGGATCGCCCGACGAGCGCGACGTCCGCGCCCGCGTTTGCGAGCGCCACGGCCATCGCCTGGCCGAGGCCGGTGTTAGCGCCGGTGACGACGGCCACCTTGCCGTCGAGCCTGAAGAGATCAATTGCCATGCAGTCCCCCTGCGCGGGCACGGATGCGCCCGTCCTGATTATTTGAGTTGACAGATGTCGAGGACGTTCATGTCCTTGTAGTCGAGATTCTCGCCACCCATCGCCCAGATGAATGAATAGTTGCTGTTGCCGGCGCCCATGTGAATCGACCACGGCGGCGAGATAACCGCCTCGGAGTCGTGAACGACGATGTGGCGCATCGCATCGGGCTCACCCATGAAGTGAAACACGCGCTCGTTCTCGCCGAGTTCGAAGTAGAAATAGATCTCGGAACGGCGGTCGTGCAGGTGCGGCGGCATGGTGTTCCATACACTGCCCGGGTTGAGGATCGTCAGCCCCAGCAGCAGCTGCGCCGAGCGGCAGGTTTCCGGCACGATGTACTGGTAGATCGTGCGGTCGTTCGACGTTTCGAGCGACCCCAGCTTCAGCGGCACGGCATCCTTGACCGACAGTTTTTTCAACTCGAAGCGCGCGTGCGCCGGCGTCGACGCGAGGTAGAATCGTGCGGGGTTCGCGGCGTCGTCGCTTGCGAACGTGACGTCCTTGCTGCCCATCGGCACATAGAGCCCGTCGCGTGGCGCCATGTCGAAGGCCTCGCCGTCGACGGTCACCTTGCCGGCACCCGCGCCGGTATTCACGATGCCGAGTTCGCGCCGCTCGAGGAACGGCGCGCCGGCGACCGGGGCCTCCTGGTCCGGCAGGCGCACGGTCTGCGATACGGGCGCAGCACCGCCGACAACCATGCGCTCGTTGTGCGTGTAGTTGAGGCGGACTTCATCGGCGGCGAACATCGCCCCGACGAGATAGAGGTCGCGCAGCCTCTCGTTGTCGATCCCGTCGATCATCGACGGGTGCGTGGCCTGGTAGGTCTTCTGGAACATCACGTGGCCCGAAAGTGGGTGTGGCCCGGTATGGTAACCGGTGTCAATGCGATATTAAAGGCGAGTTTGCGGCCACTTCGGCGCCGTTCAGGCGCGGGGGGCCGCGGCCGACTCGCGCACGACGAGGCTCGGCATGACCGAGGTCGCGGCCGGCGGCTGCATCGCCATCCGGTCGTGATTGGAGATCAGCAGTTCCGCGGCGATGCGCCCCATCTGGACGATGGGCAGGCGAACCGTGGTCAATTTTGGCCATATACGGGTCGCAATCGGTGAATCGTCGAAACCGACAATCGAGAGGTCGTCGGGCACCCGCAGCCCCGCCTGGCGCACGGCCTGGTAGACGCCGACGGCCATTTCGTCGTTGCCCGCGAATACCGCGGTCGGCGGTACGTCGAGCGCCAGGAGCTGCTTCCCGCATTCCATGCCCGACTCGAACGTGTACCCGCCTTTCATCAGGTACTGCGGCTCGATCTTCATGCCGTACTCGGCGAGACCGACACGGAAGCCGCGCAGGCGCTCCGCCGCGGACAGGAACGTGTCCGGGCCGTGGATGTGCGCGATCCGCGTGTGCCCCAGCGACGCAATGTGGCGCGCCGCCTCCGCCGCGCCGACATAGTCGTGCGTTTCGATCATGTTCTCCGGCGTGTCCAGCGACACGGCCGCGATGCGCACGTACGGACAGCCGATCTGGCGCAACCGACCGATCAGCTCGTCGTCCTCGGAAATGGACGGCGTCAGGATGACGCCGAACAGCTTCTGGTGCTGGACGATGTCGCAGATATCGTCGTGCAGTGTCGGCGACGACCGGTCGCAGGGCCGGATGACGAGCTGGTACGGCGTTCCCGCCATTCCGGTGAGGATGCCGCCCTGGATATCCACGATGTACTGGGGATTCGGCTGGTTGGAGATCAGCGCGATCAGCGTCGAGCGCCGCAGCGCGAGCGCCCTCGCCTGCGGGTCGGGCTGGTAGCCATGCTCCTCGACGATCTTCATGATCCGCTCGCGCGTTTCGTCGCGAACCAGGCCCGAGTGGTTGATGACGCGGGAGACCGTCTTCTTCGAGACGCCGGCCATCTTCGCGATATCCGTGATCGTGAGCTTGACGCGGCGCCCGTTGGCCGCGCCGGCGGACACGGTGTCCCCGCGGGACATCTCGGGCTTGGCGGGATCGGGTTTGTCGTCGGCCATCGTGTGTCCCGGCCGGTCATCGCACTGGTCGACCCGGCCTCGTCGTTGTTATGGGGACTATTCTAGCCCGCCCGGCCCCGGACATGTCCAACGATGTCATCTCGGGCGCTACCGGCCCCGCATACGGTGCCCCGCGATGCGCGCCGCGGCGCTGCCCTCACGTCCTTCGCAGCGAGGCCGGCCCCGCCCGAGGCCGCGAACGTCAGAGCAAATCCCTGAATTCCGGCAGATTTTGCCAGGGGACATCACGGGGACACGCGCCCCCGCCGAAAAATGACACCGGTTTCCAACTCACCGCAAACCCGTTACAATGCGCCGTCACGCTATCAACGACGCGGGGGGCGTCCCACGGAATGACTGTCAATTCGACCAGCGGCGGTGCAACCGCACCCGGCAAGGACCTCGGGGAGATCGCGGCGACGTTCGTGGCCGCGCGGAAGGCGTGCCAGCCGCTCGAAGACTACCCCGGCGCAATACCCGACGATCTCGATACGGCGTACCGCATCCAGGACATGGCCATCGAACTCTGGCCCCAGGATATCGGCGGCTGGAAAGTCGGCCGGATCCCGCCGAACGTCGAAGACCATTTCGGCATCGACCGCCTGGCCGGGCCGATATTCACCCCCACCATTCACGAAGTCAGCAACGGCGATGCCCTGTCCATGCCGGTGTTCGACGGCGGCTTCGCCGCCATCGAGGCCGAGTACATCGCCGTCATCGGCCGGGATGCCCCGCCGGACAAGCTCACGTGGACGACCGAAGAGGCAGCCGGCATGATCCGCGACCTGCGCATCGGCCTGGAGATCGCGAGCAGCCCGCTGGCGACCATCAACGAGCTCGGTCCGACGGTCGTCGTGTCCGACTTCGGCAACAATGCGGGTCTCATCGTCGGCCCGTCGATCAAGGAATGGCAATCCCGGCCGCTGGACAGCATGCATTGCAAGACGTTCGTCGAGGGCGACGCGGTCGGGAGCGGCGGCGCTTTCAACCTGACCGGCGGCTTCGTGCGCTCTGTGCAGTTCCTGCTGGAACTCGCGGCTCGACGCGGCCGGCCGCTGCGCGCCGGAGACGTCATCGCAACGGGACAAACGACCGGCATTCACGATGTCGCGCCCGGCCAGTCCAGTACACTGGATTTCGGCCCTGACGGCGAACTCCGCTGCACGCTGAGCGCCGCAGCGCCCGTCTAGTGTCGCGCCGTTAGCGGGTCAGGCCGGCCGAAGAAGCAGGCCGACGCTCTTCGCGAACTCCAGGAATAATGAGGGCCACGCTGCGACCGGCTTGCCGGCCGTATAGCGCAGCCCGAACCCGTGGCCACCATGGGCGAACAGATGCGTCTCCACGGGTACTCCACGCTGCACCAGCGCCGCACGCAATGCCAGTGAATTCGCCACCGGCACGGCACCGTCGTCCTCCGCGTGCAGCAGGAAGTGCGGCGGCGCACCCTCCGGTACGTTGCGGTGCGGTGAATGCGCTTCCTCGTCCGCTGGCGAAGGGCTGTCGCCCAGCAGGTTCGAGCGCGAGCCGGCGTGAGCCAGCGGCGCGGACATCGAAATGACCGGGTAGATCGGGGCGGCCAGCGTCGGCCGCGCGCTCAGACGGTCGGCATCGTCCACGGGCCGATAAACCGCGGATTCGAAGCGCGCAGCAAGGTCAGCGCAGACGTGCCCGCCCGCGGAGAATCCCATGGCGCCGACACGGTCCGGATCGACCTCGTAGTCGGCGGCGTGCCGGCGAACCAGTCGCATAGCGCGCTGCGCGTCCGCGAGCGCGACGTTCGCACGATCCGACCAGCCCTCGCCCGGCAGCCGGTAATACAGCACGAACACCGTGACGCCGCGCGCCGCGAGCCAGCGTGCGAGTTCGTGGCCTTCCTTGTCGATGACGATGTTCTTGTACCCACCGCCCGGCGTCAGGACGATGGCCGCGCCGTTCGGCTCGGGCGGCCGGAACACGACCATGCGCGGCACGGCGATGCCGGACACGGCGCGATCGGCATAGGTCGGGTCGGTGCTCCGCTCATTGACGATTTCGACCGGCGCGGGGTCGGCCATGCCCGGCGCACCGCCGGGCCACAGGTCTATCGTGGCGGACGGCTGCAGCAGGTCCGGCGCCACCACCGTGTCGGCACCGGGCGCCGGCGTCTGTGCCCGCACGCTCGATGTCGTGACCGCAGCGGCCGCTCCCAGAAGCAGGCTCCGTCGATTCAGCATTACATGCTCCCCTTGTAGGTGAAGTCCGTAAACCGCGCGACGCCGCTGCCCGCGGCGTAGAGACCCGGTCGCAGGCTGAGGAAATCGTAGGCCACGTTGTGATGATAGCCCGAGACTTCCATTTGCACGTCGAACTTTTCCCAGGTCCTGCCGTCGTCGACGCTCGTGTAGATGGTCAGGATGTTGCGATGGTTCGTCATACGTATGCGCATGCGGCGCGGAATCGCCGCACCGGCGTCGTCACGTTGCCCCGGCGGCGTTCCGCGAAGCCGCTGCAGCCCGTAGCGATGCATCATCAGTCCTTTCGGCCCCAGTCCGAGCCCGGCGTACAGGCGCCGGTTGTAGAAGAGCAGCAGCCCGGCCTCGGTGCGGTCGTCCACTTCCACGCCGACCTCGATCTCGTAGGACTGGTCGCCGACGATGCAGGTCAGCGGCGAGCTGTCGCCGGGCGTCCTGCCTTTCCCGCGCAGCAGCATGCCGCCGTCGCGCCGCGTCAGGCGTTCGCGCTCGTCCGGGGCCGGGTCGTAGAACGACCACTGCAGTCCGAAACGATCCGTCGAGAAGTCGTCCGACAACGGCTGGCCGTGCGGGCGTGGGCCGGCGTCGACCGGCTTCGCGATCGGCTTCGACAGGTCGCCGCCGAGCGGTTCCAGCCAACCGTCGTCATTCCAGCGCACCGGCTCGAGCAACGCCTGGCGGCCGAGCGTCCAGTATCCGTTTTCGTAGCCGTGGTAGATCATCCACCAGCGGTCGTCCGGGTCCGTGAACAGCGTTGCATGGCCGCGTGACCACCACTTCTCCGCGGCCGATTCAGTCTTGATTACCGGGTTGTTCGGGTCGTTCTCCCACGGCCCGTCGATGGATCGCGAACGTGCCATGATTACCATGTGCCCGGTCGGCGGACCCGCGGTGCCGCCGACGGCGGTGACCATGTAGTAGTACTCGCCGCGCCGAACGATCTTCGGTCCTTCCGGCGCAAACGTCTCGACGACCCAGTCCGACGGGTAGCGCCAGGGGTCGTAGACGTGCTCGACCTCACCCGCCAGCGACAGGCCGTCGTCGGCAAGCGCCACGCGGTCGCCGCCGGACAGGAACAGCCAGCGCCGCCCATCCTCGCCGACCGCATGGCCCGGGTCGATGTGGCGATGCAGTCCGAGATCGATCGGCTCGGACCAGGGTCCTTCGATACGGTCCGCGTGGATGACGTAGATGGACCGGTACTCCGGGAAGCGTGCCGGGATATAGCAGTAGTAGCGCCCGTCATGTTTCAGAAGTTCGGGTGCCCACACGGAACCGACAGGCGTCCTGAGCGCCGCGGTGACCGGCTCCCAGTTCACGAGATCGACGCTCTTCCAGATGACGATGCCCGGGTAAGCATCGAAGCTCGAGAACGTCAGGTAGTAGGTATCGCCATCCCGGAAAATCGTCGGGTCGGGTCGGTCCCCCGCAAAGACGGGATTGAGGAACGTGCCGTCGCCGAGATCCGCACGACGCTGGCCTTCGAACGTTCGACCCCATTGCATGTCGGCAAACGGGTCGAGCGACGACGTGGCACGGGACCCCTGCCCCAGGGCCGGGGCCGGCAGCAGCGGCGCCGCGACGACACCGGCGCCCGCTCCAAGCAGCAATTTCAGGCTGGTGCGCCTGTCGATCTCGTGAGGCATGGCCTTCTCCGGTCAGGTTCCGGGCTGGACATAGGGTACGGTCGCGAACAATCGTCGCTCGGCACCGCGCGGATCGTTCTCCATGCGCGGCGGAAGGTCGATGACCATCGTCTCGCGATTCGGCAGCGTGTAGGGCTTCCAGGCGGGCATGGCGTCGCTGCCAGGAACGCCGTCGCGCGCAAAGCGGATGAACGCGTCACTCATCATCGCGGACACGGCACGCGCTTCCGGCCCCGTGCCCGTGATCGTGCGCGGTGCGCCCAGCGTGCCGAAGACCAGCGGAATGTCGAACGTGTGCGGCGCGCCCATTTCGGGCTCCTCGGGGCTGCCGAAGTCGAGCTGGTACACGTAAGTGTTGTCACCGCCCTGCTTCGCCCTTTCCTCCGCCTCGATGATCGCCGAGCGCCAGGAGCGCGCTGCCGTCGTCGCCTTGAAGAAGACCTGTGTCGGCGACAGTGACGGGAACAGCCTGCGGTACTCGGCGACGACGAACTCGGGACGGATGTCGACCCGCATGTTCGGGATCAGCAGGTCGGGCAGTTCGTCCCACGTGAGGTCTTCGTACTCTTCGCCGCGCAGGAACGCGCGCGTTTCGTCGTGCGTGTTGCCGAGGATCATCGGTATCCCGGCGGACTGAGGCGCGGCGTCGGGATAAAAGGGGTGGCGCCGCAGCGAGCGCATGTCCAGCACGGGACCGAAATACACCGACCCGTAGGGCAGCACCGGGTCGCGCGCGGACAATCCCGCGACCAGGCGATCGGCCGGCAGCGTCGCCAGCGTGCCGATATCCGACGGGGCGACGCCGACTGCGTCGAGATAGGCCAAGGTCCGCTCCGTCGCATTGCCCGGGCCGGATGCCGTCACCTGCTGCCCGCTCATGCTCGCGGCGCGCTGGAACAGCCCGGCCGCCGCCGGCATCGCCATCATCGTCGCGACCTTCGCACCGCCACCGGATTGGCCGAACGCGAGAACGCGGTCCGGGTCTCCGCCGAAGGCCGCGATATTGTCGCGCACCCACTTGAGCGCCAGCACGAGATCGAGCTGCCCGCAGTTCCCGGAATCCGCATAGCGCTCGTCGGCGAAGCGCTGCAGGTACAGGTAACCGAACGCATTGAGACGGTGGTTTACCGTGACGACGACGACGTCGCCGCGCCGTGCCAGCGCCCGCCCGTCGTACCACGGGCTCGAACCGGACCCGCTCGAATAGGCACCGCCGTGAATGTAGAACATCACCGGACGCTTCCGGCCATCGTCGACGCCGGGTGTCCAGACGTTCAGGAACAGGCAGTCCTCGCTGACCACGTCCTCGCGTGACTGGGGACAGGACGCTCCGTAGTCCAGCGCGTCGACAACGCCGTCCCAGGGCCGCGGCGCCAGGGGCGGGCGAAAACGCCGGGGCGCGGTGTCGGCGCCGTAGCGAATGCCGCGGAAGACCCGGATCCCGTCGTCGACGAAGCCGCGAACCGCGCCCGCATTCGTCCTTACGACCGGGCTGTCGGGCGTGGCGCCGTAAGCCAGGCGCGCAAAGCCCGACAGTGCCACACCGCCGGCCGCCAGTCGCAGGACTTCACGTCGAGAGACCGGCGCACCGACATGCGGCATCAGTGAGCCCACTCCTCGGTGAGCAGTGTCGCCTCACCGTCGGTCCACTTGACTTCGTACTTCACGGTACCGTCGGCGCCGGGCCCGAAGAATTCGTAGACGATCGTGCCGTCGCCCTGGTCGCTCTCGATGATGCGCGTGGCCTCCCAATCCGGCACGCCGCCATTCAGCGCCGTCACGACCGGTGCCGGCACCAGCGAATCATCGATATCGCGCTGGATCTCGACAACAGTCCACACCCCGTCGACTTTCGTCATGTCGAGTTCGATCTCTTCGCCACCCGGCAACAGGCCGCCGACGTCATAGTACTCGCGGCCGTCACGCGTTTCGTATTCCGCTTCCTGCACGTCGAGCTCGGGGCGCGCCGCCTTCACGACCTCGAGTACCGCCTGCGGTACGTCGGACAGGGCCGTTTCCTGCTTGCCGCTGGAATGCACGCTGTCGGCGACGGGATGCGCCGTCCCGCCGGCGTCGCTGTCAGCGCCGCCGCAGGCGGACAACGCAACGCCGAGCGCTCCGGCCGATAAAATGGTTCTTAGAGTCTTCATGTGGTTTCCCCCGGTGTGGAGTGGATCAGCGCTGCACGCGCCCGGATGCATCGCCGCCCATGAGGTTGGTCACCTCGGCCACGGAAACGCGATTGAAATCTCCGAGAATGGAGTGCTTGAGGCAGCTTGCCGCGACGGCAAATTCCAGCGACTCCTGCCGGTCCTCGTAGGCCTCGAGACCGTAGATCAATGCGGACGCGAAGCTATCGCCGCCGCCGACCCGGTCGACGATGTCCGTAATCTCGTAGCGGCGCGACAGGCGGAAACCGTCCTCGTCGCGCAGGCAGGCGGACCAGCCATTGCGGTCCGCGCTCTTCGACTCGCGCAACGTGATCGTCATGACGGAAAGGTTCGGGTAGACCTCCATCATCTTCGCACTGAGCGCTTCGTACTTCGCGGTATCGAGCTCGCCGCTCTCCACGTCGACGTCGACCGTGACGCCCAGCGATTTCTGGCAGTCTTCCTCGTTGGCAATGCCGACGTCGACGTACTTGACGAGTTCCGTCATCACTTCAGGCGCGGACTTGCCGTACTTCCAGAGCTTGCCGCGATAGTTGAAGTCGCAGGACACCGTGACACCGCGCGCCTTTGCCGCCTTCACCGCCTCGAAACTCAGGTCTGCGGCGGACTGGCTGAGCGCCGGTGTAATGCCGGTGATGTGCAGCCAACGGGCATTGTCGAACACGAAATCCCAATCGAAGTCGCCGCTCTTCGCGTTCGCAATGGATGAGTTCGCTCGGTCGTAGACCACCTTCGACGGGCGCTGGTTCGCGCCGGTCTCGAGAAAGTAGATGCCGACCCGGTCGCCGCTGCGAACGATGCGCGACGTATCGACGCCGAAGCTCCGAAGTTCACGGATTGCTGCCTCGCCGATGTCATTCGCCGGCAGTGCACTGACGAACGCCGCATCGAGACCGTAGTTCGCCAGCGCGACGGCGACATTGGCCTCGCCACCCCCGAACGTCGCTTCGAAAGACGGTGACTGGAAAAAGCGTTCGTTGCCGGGCGTCTTCAGGCGCAGCATGATTTCACCGAACGAGACGTATTTCTTGCTCATGCGTTCAACTCCTCGCGATGGACGCGATCTGTAAGGCTTCCTCGGCGAGCCGCGTGACGACACCGTACTCGCCGGCGGCAATCGCGTCGTCGGGCGTCAGCCAGCTTCCGCCGCACGCCAGCACGGCCGGGACGGTCAGGAACTCCGCGAGGTTCTTCGCGGAGACACCCCCGGTGGGCATGAATCGCATGTTTCGGAAGACGCTGGCCAGCGCCTTGATCGCGGGTATCCCGCCAGCAATCGACGCGGGGAAAAACTTCACCACCTCGAGCCCGAGATTGTGCGCCCTCTGTAACTCGGTTGCCGTCGCGATGCCGGGAAATACCGGCACGCCGGCTTCCCGGGCGACGCCCACCACGCCGTCGTCGAGTCCCGGCGACACGATGAACTTCGCCCCGTTGTCGAGCGCCTGGCGCGCCTGCTCGGCCGTGAGCACCGTGCCGGCGCCGGCAACCATTTCGGGCACGTCGTCCGCGACGGCCCCGAGGCATTCGAGGGCGCGGTCGGTGCGAAAGACGACCTCCACGACGGTCAGCCCGCCGGCCGCGAGCGCACGGGACGTCTTGACGGCGATGTCGGGATCTTCCGCCTTCACGAGCGGAACGACGGGAACGGATTCGAGCACCTCGGCGAGAGGCAGGGATAGTGACACGCGCGGTTCCCCCCTGGGAAACGGGGCAAACGCCTGCCCCTTCGTGGATCGACAGTGTGGATTGACAAGTTCCGTATTTGGAACTAGGTTTCTGATTTTGTACAGTGTAGCGCGACAGGGCTCTGCCTTGTCAAGCACGGGGGCAGCATCGAGTGGGCGCATTGAGCAACGGGTTCCGGATCATCCACGCCGTGGTCGAGGCCGGCAACGAGGGCCTGCCGTTTGCCGACGTCGTCTCGGCCACGCGCCTGCCGAAAGCCAGCGTCCACCGCTTGCTGAAGGAACTCGTGGCGCTGTCGGTCCTGTCGTTCGACCCGGCGAGCCGGGTGTACCGGGGCGACCTGCGGCTTGCCCGCCTCGGCGCCAACGTCGTCGCGGACTACGACCTGCGCCGGGTGGCGCGACCGCACCTCGTGGCGCTGCACGAAACCACCGGGCATGTCGCCACGCTGGGCATCCTCGGTGACGACGCCGGTATCTACATCGACAAGATCGAGCCCCGTGATTTCGGCATCCGACTGCATTCCGAGATCGGCAAGACGTTTCCGCTGCACTGCACGAGCATGGGGAAGGTGCTGCTCGCAACTGCCGACGCCGACACCCGCCGTCGCCTCACCGGTCGCAAGCTCGATGCCTACACGGACAACACGATTACGGATGCCCGGCGATTGCGGCGTGAACTGCGTTCCGTCGCCGAGCGCGGCTACGCCGTCGACGACGAGGAGATAACGCGCGGACTGGTCTGCGTCGCCGCGCCGATCCTGGATGCCCACGGTGGCGTTGCCGGTGCGATGAGTTGCACGTTCGCGAAGTACGTGGACGACGAGCGGGGGATTGCCGTGGAGGTCGACGCCGTCCGGCGCTACGCGCGGGCGGCGTCCGGCCTCGGCGGCGCTGAGCTTGTGGCTGCCAAGCCGCACTAGCGGGCGCACATCGCGCGATCGCCGGCTGCCCGTGCGCCTCCCCGAGGGCGCCCGGCCTGTTGCGCTCTTTCAGAAAATCCTTGCCAGGGGTTCCGGGTCTGCCGATAGAATGGCACCGCTGCCCGATCGGCAGCCCACGACAACGACAACGGCAATGCGAACAGTATCGGTAGTAGCGGCCGGCCGACGCCCGGCTGCGCGCGACCGGCATCGCAAAGGGATTTCTGCCACGGCTGTAGCCCGTCCGTCGGAAAGCCAGTGCGCTGCGGGAGCGTCATTCACGGCTCGGCGGTGACGACATGGCATACGACCCTGCACTCGACGGCCGTCTCCCGGAGACATCGGTTCTCGACCGGCGACGACCGAGGTTCGCGCTCGCGGCCCTGTTGTATTTTCTCTCGGCCTCAACGACCTCGCTCGCCCAGGAGGCGTGGCCCGGTCTGTCGGAATCGCAGGATCCGGCCCTGCAATATCAGCTGGAGACCGAGATCGCGAGCCTCGGCCTTTCCGCCATCGTCCACGACCAGCGACTGGCCGTCGCGCTGGTCGATATCACGGACCCGCATCACCCGCGATTTGCGGCCGTCAACCCGGACCTCGGCATCTATGCGGCCAGCCTGCCGAAGATCGCGATCCTCCTCGGCGTGTTCCAGAAGGCGGCTGACGAAGGCCGCACGGTCGACCGCGACACGATTTCGTTGTGCCGGGCGATGATTCGCGAATCGTCGAACCCGGCGGCGACCGAGCTGCTGAACGAGATCGGATTCGAATACCTCGCCGACCTGTTGCAATCACAGCGCTACGGGCTGTATGACGAATACCACGACGGGGGCCTGTGGGTCGGCAAGGCCTACGCGAGCACGCAGGCGTGGAAGCGGGACCCGGTCAACGACCTGTCGCACGGCGCCACCGTGTTCCAGGTGGCGCGCTTCTATTACCTGCTCGAAACCGGCCGTCTCGTATCGCCGGAGGCGAGTGCGAAGATGAAAACAATCCTCGGCAAGCCCGCGTTGCACCACAAGTTCGTCCAGGGACTCCTGGCGAACCGCCCCGGGTCCCGCATCTACCGGAAGTCCGGGACGTGGAAGGAATGGCACTCGGACAGCGCCATCGTCGAACGCGACGGCCGCCGCTACATCGCGGTGGCGCTGGCGCAATCACGGAACGGCGGCAGCATGATGAGCCGCATCATCGTGGCGCTCGACGACATCGTGTTTGCGGCGCCGCGGCTGGCGGGCTCGCCGACGGAATTCGCCAATAACTAGCGGGACGGTGCCGGGCCGCGCGCGCCCGGCGGCGGACCGCCTGCCGCATCGATCGCCTGCGGTCCGGGCAGCATGGTGACGCGCACGTCACGCTGCGGGAACGGGATCTCGACGCCCGCCTCCTTCAGCGCCAGCAAGAGGTCCTGCCGGATTCGGCTCGGCGTCCTGAGCACCTCGGACAGGTCGTTCAGCCAGATATAGAGCCGGAAATTGAGCGAGCTTTCCCCGAAACCGAGGAAGATCGCGAACGGCTCGGGATCCGGCATGACCTGGTCGTGCGACTTCGCGATGCTCTCGAGCAGGTTCAGAACCTGTTGCGAATCCGATCCGTACGCGACACCGACGTCGATTTCCGCGCGACGGCGCCGGTTCGACTTCGTCCAGTTCGTGACGGTCTTGGACACCAGGTCGGCGTTCGGCACGATGACCTCCGCGCCGTCGAACGTCTCGATGACCGTCGACCGGATGTTCAACTCTTTTACGGTGCCCATCAGGTTGTCGACCATCGCAATGTCGTTGATGTTGATCGGCCGTTCGAACAGCAGGATCAGGCCGGAGATGAAATTCTGCACGATGTTCTGCAGGCCGAAACCGATGCCCAGGCCCAGAGCGCCCGCCAGCACGGTTACCTTGGTCAGGTCGAAGCCCATGGCCGCCAGGGCGAAGATGAAGCCGGCAACCGCGATGGCGTAGCGCAGCAGCTTGGAGACAGCAAACGTCAGGCCGGTCGCGACCTGCACGCCGGACAGCGACTTGCCCGCAAGCACGAAGCGAATGAGCCGGTTGAGGAACCAGGTGCCCAACAGGATTGCCGCGCCGGCAGCGATCGACGAGAAGTCGAGCGCCACGGCGCCGACGTTGATCTCCGATGCGAGCAATTCCTGCAGCTTCGCGGTGGCAATCGTGAGCAGCCCGGCAAACCGTAGCGTCGCGAGCAGCCAGAGTACGGCCATCAGCCAGCGAACGGCCTTGCGCATCGTCTGCACGATCGTCCAGCGCTGGTTGCGCACGACCGGAACGTAGGCAATCGGCCGCAGGTGCAGCAGCGCCAGGGTGATCCCGGTCAGCACGTAGTTGATCGACGTAAAAATCATGCCGAGGCCGAGACCACCGAGCACCAGCGACCGCGCGGTATTCGCGACGCCGATCTGGCCCACGATTTCGAGTGCCATGACGAGCAGCAGCGCGCCGCAAACCGTCCGTACACCCCAGCGCATGACCTTCTCCCGGACGGCCGGGAACGCCATTCGAAATCGGCCGCGCCGGTAGTCGACGATGATGGCCGCCACCGTGAGCAGGGACTGCAACAGCAGTACGAGGCGGCCGATCAGCGGCATCGGCTCGAAGAACGGCCGCAGCGACATGACCGCCAGCACCGCCGCCAGCGTGTAGACGGTCAGCCGCAGCGGCTTCGCGAACACCGTGACCGCCAGCGCCGCGGCCGGAAACGGCAGCACTGCCAGCAGCAGGCTCTGGAAGGCCTGCGGCGCGGGCGGGCCCAGCCAGTACACGACAAGCAACCCGGAGAGGAGCGCGGTCGCGTTGCGGCGTTCGAACGCCGCCGCCGCGCGAACGCTGACGGCGTCCGTGCGCATGGCCTCCCGCACGCGTTCGCCGGTGGCGGACAACAGCCATTGTGCGCCGGCCCAGGCGGCGACGAACAGCACGACGATCCAGATCGCGTGCGCCGACAACGGACGTGCAATGGCCGTCGCATGGCGGGACAGCGCTCTCCGGGTCTCGTCGATGCCGAGCGACGCGGTCCAGACGCCGGCGCTCCAGAGCGGCGCGACCGCGACGGTCTGTGAAACGGTCTCCAGTTCATTGAGACGCCGCTGGATCTCCGCGTCGAAGGCCGTGACGCCGGTCTGGAGGCCGGCAATGACGCTCAGCGCCTCCAGCGCCGTGTCGCGATCCGCCGTGAGCTCCCGGCGCGCACGGTCCAGTTGCGTCGCCATCCCCGCCGCCATCGCCAGCACGGAGGCCGGCGCGCTGCGGCCGCGCGCAATGTCGGTCAGCCGCTGCCACTCCGCAGTGCGAACCGCCAGTTCATCGAGCTGGGCGTCGCGTCGCGCCGCACGCGACGACAATTGTTCCGACAACAACCCCAGGCTGCGCAGATCCGTGCGCACCACGGTCTGAAGGTCGACGAGATCGTCGAACGCCATCGATTGCATGGCATCCGACTCCGCGGCGGTATCGACGTCGGTCAGCTTGTCCCGCAAGTCGTCGAGCCGGGCCTTTCGCTCCGCAAAAAATGCGTCGGTGTCGGGCGACCCGATCGACAGGAGAAAGGCCTGGAGGTCGGCCCGGGTTTCGAACAACGCGGTCACGGGCGGGTCGGTCGCCGGTGCCGGCGCATCTGTTTCCACCGGCGCCTCCGACTGCGCGGCGGCGAGATACGGCATCGCCGCCGCGATGAGGACGAGGCGACTTGTCCGGCGCAGCCGCGCAACGGCGGTATCGGGTCGACGATGCATCTGGCTAGTCTACCGCCGCATTGCCCGTCGGCAACCGGCTGCTGACATCGGCGGGCCGTTCAGCCGCCGCCTCGGCCTTGGCGCTCTCAGACGACATATGTAAGAATCATTCGGCCTGAGTCCTGAATCAAGGGAGAGACGATGAAGAAGATCCTGGGAATCACACTGCTTGCCGCGATGCTGTCGCTGTGGGGCTGCAGCCGTGAAGAAGCGAAGAGCACCATGGACGACATGGCCGACAAGACCAAGGAAGTCGCCGAAGACGTCGGAGACGCCGCAAGCGACATGGCCGATGAGGCCGGTGACGTGATCGAGGAAGCCGCGGAAACCACCGAGGAGTGGGCCGAAGATACGATGGACAAGGCCGAAGAAGCCGTCGACGACGCGGCGGACGCGACCAAGGATGCGATGGACGACGCCGCTGACGCCGCGAAGGACAAGGCCGAGGAACTGGCCAACTGACCGGGTCTAGCCGGCTCCACCACCGATGAGTTGCAGGGCGCCGTAGGCGGCGCCCAGCAATCCCGGCTGGTCGTAAGTAATGAGCTGCGTGGGGATGCGTTCGACCAGGTAGCGGTGGCTGCCCTTGCGCTCGAAGCCTTCGCGAAAGCGACTCTTCAGCAGCTTGTCCGCGTGGCGTTGCGCGATGCCCCCGGCAACGTACACGCCGTCTTCCGCACCGAACGTCAACGCGAGATCCCCGGCCACCTGCCCGAGAATCTCGAAGAATTCCTCGACGGTCTCCACGGCCACGGGATCCGCATTTCGCTCGGCGAGATCGAAGATCGCCGCGGCGTCCTTCGGGTTCGCGTTCGTGCCATGCAGCTGCGCCAGCGCCCAATACAGGTTCGTAATCCCGGTGCCCGACGCGAGGTACTCGCTGTCGACCCGCTCGCGCCGATCCTGCAGGACAGACAGGATGTCGAACTGCCGACGCGTCTCCGGCGCGAAGCCGCTGTGCGCGGACTCGCTGTTGATCAGCAGCAGGTGCTCGCCGAAGCGCCGCAATCCCACCGATCCCAGCCCGGTACCGGGCCCGAGAACGGCAATCGTGTAGTGCGGATTGTCGAGCGAACCCGGCGTCACGTCACCGATTGCCTGCAGGTGCTCCGGCCCCACGAACGGCACGGAGAAGCCAATCGCCGCAAAATCGTTCAGGAGCCGTACCTGGCGCGTGCCGAAGGCATTCTGCAGACCGTCGACCGACACGGTCCAGGCGTTGTTCGTCAGGCGGATGGTGTCGCCGACCAGCGGTCCTGCGGCGGCGATACAGATCGCATCGGGGCGGCCGATGCCGACGTCATCGAGGTAGTTCCGGACGGCCTCATTGGAGGTTTCGAAATCCGCGCACTTCAGGATGCGCATCTGGTCGAAGCCCGGTGATTCGTTGTCGGCGATCGCGAAGCGAGCGTTCGTCCCGCCGATATCGCCGATCAGTAGTTTCCTGTTCGCCACGCTATTTTGATTCTCGTGCAACGCGTCCTGCCGGCCGTGACCGAACAGTTGTCCGCTCCCTCCCGCCGGGGCACCCTGCGCTCCGGCTCGGCAACACTACCTTATTTGAGTCTTGAAAAGAAACTGCGCGGACGTATGCCCGGCGCCGCCGTTGCCGGCAAAAGTGCCGTTTGCTTCGATCCGGATATGGGTCACGGCGGGATCGACGCCGCTGCCGTCCGGTGTCGGCACGTAGGTGAACGTCGCCCCGCCGTCATCGGAGAATGACAGGTCGTCGGACGGGTCGGCGAGCGAGCCGAACGAGTACGTGAGCCCGCTGGACGAGGCGCCGTCGACGAAACGCACGGGCCCTGACGTCGAGCCGTCGAAGTCGAGAACCCGGAGCGCCGTGTCCGGGTCGACGACTTCGGTCAGCACCAGCGTTCCGGCATCGACGCTCCCCGCGCCGGAGTTCCGGATCTCGGTCGTGTTCAGCATGACCGCCGCGGGTATGGCTCGCGGCCCGGCGGTCCCGTTGATCGGGTCACTGAACGGCTGCGACGAACGCAGCACCTCGAGCTCCGGACAGCTGCCGGTCTCCCCCGCACCGTAGGCGACGACCGGCTCCGGTCGGTTGGAACACTGGCGCGCCCGAAACGTCATATTCGCCTGGCTCATGTCGAGCCAGGGACCGCCCGGGCGGCGGAACTGCACCGTCAGACCGCCGTCGCAACAATCCTCGAACCCGAGGATCCGTATGCTGTGCTGGCCGGCATCGAGAAACAGGCTTCCCTGCAACACCCCGCCCGTGTTGTTCCAGTTGTAGTTCCACCAGAGATTCGAGTTCCAGTCCTCCTCCAGCGCGACGTCGTCGACGTAGAGCCCGCCGCCATAGCCGAAATCGGCACCGTAGCGGAACTCCCAGACGCCGGCCTCGCCCGCCTGTACCTCGAAAAACGCCTCGGCGAACAAGGCGATGTCGTTCTGCCGCGTCGGCGGCGCGAAGGTTCCGCTGTTGCTGACGCCGACGTAGCTCGCGACACTCGTGCAGCCGTAACCGCCGACATCGCCGCCGGCGGCGAACGCAAGTTCGGCGGCCGTCCGGTTGTTCGGGTTGACGAACGATCGGCGCGTGTGGAACTTCATGCCGACCTCGGGCATTGCGGCGAGGGAACCCTGGTCAACAGCGCCCGCGGGCCCGTCGAAGTACAGGTAGATCCGCCGCACGCCCCGCAGGACCGGCACCGTCACCCAGACCACGGCGGTTCGCCCTGCGCTGTCCCATTGCTCGATGAGGAACGGCAGCGGCGTGACGTCATCCTGGTCGATGAGACGCAGGTCGGCCCCGTCGGTCGACCAATCGAAGGACGCCGGTACGGACGCGGCGGTGAGGTCGAGCCGAACCGCGTAGTTCGGTTGTGCGCGGCCATTCGGCGCAACGATGTCGGCCGGGAACCGCTGGTTCCAGTCGCAGTTCCACCAGGCCCCGGCGGGGCCAGCCAACAACAATAGCAAGACGGCGATCGGATGACGGGTCACGCGACATTCCGGCGACGGCAGAATCCCGTATTTTATGTTGCGTCACCCGGACGGCGCCGGAAACGGGTCACATTCGGCGCAACGACCGTCACGTTTCCTGAGAACCGTGTCTCACTTCTCCGGTAGCGGGATGAACTCGTCGTCGCCCGGCACCATCGCGAAGCGGCCGGACTTCCAGTCGGCCTTGGCCTGCTCGATTCGCTCCCGCGAACTCGACACCAGGTTCCACCAGATATGCCGTCTGCCGACCGGCGCACCGCCGATCACCATGACACGGCTGTCGGCCGCCGCCCGCAGGCTCAGTGGTCCGCCGTCCGCAGCGACCGCCATCACCCCGGCCCCGACCTCCTCGTCGCCCGCGACGACGCCGCCTTCGACGACGTAGATCGCGAGCTCGGCCTGGTCGTCAGGCAGCAGGATTTGTGCACCTTCGGGCATCCGGCATTCCAGGTAGAGCATCGGCGACAACGTCGACACCGGGGACGTTGCCCCGTAGGCGGTACCGATGATGACGCGCACGGTGACGCCGGAGACATCGAGCTCCGGGAGGGTGGACGCCGGGTAATGCACGAATGCCGGGTCGGTTTCCTCGTGCCCGTCCGGCAAGGCCATCCAGGACTGGATACCGTGCAGACGCGAGGTCGTGTGCAGATCCTCGCCCGCGCGCTCCGAATGCACGATGCCGCGCCCCGCGGTCATCAGGTTGACGGCGCCGGCACGAATCGGTTGCACGTAGCCGAGGCTGTCCCGGTGCATGATTTCGCCTTCGAACAGGTAGGTCACGGTCGCGAGGCCGATGTGGGGATGCGGGCGCACCTGGATGCCTTCGCCGGGCGGAAACTCGGCCGGACCCATGTGATCGAAGAAGATGAATGAACCCACCGTGCGCCGGCCCGGCGACGGCAGCGCCCGTCGCACGGTCAGCTCGCCCAGGTCGCGCTCCACCGGTTCGATCCGCAGCTCGATGCTGCCGCGCCCATTCGCGCAGGCCGGTGCGGGTGCGTCGCTGAAACTCATGCGGGCGCGACGCTCTGCCCGTTGCCGACCCGGTGCATCGGCCGCGATTCCAGGATTCGCTCGAGGTTTTTCATGTTCGCCTGCTCATGCCACGTCTCACTTCGCCAGCGTCACCGTCATGCCGTTGCCGAGGCGCTCGCCGCCGCGCACGACCACCTGGTCCCCCGCCGCGATATCGCCGCTGACCTCTATGTGCTCACCGGCGCCGAGGCCCGTGATCACGTTGACCTGTTCGACCGTCATGTCGTCCTTCACCTTGAAGATCGTGGTGCCCTCGCGCCGCAGTATCAGCGCATCGCGGGGCACGGCCAGCACCTCGCGGGCCAGTGCCGTCGGCATCGATACGCGCACGCTCTCGCCGACCGTCCACTTGTCCGGGTCCGCGGTCAGCCGGACTTCGAACATGTGCGACTGTGGATTGCCGAAGGGTACCACCGTGCGGACCTGGGCCGAATCGGCGCGATAGTCGTTGTGCATCGCGAGCGCCGCACCTTCGCTGATGAAGTGCACGGTGCTGAGCGGTGCGCGTGCGACGATCTCGATGGAACGCGGATCGACGAGCCGGATGACCTCGTCAGCCACGTTCAGGCGCTCGCCGATGTTGCGCAGGCGTTCCGTCACGATGCCGTCGAACGGTGCCTTGATCTGCGTGACCGCCATCGCCACCTGGGCCTGCCCCAGCTGCGCCCGCGCGATCGCCTCGTCACTGCGCGACGCCTCCAGGTCCGCCTCGACCTGGTCGAGTTGGCTGCGCGCCGACAGGTTGTTGCTCGCGAGGCTTTCCAGGCGATGTTTCTCGGACTCGAGGAACTTCACACGTGCCTGCTCGCGCCGCACCCGGCTCTCCGCCTCGGCTTCCAGCAGGCGGAACGTCGTGGCGTCGAGCCTGGCGACGACCTCGCCCTTGTTCACCCGCGTGCCGACTTCCGCGATCCACTCGAGCTTCGCCGCCACCTCGGACGCCAGGCGCGCGTCGAAGCGGCTGATCACGGTGCCGGGGACATCCACCGACGGGGACAGTTCCCGCATTTCCGCGGACTGCACGACGACGTTGGCCGGCGGCATCTGCGCGAGGGCAGTGCCCGATACGGCAAGACACAGCAGTGGCAGGAATCGCATGGATCGTTTCATTGGGTTCCTAACTCATCGCCGGTGCACGATCGGCATCGGGCACTGGCGCCTGCGAAGCTTCGCCCAGCCGCAGCAGGCTCGGCAACAGTATCAACGTGAAGACGGTGCTGATGGACATGCCGCCGACGATCACCGCGGCAAGCCCCTGGTACACCTCGGACCCCGGCCCCGGAATCAGCAACAGCGGCAGCATCCCGAACAGGCTGGTCAGCGTGCTCATCAGGATCGGCCGCAGCCGGCGCCGGATGGCCTGCTCCACCGCATCACGCCGGTTGTAGCCTTCGCGCTCCGCCTGCCGGGTCTGGTGCACCAGCAGGATCGCGTTGTTGACGACGAGGCCGAGCAGCGTGATGAAGCCGATCATCGTCAGCAGGTCCATCGGCAGCGCCATGATACGGAGCAGCGCGATGCCGCCGATCGTGGCGAGTGGCAGCGCGCTGATGACGAGCAGGCTGTCGATGAAGGAGCGGAAAAGCCCGCTCATCAGCAGGTACAACACGATGATCGCGAGGCCGAAGCTCTGCGACATGTTTGCAAGCGCGATCTTCAGGTCGTCCGCGCTGCCGTAGTAGCTGATCTCGCCGTCTTCCGGCAGCGCCTGCAGCAACTGCGGCTCGACGTTCTGCCGCAGAATCTCGATGGACTCCTCGAGTGACAGGTCCGGCGGCGGCGTAATGGCGAGCGTCACCGCGCGCCGCCGGTCGACCCGGCGAATCTGGTTCGGGCCCGCGGTGCGCTCGAGCCGGCCGAGCTGATCGACGGAGACGATGCCGCCCATCGGGGTCGCGACCGGCGTCGATGCGAGCTGCTCCGGACTCTGCCATTCGGGCGCACGAAGAATCACGTCCATGCGCCGGTCGCCGTCGAAATAATCGCCGACGTAGATGCCATCGCCGAGCCCGCGCATGACCTGCGACATCTGCTGGCGCGTCCATCCGGCTTCCGTCAGGCGCCGCTCGTCCGGCAGGAAGCGAAGCTCCGGCTCGGCGAAGTCGACACCCGGCACCGGCCGCGCCATTGCGCCCGGCAGGTTCTGGGCAACCAGGCCGAGCCCCATGCGCGCCGCCCCGAGCATCGCGTCCATGTCGCGGCTCTGGATGTTCAGGTCGATGCCGCCACCCCCGGCGAGCCGGTCGAAGATGCCCCACTGGTCGGCAAAGGCCATGGTGTCCGGAAAGCCGGCCAGCACCTGCGAATTCAACACGCCAACGAACTCGTCGCCGCGGGCGGGATCGTGCATCTTCGCACCCGCGAACGCGAAGTTGCCGAACGCGCCGAGAAAATAGTTGTCGAGGCGCAGGTCCGCATCGTCATCGAGATACGGCTCCAGCCGGTCCACGACCACCTCGAGCAACTCCTCGCGGGCCGCGGTCACGCTCTGTCCCGGCGGCGGCACGATGAACGCGAATATCCAGCCCTGCTTGCCCTTGGGCAGGTAGTTGGCCGGCGGCAGCAGTATCAGCGTCAGCGCGGTCGCGCCGAGGAACAGGCCGGCGATCCACGCGCGCCGCATCCAGACCCCGTCCGTCATCCGCATGATCCTGCGCGTGACGGAGTCCCACCAGTTCGTGTGCGGGTCGTCCAGGCGGACATCCTTGAGCCAATGGGCCGCCGCGGTCGGAATCACGGTGACGGCGATGATCAGCGACGCCACCACCGCGACGGAGATCACGAGCGCGAGATCGGCGAACAGCTGGCCGGACACGTCCTCGAGGAACAGGATCGGCAGGAAAATCACTACCGTGGTTGCCGTGGACGCGAGCAGCGCGCCCCAGACCTGGTCTGTGCCGGTCGCCGCTGCGTCGGCCGCACCCGTTCCTCGCTCGCGCAACCGCACGATGTTCTCGAGCACGACGATCGCGGCATCGAGCACCATGCCGGTTGCGAAGGCCAGCCCGGCAAGCGAGATCATGTTCAGCGTCCGGCCGGTCACGTTGAGCATCATGAATCCGGCAAACAGGCACGCCGGGATCGCGAGCGCCACGATCACGGTCGCGCGGAACTTGCGGAGGAACCACCAAAGGATGCCGATCGCGAGCGTGATGCCGAGCAGGAGGTTCGTTCGCAACATCGCGATCGAATCCTCGATATAGGTGGACTCGTCGTACACCTGCTCGACCTGCAGACCGGCGCGCGCGAGCGGCCCGGCTTCCAGTTCGGCGATTGCCTCCTTCAGGTCTTCCATCACGTCGAGGACGTTGACGCCCTGCTCTACCTGCGTGTCGAATGCGATCGATTCTTCGCCGTTCTGGAACATGGTGCCCGCCGCGTCCCGCATCACGACGTCGACGCGCGCAATGTCCCGCAGGCGTACCGGGTTGCCGCCGCGCCAGTCGAGCACCATGTCGCCGAACTCGTCGAGGTCGTACTTGCCGGCGTAACGCAGCG
The DNA here is from genome assembly GCA_913055625.1 of uncultured Pseudomonadota bacterium. Lineage (GTDB taxonomy): Bacteria > Pseudomonadota > Gammaproteobacteria > Steroidobacterales > Woeseiaceae > UBA1847. Next base: position 109,528 of record CAJXJW010000006.1, on the reverse strand, counting down.
TGTACTGGCGCCGGCCGACGTCGCTGAAGCCGCCCGTCGTGTCGTAGTTGTTGCCGGTCACGGCGGCGAGCTGCGGAATCTGGATACCGAGCGCAGCCGCTTCGTACGGGTCGAACGTGATGCGGACCTCGTTGTCGCGCCCGCCGTACGCATTGGAATTGGATACGCCGGGCACTCTCTCGATGCGAGCCTGCACGACCTCGCGCACGAAGTCGTTATAGCTCGCCATCGGACGGTCGTTGCCGGGCACGCGGGTGAGCGCGAACCAGGCAATCTGAGCGCCGAAGCTGTCCTGCCCCGCGAAGATGCGCGGCTCCGTCACGTCGTTCGGGTAACGCGGCACCTGGTTCAGGCGATTGATGACCTCGATGAGGGCGCGCTGGAGGTCCGTGCCGACCGCGAACATCAGGCTGATGCTGGCATTGCCGCGCGACGCCGTGGACTCCATCTTCTCCAGCCCGGGGATGCCGCGCAGCATGTCTTCCTGCGGTTCGAGGATCTCGGCCTCGACTTCCTCCGGCGCCGCTGACCGCCACCCGGTCGTGATCTGAATGAAAGGACGCTGCACGTCGGGAATCATCTGGATCGGCAGCCTGCCTAGACTCACCGCGCCGACCAGCAGCAGCAACAGGATCGCCGCTACGACGGCGACGGGATTCGACAAGCCGAGACGTGTGAGGCCCACGGTTCCTCTCCGGGAGTTTGGTGGCGAAGGACTTGGGGTATCAGACCGCGCCGACCGGCGAGGGTTCGCGCCACGGCGCAACCCTACGCAATTCCGACCCCGGGGGGAAGGCGCCGGCCCTCGCTAGGGTGCGCGGCGCCCGCGAAAAACTTTCAACCTGGACAAGAACCAGTCGCGGGCGGTTACCGGCTCGTCATCACCGCAGCGAATCCGGTAGTCCTTGCCCGACCAGGAACTGCGGCTCGCGATCCGTTCGATGAACTCTTCGGTCGTGTCGTAATAGCGGCGGCCGCGCTCGCGCTTCATCTGCAGGTGATCGCTGGCCGCGGCGGCATCGTGCTCGCGGCCGTTGCGAATGAACGTGCACTCGCTCTCGGCCACTGACCGGATGAGGAAATCGATTTCCTCGTCCATGCCGGCCGCCCGGGCCGGGTCCGCGAGCGACGCCAGGACCGACAATACGGCGCACGCGATCCACGGCCGGCGATGAAACGGACGCGTCCTCACCGCTACATCGACAGCGTGACGGACAGCGGATTGTGGTCGGACGACGTGACGTCCGTCGTAACGCTCGACTCGGCGGTCAGTCCGCGCACATAGATATGATCCAGCGGACGGCCGAAGACCTGTGTCCGGCGGTCGTCGTCGAAGCCCAGTTCGGACAGGTTGAAGCGCTCTGCCAGTGCCTCGATCGTCCGCGTACGGCCTTCCCGCCACGTATTCAGGTCCCCGGAGAGGATGACCGGTCCGGTGTGGCCCTCGAGCACGGCCGCGATCTGCGCGAACTGCTGCCGGTACGTGCCCATGCCGAGCGAGAAATTGACGGCGTGGACATTGACGACCAGCAGCGTCTCCCGCCGATCGCGCAGGCCGAACTCCGTAATGCTGGTGGCCTTCGGCGTTCGCAACAGCGGCTCCAGGGTCACCAGGCTGCACCGTGCCAGCGGCGCCACCCGCGACAGCGTCAGGACGCCGGTCACCGCATCATCCGTCTGGTAGCCCGGCGCGAACGACCAGTGTGGGACGGTCGGGAGGATACCGACGGTCTCCGGCCGCAGCGAGGCTTCCTGGATCAGAATCAGGTCGCGGTCGCCCGCCAGCCGACCGTAGTCTTCCTTCCAGTTCGGCAGCGACTTCTTCTTGATGTTCCAGTTCACGAGGCGTATCCGCCGGCTGTCCAGCCCGGTCGCCGCGGTTTCGTGCGGCGCGTCGAGCCGGGCGCGGCAATCCGCGATCGCGGGCGACACCGGCGATATCGCATCACGCGCCGCAACGGGAGCGCCGGCCGACGCCGAACACCCGGCGAGCAGGAACGCCGCCAGCGCGACGCATGCCGGCGGCAACGCGGCACGGTCCGAATGGCACGGGGGCGGGTTCATGGTCAGCATCGGCTCCTTGATCATCGACGTTTCCGGCGACGCAGTCGACCGGGGCAATCCGCCAGAGTTCCCGATTTTGCGGTCCGGCGCCATGCCGCACCATTCCAACGGCCGCAGGCGCCGGTCCCTATCCCCCGACCGGTGCCCCGATAGCCCCGCTCAACGTTGGAGACTGCCGGCCGACAGCGTGCCGCTGTCCTCGACGCGAATCGTTGGCCGGAACGCGCCCGGGTCGAGTTTCGCGAGGAACCGGTAGTCGAAACTGTCTTTCGGACTGCTCATCAGGTCCGCGATCAACCGGGCGCCCGCCAGCAGGTTTGCAGTCGCCGTCACGGTGACCTGGCCGGTACCGTAGGCCTCGATCACCGGCAGCTCGTTACCGACGCCCTTGATGATGTCGTGCCCGTCGAGGCTGATCGTGTACGAGATCCCCGCCAGTTCCAGCGGTTCGCGGTTCGGATTGATGACCTCCAGCCCGATCTCGAAACTCGGCAGCGCGCCGCCCGACGGCAGCGTCCGGAATGCATTCACCGTCACCGTCGGCGTTTCGTAGCCGGGGCGCAGGCCCGCGCAGCCCGACAGGATGGCAGCCGCCAGCAGGTACAGGCAGCATGTGCGGGCGAATCGGCGCATGGCAGTGGTCCTCGGGGTCTTCGCCCGGCAACGGACGGGCGCTGGGGCGGCCAGTATAGCCCGCCCGTCGCCGACGGGCACCGCCGCCTGTCGCCTGCAGTTTCAGGCCGCTATAATCGCGCGTCGACACGAAGGAGAACAAACGCGATGCGCTTGCGATTGACCGGAATAGCCGCGACGGCCGCCCTGCTGGCGTCCTGCGCATTGAATGCTCCCGCGGACCTGTCCGGCATGTCGTTCAGCGACGAGCCCCTCGTCGGAAAAGCCGTCTGGCACGACCTCGTCACGAACGACCTCGACGCCGCACGGCGCTTTTACGGCGGCCTGTTCGGCTGGGACCTCGAAACGTCGCGAACCGGTCGGGGACAGGACTACGTCCTGGCCCGCGACGGCGGCATCTACGTTGCCGGGCTGCTGCAGGCCGCGCCGCGCGACGACGGCGCGAACGTGTCGCGCTGGCTGCCGTACCTGTCCGTCGGCGACGTCGACACGGCGGTGCAGCGTGCGACAAGCGCCGGCGGCGACGTGATCGTCGCGCCGCGCAACGTGCCGCTGGGACGCGTCGCGGCGATCGCGGATGACCAGGGAGCCATCGTCGGCCTCGCGCGCAGCAACGTCGGTGATCCCGACGATGCCACGACGGCGGGTGCCGTCGGCCGTGTCGTCTGGAACGAGCTGGTCGCCGAGGACAGCGTCGAAGCCGCGCGCTTCTACGAGCGCGTCTTCGGCTACCAGGCGACCGAGATCGAGCGCCGCGGCGGCCGGTACGTGATACTGGGCGCCGGAGGCGTGGACCGCGCCGGCATCCTTAAGGAGCCTGCACCGGAATGGCCGGCTGTCTGGCTCACGTACTTCGGCGTGGCGGACCCGGTCGCGGCGGCCTCCCGGGCGGAACAACTCGGCGGCAGGGTCCTGCTGGCGCCGTCGCCGGAATTGCGCGAAGGTACGATCGCCGTCGTCGAAGACCCGGCAGGTGCCGTTCTGGTTCTGCAGCAATGGCCGAAATGAACTTCAGGAGATCGAGTATGCGACACCTTCGAATCCGCTGGTGCCTGGCCGCGCTGCTCGCCGCATCCCTGATGCTCGGCGGGTGCTCGGGCAACGTCGGCGTCGGCCTGAGCATCGGCGTGCCGGTCGGCAATCACGGGTACATGAGCCTCGGCACCAGCCGCTGGTACTAGCCCGGTTCGCCTGATCCGGTTGCCGGCGACTCGTCCGGCGCCTCGCCGCCCGTCGTCAGCGACACTTCCATCGCAACGCGGTCGCCGTCGCTGCCGCTCACCGCGACCTGTCGACCGGCGACCACCCGGGCACCCACGGTCGGGTCGGCCGTGACAACGGCGTCGCGCACCGCGGCCGCGCGGGACGCCGCCAGCGCCGCGAATTCCTGCTCGGCGATGACCTGCTCGTCGGCCAGGCGGCGCCGCAGCGCCGCCGCATAGGCGACCGCGTCGAACGCCGGCGCGTCGGGATCGTCTCCGGCGGGCGTCGTGTATGCCGTGCGCAGCGTATCCAGCGCGGCCTCCGCATCGGCGTTGCCGGGCAGCTCCCCGAACAGGCGTTCGAGCGCTTCGATCTCCTGCTCCAGGGTATCGCCGCCGTCGTCCTGCCCTTCCGTGATGGCAGCAACCTGCCTGTCAACGGCGGCCGCACGCAGGGCGGCGCCGTCGACGTCCCGGTCGATCGCGCCGGGCAGTTCCAGGACGAGTTCCGGGCGGAGCGAGAGTGCCTCCGCGAGGCGCTTCGCGGTTTCCCGCTGCGGCGGCGTCAGGTCGGAGCGTCCGGCGATGAATTCGACGTGCGACAGCTCGTCTGCCTCGACGCCCAGCAGGTTGCCCAGCAATGCAAACGGGGACGCGACAATCTTGACGATCAGGTTCGCGAGCGCGCCGAGCACGACACCGCCATAGCTGAACTCCGGGTCGCTGACGTCGCCCTTCACCGGCAACTCGATGTCGATGACGCCGTCGGGGTCCTTCAGGAGTGCAACGGCGAGGCCGAGCGGGAGACTCATTGCCCCGGGATGCTCGACCTTGTCGCCCAGCTCGAAATCGCGCAGCACGATCCGGTTGTCACCGTTCAGCCGACTGTCGACGACGACATACCCGAGTTCGAGATCGAGCCGCCCGCTCGCGATTTCACGCCCGGCGAACGGAACCGTGTACGCCGAAAACTTGGGCATGTCGACGTTCTCGAATTTCACGGACACGTCCGTGTCGAGCGACGGATCCAGCGGCGTGACGGATCCCGACACGCGCACGAAACCGTGCTCGTCGACCCGCCCCTCGAGCGCGATGTTCGACGGCTCCCGGCTGTTCGACGCAATCGTCGAAATTTCGCCTTTCAGCTCGGCAATGCGCGCCGCAAACGGCAACGGCAGCGACTCATCGGCGAAATCGGCGCCCGAATTCTCGAACGTGACACGACCAACCCGGACCCGCAACGGCCCATCGTCCGACGCGGGCGCGTCGGCCGTGGCCACCGGGGGCGCGGCATCCTCCGACGGCGGCAACTGCGAGCCACGCTCGACCCGGCCGAGGTTCACGGTGCCGTCCGCGGCAACCAGGATATCGGCGTAGGCGCGACGAAACGCGATGGTGTCGATGGCGAGGGTCTTGCCCGCAAGTCCGAACTCCAGCCCGCCGACGTCCAGGGCATCCCAGCTTCCGAGCCTGGAACCGGTGTCCGTCTCCGTCACGAGGAAGTCGTGCACCTGGAAGCCCCCGGAAAGATCCAGCGGCTCGCTCGCATCGCTGCGCACCGTGACTTGCGCGTCCAGCGTGCCGCTGTCGAGGTTCACGTCCGCCAGCGGCTTCAGGTACGGGTGCCCGAAAGCGAGCACCAGGCCCTCGGCTGCCACGGTCCAGTCGACCATCGGTTCGGGCAGGGCGACCAGCGACCCGTCGACGCGAATCGTGCCTCCGCCGCGGGTCTCGATCGAGCCACTGAGCGGCATCTCGGCGCCGTCGCGATTGACGATGTCGGTCAGCACGAGGTCGACGGACGCGAGGCCGATCTCCGCGTACGGATCGACCGCATGGTCCTCGAGATCGATCGACAGGCGGCGAACGTCGACACGTTCAACGTGCACGTTCCACGGCGGGCCGGCAGCAGGCGGCGCCGTATCGACCTCCTCGCTGTCGGTCCGTTCCGGGAGCCAGTTGATCCGTCCGCCTTCGTCGCGGTAAACGCGCACCGCGGCATCCTCGACGAGTACGGACGGAACCGTCACCCTTCGTTCGGGCCATTCCACCGAAGCACCGGTGACGCGAAACGCCGGCAGTGCCAGTATGTCGCGCACCTGTTCGCCGTCGAGCGGCGTGCCCGGATCGGATCTGCGGACGCGCACGTCCGTCACGTCGAGCTCGAGGTCTTCGACCGACGCGCGGAGAGCCCCCCGGTCGTCGACGGAAACCGTATAGTTCAACGTGATGCGCGACAGTCCGTCGGGAATGCTGAAGCCCGTCGCCTGTCGCAGGTAGCGGGAAGGCAGCGAGAAATGCGGACCCTCGATCGCTGCCGCGCCGCTCGAGCGCAGCGGGTTCAGCTGCAGATCGCCGGACCATGTCAGCGTGCTGCCGTTTTCCGTCCGAATCTCGACCGACTGCACACCGGCGCGGCTCGGCAGCGTATTCAATTCTTCGATCCGTACGTTGACCGGCCCGAACTGCGAGCGAACCGGCGTCGACGGCATTCGATCCGTCCACTCGGCGGAACTCTCGTTCACGGCGAAATCGAAGATCAGGATACGCGGCAATCCACCGGGTGCGTCGGCGGCCGGCTCGGCGGCCTCCGCCGGTGCACCGGCCAGGAACGCCACGTTCAGCAGACCGGAAGGCGCCCGGTCGAGCACGACCGCCGGTGCGTCGATGCGCACCTCGTCGAACGTCCAGGCCCGGCGGAACAACGAACTCGACTGGAAATTGACGAACAACGTCCGCACGCTGGCAACCGTCGAGCCATCGGGCGCATCCAGCGCCACGCCCTCGATCGTCAGGCTCAGCACGAACGGGTTGATGGCGACGCGTTCCAGGCGCAGCTCGGCCCCGTAGCGCTGCTGCACGATATCGATCGCGTTCATCCGGAGAAGCCACGGCGCAAGAAAGAAACCGCACAGCGCGTAGACAACCACCAGGCCTGCCGCGATCGCGAGCTTGCGCCGGTGACGCACGAAGCTATTGAGCCAAGTCGATTTGTCCGTCGATTCTTTTTCGGACATCACCCCGATCCGGTGTGTCTCATTCTTTTCGGGCCGCAATCTTACGCCGGAACAAACGCCACGACCCGCTCAATTGTCCAGAATGCGGCGATCGACCCGATCCCGTAGGCAACCACCCGTTCGACCGTGCCCGGTCGCAACGACACGGCGTAACGCCCGGCCGCGCCGACCAGCAACACGGCGGCAACAAACAACAATTGCCCGAGCTCGACCCCGACATTGAACATTAACAATGCCACCGGGATGGCCTGCCCGGGCAGGCCGACCTCGGCGAGCGCGCCGGCAAATCCCAGCCCGTGCAGCAGCCCGAAGGAGAACGCCACCACCCAGGGCGAGCGCGCGGTCAGCCCCGGCTTTCCCTGGAGGCCGTGCACGACTTCGGCCGCGACGAACACGATGCTGAGCGCGATGATGGCCTCGACGGGCGCGCCCGGCACATGGACCCAGCCGAGCGTCGCGGCGACCAGCGTCAGGCTGTGCGCCAGCGTGAATGCGGTGACCGTCATGACGATGCGCCGCGCCCCTCTCACCAGCAACAACAGCGCCAGGACGAACAACAGGTGGTCGAGCCCGCCCAGGATGTGCTCGACGCCGAGAACGAGGTAGCTCCACGCAATCTCGCCCTGCCCGGCCGGTTCGGCAACCGTGAACCGCGGCCGTTCCAACGGCAGGCGCTCGACCTGGCTGGCACCGTCCAGCCACTCAACCCGCGCAATGACGTCGGTGACGCCGACGGCGCTCCCGTCGATGCGAATCGTCGCGCCCGCCAGGCCACCCGGAAACTCGACATCCTGTTGCTCGGTCCAGGATCCGCCGACGTACGTCGTGCGCATATCGTCCAGCATGACGGCGGAGGACGGCAGGACCACGTACGCGGCGAGGCGACGATCGGGGCCCTGCGCCGGCACCTTCCACGTCATCCGGAACTGCTGCTCGTCGAGCTGCCGGAATTCGAGATACGCCGGCCGGAACACGTCCGCCAGCACGGGCGACGCGACCATGAGCAGCAGGGCCAACGCGGCCAGGCGGCCGCTGCTCATCGCTCTCCCGCCGCAACGGACATCGCGTCGTCGGTCGTAACGACCCGGTAGCGTTCGCGCAGGGATTCGAGCAACGCTTCGTCGGCCTGCCGACGGCGATCGTCCAGCACATCGCGCAGCACGGCCTGCCGCACGTCGTCGAGGGCAGCCGGCCGGCCGTCGATCCTGGACTCCAGGCGCACGAGATGCAGCCCGAATCCCGAGCGGATCCTGACGAACTCGCTTGCGACCGGCAGCTCCGCGAGGCGACTGGCGAACTCGCTGCCGAACGTGCGCTCGACGTCGCGCAACGGACGCCGCTCGACACGCCCGGGCAGGAGCGTCGCGTCGCCCGGCACGGCACCGGCATCGACGTGCAACGCGCGTTCTGCAGTGTCGACGACGGCAGCCAGGCCGTCGCCGTGGCGCCGCGGGTCGAAGTAGACCTGCCGGAACGTGAACTGCGGCTCGATGCGGTAGTCGTCCGGGTGCCGCGCGAGCCAGGCGTCCAGTTCACTGTCGCTGACGGTGTCGTCGACGAGCGCCTCTGTCAGGAAGCTAACCTTCTGCACGACGCGCCTGCGGATCACCGGGTCGTCCAACTCGAAACCCAGCGCGACGCCTTCGCGATACAGCATCTCCTCCCGCACCCAGTTGTCGACGAGGCCGTCGAGTTCCGCGGGCGTCGGCGGGCGCTGCCACGCACGTTCGAACTGGGCGCGCAATCCAAGCACCCGTTCGTTGTCCACGACGATATCCGTCGGCGCCTGCAGCGCGTCCCGGTTCAGCGCTGAGAACCCGGCGAACAGCAACGCGCCGACCAGGAAAAAATGCAACAGGGGTTCACGAATCAGTCGGCGCATGGGCTCCTGCCAGCAGCACTGTGGGCGGCCTCCGGGACGTATCGGGGCGGGCATTCTTGCAACTTTGCCCCGGCATTGCCATCCGAATGTCGGGGCAGGTCCGGACGGACGCGTTCTACGCCGATCTCGACGCAAACGGCGTCGACTCGGCGGACCTTTCGATGCGGGATGAGAAGCGCCCGCACCGCAGGCCCTTTTCTTCGGTCCTGAAATTTTCCAGTCGGTTTCCGATTCGCCAGTGCTTGCGACGCCGATCAACGGCAACTACAGTCGGGGCTCGGGCGATGGGGGATGACCGCCAGGTCACGCAACTCCGTCGACTATCGAATCCATGACACAAGGACCCGGAGGTCGCCCCATGGGAATGCTCGATGCCATCATGAAGAACCCGGAGTTGCTCGGTGACGCGGCAAAGTTCGCTGCCGACAACCCGGAGATCGCGAAAGCCGCGATGAAGCTCCTGAGTTCGAACACCGGTGGCGGCGGGCTCGGCGGCCTGCTCTCGAATCTCGAATCGGGCGGGCTCGGAGATGCCGTCTCGTCCTGGCTCGGCAGCGGTTCCAACGAGGCCATCGACCCCGGCAAACTCACGGACGCCATCGGCGCGGACACGCTGTCCGGCTTCGCGAAAGACGCTGGCGTCAGCGGCAGTGAAGCCGGCGCGTTGCTCGCCGGCATTCTGCCCGGCATCGTCGACAAATTGAGCCCGGACGGCAAGCTGCCGGATGCCGGCGGCCTCGACAGCGTGCTCGGGGGCCTGCTCGGCAGCCTCGGCCGCTAGCGGCAAGCCACCATGGCCAGGTCCATCGACGCCTCGACGTCGGGTTTCACGCTTCTCAGCTTCGTGTGGCGCTGGATCGCCGCGATCGCATTGGTGCTCGTCACGTTCAACCCGTCCGGCCATTCCGCGTATCACTGGATCACGAGCGCGATCGGCGGCAGTACGTTCGGCCCGCTGCACCTGTTGCTGGTCGGCGTGTTGCTGGCCGGGTGGGCCGTATTCTGGATCGCGACCTGGCGCGCACTGGACACCCTCGGCGTGCTGCTGTCCGCGATCATCCTCGGTGCCATCATCTGGCTGCTGGTCGATCTCGGATGGGTGGCCACGGACTCCGTGTCCGCGCTGACCTGGATCGCGCTGTTCTGCCTGGCAACGATCCTCGCGATCGGCGTGTCGTGGTCGCACATCTCGCGGCGCATCACCGGCCAGGTGAACGTCGAGGACATCGACGACTGAGCGCGGCCGGGGGCGCGCCCCGGCCGCTCTGCCCCAGACCTACCGCCGCCGCATCGGCGCCCGCATCGAACGCGGCCGCGACATCTGCCGCGACATGCCTCGCTGGCGCGCGCTGTAGTCGCGGTTCAGGCCGCTGCGATCGAACTGCGACGTCGATGGCCGCGTGCCTGCCCTGTCCGTCGTTCGGTACCCGGAACTCGACGAGGAGCGGTTCAGGTTCGACGTCGACAGGCCCGAGTCGCGCCACTGGCCGTTGTCGCGGGTCTGCCACTGATCACCACTACGACGCGCCACGTTGCCGTCACGATCCGCGAACACGTCGTTTGCGCGATTCGTCGCGGGACGTGCCTCGCGCAGGTTCTGCGTCGCCGTCGCGCGGTCTGCATTGCGCGCACGGTTCTCCGGTCGGTCGTAAATGTTGGTCCTGGCACGATCCAGATCGCGGGCACCGTGGTGGTCGATCCGGTTGCCGAGGTCGTTTCGGTCGCCGATGCTGTTGCCGATATTGATGTCGCCGTTGTTAATGAACACCGGCCCGTGGTAGCCGCCGCCGTACCAGCCGCCGCAACAGCCACCGGGCCGGTAGACCGGCGCATAGCCGCCGCCCCATGCCACACCGAAGCTGAAGAAGCCGTTCGTCCAGCTCAGGCCGAACGTCCAGCCGGTCCAGGGGTTGTAGCCGACGTGGAATCCCCAGGTCGGCGGCCGCGGGTAGTACCAGCCTCCGCCGTAGTACGGCGGGTAGTACCACCCCGAACCGTAGACCGGCACGCCGTAGTACGGAAACGACCACATGTAGCCCGGCGTGTAGCCGACGTAGACGACTTCGGGCGTCGATTCGTAGATGTGCACGTAAGTCGTGTTGTACGCCGGCGAACTCGGCGGAATCTTCTGGATCTCTTCTTCGGGAATCGAATCAGCCACGACCCACGGCCCGGTCGCTGACGATGCAACGAACCAGACGCCCGCGTCGACGGCATAGTAGCGGCCTTCGATCTCGAGCACCTGTGTGCCGGTGTTCAGTGCATAGGACACCTTCGTCCCGGGAATCTTCTCGAACTTCGGCTCGCCGTCATACTGGACGCTGAGTTTCGCTTCGCTGCGCTTGATCGCCGCGGTCTGCGGGACGTGGGCGTCGAGCACCGCGTCTTCCGCTTCCGGCGTGCCGGCGACGAAGGTGCGCAAGCCGCCGATGGCGGACGCGGGCGGAATCTCCGCAAAACTCGCCGGCAGTTCGTCGCCACGCACGAACGTCCAGGGCCCTTCGGTCGACTTCGCGCGAAACCAGCGCCCGGACAGCAACACGTACATGTTCCCCGTCGACAACTCGCGGAGCCACGGCGTCTCGGTATTCTTCACGTACAGCAGCTCGCCGCCTTCCACCGCCTGCCAGTCGGGTCCACCCTGCGTCGAGATGACCTCGGTGGGCTCACTGGCGGTGACGATCGCGGGCGGCGTCGACGGCCCGTCTTCTGCGCCGTCTTCCGGCGCCGGCAGCATCTTGACGAGGTCCGCCGGCGGCGACGATGTCGGCACCCACGGGCCCATCGGATCGTCGGCCTCGTACCAGAACCGGCCATTCGACAGGTAGTGGCGGCTACTGCCCGTCCGCCGGACGACGAGCAGCGGCGTGTTGACGATGCGCTCGTAGCCGCTCTTTTCCACTTCGATGTAATGGGGCTTTCCGTCGTACAGGAGCAGCACGGACAACTCGTCTCGGAACAGGATCTGCGGGGGATCGTTCTTCAGCTCCGCCAGGCTCTCGCGCTGGATGCGGGCCGTGTCCAGGCTGGCCGACAGGCGCTCCATCGAAATCTCGAAGCCGGTCTGCGGAATAGCCGCCTCCACGATGGTGGTGAAACGCTGTTCCTGTGCGTCGTTCGATTCCGGCCACCGGACGTTCGTCACCCGGACGTCGCGGATGAAAGCCGATCCATTCTCCTTGTTCGTATCGATTTTCGCCTCGAACCAGAACGCACCGAAGATCGGCTCGCTCTGGCCCTTCATCTCCAGCGACATGGCGGCACGGCCTTTCAGCACGTTGCCTTCAAGGCTCTCCGGCTGAGGCTGGTAGACGACGATCGTGCCCTCTTCGGCCGTCACTTCCTGCGGCCAGTCGCGTGCGCCGGCCGTTGTCGAGCAGGCCAGCGCGAGGACCGCAATTGCAAAGCAGCGAAAACGTGTCAGCCGACGCCACGTGCTCACGCAGACGCTCCCGAGTCGATGCGATCCCGAAAAGCGCGAATCCTGAAGGCAAACCAGATGCGCAGCGCGCCGATCAGGATCGCCCACGCGGCGATGAGATAGATGACCGACAGCCCGCCGACTTCCGGCTCGAACAGGATGAGCAGCGCGAACAGGACGGAGATGCCGCCGGACAGGTACAGAATCCACTCGTTGGGAATCTCGGCGCGCACTTTCCAGCCGAGGTACAGCGACGTCGTTCCGACGAACATGGCGATGAAGGCGACGACGTAGATGAACACGATCATGCTGACCGGCGGCACGGCGAGCGCGTAGCCCCCGGCGAGTACGCCGGCGATGCCCAGGAGCAGGATGACCCACCAGCCGTCCTTGTCGCGATTCGAGATCGCGCCCCAGATGTTGACGGCACCGTCGACGAGTACGTATGCAGCGAAGAACATCGACAACACCAGCAATGCAGCACCGGGACTCACGAACGCCAGGATGCCGAACAGGACCGCCGCGACACCGCCGATCAGGAAAACCCACCAGGCGCGATTACAAAGCGCGGATGCGCCGTCTCGTACCGCTGCTCTTGCTTCACTCAGTCTGTCGTTCATGGCCGTCCCCTGATCTTGTTTTATTTCGTTGTTATTTCGTCAGCCGCGGATGCAGCCGGGCTCCTGCCGCAATGATGAGCGACGCCACCGATGTCAAGCAAGGCTTCGTCGCCCTTGTTCCAGAACACGATGCCCTCGCCCGAATAGCGGGCACCGGATGCGGCGCGCTCACCCTGCAGAATGTGATCGCCGTCAGGCAGGCGCAATCGCAAGGTTTCCGGCCCGACGAAAACAGCGTGCACCTGGAGTCCGCCGTCACAGTCGAACCTTGCGTCGACGCCGTCGACCTGCTGTTCGCTGCCGGCAAGGTCACGTGCGTCCGCCACCGGCGACGCGCCCGGTTGCGGCAGCTGCCCGCACGCAGCGACGACGAGGGTCGCCAGCACGTACGTGGAGCGCCACGGGCCATGTCTGCCGATCGTGGATCGTATTGTAGTCATGTCACGAGTTCCCGCCGCATCGGATGCCGTGTCCGTCGAATATTAACAGCCCTCGCGGCGGGCTCGACACGCATTGCGGTTCAAGGGCCGCGGCGCGCGCCGATCTGTCGCCGGGAATCGCGAATCTCATCCGCCAGCGCGGCCGGCAGTTTTGGCGAGGATAGCGCCCGTTCGAGTTCCCGTACGGCATCGTCGATACGGCCGAGGTCCGCGAGCGCCCACGCCAGGTTGTTGCGCGCCATCGCGTAGTCGGGATCCAGCGCCAGCGCGCGCCGGTAGTGGCTCTCCGCGGCCGAGGCGTCGCCGGATGCGTAGGCGACGTTGCCGAGGCCGAACCACGGCATCGGCGCCTCGGGCCAGTGCCGGGCCGTGGTTCTCCACGCCATGCGCGCGGCGGCCGCGGCGGCGACGCGTTCGAAATCGGCGACGGCGGAAAACCAGCGTTCCCTGTCCGGCTCGGACGGCAACTCGTCGGGGCGCAACACGACGATGCCCCAGAAGTCCGCGCGGGCCCAGGTGCGCAGGAACACGTCGACCGCCGTATGCCGTTCCCTGTCGGTGCCCGACCGCAGACTGACGATACCGCGCACCGGGTCGAGCGCGTAGACGACGGCAAAGTGCCAGCGGGGGTACCACGCGACGCCCAGGTTCTGCAGTACGAGCACCGGCCGCCCGGCGGCCAGCTCGCGGCCCACGGCCTCGAGCGTGCCGTCGACGCGATACGGGATGCGGCCGGCCGCCCTCGCCGCGGCGGCGACTTCGACCTGGAAGCTGCCCTGTCGGCCCGGTACGTAGACGCGCTCGACCAGCCAGGGCAGGCTGACGGCGGCGCCACTGCGCTGCAACACGGTTTGCAGCGCGGCCGGTCCGCACTGGTAGCGGTCCTGCGGGACGAAGGGCGTTTCGGGAACGGCGACTGCCGTGACGTACTCGCCGAAGCCGGCAGCGGGATAACTTGCGCAGCCCGACGTCAGCATTGCCGCCAGCGTTGCGGCGACAAGGCCGGCGGCGCCCCACGGCCGCGGGCGCCGCCGTGATCCAGGCGTTGGCTTCAGATGGACTTGAAGATGTCGGTTACGCCGACGACTTCGAGGATCAGCAACACGAGGAAGACGACACCGATGACGGCCAGCGCATCGCCGCCGGCCGTCTGCTCGTCGATCCTGCCTTGCAACGCCGCGACTTCAGCATCGCTCAGACTGTCAACGCGCGCCAGGACCACTTCCGGCGACACGCCGAAGCGCGTGAGTTCCGCGGCCACGTCGCTGCGCGACAGGAAAGCCTCGATCGTGGCGCTGCGCGACGCATGCTGTTCGATCTGGCGCGCGTCGGCGCTGCTGATCATTCCCGCCTGGGATACCTGGGCAAAGCCGAGGCTCGTGAAAGCGAAGATGGCAAGCTGCAACACGCACTGGCGACCGAAGCCGACTCGGCGGATGAAGCCCCGGCGTTGCCCGGTCGCGGTGTTCGAATCCTGCATGTCGTTCCCCTGTTGGGTTGATTCGTGCCGGAACCTTTCCGTGTTCCGCACATGATCCGGTGTCGCATTGCGGCCGATCGTCCCGGTACCCGGCAATGCGCAGTCGGCCGATATTCCGAAATCTACCGTATGCCCCGCCCATCGGCTAGACTTGACGGCACATTGTCAACGCCGATCCGGCGACCAGTTTTTCGGGGAGTGAGTGATAATCATGAAAAATTTCAGATCCATGCGCTTCGCCTGCGCGTTTTCCGCGTTCCTGCTGACTATTTCGGGTGTGGCGTCGGCCGACGACGAGTTGCCGGACGTGACGTCGGACGGCCTGAAGCGCATCGAGAGTGCAAAGGTCGATGCGCTGTACTGGACCGAGGGCGCCACGCTGGAGGGTTACGACTCGATCAGGATCCTGGATTGTCCCGTCGCGTTCCGGAAAAACTGGAAGCGCGACTTCAACATGAGGCCGACCACTCTCTCGGGCCGTGTCGGGGACAGCGACATGGAGCGCATACGCAATGGAATCAGCGAGATGTTCCGGGACGAGTTCACCGAAACCCTGCAGGACGGCGGCTACAACGTTGTCGAAGAGAACGGACCGAATATCCTCCTGCTCCGTCCGGCTATCGTGAATCTCGACGTCACGGCCCCGGATCTGCGCGATGCCACTCGCACGCGAAGCTATGTCGCAAGCGCCGGCAGCATGACCCTGTACATGGAGTTGTACGACGGACTGACAGGCGCAAAGATTGCCGAGCTTGCCGATAGCGAAGGCGCGCGCGACAACGGCTACTTCCAATATTCGACGTCGGTCTCGAACAAAGCCGAGGCCAGGCGCATACTCAAGAAGTGGGCAACGTTGCTGGTCGACGCGCTCGACGAGGCGCATGCCAATCTCCCGGCAAACACCGACCCGGCAGGGACGGACTAGTTCACTGCCTGCCGAAACGCCCCGGCGCGAATGTGGCTGATCTTGTCGCCGATCGGCAGCCGAAAGAAATGCCGGAGTTCTGCGACGGCGGTGGCATCGAGCGCCGCCGTGTCGCCCGCCAACCGGTGACAGAAACGCGCGGCAAAATCGTTCGCTGATCGGTAGCGATCGATTTCGGCCGGCTTGAGTCCCTCGCGGAAGCGCACGTCCTCGAACAGCCAACGGTGCAGGTTGCGCAACAGCGTCCGTTTGCCCTGCTCCGCCGCGAGTTGTGCCGTGCTGACGTACTTGTCGATCTCGGCCTGCAGTTCCAGTTCCAGCAACGAAACGGCCCGCCCCTGCCGCGCTTTCCAGATGACGCAGTTGAAGTGGCTCACGCCCTCCACGACCTTCCACAGGTCGTCGAGGGCGCTGGCTTCCAGTCCCGCCAGCGGGTCCGACGCCTCGACGCGTTCGAGCAGGGCGCTGTCGAGAAACAGGGACAGCGACAGCTCGTCATCCTGCTCCGCGAGCAACAACGTTTCGTCCGTTCCGTCCTGCATGACCGCCGGCCCGAGCGCCGTCGCGACGGCGCGGTCCGTGATCAGGAAATCCCGGACGTCGTAGCCATCGGCGACCCGGTAAAGCGCGCTGAGCCGTGATTGCAGCGCCTCGATCATCTCAGTGTCGGCGCAATCCGCCGGAGGATCGAATAGGGACGACGTTCTGCTCCCGCAGGATCTGTTCGGCGCGGCGGCTCCCGGTCTTCAGCCAGACTTCGTAGGTGCGCAGGACGTCGGTTCCCGAGCCGCTGCCCGCACGCACCTCGTTCAGCACGTCGACCAGCACGTGGAACTTGCTCGCCAGCTCCGCGAAGACACCGGCGAGCACCCGGCCACGTGCCGAACCGCGCACCTCCTCGGACAGCGAACCGTAGGCGTTACCGCCCATCGAGATGTAGTAGTCGACGTCGACGGCCGCCGTGGACAGGCTGTCGGCGAAGAAGCCGGAAATGAACAGGGAGACGTCGCCGATGCGACGCAGGCAGTGATTGCGTTCCTCGACGCTGGCCGCGTCGGCGGCGTCGGCCAGCATCAGCGCGAGCGGCCGGATGCCGTAGACCTCGCCTTGCTGTTCGTAGAGCTGGTCCGATCGCGAGAACAGCGTCAGCAGGTTGACGACGTAGTGGGCCGCGTGCGGATCAACGGCGACCCGCTGTCGCGACATGGCCTCGTCGATGGAGGTCCGGAAAAAGTCTTCCAGGCTCTCCACCGCCTGCACCCGGCAGGACCCACCTTCAAGCTCCCGATCTCGCACCATCGACGCTCCTTGGTTGTCGGTCGGTATAACCGATACACAAAGCTCGTCCCGTGATCAAGTTCACGTTGCAAGATCTTAATATTTCTCCAGTTTTAGCAGCAGGCCAGGCAGACTGCTAACGGCCCCGGGTGGCGTGCCATTCAGCCAGCGTCGTGCCCGATGACGCCAGTTCCCCGAGCAGCGGCGCCGGCGTCCAGTTGGCGGACCCGAAACGGTCGCGGAACTCGCACACGCGCGCGTACACGGCATCCAGGCCGATGACGTCCGCGGTGTGCATCGGGCCGCCACGCCAGGCCGGGAAGCCGTAACCGTAGACGTAGACGACGTCGATGTCCGACGGCCGCTGGGCGATGCCCTCCTCGACGATCCTGAGGCCTTCGTTGATCAGCGCAAACAGAAGGCGATCGACGATTTCGCCGGCATCGATCTCCCGGCGCGCCACGCCGTGCGCCGCGGCCTGTGCCTCGACGAGCCGCAGGACCTCCGGGTCCGGCGACGGCGCCCGCGTGTCCGGATCGTAAGTGTAGAAGCCGGCGCCGGTCTTCTGGCCGAGCCGCCCCGCCTCGACGAGCGCGTCGGCGACGGCATGGACACGGGGGTCGCCGCGGTCCTCCGGCTTCAGGCCCTCGCGCGCCTTGTAGCCGACGTCGAGCCCGGCGAGGTCGAAGACGCGCAGCGGACCCATGGCCATGCCCCACTGCTCCATCGCGGTGTCGATCGCTTCGGGTGTCGAGCCCTCGATCAGGCAGAGCTGCGCCTCGCGGCCGTAGTACTGCAGCATGCGATTGCCGATGAAGCCGTAACAAACGCCGGCTACCACCGGGATCTTGCGAATGGCCTTCGCGAGGTCCATGCAGGTCGCCAGCACGTCGTCGGCCGTCTGTTCGCCGCGGACGACCTCGAGCAGCTTCATGATGTGCGCGGGACTGAAAAAATGCAGGCCGAGGACGTCCTGCGGCCGCGACGTTGCCGCCGCGATCCGGTTCACGTCCTGATAGGACGTGTTCGTCGCCAGGATCGCACCCGGCTTCGCGATGCCATCGAGCTTCTCGAAGATGTCCTGCTTGAGCCCGAGGTTTTCGAACACCGCCTCGACGATGAGGTCGGCATCCGCCAGGTCGCCGTACTCGGTCGTACCGCGAATGCGTTTGCGCGTTGCGACGGCCTCGGCCTCGGTGAGCTTGCCGCGCTTCACGCCACCGGCGTGGTTGCGGGCAATCGTCTCGAGCCCCCTGGCGAGCGCCGCATCGTTGACCTCGAGCAACGCAACGTCGAGCCCCGCGTTTGCGAAGTTCATCGCGATGCCGCTGCCCATGGTGCCGGCCCCGATGACGCCGACCTTCTGCACGTCGCGCCGCGGCGTGTCCTTTGCCAGCCCGTCGACGCGGGCCGCCTCGCGTTCGGCGAAGAACAGGTGCCGCAGCCCGGCGGACTGCGGACTCGCCATGCACGCGACGAACGCCTCCCGCTCGATGGCCATGCCGTCCGGGAACGGCCGTGTCATGGCCGCCTCGACGCAGTCGACGATTTTCTGCGGCGCGAGCTGGCCGTGGGCGCGCTTCGCGAGATGCTTCCGGTATTCCGCGAACAATGCCGGGTCGGCGGCGGCCACCGCGCGTTCGCTGGTCCTGCGCGGCCCCGCACCCTCGGCGACCCGGCGACGGGCGTAATCCATGGCGGCATCGGGCAACGGCCCGTCGACAACCTCGTCCACCAGGTTCAGCGCGACCGCGTCATCGGCGCTGATGGGGTCGCCACTCGTCATCAGGTCGAGCGCGGCCCGGACCCCCGCCAGGCGCGGCGTGCGCTGGGTACCGCCGGCACCGGGCAACAGGCCGAGCTTGACCTCGGGAAGGCCGACTCGGGCCGACGCAACGGCAATGCGGTAGTGACTGGCCAGGGCCAGCTCGAAGCCGCCGCCGAGGGCCGTGCCGTGCAGCGCCGCGACGACCGGCTTCTTCGAGGCCTCGACCTGGTCGAGCAGCTCCGGCAGCCACGGGTCGGCCGGCGGCTTGCCGAACTCTCGGATGTCGGCGCCCGCGACGAACGTGCGGCCCTCGCAGTGGATCACGACGGCCCGGCTCGCGTCGCCCTGCGCGAGACGGATCGCTTCCTGGATCCCCTGTCGTACATCGTGGGACAGCGCATTCACGGGCGGGTTGTTGATGACGATGAGGCCGATGTCGTCGACCAGTTCGTAAGTCACGGGCATCGTGTTCCTTCCTCGTCAGTTGGCATTCCGGCAAACAGTCGGTATGTTACTGAGCTGTGCACGCCTCGTCATCATTTCCGCTCTGCGACATGTATCGCCAACTCATTGATCAGGCAGAGAAATACCTGCGATCCCTGAATACCGGCGATAACATCGCGAACCAGCTCAAGGGCTCGTTGGCAAAGCTCATGGCGGCCGGCGAGGCGAATGCGGATGCCGCGTGCCGACGGCTGCTGCTGAGCCGGCGCACGTTGCAGCGGCGCCTCAAGGCAGAGCGGACCAGTTTCCAGAAGGTCCTGAAGGAGGCGCGCGCCGAACTCGCGGTCCGCTACCTGCGTGACGAACGCCTGAAGGCGCTGGAAGTGGCAATGCTCCTCGGCTACTCGAGCATCAGCTCGTTCACGACCGCGTTCAAGTCCTGGTACGACATGCCGCCGGCCGAGTACCGGCAACGCATCCTCCGCATCGCCGGCGCCTGACGGCACTCGGGGCACACCGCGGCCCATTTCCGACCCCCGCCCACGCACCCGGATCAGCCTGAATTAGGCTAGAATGCGCGGCTCGCTTCCGGAGGACGATTCATGCTGGAAAAGCTCGATTTTTACATAGACGGTCAGTGGGTGCCGCCGGTCGAACCGCGCACGCTGGACGTCGTCAACCCGGCCACCGAGGAAGTCTTCGGCCGCATCAGCCTCGGCTCGGCCGCCGACGTCGACCGGGCGGTCGCCGCGGCCAAACGGGCCTTCGAAAGCTACTCCCGGACGACGCGGGAGCAGCGCCTCGAGCTGTTGCGCTCGATTCTCGAGGTGTTCAAGCGACGCCACGACGAGGTCGCCGAAGCGATCATGAACGAGATGGGCGCACCTTGGACCCTGGCCAAGGGTGCCCAGGCCGCCAGCGGCCCGCAACACATCAAGGCGGCCATCAAGGCGCTGGAAACCTTCGAGTTCGAAGAGAAGAGCGGCACGACACTGATCGTCCGCGAACCGATCGGCGTCTGCGGCCTGATCACGCCATGGAACTGGCCGATGAACCAGGTCGCGGTGAAGGTCGCGCCCGCCCTCGCTGCCGGCTGCACGATGGTGCTGAAGCCGAGCGAGATTGCGCCGTTCGACGCGATGCTCTTCGCCGAGATCCTCGACGAAGCCGGCGTTCCCGCCGGCGTGTTCAACCTGGTCAACGGTGACGGTCCCGGCGTGGGCACCGCACTGAGCCAGCACCCGGACGTCGCGATGGTGTCGTTCACCGGCTCGACCCGGGCCGGCGTCCTCGTCGCCCAGAACGCGGCGCCGACGGTCAAGCGCGTGGCGCAGGAACTCGGCGGGAAATCCGCGAACATCATCCTCGACGACGCCGACTTCGAAAAGGAAATTGCCGCCGGCGCGGAAAACTGCTTCGACAACACCGGCCAGTCCTGCGATGCACCGACGCGCATGCTGGTGCCGAAGGCACGCCTCGCCGAGGCCGCCGAGATTGCCGGGCGCGTTGCTCGCAACACGATCGTCGGTGATCCACGTGACGAGAAGACGCAGGTCGGCCCGCTGGTGTCCGACGTGCAGTGGAAGAAGGTGCAGGACTTGATCCAGCGCGGCATCGACGAAGGCGCAGAACTCGTCGCGGGCGGCACGGGCCGGCCGGACGGCATCGAGCGCGGCTACTTCGTCAAGCCGACGGTTTTCTCCGGCGTGAACAACAACATGACGATCGCCCGGGAAGAGATCTTCGGGCCCGTGCTGTCGATCCTCCCTTACGAGGACGAGGACGACGCCGTCCGCATCGCGAACGACACACCGTACGGGCTGTCCGGCTACGTATCGTCGGGCAGCCTCGAACGTGCCCGCCGGGTTGCCTCGAAAATGCGTACCGGCATGGTGCACATCAACAATGCCTGGCTGGACAGCATGGCACCGTTCGGTGGCTACAAGCAGTCGGGCAACGGCCGTGAGTGGGGCCCGCACGGTATCGAGGAGTTCCTCGAGACAAAATCCATCTACGGCTACGAGGAACGCAAGGCATGAAGTGGATCCTGACGGGGCTCGCCGCGCTGCTGCTGGCAGCGGGCTGTGCCAAGGAGTCGTCGTTGCCGACGCCGTCGGGCAAGGGTACGATCCGCGCGGTCAACGCGATCGCGAACTCGCCCAACGTGGCTTTCAGCATCGAGGAACGAGGCATCGGAACGCTCGGCTGGAAAGCTTTCAGCGGGGGCGTTCGATTCGACGATTTCGAGTACAACTTCAACTTCGATACGGCCCTGGCCGGCAACCTGTCGACCACGCGGGTCGCCACGGTCACGCAGAAGGTCGACGCGGGTCGCGACTATACGTTCGTACTGACGGGAAACCTGGCCTCGCCCACGGTCACGACCTGGGAGGCCGATGAACCGCAATTCGGTGACAGCGCCACGACGTTCCTCCTGCGCTTCGGCCACCTTGCCCCCACCCTGGGTGACCTCGATGTGTACGCCGCGGAAGCCGGGGTCGACCCGGTCGCCGGCATGGCCATCGCGACGGTGAGCAACGGCGCCGTTTCCGATTACGTCGAACTCGAATCTGCCTCGCTCGTCATCACGGTTACGGAGAACAACGACCCGGGCGCCATCGTGTACCAGACGAACACGTTGGCGTACAACGCCAGCACGGCATACTTCCTGACGATCTTCGATGGCGATCCGGCGAACGCAGCACCCTATGAACTCCGCCTGGCGACCAACAGCTCGGGCGCGAACACGCTGACGGACGCTCGAGTGGCGCCGACGGTCCGTATCATGCAGACCGCCATGAACCTGCCGTCCGCCGATGTCTACCAGGACGAGGCACTCACGGACCTGCTGGCCGAGGACCTGGCGTTCGGCGACATTACCGGAGACCTGGAGATCGATGCCGGCACCACCGAGTTCACCATCACGGCAGCCGACAACGCCGGTTCGATTCTGCTCGAAGGCTCGCTCACCACGGCGTCCGGCGTCCCGAACAATGTCGTCATCTTCCGTGACGAGGCAGAATTCGATGCCACTTCCTACGTGGCCGATCGACGACCGGTATCGACTTACGCCAAGCTACGTGTGTTCAACAGCGTGTCGAACTTCGAAGGGCTGGATCTCTACCTCGTCGATGCCGACGAACCGATCGACGATGCGATTCCCCGGCAGGGCCTTGGTTATCCGAGCCTCGGCAACACGCTGACGCTGGCGGCGGACAGTTACGACCTGTACGTGACGGAGGTCGGCGAGAAGACGGTCGTCGCGGGCCCTGAGCGGCTCGACCTGGCGCTCGGCGATTCGGTAGAGGTATTGCTGCTGGACACGGCCGACCCGGCGACCGCAGAGATCGTTATCGTTCCTCCGCCGTAGCGGCTTCGATGTAGGCAGCGCGGTCGTTCGCCGCGTCGATCTCCGTCAGGTTCTTCACGTTGTACATCGCTGCATCAGCGATGCTGATCAGGTGCCAGAGTTCCTCGCCGTGCTGCGGCATCAGCGCGATACCGACACTCGCCGTGCAGCGAATCTCCTGGCCCTGGATGATGTAAGCCTCGGAGGCGGTGCTGATCAGGCGCTCGGCAATGTGGCGGGCGTCTTCGACGGAGACTCCCGGCAGCACGATGGCGAACTCGTCGCCACCCAGGCGACCGAGCACGTCTTCCGGGCGCAGGCAAAACTCCAGGCGGTGGCCGAATGCCTTGAGGAGCGCATCACCGGCCTGGTGGCCGAAGCGATCGTTGATGCTCTTGAAGTGGTTCAGGTCCAGGTACAGTACCGCGCCCTGCGAGCTGCCGCGGATACAGGTGGTGGCTTCCTTCTCGAAACCGCGGCGATTCAGTACGCCGGTCAGCGGGTCTCGCAGCGCCTCCGCCAGCATGCGACGCTCGTTCACCTTGCGCTGCGTAATGTCGATCAGCGTCAGTGAGAAATCGTGCCCCACCGGCTCGCCGATGACGCGCAGCCAGGACTCACCGCTCTCCCCTTCCAGCAGCGTCTCGAAGCTGATCGTGGTCTCCGCCCTGTCCGCGTCGGCAAAATGGGCAATCAGCCGACCGGGCTCGAGCTGGCGCAGGTCGGACAGCGCCTGGCCGACGAGCGAGTCGCTGTCGCATCCGAGGTGCGACTCGGCGGCGCGATTGGCAAAGACGCAACGGAAGATGCGGCGATCACCGTCTTCGGCGGCGGCGAATCGCAGGATGCCGTTCGACGACGTCTCGATAAGGGTCCGGATGAGATGCTCGCTGTCGGCAAGCTGGCTCAGGGCTTTTCGCCGTTCCGTGACGTCGCGGCACACGACGACCGTGCCTTGCCGCCGCCGGTTGGCGTCGAGCAACGGCGCGACGCTGACCTCGTACGTCCGCGACGCATCGAGTCTGAGCGTCTGCGTCATGTCCAGTTCGCTCGCCTGCGCGAGCACGGCGCGCGCCTCCGGCACGTCTTCCCAGAGCTGCCGGCCGAGCAGCTCGGATTCGCGGCGGCCGAGCAGCTCTGTCGCCCGCAGGTTCGCGCAGATGATCCGGTCGTTGTTGTCGAGCACGATGATCGGGTCGCGGACGTGATCGAACAGCGTCTGGTAGGCAACGGGGCTGAAGTCGTGAACGCGCAGCGTAATGCTCGCGTACGTGTAGACGGGCAGCAGGATTGTCAGCGACAGCGACAGGAACGGGAACTCCGGCGGCCCGATGCCCAGGAAGTTGTTGCACACGCTGACGACGAACGGAACTGCCGCGCAGCCGATGAACATCATGACCGTTCGCCGGTGTGCCGGCGCAATGTTCGACAAGCGCGCGGTCAACGCCACCATCGAGAAAGCGAACAGGCCGTAAGCGAACGGCCCGTGCACGCGATTGAACCAGAAGTGATCGGTCAGGCGGGTGAACTCCGGTCCGTCCAGCGTAATCACCACATCCCAGATCATGTTGTGCATGGAATTCGTGGCGGCGAGGATCGTCGTCATCGTGGGGATGATGCAAAGTGCGGCAATCGCCATCGCCCCGGGCATGCCGCTGGTGAACTGCCGGTAGATGGCGTAGTACGCCACGGGCAGAAAGCCGGCCGCGAAAAACCCGAGCGTGCGGCCAACGCCGTAGATGTGTGGATCGGTCGTTCCGAACGTGAACATCGACCCGGCGATCAGCAGGCCGACCAGGACCAGGAATACCCCGATGATGCTTTGCGGCGACGAACGCGACACGTACACCGCCAGCGCCATGTACATGGCCGACGCGGCCGCGAAGATCGTGGGCAGCAGCGAGTTCAGCACGTCCACGGCTGCGCCTGTTCCGGACTGATGTCATTCTCGCGAAACATTCGCGAATTGTAGACATAATGCGCCGGCCGAAATGCGACGTGGTGCGCAGTTGGCGCGCCCCGCGCCCGCGCCGCTACAGGCCCTCGGCGGTGTCCTCGATGAGGGTGTCCACCACCGCCTGCAGGCTCTCCTCGATGGACTTGCCCGCCGCCTGCTCAATCTCGAAATCCCTGAGCTGGCGGTGTGCGCTGGTGCCCCGGGACAGGATGTTCCGGACGCCCGCGACCTCGGCCTCGCAGTCCAGCGCATTCGCGTCCTCCGCGATGAGCCCGAGCAGTTCGTCGAGCAGCTCGTCGAACGGCACGACGACACCGCGCGCCAGGTCGATCAACCCTGCATCGAAGCTGTAGCGCATGGCGCGCCACCGGTTTTCCCGAATCAGCATCGGCGTGTAGATGCGCCAGCGCTGGTTATGCCCCCGCAGCCGGCAAAGCATCCGCAGGATACAGGCGAGCAAGGCGGCAAGTGCAATCGCGTCGTCCATCCGGGTGCAGACGTCCATGATCCGGGTCTCGAGCGTCGGGAATCGGCCGCTCGGCCGCAGGTCCCACCAGATCTTCGTCGAGTCCTCGATGAGGCCGGCGTCGACCAGGATGCCGATGTGCCGCTGGTACTCCGCCCAACTCGCGAAACGTTCCGGCACACCGGTACGCGGCAGCGCGTCGAATACGGTCAGCCGGTAGCTCTTGAGGCCCGTGTCGCGACCGCCCCAGAACGGCGAGGAACACGACAGCGCGAGCAGGTGCGGCAGGAAATACGACATCTGGTTCATCAGGTCGATGCGCAACTCGTCGTCCTCGATGCCGACGTGAACGTGCATGCCGCAGATCACGAGACGCCGCGCCGCGCCCTGCATCTCGAACGTCAGCGACTCGTAGCGGTCCTTCTGCGTGTGCTTTTGCTCCGTCCAGCTGCTGAACGGGTGCGTCGACGCGGCGATTGGCGCGAGATTGTGCGCCGCCGCCGTATCGACGACGATGCGCCGGAGCCTCGCGAGGTCCTCGCGCGCCTCCTTGATGTTCTGGCAAACGCGCGTGCCCACCTCGATTTGCGATCGCAGCAACTCCGACGTGACCTGCCCCTTGGCCTGCG
Organism: uncultured Pseudomonadota bacterium; assembly: GCA_913055625.1. Lineage (GTDB taxonomy): Bacteria > Pseudomonadota > Gammaproteobacteria > Steroidobacterales > Woeseiaceae > UBA1847. Next base: position 83,953 of record CAJXJW010000006.1, on the reverse strand, counting down.
ACTCGGCATCGGCCATCAGCGACTTGGGCGGATCGACCACGAGACTTCGCGATGCCTTGTCGACGAGAAGGTACTCCTCCTCGATGCCCAGCGTGAATTTCGGTCCGTTCTTCATGCGCCCCCCCTGTGAACCCGCGCTACGTCAGGCAGAACGCCGCTCGCCGCCCTGCTCTATCCCGCGCGCAACCGCATCGATTATTCGGTGCATGATCGTGCCGATCCTGACGACGCCGGCAGCGTCGCGCACCAGGTCCTGCCGGATCTCGATACCGACGCACGGCAGGTCCCGCGACTCGGCATGGTTGTCGACCGTGTAGTCAGCGGGCGCCTTACCCGAGTACGGTTCGTTGTCGCCAACGACGAAACCCTCGGCGCGAAAGCCCTCGAGGAAAGCCTTCCGCAACGTCTCGTCCTTGTCCCAAAGCACCCCGATTTCCCAGGGGCGCGTCTCACCGTTGAGCACCGGGGTAAAGCTGTGCACGGCGACGAAGGCCGGGCGCCGTCCGCAGGACATCAGCCGCTCGACCTCCGCCTCGATCGCTGCGTGGTACGGCCGGTAGATGGCGTCCGCGCGAGCCTCTTTCTGCGCCTGCCGGATGTGGGCGTTGCCCGGGACGTGAATGCCGTCCCCGAACGGCAGGAACGCCGTCGGGTCCATGAGGTCGCGATTGCAGTCGATGACGAGGCGCGAGTACTGCGCGAGCACGGCGGTGGCACCGAGGCTGTCGGCAAGGAACTCCGTCAGTGAACCCGCGCCGATATCGATGGCCAGGTGGCAGCGGCGCGCGAACGGGTCGAGGCCCAGGTGATTCAGGGAATCCGGGATGCGGCAACTCGCGTGGTCGCAGGTCAGGAGAATGGGACGGCGCGACTCCGCGTGCATGACGAAGAACGGCGGCGGCTCATCGGGCGCCAGCAGGGCGGATTCGGGCTGCGTCGGGCTGTCGGGCATGCTCTGGCTGCAAATGGCGGTGTCAGTCAGTGTACCGCATTGGGCATTGCAGCCAAGTTCGGATAGCCGCAGGCTCAGGCGCTCAGTTCACCCCGGGAGACGCGAGCCCAGGGCTCGAACGTGGCGACGGAGCTCGGCCGGGCTATGTAGTAGCCCTGCGCAAATTCGACGCCCAGCGTGCCCAGCTTTTGCAATACCTGCTTCGTTTCGACGCGCTCTGCGATGGTCTCGATGCCCATGGCGTGTCCGACTTCGCTGATCGCCTTGACCATGCTCTCGTCCACGGAGTCGTCGACGACGTTGCTGACGAACTGCCCATCGATCTTGAGATAGTCGACCGGCAGGTTCTTAAGGTAGGTGAACGACGACAGGCCGCTGCCGAAGTCGTCGAGCGAAAACTTGCAACCAAGCCTCTTCAACGCCTGCATGAAATGCACGACGCGGGACAAGTTCGAGATCGCCGCGGTCTCGGTGATCTCGAAGCAGATGGCACCCTGCGGCAGCTTCCGCTTCCCGAGCTCGTCGACGACAAAATCGAGGAAGCGATCCTCGCTCAGCGACGTCCCCGAAAGGTTGATCGCCAGCGTGTAACGTGCGTCAACGTCGCCGCTGCGATCGGCCAGTTCAGACAATGCCTTGTGGATTACCCAGCGATCGAGCGTGGACATCAGGTTGTAGCGTTCCGCGGCCGGAATGAACTGGTCGGGGCTGACCAGCGAGCCGTTCTCATCGCGCATTCGAAGCAAAAGCTCGTAGTGGCCGCGAACGGTGTTGTGCCGGTCGTTGATGCCGATGATCGGCTGGTAAAAGAGCTCGAGCCGCTCGTCCTCGACCGCGCTCGTGATGCGCGATACCCACTTCATTTCCTCGTGCCGTACCGTCGCGTCGCTGCCGCGGTACAGGTGAACCTGGTTGCGGCCCTGGTCCTTCGCGGAATAGCAGGCGACGTCCGCCGAGCTCATCAGCGTGGCCACGTCCCGGAGCTCCGAGGTCACCATGACGACCCCGATGGACACCCGCACGGCGGCAAACGCGTCCTGCCAGGCAAAGCGATAGGCCTCGATCGCGTTGCGGATGGACTCGGCGACATCCATCGCCTGTTGCTCGCTGCAACGCTCGAGCAGGATGCCGAACTCGTCTCCGCCGAGGCGCGCGAACACGTCGCTGGACCGGATCTGGCCCTGGACCGTCTCGGACACGCGGCGCAGCAGCTCGTCGCCCGCGGCATGGCCGAAAGTATCGTTGACCACCTTGAACTGGTCGAGGTCGAGGTACAGCAGCGCGTGCGACTGCTGCGCATCCTTCTTCAGCGCATCGAAGCTCGCCGCAACGCGGTTTTCGAACTCGCGGCGATTGATCAGCCCCGTCAGCGCGTCGTGTGCCGCCTGGTAGGACAGCTGCCGGAACAGGCGCGATTCCTTGCTGGTGTCGTGGAACACCATGACGGAGCCGATGATATTGCCGATGCGGTCCCGGATCGGCGCCGCCGAATCCTGGATCGGTACCTCTTCGCCCTTGTGCGTAATGAGGAGCGAGTTCTCGGCCAGCGTCACGACACGCCCGTCCTTCAGGCATCGCATGACCGGGTTTTCGACCGTTGCGCGCGTGTGCTCGTTGATGATCGTCATGATCTCGGTGACGGGCCTGCCACGCGCGCTCCGGAGGTCCAGCCCGGTCAGGTCCTGCGCGACCGGGTTGATGTAGTCGACGAGCCCCTCCGCATCCGTCGTGATGACGCCGTCACCGATCGACTGCAGCGTGACCTGGGCCCGCTCTTTCTCCTCGAAGATGCGCGTCTCTGCGACCTTGCGGTCCGTGATGTCCGTGATGGTGCCTTCGTGCGCGACGATGTTGCCGTCGTCGTCGTAAACGGCACGAGCATTCTCGAGCACCACGATCTCGCTGCCGTCCTTTCGCCGCAGGCGGTACTCGAAGTTCTTGACGATTCCCTCCGCTTCGAGCCGCGCGAAGACGCGCTCGCGGTCGATCGGGTTGACGTAGAGTATCGTCGTACGCCCCAGGGCCTTGATCTCGTCGACGCTCGAGTACCCGAGCATTTCCACCAAGGCCGGGTTGGCGGCGATGATGTCGCCTTCACGCGACGCGATGTAGACGCCGTCGATGACGTTCTCGAACAGGCCGCGATAGCGCGCCTCGCTGCTGCGCAGGCGCTCCTCGTCTTTCTGCCGCTTGATCGCGATACCGGCCAGGCGCGCCATTCGGCTCAACTTGTCCAGTTCGTCCGGGTCCGGCTCCCGCGCCTGCCGCGAATACACGTCGAGCGTCCCGATGGCCCGCCCGGCCTCGCCGCTGATGATGAAGGACCAGGCCGCGCCGATACCGTGGGCCTCGGCGTCGTCGAGGTAGTCGCTCCAGCCCGGTTCGCTCGCGATGTCGGCCGAGATCGTATCCTTGCCACGGTGCGCCGCTTTCCCGCAGGTGATCCCGCCGATGGCAACCGGGACAAAGTCGAGCCGCAGGCACAGCGCATCCGGCATGCCCGGCGCCTGTTCGAGCGTCAGCGTGCTCGCGTCGGCATCGAGCGTCATGATCGCCGCGGTCAGACCCTGCCCGATACGTTCGACGAATCGACAGATCGCGCGCAGCGTCTGGTCATAGGGGCTGCTCGAGGCAATCATTTCGAGGATCTTGTTCTGCGCGAACGCCAGCGTTTCGCTGCGCTTGCGCTCCTCGATATCCGTAATGGACACGCGCAGCAGTGACTGGCCGCGCGACGGCATCCGGCTGAATCGCACCTCGCAGGGGAACTCGCGCCCCGTGGAATCCCGGTGCAGCCATTCGAAGGTCGGGTGCTCGCCGTTCAGCGCGCGTTCGACGAGGCCGCGGCGCACCCCGAACGACGGCGTGCCGTCCGGTTGCGTCTTCGGGCTGATGGCCTCCGGGCCGATGGTCAGGAGGCGCGTCCTGGACAGGTTGAAGAGTTCGCAGGCCTTGTCGTTCACGTCGATGAACTTGTTGTTCTCGACGTCGAACACGATGATGGCTTCCGGCGCGTGCTCGACCAGGGCACGGTAGCGCTCCTCGTTCTCCTTGAGGGCGATCTCCGCTTCGCGGCGCTGCGTGACGTCGCGAAGGCTGATCACGTAGACACGGCCATCGTCGGTGTCGAGACTGCTGGCGTTGATTTCGGCGAAGAACGACCCGCCGTCGCGGCGGCGCGCGCGGACCTCGCCACCGCTGGTTTCGACGTGCGTGTCGTCGAGGTCAGCCATGAACGGTTCGAGAAAGTCGCCGATCGTTGTGTCGGCGACATCGGGAATCAGGTCGACAAGCGGCATGCCGATCAATTCTTCTTTCGGAATCCCGAAGTACCGGGAGCAGATCTTGTTGCAGACCCGGATCGCGCCATTGCTGCCGACGGAGAACAGCGCCTCGGTCACGCTGTCGAAAACGGCATCGACCGGCGTGCGCGTTGCGGCGAACGCCTGGGTGTTCACGGACTGGGTGATCGTCGCTTCGATGCGGTCGTAGTGCGCATCGACAAGACGCAACAACTCGATGAAGTCCGCCTTGCGAGCATCATCGCTTGCTGTTACTTGCCGGATCCTGTCCCTGAGCTTCTTGTCCATGCGTCGAACGCCACCGCTCTTTGCCTGCGAGCCGGCCGGGCACGCGCCTGCGAGCGGAACCCGGTCTACCGACGGTAAACGATAGACAATGCGTAATTTAGCGTCTGTGAAACGCCGCATGTTTTGGAAAAAAAATTGGGAAAACTTTCCCTAACACGACGCCTCGTGAACGAGGAATCAGCAACTTGTAGCCCAATTCGGAGATTCGGTCTCAGGTCTTTTACATAAGAAAAGCGGCTAGCGCTCCTCGCCGCCCAGCACGCGAATCGCGTTGCCGTCCTCGTCCGTCGTGATCACGCCATTGCTCACGGGTTCCCGGCGCAGGTCGCCCACCTGGATGGGAATTGCCGTGACCGTGGACATGCTGCCCTCGGCCGTGTCGACCGTCGCCGCGACGTTCAGGTACAGGCGGCCATCGCGCATCGGCACGACCGTCACCTGCTGCTCGCCGGTGGTGACGTCTGCCGAACTCGCGGCAATGGTGGCAAACGCGGTCTGCGCGTCGCCGAGCCGCAGGGCCGAGGTGTCGACGATCCGGTAGTCGAGGCGCACCGGCTGACGGCCCAGCGACGACGTCACCGCGAGATCGATCGCGAGCGGCTGGCCGACGACGGGCTGGCCGATGATCCGGTACGCGATGGACACCGGTCCGGATACTTTGGCGGTCTCCGCGGCGTCGTCCGCGGGTATGAACGTGACGTCGGGCGGCGGTGCCGGGCTATCGGCGGCCGCCGGCTGCCCGTCACTGCCCGGCGGGCTGCATCCGGCGGCGAGGAATGCCGTCGCGGCAAGGGTCTTGATGCAATGAAAGCGCATGATTCGGTTCCCGTGGACGTCAGGGTGTCTGCGTAAAGGATACATCGAAGCAAATCTGTTGCGGATAACTCGATGGCGCGCCGTCCGCATCGCTGAACCGCCATTCCTCGATGTCGACGACGTAGGTGGTACCTGCCTGCAGCGGAAGCTGCGTCGGGAAGGCCTCGATGTTTTCATCCGGGCTGTTGCCGAATGCGACGAAGGTCCCGTTGCCGTAAATGTAGACGTCGGGATCGCTCTGGTCGCGGTCGTCTGGATCGGCTGTCGGCGGCGTCGGCGTCGTCGTCTCGACCAGCACGTCGTAGGTATCGGTCGCCGGCACGGTCAGGCGCAGGAACCGGTGTTCGGCCAGCTTGTTGCCGGTGCGGTCCGGCCGGTCGTAGTCGCTGTTCGTGCAGACGTTCAGCACGCTGCCGTCTGCCACGTGATCCGTGTACAGGGGCAGCACGTCACGGCCGCCACCGATGTCGTTGGTTTCCGTGTCGCCCCAGATATCGATCACCGTCGGCGTAATGTTCTCACGCGTGAGCTGCGCGTCGAGGAATGCCTGGTCGGTACTGTCCAGCATCGAACGCAACTCGGCGGCAAAACTGAACACGCTGGTAAACGCCGCCGTGCTGGCCTGCGGCCCGGTCATCGTGGCAAAAATCGGCGCAAAACCGAGGGAGCCCGCGTCATTCCCCTCGTCGTTGTCGTCGTACAGGTCCCACAGCAACGTGACGACCGAGACCTCGTTGAACCAACCCTGCGGACCGAAGTTGCTGCTCTCGGCATTGATGCCGAAGCCGTTCCCGCTGCCCGCCGCGCCCGTGTCGCAGTATTGCGGTTCCGCCAGCGCCATGGCCGCCAGTGCCGTGGCCCAGCCTTCGCCGAAAGCGACGCGCGCATCGAGCGAATCGCCGAGGGCATGCGCCCCGCCGATGGAATCGGAACGTGAAAACGAATCCTCGAAATAATGTCCCCACTCGTGGGCGACGACGTTCTGGTCGAATTCCTCGGTGTCATTGCTTGCATCGCCCAGCAGGAACAGCGACGGGTTGCGGACAGAATCCCCTTCCGGGTCGCTCGAGTAAAACGACGAGCCGAGCTCGCCGAGATTGATATCCCCATTGTCGGACGTGTTGTTGACGCTCCAGTAGGCGTCGAGCGGGTCGAACGTCGCGCCGGGGCTGACCGTCAGTACGAGCTGCATGCCGGAATAGATCGCGTCCAGGATCGAGAATGGCGCGGCCGCGCGATTGCCGGTGTAGCTCGTAACGCCCCAGCCGGTCGGTGCGGTCAGGTTGCGTGTCTGGTCCGCGCCGCCGGCATTGAAGGCGGCGCTGTCGACGACGTAGAGCGGTCGCTGCTGCAGCGGCGGCGGGCTGCCCGAGTCGTCGTAATTGTCGCGAATCTCGACGTCCCAGCTCGGGCTGCCGCTGCGCTTCAATTCGGCCCGGACGCGGAGCCTGACCATCGTCAGCGCCGGGATATTCGCGATCGAGTAATCCCCGACATCGTTCGACGTCGTCGACGCGATGACGGTACCCGCCGCGTCGTCGATGATCTGAACGGTCGCCGCGCGGATCGGCCTGGCAACGGTGCCGGCGAAATTCAGGCCGCTGCACCCGGGATTGGGCGGCACGAACTCGTAATTCACGCGCCCCGAGATCGTGACGGTCGCCTGGCCTTCCTGGACATTGATCGTTACCGTGTCGGTACTCGACAACGCACCGTCGCTGACGGAGAGCTCGAAGACCAGCGCTTCCGGCGTGCCTGCGGCCACGTCCGGCGCCGTGAACGTTGGCGCCGCACCACCGGCATTGTCGAGGGTGACGGCGGGCCCCGATGTCTGGGTCCACGCGTACGTCAGCGTGTCACCGGTATCCGGGTCGCTGCTCAGGCTGCCGTCCAGCGACACCACGGTATTCTCGGCGACAGTCTGGTCGGCACCGGCGTGAGCGACCGGCGCCCGGTTCGCCGGCGGCGTCGGGACATCGTCACCACCACCGCCGCCTCCGCCACAAGCGCCGAGGACCAGCATGGCCATGACCAGGACAGACGAACCCGCCTTGCCGGCAACCGCCACCGGCGGCCTTCCCTGCGAACGCACCTCGTGCATTGGCTCTCCTCAAAACCGGCCACTGCCAGGTGGCCGACCCCGGATGATAACCGCCGAATATGAACCCGCCCAAAACGTGGTTCACATTGCCGTGACCGAATCGACACCTTTTTGTGCGATGCAGGTCCGAAAATGCCCGATGGGTATTGATAGACTTGGCCGGTCAAAGTTCAGGGCAGCGGCTCGACGACGCTTCGGAGCTGCGCAAAGTCGGAAAAAAACTCGATGAAAACCAAGACGATACTTCTGACCGGCGGCGCCGGTTACATCGGCAGCCACGTACTGAGGCAACTCGGGGAAAGGGGCGAGACGGTGGTCACCTTGGACAACCTGAGCACCGGTTTTCGCGAAGCCGTCACCAGTGGTGAACTGGTCGTCGGCGATACCGGCGACGAGGCATTGCTGGAGTCCCTGTTCGCAAAGTACGACATCGACACGGTCATGCACTTCGCCGCGCACACGGTCGTGCCCGAGTCCGTCGCGCGCCCGCTCAAGTACTACCTGAACAACACCGCTAACAGCCGCACGCTGCTCGACGTCGCAAATCGGCACGGTGTCCGCCACGTCGTATTCTCGTCCACGGCCGCGGTCTACGGGATTCTTGCAACCGGCAAGGCGGACGAGTCGACGGAAACGTCGCCCATCAACCCTTACGGCACGTCCAAGCTGATGACCGAGTGGATGCTGCGTGACCTGGCCGACGCCGGCGGCCCAAGCTACGTGTCGCTGCGCTACTTCAATGTGGCGGGGTGCGAACCGAGCGGAACGATCGGCCAGTCGACGCCGAACGCGACGCTGCTGGTCAAGGTCGCCTGCGAGGCGGCAGTCGGCAGGCGCCCGCACGTTTCGATATTCGGCACGGATTACCCCACGCCGGATGGCACCGGGCTCCGCGACTACATCCACGTCGAAGACCTCGCGTCTGCGCACCTGGCGGCACTCGACTACCTTCGCGGCGGCGGGACTTCCACGATACTGAATTGCGGCTACGGACACGGCTACAGCGTGCGCGACGTGCTGCGCGCCGTCGAGCACGCCAACAAGGCGCCACTCGTGATTCGCGAGGAAGCACGACGGGCGGGCGATCCGCCCGAACTCGTCGCCGTGGCAGACCGGATTCGACAGACCCTGGATTGGTCGCCGCGCTTCGACAACCTCGACGTGATCGTGGAAACGGCGCTTGCCTGGGAACGCAAGATCGCGGCGCGCGACCCGACGGCCTACTGGGCGGCCTGACGCGTCTTTAGAGCCGGCACGGGTGGTAGACTCCGCGCATGACATTCCGCCGCCCGAGATCCCTGAATGGCCTGATTCTGGTCGGCTTCGGCCTCGTGACGTTGCCGCTGTTGTTCTCGGTGCTCTGGGCGCTCTGGAGCCTGGACCGCGTGGCGGAGGAAGGCGAGGCGCTCGTCAATACCGGCGTTACCGCGGCTGAGAACAACCGTCTCCTTGCTGAGCACGTCGGCTCCCTCGAGCGGGTAACGCGCCAGTATGTCGTGTTGCGCAACAACGACACCCGTCAGCTCGTCAGGCAGGATCTCGAAACGATTCAGCAGCGCCTGCTGAAGATGCGCCCGCTGGCCGATGCGGCCGGGGCGACACCCTTGCTCGACGCCGTGGACAGCGAATCGCGCGCGATCGTCGATGCGATCACGGGACAGGAAATCGGTACTGTCGAGTCCCAGGAGATCGTCGCCCGCTTCGCGGAAATCAAGGCAAACGTGTCGCGCCTGACACGGCAACTCAGCGACTACGTGGACAGCATGCTGGTCGCGCTGCAGTCCAGCACCCGGGAAGCACAACGCATCTCGGCCTGGCAGGTCGCGGCGCTGGTTCCCGGAACCATCATCATCGTGCTGTTCTTCATCCTGCTGGTCGCCCGGCCCATCCGGCAGATCGACAATGCCATCGAGCAGCTCGGACGCAGCGGCTTTTCCAAGCCGATCGTCGTCGAAGGGCCGCAGGATCTCGAAAAGCTCGGTCGCCAGCTCGAGTGGCTGCGCGTACGCTTGCTGGAACTCGCGCAGGAAAAAAACCGCTTCCTGCGCCACATGTCGCACGAACTCAAGACGCCGCTCGCCAATATCCGCGAAGGCACGGAGTTGTTGCTGGACGGCACGCTCGGCGATCTCGACCCGGGTCAGCGTGAAGTCGCGGACATCCTGCGACTAAACGGCCTGAAGCTGCTCCAGCTCATCGAAAACCTGCTCAGTTTCAGCGCGTGGCAGACGAAGAACGAGGTCCTCTCCCTGTCCGACTTTCCGTTGCGCGCCCTTGTGATCTCTGTCGCGAGGGAGCAGCGGCTGGCGCTGAAGGCCGCGCAAATCCAGCTTCGCCTCGATGTCGAGGACATCGTCGTGAACGCGGACCGGGACAAACTTCGCACCGTCCTGGACAATTTTTTGTCCAATTCGGTTAAATTCACGCCCAAGGGCGGCTTTGTCACGATTCGCGCCGGGGCGGTGCCGGGCGGTTTTGTTATCGAATTCGCAGACACGGGCCCCGGAATCCCGGAAGATGAACGCCCGCGTATCTTCGATGCGTTCTTCCAGGGCCGCCGCGAACAAGGCGGCCAGGTCGCCGGGACCGGAATCGGATTGTCGGTGGTGCTGGAGTGCATCCAGGCGCATAACGGTTCGGTCGAATTGCTCGACACGGGCGAGTTTCCGGGCGCACATTTTCGCGTGAGCGTCCCGCAGCAAAAACAGGTGGTCCGAACGGAAAAGCTGGCAGCCAATGAATAGTCGTCGACACAACTTGCCGGTTCGCTCCGCCGCGCTCGCGGCCGCAGCGCTGTGTCTCGCGGCCTGCGGGTCGACCGGCAGCTGGCTGGACCGGGTAACGCCGGGCGGCAGCAGCGGCCCGGGAAACCAGCCCGTCACGCCCGGTGCGCCGAGCGCCGACGACTACCTGCGGGAACTCGACCTCCTGGCGACGGGCGACCCGGCCACGCAGGTCGAGATTTTCGCGGACGCCGAATCGGCGGCAACGCTGACACCGGACCCGTCGACGAACCTGCGGTTTGCCCTGGTGATGGCGACACCCGGTCACTCACAGACCGACCTGCAGCGGGCGCAGAGCCTGTTGCGCGAAATCCTGTCCCAGTCGGCGCTCCTGACGCCGTCGGAGGTCGCCCTCGCTCACATTTACCTGAACGCCGTGGAAGACCGGCTCGTCATCGAGTCGGAGACGCGCCGACTGCGGGAGGCGAGTTCCCGGCCGGACCGAACCGAGGAGCAGGCGCTTGCGCAGCGTCTGGCGACGGTCGAGGCCGAGAACCGGCGCCTGCGTGCCGAACTGACGGATGCCGAGGAAAAGCTCGAGGCCATCACCTCGATCGAACAATCGATTCGCGAGCAGGGCCAGTAAAGACGTCGCTCTTTGGCGACAAACGTCTTGTTTTTTAACGATTTACTTGCCCCGGCGTGGCTGACGGTCTACCCTTGCAGACCGTGTGAAAGTACGCGCTTCTCCCCCTAATGGCTGCCAGATCCAACGGAAAAATTCTCCTGGTCGATGACGACCCGGGCCTGTTGCGGCTGCTGTCGATCAGGCTGCGCGCGGAAGGCTACGAGGTCGAGGCCGTCGACAGCGCGCAGGATGCGCTCGCCATCCTCTCCCGCTTCGCGCCGGATCTTGTCATCACCGACCTTCGCATGGACAAGATGGACGGCATTGGTCTCCTCAAGGAACTCCAGTCGCGCTCGCCAGGGCTGCGCGTGGTGATCATCACCGCGCACGGCACCATTCCGGACGCGGTCGCCGCCACGCAGAGCGGCGCGTTCGGCTTCTTGACGAAGCCGATCGACAAGGAAGAACTGATGACCACCGTCGAGAAGGCGATGAAGGTCTCCGGTTCGGTCGAAGTCGACGAGGACTGGGCACGCGGCATCATCACGCGAAACCACACCATGAAAGAGGTGTTGAACCAGGCGAAGATGGTCGCCGCGACGGATGCGCGCGTATTGATCACCGGCGAATCCGGAACCGGCAAGGAACTTCTCGCGCAGGCAGTCCATAACGCGAGCCCGCGCCGCGGACAACCGTTCGTCGCAATCAATTGTTCGGCAATGGCGGAAAACCTGCTCGAATCCGAACTGTTCGGCCACGAGAAAGGCGCGTTCACCGGCGCGACTCGCAGCCACAAGGGCCTGTTCCAGGCGGCCCAGGGCGGCACCTTGCTGCTCGACGAGATCGGCGACATGCCGATGCGGTTGCAGGTGAAACTTCTACGCGTCCTGCAAGAGAACCAGGTGAGGCCCGTCGGCAGCACCGACGCGATCGACATCGACGTCCGCGTAATATCGGCGACGCACCGGGACCTCCAGGAACTCATGAAACAGGGGCGCTTCCGCGAAGACCTCTATTACCGGCTCAACGTGGTCAACATCCGCTTGCCGACGCTCGACGGCCGCCGCGAGGACATTCCGCTGCTCGTTGCGCATTTTCTGCAAACGATCGCCCGTGAGGCCGGACAGGAGCGCAAGGTGTACGCACCGGAGGCGGTCGAGATGCTCGTCACGGCCGAATGGCCCGGCAACATCCGGCAGCTCTCCAACATCGTCCGTCAGAACGTCGCATTGTCACGCTCACCGGTCATCAGCGCGGAACTGGTCAAGCAGAGCCTCGGCGAGCATGGCGGCAAGTTGTTGTCGTTCAGTGATGCGCGCGACGAGTTTACCCGCAACTACCTCTCACAGATCCTGCAGATCACGCAGGGCAACGTCAGCCAGGCCGCACGCCTCGCGAAGCGCAACCGAACCGACTTCTACAAGCTATTGTCGCGGCACGACCTGAACCCGGACCAGTTCAAGTCCCGATAAAAAAATAAACCAAAAAAAGGTGTCAGGTTTATTTTTAAAAAAGGTGTCAGGTTTATTTTTCAGAAAAGAGAAAAATAAACCTGACACCTTTTTTTTGACACCTTTTTTTTGACAGTACACCCGCGGTGCGGGCGCTACGACGCCGTCTTTTTCGAATACCCTTCCGCGGACAGGCCGTACTTGTTCATGAGGTCGTACAGCGTCGGCCGTGTGATGCCTAACAGCTCAGCAGCTCTCGAGATATTGCCGAAACTTCGCGTGAGCGCTACGCGGATTGCCTTCGACTCCGCACGCTGGCGCACTTCCCGAAGGTTGAGCGACTCATCTTCGGCATCAACCGCACTGATGCCGAGGTCGGCAGCCGTGACCAATTTGCCTTCGGCCATGATCACGGCGCCCTTGATCTTGTTCTCGAGCTCGCGCACGTTGCCCGGCCAGGAATACGACTCGATCGCGCGAACGGCGTCCTCGCTGAAACCGTTCAGCGAGCGCTTTTGCTTCTCGCAGTACTTCTGGAGCAAGGTCCTCGCGAGGATCAGCCGACCTTCCTCCCGTTCGCGGTAGGGTGGGATGTTGATGGTAATTTCCGCTATCCGGTAGTAGAGGTCCTCGCGAAACAACCCCTGTGCGATGAGGTCGTCCGGCTTCTGGTTCGTCGCGCACACAACGCGAACATCGACCGGAATCTCCTGGCGCCCGCCGATGCGCTCGATGACACGTTCCTGCAGGAACCGTAGCAACTTCGCCTGCAAGGGCATCGGCATGTCACCGATCTCGTCCAGGAACAACGTGCCACCATTGGCGACCTCGACCTTGCCGATCGTCTGCTTGTGTGCGCCTGTGAAGGCGCCCTTCTCATGGCCGAACAGCTCCGATTCAAGCAGGTTCTCAGGGATCGCTGCGCAATTGATCGCCACAAAGGCACCGCCGGCACGCGGGCTGAGACGATGCAGTGCACGGGCAAGCAGTTCCTTGCCGGTACCCGACTCGCCCAGCAACAAGGTTGTCACGTCGGTAGGCGCCACTTTTTCGATCATGCGGCAGACGGCCAGCATCGCCTCGCTGGCCGCGACAATGCCGTCGAGCGGCGATTCGTTCACCTTGCTCTGCAGACGGCGATTCTCCGCCTCCAGTTCCGCGATCGTGAACGCGCGGTCCACGAGCAGCTTCAGCGTCTCGGTATCGACGGGCTTCTCGTAAAAGTCGTAGGCGCCCTGCCCCACGGCCGTCAGCGCGTTTTCCTGGTCGCCATTCCCGGTTACGACGATGACCTTGGTGTGGGGCGCGAGGCGCAACGTCTCGGCAAGCGTCGCGAGCCCTTCCTCGACGCCCTCAGGGCGCGGCGGCAATCCGAGGTCCTGCAGGACGACCATCGGCTCGCGCCGGCGCAACTCGGCAATTGCGGATTGGCGGTCCTCCGCGGTGCACACGTCGTAGTCTTCAAAGCACCATTTCAGCTGGCTGAGCAGGCCGGGGTCGTCTTCGACGATGAGCAATGTGCGGCTGTTTTCACTCACGAGCGGCATTCCCTTGGCGCTGCCGAAGTGGACGTCCATGTTGCCACGACACGGAAGGAGTTTGCAGTAGCTGGATCACAATCGTCGTCGGGCCGCTCCGAATTCCTAGAGGGTCCTGGCGGCCGCAACGATGCCCCCGTCGACAGGGAGCACGACGCCGCTGACGTAGGCACCGGCGCGCGACGACAGGTAGATCGCAGCGCCGGCCATGTCCTCCGGCTCGCCGATTCGCTTGAGAGGAACACCCGCACGAACGCGGTCGCCCATTGTCTGCAGCGTGTGCGCCATCATCTTGCTCGGAAACGGCCCGGGCGCAATCGCGTTGCAGGTAATGTTGCGTTCGGCGAGATGCGCCGACAGCGTCCGGGTCAGGTGGTGCACGGCCGCCTTGCTGGGTCCGTACGAATAGGTCGGCATCCGATTGACATTCAACCCGTCGATCGAGCCCACGTTGATGATTCGCGCCGGGTCGCCCGGCGTCGCCGCCGCTTCCAGCAACGGCAACAAGGCCTGGGTCAGGAAGAACGGACCCTTGACGTTGATGTCCATCACCTTGTCCCAGCCCGCCTCGGGAAAGCTGTCAATGGGCTCGCCCCAGGTCGCGCCCGCATTGTTGACGAGCACGTGCAGCTTGCTCTCGCGCGCGCGAACGGTGTCGGCGAGCGCCCGGATTCCTGCTGCCGACGACAGGTCCGCGGGCACCGGGATGCATTCGCCCTGCGACGAGAGCTGCGCGGCCATCGCCTCGCAGGCGTCCGCCTTGCGCGACGAGATATAGGTCCGGACCCCGTTCGCGACGAAGCCCTCCGCGATCATCGCGCCAATCCCGCGTGAGCCGCCGGTGACCACGGCCACCTTGCCGGATACATCGAACAATGACTTCATGTTTGACCTGCGTCGTAGCGGCCGATGGCCTGGCCGGAAAGTGTAGCCCCGCCGCCGCGCGGCGTCCCGCACCGGCCGGCGGCGCGGGACAGGAATGTGACGTAATAGTATTGACAATCATTCTCATTTGCGCTCCAATACCGGCTACCAGCCATCAATGACGGACCTGCCATGTACGTCTGCATCTGCAACGCGATCACGGAAAGCCAGATCCGCTCGGCGGCGCAACGCGGCGTGCGCGATCTGTCGGCCCTCCAGGCGACGCTCGGCGTCGCTGCCGGATGCGGCACCTGCCGCGAGAGCGCGATGGACGTATTGCGGGACGCCGGCCCATCCGCCGAGCCTCGCCTCTACCAGCCGAGCGCGGCCTGATCGCCCGACCGGTCTCTACGGTACGCGCCACCACCGGGACGGCACGGCGGCGATCGTAAGATCAAGCAACCGACGCCGATCGGCTTTGCGAAAGCGCGCGCATTCTTCCTTCTGCTAGACTGCGACCAGCCTTGGTCGTGATCAACGCTGGCCTGGCATCGCGACACGACGGGCACCGCGTCGCTTTCGCATCGTGCGAGACGGGTTCGGCGCCGCAGGGACTTTTGACGGAGAAGCTCAATGAAAGGCGAGAAAGCCGTTCTCGATCACCTGAATCGCATCTTGCGAAACGAACTCACGGCGATCAACCAGTACTTTCTACACTCGCGGATGTTCAAGGACTGGGGATTCGTCGACCTCGGGGAGTACGAGTACAAGGAATCCATTGACGAGATGAAGCATGCCGATTCACTCGTCGAGCGCATTCTTTTCCTGGAAGGTCTGCCGAACCTGCAGGAACTCGGCAAGCTTCGAATCGGCGAGGATGTTCCTGAAGCGCTGCGGTGCGACCTCGACCTCGAGTTGGCGGCAATCCCGGACCTCAAGAACGCGATCGTCGACTGCGAGCAGCTCAGGGACTTCGTGACGCGCGATCTGCTGCAGTCCATCCTCGACTCCGAGGAGGAGCACGTCGACTGGCTCGAGACCCAGCTCGAGCTCATCGAGCGGGTCGGTCGCGAGAACTACCTGCAGTCGCAGATGTAGCCTGCCGGGCCTCCGGCTGGCTGAGGGTATGCGGGCTACCGCGCGACTTTTTCGACCGGCTCCGAGAGCCCGCTCTCGCGCCCGTGCGAATTCAGCGCGGTGACCGCGAACTCATAGCGCCCCGGCTCCAGGTCGTCGACAACCGCCCGCGTCGCCGCCGCATTCGTGACCAGCATTGACGTGCGGTATGGCGCCGATCCGGCGCGCCAGTAGACACGGAAACCTGCGAGATCTTCGAGTATCGTCCCGTCGCTGTTATGCGTTGGCGGTGTCCAGCTCACGGTGACCGCGCCGGCCTCGCGCAAAATTGAAGTGACCGTAATGGTGAACGCCGCCAGCGCGGCCGTCGAATCCCCGTCGGAGACCGAGACCCGAATGTCGTGATAGCTGCCGACGTCGTGCTCCCGGGGAACCCCTGCGAGGATGCCGGAACCGGCGTCGAAACTGACCCAGGCAGGCTTGTTGTCGATGCGGAATTGCAGCTCGTCACCATCGGGATCATCGGCCCTCGGGCTGAAGTAGTACGTATTACCGGTGACGACAGTGGTGGGTGGCGTACCTGCAATCGAGGGCATGGACCCGGCGTTGACGACACTTATCGAGAACGGGCCGAGTGTCGCGATGCCGATGCCGTCGCTGACCGTGACCGTAATCTTCCTGTACACGCCCACATCATGAGCCGACGGCGTTCCGAAGAGCTGCCCCGATTGTGAATCGAAGACCAGCCAGGCCGGCCTGCCCGATATTCCGAACGTCAACGCGTCACCGTCGAGATCACTGAACGCGGGTCGAAACACGTACGTCGATCCGACCGGCGCGCTGCTCGGCGGCTCCCCGGATATCGTCGGCGGTCGATTGGGCGCGCCGTCGTGTGCGCGGCGCGCGGACAGGTTGATCGCTTCGACGAGGTCACTGTCGTTCATTGCAACACGCATCGTGAGCTTTGATACGGCTCGCCCGAAACCCGGTGGCAGAATCGCCCGCAGTTCGGTTGCGCTGGTTTCCGGTGTGATTGATCGTGCGATCCCGGCCAGACCCAGAACCGCGGGGTCATCGGACACGGCGGCTACGACCGCCAGCGATCGCCGAAACTGCGCGACGGTCTCCAACCCGGGCTTCAGTTCGCCAAGCGGAACCGTCGGTTCATTGCCGACGATCCCGGCGATCGTTGCCTCGATCGCGCCCATCGCATCGAGGCCGTCGACGCGCAGGCGATGGCTCAGGGACTCCGCAAGGACCTGCGCGGTCACTACGCTGGCAACGGCAGCGACGAGAGGATCCGCTCCACGACCACCATTGCCCTCGATAAGTCCATCAACGAGGTCCGCGCCGAGCGCCCTGATGACTTCATTCGCGCTGACGTCGAACCCGGCAAGCACCAGTTGTGCGCTGGTCCGCCTGAAGATCTCGGCCAGAGTAGCGGAGGCCATGCCGAGCTCCGCCGCGTTTCGCCCGTCAATGGTGGCGGTCATGGGCCCATCGGCAACCAATGTCGTCAAACCGCAGTTGAGCGCAGTAGCCGCAATCTCTTCGGCGTCCCGGAGATTCGACGGACGCAACCCGCCGTTCAGACCCCTGGCAATCTCGACGGCTAACGTCGAAAACGCATTGATGTTTGCGACTACCCTGGCCTTTCCCGAAGCGACCACACCGCGGAGAACAAATTCCGGTGGGCGGCCGGTCACCAGGTCGATACCCCCGTTTGCCGTCAACTCCAAAGCGTACGTGTCGTCCGCCCAACGGAATGCCAACGAGTAGTGTCCTGCAGCTCCGGACTTGCCATCGACGATGGATTGACCGTCGGGCGTCGTGGCTGACACGTCGGCGCCGGACGTTGCCGCGCTGCCCGCCAGTCCCTCGACGACGATGTCACGGTGAAATGCCCCGTTGAACGAGGAGAACGGTTCGTGACCAGGGTCCTTCGGCTTCGACAGGCAGCCACCCAGTACCGCCAGGCAAAAAAGCCCGAACCACCTCGTCATGCTGCGACCCGTCCCTTCATCCCTGCGGCTCCCGGTCGATCTCAGGATGGCATAGTTGTGCCTTTCCCTTCCGACGTTACCGCGATGTGATGGTCGTGACCGCCGGACAATCTGGCCGGGACCTGTGAATTCGCCGTGGCCGGTTCCCCCCGCCTCCCGGCATGTCGCTGCCCTGGCCTGTTGAGGTGGTTCGCCGATTCTGTATCATTTCGCGTTGCAGAGATGGCACCGACCGCCGGGCTCTGCGTCGAGCCCCGTGACGCAACCGCGTCACGGCCACGTCAAACGCCATCTGCCGCGGCAGAATTCGCGCAGATACGACGCAACAAGCTGCACATTCGCCAGGCGATCCGTCGTGGTGACTGCAGGCTGCAACCGATGGCGCTCGGGAAGGATCCGGCTGTGGACACATCCGAATAGTGGGACGCTCGGCGATGATAATTGGCTTCGGGTCGCGCGAACATGCGCTGGCCTGGCGCCTGGCCGCAATCGACGGCGTCGACCGGGTCTGCGTGGCGCCCGGCAATGCAGGCACCCGCTCCGTCGCGGAAAATGTCCCGATCGGCCTCGGCGACACCGATGCGCTTCTCGCGTTCGCGAAGCACGAGAACATCGATCTCACGATTGTCGGTCCAACCTCGCCGCTCCAGAGCGGAGTGGTCGATCGGTTCCGGGCGGCTGGTCTGTGCATACTTGGGCCAACGAAGTCCGCATCACTCCTGGAGACCAGCAAGGCGTTTTCGAAGAGTCTCATGAAGAGCGCAGGCATTCCGACGGCGAGTTGGAGTGCTTTCGAGGATTCTCGCGACGCTTGCCGGCACCTCCGAAAGCAGGGCATCGAATCATGCGTAGTCAAGCTCGATGGCCCGGGCACTCACGGCCGTGGCGTCGTCGTTTGCGGTTCGCAGGAGGAGGCGATTTCCGCGGTGCGAAGCTTCTTCGCGAAGCCGATTCCCGGCCCGGGTGCGCCACGGGTCCTTATCGAGGAGCGCCTGTACGGGAGCGAAGCGTCATTCTTTGCACTGACCGATGGCCGGCGACTCGTCCCGCTCATGGCAACGCGCGACTACAAACGACGCTACGACCGCGACGAGGGCCCCAACACCGGTGGAATGGGCGCGGTTGGCCCCCTCTCCGAAGACGACCTCGGTATCGCGCCGGGCAAAGTTGTCGAATACCTGGAACGTGCCGCGCATGAGATGCGCAAGAGCGGGCGTGCGCTCAACGGCATCATTTACGCCGGCCTCATCGCCACCGCCGACGGCGTTCGCTTCCTGGAGTTCAACCTGCGTTTCGGCAATCCGGAGGCATTAGTTCTGCTGCCGCTGCTCGATTGCGACTTGTTCACCGTGTCCGAAGCATGCGCCAAGGGTCACCTGCACGACAACTCCGTGCGCTTCAGTCCAGGCTATGCTGCGGCGATCATGGCGACAACGCAGAACTACGTCCCCGGGGAGCACCGGGATGTCACGCTGGATGGTGCGAGTACTGAGGGCACCCGGGCCGGGCCACACGTCTTCCATCACGGAACGTACCCGCTGCAAACGACGACCGTCGCGTCGCGAGAGAGGGTACTCGGTGTAGCCGGCACGGATGAAACGCTCGCCGGTGCCCTCGGCAAGGTGTACTCGAGGATCGATCAGGTACGGTTTGCCGATATTCACTACCGCCGGGATATCGGGGCCGAGCTGCTTCAGACGTGATCGGCAGACGCGCAGCGCCCGCTGAACAGGAACTCCAACGTCAACGCCCGGCTGAGTATGGCCGGGCTGCTTTCGGCGCGGAGATCGATGAGTCCGGAGACATATCGGCACCCATCCGGGAACAGCTCACCAAGGTACGCGTCTTCGAGGAAGTACGGCTTAGACGGCGGCATCGAGCGTCTCGCCCGGTATCGATGTATCGCGGGCCGGAGCCGAATTGGAATACTCTCGTTGATCGCTGCGCGCAGCCGAGCGCGGACACTTGGCCCATCGCTGAATGAGTACCCGTAGGCTGAGGGTGCTGCAGCAATTTCCGGGTTCGCCCGGGCAATCAGGGCCGACTCCATACGGCCCAGCTTTCGAAACTCCATCGGAATTTCGGCGGCGGCATGGCTCAGCAACGGCTCACCAAACGGCACGATCGCATGTGCCCTCTCGTTCTGTACGGTCATCTGCCACCCGGAATTGAATGCCAGCCGAAAGAACGGATAGGCCATCTCCGCCTGGATCGGCGTCAGCGATCTGTCCTGCAGCTGCATCGCATCCTTCATCTTGTCGCCGATTCGCCCGTAGAAATCCCGCTTGTTGAACCGAGACGTGAACGAAGATACATCAACCTTGTCGGCCTGGACCGTGAAGAACTCGGAAAACGTCACACGCCTACTGGGCAATGCTAACGTGCGGCGGTACATCTCCCCGGCCATGCCGTACAGCCTCAGCTTTTCCGGCCGAACATGGTCGGACCTCTCGGGCGCAGCCAGCATCCAGGTGGTCAGCAAGCCCGACGGCAGAAATCCATCGGAATAGTCGCTGGCCGCTCGAAGCCTCGCAGGAAACTCGTCCGGAGAGAACCGGACATCGGTCCCGACACTGTCCAGCTCTATCCGTCGGCCGATGAACGCAGCCACTTTCCTGGCGATCTTGACGTCGGCCGATTCCTCCGTCCCCTGCACGTAGATTCTCGGATTGGCGCCGCAGTACAGCAGGTAAGCCAGTACGAGTCGACTGTCGAACCCGCCACTCAGCCCGATACTGATATCGTCACCGAACGCGTCCACGTACGTTTGGAACACCTGGGACAACCGGTCGTGGTTGAGATCCAACAGCTCCTCGAAGCCGGTTCTTCCGCCACTCGACGGAAGGCGAATCTGCTTGGCGTACTCGCGGCGACCGGGAAGCAGCTGAACCATGTGCGTCCTGCCCAGGCGATAAACCTCTTTAACGACGGTCCGTTCGCCATAGGCCATGGAAAATGCCAGGTACTCGTAGACCTCCTGCGGACTCGGAGTGATCTGATCGCAACCGGCCAGCACCGCCAGGAAGGAACTGGAAACACGACGATAATCGGACGAATGGTAGACTTGATACTGTCCCTGGTAGTCGTTGAACAGGATCAGACGGTTCTCGACAAAAATCCAGACGGCAAAATGCCCTTGCAGGGTCTCGAAGCTCAGTTGGTCCGAGCAGAAGTCGTCGAACAGGCTGCAAAGCGCGCGCTCGCCGAACATTCCCCGGTACAGGAGCGTTCCCGTCGCGGCGATAAAGTTGCCGTTTTCGAACTCGATGGAGTTCGACGACGAGAAGCGGCGCTTTCGATACAGGTAGAGTGAAAACTCCTCGCGCCGGAGCACCTTGCCGACGACCAGTTTTCGCCGCCGCATCTGTTGCACAGCCGGATCATCGTCGACAAGGTCATCATCCATACCCGCCGAACGTCGAATGAATACGAACCCCCCCATGCCCGGACTCTCCCCGTTACGAAGGCACGCTTAGCGCCTTGCAGTAAACATCCCGGGTTCTCGCGGCGATATCCGGCGCCCTGAAGCGCTGAGCCGCGATTTCCCGGGACCGCTCACCCATGTTTCGTGCCAGGCCAGCGTCGCTCACGATCGAAGTCATTCGCGATGCAAGGGCCGCGTGGTCTCGCGCCGGCACGAGGAAACCCGACTCTCCATCCTGTATGAGGTAGCGAATTCCCCCGACATCCGTACTGACAACCGGAACACCGGCGGCCATCGCTTGCAGGATGACCATCGGTGCGGTCTCGAGCACCGACGACACGACCATGAGGGAGCATTTTTCATATTCCCCGATCAACGCGGAATCGTCCAGCTGACCCAGGAACTCGACGGATTGCGCAAGATCTCTTTCCGCGATAATACGCATGAGTTCCGCCGGGTAGCCCGACGGCTCGAGACCGGATATCCCCTCACCTGCGAGTCGCAATCGCAATCCTGGACACGCATCCCGTGCATCGGCGAAGGCGTGCAACAAGGTCTTGATGTCTTTTCGCGGGATGAGTCTGCCTACGTACAGGATACGACCGGCCTCAGGGGACCGCCTCGCCTCGAAGAAGGCCTCGTCGACCGGGTTGTCGATATGCACGACATCGGCGGTCAGCTCCCCGGAAAACACGTCCGTGATAAACGGACTGATGGAGATCAGGTGCCGCGCAGCCCGCATCAGCGAGAACTCTTCGCGCCGAACGACCCATCCACGAATCCGATTCAGCAATCCGGTACGCAGTGCCATTTCACGGTGCCGCACGCCGTGTGCCGTAAGCACCCAGGGTACCCCACACCGGCGGGCGGCGGCCGCAAACTGGTTGGCGATGTGCGCGTGCACGATATCGGGCTCGAGTTCCCGAATCCGCGCCGCCAACCGACGCGCGTTCTGCCAGTTTGACAGCCTGCTCGGCCATCGGCTGATCGGCACAAAATGGACCGGAACACCGCGCTGGACTTCGGTTCTCGGCGGGCCGCCCCAGGAATCCAGCGCAACGGCTTCGACATTCACATCCGGTAGTCGGCGCAGTTCGGCCACGAGATAGGTGGTAACCGCCTGCACCCCACCTTCGATCTCATCTGCCTTTCGGGGAAAATCACCGACAACAACAACACGCATTGGACATTTCTCTGATTGTCAGGTCTTTGGATTCGCCCTTGCGTGCAGCCGCCCGATTTCGGCAGACTTGCGACGCCAAGACGTGACAGTAGCACATTGACCCTCGTGTCACTGTTGCCCCGGCACCGGCCATGGCACTGGACTGACTCGATGCCCAACATATTGCACATAAGCTGCGACTACCCGGATGTCGTCAATGACGACAAGACCGCGGCGGTGTCCCGGCTGGTGCGCCTGTCCGACAAACATGAGCATCTTGTCGCGTCCCTGAACCGGACATCAAATCTATTCTCCTCGGCGACGCCGATCCAGGTCGAGAACGTGCGCTCGTACAAGTTCCGGGCCCTTCCCCGGGGGCTGGGCCTGCGCTGGTTCCTGCATCACGCCGGCCGCCAGCTCGCGGCTGACATTGGCCAGCTGGCCTTTCGACCCGACATTATTCATGGCCACAAGCTGACCTTCGAGGGACCGATCGCCGCACAGCTTGCCAGGACGATGAACGTGCCCTACTGCTGTACCGTTCGTGGCGATACGGACCTGAAACTGATTCGCTACAAGCCAGGCTACCGCCGTTGGTACCAATCGATTTACGAATCGGCTGCCGCGGTCTTCTTTCCGGCGCCCTGGGCGCATCGCAAGTTGCGTCAGACCTGGCGAGGCTTGCGTGAGCCGCCAGCCATCATCCTGCCGAATATCGTCAACATGACCTCGCGACCCGGTTCCGCATCGCCGAACGGTCGCCTTGTCACCATCTGTCACCTCAAGGATCATCGCCGGAAGAACCTCTCACGGCTTCTTCGGGCTGTCGACACCTGCAATGCGTCCGGTCTGCCGATTGCACTCGATATCATTGGCGGCGGGCCCGAAGAGAGTTTGGGCGCCGTACGGCGTCAGGTTTCACGGATGCGCTTCTCGGAACAGGTATCGATGCTGGGTCACATGGATCAGGCCACGATCGCTGAGCGACTGCCGGCCTACCAGGCGCTGGTACTTCCCAGCCTGCGCGAGACATTCGGCATGGTTTATCTCGAAGCCCTTGCAGCGGGTATTCCCATTTTGCACAGCCATGATGCGGGGATAGACGGGCTTTTTGACGGCAAGAACGTGAGCATTGCGGCAGATCCGTTGTCAGTACGGTCTATTGCAGACGGGGTGCGCGAGCTCATGCTGAGAAACACCGAGTATCGCCGGAACGTCCTGGCAATGTTGGACAGCGGCTATATGAATCGCTTTTCCTCGCAATCGATCGTTCAGTTGTACGCTGACTCAATTGATCGAATCCTTCATCCCCGATAGCTTCCCTTGAACGCGACATTCAAGAAAGCCGAAGTGCTTCGCTACTTCCTGAGTCGCGGCCTCGCGTATCACCTGGTCTACCTGCGCTGGAGAATGGCTCGACTGGTCCAGCGGCTGCTGCCGCCCGACTACGTGCCGGAGCTTCGCCCTGTCAACGAGGGCAAGGAACCAGACTTCCTCTTCGAACCCGACGACGTCGCTGACCTTATCAGCAAGGTACCCCCAACGGAGCGACAGTGCACCATCGACCGAGCGAATGCAGTCTGTCGCGGTGAATTTTCCTTTCGGGGGCGCGACGCGGTCGTCTTCGAGGGCGCGGTCGACTGGCGACTCGATGTCGCCGGCAATCCGGACTGGCGTTGGGACCTGAATCGACACGGCTTTTTCGAAGACCTCGGGCGAGCCTGGCGCTATACCGGCGATGCCCGGTACGGGGAGCGCTTTGCGGAGCTTGTACGCGACTGGATCGCCGTCAATCCTCCCGAGCCCGGCGCCAGGAACTGGACCGCTCCGTTCGAGGTCGCATTCCGAATCAACAGCTGGCTGTGGGCCTGGCACCTGTTTCGGGATTGCCGGTCGATCGACGACGCGACCCGGGCACTGTTGCGGCAGGGAATCGCCACGCATTGCGAGTTCCTGTATCGAAACCTTGAGCTGAACGCCCGCAACAATCACCTCCTGCTCGAGGCCAAGGCATTGCACTTCGGTGCCCTGCTGCTGCCGGAGTATCCACGATCCGGGCGCTGGAAACGCCGAGCCGAGAAACACCTATGGCGCGAAATTCGCCACCAGTTCACGACGGACGGCGTGCACCGGGAGATGTCGACGCACTACCACCGCGTCGTTGCCGGCGAACTGCTCGAGTGGCACTTGCTCATGCTCAGGCAACGCAGAGAAATTCCCGGCTTCGTGGCGGAACGGATTCGACGCATGGCCAAAGTCGACTACGAGATCCGGCGTCCTGACGGCACGCTGCCATTGTTTGGTGACTCGTCCGAAACGGACACCTACGCACGATTCTCCGCGGCCGTGGCCGGGCCGCAGGTCTTCGGGTTTGACACCCATGTGCTTGCCCCCGCCACTGTCGATGAAGCTTCCGTTTGGCGGCTGTGTCACCGCGACCGGCGTGAACGAAGCCCGTCAGCCTTCACCAGCCGGGCATTCCCGGCTGGCGGCTATTACCTGATGCGCAGCGGCGGATCCCTGGATTCTGCCATGCAGATGGTCATCGACGCCGGCCCGTTCGGCCTGGACCTCGACCCGCATCATGGACATGCCGATGCCCTGTCATTCGACCTGCACGCGATGGGCCGGCCCTGGCTCGTAGACTCCGGCGTCTACAGCACACATGCGAGCTGGGAGTGGCGGCGCTACTTTCGCGGAACTGCCTCGCACAACACGGTTCGCATCGATGGCGAGGACCAATCGCGCCTGATAGACAGCCGGCGGGCGACGAATCTTGCCCGGGTCACCTGCCACCGTTGGTCAACCCGCGGCGACGAACTCGAGATCTTCGACGCGTCCCACGACGGATATATGCGCCTGCCGGAACCTGCCCGCCATCGTCGTGTTGTCTGGTTCGTACGCGACCGGTTCTGGTTGATAGCGGACGTCATCGACGGACAGGGACAACACCGACTGGAATCGAACCTGCATTGCCCCGACGACGTATCCGTCTCCAGCATCGCCAACCTCGCTTTCAGGCTCGCTTCGCCCGATGGAAAATCCTTCGGCGTGATTGCCGGCTCCCAGGCGCCGTTCGACGCCGAGCTTGTCCAGGGTGCCGACAATCCCGTACAAGGTTGGCGTTCGAGGAACTCCGGCGACCTGCGGCCGGCACCGACGATCAGCTATCGCGCCGCGTGCGCCCTTCCCGCAACCTTGTATACGCTACTGGTACCCGACATCGACGCGCTCCCGGGGGTACCGTCGATCCGGGCGCTCGATACCGAGGCAGAAGTTCGCGTCGGTGACGACCTGCATCGCTTCGAGATTTCGCCAATCGCTCACCGCGGTGATTCGCTGAACAGGCCCTCGTAGGCGGCAAGAAGTTTCGGTGCCTCGAATTCCCATGACAACTCGTTTGCGACTCGCGCATGCCCGAACTCTCCCATGCGTCTGCGCGCCTCCGGATCATCAAGGAGCTGCACGATCTTGTCGGCAAAATCCTCCACGTCGTTATGCCTTGCATACAACGAAGCATCCTGCGCGGAGAAGCGGCCTTCGGTCAGATCAAACTGCACGATAGGCTTTCCCAGGGCCATGTACTCCATGATCTTGTTCATGGTCGACTTGTCGTTCATCTCGTTGGCGACGTCCGGATTGACACAAACGTCGGCCGTATTCAGCATGTCGAGCAGGTCGGCATCGGACACGCGACCGGTGAAGGTCACGTAGGGTTCGAGCTCGAGTTCCCGGGACAGCGCTTTTAGCTTTTCGAGGGAAGTGCCGCCGCCGACAAGGCCGAACTGCACGTCTTCCCGTCCAAGATCGTGAACGATCCGCCTGGCGGCTGCCAGCAAGAGGTCGATTCCTTCCTGTTCTCCCATGACGCCCACGTAACCCACGAGGTAGCGCCGTCCGTTTCGCAGCCGCGGCACGGGCTCCTGGATCTTCAGCCGGTCCAGTTTGGGACCGCTGCGCACAACGTAGACGTCCTCCTCCCGCATTCCGCCACGTTCAATCGCAATTTTTCTGTAGGACTCGTTGGTTGCTATCGAGATGTCGGCGGTTCGAAACGTCCATCGTTCGAGCAGGCACATCAATCGGTAGAGAAACCCTCGCCTCCCGAACTTCGCCTCGTACAACTCGGGATTAATATCGTGATGATCGAATACGAACTTCTTGCCGAACAGGCGGAAGAATCCGCCGATGAGGAAAATCGTATCCGGCGGGTTGCACGCGTGGATCGCATCGAAACCATGCTTCCACAGGACTCGACATGCCAGGTAGAACTCGCAGGCAAGCGCGCTCGAATATTCGACCAGGTACCCGAGAGCCGAATCCGCCTCGAGCGGCAACGAGTGACGGTAGATTCGAATGCCGTCGATGACCTCGTAGCCGGCCTCATACCCTTTACCTTTGGGACAGATTATCGAAACGTCGTACCCGGCTGCGCCCAGGGTCGTCGCCTCTTGCCAGACACGTCGATCGAAGGGAGATGGCAGGTTTTCAACAATAAAAAGTATGCGCTTGCGCGAAATCTCTGGCACTGCAAGAACTCCTCAGGCCTGCGTTGCGCAGTGAGAAATGATTTGGCTAGACTCTGCACTATGCAGGAGTCGATCAGGCAGTCGATTGATTCGGGGTTCGACCACTTCTGGCAAAGGTTTGGCGGCCCACCGCGCTTTGCTGACCAGAGGATACTCGAGATCGGCTGTGGCAATGGCGCTCTTAGTATTTCGATGGGGCTGAAGGGCGCCCGACAGGTCGTCGGAATCGATATCAGGGAAAGCGCCGTACGCGACGCTGCCAATTTCGTGAGCACCGAGCTGCCCGCCTATGTCGATCGGATCCGCTTCTCTTCCGCCCCAATCGGCGAACTCGAGCGGCAGGCCTTCGATCTCGTCGTATCGAAAGACGCCTTTGAGCACATCATCGATGCACCAACGATGCTCCGGGAACTTTCGTACCGCCTTTCTCCGTCGGGACGCATGTTCATCGGATTCAGTCCTCTCTATCACAGCCCCTATGGTGACCATGACCGGCGCCGAACGGCCTTCAGGGACTGGGGCGCCGCCGGCGCCCTGCTCGCTGCCGTCCCGTGGGGACACCTGGTGATGGAACCGCTGATCGTCCGTCGGCATCGCAAGATCCAGGGACGGGATATCCAAACGATTCAAGACCTGAACCTGAATGCGATGAACATCGATGAGTTTCGTCGATACATTGAAGAAGCCGGTTTGATGGAACACTATTTCGCCACGAATCAGGGGCACAATCCCTTGCGAGTCCTGTTCTCGATGTTCACACGGGTTCCCGTACTTCGAAGGTACTGCACGTACAATGCGTATTGCATTTTGCAGCATCGAACCGGGCAACCACAGCGGAGCTCCTAGTTCAGATCCAGCGGCGACCGGCCGAGGAGCTTGAGCAATGTATTCCTTCCGAAGCGGAGGACCGGGTACAACACACGCGACGCAGTCGCGGATCTGAACACCGCCGCATTGAGCCGGTTGAAGACTCCGGATGGCGACGACAACAGTGCCAACCTGTTGACGCAGTCCACTCCGTGGTAGGTCTTCCCCCCGTAGACGAGAGCCATGCCTTCATCCAGGTTGAGGCCGCTTTCCACGATCGCATCGACCTCCGGCCCGCCATCGCGCGCATTCACCAACCGGACGGTCCCGATGGAATCACGAAGCCGTATCATCCGCACGTAGCGAGAACACACCGGGCATTCTCCGTCATACACGATCACCGCATCAGGTTCGGCACCTGCCTGCTCGTTCGAGTCGTGCTGTGAAGCGTCATTCATGTGTGTAGGCAGTGCAGCGGTTGACGAACGCGTCAGGACGACGTCGCCAGGCCCACGCGCTTACGAGCCAGCCAGAGGATCACCAGCGACCACGGAATGTAGACGATGTACATTGCAATCCACTGCGGAAACGGAGCCCGCAACGTGACATAGATAATCAGATGGAAGATCAGCCCGAGTGGCAGGTAAATCCACTTCAAACGGGGAAAGAACAGAATCAGGAAGAAGCTCGCCTGGAATGCAAGGACGATGTACTCCGCGAATTTCAGGAAATAGTGAAACTGCGAGACAAACAGGGCCAGGTCGCTATCGTTCTTGTATGCCTCGAGAATCATGAAGTACTGAAGCGAGATGCCGTTCGCCCACTCGATGCCGCCGCGCGTCAGCTTGGAGACCACTGCCGACAAGTACATCAGGGGAAAGAACCACTGTATGAAGAGAATCGGCCAGGCCGCGCCAGGCTCTTCAATCTCGAGAAGGCCGACCGAGTTTTCATTTCCGGTTTGCTTCCTGGCCCGCAACCAGGCGTCGATACTCGCCACTCTGCCGCTTGGGCCGAGCGCGAGTGCAAACAGCGCGAACATCATTACTGCTTCGGGGTGATGCACATCGCCGAAAGAATAGATGAATGCCTGGAGTACCGTGTTCAGCAACGCGAACACGGCGAGACTCAGGCGGGTAAGGAATCCGAAGAACGAGAAGATTCCAAAGAGAAACGTGACCCAGAAGATCACGAGGACGCTGGTTTCACTCGGCATCGGCACGCCGAATGGCATCAGTACACGCAGCACCACTCGGGGCTGGTAGAGATACTCCGGCAGGCTGAGGGCATACATCAACGACGGGAAGCTGTAGCTCAGGAGCAGATAACACTGCAGGCCGACCAGGACTATTCGTACCAGCGCAAGATCGAAGCAGCGGCCAGGGCGAAACCAGTAGTTCGACCACTTGTTGACGAGGTCCGTCATTCGCTGCTCTCCTTTGCGGGGACCGGGATCCGGTCGAGCACGATAGAGCCCTGCTCCACCGGACCGCTACGGGTCACGGCGACGGGAAAGCTCTTGACCTCGATCTCGACCAACTCGATGCCGGGCGGCAGCGAAGCCAGAACCAGGTCCAGCGCCTCGGGGCGTTGTCTCTCGAGATCACGCACCAGGTCCCTGTAATGCCAGAGATGCAGGCCCAGTGACTCCATTGGAATTTCGATGCGCTCGCCCGACCGGGTAATGCCTTCGAGCAGCCGGTAGTAGTCGACGAAATCGCCTTCCTTGAAGGATCGGCTGTACATGGCGTAGTTGACGAACGGCCAGAACTTCGTGCCGATATTCAGGCCGCCTATCGGCCCAAGGGCAATGATGGCCTGGAAGACCAGCGAGATCCCTATGAAGGCAGAGACGATCGCACGATAAAAACTCACTTATACACTCCCTTTTACCTTCAATCGCCGAACAGACGGATCGCCTCCGTCGCCATTCCCTGACTTGCTGACGATCGTCCGTATCGTGTATTCCTTGATGCTTCCGGCGTGGGTAAAGATGATGAGCTCGCCTATGAGACCGAGCGCGAAGATCTGAACGCCGAGAACCAGCATCAATGATCCAAGCAGCAGGGCCGGACGGTCTGCAAGGCCGATGTCGAAGAACAGCCGCTGAACGACGAGGATCAGTACGACAGCACCTCCGACGGCAACGACAGCGCTGCCGATCATCCCGAAGAACCGAAGCGGTTTCTTGGTGAACCGGACCAGGAAAAACACGGTCGCAATATCGAGCAGCCGGTGCAGGTATTCCCTGAGCCTGTAGCGCCCGCGAAAGTGGTCCTTCGGCGACTGAGCGACATCAACTTCTTTCACTCGAAAGCCGTACCTGCCGGCAAGCACGGGAAAGAATCTGTGCTGGTCGCCGTACAAGTGAACTTCTTTCACGACCTGCTTCCGGAACAACCGGACCCCGCAGCCCAGATCATTGAAGTCCTCGCCACTCAGGACTTTCAACAGCATGTGAAATGTCCGCCGACGCAGAGACTCGAAGAACCCCCCGGCCCGGGGCCAACGTCGCGCAACGACAACGTCGCAACTGTCAATCTCGTCCAGCAGCCTGGACAGGGACCCGGGCTCGACCTGGTGATAGGCAGGCAAGGTGAGAACCAGGTCGCCCTTCGCCTGGTCGAAGCCGGCGGTCAGTACCGTCGCCTCGCCGAAGTATCGCGCGAGCCGTACAACGGACAGCCTGTCCGACGCTTTCGCGATCTTCGACAGTGACTCGAAGGCCTCGTCTACGCCTCCATCCACGACAAAGATCATCTCGTAGTCCGTGGACAGCCCTTCCAGGGCGTCCACATAACCGGATACGAGGTCATCCAGGTCGTCGATGCGCCCGAGGACGGGCACTACAACGGACAGTTCCACTTTCTTGTTCATTCAACTTCCATGGTGAGCTGTGCAAGTTTCCCCAGCCTGACGTCGCCTGTCTTGTACACGAGTTCGGCCAGTGCGCCGCCGAAGACCAGGAACATCGCGAGGCTTCCCAGGAGAACTCCCGTTCCCGCTATGGGCAATGACATGGATTCACCGCTCGCAACCGCCAGCAGGCTCGCCAGTATGCACCCGATGGACGCGATCATGAACGGCATGGACAGCAACGCAAACCATAGAAGCGGACGGCTGGAGAACGAAATTATCGTCTTTATCGACAAGAGATCGATGAGAACCTTGTAGATCCGCCCCAACCCGTACTTGGAGACTCCGAATTGCCGAGCATGGTGTCGAACCTGGACTTCGGCCACTTTCGTACCTGCAATCGACGCCATCGCCGGAATGAAGCGATGCATGTCCGAGTAAAGCGGAATCCTCTTGATGACTGACGCGCGAAATGCTTTCAGCGAACATCCATTGTCGCGAATGGGCACTCCCGTTATCTTGCCGATCAACCAATTGGCTATCCTCGACGGCACCTTTCGCGTCAATAGCTTGTCCTGCCGCTTGTAGCGCCAACCGACTGCTATGTCTGCGCCCCGCTCGAGCTCCTCGATCAACTTGCCAATATCCCTCGGATCATTCTGAAGGTCACCGTCCATCGTGACGATGACGTCCCCTTCCGCCAGGTCTATGCCGGCGGCCATGGCCGGCGTCTGGCCATAGTTACGGCGAAACTGCACGACCTTGAGCGTCGGATCACGCTCTGCGAGTTTGCACGCGATGTCGAAAGTCTGATCCGAGCTGCCGTCGTCGACGAAGAGTACTTCGTACGAGCCAGCGAAGTCCTGCATCGCCGACTCAATCGCGCGATGCATCGACGTTATGCTTTCTTCTTCGTTGAAGAGGGGTACGACGATGGAGAGTTTCATCTCTCTCGGTCCTTTGTTATTCCTTGTTCCCCAAGGCGATTGTATATCAGAATCCCGACAGTCCATTTCGTGTCTTCACCATAATTCCCGCAATGCCGGAAGATGTCGGAACGACCGGCAGTCGCCCACACGGAAACACCGACCAGAGCGCGAAACTGTGACACAGTTCACAATTTGGCGATGGGATGACCTCAGGGCCGATGGCATAATCCGCAAGAGTCTTGCGGCTCAAAAAACAATAACTTA
Source organism: uncultured Pseudomonadota bacterium (assembly GCA_913055625.1). Taxonomy (GTDB): domain Bacteria; phylum Pseudomonadota; class Gammaproteobacteria; order Steroidobacterales; family Woeseiaceae; genus UBA1847. The sequence goes on along the minus strand of CAJXJW010000006.1, from coordinate 52,239 downwards.
GATGCTTGCCGGACTGCAGCCACTGCAATGACCGACGCGTACCCATACGGACCGCACACACTGGTCGACACCCACGTGCACATTCACGAGAGCTTCGATCTCTCGTACATGCTTGGTTGTGCGCTCGGGAACTTCGATCGGCATGCCGGGCAAGCCGCGGAAGGCCGGCTCGATGGCATATTGTGCCTCACCGAATCACAGGGCGTCGACAGCTATGCGACGCTGCTTTCTGCGGCGCAGCGTTCCGAGACGGTTGGCGAGTGGCGCCTGTCGACGACGGACGATCCCGAAGCCGTACTGGCAACCCGGCCTACAGGCGGCTGCCTTGCTATCATTGCGGGCCGGCAGATCGTAACGTCCGAGCGCCTCGAGATCCTTGCACTCGGCACATTGGAAAAGCCCCTCGATGGTCAGCCGATACGCCACGTTATTCGTTCGGTCCAGGCGGCCGGCGCCGTCTGCGTTCTTCCCTGGGGCTTCGGCAAGTGGACCGGCAACAGAGGCGAGATCGTGCGCGATTTGATCGACAAGAACACGGACCGTAATTTTTTCCTCGGCGACAACTCCGGACGCCTGTCCGCCTGGCCGCAACCCGCCGAGTTTTCACGAGCGTCGGCACGCGATATTCCGATACTGGCCGGCTCCGATCCGCTGCCCTGGTCCAGCCAGTCAGGGGCCGCCGGTCGATACGGCAGCCGGGCAAACACGGCGATCGATCGTCGTGCGCCCGCGACTGCCCTGCGCGACTACCTGTTGTCGCCGGACCGGCACGTAGAAACTTTTGGCAAACTGGAAAGTATCGTGCCGTTCATCGTCCACCAGGTCGGAATGCAGCTGCGGAATCGATTCGGATGAGCAGCACCCAGCCACCCCGCGCGCTGGTCATAGCGCCGCAGCCGTTCTTCACTCCGCGGGGGACCCCGTTCAGCGTCTACTACCGAACGTCCGTGCTCTCGGAACTCGGTGTGCACGTAGACTTGCTGACCTACGGGCAGGGAGAGGACGTCGATCTCCCGAATGTTCGTATCGTCAGGATCCCCGATTTCCGGGTGTTCGGGAAGATCAAGACCGGCCCGAGCGGGCTCAAGTTCTTCCTTGACGGGTTCATCCTGGTGTGGACCATCGCAATGCTTCTGCGCCGACGCTACACGTTCGTACACGCCCACGAGGAATCCGTCTTCTTCTGCCGTTACCTGAAGCCGGTATTTCGTTTCCGCCTTCTGTATGACATGCACTCGAGCCTTCCGCAGCAGCTGGACAACTTCCAGTTCACCAAGTCGCGAGTCATCCGGAAAGTTTTCGAGTATCTCGAGAATACCTCTCTCCGATCCGCAGACGCGGTGATCACGATATGCAAGGACCTCGCCGACTACGTGGAGTCGGTGATCGGCGATGATCCGAAACACCTCCTCATCGAGAACTCCATTTTCGAGCCGGTACGCCTGGCGTCGAAGCCGGATGCCGGGTCGGACGGCCCCGCACGTGCCGAATTGCCGGCGGATCGTCGCTTCATTGTCTACGCGGGCACGTTTGAACGCTACCAGGGGCTCGACATCCTGATCGAAGCTTTCGCGACGGTTCGCAAGAACGTTCCTGACGCCTACCTGCTCATGATCGGCGGCGATAAAGAACAGGTTGAAGCGCTTCGATCGATGGCAGACGGGCTGGGCATCAACGATTCCGTTACATTCACAGGCCGGGTCCCCCAGGCCGATGCGAAGTACTACAACGGACGTGCCGACGTACTCGTGTCCCCGCGCTCCGCCGGCACGAATACTCCTCTCAAAGTCTACGAACAGCTGGCTAGCGGCATCCCGCTGGTCGCCACCCGGATCTATTCCCATACGCAGGTTCTTTCGGACGACGACTGCTTCCTCGTTGAACCCGACTCCGCCGACATGGCGCGCGGGATCATCGAGGCTCTTACGAACAGCGAGGCAGTCCGCGAACGCATCGCCAATGCCCAATCTCTCTACGAGGAGAAGTACTCGCGTGCCGCCTACGTGCGCAAAATGAAGCTTGTACTGGAGCGACTGACCTAGTGTGCGGAATCGCCGGAATGGCTGCCTTGTCACCGTCGTTCGACGTGACGATGCCGACGCTTGCTCGAATGTGTGATTCGATCGCGCATCGGGGCCCTGACGAGGACGGACTGCACATCTCTGACGGAGTCGCACTTGGCATGCGACGGCTGGCCATCATTGACTTGAGCGGCGGCAGCCAGCCCATTTTCAACGAAGACAAATCGATTCGCGTTGTCTTTAACGGCGAAATCTACAACTACCGGGAGCTTCGCGACGATCTCATCGCCTCCGGCCATCGCTTTGCAACGAACTCCGATACCGAGGTCCTGGTACATGCCTACGAGGAGTATGGCGACGACTTCACGCGCAAGCTGAATGGCATGTTCGCCTTTGCGCTCCACGACATGCGTCGCAAGCGCGTTCTCATCGCCAGGGACCAGCTCGGCATCAAGCCTCTGTTCTTCGCCGCTCTCGACAACGGCATCGTCTGGGGTTCCGAGATCAAGGCGGTCCTTGCCAGTGGGCAGGTACCCCGACGTCTGGACCTGGACGCGCTTGGAGAATTCTTCGCGTGGGAGTACGTCCCGGGATCCGCGACGCTGTTCCGGGATGTCAGAAAGCTGGAACCGGGGCATCGGCTGACCGTCGACCTCAAAGCCGGCACCGTGACGCGACAGCAATACTGGGACATCTCGTTCTCGCCGACCGACACGAGAATGAACTACAACGAGTTCTGCGACGAAGTCGACGTAGCAGTGCACCGGGCGGTGAGGCGGCAACTGGTGTCCGACGTACCGCTAGGCTCCTTCCTGAGTGGTGGGGTGGATTCATCGCTTGTCGTTGCGGCCATGGACAACGCAAGGACATTCAGCATCGGTTTCGATGATCCTTCCTACAATGAACTGGCGTACTCGAAGCAGGTGGCTGATCATCTCGGCGTCTCGCACACGACGAGAATCATCAAGCCGGACGCCGCTGAGCTGTTCGGGCACCTGATGCATTTCATGGACGATCCTATCGGCGACTTTTCGATCTTTCCGACGTACCTCGTTTCCAAACTGGCGCGCGAGGATGTCACCGTCGCGCTGAGCGGCGATGGTGGTGACGAATTGTTCGGCGGGTACGAAACCTACGTTGCCGACGCGATCTCGCGCAAGCACCCTCACCTCACCAACCTGCTCGGCCACGCGGCAATCGCGTCGGCGATCGATATGATTCCGCCGCAGTCAAAGAAGAAGGGGCTCATCAACAAGCTGAAGCGTTTCTCGGAGGGTGTCCGGCATGCCGCGGATCTCGGGCATGCCCGATGGCGCCTGTTCGCCGGGGAATCCATGAGCGCCGCGCTCTTCAGCGACGACGTGATTGCGCAGCGAGAACGCCCGCTTGGAACGCATATCGCCGATTTGTACGCCAAGGCCGAGGACCTGGACCCTCTCAATCGAAGCCTCTATGTCGATACGCGCAGTTATCTTGTCGACAATTGCCTGGTGAAGACCGACCGCATGTCCATGGCGGTCTCGCTGGAGGCGCGCGTCCCGTTCCTGGATATCGACGTGGTTGACCTGGCATTTCGGTGCCCGGCGGCCTTCAAGATCAGGGACGGCCAGACCAAATCGATCCTCAAGACTGTCGCATCGCGCTACATTCCTGCCGATTGCGTCTACCGGCCGAAAGAGGGCTTCAGCATCCCCATAAAGCAATGGCTCAACACCGAGTTTCGACGACTACTGGATTCGGCGACGAATGCAGCTTCACTTCAACGTGATGGAATTTTCAGGCCGGAGACGATTGCCCGCCTGAAAGCGGAGCACCTGGGTGGTCGCGCCAACCACAGTCACATTCTTTGGTCCCTGATAGTCTTCGATGCGTGGAAGACCCAATGGCTGGAATCGAAATGAGCAATGAAAGTGTATTGGTAACCGGGGCTACCGGATTCACGGGAGGCAAGCTTGCCGCTCGCCTCGTACAGAATGGCGAAGATGTCGTCGCGTTTGTCCGACCGACCAGCAATACGCGCCAGCTCGAGAAGCTGGGTGTCGATTGCCGCCAGGTCGACATCCGTGACCCAAGCTCCGTGAAGGATCACTTTTCGGGCATTTCGCGTGTCTTTCACATCGCGGCGGCCTACAGGTCGGAGCACGTCGATCACGGTGAGTTTCATGCGGTCAACGTGGAGGCTACGCGCAACTTGCTCGATGCCTCCGTCTCGGCGGGTGTTTCCCGGTTCGTGCACTGCTCGACGGTGGGCGTTCAGGGAGTGATCGAGGACCCGCCGGCCGCGGAGGATTACCGGTTCAATCCCGGAGACCACTACCAGCAATCGAAGCTCGATGGCGAGTTGCTTGCGCTGGAATACTTTCGTGATCGACTGCCAGGCTCCGTGGTTCGGCCCGTCGGCATCTACGGTCCCGGGGACACTCGCTTCCTCAAGCTGTTTCGGCCCATACAGAAAGGTCGTTTCGTCATGGTCGGCAAGGGCGATGTCCTGTACCACATGACCTTCATCGACGATCTCGTTGACGGCTTCCTCCTGGCGATGACCGAGCCTCGCGCGCTCGGCGAAGTGTTCACGATTGCCGGGCCCGGTTACACTACTATCCGGGAACTGGTCGATACGATTGCCGACGTCCTGGAACGCCCACACCCCAGGCTTCGCGTCCCTTTCTTTCCTGTCTACGCCGCTTCCGTCGTTTGCGACAAGCTCTGTCGTGCTATTAACGTCAGCCCGCCGCTGTATCCGCGGCGTGTCGAGTTCTTTGAGCTTGACCGGGCCTTCAGCACGGAAAAGGCCGAACGCCTGCTCGGCTACCGCCCAAAGGTGTCCCTGGAAGACGGACTGGCACGGACGGCAGACTGGTACCGGGAGCAGGGTCTTATCTAGATGAGTTCCATCGATCGCAACGTGACCGCCTCCGCCGCGCGTGACTATGACGTCATCGTGATCGGCGGCGGCATCTACGGGTCGATGATCCTGCTCGAGGCAACCCGTCGCGGTCAGCGTGCCCTGCTGCTGGAACAGAGTGACTTCGGTTCCGGCACCAGCTACAAGAACCTCCGGATCCTTCACGGCGGACTTCGTTACCTGCAGACCCTCGACCTTCAGAGATTTCGCGAGTCGGTAGCGGAACGAAGCTGGTTCATGCGCACGTTCCCGGACCTCGTCCGGCCTTTGCCCTGCCTGATGCCCCTGTACGGCGGACTCAAGCGCAATCGGCTACTGCTGCGCACGGCGCTGAAGATCAACGATCTTCTATCGCGAAATAGAAACGACGGGCTCTCCGACGAAAACCGCTTGCCCGATGGCGAGATTCTAGCGGTATCTGACGTCGTCAAGCTGTTTCCCGGAGTCCGGCAGCACGGCCTTGTCGGCGGCGCGCTCTGGTACGACGCCGTCATGCCAAACTGTCATCGGCTACTGATAGAGACACTGCGCTGGGCCTGTGCCGGCGGCGCATCAGCGCTGAATCACGTTGCAGCAACCGGATTGACGATGAACGCCGGCAGGATCGATGGAGTGCGTGCCGTGGACCGGCTTTCCGGTGGAGTACACCACTTCAACGCGCCGACAGTCATCAATGCAGCCGGCCCCGCCGTCGACCGGGTTCTCACCCAGCTCGACGTTCGGGCGCCGAGATTGTTCCAACCCTCGCTCGCCTGGAACCTGGTCATCGACAGGCCGCCGGTAGCCGGCAATACGGCCGTTGCCGTCCAGGGTACGGGCTCCGATGACCAGGTCCTTTTTGCTCATGCGCTGGGTACGCGACTGTTCGTTGGTACCGGGCATGCGCCACTGGCCGCGGGCGACGATACGGTTTCGATTCCGGACCGTGAAGTCGGCCGTATACTCACATCGCTGAATTCCGCGATTCCGTCGCTCGACGTCTCGCAGAGGGACGTTCTCGCCGTATTCGCCGGACAGCTTCCCGTGAATCGGCCGGGCTCCGTGTCACTTCAGAGTTCACCAACGATCGTGCATCACGGCGATCACGGTGGGCCGGACAAGCTGATCACTGTATCCGGAGTGAAGTTCACCACCGCGCGCTCAACGGCTTCGCGCGTCGTCGACCTACTCGAGTCGATTCACGAGAAACATCGCCCCGAGTCACCGGGCGATTTTCCCGCGCGCCCGGACCCCGCGAGATTTCGGGTTCGGCTCCCCGAAACCGGACACGAAAATGCTCCGGTCAAGACAATGCGGACGCTGGTGCATCGCGAATCACCGCAGACTCTGCCGGACCTTCTCATGCGGCGCATCGACATCGCCAGTTGCTACGGCGCCGTTACCGAACTGGCTTCAAAAGGGTGCGAAGCGTTCGACTGGTCTCCACAACGGTGCGAGAAAGAGCATGCAAAACTCGCGCAGGAGATGTCATCTGTATTTATTGTAAAATGACCGTATCTGCCTGATTAGACTCAGGCAATATTTGACGAAGCAATGGCGACGCCAGCGCATCAGCGCGTGACCTTTCCGGCGCCTCATCCACGACAAAGAAAAGAATTGAGCAAATGATCATCCTAGGTATCACTGACAGCTTCACAAGCGGCGCAGCAATTTCCATCGACGGAAAGGTTGTTGCCGCGGTAAATGAAGAGCGACTCGACCGGAACAAGATGTCCATGGGGTTCCCGAACCGAAGCATCGGTGAAGTCATGCGCATTGCAGGAGTCGACCCCAGCCAGATCGATCGCGTCGCAGTTGCGACGACGAACCTGTTCTGGCGACCCGATGCGGAACCGTACAACGACTACTTTCGCGAATCCAAGGGTGGCATGCGCGACAGGTTCCTGTCTCTGGGCTCTGCATTCTCCAAGGTCGTCGGAAACAGCCATGCCGCCCGGCAAGTGTACTTCGCGTTGAAGCGGCAGTTGACCCGGCCACGCAACCGCCAGTTACCACAACATCTACGTGACAATTACAACATTACCGCACCGGTCCAGTTCCTGGATCATCACTTGTGCCATGCCGCATCGGCGTACTTTACGTCGGGGTTCGCGGACGCCACCGTCGTCACGCAGGACGGCGCGGGCGATGGCAAGTGTTCGCGCGTCTACCACGTAGTAGATGGCAAGTTCAAACTGCTGCAGAAGCTGGATAGCTACGACTCCGTCGGAAACTACTACTCGTACGTAACGCACCTTTGCGGATTCAAGGCGCACAAGCACGAAGGCAAGATTACCGGGCTTGCCGCCTTCGGCAAGCCGGTATACCTGGACGTACTGAAGCAGTTCGTGAAGTACGACGGCGAGCAAGTCACGAATGCCGGCCGCTGCTTTGACCAGTCCGCTATCGAGAAACTGAGAAAGGCACTTCCTGCCGATTTTTCAAAGGAAGATCTCAGCGCCAGCGTTCAGGCGCTACTCGAAGAATCAGTCGTCGCATACTGTGACCACTGGATCGGGCGCTCGGGATCGGGCAGGATTGCTTTGGCTGGAGGCGTGTTTGCGAACGTAAAACTCAATCAACGCATTCACGAACTGGACTCCGTCGACGAGATATTCGTCCATCCCGGAATGGGCGACGACGGCCTCGCCGTCGGTGCTGCCCTGTTCCTCGACAATACACTCTGCGGTTTCCGGAACAGGCCGGTCATAGACGACGTTTACCTCGGCGGCGAACCTACCGATACCGACATACAAAGGGCGATCGCTGATTCGGGCTATTCACCCGAGGTATGCCCGGCCGGCGTTGAACGAGCGGTTGCGGAACTGCTCGCCCGTGGCAAAGTCATCGCGCGCTGCGGGGGAAGAATGGAATACGGCCCCCGCGCGCTAGGCAATCGCACCATTATGTACCAGACGACAGATCCCGGCGTGAACAAGTGGCTCAATGATCGCTTGTCCCGCACAGAGTTCATGCCATTTGCACCCGTAACGCTTTGGGAGTCGAGGCACGACTGTTACAGGAACATCTCCGGCGCGGAGGAAACCGCCCGCTTCATGACGATCACCTTCGACTGCACCGAAGAGATGAAGGCCATGTCGCCCGCCGTTTGTCACGTTGACGGAACGGCGAGGCCGCAGCTTATCCGCGAGAGCGACAACCCGTCGTACTACAGGATCCTGTCCGAGTATCACGCCATCACCGGGATACCCAGCCTGGTCAATACGAGCTTCAATATCCACGAGGAACCGATCGTGAATACCGCGGCCGAGGCGATCAAGGCATTCGAAGACAGCAAGCTCGACGCGCTGCTCCTCGGTGACCAGCTGCTGCTTTCTCGTGAGCAGCAGGTTGCGCACGAACGCATCAATGAGAACACCGAAATCGATCAGGCCCCATCCAGGACGAGAGTTGCCGCGCGAACGTCGGCTCAGCAGATGTCGCCAGCGCTGAGCCGCTGACAGTCAGCACCCAAACCAGGGGTCCAGCAATGTGGTGGCCACGTGTACGCAAGCTGCTCGCATCACCGTGGCTTCGCGCGGCGATAAGTATCGGCCTTATCGTCGCCGTACTGGTGTCGATGGATTCCGCCGAGCTGCGGGAAGACCTTGCGCGGATTTCGATCTGGACGGTTGCTGTCCTGCTCGCCATTGATCTCGGGCTCAGACTGATGTCCGCGTACCGGTGGCATATTCTTTATCGAATGACGAACCTGTCGGTCGGACTCAACGAGATCACGCGCATTACCTTTGTTTCCAGTTTCCTGGGCCAGGTTCTCCCTGGGATCATTGGCGTGGAAGCATTGCGAACGGTAAGTCTTGCCAGGGCCAAGTCCGATTGGCCAGGCGCGTTGGCGTCGGTAGTCGTCGACCGAGCCCTGGGCCTGGTCAGCCTTGTCCTGGTTGTGCTGCTCGGCATCGTATTCGGTCCGGCGGGGCTGGGTCCCGTCCTTCTGGCACCCACGCTCATTGCACTGGCACTTGTCGTCACGTTCATCGTTTGTGCATTCGTACCGCATCTTCGCGGTGGCCTGCGCATGCTGATACCCCGGACCTTCGAACCAAGAGTTCGACCGATGCTCGACCAGCTGTACACTTACCTGGATCTGTACTCGACCAGTCCGTGGCAAATGACCTATGCATTGTTCGTTGCCATCGCCTTTCAGTTCGGACGCATCCTGCTGTTCTACGTCGCAGCCCTGATGATCGGCGAACATGCTGAGCTCAAGTATTTCGTGACGATTGTCCCGTCTGTCATGTTCATCTCGTTACTGCCCATTTCAATCAGCGGGATCGGAGTGCGCGAAGCCAGCCTCGTGCTGCTGTTTTCGCAGTTCAACGTGATGGGGAGCGCATCGGCCTTCACGGTCGGCCTGCTCGCGCTCATCTCGGGTACGCTCAGTACACTGCCCGGCGGATGGTTCTACATCAGGCGGCGACGGGATGTTCAGGAGGCAATAGACCAGGCCTCGGAGGTCGGCTAGGTGACCACGAACCTTGGCCAGAAGGTCAACAAGGCGTTGGCGCTGGCGTCGACACTTCCCTATCGTATTCGGTCGGCGCCGAGAGACCTCCGCTATCATTTCATTCACATTCCGAAGAATGGCGGCACATCCGTTCGGTGGGCACTCAAATGGCGAGGCGATGTATCGATGAGCGAGCCGCGCCACTACCGCTATGTCGATGTCGTGGACTCCGTCGGCAAGCACCTGCAGTTCTTCTCGGTCATTCGCAACCCGTGGAGCCGCACCGCTTCGCGCTACAATTTCGCGAGAAAGCAGTCCCTGAAGTGGCCGGAGCATGACGAGCGACGTCAGTACATTCGAAACGCCACTTTCGAGCAGTTCGTTCGTGAGAGACGAATCATTGACATACCGGCACACCCTGGCCAGCCGTGGATGGGCCCCCTCAACTCCTGGTACAACCAGCTCGAATGGATTCGTGACAGCGACGGGCAGGTTCGATGTGACTGCCTGCGCCTCGAGAATCTCGGCTCGGATGTGCGACGGTACTTCGATCCGTGGATCGTACTTCCCGAGAAAAAGGCCCCGGCAAGAAAGTACGACTACCGGGATATGTACACCGATGAGTTGATCGGGATCGTTGCAGACGTGTTCAAGGAAGATATCGACTACTTCGGCTTCGACTTTGATTCTCCGGCGCGACGAAACGTCATGTATTGCTGATGATTCACATGAGCCCGACAAAGACTTCGAAGACCGTTCGCGCGGTGGTCCTTCTCGCCACGCTCGCGGCGCTTTCCGGGTGCGAGTTCGCGACGGAGGACGAGGTTCGCAAGGTCGGCAGAAACGCACATTTTGACTACGGTTCGAACCAGTCTTCCGCGTGCGGAGTTCTCCGGGTTGACCAATTCGACGACGACCAGGGCGGACCACCGGACGGGGCTGTACGCGAGCACTGGACGACGTACGTTCGCAGTGCCGCCTTCGATACGATGGAAGACAATGACCTGCGCGGCTTCCTCGACGGGTCCTTCAAGGAGGGCTGGAACCAGGTCAGCCAGGCACATCTTCGCCTGGGCCGGCGCGCTCGCAATCCCGCCTACGGCGAGTACGAGTTGTTCAGGAACCTCCAGCGCTGGGACGGGATCGAACTCCCCCCGGGCAGCCGGGTCACGGATGCCCGCGTCGAACTCAGCCTTGAAAGCGGTCCGCCCTACCCGGTCGATGTTGCCATCTACGCGGTCAAGCGGGATTGGAACCCGGGCGCCGGCGGAGTACACCACGACAACAACAGTCCGCCGGCAGGCGGCGAAGTGTGGTGGCGCGAAGCCCGCCACGGCGAGGAAGCCTGGACGATTGCCGGTGCGGGATTCGCGTCTGACACGCATCCGGATGCGGACACCGGGGCGATGCCGCTGGCATTGGCGCGATTTGATCCGGCGAGCACGACGCTTGCATTTCAGTCCACGCAGTTGACGAGCTATGTCCAGGCACGCGTTCAGCAACGTCTGCCGGTACTGTTCCTGATCAAGCTGACCGATCCTTACGAGGATTCCGTGGGCAGCGTGCTCGAGATCTGGTCCGCCAATGTCGGCATCGACGGATCCCGCCGACGTCCCACCCTGGCGCTTCGCTGGTCCCGGACGGGCGCGGCGCAGTCCCTGGACCAGCCGGTCACGCTCGAACACGGTCGGTTTATCGAGTTCGCACTGCCGGGGCCCGGCAATGGCGGTTGGCTGTCGGCGTCGTGGATTCCAGCCGCCGATGCCGGGGGCGTTTGCGGACAGGAGCCGTTCTTGGAGGTCCGGGTCGGCGACGATCTTTGGCGGCCGCTCAACTTTCCGGCCCGCCTGCCCGCCGGCGAACGGCGGCTTCGCGTCACCGCAGGCGATCGACCCGTTCCGCTGGGTGGCCGCATCCGGATGTCACTGCGCGATACCTGGATCCCCGTCGGGGCCGCCGAGGATCACGAGGTCGCCTGGACCGTGCACAGGCCGGACCAGGTGAGCGACACGGTCAGCGGCCACTACCTCGGCGACTACACCTGGCAACTGGACATTCTGGCTGACATACCCGGACACTGGACCGTGCAATGGCAGCACGCGCTGTCCGGCGAGCCGGTGCAAAGTGAGCGAATCCCGGTCGACGTTGTCGCGTATGATCTCGCCGCCGTCGCCACCGCGCTGGAACGCCTCGCCGAGGCGGTTGACGGCTCTGGAGCCAGGCCCCGGTCGTTCGAGATGCTGCCGTTCGAGATCGCCTTCGTGAAACTCGAGCGTGCGGCGGTGAACCTGGGCGCGAGCACGTCCGGCGCGGCGGAATCCGAACATATCGCTAGTAAAATCCGTGAGATACGCGCGAAATTGTCGGGGCAGGACGTGCCGGCGAGGTTCGAGCCGGCATCGATCCGATCGCGCGAAGCGGAGATACCGGAGTGACCGGGCGTGTGTTGAGTCCGGCGCCCGTTCTGGTCAGAATCAGTGTCAGATCAATAACTTTTGACCGTTTACCATAAACACGAATTTTTTCGCGAACTGTTCTGTCGAATTCCTATAATGGGCGATACCCCGGGCGCGTTTCGCAACGCCCTTGGAAAGCCAGCCACAACGAAAACAAGAGCTTGCTGCAAGAACCTGAGAGGAAGCACTGCGCGTATGTACCGTACGAATCACAAGGCTCGTGCCATGCCGCGATTTATCGCAACACTGGCAACACTGTTCTTCCTGCACGCCGCGGTAATCGCGGCGAATGCCCAGGAGAATCAACCGAGCAACGACAAATACACGATCAAGCCGGGAGATACGCTGAGTATTTCCGTCTGGAAAGAAGAAGACCTTCAACTTGAAGTGCTGATTCGTCCGGACGGCGGCTTTTCGTTTCCGCTGGCAGGCGACATCCAGGCGGCCGGACGATCGGTCGATGACATTGCCGTGGTCCTGACCGAGCGCCTCGAGCGATTCATTCCCGATACCGTCGTCACCGTGGCAGTAACAGCCATCAACGGCAACCGCATATTCGTCATTGGCCAGGTCAACAATCCCGGAGCCTTCGTGATGAACCCTCGCGTCGACGTAATGCAGGCACTCAGCATGGCCGGCGGCACGACACCTTTCGCGGAGTTGAACGATATCCTCATACTGAGGCGGACACCGTCCGGCCAGATCGCCCTCAAGTTTCGCTATGGCGACGTCGAGCGCGGCCGGAATCTGGACCAGAACATCATGCTGCAAAGCGGCGACGTCGTTGTCGTCCCCTAACCCAGTGACAGTACACCACCGTGCACTATGAAACGAAAACACTAAGCGACTATCTCGGCGTCCTGCGTCGGCGCCGCGTAGTCGTATTGAGCTCGATAGTCAGCATTTCGCTGATCGGCGTCGTGATCGCGCACGCCATACCGGCAATGTACCAGTCGGTCTCGAGATTTCTGATCGAGCAACAGGCCATTCCACAGGATGTCGTCCAGTCGACGGTCAACTCTTTTGTCGACGAGCAGATCCAGGAAGTGCGGACCCGGGTCATGTCCTCGGGGAATATTGCCGCGCTGATCGAAAAGCACCAGCTGTACCCGGAGATCCGGAGCTCGGAAGGCATGCAGGTCGCCGTTGAGAAGCTTCGCGCGGATACCCTGTTACAGACGGAGGTATTCGACGTCATGAACCCCCGTAGCGGGCGGCCCATGATGGCGACGATCTCCTTCACGTTGTCGTTCGATCACCGCGATGCCCAGACTGCCAGGGACGTCGCCGCGGACCTGGCCAATCTCTACATCTCGCAGAACGTCGAGAGTCGAACCAGCCAGGTCGAGCAGACATTGACATTTATCCAGGGCGACATCGATCGATACCGCCAGGAAGTCAGTGATACCGGCGAAGCACTTGCACGATTCAAGGAAGAGAACTTCGGCAATCTCCCCGAGTTGATGGGACACAACCTGCAGACGATCGAACGAACCGAGCGCCAGATCGATGGTCTCGACCAGGAAATCCGGGACGCTCGCAATCGCCAGCTCGAACTCGGATCGCAATTGGCTCAGCTGCGTCCTGCTCAGACGGTGTATGACTCGAATGGCCAGCCGGTTCTCAATCCTTCCGACCAGCTAGCCGCTCTGCAGCTCGAAAAAATGCGCCTGATCTCCGTGTACAGCCGTGAACATCCGGACGTGGTACAGGTACAAAAGGAGATCGACATTCTGAGTCAGGCTGTTGGCGGCACCGGCACTTATGTCGCGACCCTGAATGAACGCGTTCAACAGGCACGCGCGCAGCACGCGGAGAATCTGCAACGGTACTCCACCGATCATCCGGATGTGTTGCGCTCGCAAAGGACGCTCGAGAACCTCGAAGCCGAGCTTGCCGACGCGCGGCTTGCTTCCTCGACGAATGCGCAATCTCAGGCAAGCCTGCTCGACGACCCCTATGCGCGCCAACTGCGGGTTCGGATGGATGCCGAAGAGACGAATATTCGTAATCTTCAACAGCGCAAGAATGAGTTGCAGCAGAAGCTGCAGGAGCTCGAACTCAGTGTTGCCATGTCTCCGGCGATCGAGCGGGACTATGAGAACCTGACCCGGGCCAACCAGACGGCTGTTGCAAATCTGAATGAAGCGCTCGCGAAGCTCGATGCCGCACAGAAGGCGCAGAAGCTGGAGGCCGGCGGAAGCGGCGATCGCTTCACGATCGTCGAACCCGCGAAGGTGCCCCTTGAACCGTACAAGCCCAACCGTACCGCCATCATACTCCTGGCATTCGTACTGTCCTGCGGCGTTGGCCTGGTTCTTGCGATGTTCCTCGATGCACTGGACGACACCGTCAAGGGAACCCGGGATGTCATCCAACTGATCGATACTCCCCCGCTCGCGGTGATACCGTACCTGGAGACCGCAGCCGAGTCGCGCAAGCGAACACTTGTCAATGGAATGATGGCTGCTTCCGTCGTCGGGGCAATCGCCGTCGCGTACCTGATCACCTTGATCTCAGGATAGAATTCAAGTCATGGGCCGAATAGAAGAAGCACTGCGACGCGCCAAGGAGTCTCGGCAAACCAGTCCGGGCAGGGACGGCCAGTCCGAGACCGCGCTGTACACGGACCCCCTCAATGGTGCCGGCACTCCCCGACGCGTGGGCCCGCAAAGGGCGTCGAATTCCGGCTTTTCCGTCTTCAACGAGTTCTGGGATCTTGCGACTCCGGTGAGTATTGATCCGGAGCTGCTGCTGCAACACCGGGTGGTTACAGACGATCAGCCGCTCATGGTCCGCTCGGCCTACAAGATGCTCCGCACGCGACTCCTGCAGCGAATGCGCTCGAACGGGTGGACCCGGCTCGGCGTAAGCTCAGCGCGGTCCAGCGCCGGAAAGACGCTCACCTCTATCAACACCGCTATCAGCATTGCGCGCGAACCGAATCAGAAGGTCATCCTGGTCGACCTGGATTTGCGCAGACCCAGCATCGCCAGGTACCTCGGCATCACGCCGAAGCATGACCTTTCCGACTATCTGCTGAATGACGTGTCGATCGAAGACGTTGTGATCAAGACATCCATCGAGCGACTCCTGATACTGCCTAGCACCGGCTCGCACGAGAACTCGTCGGAATTGCTGTCGTCGCACCGAATGCGGGACCTGCTGCATCTCCTGACCACCGACAACCAGGACTGCATCATCCTGTTCGATTTTCCGCCAATTCTCGATGCGGACGACATGTTGGCCTTCTCGCCGAACCTTGATGCCCTGCTGTTTATCGTCGCCGAGTGCGAAACACGCCGTACCGATCTGCAGCAGGTCAAGGACCTCGTTGCCGACCTGAACATCGCGGGCGTCATCCTGAACAAGTCCGACGATCACTCGCCGGCGTACTACTAGCTTTCTGCTACCAGCAGATTCCGTCGTAGGCCGGCGTCGATGACGTCGGTTTCGCGACACCCACCAGGTCGAAGAGCATCTGGCCGGGTCTCAGCCGGTCCGAAATACCGGAGAACTCGGCCGATCCGTTGCCGATGACGACGAGTTCGGACGTATCGAGAATGGAGTCCACGTCCTTCTGCATGATTCGGGCGATGTGCGGAATTGCATTGAGAATGTAGTCTCGATTTGCTCCCACGAGCCGGGCAAGATTGACGTGCTTGTCGTAGATTCGCACATCCAGCCCTTTTCCCAGCAATCGTTCTATCATTTCCACTACCGGGCTTTCGCGAAGGTCGTCCGTTCCATCCTTGAAGCTGAAACCGAGGACGCCGATCTTGCGCTTTCCGGATTCCAGCACTCGGTTGACCGCTCGTTCGACTTGCAGCGTATTGCTGGGCAGGATCGAGTTTAGAATCGGCGTATCGACATCGAGCCTGTTAGCCTTGTACGTCATGGCGCGAAGATCCTTGGGCAAGCATGACCCGCCAAAGGCAAACCCGGGCCGAAGGTAGTACGGCGACAGGTTGAGCTTTTCGTCGGCGCAGAAAATCTTCATTACGTCCTGGCCATCAATGCCCAGCGCCTTCGCAATATTTCCGACTTCGTTTGCAAAACCCACCTTCAACGCATGCCATATGTTGTCGACATACTTCACCATTTCGGCGGTTTCGATGGACGTGCGAATCATGGGTGCGTCGATTCCGGCATACAGCTGGACCAGCTTGTCGCCGTCGCCCGGTCGCAATTCGCCGATAACGGTCTTCGGCGGATTCCGGTAGTCGAAGACCGCCGTTCCCTCGCGGAGGAACTCCGGGTTGTTCACCACGACGAAGCCCTCCCCCGCAAGCTTTCCGGACGCCGCCTCGAGGGCGGGAATGACGACATCCTGCATCGAACCGGGAAGCATGGTGCTGCGAATCACAACCGTGTGCGCCTCGGACTTTTCCCCGAGTGCGGCGCCGATCTGGCGACAGACATTCTCGACGTACTCGAGGTTCAAGCTACCGTTCGGAAGACTCGGCGTTCCAACACAGACCAGCGAGACCTCGGTGGCCGCGATGGCCTCATTTGCGTCGCTCGTCGCGCTGACGAGGGCCGCTGATACGCCGTTGGCCACGAGTTCGTCGATTTCGTCCTCGATAATCGGCGATTGCCCCCCGTTTATCATCGAGACCTTTGTCACGTTCGGGTCGACACCAATCACCCGATGCCCGTCCCCTGCCAGGCAGCCTACGGACACGGTTCCCACGTATCCAAGTCCAAATACGCTGATTCTCATGGCGAGCTTGGCGCCTCCCTTTTCATGTCTAGTGCTCCAGTCTGCCGGGCACGAATCGGCCGGGCAACAGCAGCTTGTTTCGCGCGGCCGCGACGATGCCGTCCCGGAATCCCAGCAGGAGCTGGCTGTCTCGTCGTCGAACGGCCAGGTAGGCGTAGCGGACCGACATCCCCAGCAATGCCCACCAGCGGGCCAGCCAGCAGGTCACGGACCCGCCCATGTTCTTTCGGAAAAAGTACTGCGTAAACAGGATCCGGCGCTTCTCGGTTTCTCGGCGGCTGTTGCGGGATACCTCGGATTTCTTGTGCCGGTACACCGCTCCCGCATCAGTCCACAGTTCGTGCACCCGCGATACGCGCCACGCCAGGTCGAGGTCCTCTGCCATTACGTAACCGCCGAGGTTTCCATCGAATTCGAACTCTTGAAAGACCTGCGCCCTGTAGCTCACTGCCGTCGATGGCATGATCTCGCATCGGTCGACTCCCACGAATCCGGTGCCGTGGACGGGGAAGTGAGAGCGTTTCATTCCTGGCCGGGCACCTGCCCGTGTCTCGGCAAGGAGGAAGAATCTCTGATACCACTTCCAGAATCCGGACTCCGGCGCCGGTGCCGGCTCGGGGACACCGGTAATCCCTCCAATGCGACCTTCGGTGTCTTTCTCGTACAATGACATGAGGCGGCTGATGTAGTCCTCCGCAATTTCGACGTCGTCATCGAGAAAGAACAGTACCGAACCGGACGCGATCCGCGCACCTGCGTTGCGCTGCCGGGTCGTGCTCGGCTCGTCCTTCGCGTACTTGAACTCGATACCTGCCTCCTCGCAGGATTGTGCGAGTTGCCGCCGAGTATCCTGGAGATCGCCAGCGTCAATCACAACGACCTGCTCGGGCGGCCTTGTCTGTCGTCCGAGCGCGTCAACACAACGCCGAATATCGTCCGGGCGATTGAGCGTACAGATTACGACGGACGACGAGAGACGAGATTCCCTCACTGGCGGGCACCCTCGATCAACTCGTGCAGCATCGCGGCCGACTTGTCGTTGTTGAACTCGCGCAGGACCTTCTGCCGGGCCGCCTCGCCGAGCCGAATACCCAGTTCCGGGTCCTCGGAAATTCGTCGAATGGCGGCCTGCAGCGCCATCGGATCGTCGGGTGGGACCAGGAGCCCTTCTTCGCCGTCGGAAATCAGCTCCGGCAGACCGAGAATGTTGGTGGAGATCACGGGGAGGCGCGCCTGCATTGCCTCCATCAGCGCCACCGGAATGCCGTCGCGCCAGCCGTCGCTGGATATCACGCACGGCAGGACGAACAGGTCCGCATCGGGCAGCATCGCCTTGACCTCCTCATGCAGCCGGGCGCCTGTGAGCTGCAGCTCCTCGCCGAGGCCAAGTGAGGTCTTCTGTCTTTCGAGCGCCTGGCGCTCGGGCCCATCGCCGACAATAATACAAGAAAAATCAATGCCTTGCTTCTTCAGCTCGGCCAGCGCGGGGAGAAGTACATGAAAGCCCTTGCGGGCATTGAGCTGCCCTACACCGAGGATCCGCAAAGGTCCGTGCCCTTGCTTCCCGGCGCGTTCCGGGATCGACGCTCCCGGATCGATGCCGCAGTGAACGATGTTGAACCTGGACGCGTAGCGTTGGCCGTAAGTCTCGAGCACGTAGCGCCGGTTGTAGTCGGAAATGGACACACAGAACGAACACGTATCGAGCTTGTTTCGAAATGCGACAGGGTCTTTCCAGATCATGGAAGCATGCATGGTGAACGAGTACGGGACCCCCACCAGGAGGCCCGTGAACATGGCGATCGTCGTGGGACCGTTAATGAAGTGACTGTGGACATGATCCGGCGGTTTATGTCGCATGCTGTGCGCGAGATAACCCGCTTCGAGCAGGTGGTAAGCGTTACGGAAAAAATCTCGCGGCAACCGTACCGGCCGCGCGGTCACCAGGTGTGCAATGCACCGGCAGAAACGCAGCGGATGGCGCACGGCAGTCGCCGCGCATCCGAGCAGCTTGAGAGCGATGGACACCTGGTCCAGGTAGAGCGTGGTGTCTCTGAGGGGACGCGCTGCCCCTGATATCTGGTTCTCCGGCGGCGTGTTCATCGAAACCGTATCGATCTCGGACCCGAGTTCGCGCAGACGAAAAATCTCGTTATAGATGAACGTGACCGTCAGCGCCGGCAACGTGGCTGTTATGTATACAATGCGCTTCATTGATTCTTATGCCATCGCGCTGGGGGGCGCATCCTGGCGCCGCGACCGAGACTCGGGCAACTACGCCCGACCAATACGCAGCCCCAGCTCGAGCGGGCCATCCTTTCCATAGGACCAGTACTTGCAATAGTCCGGCATCAGGTCGAACACCTCGGCGGCCTCGGCGGCAATGTCGCCGGTCTCCTGCCGCCACCGGGAAACTCGTTTGTCGGTAATCCGGCCGCCGTGCATCGCACCCTCGGACACGCGGCGCTCGTCGCCGCGCAGGAACTCGCCCAGGCTACCCGCCTCGCGGAGGTCGCTTCCAACGAAGCGCAATACCCTCGTCATGGCGTCAGGCTCGGTACACAGGTCTTCATAGCGTACGTGCATGACGCTGCTGCTACGCGCCATGTCCAGTTGACGCGCGAACTCGGCGTTCAAACTATCGGCGACCCGCCGCGGCGTAAAGTCACCCGTCCAGATGGCATGACCCTTCAGGTAGCGGCCCCGGAGTGACAGGTAGATGTCCCTCGGGTCTCTCGACGTAAGGACGATTCGGTGCTCCGGAAACATCCTCAAAACCCGTCGCCAATGGGTGTGAAAAATTTCCTTGATCCCGACCTGCGCGACGTGGCGTTGAATCCTGGGAATGAGGCGCTTGCGCACTCCATATAACAATAACCGGCGCCGCCCGACGGACCAACGCTTTACAAAATCCCGCAGGTCGATCCCGAGCGACCCGAGGAGTTCCGCTTCCGTCGTTCGAACAGCAAAATTGCGGAAGCCGAGATTCGGTTCGTTGAACACCATCGAGTGAGGCAGTCGGGTCAGCGCCTCACACAGCATTGTCGACCCGGTCCGCCTGAGAGCTGCGATGTAAATAAACGGTTTGGACACGTCACCACACTGTGCGGGATGAGAAAATTTTGCCCGGAGCATAGCCGGTCCGCACAGGACCGTCTATCCAATAGCCTTGCCCTGGTTTGTTCTGTAAGCTGCGGGAAACCGGTCGGAGCCGCCAGGCCCGATCAATAATAGTCGATTACGACACCGAAACTCCCGCGCATGTCACGCTCTGCTGAAAAGCCACCACTGGATCGAAAGACTGTCCTTCTAGGCACCCTGGCCATTTTCGCACTGGCCTTTGCTGCTCGATCGGCAAACCTCTCCCACGAACCCATCACGGACGAGCTGTACCATCTGCTGGCTGCCGACTCGTGGGCGGAGGAAGGCACCTTCGCCATCGCGGACGGCGAGTATCGGCGTGCACGGGTATTCACGGTCCTGGTCGGTATCGTGGACCGGCTGACCGGCGGTAGCGTCGATGCAGTGCGAATACTCTGCATCGTCTTCGGGTCGGCGCTCGTCGCCGCCGTGTTCTACTGGGTTTCACGCCATGTCGGCCTGGCCGAAGGCATCACCGCGGCAGCGTTCCTTGCCTTTCTTCCGACCGCAATTTTCCTGTCACAGTACATCCGCTTCTATGGATTGCACGCGCTCGCCTTCTTCCTGATTGCGGGCTGCACCTGGACGATCATCAACTCGAGCTACAGGCGTGCAGTTGTCGCTGCGGCCTGCGCCCTGCCGCCTTTGATCGGACTGGGAATCCACCTGCAGGTCACGACGCTGGTCGGGCTGGCCGGTCTGATGCTCTGGGTGCTGCTGGTTCGATACCGGGCAATCCTCGATCGACTGCCTGGCCGGGGGTTGCGAATCATGATCGCAGCCGCGTTGATTGTTGTTCTGGCTGCCGTCGGTTTGCTGGGTCGGGATGTGCTCGTCCAACTGATCCAGTCCTACGGCGACTCGGCCCTGTGGAACAGCAACGACGACATGTTCTACTATTATGTCGAGTACCGCGACACTCTCGGTTTCCTGTGGGCGCTCGCACCTGCCGCATTTATTGTCGCCTTTCTGACCAGGCCGTCGGTCGCGCTCTTTTGCACCTGCATCTTCGGAGTGGCGTTCATTGCGCAGTCGTTCGGCGGCATGCGATCCGAGCGCTTCATGTTCTATGCGCTTCCGTTCCTGTTCATCGTTTGGGGTCTTGCCGCAGTGGCGATGGCGCGCGTGCTCGCAACCTCGCTGGGCGCAAGCCTCCCGAACATTCCTATCAAGCCACTTTCCCAACGGACGGCATCGTTCGTATCGGCGCTGGTCGTCGCCGGCGTTTTCGCCTTCGCACTGGTGACCGTCCCGGCCTTCGAGACTTCGGTCAAGATGATGCTCGGCATCCCGACATCGCCCCCGGAGTACTGGGATCGCTACCAGACCCATTGGGCAACCGTAGCGCCTGAGCTACGGGAACTGGCCGCGGAACGCCAGGTCGTCGTGGCAAGCCAACCACTGCACGCCATCTATTACCTGGGCGATGTCGACTACGCAATGAACGCCACCACCCTCGCAGATGTCGCCCCTCGCGGCGCTCACCGGGCCCTTGACCCGCGCACCGGCCGGATCGTGTTCGACGACCTCGCGACACTGCAGAGCGTGCTACGGTGCCACGCCTCGGGAATAATCGTGGTGCACGGACCCGCCATGCAGAAATCGTCACGCGTCAGCGGACGGATCGCGGAGTTTCTCGAGTCGACGCTGCAGGAGTTCCAGCTCGCACATACTTCGGATCTCCGGGTCTTCGAGTGGGCCACGGACAGACCGCGTTCGGATTGCGAATCGTGGTCGGTTCCGGGCCGGGTGACCGATTGATGTCGACACCCTCGCCGATCGTCGTGATCTTCGGGTCCGGCCGAAGTGGAACGACCTGGGTGCAGGATGCTCTCGCCGAGGCAAACGACTTCGCGACGGTGTTCGAGCCGCTGCACCCGGACACCGTTGCGGGCGCTGCGCCGTTCGCAAACCTGTATGTCCCGCCCGATGCTTCCGCGCCGGGCCTGGTCGAGTTCATGGACTCGGCGCTGCGCGGCCACCGAAGCCGCACCTGGAGCAACCTGCGGACACGGCCGGACCGCCTGCGACCGACGCTGGCCAGGATGAGTAGCTTGCGACAACTGCGGGACTTGCGAGCGTCGTATGTCAAGCTGTATCGGAATTGGCAGCGCTACGGGTTTGTGCGGAACAGGCCAGCGGTCGTCAAGTTCATTCGCGGCAATCTCATGGCCGAGTGGATCGCGCAGCACTATGCAGTCCCCGCGGCTGTCATCGTCCGCCACCCCTGCGCCGTGCTGTCATCGGTACTGCTGCGTCACGGGCAGGAATGGGAACAGGACGCCGTCGCCGAACTGCTCGCGAGGTATCTTGCGCAGGAATCCCTGGTCAGCGACCGGCTGGCGGGTATCCTTCCCCGGGTGGAGTCGCTGCGGTCCTTTGCGGCCCAGCACACGGCAGTCTGGTGCATCGAGAACGGCGCATTCCTGGGTGCAAGACGTTCGGAACGCCTGGCCGTCGAGCACTACGAATCACTGCTCATGGAGCCTGCGGCGGCATGGACACGACTGACGAAGTCTCTCGGCCTGCCGCGGCAACCCGACGCCGCCCTGCAACAGAAGCCCTCGCAGCAGGCCAGCTACCAGGCCATCCAGGAAGGCGTACAGTACGGATTCCTCGACAACTGGCGTCAGCACCTCGACGAGGCGCAGCTCGACGACGTGCAGGCCGTGCTCGACCTGTTCGGGATCGCTACCTACTCTGTCGACTCGCCCATACCGGTCGCGCCCGACTCTGATCGTGGCGAGCCGGCTGCAACAGTCCGTATTTCGCGTTCGGAAGCCAAGCTTTGACCCTGACGAACGCGCAGTACGCCCAGATGATCGTTGCCGCAGTACTGGGCATCGTCTTCTTCCTGATGCTGTATCGAGTATCTGAACGAAGCTGCCTCGCCTTCCTGATACTGTTGATACCCTTCCAGATCATCGATACCCGGTATGGGTCGGTGAACACGATCCTGGTTTACGTTGCGGCGTTTACGTTCATGCTGCAACACCGGCTTACGCGACTCCCGTTCTTCGGGCCGATGGCCGCGGTTCTGTTCGTCTTCCTGCTGTCGTTCAGTCAATCGCCGCCCGCCGCCAGGACCTATCACGTCATTTACCTGGTTGGCTTCTTCAGCAACGTTCTCCTGTTCTACATGATCTACAACTTTCTCCTTCGAACGGGAGACTGGAAATTCATCCTGCGCTGCCTGCTCGTCCTGAACGTGCTGGTAATCATCTATTGTGCCATCCAGTTCTGGTACGGCTCGGAGCGAGTCACGTTTTTCGGGATTCGGGAGTTTTCGCTGAACCCCATCCGAAATGACGGGCGCCTGGTCGGCCCGTTCAAGGCGACGGCTGAAACAGCCGAGTACCTGACGTTTCAGTGCCTGCTGTTGAGCTTCGTCTTCCTGTTCAAGCCGAGCGCCAGAATGCGTTGGGCCGGCATTGCGCTCGTGACCGTCAATCTCCTGTTCCTGATCGCGACGGGGAATCGCGGCGGCTTCGTAACGATCATCTTTGGCACGCTGTGTTTCCTGTTCGTATTCCGGCGAGAACTCGGTTTCGCCCGGGTCGCAAAGATACTGATTGGCGGCACGACGCTGTTCGTCGCCATGGGCATTATTGCGGTCAACTTTACTGACTATGGAATGCTCTTCGAGCGCTTGCAGGATACCGAGATCGAAGAAGGCGGCATTCCCGACACGCGCTCACTCGTTTGGCCTCTCGCCTGGGCCGAGATCGTAAAGAAACCCATTGTCGGCCATGGACCAAAGCTGGCAATCAGTACGCGCGAACGGCGCGTCGCCGATATCGAGTACGTTCGATTCCCGCACAATCTCTTCCTGCACCTGATGTACACAACGGGAATCGTCGGCACAGCCGCCTGGGTATTCTTTTTCTGCGCGATGGCAGAGCGGTTCATTCGTACGCGGCATTCGGGTATCCCCGACACACAGTTGGCGGCCATGCCGCGGCTCGCGCTGATCGTCCTGACCGTCTTTTTTGTCTCTCAGCTGCGCATAGAATTTCTGCGAGAGAGCCTGCTGGACTACCAGAACTACCTGTTCGTGCTGTTTGCGTGGTTCCTGGCAATGAGCGACCTGATTGCCGCCCGGGCCATCGAATCGCGGCCGGTTCGGGGTTTCGGCCGCCAGCCCCCGCCTAGCAATAGCCCAGCTTCGCCCTGAGCTCGTCCGTAATGCTACGAATGATGGCCGTCTCGTGCGGCGTCGCCGGCGGCCGCCGCCCGCTGCGAGCGCCCAGGCGCAACTCCAGGACAGAGGGATCCGGTGCTTCGATTTCGAGGTGCGCCGCCAGGGACTCCAGCGACAGTGCATTGTCCTTCAGATCCTCGTACCGGACGACCAATGCATCGAGACTCTTTGCCGAATGGAGGAACCCTTCCACGAGATGCCGCCAGTGATGAGCAAATGCACTGGGCCGGGCTACCTTGTACCCCGGCCAGACACTGAACCAGCGAACGTGGCGACACGACGCCCACGAATGCACCACATCGCGATACAGGAACACGAACTTCGCTTTCGGAAAGAGCCACTTGAGGAATCGCGCATGGTCGGCCGTCAGCCGCACTTCCTTGAGCCCCCAACGACGGAAGCCGGCATCGCGCGCCGCACTTCCCAACCACGTATCGAGAAACTCACGATGCGCCCGGCGCAGCACCCGGACCGGCGGGACCAGGTTTGCGATCCATTGATCGTGCAGCGGGACCGACGATTGCAGGTCGCCGAAGTAACGATCTCGCGGCCAGCGATCGCTGATGGGAGCAATGGTCTCGGCCAACCGGAAAATCGGCACCGCATGATCGAACGGTTCCCCCCAAAGAAGCGCGTCCTTACCCGACATAATCAGCCGTTGCAGCAAAGTCGACCCGGATCCCCAGCCCGCCGACAGGAGGAAGATCGGGGAGATGTCGTCGTCGATCGTATCGCCCGGCCATCGACTCCGAACAATACTGAGCGCGCGGGAGATAGCCGCCGAGCGGGCAATTTCGGGCGCAAGTACTCGCGCCTTCCACGCGGGCCCCGACAGAAAGCGATAACACGGCGAAGGCCAGCGGAACATGCGGCTGTCGATTCCCTGCAAGCTAAAGCGATATATTCGTAGCTCCAACCTCCAGATACAAGTGAGACGTCATCGAATGCCGGCCAGACACGTACTGATTCACGTCGGACCACCGAAGACGGGTACGACGACCATCCAGGCATTCATGCACCGGGCGGGAACGGCGTTGGCGGAACAAGGCGTCCTCTACCCCCGCAGCGGCCGCATCGCCGTCGACCAGTCATTCCGCGTGAAGCGCCCGACCGGCTGGATGACGAAGTCCGGGCCGGATTTCGCCCATCACCTTTTGCCATGGACACTGCTCGGCGAAGTCGAGAACACGGATGCCGACGAAGTGTGGCGCGCGCTCGTGCACGAGCTTCGTTCCACAACACTGCCGATCGCGGTCATCAGCAGCGAAGCATTCAGCCGGCTGAAGCCCGAGCACGTGAGGACTGTGCGTGCCTACCTCGCGGAGTTTCGCGTATCGGTCCTTTCCTACCTGCGCTCGCCCGCCTCGCGTCTGCTGTCCGACTACACACAGCGAGTGAAGACAGGTCGGTGCGACAGCACGTTCGCGGAGTTCATACGCAGCGAGGTCGCATTGATATCGGACTATGACGACTTCCTGACGTTCTGGGACACGGAACTCGGACGAGACAGAGTCCTGATCAGGGAATTCGAATCCGCCATGGCAACGGGTTGCCTAGAGCTCGACTTTGCTGCACATTTCGCCTGCGACATGGCGCCGTTGCGGCCGCACCTGGAAACGACGCGCCGAAACGTGTCGCCTGGCTTCGGTTCGATATCGCGCATGCGCGCGGTGAACCGCGTCGAGGCCTTTTTCGGCCGCAGGCGCGCGACGCGCCGCCTGTTCTCGGGCGTCCGCCGCCTTGTTGCGGCAGAAGCAATCGGCCGCTTGTTCGGCGGGCGCTCTGCGAACCCCGACCTCGGCTCGGACGACGATCGCGCCCTGGTTGACGCCATGGCGGGCCAGCGGTACACGGAACTACTGGAACGTGCTCGATCAGGACCCCGATCGGCGCTCGAAACCGGCGGGCGCTTTGCGAAAGCCATCCCCGGCTCGGGCGAGGAACGCGCCCGGGCCGATGCCGTGTCGGACCAACGGTACACGGAACGACGCGATCGAAAACGATCAGGCCAACGATCAACGCTTGAAAACTGAACAAGATTCAACGAAAGGCTCGAAACCATTCATGTCGAAACTCCGCCGCTTCATTGACCGGAATCAACTCGCCCTGCGAAAAGCGCTATGGCGTTTGCGCCACGACTATTCGCCGAATGCCCGGCCCGTGTTCATACTCGGTGCCCAACGCTCCGGTACGACCATGCTCATCAAGTGCCTCAATCAGTCGCTGGAACTCGAGGTCTTCGGTGAGGCATCCATTGCCATGGAGGACTGGCGAATTCGGGATCTTCCGGCCATCGAGGCGCTCATTCGGAAGAGCCGGCACCGCGCTGTCGTTTTCAAACCCCTGACGGACTCGCACCGGGCGCAGGAGCTGATGTCCACGAGTGAATCAGCACGTGCGATCTGGATGTACCGGCGCGCTGCGGACCGGGCCAACTCGGCGGTCGCGCGCTTCGGTAACAACAACCTGGAGCATCTCAGCGCCTTCGCCCGCGGAGAAAGGATGGACACCTGGCAAGCGCAGGGTATGAGCGCCGAAAGCGTTGCACTCATCAGCCGATTCAACTACGAGAACATGTCACCGCACGCGGCTGCCGGGCTCTTCTGGTACATCCGGAATATGCTCTATTTCGAGCAGGCGCTGGAAGCGGACGACCGGGTCCTGCCCCTGGCCTACGAGGACCTCGTCGAGCGGCCGCAAGACGTGATGCGAGCCGTGGCCGATTTCGTCGGATGCCGCTTCGAGCCAGCCCTGTACGACAGCATCCACAGCCGGTCGGTCAGCCGCGCGGAATCGCGACTGACGCCGGAAATCGAGTCCCTGTGCGAAAGCCTGTACGCGCGCCTACGCGATGCCCAGCGATCAACCCTGGCCCGTATCGGATTGGCTATCGAATGACGCGACCGTGTCCGGCCAGGGCCTCCTTCCCAGCATGCTGAGCGGAACCCACGCAAAACGCAGCGCGAAAGTCAGCAACAGGTAGGTTGCGCCCAGCAGCGCGCTGCCCGTGAGCAGCGTCAGAATCTCACCCTGCACCCAGGGCGCCATGGCCGTCGCCGTCTTTGACGCGAGCCCGGCAAGGATGGCCGCCACCAGCATCCGCCGAAGGGTGGACCAGTCCTGGAGCTCTGAGAAGCGAACACCGAGCACCTTCGCCGCGCGATGGAAATTGACGTATCGCGTGACCATCGTGCCGATCAGCCCACCCACCGCCACACCCGGAAGCCCGAAGTAGATCGCACCGAAGTAGGACAGCAGCGACGCGAACACGAGCACGCTGGCACTCACGGTTGCGACGAAACGGCCCTGCTCGTAGATCAAGAGCACGGTGGCCAGCTCGATGCTCGTGAAGAACATGTTGACGGCATAGACACGAAGTATCGGCACGGCATCGATGTACTGGTCCGTGTACAGGAGCCTCACCATCGGCTCGGCAAACACCCAGAGGAAGACGATGAACGGGTAGATCAGGAAGCAGATCGCCAGGTTTCCCCGATTGTTCAGCGCCAGCGCACGACCAACGTCTCCGCCGGCATGGCGCTTGCTCATTTTCGGCAGCACCACGTTGCCCACTGACGATCGGAACAGGCTGAGCAGGCCGTTGAAGCTGACTGCAATCGAGAATATCGCCAGGGAACTGGTAGCGAACAACGCGACGACTATCCATTGCTCGATCTGCCGGCGCGCCCGGGCGAGAATCCCCGACAAGCCGAAGGGCGCGGAGTACGAGAACTGGCGACGCAGGCCGGACAGTGTCGGCCACGAAAGGTTCGGGCCATGCCGCGTAATGACGTAGTAGGCAAGCAGGCAGCACTGAAGCGCCGAGAAAGCGAGCAGCGCCAGGAACACGGCCTGCAGGTCCCTCGTGATCCAGGCAACAGCGACGACGATGACGGTCCGCGCAACGGCCGACACCGAGATAGCGACGGCTTGCCAACGGATATTGCGGTCGGCGTTCGGCAGAACGTTGATCAGTGATGACAACAACCAGACGAACGTAAACGCCCCGAGCACGAGCGGCGGCTCCGTCAATTCCGCGATCTCCCTCGGCAGCCACGCGGGTGCCAGCGCCAGGACGAGCGCGATGGGCAGGCTCACGACCGTGAAGTACAGGAGGGACTGGCTGACGATCGCGCCCTGCTCTGCCGGCGACGAACGCGGCAGGAAAAAGAGCAGGCTCCGCCCGATGCCCAGGGGAACGATCAGCAGGAGGGTATTCGCAATCAACCAGAAGAGCCGGTATTGCCCGAAGTCCTCCTGGCTGACCAGGCGAACGAGGGCGATCGGAACCAGTAGCCGTAGGCCGGATTCAATACCATTGGCGAAGGTCAGCAGGAAGACTTCGCCACGCGTCGTCGATTTACTGGACATCGGCCCCTTGCCGGCGTCTGTGGGTCTGCGGATCATAACGGCAACGGAAACGGAATCCAGTGTTGCGTTCCGACCACGCCGCGGATTTCCCGATTCTGGTAAATTGTGAATCCGGCTCAGGCGATAGCTGATATCGTGACTTCGCGCAGGGGGGATTCCACTGGCCTGCACGGGTACCGTCCGCGAAGTGTCGGAAAACCGCAGGCCGAGGCTTCCTGATTACATAATGGCCGGATTTCCGGGCAAAATGTGAACCCGGTCACAGGAAAGAAAAACGGAAATGAGCAAACTGTCACAGTAACGAGAAAAACGACGACGTTTGCGATCTACCCGGGTCGACGACGTTGGACAGTCACAAGAATCCGTTGAAATCTGAACCTGCCAGTTCCAGGGCATTCTGCGTCCGGCAGAGTGTTGCGAAATTACAACAATCTCTTAAGTGGGTAAGAAAATGACAATGAGCGCCAGAAACACCCCAAACGCCCGCGAATCCGGCTCGAGTCCGGGACTGACCCGGCTACTGGTCCTGAGTTGTGCCCTGGCCGGCATGGCCGTGGGCCCGCTCGCCTGGTCCGCACTGCAGGGCAACACGACCACGAACGATCTGCCGGGCGGCAACAATCACACCCGTTCGATCGCCATTGGCGACCTGAACTGTGACACCTTTCCCGACATCGTCGTCGCGAACGAGGACAACGAAGCCGACCAGATCATCTGGGGGAACGGCGACGGCACCTTCCAGGCCCCCATCGAACTGCAGGACCGGCCGCAGGGCGTCGTCTATGCGAATTCCTCCGACTCGGTCGACCTCGCCGACATCGACCAGGACGGTGACCTGGATATCGTCATCGGCAGCGCCCAGAGCACGGTGCCGAATCGACTCTACGTCAACGAAAATGTCTGCGATGGCACGTTCGACTATCTCGGCAACAATGCGATCGGCAACACCTTCGGCAATCAGCGGACTGCTGACGCCCGGTTCGGCGACGTCAACGGTGACGGCGATCCGGACATCGTCGTCGCAAACCGTGGCGTCCAGAACTACGTTTTCCTGGGCGGCTCGAACACCGGGTTCCCGACGAGCGGCAACCTGCCGAACTCCGGTGGCAAGGATTCCAGTTCCGTCGCGATTGGCGACCTGAACGGTGACAACCGGCCCGAAGTGGTCATTGGCAACCGTGAAAACGCCCGCAACGATGTCTACATCAACAACGGAAATACAACGACGGTTCCGTACAGCAATCGTTTCGACCTCAGCCCCGACGCCAATTACACGGACTGGGTCGCGATAGCCGACCTGAACAACGACGGCTGGAACGATGTCGTTATCGCAAACCGCGAGCAGCCGAACCAGTACCTGATCAACAACGGGTCCGGTGTCAATTCAGACCTGTTCGGCCCGACGCGCCAGATCTCGGCGGACTCCGAGTACACCCGCGAACTCCGTGTCGTCGACGTCGACAATGACGGCGACCTGGACGTGATCACGATCGCCAATGCCGACGACTTCAACAAGCTCTATCTCAACCTGTTCATCGAGAACGGACAGGTTGATGTCGCGTTCTCCGACGGCATTGTCTACACAATGGACACGCTGGAATCGACCACGCTCGCCATCTGCGACCCGAATGCGATTCCGGCCTGCGATCTGGACGGGGACGGTGACCTGGACATCGTGACGGGCAACAACACGAACTCCATCACGGGCGTAACCGTTTCGCCGAACCAGGTGCATTTCAACGAGAACGAGCCGCCGAGCATCATCAGTGAACCGGTGGAAGGCGCCGTGGTCGGCGTGCTCTACGAGTACACGATCGTTGCAGCCGACCCGGATTTCGACCAGGTCCTGACCGTCCCGCTCGGGTCGGCAACCTACCCGGCCTGGATTACCGGCTTTGATACCTCGGTACCGCGACAGCTCACGGTTTCCGGCACGCCGCAGGTCGGCGACGTGGGCGACCACAATGTCAGCTTCGTGGCCAACGACGGCACCACCGACAGCCCGGCCCAGAGTTTCTCGATCACGGTCGCGCTGACCGGTACGGCACCGGTCCTGGCGGCAATCAGCGACCCGCTCAACGTGACCCAGGGTCCCTCGGCGGTCAACGTGGCAATCTCGGCGACCGACGATGGCCCCGTGGCTGACTTGGACTTCTCCGCCCCGATCGCGCCCGACTGGGTCCAGATCACGAACAACGGTGACGGGACCGCGAGCATCGACGGCAACCCGGGCCAGAACGACATCGGCAACTACCCGCTGACGATTCGCGTGACGGACGGCGCCGACCTCGTCGACGAGCAAAGTCTCGTGATCAGCGTTGCCGACGGCAACGATCGACCGGTCGCCAGTGACGACCTGATCTGCCTGGAGAACTGGACGGATCCGACCAGCTCGCTGGCCGCTATCCACCCGTACTACGCGGCCACCACCGTGCTCTGGAACGACACGGATATTGACGGAGACACGCTGTCCTTCACCGGTTCCATCACGCAGGGACCGACGAACGGCATGGTCAGCATGAATCCGGACGGCACCTTCACCTACACGCCGGACGGCAGTGGCTCGACGTCTGATTCGTTCCGCTACCAGATCACGGATGGCAATGGCGGGCAGGACCGCGGCGATGTCGACGTCCGGCTCGTCAGTGCTGCCGAGTGCCAGGAAGACAACAATGCGACGCCGGTGTTCACCGTCGACCCGTTGACGATTGAACTCAACCTCGGCGATCCCTGGGATGATGCCGCGGCGCTGGCAGGCGTTTCCGCGACGGACCCCGAAGACGGCAACCTGACGGCCAGCATCGTGCTGACCGCGAACCCCGTCGATACCGATGTTGCCGGCGAGTACGTCGTTTCCTACGAGGTGACGGATTCCGGCGGCAAGGTCGCTACGGCAACGCGCACGGTCACGGTCATCAGCGACGACGCTCCGCCGGAGATCACGATCCTGGGCGACGACCCGGCGACCGTGAACGTCGGCGACACCTACACGGATGCCGGCGCCACGGCGGAGGACGCCGAGGACGGCGATCTGACCGGGTCGATCATCGTGGACGACCAGGTGGACACGTCGACGATCGGCACCTACCAGGTCAACTACAGCGTCACCGACAGCGCCATGCAGGAAGCGACGGCATCGCGCACGGTGAACGTCGTCGACGGCACGGCACCGGTCATCACGATCACGGGTAGCAACCCGGTCACCGTCGTCGTCGGCACCGGCTACACGGACGAAGGCGCAACCGCGGCGGACAACGTGGACGGCGACGTCTCGGGCAGCATCGTGACTGACAACCAGGTAGATCCGGATACGGTCGGGTCCTACGCCGTCACGTACACGGTATCGGATTCCGCCGGCAACCAGGCCATGGCGATTCGCACCGTCAACGTCGTAGCGATGGCCGACACGACTCCGCCGGTCATCACGGTCGACCCGTTGACAGTTACACTTGACGTCGGCGATCCCTGGGACGATGCCGCGGCAATGGCAGGCGTCTCAGCGACGGATGACGTGGATGGCGACATCTCCGATCAGATCGTGATCGGCGGCGATACCGTCAACACGAATATGGCGGGCACTTACGACGTGACCTACAACGTTTCGGATGCCAGCGGCAACGCAGCGGATGAGGTCACGCGCACGGTAACTGTGAATGCTGCGACACCTCCGCCGAACAATGGCGGCGGCGGTGGCGGCGGCGGCGGTGGCGGCGCGATGTCGGCCTTCGAGTTGCTGGGCTATTTACTCCTGCTCTCGGTTGTAATGTCAGGCCGTCACCGGCGGCTCCACAGGCGCTCAACCTGACAATCGTGATGTGGACGTAATTGGTCCTACAACAGAAGGGGTAGCCTGAGAACTCAGGCTACCCCTTCCCTCTTGACGACAGCCGGATGCCGGCAGTACCTCGCGTTTCGCAAGGGCGGCTCGCAACCGGGAAACAGACCCGAACTTGGGAGCGATGCGATAGACTGAGTACCCCGGATTGACCCCGGTCCGGTCGACGCGCCAGGCGGCGCAGGAGGAACCCGAGACACAAGGTCACCGCAGCACACAACAAGGCAGCCGAAAAGCCCGGTTGACGCTCAACCGCGACATTTCTAACAAGCTGGAAAACAAGCCAAGATGGTAGCGACAAGTAAAACCAGTTCCGAGATTACTCACGCAACTCTCCTGATTCTAAGAAGAATTTCAGCAGCAGTTGTTACGTTTCTCACACTCCTTCTTTGCATGTGGATATATGACGAAAGCCTGCGGGAGTCCTACCAGGCCCTGCTGATCATTTCGTCCCTCCTGGCCCTGATCTTCATCCCCGACAACCGCAACAACGACTTGCGCACCGACAATCGGCTGTCAAACGAAGTCGTTTCGATTTGCATTCGCTGGGGACTGGTCGTTGCGATCCTGCTGCTGTTTGGCTACGGCACCAAGACGTCGTCCATATTCTCCCGCAAGCTCCTGTTTTCATGGATTTTTCTGACGCCCGTGCTGACATTGTTCGTTCGCTACCTGATCGACGTCGTCATCGCGCGAACCGTGTTGTCCGAGTCGAACGCGCGGACGGCGGTCATTGCCGGCGCCGACACCGTGGGCCAGACCCTGGCGCGCCGTTTGACGGCCACGAACAAGCTCGGCCTGAGATTCGAGGGTTTCTTCGACGACAGGAGCGCGGAACGTCTTGGCGACGATTCGCAGCAGGAATTCCCGATCCTCGGGAAACTGGCCGACCTTCCGGCGTACCTTCGCGAGCACTCGCCGGACGTGATCTTCATTGCGATGCCCATGCGGAATATCTCGCGAGTCAGTGCACTGCTGGACCAGTTGCATGACTCCACGGCGTCGATCTACTTCGTTCCGGACGTTTTCGTCTTCGACCTCATACAGTGTCGAACGGGCCTCATCAACGGCGTCCCGGTCGTGGCGTTGTGCGAAACACCGTTGCAAGGCACGCAGGCGGTCATCAAGCGGGTCAGCGACTACGTCATTGCCACGCTCGTCTTGCTTTTGACGAGCCCCTTGCTGCTTTCGATCGCCGCGGGAATAAAGCTGACCAGCAAGGGCAGCGTCATCTTCAAGCAACGAAGGTATGGCCTGGATGGCCGGGAAATCATCGTCTACAAGTTTCGATCAATGATCGTCTCCGAAGATTCCAGCGTCGTGCCGCAGGCCACGCGGGGCGACATCCGCATTACGCGCTTCGGTGCGTTTCTTCGGCGTTACTCGCTGGACGAGTTACCCCAGTTCATCAACGTGCTGCAGGGTCGTATGAGTGTCGTGGGTCCGCGGCCGCACGCCGTGGCGCACAACGAGCAGTACCGTGGTCTCATCAAGGGCTACATGGTCCGCCACAAGGTCTACCCGGGAATCACTGGCCTGGCACAGGTCCACGGCTGCCGGGGTGAGACAAAATCCCTGGAGGACATGGAGCGGCGCGTCGAGTACGACCTGCGCTACCTGCGGGACTGGTCCTTCTTTCTCGACCTGCGCATCATCCTGAAGACCATCGGGCTGATGTTCCGGGACGATATGGCGTATTGATCGCCGGCTGCCGGCGCGGTTTGCCGGCGGCTACTCGCTCCGGTTCGAGTTCGGGTGGTACGAGAACCAGAGATTGATCTGGTTGCTATTGGCACCCTCACCGACCAGCGACCCCCTGTCCAGCAGCGTATAGCGGTAGTCGAACTCTGCAGACATCGACGGCGAGAAATGCCAGGTAAACCTCGCCCGAATCTGCACGAACTGCCGGTCTTCGACCGCGTCCGACTCGCCGAGCGGCTCGTCCTGGTACGCCCGGATACCGAGGCCGGCGGACATCCGCAGGTTCAGTTCGCGCGTTGCATTCAGGCTCACGCTGTCGCGCACGGTCAGGCGTCCGGCGCCGGAGGAATTGACGAGCCGTTCATAGCGGGCCAACAGGCGCATGGTTTCGAGCTTTCGGCGAAACATGACCTCACCGATCGGCTCTGTCGTCGATCCGCCGTTCGTGGCATCGGTCGACTCCGCGCCGAGCAGAACCCGGACCCTCGACGTATTCGACAGGTCATGTTCGAAGCCGGCCATGGCGCCGTAACCGTTCAGCTCCGACTCAGGGTCCGCGTTCTTGCTCTGGTAGTCGCGGCCGGTCGCCAGGATGATGCCCGACGTTCGCACCGAGAAGGCGTAACGGTATCCGAGATTCAATCGTATATCGTCGTAGTCGGTGAGCAGCCCGCTGAAGATATCGTCGTAGCGGACATTCGTGTACTTGATGGCGGCATCGATGGACGAGCTCTCACTGAGCTGCTGTGACCAACTCGAGAGCAGGCGCCAGCGCTCCCGGTCCCCGATAAGCCCGACGCGGCCCGTCTCGTCGTCAGTGATATCGGTGTCCGGATCGTCGGTATCGAGGTCGACGTCAGCGCGTTCGGCGTTCCGAACCTGCTGCGAGTCGTAGAAAGCACTGATGTCGAAACTCGAATTCTGCCAACGGTGGCGGTACAGGCTGGACAGAAACACATCGTCCGAGTCGAATTCGGGCTCATCCGAGTAGTTGCGCACGAGGAGCCGTGGTGCGAACTCGAAGTCGCTGCGGGTCGACTCGTAGCGCATCGTCGCGACCAGGTCGGCCAGGAAACCTTCGAGGGATATCTCCTCGTCGGTACGAAAATCGAGCTGCGCGTTGTCGTCCGTCTCGAGGCCGACCCGCACCACCGGCTCGAAGGACCATCCCTGGGCCTGCGCGTCCGGAGGGATCGCCGCCAGCACTGCAGAGCCGGCGAGGCCCGCAGCAATACGACGCAAGCTCCGCGCATTGATTGATCTGGTCGTGTGCATATTCATCGTAAAATCCTCGGATGGCCGGCTCGGTGACGGGCATGCTCGCCCCGATGGCCGGTCTAGGCGGCGCTCGTCTGCCGATCTACTTTGTCGGACTTCCGCCGCCCGTACTGGCGGTCCGAACTGCCGTTCAGGTTGCTGCGCCCGATGGCGACGTAGTCGAGGCCGTACTGCGACAGCGCACCCGGATCGTACAGGTTGCGGCCGTCGAAAATGACACCCGTCGACAACGCGCTCTTGATGCCCTCGAAGTCGGGGCTGCGGAACTCCTGCCACTCGGTCAGGATGGCCAGCGCGGACGCGCCCTCGAGCGCTTCCATCGCCGAGTCACACAGCGTGAGCCGGTCGGTCTCGCCGTAGATGCGCGCCGCCTCTTTCATGGCCTCCGGGTCGTAGGCCCGAACCGTCGCGCCCGCCTCCCACAAGGCCTCGATCAAGGTCCGGCTCGATGCTTCACGCATGTCGTCGGTCTTGGGTTTGAACGACAGCCCCCAGATGGCGAACGTCTTCCCTGCCAGGTTCCCGTCGAAGTAATCGCTGATTTTTTCGAACAGGCGCTGCTTCTGCCTGCCGTTCACGGCCTCGACGGCATTCAGGAGCTGCGCGTCGTAGTCCGCCTCCGCGGCAGACCGGGCGAGCGCCCGGACGTCCTTGGGAAAGCAGGAGCCGCCGTAGCCCGCGCCCGGGTAGATGAACTGGTAGCCGATACGGGGGTCCGAGCCGATGCCGACGCGGACACGTTCGATATCGGCTCCCACGCGCTCCGCGATATTGGCGACCTCGTTCATGAAGCTGATCTTCGTCGCCAACATCGCGTTCGCCGCGTACTTCGTCAGCTCGGCGGATCGAATGTCCATGGCGATGACACGGTCGCGGTTGCGGTTGAAGGGCTCGTACAACGCGCGCAGCAACTCGGTGGTGCGCGGATTGTCGGTGCCCACGATAATCCGGTCCGGCTTCATGAAATCGGCGATCGCGGCACCCTCCTTCAGGAATTCGGGGTTCGATGCGACGTCAACGTCGATCTCCGCACCGCGCCGGTTCAACGCGGCACGCACCGTATCCCGGACGCGGTCGGCCGTGCCCACCGGCACCGTCGACTTGTCGACGACGATCTTGTAGGCATCCATGTGCTCACCGATCGTGTTCGCGACGGCCAGGACATGCTTGAGGTCCGCAGAGCCGTCCTCGTCGGGCGGCGTTCCGACCGCAATGAACTGGAACAGGCCGTGAGCAACGCCCTTCTCGATATCGGTCGTGAACTCCAGCCGGCCCGCTTCCACGTTGCGCTCGATGTACTCTTCCAGTTCCGGCTCGTAGATCGGCACGTGCCCGTTGTTCAGGGCGTCGATCTTCGCGGCATCGATGTCTACGCAGACAACGTGATTGCCGACTTCTGCCATGCAGGCACCGGTCACCAGTCCCACGTACCCCGAGCCAAATATCGTCAGACGCATAATTCACTCACAGTCCAAGTCAAGAAATTTCAGATAAAAACGACGCCTGTCGTGCCTCCCCGGCGAGAACCGTGCGGGCATCCGCACACGACCCGCCCGGGAATGGCGAGGCCTAGTTCTCGTCGAGGTCCAGGCGGAAACCCACCCCGATCGAGTCGATCTCGCCGGTCTCGTAGTCGAGCGAGAGCGACAGGCCGCGGATGAACATGTAGCTGAGCCCCACGCCGGCGAGCGTATCCTCTTCGACTTCCAGCGTCGTCAGGTCCGCTTTGCCGACGCTCGAATACCGGACGTGCGCGCGGAGTTCCAGCCGGTCCGCAAACACTTTCCGAAGCGCGACGGCCGCCCCGAAACCCCGGTCGCCGGTGTCGAAATCCTCGCCGGCGAAACTGCCGAAGTCGAAATCCAGGCTGTCATACGAGAGCTCGGCGTTGATATCGGTACCGTAGCCCAGCGGTATGCGGTACCCGACGGCGCCGCGGACCGTCGTCAGGTCGAATTCATCCATGGCCGGGAACTCGCCCTGGTCGTTCGTGACGACGCCGGCGACATCGGGGTCGACGGACGTGTAGTCGACGAACACGTACAGGTTGTGCCAGGTGCCGATCGAGCCCCGGAACCGAACACCTGAGCCGTCCGAGGTCTGGATGTTCACCTGCTGATTGAGGCCCGGATTGGCCTGGACGCCCTCGAGCTCCGCATCCTGGGACACGTAGTCGATCTCGAACCAGGAGTACCGGACGTCCTGCGCGTCCGCACGACCGGCCAGGACCGCCGCAAAGCCCAGGAGCGCGAGCAGCCAGAGCTGCCGGCGCACGCCGTCCGTCGAAACCCTGGCGAACGCGGTTACATCCCGCGATTGGCTGTTTGTAGCTGGCATTCGAAGCCCCGCTTGCTGCTTAGTTCTTGTTCCGAACGCCCGGATGGCGCACCCGCCGATACCGGGCACCTGCAATCAACATGCCCAGCAATAGCGCCACCAGGCCGGCCGAGAGGCTGCCGCCGCCGCCACCACCCGCACCCGTCGCGGGATTGACCCGAACCGATCGCGTGATCGGCTCTGCCGCATTGCCGGCAAAATCGCTGACATTATAGGTCACGGTGTACTGGCCGACGACCGCCGTGTTCACGTTGCCCGACGCCACGACGGCGCCGGAGATGTCACCGTCAATGTCGTCCAGCGCCGTCGCGCCCGGGTCCGTGAATGCGCTCCCCGACGGGATCTCCACCGCCGCGTCGCCGACCAACTCGAGCACCGGCACCGTATTGTCGCCGCGGCCCAGGTTGCCGAGACCGTCGTTGAGGTACACGCCGATGCCGGAGCCGACCGCACCGGCCATGACCAGGTCGATGCCGCCGGCATCGTCCGTCGCGACCTCGCCGAAGTTGCCGAGCAGGCCCACCAGCGCGCCGAGGTCGATGATCTGCTCGTCGTGCAGCACGAAGTCGCTGCCGTCCCATTTCCAAACCTGGTGCACGCCGCTCGCGTTCACAAACACCAGGTCCGGGCTGCCGTCGCGGCTCACGTCGCCGATCTGCACGTCGTTGGTCGGCGAGATGCCTAGGCTCGTCAGGATCGTGTTGAAGCCGCCGTTCCCATTGTTGAGATAGACAGGGTTCGACGGGACCTGCCCGCCCGACACTGATCCGCGCCCGAACACCAGGTCGTTGGCGCCGTCGCCGTCGAGGTCGCCAAGCGCCACCGAGTTGACGCCACCGAGGGAGAACTGGTCTCCACCGCGGAAACCGCCGTTGTCGCGCCTGAGGTAGATCCGGCTCGCCCCGTCGCTGTTGGCGAACACGAGGTCCGGCAATGCGTCGGCGTCGATCCGCCCCGCCACGACATCCATCGACGGCCCATCGCCGATCGTGGACTCCAGCGTGAACCCGCCGGCGCCATCGCCCAGGTAAACGAGGTTCGGTCCGTCCGCGGCGATCGCGATATCGAGATTGCCGTCATTGTCGAAGTCCGCCACGGCGACGGCATTCGCGCTCGACAGTTCGAGCTCGATGAGCTCGGCGAAGTTGCCGTTGCCGGTGTTTCGATAGACCGTATCGGCCTGGCCGCCGCCCGTCGCGATCACGAGGTCCAGCGCGCCGTCGTTGTCGAAGTCGGCGAGTCTTACGCCGCGCGCACTGCCGGTGCTCGGCAGGCTGATCGGCGTGGCGACGAAATCCCGCTGGCAATCACAGGACTCCCGCTCCGCGTCGGCCAGGTAGATCTGCACGGCCGTGCCCGCGGACGTTCCCACCACGACGTCCGGCACGCCGTCGCCGTTGACGTCGCCCGAATCGAGCGACAGGACGCTGGCGCTGCCAACGCTCTGCGCGGCACCCAACGAAAATGCGCCGGCCGTTCCGACCGCTTTCAGGTCCGTATTGTCGGCCGGATTCGGATCGATCGGCACGGAATTGGCGCTCGTGGCCGTGGCCACGACGAAGATCTCGCTGGCGTCCGCGCTGGTCGTCGACAAGGTCAGCGACGGCGTGCCGCCGACCGGCACGTCCCCGACCTGGCACGCGAAGGCGACGACCTGGCTCGAGACGTCTTCCGTCGTGCACGCCGCGCCACCGACGGGCGTCACGACCAGCGACGTGGCCGTAAATTGGCCTTCCAGCAACACGTCCGACCCTGCCTGCGGGCCGACCGGGTTCGAGGTCGTAAACGTCCACTGGAACTCATCGCCCGGGTTGCCGGTGCTCGGGTTGACGACGATGTCCAACGCGAGGTTCGCCCGGTCGAGCGCGGACACGATCAGCTCGAAGGTGTCGCTGACGACCTCGCCATCCGGATCCGTCGCCGTGATCGTGACACCGTAGATCGGGCCCGGCGACTCGGCATCGGCGATGGTCGGCGTGCCGGACAGCACGCCGGCGTCGCCGTCGAACGCCAGGTTCGGCGGCGCCGCCGGCGACCACTCGGCCGAGTAGACCAGCGGGTCGCCGTCGGCGTCGTCGAAGTTTGCGGCCACCGAGTAGTTGACCGGCGAGTTCTCGACAGCGTTCAGGTCTTCGATCGGCGCGACCAGCGTCGGCTCGTCGTTGACGGCGCCGACGTCGATCGTCAGCGTGAACGTCTGGCTCGTCAGGCCGCCGGCATCCGTGACCTCCGCACCGATGAACAACAAGCCGTTGTAGTTTTCAGCCGGCGTGACAGTCAGGCCGGCGACCGAGTAATTGTCGCCTTCCAGCAGCGCCAGCACGAAGTCGTCCGGAAACATGTCGTCCGGGTCGTCGACGATGAAATTACTCGCGAGGCCGAGCGTGACCGACGTGTCTTCCTCGATCTCGAACGGGCTCGGGACCTGTGCGGTGATGACCGGCCGGTCGTTGACCGGCGTCACGGTCACCGATGCGTTGAACACGGCGCTGAACTCGAACCCGTCGCTGACCCGGACGGGCACCGTCAGCACGCCGTTGAAGTCCTCTGCCGGCGTGATCGTGTTGCCCTGGTGCGTGTAGTTCGTCCCGTCCTGGACGCTCAGTGCGAAGTCGTCGGGGTCGCTGTCCGGATCGTCGATGTCGAAGTCATCGACCGTCAGCGTCAGCGCCGTATCCTCTTCCGTCTCGAGGTCATCCTGGCCCTGGATGACCGGCGCTTCGTTGTCGACGTTCGCCGGCGCACTCAGTACCGGGGCCCCGCGCAATACACCCGACTGCGCGACCGGGGTGACCTCGAACTGCAACGCGTTGCCGACATCGGCCGCGACGATCGTGTACTGCTGCGCCGTGGCGCCGTTGATCGGGCTGCCGCCACGCAGCCAGCGGAACTCCGAGGCGCCTTGCGCATCACCGTCTGCGTCGGTGTAGGTATAAGTACCGTTGACGGTGGCGCCGAGCTGGATGTCGCCCGATATCTGCACGTTGCTCGCCACCGGCGGCGTGTTCGCGGGCCGGATCGGGCCAATGACGTTACTTTGTACCGCGATACCGGTTGTCACGCCAGACTGCGCCACCGGCGTCACCTCGAAACGGATGTTCGTCCCGACGTCGGCCGCCACCAGCGTGTACTGGGTGCCCGTGGCCCCCGGAATCGTGGCGTTGCCGCGAATCCAGCGGTACACCGACGGGCCTTCGGGGTCGTTGTCCGCGTCGTCATAATCGTAGGTGGCCTGCAGCACGTAGCCGGCTTCGGGCGTGCCGCTGATCTCGACGTCGCTCGCCACCGGAGCCGTGTTCGCCGGGCGAATCGGCCCGACCTCCCCGCTCTGCGCGGGGTTGCCGACGGTGACACCGGACTGCGCGACCGGTGTGACCTCGAAACGTATCGTCGCGCCCTCATCGGCGGCCACGAGCACGTACTGGAGGCCGTTGGCACCACTGATCGCACCGCCGTCTCGAAGCCAGCGGAACGTCGAGGTGCCTTCGGAGTCACCGTCGGCGTCGTTGTACGTGTAGCTGCCGGTCAGCGTAAATCCGACTTCCGTTTCGCCGCTGATGGACACGTTCGTCGCGGTCGGCGCCGTGTTGGCCGGCCCGATCGGCCCGAAGAACGGGCTCCGGGCCGGGCTGCCCTGGAACTCGCCGGGCGCACCGGTCTGGGCGACGGGGGTCACCTGGAAGACGAGGCAGTCGCCCTCGTCGTTGGCGCCCGGCGTGTACTGGCGCTGGCTGGACACCGTCGACCCGAATATCTGGACGCAATTGCCGCCGAAGACGGGATAACGAATCCAGGCATAAAGCGAAACGCCTTCCAGGTCGCCGTCGGCGTCGCTGTAGACGTAATTCCCGGTGAGCAATACCCCCACTTCCGGCTGGCCGGAAATGGTGACGTTCGACGCGACCGGCGAAGCGGCGTAGGCGGCGCCTGCGCCGAGCAGGAGCGCGAAAAACAGCAAGGATCGCGAAAGTCGTCGCTGCCCGATACGGCTCGGGACAGCAAATCGGTGTCGAATCGACATCAAGCTAAAGGTCCGTTTTATCGTTCTTGTCGCGCGGCGGAGCCGGGCTCCCTCCGCGCCTTGTGGTGTGCGACGTTGAAGAATCGCGACACACATGAAGACTAGCGCGGTTGCCGACTCGCTGCCGCGCCCGGCGTCCATGTTCGAAATGTGCGCTGCGTCACACATTCCCCGTTGCAAGGATACCGTGAATCCGGCGCCGGCTGCGCAACTTAACATCTGCCGGGGTTGCCGGCTGTTTGCGATCGGCGACAGCGTTTTTCAACGTCTTTTCAACAAGTTACGCTCCCAGAAAATTGTCCACCCTGTAAAGTGTCGGGCAACGCCGACGGCGAGCGCCCTTTTTGCGCGGGCCCGTTTGAGATCTCGTCGAGGATCACGCCCTTGGTCCCTGTTTTTGATTGCCTTTTTCCCGATTGGCACACGAGTTGCTTTACCCCTCCCCGACAAAGGCAAACCCATCGTGAGGTGGGGACGCAAAGCTTCCGGTCTGCGGGATTACCTGTCCTGAGATAGCGGAGCCGCCATCCGGGCCCACGGCAGGTTTCTCCGTGCCACTGACGCCCGTCACGGCTGCTCCTCGCTCCTGGCAGTCGCCCGCCCGGTCGCGGCCTGGCCCTTTCAACGGACTGCAGTACTTCAAGGAGCGAATTTTGAGTTTTTCTTCATTCCGCGCGTCGGCGAAACGCGCATGCCCGCTGGTTGTCATCCTGTTACTCGCCGGCTGTCTCGATTCGCCGACGAGCAACATCCCCGACGCGGCGGGCCAGCCGTCGCTCAGCGGCGCGCCCAGCCCGGTCATCCTGGTGGACGTCGCGTTCGTTTTCAGCCCGACGGCATCCGACCCGGACGGTGACGCGCTCACGTTCTCGATCCAGAACAAGCCGACATGGGCATCTTTCGACACCGACAACGGTGAGCTGTCGGGCGTGCCGGTGGCGGGCTCGGAGGGCGTCTACAGCGACATCCGGATCTCGGCCTCCGACGGCATCAACACTGCCACGATCAGTTTCGACATCGAAGTCGTCACCTCGGGGGACGCCAGCGTTTCGCTGTCATGGGACGCACCGATGGAGAACGAGGACGGCACGTCCCTGACAGACCTGGCCGGCTACCGCATCTACTACGGGGACGAAGAAGGCAACTACCCCAGTGTCATCGATATCGACAACCCGAGCGTTTCCTCGCACGTTGTGGAGAACCTGCTGCCGAAGACCTACTACTTCGTCGCAACGGCATACAACAGCGCCGGTGTCGAAAGCCAGCACTCGAACACTGTCGCCAAGATGGCAATGTGACCCGACAAGAACGCCCGCGCGGTTTCCCGCGCGGGCGCTGTGTCGATGACCCCGGCTTCTCGAACTAGTCGATGCGTGCCGTGATCTCGTTCGACGGCGCGCTGGACACGCCCTGGGAGTTGATGGCGACGATTGAGAAGTCGTAGCTCCCGGAGGGCAGGTTCTCGATGACGTAGGACGACACCGACGGGTTGTTGATCTGGATGGAGCCGCTCGCACTCGAGCCACGCCGGTCCCAGAGAATCCGGTAGGCGGCCAGGTCCGTCAGCGGTGAACCGTCCGTGTTCTGAGTGGGGACGGCCCAGCTCAGCGTGATGCGGGCGTCGCCGCCCTGCAGCACTTCGATCTGGAACGGCCCGAGTGTCGCCGAATCCTCGCCGTCCGACACGCTGATCGAGATGCCGCCGTGAATGCCGACGTCGCCGAGTGACGGCGTCCCGTAGAGACGGCCGCTGCCGGCCCGGAAGTTTGCCCAGGGCGGCTTGTTCTGGATCGTGAACGTGAGCGTGTCACCGTCCGGGTCGGACGCTGTCGGCCGGAAGTCGTAGCTCGAACCGGCACTGATGCCACTCGGCGGATCGCCCAGCAGCTCGGGCGGCCGGTTGCCGCTCCCGGACCCCGACGAACCGCCATTCACGACAAGGGAGATGCCGCCGCCGCTCTCGCGGCTGCCGATGCCGACGTTGGCGTCGCTCGTAGCGAAGGCAATCCCGTGATTCGCGGACCGGTTCTGCAGCAGCTCTCGTGCGAGGCTCGTTGCCGACACCGACAGCGTCTTCCCGGCGTCGCCGCTGTCGACATCGAAGCTCAGCAGCGCGGGCCCGAGACGGGGTTTGTTGTCATGCGTAATGCCAGACTCGCTCCAGTTGCCGAGAACGCGATGTACGCTTACCCGGCCCGACAATGGCACGTCCCGCACCGGGATGCGCAGCGTGGCCGACTGCAGGGACGACGCGGACGGCGCTGCGCCCAGGTCGAACCGGACGAATCCCGTGATGTCCGCCCACTTCTGCGAACGCACGTCGTCGCGCGTGCCGAAGTTGGCCCTGCGGTCCGCCGACTTCGTGTAGGCATCGGCCGTCGCCGCCAGCGGCGTGCCACTGCCGGAACCACCGCCGGACCCGGATCCGCCACCGGAACCCGACCCACCGCCGGAACCCGACGACCCTGTTGAGATCTCGAGCCTTGCCGGCGCGCCGCCTTCGCGGCTGCCCATGCCGATATTGCCGTCCGGCGATCTGAACGCGATGCCGTGCGCACCGTAGCGCAACATGTCCCGGACGAGGCTCGTGGCATCGATGCTGATCGTCCGGCCTTCCTTCGACCCGTCGACGTAAAAGCTCGCGACGGCACCACCGAGGTTCGGCTTGTTCGAGTGCGTAACCTGCCTCTCCGACCACGGCTCCAGGATGCGGTGCACCGTAATCTTGCCGGACAGCCCGACGTCCTGGATCCTGATTCGCAGGCTTGCGGACGAAACACTCGTCGACGACGACAGCGAAGACAGGTCGAAACGGACCAGCCCCGTGATGTCCGACCACCGCTGGGCCCGAACATCGTCGCGGTCACCGAAGTTCAGGTGCGCGTCTTTCTGTTTCGTGTAAGCGTCGGCCACCGCCGAGTAGGTCGCGGCATTCGCCATGCCGGCGTTGGTGAAGCCCGCGGCCAGTATCGCGAGTT
The DNA here is from genome assembly GCA_913055625.1 of uncultured Pseudomonadota bacterium. Taxonomy (GTDB): domain Bacteria; phylum Pseudomonadota; class Gammaproteobacteria; order Steroidobacterales; family Woeseiaceae; genus UBA1847. The sequence continues at coordinate 7,827 of CAJXJW010000006.1, read as the reverse complement.
GCACCACTGTGATGAGACGTCCTGTCGAGAACACTCTCCATGCATTCATCGTATCGCTCCGGTTTCTGACTCGCACGACCGACCAGGCCGCTTTTTTCGAGACAAAGCAGCCCGTGGCCCGTAGGTAGAAACCCCGGCCGCGCGTTCAGTCAGATTTTTCGCCCAAGGAAACTCGACCGCGACGGTTCGGCCTGGCCAATGCCATGACGTGGCATTGCGTGAAGACCTGCGTCGCGTGTTCCTGTGTACCGGATACGTCCCTGTTTCCGGATTTATCGATCACGGTGATCTACCGCACGCGAACCCTAGCATTGTTGTGCAAGAAAAAAACCTGTCTCAAAATGCCGACGCTTATGTGAAATTGCGCGCCGAAAAAGCTCGCTAACGCAATGTTATGCGGCGAAAAAATGCGGACATTGACATGGCGTGAACGCGCGAAACGCGTACGCGGGAGGCAAGAATTTTTTTGCGTTTTTTATGTCGGCATTTCGCGACAATGCAACTTGCATCGTCCGTACCGGCGCATCTCGTGTGCGCCTCGGTGCACGGGCAAACGAATCAGGGTTGCACGTCCACGATCACGCGCCGGTAGCGCGTAAGCTTCGGTGTTCCGTTGTCCGTAACGGCGAGGATGATGTGCATCGTGCCGTTGCGCAGGACGCGGCTTGTCGGCACCGTGAACCAGGCCTCCTGCTCGTGCGCATTCTCGATCGTGAGCGGCTGGCCGCTGCGGGCGGACGATACGGTGAACGTGCCGGGCTCCTTGTAGAGGAACCACTCGTAGCTCAGGTCGTCGCCGTCCGGGTCGCTGCTGCCGGCAGCGCTCAGGTCGACCCGTGCACCGGGCTTCGCGGAGAGCCGATCGCCGTGCGCGAGTTTCGCGACCGGTGGATGGTTGGCCTCATCGTAGGGCTTGATCGTCCAGTCCATGCGCGCCGAAAAATCGTTCTGGTAGGCGGAGCGCCAGCGCCAGATCGTTGCGTGGTTCGACGTGTGCCACTTGCCGTCGACGCCCATGACTTCGTCCTGGGCATCGGTCCAGAACGGACGCGTCTCCGGGTAGAGAAGGCGCTTGTGCGGCGGCGGCGTGTAATACTCGTAGCGACCGCCCCAGCCACCCCAGTCCGGGTGGTCCGGGTCATTGAGCCCGTTGTCGATCAGGTTGAAGAAGCTCGGCGTGTCGCCCTCCATCAGGTACGGCATGTGCGGGTACTGCTCACCGAGCGGGCCTTTGCTGCGGATGTGCTCGTCGAGCCACGGGTTGTCCACCAACGTGAAATCGGCGCCGACGAACCGTGCGTGGAAGTTGTCGCCGCCGATGCCGCTCCAGGTCGCGTAGTGATACGCGCCGCCCGAGTGCATGCCGGGGCTCGCAATGTAGAAGAGGTCCGGGAACGTCTTGCGGATCCACGGCCCGCTGTCGTCCTGGTCCGAGATCGTGTACACGCGGAGCTTTGCCACGAACGCGGCGAGTTCCTCTTCGCTGCGCGTCTCGCGGACTTTCCACAACGCCTGGGCGAGCACGTTCGGGCCGCCCCACACCGTGACCCACAACGGCCGGGGATCGTCGCGGTCGGCGGCTTCAATCAGGAAGTCTGACCCGTCGGAGTCCTTGCCCTCGCCAACGGCCTGCATGCCGTACTCCGGCAGTCCCTCCCGAATCAACGACTCGAGGTCCCCGGCCGACGGAAAGCCGGTCTCGTGCCGTTCGAGGTTGTCGCGGACCTGCCCGTAGGCCTCGACGATCTCGCGGATGCGCCAGGCCGCCGTCTCGTCCTGCTGGTGGATCGACGTCGTGGCGACTAGGCCCTCGATGTCGTAGTGGTTGCTGTAGACCAGGAAACGCACCATCGACATCGCGTCGTCGGGCTCGTTCTCGATATCGGTCAGCACGAACACGCGCGGCTTCTCCGCGACGCTGGTGCCCGGATACGCCGAGATCAGAACGGCGACGGCAACGCAAATGGCGAACTTTCTGAGCATGGACGTTCCCCCCCGGGAGGCGGGTCGGGCCACGCGCCCAACCCCGGACTGATTATCGATTCTCGAGCCTGAGCGCCAATCTTAACCGAATTTTCTTCTTTAATTTACGATTTTCGGGCGTTTTCGCCCGGCATTCGAAAGGTCCGGGGTTTCGATTTTCTTTGTTTCACGGAGCGCGCGGCGCGCTGAGCGGGAACAATTCAAGCACGGAGAGCCACTTGCGGCGAACACTAGGGCTCGGCGAACGGCGCGTCGAGAAAGCCCTCGATCAGGGTCGTCATCTCGTCGTGCGAACGGCTGGCATCGGCGAAACCGATAATGCAGATGTGCTCGTTGCCGCTCATGCCGCGGACCTCGTAGCCCTCCTCCTTGCCGGTGCGGCCGAAGCTGTACAGGTCCATGTTGTGCAGGTTGCCCGGGCGGATCTGGCGGTGATTCTCGTTCGGTGCGTCGTCGTCCGGTGACTTCGCGAAGAACAGGTAATAGTCGGACTCCGTTGCGCCGAGGTAGAACCACTCGGGCGTGAAGTCCTGGAACTCGCCGCTCGGGATGTGCCGTTCGCCGTCCGCCGTTACGAAGTAATCGTCGGCGTCCGCGCTACCGCCCGCCACGGTCTCCAGCAGGAAGTTGTAGTCCCCTTCCGACTTCAGCACCTTGATCGCGATGCGATCCGCGAAGAACCAGTACTGGAACGTGAACGTGCCGTTCGTCGATTCGAGCACGACCACGTCGCCTTCGGTCTTGCCGTCGACCACGACGGTCGTAGAGCCGCTGTCCCGCCCGGCATGGCCGAAGTTGCCGACACTGTTCGGAAACCCGCGAAAGTCGCCGTTCGGGCCGGGCTCCATGTACGACGCGACCCAGTCGTTACCGTCCGGGTCGATGAAACTCTTGAACCCGGACACGCCGTTACCCTTCTCGAAATAGACCGTGCCCATCGGCATCTCGATGCGGTAGCAGTCGGCGCCGTGCCACTCCACTTCGGTGAGTTTGACGGCCTGTGCGTGGGCAAAGGGTGCCAGCGCGCACAGGCTGGCGGCAGGAAGCAGGATAGCGAGAAAAGTACTGAGGCGCATGCGTTCTCCGGGTCGGTCGTGGAAGGGCTTGGTGTGCCGGGTGATAGTGCTGACGCAAGGGTAGCATCGCCGGCTGGTTGCTTCGGAAACCTTGCGCGTGGGCGCATCGGGCTTATGTCGCATCAACGGACGGCGACAGGCTTATCGCAACACCGGCACGCGTACACGGCAGTCCGCTGAACGCGTTGATTGCACAGCGCGGCGCGTTGCACGCCGGATCGTCGCCGAATTGAGACAGGTTTTTTTTCGCCGCAATGCTGTTACTGTCGATGTCGGTTTTCACGATTGACAGGAAGAACGCGAAACCGCGTTCGTAGTTGAAACTGCCCACGGCAAATCAATCGAAAGGTTGAGACGCAAAGCCTCCGGTCTAAAGGCGCATGCCTACGATAGCGGGGTTGCCAGTTCGACGACAGCAGTGTGCGAAGCGAGGGTGCAATACGCCGGTCTGGCGACCGGCGGCGCACCGACACTGCTGAGCGATAGCGCTCGTCTCCAGACTCGGCAAGCACGACGCGTCCTGGATTCCAATCCCGCCTCCGATCGGTTTGCCCGGCCACGGACCAGGCTGGAGCAAATCCATGGATTCAAGCACGCTATCGGCGGCTTGCCTTCGCACCCTCGCCCTCGGCGCCGTCACCGTGCTGCTCGGCGGCTGCCTCACCGAAGACGCTTCCGAGACACAGGAGCCGGAAGCCACCGAGATTCAGATCAGCGGCTCGGTCGGCGACGGGCCGATCGTCGGCGCCGCGCTCACCATCACGAGTAATACGGGCGAGCTGCTCGACACGTCGCAAAGCGACGGCCTTGCGGGCTACGAATCGACGCTCAAGGTTCGGGGCAACCAGTACCCGCTGCTGGTGGAGTCGACGGGCGGCACCGACCTCGTGACCGGCCTGGCGCCGGACATGCGCCTGGAAGGTGCGGTGATTTCGCCGGGCCAGCGCGCAATCGCCAATATCAACCCGTTCACCACCGTCGCAATCGCGCTCGCCAGGGAACTGCCCGGCGGCGTCACGCGGGGCAACGTGGACGCGGCACACGACACCGTGACGTTGGCACTGGGCAGCGGACTCGACTCGCTGGCCGGCGACGCCGTGCTCACCACGCCGATCAATGACGGCAACGTCGTCGAGATCGTCCTGGCCTCCGAGACGCTGGCCGAGATGCTTCGCCGCACGTCGACGGCGCTGTCGGCGGCGGGTTACGCCGCTACGACCGACGACGTGCTCGGCGCGATTGGCGCGGATCTCACCGACGGCGTCGTCGACGGCCGCGGCAGTATCGCAGCAGATGCACGCACCGCGGCGGTCGTGACGCTGGTCTACGGCCAGGTTCTCCTCGAGACGATGGCCGGCGAACTCCACGTCAACGGGATCGACGCGACGGCAGCCATGGATGCCGCGATTGCCCAGGTATCGATGAACACGCCGACCGAGTCCGTCAGCGAGCGGCAGATTGCGGACCAGATGATCGAGCGCGCGCGCGTGGGCGTCGCCGCCGCGGTCCTGCTCGACGACACCGACGCTGTCGCGCGCCTGCACGGCGCGGTCAGCGGGCTGCAGGCCGGCATGGATCCGACGACGGCGCGTGCCGTGCTCCCGAATAACTACCGGAGTCGCCTGCAGTTTGCACTGGACGCCGTCGCGTCCGCCGACCTCGACACGCTAGAGGCTATCAACGCACTCGCACGCAGCAGCGGCGACCTGCCCGCCATGAACGGCGCGCCGACCATCAGCGGAACGCCGCTGGCATCGGTCGAAGTGGGCGAAAGCTATCGCTTCGTGCCGGATGCGACCGATCCGGACGGCGATCCGCTGCAGTTCACCGTGTCGGGCCTGCCGGCGTGGGCGAGCTTCGATCCGGCGACGGGAGAGCTGAGCGGCACACCGGCGGCCGGGGACGTCGGCACGTACCCGGACATCGTCATTACCGTCAGCGACGGAATGCATTCAGTCAGCCTCGACACCTTTGCTGTCAACGTCACGCAAGGCAACCTGCCGCCGACGATCAGCGGCACGCCGCCCGCCAGCGCGCAGGCCGGTGATGCCTACTCGTTCGTTCCGACGGCGTCCGACCCCGACGGTGATTCATTGACGTTCTCGATCGCGAACCGCCCGGGCTGGGCGACGTTCAACAGCGCAACTGGCGAGCTCTCGGGCACGCCCGTTGATGCGGATGCCGGCAACTATCCGAATATCCGGATCAGCGTGACCGACGGCCTGTTCACGACGAGCTTGCCGGCATTTGCGATCTCGGTCCTGGCCGGCAACCGACCACCGGGCATCTCCGGAAATCCACCACAATCGGTGAACGTCGGTGCAACCTACCGGTTCACGCCGGCGGCCAGTGACCCGGACGGCGATGCCCTGTCATTTACCGTCACCAACCTGCCCCGGTGGGCGTCCTTCGACAGCCAGACCGGCGAGTTGTCGGGAACGCCGCAGGACGGCGACGAAGGCACGTACAGCGGCATCAGGATCACGGTGTCCGATGGCACGAGCTCCGCGGCATTGCAATTCGATATCGATGTGAGTGCGTCACCTCTCGGGTCCGTCACGCTGAGCTGGACGGCACCGACGGAGAATGAAGACGGCTCGGCGCTCACCAACCTCGCCGGCTACCGGATCTACCGGGGCACGACACCGGGGAATTACGACGAGACGATCACGATCGACAACCCGAGCGTGACGACCTACGTCGTGGAAAACCTGGCGCCGGGGACGTACGAGTTCGTGGCGACGGCGTTCAACGTCGATGGGAGGGAAAGCAGCTTCTCCGGTTCGCTGCTCGTAACGATTCCATGAAGGCGTAGGCTGCAAGCGTTCTCGCTGGCGCATCTACCTCGTCGTTTGACAATAACCGGAAATCAACACGCGCCGGCGGTTGACTGCGACGCGCGATCCATCGTTAGATACGGCCGGTCGCCTGCCTCCGAACCCGTTGATTTTCATTGAAATTAGTACAGCCCAACAAATTCTTCGCCGCCGACAGCTGGCGATTGCTTTTCCTGGCATTGGTGCTTGCTTGCTCCGGCGCGGCAATGGCGCATGGCATTGCCGACAAGGATGCCGAGTACGTGTCGTCGACAACGGGGCCGGCGATCATCCCGTTCATGTACCTGGGCGCCAAGCACATGGTAACGGGTATCGACCATATCCTGTTCCTGTTCGGCGTCATGTTCTTTCTGCGGCGATTCACGGATATCGTCGTCTACGTGTCCCTGTTTTCACTCGGGCACAGCGTCACGCTGATCGCCGGCGTACTGATGAACACCGGGGTCAACTCGAGCCTGGTTGATGCCGCGATCGGCGTGTCCATCGTCTACAAGGCCTTCGACAATCTCGGCGGCTTCGATCGTTTTGTCGGCTTCCGGCCCGAACCTCGTCTCGCCGTGCTTGGCTTCGGACTGGTTCACGGGCTGGGGTTGTCGACCAAGGTGCAGGATCTCGGCATAAACCCGGACGGACTGCTGACGAACCTGCTCTCTTTCAACGTAGGCGTCGAGGTCGGCCAGGTCGTCGTGCTGGCAATCATGCTGCCGGCACTGCTCGCCTGGCAGCGCTCCCCTGTATTCGGCAGGACCGCTGTCGTCGTCAACTGGCTGATCATGGTTGGCGGATTCATCCTGACCGGCTACCACCTGTTGCACTACATTGCGCAAAGGAGCTGACATGAACTCAGGCCAGATCGATCAGTTTCCCTCCGTCGGCAAGCTCCTGCTGCTGACCGGGTCCGCATGCGCCGTCGCGTTTCTCTACATCGTCGGCGCCGTCCTCCCGGCGGAGTTCAATCGCGACCCGCTCGGCATCGGGAAGGCGACCGGATTGAGTGACCTCTATTCGCCCGGCCCGGAACAGCTGGTTATCGAGGAAGGCAGTGTTGGTTACCTTCCAGAATCGACAACACCGTATGCGCAGCACTCGTTCACCATCGAACTGGCGCCGAATGGCGATGCACACCTGCCGAGTTCCCTGGAGTTCAAACTGGAACTGAATTCCGGAAGCGCGATGGTCTACTCGTGGCAAGTGAATGGGCTGACTGACCCCACCCGACTGTTTGCCGAATTCCATGGCGAGACCTACGATGCATCGGGCAACCTGATCGTCGGGCACTACGGGGAAGATCGCACGCTGCAGGACGCTGGCGTCCTCGTGGCGCCCTTCGACGGTGTTCACGGATGGTATTGGCGCAATGACGCGGAAACCGCAGTCACGATCGAGTTGACCACGGCGGGGTTCTACAGACTTGTACCCGCGGGAAACATGGGCAACGAGGCGGGTATCGCCCCGAACTGAGGCGCGTTAAGCGCGCGACGGGACAGGCAAGAAAACACGCGTCGCCGAGTTGCCCTCAGACTTCCTACCGCACACGAGCCGAAAGAACTCGCGCCCAGCGGGCTGTTTTTTTGACTGGCGTCCCCAAGGGGATTGACTCGTGCCTTCGGCACTCGCCCTGCGGGCGCACTCGCGCCGCGAGTGCGTCTGTCGGCCGGCTGCGCCGGCCTCGGTTCGAACCGGGGCTTCGACTCCTCCATCGGAAACACAAGTCAAAAAAATAGCCCGCGCTGGGCGGGCTATTTTTTTGACTGGCGTCCCCAAGGGGATTCGAACCCCTGTTACCGCCGTGAAAGGGCGGTGTCCTAGGCCTCTAGACGATGGGGACGGAACAGCAATTCACGTCAATTTGTTGGTGGAGCTAGGCGGGATCGAACCGCCGACCTCTTGCATGCCATGCAAGCGCTCTCCCAGCTGAGCTATAGCCCCAC
>CAJXJW010000005.1 GCA_913055625.1 uncultured Pseudomonadota bacterium | reverse complement strand
GCGCCGATCGCGATGGAAGACGGCCTGCGCTTCGCCATCCGCGAGGGCGGCCGCACCGTCGGTGCCGGCGTCGTCGCCAAAATCATTGAATAAGGAATCGACGTGGCTACTAATCAGAATATCCGCATTCGCCTGAAGGCCTTCGATCATCGGCTGATCGACAACTCGGCTCGGGAAATCGTCGACACGGCGAAGCGCACCGGCGCCACGGTTAAGGGCCCGATCCCGCTGCCGATGAAGAAGGAGCGCTTCACGGTGCTGATCTCGCCGCACGTGAACAAGGACGCCCGGGACCAGTACGAGATCCGGACGCACAAGCGCCTGATGGACATCGTCGACCCGACGGACAAGACGGTGGATGCGCTGATGAAGTTGGAGTTGCCTGCTGGCGTTGACGTCCAGATCAAGCTGAACTAAATCAACAAGTTAGCGCTGCCCCCGTGGGGCGGCAGTTTTTTTCCGCAAAGCGCTTGTATTCGGCCCGCCGGTAGGTAAAATGGCGGGCTCGCTGGATCTGGCCGGGCCGGGAGTCGGCCGGATTCGCAGGGAAAGTGCCAGGGGGCCCAGGCTCCGCGGTACTGGATATTCAGGTCGCCAGGCAACCGAGGGCGACACGGCAAATCCCGGAACCGCCGGACCGGACAGATGACCGGGCCGGAACGTTGGGTCAGCTGCTTAAGCTTTAGAGAACATGAAGTTCTTAGGCGTAGCTGGCCCTTTCGCGTGTCTGGAACACGCGGCAACCCGCGCGACGACGCCACCCGTGCACGGCACCGGGGTGGCCGATGCGCGCCGATACAGCCGGGGTCAATCGTAATCCCGGCGGTGAAAACAGATTTTTTGAGTTTGGCGCTGGCCAATCGAAGTCAGCGTGGAGTTGGAACATGACGATGGGCCTTGTAGGCCGCAAGTGCGGCATGACGCGTGTCTTCACGGACGACGGAATTTCCATTCCCGTTACCGTGATCGAGGCGCAACCGAATCGCGTGACGCAGGTGAAGACCGTCGAGACCGACGGCTACCGCGCGTTGCAGGTCACGGCCGGCAGCCGCCGCGCTTCCCGCGTGGCGAAGTCGCAGTCCGGTCATTTCGCGAAGGCGGGCGTCGAGGCCGGCGACGTGGTCAGCGAATTTCGACTCGATGACGGCGACGACGCGGCCTACGAGCTCGGCCACGAGATCAAGGTGGACCTGTTCGAGGCCGGCCAGAAGGTCGACGTGATCGGCACGTCGATTGGTAAGGGCTACGCCGGCACGGTGAAGCGCCACAATTTCCGCACCCAGGACGCCACGCACGGCAACTCGCTGTCGCATCGCGCGCCGGGTTCCATCGGACAGAACCAGTCGCCGGGGCGCGTCTTCCCGGGCAAGAAAATGTCCGGTCACATGGGCAACGTGCGCCGCACGGTGCAGAACCTCGTCGTCGTGCGCGTCGACGCTGACCGCAACCTGCTCCTGATCCGTGGCGCCGTTCCCGGCTCGAAGGGCGGCAGCGTGATCGTGCGCCCGGCCGTCAAGACGAGGGGTTGAGAGTCGTGACGATGAAACTGAAACTGGCAGACAAGGGTTCCGTCGACGTCGCGGAGACGGCGTTCGGCGCCGCCTTCAACGAAGCATTGGTGCACCAGGTCGTGACGGCCTACCTCGCCGGCGCGCGCGCCGGCACCAAGGCCCAGAAGAACCGGGCGGCCGTCCGCGGCGGCGGCACCAAGCCGTGGCGCCAGAAGGGCACCGGCCGCGCCCGCGCCGGCACGATCCGCAGCCCGATCTGGGTCGGCGGTGGCCGTACGTTCGCCGCGAAGCCGCGCGACTACAGCCAGAAGGTGAACAAGAAGATGTACCGGGCGGCGCTGCGCTCGGTGTTCTCGGAGCTGATCCGCCAGGAGCGCCTGGTCGTCGTCGAGTCGCTCGAGCTCGAGGCTCCGAAGACGAAGCTGCTGGCCGGCAAGTTGAAGGACATGGGCCTCGACAACGTGCTGCTCCTGAACGAGGCGTTCGACGAGAAGCTGTTCCTGGCTGCGCGCAACCTGCAGAACGTCGGCGTCTGCGATGCGGCCTCCATTGACCCGGTCGTGCTGATCCGCTTCGAAAAGGTGTTGATCACGCTGCCGGCGCTGAAACTGATCGAGGAGCGCCTGTCATGAGCCGGGCTATTCGCGAGGAAAGGTTGGCGGCGGTCATTCGCGGCCCGCATCTTTCGGAGAAGGCGCACATCGCCGCCGAGAACAACCAGGTCGTACTGCGGGTCCGCCGGGACGCAACGAAGACCGAGATCCGGCAGGCCGTCAAGTTGCTCTTCGATGTCGACGTATCGGACGTGCAGGTCGTCAACGTGCGCGGCAAGACCAAGCGCTTCGGCCAGACCTTCGGTCGCCGGTCGGACTGGAAGAAGGCCTACGTGACGCTCGCGGACGGAAGTTCGCTCGACGCGATCATGGGCGCGGAATAAGGGTTAGCGATCATGTCACTGCATAAAGCAAAACCGACCTCCGCCGGGCGCCGTTTCGTCGTCGGCGTGAAGACGGCCGAACTGCACAAGGGCAAGCCGCACTCGGCGCTCGTCGGCGGGAAGAAGTCGAAGGGCGGCCGGAACAACAACGGGCGGATCACGGTTCGCCACCAGGGCGGTGGCCACAAGAAGCTCTACCGTGCGATCGATTTCAAGCGCGACAAGGACGGTATCCCGGGTGTCGTTGAGCGCCTGGAGTACGATCCGAATCGGAGCGCGCACATCGCGTTGATCAAGTACGCGGATGGCGAGCGCCGTTACATCCTCGCGCCCAAGGGGCTCGAGCAGGGCGCGCCGGTCATCAGCGGCGAGGAAGCCGCGATCAAGCCGGGGAACGCACTGCCGCTGCGGTCGATCCCGGTTGGTACCGTGATCCACAACATCGAGATGCGGCCGGGCAAGGGCGGCCAGCTCGTCCGTTCGGCGGGCGGCTCGGCACAGCTCGCGGCCCGCGAAGGCGCCTATGCGACGATCCGGCTCCGCTCGGGCGAGATGCGCAAGATCCACACGGACTGCCGCGCGACGATCGGCGAAGTCGGTCACGGCGAGCACAACCTGCGCAAGCTCGGCAAGGCCGGTGCGAAGCGCTGGCGCGGCGTGCGCCCGACGGTGCGCGGTGTTGCCATGAACCCGGTCGATCACCCGCACGGCGGTGGTGAGGGCCGTACCTCGGGCGGCCGTCATCCGGTCAGCCCCTGGGGCAAGCCGACCAAGGGCGCGAAGACGCGCGGGAACAAGCGTACGGACGGCATGATCGTTCGCCGTCGCAAGCGCAAGAAGTAAGGACAGATACCGATGCCACGTAGTGTGAGAAAAGGCCCGTTCGTCGATACGCATCTGGCGAAGAAAGTGGCCGAAGCCAACAAGGCCAACGACCGCCGGCCGATCAAGACCTGGTCGCGACGTTCGATGGTGTTGCCGGACATGGTCGGCCTGACGATTGCCGTGCATAACGGGCGTCAGCACGTGCCGGTGCTGATTTCGGAAAACATGGTCGGCCACAAGCTGGGCGAGTTCGCGGTAACCCGTACGTTCCGCGGCCACTCCGGCGACCGCAAGACCAAGTAAGGCGAGGGAGACAGGTCATGCAAGTTGCAGCAACGCTCCGGTATGCGCGCATCTCGCCGCAGAAGTGCCGGCTGGTGGCCGACGTGATCCGCGGCAAGTCCGTGGACGAGGCCCTGCGTGTACTGACGTTCTCGCCGAAGAAGAGCGCCCGGATCGTCAAGAAGATCCTGGAGTCGGCGATTGCGAATGCCGAACACAATCATGGCGCGGACATCGACGAGCTGAAGGTTGCGACGGTCGAGGTGAATGAAGCCCCGACGTTCCGCCGCTACCGGGCGCGCGCGAAGGGCCGCGGTGCGCGGATCATCAAGCGCAACAGCCACATCACGATCAAGGTAGGCGACGAGTAAGCATTATGGGTCAAAAAGTACATCCAACCGGAATTCGTCTCGGCATCGTCAAGGACTGGGCGTCCAAGTGGTACGCCGATTCCAAGACGTTTCCCGAGTACGTCGCCACTGACCACCAGCTTCGTGTCTTCATCAAGAACAAGCTGAAGGATGCATCGGTGAGCCGCATCGCGATCGAGCGCCCGGCCAAAAAGGTCAACATCACGATCTTCACGGCACGCCCGGGTATCGTCATCGGTAAGAAGGGCGAGGACATCGAGAAGCTGCGCTCCGAGGTCTCGGCGATGGTTGGCATGCACATCAACGACGTGCGAATCAACATCAACGAGGTTCGCAAGCCGGAGCTGGATGCGCAGCTCGTTGCGGAAGGTATCGCGCAGCAGCTCGAGCGCCGTGTCATGTTCCGCCGCGCCATGAAGCGCGCCGTGACGAACACGATGCGCGTCGGCGCGGAAGGTATCAAGGTCAAGGTCGGCGGCCGTCTGAACGGCGCGGAGATCGCGCGTTCCGAGTGGTATCGCGAGGGTCGTGTGCCGCTGCATACGCTGCGCGCCGACATCGACTACGGCGTGGCAGAGGCGCGGACGACCTATGGTGTCATCGGCGTGAAGGTCTGGATCTTCAAGGGCGAAGTCTTTGACAAGCCCGAGGCGCAGCCGGCGGAGCCGGCCGAAGCAGCCGCAGGTGCGCGGTCCTGAAGACCGCCTGGCAGGAATTGAGACATGTTACAGCCCAAACGTACTAAGTTTCGCAAGCAGCACAAGGGTCGCAACCGCGGCCTGGCGCAACGTGGCAGCTCCGTTTCCTTCGGGGAATACGGTCTGAAGGCCATCGGTCGCGGCCGCATGACGGCACGGCAGATCGAAGCGGCTCGTCGCGCGATGACGCGCCACATCAAGCGTGGCGGCAAGATCTGGATCCGGGTGTTCCCGGACAAGCCGATCACCAAGAAGCCGCTGGAAGTGCGCCAGGGTAAGGGTAAGGGCAACGTCGAGTACTGGGTTTGCCAGATTCAGCCCGGCCGCATGTTGTACGAAATGGAAGGTGTGACGGAAGAAGTGGCGCGGGAAGCGTTCGCGCTGGCGGCGGCAAAGCTGCCGTTCCCGACGGCCTTCGTGACCCGGCAGGTGATGTGATGAATGCATCGGAACTTCGCAAGAAATCGGTTGAGGAACTCAACGCGGAACTCGTGGAACTGCGCAAGGAGCAGTTCAAGCTGCGCATGGCGGCTGCCACGGGCGAGCTGAATCAGCACACCGAGCACGGCCGGGTGCGGAAGGACATCGCGCGGGTCAAGACCGTGCTGGCAGAGCTCGCGCGTTCGGCGGGCGAGTAGCAGGAACACGAACATGAGTGAAGAGAATAAGACCAAGCGCACCGTGATCGGGCGCGTCGTCAGCAACAAGATGGACAAGACCGTCTCCGTTGCGATCGAGCGCATGATCAAGCACCCGGTCTACGGCAAGTACATTCGCCGTACGTCCAAGGTTCTCGCGCATGACGCAACGAACGACTGCCGCGAAGGCGATCGGGTTGCGATTTCGGAGTGCCGTCCGATTTCCAGGAACAAGTCCTGGACGGTCGTCAATGTCGTCGAACGTGCGGTCGACCGCTAATCAATCAGGAATGCAGTCATGATTCAGATGCAGACAGTTCTTGACGCGGCCGACAACTCCGGCGCCCGGCGCGTGCAGTGCATCAAGGTGCTCGGCGGCTCGAAGCGTCGCTATGCGAACGTCGGCGACGTGATCAAGGTCAGCGTCAAGGACGCCATCCCGCGCGGCAAGGTCAAGAAGGGCGAGGTCTACAACGCAGTCGTCGTGCGTACGCGCAAAGGCGTTCGGCGCAAGGACGGCTCGCTGATCCGGTTCGACGGCAATGCCGCTGTCCTGTTGAACGCGCGCCTCGAGCCGATCGGCACCCGTATCTTCGGCCCGGTCACGCGTGAGCTGCGTACGAACCAATTCATGAAGATCATTTCGCTGGCGCCGGAAGTCCTTTAGGCGCCTGGCGAGCACGGTAAGAGCAATGAACAAGATCAGAAAAGGTGACGAAGTCATCGTCAGGACCGGCAAGGACAAGGGCCGCCGCGGCACCGTGCTGGAAGTATTTGCCGACGGGCGCGTGATCGTCGAGGGCATCAACCTGGCGAAGAAGCATGTCAAGCCGAACCCGAACGTGGGCGAGCAGGGCGGCATCCAGGACAAGGCGATGCCGATCGAGCATTCGAACCTGATGGTTTTCAATCCGAAGACCAAGCAGGGCGAGCGCGTAGGCTTCCGGTTCGAGAAGGACGGCACGAAAGTCCGCGTCTTCAAGAGCGGCGACAAGGTCGATTTGTAGGCGCCCGAGGGCGGCTGAGTGCGGCACAGGGCCGCGCCGGGACGAGAATTTCGAGATAACGACATGGCACGTTTACACGAACTGTACAAAAAGGAATTGGCGGGCGAGCTGCAGAAGAAGCTGGGGCTCGAGAATCCGATGGAAATTCCGAAGATCACGAAGATCACGCTGAACATGGGCGTGGGCGAAGCCGTGGCCGACAAGAAGGTCCTGGAGAATGCCCGCGCGGACATGCAGAAGATCGCGGGCCAGCGCCCGATCACGCGCAACGCGCGCAAGTCGGTCGCCGGTTTCAAGATTCGCGAGGACTTCCCGATCGGCTGCAAGGTTACGCTGCGCCGCGAGCGGATGTACGAGTTCCTCGATCGGCTCGTGAACATCGCCATCCCGCGTATTCGCGACTTCCGTGGACTGAACCCGCGGTCGTTCGACAAGCAGGGCAACTACAGCATGGGCGTCTCCGAGCAGATCATCTTCCCGGAGATCAACTACGACGAGATCGATGCGCTTCGGGGCATGGATATCACGATCACGACGACGGCGCGTAATCCGGCAGAAGGCCGCGCGCTGCTGGAAGCATTCAACTTCCCATTCCGCAAGTAGCGGCGGGCAAGGCAGGAAAAGCGATATGGCCAAGAAATCTATGATCCAGCGCGAACTGAAGCGCCAGAAGCTGGTTAACCGCCATGCGAAAAAGCGGGCGGAGCTGAAGGCGATCATTCGCAACGTGAAGAGCAGCGACGATGAGCGGGACGTGGCGCAGGCGAAGCTGAATGCCATGCCGCGCGATGCGAGCCCGTCGCGGCAGCGCAATCGCTGCTCGATCACGGGCCGTCCGCACGGCGTGTATCGCAAGTTCGGTCTTGCGCGCAACAAGCTGCGTGAAGCAGCCATGCGCGGCGAGATTCCCGGGCTGACGAAAGCGAGCTGGTAAGGGAGACCGACGATGACGATGACCGACCCGATTTCGGACATGCTGACACGCATCCGCAATGGCCAGCGTGCGCGCAAGGTATCCGTCGCAATGCCGACGTCCCGCGCGAAGGTCGCGGTAGCGGAAGTGCTGAAGGACGAGGGCTACATCACGGGCTTCGCGGTCGAGGGCGAGGGTGCCGCCGGCACGCTGACCGTCGAGCTCAAGTATCACAACGGCGAGCCCGTGATCGAGAAGATCCAGCGCGCCAGCCGGCCGGGTCTCCGCATCTACCGCGGCACGGACGAACTGCCGAAGGTGCTGGGTGGCCTGGGCGTGGCAATCATCTCGACGTCCGCTGGCGTCATGAGCGATCGCCAGGCGCGCGAGAAGGGAATTGGTGGTGAGGTGCTTTGCGTCGTTTCCTGATGCGTTTGCGCCTGATCGATAGAGACGAAGACTATGTCAAGAATTGCTAAAGCACCGGTCGAGCTGCCCAAGGGCGTCGAGTTCAAGCGGGACGGCAACGTCGCCACGCTCAAGGGCCCGAAGGGCGCGTTGTCGCTCGACCTCAACAACGAGGTGGAGCTGTCCGAGGAGAACGGCGCGCTGCAGGTCGCTCCGCGTTCGGGTTCGCGCTTTTCGACGGCGATTGCCGGCACGATGCGCGCGCTGCTCGCGAACATGGCGAAGGGCGTTTCCGACGGCTTCGAGCGCAAGCTGGAGCTGGTCGGCGTCGGCTACCGCGCCCAGGCGCAAGGCAACAAGCTGAACCTGTCGCTCGGGTTTTCGCACCCCGTCGTGCACGAAGTGCCGGAAGGCATCACGGTCGAGACGCCGAGCCAGACGGAAATCGTCGTGCGCGGTGCGGACAAGCAGGTCGTCGGCCAGGTGGCCGCGGAGATCCGCGGGTATCGGCCGCCGGAGCCGTACAAGGGCAAAGGCGTTCGCTACGCAGACGAACGCGTTGTCATCAAGGAAGCCAAGAAGAAGTAGTTCTTCGGCCTAAACATTTCATTCAGGCATACCCTTATGAAGCTGGACAAGAAACAAAATCGGCTGCGCCGCGCCCGCAAGGGACGGGCGAAGATTCGCGAGCTCGAGGTCAACCGGCTGTCCATTCACCGGACGCCGCGGCACATCTACGCGCAGATCCTGGCAGCCGGAGACGGCAAGGTGCTGGCGTCGGCGTCCACGCTGGAGGACGAGGTGCGGAAGAGTCTCGCGAACGGCGGCAACGTCGCCGCGGCCAGCGTGATCGGTGCGCGCATCGCCGAGAAGGCGAAGGCCCAGGGCATCGATACGGTGGCATTCGACCGTTCCGGGTTCCGGTACCACGGGCGCGTGAAAGCGCTCGCCGATGCCGCACGTGAAGCGGGCCTCAAGTTTTAACGCATTAGCAACGACGGCCACCGGGCCGATCTGGATCAAACGATGGCAAGAAACGAGCAAAATCAGTCTGGCGACGACTTCATCGAGAAGCTGGTCACCGTCAACCGCGTCGCGAAAGTGGTCAAGGGTGGCCGCCAGTTCGGCTTCACCGCGCTGACGGTCGTCGGGGACGGCCAGGGCCGGGTCGGCTTCGGCTATGGCAAGGCGCGCGAAGTGCCGATCGCGATCCAGAAGGCGATGCAGAACGCACGGAAAGGCATGATCAAGGTCGTGCTGAACAATGACACGCTGCAGTACGCGAAGAAGGGCCGTCACGGCGCCACGCTGGTGTACATGCAGCCCGCGTCGGACGGTACCGGTGTCATCGCCGGTGGCGCGATGCGCGCCGTGTTCGAATGCGCGGGCGTACGCAACGTACTGGCAAAGAGCTACGGCTCGCGCAACCCGATCAACGTCGTGCGCGCAACGATCAAGGCACTGTCGGAGATTCACTCTCCGCAGGCGATCGCGGCGAAGCGCGGCAAGAAAGTGAAGGAGATCGTGGCCTGAGGCCGCGGTCGGCAACGAATACAGAGACGAAGACATGGCGAACACCAAGGATCTCAAAGTGACGCTGGTCAAGAGCCGGCACGGTCGCCTGGCCGCCCACAAGGCCTGCGTCAGCGGCCTCGGTCTGCGGAAACTGCACCAGACGGTCACGGTCAAGGACACGCCCGAGAATCGCGGCATGATCAATCGGATTTCGTACATGCTTGTCGTAGAGGAAGCCTGAGATGCGACTCAACGAATTGTCGCCCGGCAAGGGCGCCAGGAAGGCCGGCAAGCGTGTCGGCCGCGGCCACTCCGCGGGCCAGGGCAAGACGGCTGGCCGTGGTGTGAAGGGCCAGCACGCCCGTTCCGGCGGCTACACGAAGGTCGGCTTCGAGGGCGGCCAGATGCCGCTGCAGCGGCGCCTGCCGAAGGTCGGATTCCGCTCGCGGATGGCGAAGTACACCGCAGAGCTGCGGCTGCACGAACTCGCCATCCCGACGGCCGACGTCATCGACATGGACGTGCTGAAGGCGGCGAATCTCGTACCGGCATTCGCGACCAAGGTGAAGGTCATCCTGTCGGGCGAACTGGACAAGGCGGTCAAGCTGAAGGGCCTGGCTGTGACCAAGGGTGCGCGTGCGGCCATCGAAAAGGCCGGCGGCAGCATCGAGTAACGCGGTAACGGACCCGAATCGAACGGAAGTATCGTGGCAAAGAAGCCCCAACAAAATCCGGCAGACCTGGCGAAGGCGGCGAGCAGACTCGCTGAGCTCCGCGCCCGGTTCCTGTTCCTGATAGGCGCGCTCATCGTGTTCCGCGTCGGCACCTTCATTCCGGTGCCGGGCGTGGACCCGATCGCGCTGAAGGACTTCTTCGACCAGCAGGGCGGCAACCTGCTCGGGCTGTTCAACCTGTTCTCGGGCGGCGCGCTGTCGCGCTTCGGCCTGTTCGCGCTCGGCATCATGCCGTACATCTCCTCGTCCATCATCGTTCAGATGGCGAGCCACATCCTGCCGTCGCTGCAGCAGCTGCGGAAGGAAGGCGAGCAGGGGCGCCGGCAGATCATCAAGTACACCCGCTGGGGTACCGTGCTGTTGGCCGCCTTTCAGTCGGTTGCGGCATCGTCCTGGCTGCAGAGCCAGCAGGGCCTCGTTGTGAATCCCGGCCCCTCGTTCATGATCACCGCGTGCATCACGCTCGTGACGGGCACGATGTTCCTGATGTGGCTGGGCGAGCAGATCACAGAACGCGGCATCGGCAACGGCATCTCGATGATCATCCTCGCGGGCATCGTCGCCGGCATGCCGGGCGCGGTCGCCGGCTCGGCGGAGCTCGTGCGCAACGGCGAGATGTCGCCCGCCACGGCCATCGTCATGCTGATTGGCGGTATCGCGGCGATCATCTTCGTCGTGTACATGGAGAGCGCGCAGCGCCGCATCACGGTGAACTACGCGCGCCGGCAGCAGGGTCGCAAGATGTTCGCGGCCCAGAGCACGCACCTGCCGTTCAAGATCAACATGTCCGGCGTCATTCCGCCGATTTTCGCCTCGAGCATCCTGTTGTTCCCGGCGACGATCGCGCAGTTCTTCGGACAGTCCGCGGACCCGGGTCCGGTGCAGCGCTTCCTGCAGACGCTGGGCGCGAACCTGGGCCCCGGCCAGCCGGTCTTCGTGCTGCTGTACGCCGGCCTGATCATGTTTTTCTGCTTCTTCTACACCGCGCTGATGTACAACTCGAAGGACACCGCGGACAGCCTGAAGAAAGCGGGCGCATTCCTGCCGGGTATCCGGCCGGGCGCGCACACGGCGGAGTACATCGACAAGGTGCTGACGCGCCTGACGTTCTGGGGCGCGCTGTACATCACTGGCGTTTGCCTGTTGCCGGAATTGGTCCGCATGTTCAACCCGTCGGTGCCGTTCAACTTCGGTGGAACGTCACTCCTTATTCTCGTCGTCGTAACGATGGACTTCATGGCGCAGCTTCGCGCTCATGCGATGAGCCAGCAATACGAGGGCATGATGCAGAAGGCCAACCTGCGCAACTACGGCAAGGGTGGCCAGGTACGCTGATCCGTCAGCGGTATTTGGAGCAAGCTCATGAAAGTAAGAGCATCGGTCAAGAAAATCTGCCGGAACTGCAAGATCATCCGCCGCAACGGGGTTGTGCGCGTGATCTGCACCGACGCGCGGCACAAGCAGCGTCAGGGCTAAAGAGAGGAATACGCTAGTGGCACGCATAGCAGGCATCAACATCCCGCTGAACAAGCACATCGTCGTCGCGCTGACGTCGATTTACGGCATCGGCAATTCACGCGCCCGGAGAATCTGCGAGGCGGCGGGCATTGCACCGCACACCCAGGTCAAGGACCTGGCGGAGCCGGAAGTGGCGAATCTCCGTACCGCGGTGGCGAAGTTCACGGTCGAGGGCGACCTGCGGCGCGAGGTGTCGATGAACATCAAGCGCCTGATGGACCTCGGCTGCTATCGCGGCATCCGGCACCGTCGCGGCTTGCCGCTCCGGGGCCAGCGCACGCGCACGAACGCCCGTACCCGCAAGGGACCGCGGCGTCCGATCAAGCGCTAGGCGCCCACCGGCAAGGCAGCGCCCGTAATGCGGGCGAGAGTCAAGTTCAAGAGAGCTGAATTAAATGGCTGAAGTAAAGAAAAAGAAGGTGAAAAAGCATGTGGTGGATGCGGTTGCGCACATCCATGCGTCCTTCAACAACACGATCATCACGATCACGGATCGCCAGGGCAACGCCCTGTCGTGGGCGACGGCCGGTGGCTGCGGTTTCCGCGGTTCCCGCAAGTCCACGCCGTTCGCCGCGCAGGTCGCCAGCGACAAGGCCGGCCGCGCTGCGCTCGAATACGGCGTGAAGAACCTGGACGTGAAGGTTCGTGGACCGGGCCCGGGCCGCGAGTCGGCCGTGCGTGCGCTGAACGGCCTCGGTTTCCGTATTCAGCACATCGAGGACGTCACGCCGATTCCGCACAACGGCTGCCGGCCACCGAAAAAGCGCCGAGTTTAGAGGCATTAGCAGATGGCAAGATACTTAGGACCCAAGTGCAAACTGTCCCGCCGCGAAGGCACGGACCTGTTTCTGAAGAGCGGCGTACGCCCGCTCGAATCGAAATGCAAGCTCGAGGTGCCGCCGGGCGGTGCCGCGCAACGTCGGCCGCGCCTGTCGGACTACGGCCTGCAGCTGCGCGAGAAGCAGAAGCTCCGCCGTATGTACGGGATCCTCGAGCGCCAGTTCCGCGGCTACTACAAGCGTGCGGCACAGCTCAAGGGCTCGACGGGTGAGAACCTGCTGCGCCTCCTCGAAGGGCGCCTGGACAACGTGGTGTATCGCATGGGCTTCGCGGCGACGCGGGCTGAAGCACGCCAGCTGGTCAGCCACAAGAGCATCGAGGTCAACGGCAAGGTCGTCAACATCCCGTCGGCGCAGCTGAAGGCTGGTGACCAGGTCGGTATTCGCGAGAAATCCAGGAAACAGCTCCGCATCCAGAACGCGATCGAGATTTCGAGCCAGGTCGGCCTGCCCGAGTGGGTTGATGTGGACACGAAGAAGATGTCGGGTGTGCTGAAGTCGTTGCCGGACCGGGAGGACATCCTGCCGGACATCAACGAAAACCTCGTCGTCGAGCTGTACTCCAAGTAGTCAGGAGGGTATTTACCCATGCAGGAATCAGTACACGAATTTTTGAAGCCGCGCGTCGTCAAGGTTGCGCCGATCAATGATCTTCAGGCGAAGGTGACGATCGAGCCGTTCGAGCGCGGTTTCGGCCATACGCTGGGTAACGCGCTGCGCCGGATCCTGTTGTCGTCGATGCCGGGCGCATCGGTGACCGAAGCAGAGATCGAAGGCGTGCTGCACGAGTACACCAGCATCGAGGGCGTGCAGGAAGACGTCGTCGACATCCTGCTGAACCTGAAGCAGGTGGCGGTGCGCATGAACACGCGCGACTCAGCGGAGCTGCGGGTCTCGAAGAAGGGACCGGGTACGGTCACGGCGGGCGACATCCAGCTCGACCACGACGTCGAGATAATGAACCCGGACCTGGTGATCGCGAACCTGACGAGCGCCGGCGAGCTGAGCATGATTCTCAAGGTCGAGCGTGGCCGCGGCTACCGCCCTGCGACGCAGCGTCCGACGTTCGAAGAGCAGTCCGGCCCGATCGGTCGCCTGCAGCTCGATGCGTCGTTCAGCCCGGTACACCGCGTCACGTACAACGTGGAAGCGGCGCGTGTCGAGCAGCGCACCGACCTCGATAAGCTGATCATCGAGATCGAGACGAACGGCACGATCGACCCGGAAGAGGCGATCCGCCGCGCGGGCAGCATCCTGAAGGACCAGCTGTCGGTGTTCGTCGACCTGCAGGGCCAGGAAGAGGGCACGGGCCCGCAGGCCGAGAACCAGGTCGACCCGATCCTGCTGCGGCCGGTCGACGAGCTGGAACTCACGGTTCGTTCGGCGAACTGCCTGAAGGCGGAAAACATCATGTATATCGGCGATCTCGTGCAGCGCACCGAGGTGGAACTGCTGCGCACGCCGAACCTCGGCAAGAAATCGCTGACCGAGATCAAGGAAGTGCTCGAGGGCCATGGCCTGGGCCTCGGCATGCGGCTCGACAACTGGCCGCCGGCCAGCCTCCGGCCCGACCACGAGCTCGGACTGTAAGACGAAAGATTCAAGGACAGTACCATGCGTCATAGAAAATCCGGCCGTCGGCTGGGTCGCAACAGCTCGCATCGCAAGGCCATGTACCGCAACATGGCGGCGTCGATGCTGAAGCACGAGACGATCCGCACGACGCTGCCGAAGGCAAAAGAACTGCGGCGTGTCGTTGAACCGCTGATTACGCTGGCGAAGGAAGACAGCGTCGCGAACCGGCGCCTGGCGTTCGATCGCCTGCGCGACAAGGAAGTGGTCGGCAAGCTGTTCACGGACCTCGGGCCGCGCTTTAAGAACCGCCCGGGCGGTTACATGCGCATCCTCAAGATGGGGCCGCGGCCCGGTGATGCCGCCCCGATGGCGCTGGTCATGCTGACCGAGCGCCCGGCCGAGGCTGCCGCCGACGAATAGGCCGGGAGACCGGTTGCACCGCGAAGAAGAGCCGGGCCATGCCCGGCTTTTTCTTGTCCGTTCGGCGCGGGCCCCGGAACCGCATTATGCAAAATAGCGCGTGCTGTGAGTCGGCTCACAGCATCCACGGTCGGCGAATCCTATATTTGACCCGATCCTGGAGGAGGTCTCCGGAGGGACGGGCCATCAAGAACGACGAAGCCTTCGATGACTGCGTCATCCTGTCGAAGGACAGCTTCGACCCGGATGCGGTCTTTCTCGACGACATCGTGGACGACGAGGTCCTGCCGTACCTGAGCCTCGCCGTCGACGGGCTGACAAGCGGTGCCGAAGGCCGGAAAGGCCGCCTCGAGCTGCGGCCGGAGGACGTGGCCGCGAACGACGAACCGCGTCCCGACACGACGTTGCCCGGCGTCCGGCTCGACCCGGAACAGCTCGAGGTCTACGGCTGGGAGTCGTCCTGGTTCAGGAAGCTTCGGGGTTATTTCGGGCTTTAGCCTCTTTGTCGCGCTGCCGCGCGGCGGTTTTCAACGCCGACTTGACGCGCTGGCCCTTGCGTTCAAGGGCCGGACGAAGCTTCCGTGCCAGCCACGGGAACAGGTATGACACCGTCGTGAGCCAGCCGCTCGACGGCGGCATTGACAGCTCACGTTGTGAATTGCCGCACAGGTCCAGGATAGCCTGCGCGACCTCGTCGGCCGTCGACAAGGGCTGTGAAAACGTGAGGTTCGACACTTTGTCGATGTCGCTCATGATGAAACCGGTGTCGATCGGACCGGGCGAGACCACGGCGAACTTGATCCCGGAATCCCGCAGTTCTTCGCCTATCGCGTAGGTAAACGCCCGCAGCCCGTTCTTGGTCGCCGAATACGTCGCGCTGCCCGGAACCGGGAGACGCCCCGCCAGGGAGCCGACATTGATGACGGCGCCGCCCCCGGCCTCCTTCAGGTGCGGCAGCGCGAGTCGCGTGAGTATGAGCGGCGCGCGCAGGTTGACATCGACCATGCGCCCGATGTCCTCGGTGGAGACATCGGTCACCGGGCCGCGGGCATGGTAGCCGGCATTGTTGATCAGCACGTCGACCCGCCCGAACTCGAAGTCCGCCTTCTTGAATGCGTTGGCGCAGGCGTCGGCGTCGGCCACGTCCATGGCCAGGTATTCCACGCGCGTCTTGTCGCGCAGCTCCTGCGCAATGCTTTCCAGGTTCTTCTTGCCGCGTGCGAGCAGGAGAAGGTTGGCGCCGGCATCCGCGAACTTGCGGGCGGTCGCGGCGCCCACGCCAGCCGAGGCGCCGGTGATGATGACCGTCTTGTCGCGAAAGATCATGCCGCGAGGATAGCGATATCCGGCGGCAAAAGGAACGCGCAGAAAAAAGAAGGGCGATCCGCAGGGGGGGATGCGGATCGCCCTTGGTGGTCATCGCCGGGGGGGCCGGAGTCAATGACCGGTTGCACTACCTGGTTGTCATGCGCGTCGTTCAGTTCGCGCTGTACGTCTCCGCGAAGATATCGCTGTCGAGCCGGGCGAGGTTCGTCTCCGGCGCTGACAGCCCGGAGCGAAGCTCGATCGCGTCCTGGAAGTCCTTGCGCGCGAGCTCGATTTCGCCCTTGACGGCGCGCAATACGCCGCGGTTTGACAAGGCGATGGCGAGGTCAGTCCGCGACATCTCGACGCTGGACATTCTCTTGAGTCGGGACACGGCGGCGTCGCAGACGGCTGTTGCTTCGTCGATCTGGGCATTCTTCGTGTACGCCACACAAAGGTTTGTTTTCGACTCGAACGATCCCTGGCGATTGAACGTCGGCGCGCTGATTCGCTGGATCGCGGTCTCGTAATGGCCCTCGGTGACCTGCGTACCGAAGCTTGCGTCGGTAATTGCGGTCATCGTGTACGGTATTTTCTGCTCATCCGCCCCCGCTGAGACAGAAAATGCCAGTGCCGAAAGCGCGAACGCGACGGCAGCTTTTCGTGCGTTTCTTTCGATGCTACGTGACAGTTTCATGACATTGCCTCCTGGCGGTTTGACGATTGCGACGTATTTCGCGTCTCGTCGTGTCGAGGCAAAAGATAGCCACCTGGCAAGCGGGCGACAAACGAAAAGATTTCGCGTGCGACGTGAAAAGTTTTCACCTCAGATCCCTGAACGTCTGTAACACCCAATCACGCATGATCCGGACGTTTTGCTGGTCCTGCGCGTTTTCGTCGCTTACGAAGTAGTAGCGGTCCCGGGTTACCAGTTCACTGTCGAACAATGGAACGAGGCTCGACGACGTGAACCACCGGTCGCTGAGCTGCGTGGGCACCAGCGCCGCTCCGAGGCCGCGCTCGGCGGCCCGGGCGACCGCGATCATCGAGTCGAGACGCACGACGTCTGCGTCGCGCGGCAGGCGGATGCCCGACACGCGCTCCCACTGCTTCCAGGCTCTCGGCCGCGATTCGTGCACGACGATGGGGAAGTTGCTGACGATGCGGTTCCCGCGAACCTTCACGCTGTCGTAGAACTCCGGCGAGCCCGCCGGAATCAGGCGTAGCGGAAAGAGTTCGTCGAACGCAAGCCCGTCCGGCGCGGAACGGAACACCCGGATCGATGCATCGGCGTTGCCGGGATGCCGTTCGGACGACTCGTCGCTCGTGTCCACGACGATATCGAGTTCCGGGTACAGGCGGCGAAAATCCACCAGCCGGGGCACGAAAAGTTCGCTCGCGAAGAACGGCTGTACCGAAATCCGAAGCGTGCTCCGCGTCGCGTGCGCGCTGTGCTGTATTGCGATCTCGTCGAGCTGGCGAATCAGCGGCTGGACGTCGTTGTACAGCAGCTCGCCTTCCGGTGTGAGGCTGATGTTCCGGCTGCCGCGCTCGAACAGTTTCTTGCCGAGTTCGCTTTCGAGGTTCTTGATCTGGTGACTGACGGCCGACGCCGTAATGAACAGCCGGTCCGCCGCATCACGAAAACTCTCGTGCTCCGCGGCCACGCAAAACGTGCGCAGGCCGCGCAGGGAAATATTCTGGTTGTGGGGTGCCATGGCCCGTGTGCTTCAGTCGTAGTAGTGCGGGTACGACCAGTCGAAGTTTGATGTGTCAGTAACTGCACAAACCGTACCAGCTGCATGTGACGAAATATGCAGGCCCGCCGGCTTTCAAGTCTTTGATTCAGAAGGATTCTTTCTCGGCGTTGCGGCCGGGTCCGGACGCGGCCGCACCGGAATCGGGCGCCGCGCTCAGGCGCTGCCCGAAGACAGGGCAAATGCGTCGCGCGTGAGGTTCTCCGCGCCGTTCGCGAGCACGCGAACGTCGTCCTCAATGCGTATCCCGCCGTACGGCCGCAGCCGGTCCACCGTATCCCAGTGAACCTGTTTTTCCGCGGGCGTCCCGCGCAGGTTGTCCAGCAGCAGGTCGATGATGTACAGCCCGGGCTCGATCGTGACGACCATGTCTTCCTCGAGCACGCGCGTCAGGCGCAGGAACGGATGGCCGCTGGGCGGATCGATCCGGGTTCCCGAAACGTCACCGAGGTGGCCGGCGACATCGTGCACCTGCAGGCCGATCAGGTGCCCGAGGCCGTGCGGGAAGAACGCGGACGTGACGCCCGTGGCCAATAGCGTTTCCGCATCGCCGGAGGCGAGGCCGGCGTCGGTCAGCACACCGGCGAGCAGGCGATGCGTGTCGATGTGCAGGTCACGAAAGTCGACGCCGGCGCGTACGCGGCCGACGACATCGAGCTGCAGCGTTTCCATGCGCTCGATCAGGTCCCGGAATTCCCCTTGGGCGGCCGAGTAGGTACGCGTGATGTCCGCGGCGTACCCGAGTACGTCGGCGCCCGCATCGATCAGGAAGGACCGGGCCTCGGCCGGGCGTTCGCGATCGAGGTCGGTGTAGTGCAGCACGGCGCCGTGCTCGTTGAGCGCAATGATGTTCCCGTATGGCAGTTCGTTGTCCGTCTGCAGTACGGCGGCGCAGTAGTGCTGGTGAATGTCGAATTCCGAGCAGCCCCGTTCGAACGCGTCGCGTGCCGCACGGTGACCGGCAACCGCCCGGCGCGATGCGAGGCGCATGCACTCGAGCTCGTAAGCGGTCTTGCGCCCGCGCTCGAGGTGCAGGAGGTTGAGCGTCGTTTGCGGGTTGACGCGCTCGATGCCGAAGGCCTGGTCCGCGTCCGTGATTTCGCCGAGCAGGACGCACTTCTCGCGGTCCTCCGGCAGGTGGCGGCCGGCGTCATCGGGGTCGTGGATGACGCGAATGTCGAAGTGATCCGTCCAGAACCCCTCAGGCTCGCCAGGCACGACGTGCCAGTAGTCTTTCGGCTGGTAGTAGACGAGCACCGGCTTCTCGCCCGGCGTGTGGACGATGTACGACGACGGCAGGGCCGTGAGCGGCACCCACGACAGGAAGTGCGGGTTCGCGGCAAACGGGTAGGCGCGGTCATCCAGGAAGGCGTAGTGCGGCGCGCCGGAGAAAATGACGGCATGTGCGGCGCCGGCCCGTTCCAGCGCTTTCGAAAAGCGCTTGCCGACCTCCGCCACGTGCGCCGCGTAATCCGCGGCGAGTGCCGGGTTTCGGTCCGTGTATTGGTTCAGCATGGGACGCATGATACCGGGCCGCTTCGAGCCGGGCGAGCGGGCCGCGCAAGTTTCAAAGTGTTGTCAAACTAGGCATTATTGACGGCCTTGCCTCGCGCCGTGAAGACGGGCAGGCGGGGCGGGCAGGCAACGGGTTAGGGAGTTGATGAACAAGGATATTTACCTCACCGGGATCACCACGACAGGGACGCCGCACATCGGCAATTACGTGGGTGCCATCCGGCCGGGCATCGCGGCGAGCCGCGACCCGTCCATCAGGAACTTCTACTTTCTCGCGGACCTTCACGCGCTGGCCAAGAACGAGGATCCGGACGCGATCAGCCGCTCGACGCTGGAGATTGCGGCGGCGTGGCTGGCGCTGGGCCTCGACACGAACAAGGCGACGTTCTACCGCCAGTCCGATATCCCGGAGATCCCGGAGCTCACGTGGATCCTGACGAGCATGACCGCCAAGGGGCTGATGAACCGGGCGCATGCCTACAAGGCCGCCGTGCAGGCGAACCTGGACAGCGACAACGCCGATCCGGACAAGGGCATCACGATGGCGCTGTACAGCTACCCGATCCTGATGTCGGCCGACATCCTGATGTTCAACGCGACGAAGGTGCCGGTCGGCCGCGACCAGAAACAGCACGTCGAGATGGCGCGGGATATCGCGCAGCGCTTCAACCACCACTACGGCGAGCTCTTTGTGCTGCCGGAGCCGGTCATCGACGACAACACGGCCGTACTGGCCGGACTCGACGGCCGCAAGATGTCGAAGAGCTACCAGAACACGATACCGCTGTTCGCGCCGGAAAAAGCGCTGCGCAAGTTGATCATGAAGATCAAGACGAACAGCCTGGAGCCGGGCGAGCCGAAAGACACCGAGGGCAGTACGCTATTCGACATCTACAAGGCCTTCGCCACGCCGGACGAGACGGCCGACATTGCCGCGCGCTACGCGGACGGCATCGCGTGGGGCGAGATGAAGAAGTTGCTGTTCGAGTACGTGAACGATCACATCCGACCGGCGCGCGAGGAATACGAACGCCTGATGGCGGACCCGGCAAGCGTCGAAGCGGAGCTCAGGAAGGGCGCCGAGCGGGCGCGCTCCATCGCGCGACCGTTTCTCGACCGGATACGGGATGCCGTGGGCATCCGCTCGCTCGCCACGATGGGCTGAACGGAGGTTTCGATGGGTACGCCAGGCGAGAACGCAAGCCCGAGCGCGCTGGAGGCGCTCGCGCAGCTGCGCGAGGGCAACGCGCGCTACGTCGCGAACGCGTCCACGCTCCGCATCACGGATGCGGAC
Organism: uncultured Pseudomonadota bacterium; assembly: GCA_913055625.1. Lineage (GTDB taxonomy): Bacteria > Pseudomonadota > Gammaproteobacteria > Steroidobacterales > Woeseiaceae > UBA1847. The sequence continues at coordinate 269,187 of CAJXJW010000005.1, read as the reverse complement.
AGGCTGGATGCCGTCGGCGGCCAGAGCCCGATCGCGGTCGTGCTCGGCTGCTCGGACTCCCGGGTGCCGACCGAAGTCGTTTTCGACCAGGGTGTCGGCGAGCTGTTCGTCATCCGGGTGGCCGGCAACATCGTGCAGCCGTCCCAGATCGGCAGTGTGGAGTTCGCGGCGCAGAACTTCGGAACGCGGCTCGTCGTCGTGCTGGGGCACACGCGCTGTGGCGCGATCGACGCCACGATCGACGCGCTGACGGGGCCGGCCGGGAACGCATCGCGTAACCTGGCCTCGATCGTGAGCCGCATCGCGCCGTCGGTCGAGCCGCTGATCGCAACGGAGAAAGACCGCGCGTCGCTCGCGCGCGAAGCGGTGCGCGCCAATGTCCGTTACTCGGCCGATGCGCTGCGTCACGGCTCGGACATCATCGAGTCGCTCGTCCAGGACCACGGGCTGCTGATCGTCGGCGCCGAGTATTCGCTGGAATCAGGCATTGTCGAATTCTTCGACGGACTGCCCGGGGACTGAGCCCATGGATGGCGCCGGTACCGCGCCGACGGCCGGGGACGGCCTGCACACGGCGCGGTTGCACCTGCGGTGGCTGACCGACGCCGACGCCGGTTTCATGCTAGGCATCTGGAATGATCCTGCATTCGTTCGCCATGTCGGCGACCGCGGCCTGCGCACGATTGACGACGCGAAGCAGGCGCTCGAGCAGGGAATCCTCGCGACCTACCGGGAATTCGGCTACGGGCCGTTCCTCGTCTGCCTGGCGGGCACCGGTGAGCCGGTCGGCATCTGCGGCCTGTTCCGGCGGGCCGGCATCGCCGATCCTGACATCGGCTACGCACTGCTGCCTGCCTACACCGGCGCCGGCTACGCGTTCGAAGCGGCGACAGCGGTGCTCGAGCATGCGCGCCACGGGATCGGGCTGTCGCGCGTCATTGCGATCGTCTCGCCCGAAAACCGGCCGTCCGTTGCGCTGCTGGAAAAACTCGGCCTGCGCTATGAGAGTATGATGCGACTGGATGGTGAGGCGCACGACGTGTGCCGCTACGCCATCGAGTGGCCGATGAACGACGACGCGGAAGAGGTTGGCTGGCGACGACTCCGGGAGTTCTCCGGCGTCGATCTCGAGCACTCGTACGTCTTGTCCTGGAGTTACCAGCGCGAAACGTTGATGATCGACGTCGACCTGCAGCTCACGCCGGAGCACCCGTTCTACGAACGACCGCGCCCGGCCGAGCGCGTCTGCATCCGCCCGGCGATCATCGAATTCCCGCATTGCGGCGCCACGCGCCGGGACGGCGTGACGGTGCCGGCGGAGGCGGCGGCGACGCTCGGCACCGGTGCGATCACGAATTTCGTCCGCAAATCCGACGGGCCGTACGTGCTGAGCGGCGCATTTGGTGTCGTCGAGATCGACGCGGAGCGTCCCGTACTGCGCCTGCGCAGCGTCTGATGGCATCCAGGATCCCGAGGAGGGCCCGATGAGCCGACCGGAAAAACGTATCGACGTCGTTGAGCTCGGTGCGACGATCAGTCAGGATATATTTGCGTTTCCCGGCGGGCGGCGGTTTCATTTCGTGGATCCGGTCGGCACGGAATACGCGATCTGGGCCGAGTCCACCCACGACTGAAGAGGAAAACCATGGCCGAACGCATCGACCATCCCTGCGTGCAGCACAAGCTCGCCATCATTCGGGATACGGAGACCGGCCACAAGCGGTTTCGCGAGCTCGCGACCGAGATCACGATGTTCATCTGCTACGAGGCGCTGAAGAACGTGCGCACGAAGCAGGTCACGGTGCAGACGCCGCTCGCTGAAGCACCGTGCCGCAAGATCGACACGGACCTGGTCGTCGTTCCGATCCTGCGCGCCGGCATCGGCATGCTCGACGGCATCCTCGAGCTGGTGCCGACGGCCCGCGTGGGTTTCGTCGGGCTGTACCGCGACGAGACAACGAAGCAGCCCGTTACCTACTACGAGCGCTTTCCGCCGCAGATTCGCGGCGGCACCTGCATCGTCATCGACCCGATGCTGGCGACCGGGGGGTCGACCGTCGCAGCCATCGACCGGTTGAAGGAAGGCGGCGCCGACAGCATCGTCGTCGTCTGCATCGTGACCTGTCCCGAGGGCATCGAGCGCGTGGAAGCGGCGCATCCGGACGTCACGATTTATGCCGCGGCCATCGATGAGCGGCTGGACGACAACAAGTACATCGTCCCCGGACTCGGCGACGCCGGCGACAGGCTGTTCGGCACCTCGCACTGAGCGGCGAAGGACGGAGGGGCAATGGCGGCACTCAAGACCCGGCCCACGCAGGCGAGCGTCAAGGCGTTCGTCGATGCCATCATGGGCGGTCTTGGCGGCCTCGACGGGCTGCTCGCCAAGCTCGGCAAGTTCAAGACGGGCAAGTCCTGCCTGTACATCAAGCGGCTGTCGGACGTCGACGTCGCGGTCCTGGAGAAGCTCATCCGGGCATCGGTCGCCGACATGCGCCGGCGCTACGAGACTGACTGAGGAAACGCCATGTCGGACACCATCATTCACACGCAGTTCGACGGCAACGTGCTGGTCGTCGAGACCGCCGACGGCGTCGAGACCTTCGACGAGCGATTCCTGGTCGCGGCACTGCTGATCTTCGTCGCGAAGGGCAAGGGCGGCATCGAGCCGGAAGAATCGGCAAAAATGCTCGAACTGCTGGAGGATCACTTCCGCATTCCGGGTTCAGAAGCACTCGAACTGCTGACCCGCGCGATCAGCGAGATGGCGGAGCGGCCTTCTCTCGGCGCATCGCTCGCGACCCTCGCACATACGCTGCCGGCCCGCGAGCAGGAGAACATTGCGTTGATGGCCCTCAAGGTGATCGCCGCCGACGGCCGGCGCGAGGTCGAGGAGATGGAACAGTTCAACCTGGCCGTAGAGGCGGCCGGCATCACGTCTGACATCGTGCACCGTGCTTACGATCGCTACTTCGCGGAAACGATGCCGGACGTCGACGACTGAGCTGCTGCGCCCGGCATGCAGACTACGATCCGCAATTTCCTGCGCCAGGAGTCGGCCGGCGGCATCCTGCTGATGTTCGCGGCGGTGCTGGCGATCATCGTCGCGAATTCCCCGCTGGAGCCGTGGTACCAGCTCCTGCTCGAGGTTCCCGTCGAGTTTCGGGTCGGCGCCCTCGAGGTCGCCAAGCCGCTGATCCTCTGGATCAACGACGGTCTGATGGCCGTGTTCTTCTTCGCCATCGGGCTCGAGCTCAAGCGCGAGCTCCTCGAGGGCGAGCTGTCGCGGCCCGCGAACGTGCTGCTGCCCGCGGTCGGCGCGATCGGCGGCATCGCGGTGCCGGTCGGGCTGTACGTGGCGCTGAACCACGACAACCCGGTTGCCATGCAGGGTTGGGCCATCCCGGCCGCCACCGATATCGCGTTCGCGCTCGGCATCCTGAGCCTGCTCGGCAACCGGGTGCCGCTGTCGCTGAAAGTCCTCCTGGTGTCGCTCGCGATCTTCGACGACCTGGGCGCCATCGTCATCATTGCAATCTTCTACACGTCCGGCCTGTCGGTGGCGGCGCTCGGCGTCGCGGGTGTGTGCCTGGTCGTGCTCGGCATCCTGAGCTGGCGCCGGGTCGCGTCGATTTCCGCGTACATCGCCATCGGCATCGTCATGTGGACGGCAGTGCTCAAGTCGGGCGTGCACGCCACGCTCGCCGGCGTTGCGCTGGCGGCCTTCATACCGATGCGTGACCCGTCGGATCCGGGGCATTCGCCGCTGAAGTCGCTCGAACACGATCTGCACCAGGCCGTGGCATTCCTGGTGCTGCCGCTGTTCGCGTTCGCCAATGCCGGCGTGAACCTCTCCGGCGTGAGCTTCGAAAGCCTGCTGCACCCGGTGCCGCTCGGCATCGCGCTCGGCTTGTTCGTCGGCAAGCAGGTCGGCGTGTTCGCGTTCTGCGCGCTGGCGATCCGGCTCGGCATTGCACGGCTGCCGGACGGTGCCGGCTGGGGATCGCTGTACGGCGTGTCGGTGCTCACCGGGATCGGCTTCACGATGAGCCTGTTCATCGGCGGCCTCGCGTTCGAGGACCGGCCACTGGATGCGGCACTGCTGTTCGATGAGCGACTCGGCATCCTGCTCGGTTCGGTCCTGTCCGGCGTCGTCGGATACCTGTTGCTGAGACGCTCGCTGCCGCGCGATGGTGCGGACACCTAGCTTCGACGACGGCTGGGAGCTGCGTCCCGCGGTCGAGGCCGACATCGACGCGCTGATGGGGTGGTTCGGCGACGCCGGCGACGTGCATGCCTGGGGCGGCCCGGCATTCCGCTACCCGTTCACTCCCGCGTCGTTTCGCGAAGATTGCCACTGGCCGTCCATGGCGAGTTTCATCCTGCAGGATCCCGCGGGCCGGTCCTGTGGCTTCGGACAGGTATACGAATACCGGCAGCGGAACCACTTAGCGCGGCTCGTTGCCCGGCCTGATGCACGCGGGAAAGGCGTCGGCCGGCGGCTGATCGAGGGGCTGGTGTCGGCAGGGCACGCGCTGTTTTCGCACCCGGAGTGTTCGCTGTTCGTGTTCCGCGACAACGCCGCGGCGCTCGGCTGCTACCGGGCGGCCGGGTTTCGCGAGGCCGACTTCCCGGACGACCGCGCCGGGTTTCGCGACGCCTGCTACTTTCTCACGCGGCCGGTCATGCTCCCGCCTGCAGCTTCTCGCTGAGCGCCTCCAGTTCGGCCCAGCGCTCGATTCGCGCTTCGAGCTGCGTCTCGGCGTCGCGTAGCTCGGCGAGCGTCGCCTGTACCGACGGCGCATCGCCCGCGTAGAAGCCGGGCGCGGCGATGCGCCCCTGCAGTTCCGCGACACGGCGTTCCAGTGACTCGATCTCGCCCGGCAATGCGTCCAGCTCGCGCTGGTCCTTGTAGCTGAGTTTTGTCGACGCCTTGCGTGCACGTGCGTCGTTGCGCACGGCCCCCGATTCGCGATCGGGCTTCGGATCGTCACGCACGGTCAGCGTGTGCCCCTGGCGCAGCCAGTCGCTGTAGTTGCCGACGTACTCCCGGACCTGGCCGTCCTCTTCGAACACGATCGTGCTCGTCACGACGTTGTCGAGGAACTGCCGGTCGTGGCTGACGACGATCAGCGTGCCGTTGTATTCGCACAGCTTCTGCTCGAGCACCTCGAGCGTCTCGATGTCCAGGTCGTTCGTCGGTTCGTCGAGCACGAGCAGGTTGGCCGGCCGAGTGAACAGTTTCGCGAGAATGACGCGGTTGCGCTCTCCGCCGGACAGCGCCTTGACCGGCGTCATCGAGCGTTTGGGCGAGAACAGGAAGCCCTTCAGGTAGCCGACGACGTGCCGGTCCTTGCCGTAGAACCGGATGTGGGTGCGGCCCTCGGCGACGTTGTAGGCGACGGACTTTTCCGGGTCCAGTGACTGGCGCAGCTGGTCAAAGTAGCCGATCTCGAGGTTCGTGCCGAACTTGATCGTGCCGGCCTGGGGTTCGATGTCGCCGAGCAGTAGCCTGAGCAGCGTCGTCTTGCCGACGCCGTTGTTGCCGATCAGCCCGATGCGATCGCCGCGCATCACGCGCAGCGAGAAGTTCTCGATCAGCGGTTCGTCGTAACGAAAGCAGACGTTCTTCGCGCGAATCACCTTGCGGCCGGACGGGTCCGCTTCCTCGATCGTGATGCGCGCCGTCGGTTCACGCGTGACGCGCAGCGCGCGTGCCTCGCGCATGCGTTCGAGCGCGCGTACGCGCCCTTCGTTGCGGGTGCGCCGGGCCTTGATGCCCTGCCGGATCCAGGCCTCTTCCTGCTCGAGCGTCCTGTCGAAGCGGGCGTCGGCGACCGCCTCGTCCTCGAGCGCTTTTTCCTTTCGCCTCAGGAAGTTATCGTAGTCACCCGGCCAGCTCGTCAGCGTGCCGCGGTCGATCTCCACGATCCGGGTCGCGAGTTTCTGCAGGAAGGCGCGGTCGTGCGTGATGAACAGCACGCTGCCGGCGAAGTTGTAGACACGGTCCTCGAGCCAGCGGATCGTCGCGATGTCGAGATGATTCGTCGGCTCGTCGAGCAGGAGCAGATCGGGGTTTTGCACGAGCGCGCGGGCGAGCACGACGCGGCGCCGCCAGCCGCCGGACAGTTCGCTCATCCGGCGGTCGGCCGGCAGCTCCAGCTCGGTCATCGTGGTCTCGACGCGTTGATCGATGTGCCAGCCGTCGCGCGCGTCGATGCGTGCCTGCAGTGCCTCGAGTTCGCGCAGGCCGTCGCGATCGAGGTCCATGGCGGACCGGCGCTGGAACTCGGCGAGCAATGCCTCGACGCCGGCAAGGCCGGACCGGACGACCTCGCGCACGCCGAGTGACATGGCGTCCGGCAACTCCTGCGGCAGTTCGCTCACGACGAGGCCGTCGCGGCACACGATCTCGCCGCGGTCCGGCTCCAGGTGCCCGGCTATCAGTTTCAGCGTCGTCGACTTGCCCGCGCCGTTGCGGCCGATCAGGCACACGCGCTCGCCGGGCTCGATCGCGAAACTCGCGTCCGCAAGAATGCGCTGGTCACCGAACTCCAGGGAGACTTCGTCGAAACGTAGCAGGGACATGGGAACGCAATGCGTGGGCAGAGGTTCGCTAGGATACACTGGCCCGCCACCCGGAGAACCTCATGAGCGAAGACCGCCTGATCGACATCGAAACCAAGCTCGCGCATCTCGACCAGGCGATGCACGAACTCAACGCCGTCGTCACCCGGCACCAGGAGAGCCTGACGCGCCTCGAACGCCTGTTCACGGCGCTCACCGAACAGGTCGCGCAGATGCACGAGTCGCGCGGGCGGGACGCGGGAGATTCGGAGCCGCCGCCGCATTACTGAGGCGCCCGCAACCCGTTACGGCCGGTTCTCGCGTTGACGTATAGTGTCGGGATACCCCAGGGGAGGGTTCACATGCCGAATTCGAGGATTGCCGCGTCGCTCGCGGCAGGGCTGCTCTTGTGGATGACGCTGGCGACGGCGCAGGACGTGCCGGTCCCCGGCGCACTCGAGGACTGGCGCGACTGGGTCCTCGACGGCAAGGAATACCTCGACTGCCCGCTGGTCCTCGACGAGAGCGGCGCGGCGCCGGAGGATTACCTGTGCGAGTGGCCGGGCACGCTGCAACTCGATGCCGGGGCGCGGGGTGCCACGTTCAGCCAGGAGTGGACGATCAGCGGCGACGACCGCTGGGTCGCTTTGCCCGGCGACACCGAGTACTGGCCGGAAGCCGTCACCGTGGACGGCCGCCCGGCCACCGTGCTGCTGCAGAACGGTGCGCCCGCCGTGCGCCTCGAACCCGGACAGCACCGCGTCGCCGGGCGGCTCACCTGGCAGGAACGCCCGGGCACGCTGCGCGTGCCGCGGCAAAGCGGGCTCATCGCGCTGACCGTCGACGGCGCGGCGGTGGCGCGGCCGGAGATCGAGCGCGGTGCGATCTTCTTCGGCGAACAGGAACGAACGGTCGCGGCGGCCGATTCGCTTGACGTCAACGTCTACCGGCTGGTCGCGGACGGGGTGCCGACCCGGCTCGTTACCCGCTTCGCGATCGACGTGTCCGGCGCCGTGCGGGAGGCAACGTTCGGGCCGGTGCTTCCCGACGGCTATCTTCCACTGGCATTGCAGAGCCCGTTGCCGGCGCGGCTCGAGGCGGACGGGCGCCTGCGCCTGCAGGTGCGTCCCGGTCGCTGGGTCGTGACGCTGACGGCCCGTGCGCCGGGCGTCGCCTCCGCCGTGACGCTGCCGGCGACTCGCGACAACCTGCCGGATGACGAAGTGTGGAGTTTCCAGGCCGACGAGTCCCTGCGAGTCGCCGTGCCCGGCGGACTGCCGCCGCTCGACCCCGAGCAGGCGCGTGTACCCGACGAGTGGCTCGAGCTCCCGGCATTCCGCGTCCTGCCGGGCGAGTCCCTGGTGGTGGAGGAGCGCAGCCGCGGTCGCGCGGACAATGACAACGACCTGGTGCTCATGCGCGAGCTCTGGCTCGATTTCGACGGCGGTTCCTTCACGATTGTCGACGGCATCGAGGGCGAGATGCGACGCGACTGGCGGCTGGACATGCAGCCGCCTTACCGGCTCGAATCCGCTGCCGAAGACGGCGCACCGCTGCTCGTGACGGCCGGTGGCGGGGACGATGATGCGGGCATCGAGGTGCGCAGCAGCTACCTCGTCCTGAGCGCCCTGGCCCGCGTGGACGCCGGCGGTCGCTTGCCGGCCACGGGATGGGACCAGCGTTTCAGCCGCGCGAGCGTCGAGCTGTACCTGCCGCCCGGGCACAAGCTGCTCGCGGCCGCCGGCGCCGACACGGCCAGAGGCAGCTGGGCCACGCGCTGGCAGTTGCTGGATTTCTTCCTGGTGCTCATCATCACGATCGCGGCGTGGCGGCTGTTCGGCGTGGCGGGCGGGGTGGTGGCCTTGGCGGCGCTGGTGCTCAGCTACCAGGAAGCGAATGCACCCGTCTGGCTGTGGCTGAACCTGCTGGTCGCCGCGGCGCTGCTCACGGTCGCGCCAGCCGGGAGGCTGCGCACGGCCGTGCGCGTTTATGCCGGCGCGAGCGCGTTGCTGCTCGTGCTCGCGCTCGTGCCGTTCGCGGCACAGCAGCTGCGCATCGCGATCTACCCGCAACTCGATCCGCAGGGGACGGTGTTCGACGACAGCTACCTCGTGGGGCCGGCGTCGGTCCCGGCGGCGCCGCCCGGCGAAGCGAAGCGCGAGATGGATGGCCGGGCAATGACGTTCGATGCGCCGGTCGCTGCAGAGGGCCAGGCGATGGAAGAAATCATCGTCAGCGGCGTGCGCGTCGACAAGCTGTCCGGCTCGTACGCGCGCTACGCACCGAATGCCATCGTGCAGACCGGACCGGGCATTCCTGACTGGCAGTGGAACCGCTATTCGCTCGGGTGGAGCGGACCGGTGGAGCCGACGCAGGACTTGCGGCTCGTCATCCTGCCGCGCTGGGTGGTGTCCCTGTTGCGCGTCGTCGAAGTCGGCCTGCTGCTCGCGTTCCTCGCTATAGCCGCGTCGCACATGCTGGGCCGACGCTGGCGATTGCCCGGCGGTCTCGCCATCGGCCGCGCGGCGGCGGGCATCCTGGTGCTGGCGTTCGCGGCCGTGCCGGAAGCGCGCGCGTCGGTGCCGACGCCGGAACTGCTGCGGGACCTCGAGCGACGCCTGACCGAGCCCGCCGACTGCGCGCCGCGCTGCGCGGAAATCACCGCGGCCGCCGTCAGCGTGCGTGGTAACGACATCAGCCTGCTACTCGCCATCGACGCGCTCGAGGACAGCGCCGTGCCGCTCCCGGGTGCGTACCGCGGCTGGCGGCCGACCGCGGTTCGGATCGACGGGAACGCGCCAGCCGACGTGCGTCGGGGTGAAGACCGGGTGCTCCGCGTGCGGGTGCCAAAAGGCCGGCATGCGATCACGTTGCGTGGCGCGGCCGGGGATGCCGATACCCTGGAGATCCCGTTTCCCGCACCACCGCGTAGCGTCGAGGTCGACGCGGACGGCTGGAGTGTTGCGGGCCTGCGCGGCCGGCACCTGGTGTCCGGCGCGCTGCAACTCACGCGGGTGCGCCAGGCGACGGACACGGATTCGACGGCGCGCTGGGAAGCCACGCGGTTTCCGCCCTTCGTGTCGATCACGCGCACCGTGGAGCTGGACCTGGACTGGACCGTGACGACGCAAGTCTCGCGCATCGCGCCGGTCGAAGGCGCGCTGAGCCTGCGCGTGCCCCTGTTGCCGGGCGAATCCGTGCTGACCGAGAGCCTCGACGTGGAAGACGGCGAGTTGCTGGTGAACATGGCGCCGCGCCAGCCGTCGATGACGTGGCAGTCGCGGCTGCCCCGCAGCGCGGAGCTGCGGCTCGAGATGCCGGATGGTGTTGCGTGGACCGAGACCTGGCAGGTCGGTGCCGGCAGCGTGTGGCACGTCGAGTTCGACGGCCTGCCCGAGAGCGCGTCCGACGCCGGCGGCGGCGTGCGGACGTCGGTTTTTCACCCGCGCGGTGGTGAGGCGCTGGTCATCTCGGCGACGCGGCCGGACGCGGTGGAAGGCGGCACGCTGGCCTTCGATCGCGTCTGGCTCGAGGTCAACCAGGGCCAGCGTTCGCGAGAGACGACGCTGTCCCTGGACATGCGGAGTACGCGCGGCGCGCAACACGTGCTGGTCCTGCCCGGCAATGCCGAGCTCCTGTCCGTCGAGATCGACTTCGACACGGAGCCGCTGCGCATCGAAGACGGGCGGCTGGCGATCCCGGTGCTGCCCGGCGAGCACGACGTCGAGATTACCTGGCGTGAAGCGGTGCCGGCCGCGATCGCGGCGCGCATGCCGGTCGTCGACCTCGGCGCGCCCGCCAGTAACGTGACACAGACCCTCGAGCTGCCGCCATCACGCTGGCTGCTGGGTGCGTCGGGCCCTGTGCTGGGTCCCGCGGTGCTGTACTGGTCGGAGCTTGCCGTACTGGTCCTGTTCGCCTGGATCCTGTCACGCATCGAGTTCACGCCGCTCAGGTTCCGTCACTGGCTGCTGCTGGGCCTCGGCTTCAGCACGTTCAGCTGGGGCGTCTTCGCGGTCGTCGTCGCGTGGCTCGTCGCGGTGGGCGCGCGGGACCGCTGGCGGCCCGAAACGACCCCCGCGCTGTACAACACGCAGCAGGCCGGCATCATCGTGCTCACGGCCATCGCGCTGCTGGCCATCGTGGTGAGCCTGCCGCTCGGCCTGCTCGGCGTGCCGGACATGAGCGTGACCGGCAACGGCTCCTGGGGCAATCACCTGCAGTGGTTCGCGGACCGCGCGGAGGGCGTGCCGCCGACCGCCGTTGCCTGGTCCGTGCCGCTGTGGGTGTACAAGGCGCTGATCCTCGCGTGGGCACTGTGGCTCAGCCTCGCGCTGCTGCGCTGGCTGCCGTGGACGTGGCAATGCTTCGCGAAGGACGGTTTCTTCCGCTCGCGAACAGAGACCGTGGTCCGATGACGCGGGGCGTCATCGCGTGGTCGGTCGCGTTCCTGGCGGTGCTCGGCTGGTCGGCGATCAATCCGCACGACTATCCGACGTGGGTGCTCGAGGTGCTGCCCGCCGTCGCCGGTGCGGCGATTCTCGCGGCGACGCGCACGCGCTTCCCGCTGACAACCCTGCTATACGTGCTCATTCTCGCGCACTGCATCATCCTGGTCGTCGGCGGCCACTACACTTACGCCGAGGTGCCGCTGGGCGACTGGGTGCGCGACCTGACCGGCGGAACGCGTAACAACTACGACAAGCTCGGCCATTTCGCACAGGGCTTCGTCCCGGCGCTCGTTGCACGTGAGCTGGCGCTGCGCCTCGGCATTTTTCGCACGCGTGGGTGGATGAACGTGTTCATCGTCGGCTTCTGCCTGGGCATCAGCGCGTTCTATGAGCTGATCGAATGGTGGGTCGCGCTGGCTTCGGACGAAGCGGCCGACGCGTTCCTCGGTACGCAGGGCTACGTCTGGGACACGCAGTCGGACATGATGCTGGCACTCATAGGCGCCATCGTCGCGCTCGTGCTCCTCGGCCGCTGGCACGACCGGCAGATCTCGGCACTGGCTGATGCACCGACGGCTGCCTAGTCTCTTCGCACTGCTCATCGCCTGCGCTCCGCCCGCGCAGGCGGCCGAGTGCGTCGTGCTGCTGCACGGGTTGATCCGCAGCGCCGCGTCGATGGAGCCGATGCAGGAGGCGCTCGAGGCCGCGGGCTACGAGACGGTGAACGTCGAGTACCCGTCGCGGGATTCGACGATCGAGGTGCTGGCGCCGCTCGCCGTCGGCGAAGGGCTCGACGGCTGTCACGCGAAGCCGGACGTCGACAGGGTGCACTTCGTCACGCACTCGCTGGGCGGCATCCTCGTGCGCCAGTACCTCGCGAACCAGCCCATCGCCGATCTCGGGCGCGTCGTGATGCTGGGGCCGCCGAACCAGGGCAGCCTTGCCGCCGACAAGATGCGCGACGTGCCCGGCTACGACTGGATCAACGGTCCGGTCGGGCGCGAACTCGGCAAGGGTCCGGACAGCGTGCCGCTGAAACTGCCGCCCGCGGACTTCGAGGTGGGCATCATCGCCGGAACCCGGACGATCGACCCGGTGACCTCGGCGTTCCTGCCGAACCCGGACGACGGGCGCGTGTCGGTGGATGACACGAAGCTCGAGGGCATGACCGATTTCGCGATCGTCGCGCACTCGCATGCGTTCATGATGCGCATGCGCGAGCCCATCGAGTTGACGATACGTTTCCTGCAGACGGGGTCATTCGATGCCGGGTGAGCCGCGCGCCTGCGCGTTCCTCACGATGGCGGATGAAAGCGGCTTCGTGACGGACTACCGTCCCGGCATCCCGCCGCTGGAAGCGCTGGGCTGGACAGTCGATTGCGTGCCATGGCGCGAGGCCGGACACGACTGGTCGCGCTACGCCGCGGTCTACATCGCCGCGCCGTGGGACTACACCGAGAATCCCGACGCGTTCCTGGCGACGCTGGAAGCGATCGAGCGGTCCGGCGCCTTGCTGGTCAACCCGCTGCCACTCGTGCGCTGGAACCTGGACAAGGGCTACCTGCGGGACCTCGAACGCCGCGGCATCGACATCGTCCCGAGCCTCTGGCGTGAACGTTTCGGGGAGGCGAAAGTGGAGGATTGGTTCGCAGCGCTCGCGACGGACACGCTCGTCATCAAGCCGCGCATCGGCGCGAACGCGGAGAGTATCTACGTTCTGGACCGGCCGCCCGACCCGGCGCTGGCCACGACGCTCGAGCGCACGTACGCGCGGCGGCCCTTCATCGTCCAGCCGTTCATCGACGCGATCCGGACCGATGGCGAGTACTCGCTGTTCTACCTGGGTGGCGCGTTCAGTCACGCCATTCGCAAACTCCCGAAGGCTGGCGACTTCCGCGTCCAGGAAGAGCACGGGGCCGATATTCAGGCCGCGACGACGGAGTCCCTGCTGGCCGCCGCCGGAGACGCCGCGCTCGCCGCCGTGGACCCCGAACCGGCTTACGCCCGCGTGGATTTCGTGCGGAACAGTGACGGCCGATTCCTGCTGATGGAACTCGAGTTGATCGAACCGTCGCTGTACCTGCGCATGGATCCGGGTGCGCCGCAACGTTTCGCGGCCGCGTTCGACGATTATGTCAGGCGGCACCAGGACAGCGCGACCGGCTGACCCAAGTCCGTGTCGTGGCGGCGTTTTTCGGCCATCGCGCGGCCCGTGCCCGGCAGCCTCGTGTGAACTGCGTCACGTTCCTGCCTGCGTCGCCTTCGAGCGACAGCGTCGCCCTACGGATGCATGCTTCTTTACCCGGGTTACCGCGGGTAACGGGCCCGGCACGAGTCGCAATCGGGAGAAGCTGGATGTCGAATCTGCGGGTACTGGTCCTGCTGTTGTCGCTGGTGACCGCGGGCTTCGCGAGCATGCCGGCGGCAGCTGGCGAACTCAGCGCCATCATCAACGGCAAGTCCTGGCATCCCGGCGCGCACGAGGACTGGAACGAAGACAACTACGGCCTCGGCGTCGAGTACGCATTCGACAGCGAGTCGCCTTGGCACTGGAAGCTGCTGGCCAACGCATTCGTCGACAGCGTCGACAACATGTCCTACATGGCAGGCGGCGGCCTGCACCGCCGCGTCTGGGACACCGGACGGTTCCACGACCTGCACGTCGACCTCGGCGTCAACGCCTTCCTGATGACGCGCGAAGACGTCAACGGCAGTCGGCCCTTTCCCGGCATCCTGCCCGGGCTCGCGGTCGGCAATCGCTACGTCGGCCTGAACTTCACCTACCTGCCGCGGAAGGCGGTCGAGATCATGTACGACTCGCCCGACGTCGACCCCGGCATTTCCGGCATTTTCTTCGTGCAGCTAAAACTGAACGCCGACCTGTTGAGTTTCTAGCGCTGCCGCTGGCTCGTCGCGCGGCCTGGCCTACGCGGCCTTTTTCTTCAGCAGCGGCTTCAGGTACTTGCCGGTAAACGAGCTCTTGTCGGCGGCCACGCTTTCCGGCGTGCCGGTCGCGACGACCGTGCCGCCGCCGGACCCGCCTTCCGGCCCGAGGTCGATGATCCAGTCGGCGGTCTTGATCACGTCGAGATTGTGCTCGATGACGACCACCGTGTTGCCGCGGTCGCGCAGCCGGTGCAGCACGCCCAGCAGCTGCTCGATGTCGCGGAAGTGCAGGCCGGTCGTCGGCTCGTCGAGGATGTAGAGCGTGCTTCCGGTATCGCGTTTCGACAGCTCTTTCGCGAGCTTGACGCGCTGTGCCTCGCCGCCGGAGAGCGTCGTCGCGTTCTGGCCGAGGCGAATGTAGGACAGGCCGACGTCCATCAGTGTCTCGAGCTTCTTCGCGACCACCGGCACGTTCCGGAAGAACTCGAACGCGTCCTCGACCGTCAGCTCCAACACCTCGTGGATGTTCTTCCCCTTGTAGCGGATCTCGAGCGTCTCGCGGTTGTAGCGCTGGCCGCGGCAGACGTCGCAGGGCACGTAGACGTCCGGCAGAAAATGCATCTCGACTTTCAGCACGCCGTCGCCCTGGCAGGCCTCGCAGCGGCCGCCCTTGACGTTGAAGCTGAAGCGGCCCGGCGCGTAGCCGCGCGAGCGTGCTTCCTGCGTGCCGGCGAACAGCTCGCGGATCGGCGTGAACAACCCGCTGTACGTGGCCGGGTTCGAGCGCGGCGTGCGGCCGATAGGGCTCTGGCTGATGTCGATGACGCGGTCGATTGCGTCGAGGCCGCGGATGCCGTCGTGCGGCGCCGCGTTGCGATTGCTGCGATTGATCTCGGCGGCGACCGCTTCGTACAGCGTGTCGTTGACCAGCGTGGACTTGCCGGAGCCGGAGACGCCCGTCACGCAGGTCATCAGCCCGACCGGGATGGCCACGTCGATGCCGCGCAGGTTGTTGCCCCGCGCGCCGGTAATCTCGATCTGGTGCTTCGCGTTGCGCCGCGTGCGTTTCTCCGGGACGGGAATGGCGCGCCGGCCGGACAGGTACTGGCCGGTCAGCGAGTTCGGGTCCCTGCGAATCTCGCCCGGCGTGCCCGCGGCGACGACGTAGCCGCCGTGCACGCCGGCGCCCGGCCCCAGGTCGACGACGTGATCGGCCGCGAGGATCGCGTCCTCGTCGTGCTCGACGACGATGACGGTGTTGCCAATGTCACGCAGGTGCGTCAGCGTGCCGAGCAGGCGCTGGTTGTCGCGCTGGTGCAGGCCGATGGACGGCTCGTCGAGGATGTACATGACGCCCACGAGTCCGGACCCGATCTGGCTCGCGAGCCGGATGCGCTGGGCTTCGCCGCCGGACAGCGTCTCGGCGCTGCGGTCGAGCGACAGGTAGTCGAGGCCGACGTCGGACAGGAAGCCGATGCGGTCGCCGATCTCCTTGACGATCTTGTCGGCGATCGTGGCCCGCCAGCCCTCGAGACGCATATTCGCGAAGAATGCCTTGGCGTCGCCGACGGAAAGCCCGGTCAGCTCCGGCAGTGAACGGTCCGCGACGAACACGTGGCGCGCAGCCCGGTTCAGGCGCGTGCCATCGCAGTCCGGGCAGTGCCGGCTGTTCAGGAACTTCGTGAGTTCCTCGCGCACCGCGCCGGACTCGGTCTCGCGGTAGCGCCGCTCGAGATTCGGAATGACGCCCTCGAAGCGGTGCAGTTTCTTCACTTCCATGCCGCGGCTGTTCGCGTAGTGAAACTCGATCTTCTCCTTGCCGCTGCCGTACAGGATCACGTCGCGCAGCTTCTCCGGCAGTTCGTCGAACGGCTGCTCGATATCGAAGCCGTAGTGCGCCGCGAGGCTCTGGATCATCTGGTAGTAATAGGTGGTCTTCCGGTCCCAGCCGCGGATCGCGCCGCCGGCCAGCGACAGGGACGGGTTGACGACGACCCGCGCCGGGTCGAAGAACTGGCGCACGCCGAGGCCGTCGCAGCCCGGGCAGGCGCCCGAGGGGTTGTTGAACGAGAACAGCCGGGGCTCCAGCTCCGTCAGGCTGTAGCCGCAGATGTTGCAGGCGAAGCGGTCGGAGAACACGAGTTCCTCGCGCTCCGCGTCGTCCATCCACGCGACTTTCGCCACGCCGTCGGAGAGGCGTAGCGCGGTCTCGAAGGACTCGGCAAGCCGCAGCCTGAGGTCGTCCTTCACCTTGAAGCGGTCGACGATCGCCTCGATGGTGTGCTTGCGCCGGAGGTCGAGCTTCGGCGGCTGGTCGAGTTCGTAGACCTCGCCGTCGATGCGGGCGCGGACGAAGCCCTGCGCCATCAGGTCCTGCATGAGCGCTACGTGCTCGCCCTTGCGGTCGTCGACGACCGGCGCGAGCAGCAGCAGCTTCGTGCCCTCCGGCAGCGCCAGCACCTGGTCGACCATCTGGCTGACGGTCTGCGCCTCGAGCGTCGTGCCGTGGTCCGGGCAGCGCGGCGTGCCGGCACGGGCGAACAGCAGTCGCAGGTAGTCGTAGATCTCGGTGACCGTGCCCACGGTCGAGCGCGGGTTGTGCGACGTCGACTTCTGCTCGATAGAGATCGCGGGCGACAGACCGTCGATGTGGTCGATGTCCGGCTTCTCCATCATCGACAGGAACTGCCGGGCATAGGCCGACAGCGATTCCACGTAGCGGCGCTGGCCTTCCGCGTAGATCGTGTCGAACGCGAGCGAGGACTTGCCCGAGCCGGACAGGCCCGTGAACACGATGAGCTTGTCCCGCGGCAGCGAGAGGTCGATGTTCTTCAGGTTGTGCGTCCGTGCGCCGCGCACGTCGATCGTTTTTTGCGAGGTGGCCATGCCGGTATCGGGGAGCGGAATCGAACCTGTTAATATACGCGGCCCGGCAAGTCCGGCGCAAAGCCCCGCCCGTAACAGGATGTAAAGACGTGTCCGACGAATCCCCGAGCCCGGCCCCCGAGGCCGCCGTCGCGCTGTTGCCCGGCGAACGGCGTACGGTCGGCCTGCTCACGGGCGCCGCGATGCTGCGAATGCTCGGACTGTTTTCGCTGCTGCCGGTGTTATCCGTGTACGCCGGCAGCCTGGACGGCCAGACGCCATTGCTCATCGGCCTGGCGGTCGGCGGATACGGGCTGACGCAGGCGCTCCTGCAGATTCCGCTGGGCGCGTTGTCCGATCGCGTGGGCCGGCGGCCGGTGATCCTGGCCGGTCTGGCCGTGTTTGCCGTCGGCAGCGCGGTCGCCGCCTACAGCGATACGATCGCCGGCGTCATTGCGGGGCGGTTCCTGCAGGGCGCGGGGGCGATATCCGCGACGCTGACCGCGCTGCTGGTGGATGCCACCCGGCCGGCCATCCGGACCCGCTCCATGGCCGTGCTCGGTATCGGCATCGGCGTATCGTTCATCGTCGCGATGGTCTTCGGTCCCTGGTTCGCGGCGCATTTCGGTGTGCCGGCACTGTTCCTGTTCGGCGTCGTGGCGGCCGCGGTCGGAGCCGCGTTCGTGCTGATGGTGCCCGCCGTGTCGCTCGAGGGCGGGACCCGGTCGCCGACCGACCTTCGGCCGGCAATCCGGCCGGACCTGCTGCGCCTCGATGCCTACGTGTTCCTGCTGCACGCGATCATGACGGCGACGTTCGTCGCGCTGCCGTTCGTCCTGGGCGGTCGGCTCGAGCTGCCGGCGACGTCGCACTGGATGATCTACGTCGGCGCGATCGTCGCATCGCTCGCGCTGACCGTGCCGCTCATACTGCGCGACGAGCGCCGCGGCAAGGCGGCGACCCTGCGTATCGCAGTGGTGCTGCTGCTGGCCGGCCAGGCCGTGCTCGCGTTTGCGTCGTTCTCGACGGCCACGGTATTTCTCGCGCTGGTCCTGTTCTTCGGCGGCTTCAATTTCCTCGAGGCCGGCCTGCCGGCGCGGCTCTCGCTGCTGGCCGACGACGATGCCCGCGGCGCGTCGCTCGGCGTCTACTCGACGGCCCAGTTCCTCGGCGCATTCGCCGGCGGGCTCATCGGCGGCCGCTTCCTGGGCGACGGCAGCCCCGCGAACGTGTTCTTCGTCTGCGCGTTGCTCGCGGCGATCTGGCTCGCGCTCGCCGGCACCGGCCGGGCCGGCGGTGCCCCGGACCCGACATAAGCACTTCGCCGGGAAGGACTTTTGACCACTCGCCCTGATATCATGCGCCGCAGCGGCATCAAGGGAGAACAAGAATGAGCCTGCTCGCAGAACTCAGGCGGCGGAACGTCTTTCGCGTCGGCGCGACCTACCTGCTCGCGTCCTGGGTGCTGCTGCAGATCATGGACGTCGTCTCGCCGCTCCTGAACCTGCCCGACTGGGCACCACGGCTGATGCTGGTGATCCTCGGCATCGGCTTCCTGCCGGTGCTGCTGTTCTCGTGGGCATTCGAGCTGACACCCGACGGTATCAAGCGCGAATCGGACGTGGAGCGCGGCACGTCGATGACGGGCGCGACCGGCGCGAAACTCAACGTCGTCATCGTCGTGTTCCTGGCCATCGCGATCGGCATGCAGTTCCTGCTGTGGCGGCAGGGGCCGGATGCCAGCGACGCCGCCGGCGCGGCCGTATCCGATGCGACGGCGGACGACCCCACATCCGCGGCAACGGACAGCTCCATCGCCGTGCTGCCGTTCGTCAACATGAGTTCCGACGAAGAACAGGAGTACTTCTCCGACGGCATCACCGAGGAGATCCTGAACTCGCTGGCGTCGGTACGTGAGCTCAAGGTCGCCGGCCGCACGTCGTCGTTCGCGTTCAAGGGCCAGAACGACGACCTGCGCCGCATCGGCGAGGCGCTCGGCGTGACCCACATCCTCGAGGGCTCCGTGCGCAAGGCGGGCGACCAGGTGCGCATCACGGCGCAGCTCATCAAGGTGGACGACGGCTTCCACGTCTGGTCGCAGAACTACGACCGCGAGCTGACGAACGTGTTCGCGATCCAGGAAGAGATCGCGAACGAGATCCTGGGCCAGCTCACGAACCACCTGCTGGCCGCTGACACACGGGTCGCCGACGTCCGGGAGACCACGCCGGAAGTCTTCGACCTGTACCTGAAGGCGAAGCAGCGGATCTATACGCGCGAACGCTTCGAAATCGAGACCGCGGTCGAAGAACTCGATCGTGCGATCCAGGCCGATCCCGACTATGCGCCGCTGTACGCGCAGCGCGGCATCGCGACGATGCTGCTGTCCGAGCAGCAGTACGGGACGTTGCCGGACGACGAGGCGAACCGGCGCGGCAAGCGCTTCGTCGACAAGGCGCTGGAACTGGACGACAACCTGGCCGAGGGCTGGGCGGCACTGGGCCTGTATCACGGGCGTTTGCCGGGCACGTCCGAAGCGGCCATCGAGCCGCTGATGCGGGCGCTGGAGCTAAACCCGAACCTGATCGACGCGAGCAACTGGCTGCAGATCGCCTTGAACGGCGTTGGCGACTTCAAAGGATCGCTCGAGGTGCTGATCGATGCCACGGAGCGAGACCCGCTGTACCGGCCGGCGTTTTCCAACGCGTTGACGACTTTTAACAATTTCGGCCAGCCGGAGCGGGCGGAGGCATTGCTCCGCAAGATCGAGGCGCTGGACGCGGACAATCCCGACTTGTTGTCGGCCCGCGCCATCAATTACCTGTTTTCCGGTCGCTCCGGCGAGGGTCTGCAGCAGATGGAAATGCGCAGCGAACTCGGCCCGATGAGCGGCGTGGAGCGCATTTTTCTCAGCGTCGGGTTGTTGAATACCTACCAGTACGAGCGGGCGGCGGAAGAGGGTTCGCAGTTCTTCCGGCCGGATGCGCTGTTCAAGCTCGGTCGCAAGGACGAGGCCTACGACATGGCCTACGATTTCGCGTCGTCCGGTTTTCCGGAAACGCTGTTCATCCTGCTGAACCGTGACGGGCGCAGCAAGGACGTCGTCGACTACCTCGAGGAGCGCTGGCCCGGCATCCAGGAATTCGCGGACGAAAACCCGGGCACCGAACACGGCTACTCCATCATGGCCGAGGTGGCGCTGGCCTACCAGCGCGTCGGAAACCGGGAACGCTTCGACGAGGCAATGGCGTTTGTCGACGCGCACCTCGTGCACCTCGACGACCAGGGTCTCGACAACTACCTCCTCGACTACAGCACCGGCATTTACTACGCCCTGGAAGGTAACGCCGATCTTGCGATCGAGCACCTCGAGCGTGCGGCTGAGCAGGGGCTGCCGTCGAACGGTCCCATGGCCGAGATCTCGCCGGCGCTCGCCGTGCTTGAAGGCGACCCGCGATTCGCCGACATCGAGGCCCGGATGCTGGCGACGACGAACCGCGACCGCGCCGTCGTCGGCCTGCCGCCGCTCGATGCCGACTTCCAGGTCGTCGACGCGAACGGCGAGACCAGCCTGTAGCGCGTTTCTCCCCGAGTCGTGGCACGCAAGTACACACTACCCGGCCTGATCTCCTTCCTGCTGACCGGTTGCACCGGCGTTCCCGATGGCGTGACGCCAGTGACCGGCTTCGACGCAGAGCGCTACCTCGGCACCTGGTACGAGATCGCACGGCTCGATCACCGCTTCGAGCGTGGCCTGACGGACGTGACCGCGACCTATACCGCGCGCGACGACGGCGGCATCGACGTGGTGAACCGGGGCTACGATGCGGACGCCGGCGAGTGGAAGGCCGCCACCGGGCGCGCGTACTTCATCGACTCGCGCGACACGGGCCGCCTGAAGGTCTCGTTCTTCGGCCCGTTCTACGGCGCGTACAACATCGCCGAGCTGGGTGCCGACTATGACTATGCGCTGGTGACCGGACCGAACCGGTCGTACTTGTGGATCCTCGCGCGCGAGCCGCAGCTCGATGCCAGCGTGCGCGAGCGCCTGGTCGCCAACGCAGCGTCGCTCGGCTTCCCGGTGCAGGAATTAATCAGGGTGACGCACGCACGCGCCGGCGCCACGAACTAGCGGGGCGGATTTCGGGGCGTGCGCGCCGGAAATCCTGCTGTCATTTGCAGGACGACCCTCTACAATAGTGCCCCCTCGCGGTGCTTCAATGCCTGCGAACGATACAAGTCACTGATTTTTATAAGAACTGAGGATCACACATGGCCCGTGGAATCAACAAAGTCATTCTCGTCGGCAATCTCGGGGCGGACCCGGAGACGCGTTACATGCCGTCCGGGGGCGCCGTGACGAACCTCAGCATCGCGACGTCGGAGTCCTGGAAGGACAAGCAGACCGGCGAGCAGAACGAGCGGA
Source organism: uncultured Pseudomonadota bacterium (assembly GCA_913055625.1). Lineage (GTDB taxonomy): Bacteria > Pseudomonadota > Gammaproteobacteria > Steroidobacterales > Woeseiaceae > UBA1847. Next base: position 247,992 of record CAJXJW010000005.1, on the reverse strand, counting down.
CGGAGTGGCATCGCGTTGCGATGTTCAACCGCCTCGCCGAGATCGCGGCCGAGTACCTGCGCAAGGGATCGCAGGTTTACATCGAGGGCAAGCTGCGCACCCGCAAATGGCAGGACCGCGACGGCAACGACCGCTACACGACGGAGATCATCGCCGACGAGATGCAGATGCTCGGTGGACGCGGCGGCAGTGGCGGCGGCGGCGGTTCCTACGATCGCGGCGGCAGCAGCGGTGGCGGTTCGCGTTCCGGTGGCTCGTCGCAGCCGCCGCCGGCGGACGAGGATTTCGACGACGACATCCCGTTCTGAGGCAGTTGGGAAAATTGCCGGCGCCGCTCTTCGGCGCGACATGAAATCCGACCCCGGGTCGCGTACATTCCCTGTCAGGACGACGCTGCCGCGCGCCGTGCCGCGCGGGCATCTCGTGGATCGCCCGCACGTCGTCGGGTGATCCGGATCGCGCGAAGAATTCGTAATAACAAGAAGAAGACCCGTTGAAGGAGAGCAACATGTCCCGCAATTGCATACACGTCTGCCTGTTGGCCGCATGCCTGCTGCCGGCCATCGTCCAGGCGGACGAGTTGACCGAAATCATCCAGAAGGACCTGGTCGCGCTCGGCTACGATCCCGGCAACATCGATGGCGAGATGAGCACTGAAACCGCGATTGCGATTTCCGCGTTCCAGGCGGAGCGGGGGCTGGACGTCACCGGCAAGCCCACTCCGCAGCTGGCCGGCATCATCAAGTCGGCGATCAAGAATAAGAACAACCCGGGCGGTGCTGTGTACACACAGGCCTCCGCAACGCCAGCGGCGGACCCGGCAGCGCTGGAGGCGGCGCGCCAGGCCTGTCTGCAGAAGAAGATCGAAGACGCGCAGAAGGCACAGCAGACGAAGCGCGGCTTCGGCAGCCTCATGCGGGCGGTCGGCCGCACCGCGTCGAGGTTTGGCAGCGGTGCTGCGCAGGACATCGCCCAGGCCAGTCGCGATATCTACGACGTCAATGCGACCGCCAGTGACCTGGAGTCCGCGGCCAAGGATCTCGGGCTCACGGAAGGCGACATCGAAGCCTGCCGCAACCCGGCGATGTGAAGCGGGAAAAAACAACAAGAATCGAGGAGTTGCCATGCATGACCTGACCACGTTCATCCGCCGGTACCTGAATTCCGTTGCACCGATCGCATTGACCGCGCTGGCCGTCGGCATACCCGGCGTCGCGTCCGCGCGGGACGATGCGCGCGCGTTGCTCGTCACCGGCATCCAGACCGACTACGGCGACATGGTCAACCGCAATGCGGGCGGCGGCGTCATGGGCGGCTTCACGGCCGACGACCTGTGTCTCAACAGCGACCGGATCGGCTGGGCGATGAGCGAGATCGTAAACCAGGTCGAGAGCAGCATGCGCGAGGCCGGTTCGCCGATCCAGCTCAGCGACATCGAGCGGATGCCGGGCGCGCCGACGCGGCCCGAGATCGAGGACGGTCTCCGGACCGCGCGCGATGAATTCTGCGACACGAGCGAGCCGCCGCCGTCGGTACGCCCGTTCGTCCTGACGTATGCGCATTGCCGCATGGCGATGATCACGCCCGAGCACGCGATGGACATCCACCTGCCGCCGCAGGTCGGTACCGGCACGATGTCGATGGCGGATTTCACGCGTCGCGAGGTCGTGCAGCTCAGCCTGACGCGCAATCTCGACTCGGTCAGCAGCATCGTGGGCAGCGGGTGGAGCGGCGACGTCAGCATGACCAACCCGGCCGCGGACGGAGAGCGTATCGGTTACCCGACGACGCGCTACGCGTTCGAATACGCGGGAGGGCCTGGCGACACGGGCCTTGCCGGGATGTTCGGTGCCTCGATCGAGGTGAAGAACGAAGGCACCGTCTGGGTGTCGGACGACGTGCCGGGCATCGGCATCATGAAGACGTTCTACGAGAACCTGACGACGGAAGTAGCGCGCGGCGACGGGTCCTTCGGCTTCTTCGACGGCATGCTGAAGAACCTCGTGGGCCTCTTGCAGCACGGCATGCCGCTGGAGCTCGACCAGACCGTCAGTTCCAGCGTCAATGGCCGTACGTCGGTCAGCGGCCGCAGCCACCAGGTCGTGACGAACGTGCAGGTCGTCGATTTCGAGCCCGGCTGGTGCGAGCAGAGCCTGATGCCCCCGAACTACGCGGTCATCGATGTCGACCAGCAGATCAACGAGGCGCTCGCCGAGTCCGGCATGACGTCGGAGGACCTGTCGGCGGCCATGCAGGAGTACCAGCAGGCAATGGAGCAGCTGACCCCCGAGCAGCGCCAGATGATGGAGCAGATGGGCATGGGGGACATGATGCAGCAGATGGGTGGCGGTGCCGCAGGAGCGGCGCCGGCGGCCGGCGCTGCGGCTTCGGCAGCCCTGGTGACGGGCGACCCGGTGCAGTCGACGCAGAACCTGCTGCAGGCGCTGGGGTACGATGTCGGCAGTGACGGGGCCTCGTTGCAGACGCAGATCTCGATCGCGGAGTTCCAGGCCGACGCCGGCATGGACGTGACCGGCGAAGTCAGCGACGAGCTGGTTCGCGCCCTGTCGGACGCGGTCGATCGGCGCGGAGGCCGCTAGGAGGGGTGGTTTGCCCGGGCGGGCAATCCGTGTAGCATCGCGCCTCCCTGACCGACCGGGACACTGACGGGAACGGTGACCAAGAAGCTCTACATCAAGACGATGGGCTGCCAGATGAACGAGTACGACTCGGAGAAGATGGCGGACGTCCTGCGCGCGTCGCACGGCTACGAGCTGACCGGCAGCCTGGAAGAGGCGGACCTGCTGCTCGTCAATACCTGCTCGATTCGCGAGAAGGCGCAGGAGAAGGTGTTCTCGGAGCTCGGCCGCTGGCGCCGGCTCAAGGAGCAGCGCCCCGGGGTCATGATCGGCGTCGGCGGCTGCGTCGCGAGCCAGGAGGGCGACGGCATCACCGCGCGGGCACCGTTCGTCGACGTGGTGTTCGGCCCGCAGACCCTGCATCGCCTGCCCGAGCTGATCGACAGCGTGCGGGCGAAGCACGAACCGGTGGTCGACGTCTCCTTCCCCGAGATCGAGAAGTTCGACCGGCTGCCAGAGCCTCGGGCCGACGGTCCGACCGCGTTCGTGTCCTGCATGGAAGGTTGCAGCAAGTACTGCAGCTTCTGTGTCGTGCCGTACACGCGCGGCGAGGAGATCAGCCGGCCGCTCGACGACGTCGTCACGGAAGTCGTGCAGCTTGCCGAGCAGGGCGTGCGCGAGATCAACCTGCTCGGCCAGAACGTCAATGCCTATCGCGGTCCCATGCACGACGGCGGCACGGCGGACCTGGCTACGCTGATCTACTACGTGGCGGCCGTGGACGGTATCGATCGCATCCGCTTCACTACGTCGCACCCGGTCGAGTTCACCGACAGCCTCGTGCAGGCCTACGCCGAAGTGCCGCAGCTCGCGAGTTACCTGCACCTGCCGGTACAGCACGGCTCCGACCGGATTCTCGCTGCGATGAAGCGCGGCCACACGACGATCGAGTACAAGAGCAAGATTCGCAAGCTGCGCGCGGCCCGCCCCGGCATCTCGCTGTCGTCGGATTTCATCGTGGGCTTCCCCGGCGAAACCGACGCCGATTTCGAGGCGCTGATGAACCTGATCGCGGACATCGGTTTCGACCAGTCGTTCTCGTTCATCTACAGCGCGCGTCCCGGCACGCCGGCCGCGAACCTTGCGGACGACACGCCGCTCGCGGTGAAGAAAGAGCGGCTCTCGCTGTTGCAGGCACGCATCAACCAGCAGGCGCAGGAAATCTCGCGCGGCATGGTCGGCACGACGCAGCGGATACTCGTCGAAAAGCTATCGAAGAAGAGCAACCGGCAGGTGACCGGGCGCACCGAGAACATGCGTTGGGTGAACTTCGATGGCGATGCGTCGCTCATAGGCCGGTTCGTCGACGTGGAGATTACCGAGGCGTTGCCGAATTCCCTGCGTGGCCGCCTTGCCACTGACCAAGCCGCGGCGTAATCTGGGGTCCGGTTCCGAAACTTGAGCGCCTTGCAGATTTCCCGGGAAATCGTTCTCGAGCCTGCCGACAATGACCGCCTCGCCAACCTCTGCGGTCAGTTCGACGAACACCTGCGCCAGATCGAGCGCCGGCTCGGCGTGGAGATCGCGAGCCGCGGCAACCGCTTTCGCGTAACCGGCCTTCCGGGTGCGGCAGAGGCGGGCGGCGAGGTCCTCGAAACCCTCTTTCGGCTCACTGAGCACGAGCACCTCGATCCCGAGCGCGTCCACATTCACCTCCAGGAGTCGGTCATGAAACAGGGACAGGCCGTGGCCGCGGATGCGGCGCCCGATCTCGAAGAAACGGTCATCCAGACGCGGCGCAAGATGATTCGCCCGCGCGGTGACAACCAGACGGCCTACGTCGGCAACATTCGCCGGCACGACCTGGCGTTCGGCATCGGTCCCGCGGGAACGGGCAAGACCTACCTCGCGGTCGCGGCAGCCGTCGAGGCGCTGGACCAGGAACTGGTCCGCCGCATCATTCTCGTTCGCCCGGCCGTCGAGGCGGGGGAGCGGCTCGGTTTTCTGCCGGGCGACATGTCACAGAAGGTCGATCCTTACCTTCGGCCGATGTACGACGCACTCTACGACATGGTCGGCGCGGAAACCGTGACACGCCTGATCGAGCGCAACGTGATCGAGGTCGCACCGCTGGCGTTCATGCGCGGGCGTTCGCTGAATGAATCGTTCGTGATCCTCGACGAGGCGCAGAACACGAGCATCGAACAGATGAAGATGTTTCTGACGCGTATCGGTTTCGGGTCGCGCGCGGTCGTCACCGGTGACATTACCCAGATCGACCTGCCGTCCGGCCAGAAGTCCGGACTGCGCAATGCGATGGACGTGCTGAAGGATGTCGACGGCATCGCGTTCACCCTTTTCGCGCCGCGCGACGTCGTGCGCCACGCACTCGTGCAACGGATCGTCGAGGCCTACGAGGCGGCCGGCGAGTCCGGCTGAAACGGTGGCTGCCCGATCTGCCGCCGAAGTGACCGTCGATGTGCAAATCGCCGTCGACGATGCCGGCGTGCCGGCGCGCGCGACGATCGCCGACTGGGTCCGCGGGGCGCTCGCGGCGGCAGGGCACGACCGTGCGAGCGAAGTGTCCGTGCGGGTCGTGGCCGAAGCAGAGATGCAGGACCTCAACCGGACTTACCGCGGCAAGGACCGGCCAACAAACGTTCTGTCGTTTCCGGCCGGCCAGTTTGCGACCCCGCCGGACGAGGACGTGGATTTTCTTGGCGACATCGTGATCTGCGCCGCCGTGGTGCATGCGGAAGCGCGGGCCCAGGCGAAGACCGCGGATGCGCACTGGGCGCACATGCTCGTGCACGGGAGCCTGCACCTGCTGGGCTTCGATCATGAGACCGCGCCGGAGGCAGCGGTCATGGAGGGCCTCGAGACACGCATCCTCGCCGCGGCCGGTGTCTCCGATCCCTATAGAGCGCAATGATTACAGGGTGTTACAATCGCCGGGCGGCGCGGGCGATCGCCACGGCGCCGGGTACTTTTTTTCGGGTCAGATGAACGACAAACCGCCAAGTAGCAGCGGCACGGGACAAACCGGACTGTTCGCGCGCGTGGTACGCGCCGTCAGGGGTGAGCCCTGGAGCCGCGATGAAATCCAGGGCCTGATCGAGAAGTCCGATTCTGAACTCGACCCGGATGAAAAGAGCATGTTGTCCGGCGTGCTCGAGGTGGCGGAGACGCAGGTCCGCGACGTCATGGTGCCGCGTTCGCAAATGGTCGTGATCGACGTCGAGCAGCCGTTCGACGAGATCCTGCAGACTATTGTCGAGTCCGGCCACTCGCGCTTCCCGGTCATCGGCGAAGACCGCGACGAGGTGCTCGGCGTGCTGCTGGCCAAGGACCTGCTGCGCTACTTCGGACGCGACGACGCGAAAGAGCTCCCGATCCGCAAGCTGCTGCGGCCGGTGTCGGTCATCCCCGAATCGAAACGGCTGAATGCGCTGCTGAAGGAATTTCGCGACAGCCACAATCACATGGCGATCGTCGTGGACGAGTACGGCGGCGTTGCCGGGTTGCTTACGATCGAGGACGTGCTCGAGGAGATCGTCGGCGACATTGACGACGAACACGACCAGGAAGTCGCGGAGTTCATCCGCCCCGACGGGGAGCGCGAGGGCCGTCCGAGTTACGCGGTGCGCGCGCTGACGCGCATCGAGGATTTCAACGAGTACTTCGAGTCCGAGCTCGACGACGAGGAATACGACACGATCGGCGGCCTCGTCATGCACGAGCTCGGCCGGCTGCCCCGGCGCAACGAGCTCGTGCGCTTCGGGGGCTTCACGTTTGCGGTCACAAAGGCGGATCGGCGTCGCATCGAGGCCCTGCAGGTCCAGCGCGAGGCTACCTGATCATCGCTGCGCAGCGAACGGGCGATCCCGGTATGCTTGCCCCGCACAACCCCGATTCCTCCCGACATGGCGTGACGCGGCGCTGACATGGCCTACGCTCCCAGACTGCTCACCTTGCCGGCGGACCGGCCGCGCCTGACGCGTGCGCTTGTCGCGGCCAGCGGGGCGGCCACCACGCTGGTGTTTGCGCCCTGGTCGCTCGCGTGGGCCGCGCCGCTGGTCCTGCTGCCGCTCCTGTTCGTCTGCCTGACGCAGTCGCCGCGCGAGGCGGGCGGCCACGCGTTCTGGTACGGGCTCGGGCTGTTCCTGACCGGCACCTACTGGATCTACATTTCCGTCGTGGTCTTCGGGCAGGCCCCGGCCTGGATCGCGTTGGTCCTGATGGTCGGCCTGGCGGCGATCATGGCCGCGTGGCTGTTCCTTGCCGGCTACCTGATCGCCCGGCTCGCGCACGGGGAGCCCCTGCTGCTGCTCGTCGTGGCCCCCGCCGGCTGGGTACTTGTCGAGTGGCTCCGCGGCTGGGTCGCGAGCGGCTTCCCGTGGCTCGCATTCGGCTATTCGCAGGTGGACACGCCGCTGGCGGGATGGGCGCCGGTCGGCGGTATCTACGCGGCGTCCTTCGCGGTGGTGCTGTCGTCCGCGGGTCTCCTGGCCGCGACGTTCACCGCCGGCCGCCAGCGCTGGGTCGCGTTGCTCGCGGGCGTCCTGCCGTGGGTCGCCGGCGCCGGGCTCGCCGTGATCGACTGGACGCGACCCGACGGCGATGGCTTCCGCGTCACGATCCTGCAGGCCGGGCTGTCGCAGGACCAGAAGTGGCGGCCGGAGAATCGCCAGGCGACGCTCGATTTCTACCGCGACAACACTCGAATCGCGCGTGGCAGCACGCTGGTTGTCTGGCCCGAAGTGGCGGTGCCGTCCCTGCTGAGCCGCGAGCGCGCGTTCGTCCGGCAACTCCAGTCGGATGCGCGGGAAAGCGGCCAGGCCATCCTGTTCGGCGTCCTCGAGGACGTCGACGACCGGGGCACCCAGCGCATTTACAACAGCCTGCTGATGCTGGACGGGCAGCGTCTGCAGGCCTACCGGAAACGCCATCTCGTACCGTTCGGCGAGTACTTCCCGGTGCCGGCACGCGTGCGCGAGTGGATGCGCATGATGAGCCTGCCGCACAGCGACCTCTCGGCCGGTGACGACGCGCCATCATTGCTCGTCATGCCGGACGGGACGCGCCTTGCCGGCATGATCTGCTACGAGGATGCCTACAACGGCGAGCAGCGCTACGCGCTGCCGGATGCGGGCGTGCTGGTCAACGTCAGCAACGACGCGTGGTTCGGGGATTCGATCGCGCCGCACCAGCACCTGCAGATCGCGCGAATGCGCTCGCTGGAGGCCGGTCGCCCCGCCGTCCGCGCGACGAACACGGGTATCAGTGCGTTCATCGGCCACGACGGCGAACTGCTGTCGACGGGGCCGCAGTTCCGGCCGGCGACGCTGACGAACGCTGTGCAGCCCAGGACCGGCGCAACCCCGTTTGCCCGGGCCGGCAACCTGCCGGTGCTGCTGCTGTCACTGCTGCTGCTGGCGGGTGTCCGACTCCGGCACCGCTGAAGCCGTCCGGCCCCGGGACTCTGCGCGTTCCCGCTACTGCCATTTGGCGGCGCTTGCTGTAGGCTTGCGGCTTTTCTGAAGCCCGAAACCCACCGCCGAATCCGGGGCGCTCCTTGCGTGATCCCGGGGCCCGTCCGAATCACCCGCCACACACCATGATTTCTCCGTACCAGCCCGATTCCGTCGAACAGGCCGCTCGCGAGCACTGGGACTCCTCCCGCTGCTTCGAGGTTGCCGAGGACGACGGCAAGGACAAGTTCTACTGCCTGACGATGTTCCCGTACCCCAGCGGCAAGCTGCACATGGGGCACGTCCGGGTGTTCACGATCTCCGACGTCATCGCCCGCTACCAGCGGATGCAGGGAAAACACGTCCTGCAACCGATGGGCTGGGACGCGTTCGGCATGCCGGCCGAGAACGCGGCGATCCAGCGCGGGGTTCCACCGGCGCAGTGGACGTACCAGAACATCGACTACATGCGCGGACAGCTCAAGCGCATGGGCTACGCGTACGACTGGACGCGTGAGATCACGACCTGCCGGCCGGATTACTACCGGTGGGAGCAGTGGCTGTTCACGCGGATGTTCCGCAAAGGGTTGGTCTACCGCAAGAATTCGGTCGTCAACTGGGACCCGGTGGACCAGACCGTGCTGGCAAACGAGCAGGTCATCGACGGTCGCGGCTGGCGTTCCGACGCGCCGGTCGAGCGCCGCGAGATTCCGCAGTGGTTCATGAAGATCACGGCGTACGCCGACGAATTGCTGGATGAGCTCGACCGCATGCCCGGCTGGCCCGACTCCGTGAAGACGATGCAGCGCAACTGGATCGGCCGCTCGGAGGGCGTCGAGCTCTCGTTCGACGTGCCCGGCGCCGAAGCGCCGCTGACCGTGTACACGACGCGGCCCGATACGCTGTTCGGCGTCACGTACATGGCCGTCGCGGCGGAACATCCGCTCGCGCAAAAGGCCGCGGAGACCGATGCGGCAATCGCCGAGTTCGTCGAGGCGTGCCGCAAGACGGACGCGACCGAGGCGACCTTCGAAACGATGGAAAAGAAGGGCCTGCCGCTCGGGATCGACGCCGTGCACCCCCTGACCGGCGAGCCGGTGCCTGTGTGGGTCGCAAATTTCGTACTGATGAGTTACGGCACCGGCGCCGTCATGGCAGTGCCCGGGCACGATGCGCGTGACTGGGAATTCGCGAAAAAGCACGGCCTGCCGATCCGCCAGGTGATCGGGTCCGCAGACGGGGCGCCCGTCGACGTGCAGGCCGAGGTCTACACGGAGCGGGGCGTGCTCGTGAACTCGGGCGACTACGACGGCCTCGACTACGAAGCCGCGTTCAACGCGATCGCCGATCATTTCGAGAAGTCGGGCACCGGCCGCCGCAAGGTCAACTTCCGCCTGCGCGACTGGGGCGTGTCGCGGCAGCGCTACTGGGGCGCGCCGATCCCGATCATCTACTGCGACGACTGCGATGCGGTCCCGGTGCCGGAGGACCAGCTGCCCGTGGTGTTGCCCGAAGACGTCGAGTTCACCGGCGTCGGCTCGCCGCTGCGTGACATGCCGTCGTTCTACGAGACGACCTGCCCCGAGTGCGGCAAGCCCGCGCGGCGCGAGACCGACACGTTCGACACGTTCGTCGAGTCGTCCTGGTACTTCGCGCGCTACGCGTGCCCGGACGCGGGCGACGCGATGCTCGACGAGCGGGCACGCTACTGGCTCCCCGTCGACCAGTACACCGGGGGTATCGAGCACGCGATCCTGCACCTGCTGTACTCGCGTTTCTTCCAGCGCGTCATGCGCGACGAGGGCCTGGTCGAGTCGTCGGAACCGTTCACGAACCTGCTAACACAAGGCATGGTGCTGAAAGACGGCGCGAAGATGTCCAAGGCGAAGGGCAACACCGTCGACCCGCAGGAACTCATCGACCGCTACGGTGCCGATACCGTGCGCCTGTTCATGATGTTCGCGGCGCCGCCGGAGCAGGCGCTCGAGTGGTCCGACGACGGCGTGCAGGGCAGCTTCCGCTTCCTCAAGCGCTTCTGGACCGCGGTGCACGAGCACGTGGCCGCGGGCACGGCGGGGCCCGTCGATCCGCAGACGCTGGACGCCGCGCAGAAGGACCTGCGGCGCAAAACGCACCAGACGATCGAGAAGATCTCAGACGACATAGGGCGCCGGCATTCCTTCAACACGGCCGTCGCCGCGGCAATGGAACTCCTGAATGCCATCGGCCGCTTCGACGATACGTCGCCCGCCGGCCGGGCCGTCGTGCGCGAAGCGCTGGATGCCGTGGTGCTGATGTTGTCGCCGATGGTGCCGCATATCTGCGAGGCACTGTGGAATGCGCTGGGCCACACCGACGCACTGATCGACCAGCCCTGGCCCGCGTTCGACGCGAGCGCGCTGGCGCAGGACACCGTGGAACTCGTCGTGCAGGTGAATGGCAAGCTGCGCGGGCGCATCGGCGTGGCGGCGGACGCGGACAAGGACGCGATCGTGGCGCTGGCCCTGGCCGACCCGAACGTGCAGCGTTTCGTGGCCGACCAGTCAATCCGGAAGACGATCGTCGTGCCCGGCAGGCTGGTGAACATCGTTGTGTGACGCCGCCGCCAATGGGCGTCGCGGGTCGGGATGCGGGCCCGGTGTCCTGGCGATCGTCGCCATGTTTCTGGGCGGCTGCGGCTTTCACCTGCAGGGTGCGCACGAATTGCCGCCGGAGATGGCGCGGACCTATATCCGCGCGCCGGATGAGCACAGCCTGTTCTACCGCGAGCTTCGCCGCCGCCTCGGCGCGGCGGGGATCGACGTGGTTGACAACCACGGAGCGGCGACCGCCGTGTTCGATATTCGCGTCGACGATACGGGCCAGCGCGTCTTGTCGGTGTCGGCGCGGAACGTACCGACCGAGTACGAGGTGTTCTACACCGTGCAATACGGCGTATCGTCCGGTGACACCGCGATCGTGCCGGAGCAGGACCTCACGTTGACCCGCGACTACACCTATGACGCGACGCTCGTGCTCGGCAAGGAACGCGAGGAGGACGTGTTGCGGCAGCAGCTCGCCAACGATCTCGTGCGCATCGTGATGGAACAGGTTTCCGTCCAGTAGCGCCGTGGCCGAAACGACCGCCGTCCCGACCGGCGTCCTGCGTGTCGCGGATACCGGGCCTCAGGCACTGGCCGTGCTGCTGGAGCGCTACGGACTGCGTCTGACTGTCCACCCGGACGGCGTTCCGATTCCGGGCAGCTACTGGGGCGCGCCCGAGGCCGGCGTGATCGGGACCTGCGTGCACGTGCGCGGCGATACGCCGGTGCATTCGGTACTGCACGAATCTTCACACGTCGTCTGCATGACTCCGGAGCGTCGCGCGGAGCTGCACACCGACGCCGGCGGTGATGACCTCGAGGAGTCCGCAGTGTGTCTGCTGCAGGTCCTGCTGGCGGATGAACTCGACGGTGTCGGCGCGGCCCGACTCATGAATGACATGGATACGTGGGGCTACTCGTTCCGCCTGGGCAGCACGCAGGCCTGGTTCGAGCGGGACGCGGCCGATGCGCGGCAATGGCTCGCGGCGCACGGGCTCACCGACGCCGCCGGGCGCCCGGCATTCCGCCTGCGCAATGAATCAAAACCGATATAAATCATTGGATTAAGGCGCCTTCGGGCGACAGTGTATAGTCGCGTATGGCCTGGCTACGCTACACCGCCTACTTCCTGTTCATTGCGCTCGTCACCGGTACGTTGACGATGCTCGAAGTGCATTACCCCGGCAGCCTGAAGATGCACGTCTTCGTCGGCGACGGCGACACGCTGGGCACGAGCGAGTTTTCGCCCGTCGAACTGATCCAGCTCTTCCTACTCCTGATCTGCGGCGGCCTGATGGGCTGGGTGGCGCAGCACTGCCCGGCACAGCGTCCGCTGGCGCTGTGCTTCGGCGGCATGGCCGCGATGGCCTTCGTGCGCGAGCTCGATTACTTCCTCGATCGCTACGTCGCGGACAACGCGTGGCAGGTGCTGATTGCCGTCATCGCGGCGCTGGTCATCGCCTACGCCTGGCGACACCAGCGGCGTCTGCTCATCGCGCTGGGAAGGACCTGGCCGTCCTGCGGCCTGGCGCTGTTGTTTGCCGGTGCGGTCATCCTGTTTGCCTTCGTGCACTTTGTCGGGCACGAGCCGTTCTGGCGCGCACTGATGGGCGAGGGTTACCAGCGCGTCGTGAAGCTGGCGGTCGAGGAGTTCGTCGAGCTCGCGGGCTATTTCTTCTGGACCATAGGGGCGTTCGAGTACGCGATCGAGGCGCACGCCTCCGCGACTCGGGACCCGGAACCGGTCGCAGTCCGGCGCCGGCGCAACCGGCTGAAGCGCCGGCGCTGACGTTCGTCAGAGCTGGGTGGGGTTCGGGGCGTCGCCGTAGATCTCGACGGGGTCGAACACCTTCTGTGTGTCGGTCCAGACGAGGTCGACGTGCCCGTCGCGCTGCGCTGCGGTGAAGTCGCCGCCGGTCGGCACGCGGCGGTAGAAGCAGCTCCGATAGCCGACGTGGCAACTTGCGCCGCCGGCAACGTCGACGCGCAGCCAGACGCAATCCTGATCATCGTCGATCAGTAGTTCGCGCACCGTCTGCACGAACCCGCTCGTGGCGCCCTTGTGCCACAGTACCTGCCGGCTGCGGCTGTAGTAGTGGGCCTCGCCGGTGGCGATGGTGAGCTTCAGGGCCTCGGCATTCATGTAGCCCTGCATCAGGAGTTCACCGCTGTCGGCGTCCGTCGTCACGACCGTGATCAGGCCGCGGTCGTCGAATTTCGGCGCGAGGTCTGAGCCTTCCTCGACTTGCTCGATGCTCTGCCTCGGCAGGAACCTGACCGTGCTGTCCATCATCGCCCTCGGTGCTCCGTCGTCTGGCTGGGCGGGGGAGCATACAAGAAGGCCCGGCAAAAATCGCCCTTGCGGCAGGCACGGGCTGCCGAAACGCCCAATGTTGGTATCATTGCCCCCTTTTGACGAAGGCCGCCGGGGGCCATGACGATCCAGCTTCACGATACGCGCCGCGGGCGCAAGGTACCGTTCGAGCCTCAGCACGAGGGGCGCGTGACGATGTACCTGTGCGGGCCCACCGTCTACAACTATGCGCACATCGGCAACGCAAGGCCGGCGGTCGTCTTCGACCTGCTCGCGCGGCTGCTGCGCCGCCGCTACGACGTCACTTTCGCGCGAAACTTCACGGATGTCGACGACAAGATCAATGCGGCGTCGATCGAGTCCGGGAAGCCGATCGGCGAGATCACCGAACGTTTCAAGCGGGCCTACAACGAAGACATGGGGGCGCTCGGAGTACTCCCGCCGGACGTCGAGCCCTGTGCGACCGACCACATCGGCGAGATGATCGCGATGATCGAAACGCTGATCGACACGGGCCACGCCTACGAGGCCGAAGGCCACGTGCTGTTCGACGTCGAGTCCTACCCGGATTACGGCCAGCTTTCGCGCCGCAACCTGCGCGAGATGATCGCGGGGTCGCGTGTCGAAGTGGCGCCGTACAAGAAGTCGGCGCACGACTTCGTCCTGTGGAAGCCGTCAACACCCGAACTGCCCGGCTGGGATTCGCCGTGGGGGCGCGGACGTCCGGGCTGGCACATCGAATGCTCGGCGATGGCGGAGAAACACCTGGGCAACACGATCGACATTCATGCGGGCGGGCAGGACCTCGTATTTCCGCACCACGAGAACGAGTTGGCCCAGTCCCGCTGCGCCCACGGTGGCGCCGATTTCGCGCGCTACTGGCTGCACAACGGCTTTCTCAGCATCGACCACGAGAAGATGTCGAAATCGCTCGGCAACGTGCTGCTCGTGCACGACCTCGTGAAGGAGGTGCCCGGGGAAATCATTCGTCTCGCGCTGTTGTCCGCCCACTACCGGCAGCCGCTCGACTGGTCCGACGAGACGCTGGAAAGCGCGAAACGCATGCTCGACCGGCTGTACGGCGCGTTGCGCGGCGTGGTCGTGTCGCCGGCCGCGCGCGCGGCGGCGGAACCACCGGCGCCGCTCGTGGCCGCGCTGGAAGACGACCTGAACACGCCGAAGGCGATGGCAGAATTGTTCGTCGTGGCGCGCGAACTGAACAAGGCGGAATCGGGCTCCGAGCGCGAAGCGCTGGCCGCGACGATGCTGGCGGCCGGTGACCTGCTCGGGCTGCTCGGCCAGGACCCCGAAGCCTGGTTTTCCGGCGACGCCGGCGACGGCCTCGACGCGGCGACGATCGAGTCGTTGATCGCCGAGCGTGCGGCGGCCAAGTCGAACCGCGACTTCAGCGCGGCGGATGCCATCCGTGACCGGCTAGCGGCGGACGGTGTGCGCATCGAGGACGGCCCGGACGGGACGACCTGGCGCCGGGCCTGACGGGATCGGCATGCACAACGAAGTCGCCGCCGCGCAGCGTGACGTCGTCGAGGAGTTTTCGTTTCTCGACGACTGGGTGCAACGCTACCAGTACCTGATCGACCTCGGGCGGCGCTTGCCGCCGTTCCCGGACGCGCTGCGCACGGAGGAGAACCGGATCCGGGGCTGCCAGTCGCAGGTGTGGTTCGTGCCGCGACGCGCAGGCGACCGGCTGGAGTTCGAGGCCGTCAGCGACGCGGCGATCGTCTCGGGGCTGATCGCGGTGTTGCTGCGCATCTACAGCGGCAAGCGGCCGCGGGAGATCCTCGACACGCCGCCGGATTTTGTGCGGGAGCTGGGGCTCGAGACACACCTGAGCCCGACGCGCAGTACCGGGCTGCACTCGATGCTGGAAGCCATCCGCCGCTTTGCCACGGCGGCACTCGAGGCCGACGCGTGAGCGGGCGCGTTGCACGGGCCCTGGCCTGGCCGTTGATCGGCGTGGTCCGTCTGTACCGCGTCGCGATATCGCCGTGGCTCGGCGTCAATTGCCGCTACGCGCCGTCCTGTTCCGAGTACGCGATCGAGGCGCTGCGCGAGCACGGCGTGCTGCGGGGCAGCGCACTGGCGGCACGCCGCATCGGCCGGTGTCATCCCTGGGGCGGCTCGGGCTACGACCCGGTGCCCCCGGCAAACGGCGATGAGCGTTAGGGAGTTCCTCGCCGAGCTGACGTTCCCGCTGCGCTCGCAAGCCTGCCTGCTCGCTCAACTCACGTTCCTCCTGTTTTTCTGGCTCATCTCCGCCGCCGGCCTCCTCGGCCTCTGGCTCGCCGTGATGGTGATACCGGCGTATGCGCGCTACCTGGTCATGATCGCGGAGGCCCGGGCACTGGGCCGGGATGCGGCGCCCCCCGCGGTGGACTATTTCTCGCTGGTCGGCAACCTCTGGACGCTGTTCCCGGTGGTGCCGGTTGCGGCGCTGTTGCTGGCATTCATTTACCTGCCCGACTCGCGGCCCGACCTCGTCGCGGTGGCGACCGCGATATTCATCCTGCTGTTTCCGGCGATGGTCGGCGTGCTGGTCATCACGCATTCGCCGGTCCAGAGCCTGAACCCAATGGCGTTGTGGCGGCTGGTGCGGATGGTCGGCCTGCCGTTCCTGTACGCGCCGGCCTGGGTCGCCGTGATGCTGTTCGCCGTTCCGCTGCTGCCGTTGCCGGGTTGGCTCGGCACGGTCCTGGACGTCTACGCGGCCTGTGTGCTGCACGCGGTGATCGGCGGACTGCTGCGCGGCCCGGACCTGATCAACTCGGTGGACGTGCCGGGAACCGACGTGGACCTGCCGACGCGTCCGTCCGATCTCGAGCAGTCCCGGACGGTCGTCGCGAATCACGCCTACGCGCTTGCCAGCCGCGGCAACCGCAATGGCGGGCTGGCGCACGTCCGGAACTGGCTGGCCTCGGACCCGCAGCCCGACTCGGCCTGGTCGTGGTTCTTCGAGCGCATGCTGACCTGGGATGACCCGTACCCGGCGCTGTACTTCGGACAGGACTACCTTTCCACCTTGCTGGCCGAGGGTGACGACCGGCGCGCCGCGAAGCTCATGCTGCGCTGCCGTCTCGTCGATCCGGCATTCCGCCCGCATCCCGGCGACGTCGACCGTGCGCTGGCCGCGGCCGCCCGCACCGGCAACGACGAACTCGTCGCCGCCCTGTCCGACGGGGCCTCGCGCGCGGGCGTCTGAGCGCTTGTATTGGCCGGCCGGTCGCGGTGTAATCAAGCTTGGAATGCCATGGAAAAACGCTTGCTGCAAATCCTCCGCTGTCCCGTCACGCAAAAGGGCCTGACCCTCGCGCGGCGGGACCTACTCGGCAAGGTGAATGCCGCGATCGAGGCGGGCACGCTCAGGAACCGCGACGGGAACGTTCTCGCGGCGTCCATGGATGCGGCCCTCGTTACCGACGACGGCAAGGTCCTGTACCCGGTCATGGACGGCATCCCGGTGCTGCTCGAAGACGAGTCCGTCAACCTCGAGCAGCTCGGCGGCTAATAAGGCATTGAAACTCCAGAGCAAGCAGCTTCCCGCCCACCTGAAGAACAACCTGGCGCCCTGCTACCTCGTATCCGGCGATGAACACCTGCTGGTCGACGAGGCGCTGGACGCGATCCGGGCGGCGGCGCGTGCGCGGGGTTTCGGGGCACGCGAGCTGCACGTGGCCACGACCGGCTTCGACTGGTCGCAGTTGCAGGCGGCCGGTGCCAACCTGTCGCTGTTCGCCGAACAGCGCATCGTCGAGCTGCGTCTGCCGACCGGCAAGCCGGGGCGTGTTGGTGGCCAGGCCATCGTCGACTTCCTCGGCCGGCTGTCGCCGGAACTACTGCTCGTCGTCACGACGCCAAAGCTCGATCGCGGCACGGCGTCGTCGAAATGGGCCAAGGCGCTGGAGTCGCACGGCGCGGCCGTGACGATCTGGCCCGTCGATCGCCGCGAGCTGCCCGGCTGGATCGCCGACCGGATGCGGCGCGCCGGCCTGGAGCCGGATCGGCAGGCCGTCGCGGTGGTGGCCGACCGGGTCGAAGGCAACCTGTTGGCCGCCAGCCAGGAAGTGGAGAAACTGCGACTCCTGCTCGGCGAGGGCAAGGTGACCGCGGCGGATGTCAGTGCGGCGGTGGCCGACAGCAGCCGTTACGACGTGTACAAGCTCACCGACGCGGCGCTGGCCGGAGACGCCCGGCGAGCGTTGCGCATCCTGACGGGGCTGCGCGCGGAGGGCGTCGAGCCCGTCATCGTCGTGTGGTCGCTGACGCGCGAACTGCGCACGCTCGCGCGCATCGCCGGACTGATCGCCCGACGCACGGACCTCGGCCGCGCGATGCAAAAATCGGGTGTCTGGCGCAGCCGCGAGGGTCTCGTGCGTGCCGCCGTCGGACGTCATACGCACGCCGGCCTGCTCGGCTTGCTGCAGGCATCGGGTCATGCCGATGCGGCCGCCAAGGGCCAGTCGCCGGACGATCCGTGGCAGCTCGCCGCGGAAATCGTATTGCAGCTCGCCAGCGGGGGGCGGCGCGCGGCATGATGCCGATAGGCGTCTTCGGCGGAACATTCGATCCGGTGCACTACGGACACCTGCGCACGGCGTTCGAGATGCTTCAGGCGCTGCGCTTTGCCGAGGTGCGCTTCATCCCCTGCGGCGATCCGCCGCACCGTGGCGAGACGAGCGCGTCGGCGACCGAGCGGCTCGAGATGGTGCGCGTGGCCGTTGCGGGCCAGCCGGGATTCGTCGCGGATGACCGCGAGGTCCGGCGGGACGGTCCGTCGTACACGATCGACACGCTCGTGGAGCTGCGGGCGGAAAACCCCGGGCGGTCGATCGGCCTGATTCTCGGCATGGACGCGTTTCTCGGCCTGCCGCGCTGGCACCGATGGGACGAGATCCTCGATGCGGCGCACATCGTCGTGGCGCACCGGCCGGGCTGGCGGGCACCGGACATCGGCCCGCTCGGCGAGTTGCTCGATGCGCGGGGCACCCTGCGCGTCGACGACCTGCACGAGAGTCCCGCCGGCCGGATTCACATCCACGCCGTCACGCAACTCGAGATTTCGTCGACGGAGATCCGCGAACTCGTCGAGGCGGGTCGTGATCCGCGGTTCCTGATGCCCGATCCCGTTCGCCAGGTGATCGCGGCATCGAAGTGCTATGGCGAACTCGACAACCGGTACTTGTGACGCGGATGCGCACCGGCCGCGTCGACATTGACGTGCAACAAAAGGAGACGACATCGAAATGACCAAGGCATGGACAGCATGAACAGTGATCAGCTCTGCGATCTCATCGTCGACGCGCTCGACGACGTCAAGGCAAAAGACATCGTCAAGCTCGACGTGCACGACATGACGACGGTGACCGACTACATGATCATCGCGAGTGGAACGTCGAACCGGCACGTCAAGGCGCTGGTCGACAACGTCGCCGAAAAAGCTGCGGCCGCGGGGCACAAGCCGATCGGCGTGGAAGGCGAGGAGGGCGGCGAGTGGGTGCTGCTCGACCTGCAGGACGCGCTCGTCCACGTGATGCTGCCGAAGGTGCGGGAATTCTACAATCTCGAAAAACTGTGGTCCTTCCCGGAGCGGGACGACGTCGTGGCGACTGACCACTGATTCCGCCCGTTCCCGATGCACTTGCGCCTCCTCGCAGTCGGCGAGCGCCAGCCCGCCTGGGTCGACGATGCCGTGACGTTCTATGCCCGGCGGCTGCCGAGGGAGTGGCGCTTTCGAATCGATGCCGTGGCCACGGCAAAACGACACCGCAACGACCCGTCGACGCGCGCGAAGGAGTCCGAAGGCGACCAGTTGCTGGGAAGGCTCGCCGACAGCGAAAGCGTCGTGCTGCTCGACGAGCGCGGGAAAGCCTTCGATACTGAATCCCTGGCCGGCCGGCTCGCCGACTGGCAGACGGACGGCCGGGACATCGGCTTCATCATCGGCGGCCCGGACGGGGTGTCGGAGGCCGTGCGGCAACGCGCCGACCTGTGCTGGTCGCTGTCGCCGCTGACCCTGCCGCACGGCCTGGCGCGCGTTCTGCTGGTGGAACAACTGTACCGGGCGTGGTCGCTCGGCGCCGGCCA
Organism: uncultured Pseudomonadota bacterium; assembly: GCA_913055625.1. Classification (GTDB taxonomy): domain Bacteria; phylum Pseudomonadota; class Gammaproteobacteria; order Steroidobacterales; family Woeseiaceae; genus UBA1847. The sequence goes on along the minus strand of CAJXJW010000005.1, from coordinate 228,944 downwards.
CCCGTACCACCGCAGCTAGTGACCGGACACGAACCGAGCGATCGCCACGATGTCCCACCTGCCACTGATTCTCGCGTCAGCGTCGCCGCGCCGCCGTGACCTCCTGAACGCTCTCGGCCTGCGATTCGTCGTGGTTCCCGCCGACATCGACGAGACGCGGCGCGCGGGCGAGTCGCCCGGGGACCTGGTCATTCGGCTCGCGGCGGAGAAGGCGGCCGCGGTGCCCGCGGCCGCGGGGCAGGTGGTCGTCGGCGCGGATACCGTCGTGGTCGTCGAGGACGAGGTCCTCGGCAAGCCGGCCGGAGAGGAGGACGCCCTGGCCATGCTGGCCCGCCTTTCCGGGCGTCGCCACAGCGTCCTGAGCGGGGTCGCGGTCCGGCGTGACGGGGCGACACGGTCCGCGATGTCGTGCACGATGGTCGGGTTTCGCGAGATTCGTCCTGACGAGGCGCGCCGCTACTGGCACAGTGGGGAGCCGGCCGGCAAGGCCGGCGGCTACGCTATCCAGGGGCTCGGCGGAGTCTTCGTCGAGTCGTTGGTTGGAAGCTATAGCGGCGTGGTCGGACTGCCGGTTTTCGAACTCGCGGCATTGCTGCGCGAAGCAGGCGTCGACGTATTGCCCGAAGCGGGCCCCGAGAGATGACGGACGAGTCCACCAAAGAGGAAATCCTGATCAATGTCACCCCGAGCGAGGTGCGGGCGGCATTGCTCGAGAACGGCGTGCTGCAGGAGGTCTTCGTCGAACGCGCCGCGCGTCGCGGCCTGATCAGCAACATCTACAAGGGCCGCGTGTCGCGTGTCCTGCCCGGAATGCAGGCGGCGTTCGTTGACATCGGGCTCGAGCGAACGGCATTCCTGCACGCGTCGGACATCGCAAAGACGGCCGACCGCGAGCAGGGTGAGGACGACCTTCCGAACATAAGCCAGCTCGTGCGCGAGGGAGAGGAATTGCTCGTGCAGGTCGTCAAGGACCCGATCGGGAACAAGGGTGCGCGGCTCACGACGTTCGTGACCCTGCCGGCCCGGCATCTCGTGCTGCTGCCGAAAAGCACCGGCGTGGGTGTGTCGGCGCGCATCGACGACGACGGAGAACGCGAACGCCTGCGGGCTCACGTCACGGACCTGATGAGCGAGTACGAGCTCGGTTGCGGCGCGATTGTGCGGACCGTGGCGGACGGCGTGGACCGGGACGCGCTGCGCGCCGACCTCGAGTACCTCGTGCGCCTCTGGGAGGTCATTCAGCAGCGGTGCAGGAAACGCGGTGTAAAAACACTGATACACGAGGACCTGTCATTGCCGTTGCGTGTCCTCCGCGACCTCGTCACCGTGGGCGTCGAGAACATCCTGATCGACAGCAGGTCCGATTTCGAGGCCATGTGCGAATTTGCGCAGACGTTCCTGCCGCGGGTCGAGCCGCGGCTGGAGCTCTACCAGCGGCGCCGGCCGATCTTCGACCTGCACGGCATCGAGGACGAGATACAGAAGGCATTGGACCGGAAAATTTCATTAAAGTCCGGTGGTTATGTGATTTTTGATCAAACCGAGGCGATGACCACGATCGATGTCAACACCGGCGGCTACGTCGGCCGGCGCAACCTGGAGGAGACGATCTTCCGGACGAACCTGGAGGCGGCCGTCGCCATTGCGCGGCAACTCAGGCTGCGCAACCTCGGCGGCATCATCATCGTGGACTTCATCGACATGGAAGAAGAAGAACACCGCGACAGCGTACTGCGCGCGTTCGAGGATGCGATGTCGCGAGATCACGCACGACATCAGATCATGCCGATGTCGCCGCTGGGCCTGGTCGAGATGACGCGCAAGCGCACGCGCGACAGCCTGCAGCACATTCTCAGCGAAGACTGCCCGGCCTGTGCCGGACGCGGTTTCATACTGACCGCTGAGACCGTGTGTTTCGAGATCTTCCGCGAGGTGATTCGCCAGGCGCGGCAGTTCGAGTTCGACGAGGCGCTTGTTCTGGCGCATCCCGACGTGGTCGAGTTGTTGCTGGATGAGCAGGCCGCCGGTCTGGCCGACATCCAGGAACAGACCGGCAAGTCGATCCGGCTCCAGACCGAGACGCTGTACCTGCAGGACCAGTTCGACGTGGTGCTGGTGTAACGGGTCGCGATGAACACGATCCTGCGACGCATCCTGAAGACCCTCGCGTACGCGGCGGCGGCCGTCGTCGTGTTGCTTGCCGTGCTGGTCGGTCTGTTCAGGCTGTTCCTGCCGCGCCTTCCCGAATACCAGGATGAAATCAAGGCGTGGGCAAGCGACGCCATCGGCATGCAGGTGGAGTTCGCCGGCATGGACGCGCGCTGGGGGCTGCACGGCCCGGAGCTGAGCTTCTACGACGCCGAACTCATTCGGCCGACCAGCGGCACTCGGGTCATCGCCGCCAGCGAGGTCGGCGTTGGCGTCTCGCTGTTGCGCCTGCTGGTGGACCGGACGTTCGTCGTCGATACCGTGCGCGTTCGCGACAGCGGCGTCGAGTTCCGGGAAAACCCGGACGGGACCTGGTCTTTCCAGGGACAGCGGCTCGACGAGCTGATGCCCGGCGAGGGCAATCTCGGTTCGATCGACGTTCTCGCGGACGATATCGACGTTCACGTGTTGCGCGACGGCGACGAACGGCCGACGGATTTCACGGTGCGCCGGCTCGTCGTGCAGCGCGACGCGCAGCGAACGGCGATCGACGCGGACCTGCGCCTGCCCGACGCCCTCGGCACGACACTGACCGCGTCGGCGACGCGGCTCGCGCCGGACGGTGGCGACGCGCGGCCGTGGAACGTGATGCTGACGGCGAACGACCTGCCCCTGGACGGCTGGTCCGCGCTGATCCGCGACCCGGAACGCCGGGTGACGGCCGGCACCGGTGACGTCGATGTTTCCTTCGCCATTTACGGCCGGGACGTCCGCAGCGTGTCGGCGACGGTCGACCTGGCCGGAGTCTCGCTGAACGACGCCGAGGTGTTCGACATGGCCGGAAAATTTGCGTTCAGCAAGGATGCAAACGGCTGGCTCGCCGCCGCCGACGAGTTCCGGGTCACCACCGCCCGCGGCGCGTGGCCGTTGACGTCGATACGCGTTGAGGCCGGTACCGAAAGCGGCCGCATCGCGCTGCTCGACGTGCGGGCGTCCTACCTCGACTTCGCGGACCTCCCGTCGATACTGCCGTGGCTTGGCGACGCCGGTGCGGAGCTTCACGAACGGCTGAAGCCGGATGGTCGCCTGCGAAATCTCGTTGCGACCGTGTCGGATCCCGGCGATGCGCTCACGGACTATGCGATTACTGCCGAACTCGAACGCGTCGGCATCGAGGAAAACGGCAGCTACCCCGGCGTCCGAGGTTTCAGCGGTACGTTGCGCGCGGATCCCAATGGCGGATTGCTCGACGTCGACGCGACGAACGTCATGGTGACCATGACGAAACACGTGCCCGAACCGATCGAATTTGATCGCGTGGACGGCACCGTGATCTGGCGCAAGAGCGGGGACCGGGTCACGATCCTGTCCGACGCGATCGAGTTGCGTAACGCCGTGTTCCAGAGCCGCAGCAACATCGAGATCGGCATTGCGGCGGACCAGTCGCCCGTCGTGGACCTGGCGAGCAACTGGTCGATCGGCGACGTCGCGACCGCGAAACGCTTCATCCCGCGTGGCCTGATGTCGCCGAAACTGTACGACTGGTTCCAGGCGGCCCTGCAGTCCGGCCGCCTGGTTGACGGCACCGCGCGCCTGAACGGGTCGCTCGACCGGTTTCCCTTCGACGACGGCTCCGGCGAGCTGCGCATCGAGGCACGCGCCGAGAACCTGGACTTTCGCTACCTGCCGACGTTCCCGACCGCCCGGGTTCGGGAGATGTCGGTGGTACTCAGGAACACGCACCTGTTCTCGCACGAAAACCGCAGCACGAGCAGCGGCACGTCGGCCGTCAATGCAAAGGTCGACATTCGCGACCTGCGCCAGCCGGTGCTGACGATCGAGGCGTTGTCGACCGGGACGCTGGCCCAGATCCGGCAGTTCGCCGCAGACAGCCCCATCGCCGCGGTGTTCGGCGGACAGCTGGACCGCGTCACTGTGCAGGGCGAGGGCAGCGTCGCGCTGGACCTCACGGTCCCGCTGACCGATGCGCGCAACTTCGATGTGACGGCGCGCGTCCAGACCGGCAACGGGACGGTCGCGCTGGCCGGGCTGGGTGCGCCGATTACGGAGCTGTCGGGTGCCGTGGTCATCGGACGGCGTTCGATCCGCAGCGAAGCGCTCGGCGGGCGCTTTCTCGGCCACCCGCTGCGCATCGAACTCAGCGACGCGGGGCCGGAGCTGCCCGCGTACCGCGTGCTGCTCGATGCGGAAGGTACGGCGAGCGCCGAGTCACTCATAGGCGAGCTCGGCGTCCCCTTGCCCAATCGCCTGAGCGGCAACACCCCGTTCCAGGCGCGCGTACGGTTTCCCCGGCGCGACGAGTCGGTCGATGCCGCGCCGCTCGACGTGCACGTCGTGTCGGATCTCGTGGGCCTCGGCCTCGACCTGCCGGCACCGTTCACGAAACCCGCGGCGGACCCGGTGGACTTCGCCGGCGACCTCGTGTTTCCCGCAGGCGGTGAGCGCATCGAGTCGAACGGGCATCTCGGCGAGGACGTCAGCTGGGGCCTGGCGTTCGCGCGGCTCGACGGCACCTGGGACTTCGACCGCGGCATGCTGATGCTCGGGGGCGCGCCGGCGACACCGCCGGACGTTCGCGGTCTCCACGTCCACGGCACCACGCCGGAATTGCGGGCGGACGAATGGTTGCGCGTGTCGAGCCACGAAGGGGCGCCGCGCGGCGCCGGGTCGCGTATCCGATCGATCGACCTTCTGGTCGGTGACCTGTATTTCATCGGCCAGCGCCTGTCGGCGCACCAGCTCAAGGTGGACCGCAGCGCGCGGGACTGGCTCGTGCAACTCGAGGGCGACCTGGTCTCGGGCTCGATTTTCGTGCCGTACGACTTCTCGCCGGCAAGCACGCTCGTGCTGGACATGGACAGCCTCGTGCTGCCGGGCGACGGTTCGGACGAGTCCGGCGACGGCGCCGGTCCCGGCACTCTCGACCCTCGCGAGGTTCCGGCGCTGTCCCTGCGTACCCGGGAGTTCGGACTCGGTGGGCGGCGCTTCGGCGCCGTCGAGGCGGAATTCCGGCACGACGGCGAAGGGCTCGTCTCGGACGACATCGTCGCGACGGACCCGACCTTCGGCATCCGGGCGAACGCGCGGTGGCAGGCCGATCCTTCGGATCCGCTCGGCTCGCGTACCGCCTTGTCGGCCGTGCTGACGAGCAGCGACGTTGCCGCGACGATGACTCGGCTTGGCTACGATCCCGGTATCGTCAGTGACGAGATGCGCATCGATCTCGACATGCGCTGGTCAGGCGGGCCGCACGGGCGCTTCCTGGAATCCATGGACGGCACTGTCGCCGTCACCCTCGGCGCCGGTCAGCTGAACGAGGTCGAGCCGGGTGCCGGCCGCGTGTTCGGTCTCATGAGTCTCGGCGCGTTGCCGCGGCGGCTGTCGCTCGATTTTCGCGATGTCTTCCAGAAAGGCTTCGGCTTCGACGCGATCAGCGGCACGTTCCGGCTGGATGACGGCACAGCCTATACCTGCGATCTGTCGCTCGTGGGGCCCGCGGCCGACATCGGCATCATCGGCCAGGTCGATCTCGTCGAGGGCACGTACGCGCAGGCGGCCGTGGTCAGCGCAAACCTCGGCAACACGCTGCCGGTCGTCGGCGCCATCGCCGCGGGGCCCCAGGTCGCGGCCGCCATGTTCGTGTTCTCCCAGATCTTCAAGAAGCCGCTGAAGGAGGTCGGGCAGGTGTACTACAGCATGACCGGGCCCTGGGACAGCCCGGTCGTGGATGCCGCCGACGCGGGCGCGTTCGCAAGCAGCGCCGAACTCGCCGGCTGTCTGGACGAAACCGGATAGGATAGGCGCCATGGGTCGAGTTGCAGCCATCCAGATGACGAGCGGCGACGACGTCGGGGCAAACCTTGCCGTCGTCGACGCGCTCGTCGCCGACGCCGCGGCGGACGGCTGCGCGATGGCCGTGCTACCGGAGAATTTTGCGCTGATGCCGAGGCGGGCGCGCGACAAGGCGCGGCACGCGGAAACGCCGGGCGGCGGCCCGATCCAGGCGCATCTCGCGGATTGCGCGCGGCACAACCGCATCTGGATCGTGGCGGGCAGCCTGCCGCTCACTTCCCCCGAGGAGGGGCGCGTGTACGGCGCGTCAGTCGTCTTCGATGCGCAGGGCGAAGTCCGCGCGGTCTACCGGAAGATTCACCTTTTCGACGTCGACCTGTCGGCGTCCGGCGAGTCGTACCGCGAGTCGAACTCGATGTACCCGGGCAGCGAGCCCGTGCTCGTGGAAACACCGCTCGGAACGCTGGGTCTCTGCATCTGCTACGACCTGCGCTTCCCGGAACTGTTTCGACACTACGTGGCCGGAGGTGCGATACTGTTCACGGTGCCCGCTGCGTTCACGGCGGTCACCGGCGAGGCGCACTGGCACACGCTATTGCGCGCGCGCGCCATCGAGAACCTGTCCTACGTCATCGCGCCCGGGCAGACCGGCACGCACCCCGACGGCCGGTCGACGTACGGGCATTCGCTCATCGTCGATCCGTGGGGCCGGGTGCTCGCCGAGCGCGCGGACGGTGCCGGCATCGCGGTGGCGGACATCGATGCCGCGAAGGTGCAGGCACTTCGCAACGAGTTTCCGGCGCTCGACAATCGCCGACTGGATCGGATTTCCAAGGAAACGACGTGACCGACGCACGGACAGATTCTCTCGAGACGCTCATGGACCGCATGCTGGAGCCCGCCGGCCTTGGTGAGGCGCAGCTGTCGCGGACACTATCGAGCGTCATGACGGGCGGCGTCGACTATGCGGACCTGTATTTCCAGGTCAGCCGGCACGAGAGCTGGTCGCTCGAGGATGGGCTCATTCGCGAGGGCAGCTTCAGCGTGGACCAGGGCGTCGGCGTGCGCGCGATCAGCGGCGAGAAGACCGGTTTTGCGTATTCGGACGAACTGGTGCTGCCGGCGCTCGAACGCGCCGCGACGGCGGCGCGGGCCATCGCCCGGCAGGGCGAGGACCGCTCGGTACCGGCGTGGCAGCGGGCGGTCGGAAAGGCCCTTTATTCGTCCGACGACCCGACGACGAGTATCACCGACGCACAGAAGACGAAGCTGCTGGGCGAACTCGACGCGGCGACGCGTGCGCTCGACCCGCGTGTGAAGCAGGTCATCATCAGCCTGTCGAGCAACCAGGACCAGGTGCTCGTGGCCGCATCCGACGGCACGCTCGCAGCCGACATCCGGCCGCTGGTGCGGCTCAACGTCAGCGTTATCGTCGAAGACGGCAAGCGTCGCGAACAGGGCTACGCGGGCGGCGGTGCACGCGCGAATCTCGATTATTTCCTCAATGGCGACCTGCCGATGCAGTACGCGCGCGAAGCTGTGCGCCAGGCGATCGTCCAGCTCGACGCGGTGCCGGCACCGGCCGGAACGATGCCGGTCGTGCTCGGCGCCGGCTGGCCCGGAATTCTGCTTCACGAGGCCGTTGGTCATGGGCTCGAGGGCGATTTCAATCGCAAGCGCACGTCGGCGTTCTCCGGCCGTGTCGGTCGGCAGGTCGCGTCGGCGCAATGCACGATCGTCGATGACGGCACGATACCCGGCCGGCGGGGATCGCTGGCCGTCGACGACGAGGGCACGCCGGGCGGCTACAACGTGCTCGTCGAAAACGGCGTACTGCGCGGGTACATGCAGGACAAGATGAATGCGCGCCTCATGGGCGTAGCACCGACCGGCAACGGCCGCCGCGAGTCGTACGCGCACGTGCCGATGCCGCGCATGACGAACACCTACATGCTGGCCGGCGAGCATGACCGCGAGGAAATCATTCGCTCCGTCGACAAGGGGCTGTACGCGCCGAATTTCGGCGGCGGCCAGGTCGACATCACGTCGGGCAAGTTCGTGTTTTCCGCGAGCGAGGCATACCTGATCGAGAAGGGGCGGATCACGGCACCGGTCAAGGGCGCCATGCTGATCGGCGACGGTCCTGCCGCACTGATGAAAGTCTCCATGGTCGGCAGCGACCTGGAGCTCGATACCGGCGTCGGAACCTGCGGCAAGGAGGGCCAGTCGGTACCGGTCGGCGTCGGCCAGCCGACGTTGAAGATCGATGAACTGACCGTCGGCGGCACGGCCAACAGTTGACATAAGCCCCGGCACACGCCTCACACGCCGACATGAGAGCTGACTCACGGTGTGCCGCCCGCGGATTCGCTAGAGTCGCCGTGTCATTCGAAGGAAGCGAAGCTCATGGCATTCGACGGAACGATTACGGAGCACGATCTCGACGCGAACAGCCAGTCGTTCGTTCAGGGCCTGCGCGGCGATGCCGCCGACATCGAACCGGACCTGTCGGTCGACGGACTGTCCGAATCGATCCTGTCGCGGATCCTCGGCCTGTTCGGCAAGGGAAACCGCTAGCCCCCGATTCGAGGCATCCAGCCTGAAATTCGCCCGGCCCGGCCGTTAACGCGCTGGACGCCGCACGCACCGCCGTGGACAATGAGCCCGTCTACTGCCGAAGCGGAGACGCCGTCGTGTGGATAGCCAAACCCGTCTACGAGAGCCTGCCGTACTTTTACCTGCTGGTCGGGGCCGTGACCCTGCTGGCCTCGCTGTATGTCACGCACTGGCACTGGCCGACAATCTGTTTCACGATGGGGCTGGGTTGCCTGGTGGCCGGTATCGTCGTGCTCCTGAAACGCCGCGATGCGCGGCGTGGCGGTCGCAACACGCGACCGACGTCCTGACCGCGATGAGATAGACGGCGCGAACCTACGACCGCCCGCGCCGTTCAGCTACTCGCGACCGACGCCTCGTCATCGTCGAGTTCGTCTTCTTCTTCGTCGTCATCTTCGTCGTCCGCGTCAATCAACGAGGAACGAAAGTCGCGATACACGAGTTGGTGTGTACCGATCGAAACGATGTCGCCGTCTTCGAGTCGGTGTTTCTTGACCTGGCGCTCATCGACAAAGAGGCCGTTGGTGCTGTTGAGGTCCTCGATGACGGAGCCGTCTTCGTCACTGACAATCTGTGCATGATGGCGGCTGACGAATTTGCTCTTGATGTAGATTTCATTGTCGAGCGAACGGCCGATGATCACCCTGCCGACAGGGAAAGAATGCACTGACGTGGTTTCGCCGTTCGTGCGAACCTCGATCTGCGCTACATGCGACTCGGTGCCGCGAGGACGAACCAGGTTTCGCCCGGGACCGAACGTCCCGGTATTATTCTCGTGTTCACTCCAGTCGAGTTCCTTCACCGCCGTGTTGATGTCGGTCGCTTCGACGACATCCTTTCCGTCTGCGAATGCGCACAACAGTGCTGTGTCGCAAAGCGTGTTCACGAGTCGTGGTACTCCGCCCGAGTAGCGGTGAATGATTTCGAAGCAGTCGTCGGCGAACAGGTCCGGCTTCTCGTTTCCAGCGACCCGGAGCCGGTGATTGATGTACTCGTGCAACTCGGTCGGATCAAGAGGGCCCAGGTGGAAGCGGAGCCGAATCCGCTGTACGAGCTGCTTCAGGCTGGGTGACTCGAGGGTCTCCTTGAGCTCGGGCTGGCCGGCGAGAATGATGCGCAGTACTTTTTCCTTGTGCGTCTCGATACCGGAGAGCATTCGAACTTCTTCGAGAACCTTGCGCGACAAATTCTGGGCCTCGTCGATGATCAGAACGACCTTTCGGCCGTTCGAGTACTGCTCGATGAGGTACATATTCAGCATGTCGAGCAACTCGACCTTGCGCTTGTTGAACGGCTTGAACCCGAACTCGGTCAGGATCGCCTGCAGGAACTGCGTGGCTGAAAGCTGGGTCTGGGATACGACGGCATACACGACGTCGTCGTCGAGTTCCGCCAGGAACGACTGCAGCAGCGTTGTCTTGCCGGAGCCGATTTCACCGGTGATAACGACGAATCCGTCAGCCAGCCAGATCGTCGATTCCATGTAGGCCTTCGCCCGGGCATGCTGCTTGCTCCAGTAAACGAACTCCGGATCAGGCGTGAGGCGGAATGGCTGCTCCCGCAAATTGAAGTGATTGAGATAAGACATAAGTCGCTGGGAATTGACAGTGGCCAGGTTCGTGTCGACGCCGGCCGAAATTCTCTTCTTGAGCGGCGATAGAACCAGTTTACCTGCTTTGGCCGGGGCTGGGCTACGCCGCAGGTCCGCAATCGGGTGCGGACTCGGTCACAGTTTGGCAAAGTCGGTCGAGCAGGGCGTCCCGTGCCCCGGCGTCATCGGTTACGACCGTAACATGCCCCAGCTTGCGGCCCGGGCGCCGTGCCTTGCCGTAGTCGTGAACTCGCACGCGCGAATCGCCCGTTTCGTGCACGGCATCGGGGATCTGTCCGATAAGGTTCAGCATGCCGGCATAGCCGCGACAGTCGGCCCGGCCGAGGGCCTCGCCCGAAATCGCGCGCACGTGATTCGAGAACTGGCTGCACGACGAACCCTCGATCGTCCAGTGGCCGGAGTTGTGCACGCGCGGCGCGAATTCGTTCGCGAGGAGTTCGCTGCCGCGCACGAACAGTTCGAGCGCGAGCACGCCGACGTAGTCGAGTTCTCGCAGCAGGCGGTCCATGTAGTCGCGCGCGGTTTCGTGCAGTCCCGGAACGGTCGCCGGCGCGATCGACGTGCGCAGGATACCGTCGGCATGGCGGTTCTCGGTCAGGGGCCAGCACGCGGTATCGCCCTCGCGTGATCGCACGCCGATGATGGACACTTCGCAGTCGAACGGCACCCACGCTTCGGCGACGAGCGGCCGTCCGCCGAGGTCTGCCCACGCGCCGTCGGCATCCGCGGCGTTGCGAATGACGGCCTGGCCCTTCCCGTCGTAGCCGAAGCGCCGCGTCTTCAGAACCAGGGGATAACCGAGCGACGTGACGGCATCGTCGAGGTCGGCGCGCTCCTGCACCGGGCGGTAGGGTGCGAGTGGAATGTCGAGCCGCTCGAACAGGCGTTTCTCCTCGACCCGATCCTGCGCGTGGGCCAGGGCCGCGGGCGGCGGAAACACGGGGCAGCCGCCCTCGACGGCGTGCAGCACGTCGACCGGCACGTTTTCAAACTCGTAGGTGAGTACGTCGCACTCTGCCACCAGCGCGGCGACCGCGGCCGCATCGCCGAAGTCGGCCCTCACCACGGGACCCGCGGCGGCTGCGGGCGGGTTCTCACCCGGGTCGAGAAAGACGCACTCGTGGCCGAGCTCCCGCGCTGCAAAGCCGAGCATCCGGCCGAGTTGGCCGGCACCGATCACGCCGATACGCATACCCCGTGCTCAGGCGCGAGGATCCGGGTCGGCCAGCACCCGTTCCGTCTGTTCCCTGCGGTACTGGTCGAGCGCGGTGGCTACGGTATCGTCGGTCGTGCCGAGGATGGCCGCCGCGAGCAGTGCCGCGTTGGCTGCACCGGCTGGGCCGATAGCCAGCGTCCCGACCGGAATACCGGCCGGCATCTGGACGATCGACAACAGCGAGTCCTGCCCGTTGAGGATGCGCGACTTCACCGGCACGCCAAGCACCGGCAATCGCGTCTTCGCGGCGAGCATGCCGGGGAGGTGCGCGGCACCGCCGGCGCCCGCAATGATGACGCGAAGCCCGCGTTCGACGGCGGTTTCCGCGTATTCATACAGGAGATCGGGCGTGCGGTGCGCGGAGACGACCTGCACGTCGTGCGGAATGTCGAGGATCTCGAGCGTGTCCGCCGCGTGCTTCATCGTGTCCCAATCGGACCGCGAGCCCATGACGATGCCAACCAGACTGTTCATCGAGAAATCTTAACTGTCCCGCGAGCCCGCGGCCAGCGCACCGTGGACTTCGCGGAACAATTGCCGCTTCAGGCCGCGTTCGTGTGCATCCGAGTGCGCCGCCGCCAGGTCGGCGAGGACGGCGGCAATGGCGCTCGGATCGGCGCCGGTTTCGGCGGCGAATGCCGGCAACGCGTCGCCACCCTCGCGCAGCAGGCGATCACGCCAGCGCTCCGCGAGCGTGAACCGCCGCTTCTCCCGTTGTTCTTCCGCGTCGCGCTGCGCGAAGAATTCGCGAATTCGCGTCTCGTCGGCATCCCGCATCAGCCGGCCGATGAACTGCTTTTGCCGGCGAATGGCTTCGTGGGATTTCATGCGGCCGAGGTCGTCGATGGCCTCGATGAGCCGCTCGTCGAGGGCAAGCGTCGCGCGCACGTCCGCCGGGAGGCCGATCAGGCGTTCGCCCAGCGCCTGCAGGGCATGCTGCTGCCGCTTTCGTTCCGATTTGCTGGGTCTCGCGTCGTCCACTAAGCTACGCGTCCAATTCGCCAGGCCGCACACTACCACGGGGACGGGCAGGGAACGATGACCGCAGTGACGCACACCGCAACGCTCGACCGGGCGCAGCTCGAAGCACTGGTCGCGGAAGCCTTGGACGCGGCCCGCGAGAACGGCGTGGACCAGGCGGAGGCGGCCGCGAGTGCCGACACGGGCCTGTCCGCGACGGCGCGTTTCGGCGACGTCGAGCACCTCGAGTACACGAACGACCGGGGACTCTGGGTGACGGTGTACCGCGGCTCACGAAAAGGCAGCGCGAGTACGTCCGACATCACGCCGGCGGCCGTACGCGAAGCGGTCGCCAAGGCCTGTTCGTTCGCGCGGCACACGGCGGAGGACCCGTACGCGGGGCTGGCCGACGCCGATCGCATGTGCACCGAACCCCGGGATCTCGACCTGGACCACCCGTGGACCCTCGATGCGGATGCCGCGATCCGCCTCGCGATCGAGTGCGAGTCTGCCGGGTTGTCGGTCGACAAGCGCCTGAACAACTCGGAAGGTGCGACGGTTTCGACCAATCGCGGCGCGCGCGCCTACGGCAACACCCACGGTTTCGTCGGCAGCTACACGAAGACGAGCCACAGTGTTACCTGCGTGCTGCTGGCCGGTCAGGACGACGAGATGCAGCGCGACTACTATTACACCGCCGCGCGCGACCCGCTGGACCTGGAGTCCGCGGAACACGTGGGCCGGGAGGCCGCCCGTCGGACGCTCGCCCGCCTCGGCGCCCGAAAGCCGAAGACCGCGAAGGCACCGGTGCTGTTCGTGCCGGAGCTGGCGCGGGGGTTCCTCGGGCACCTGATTGGCGCCATCAGCGGCGGCGCGCAGTACCGGCGCGCGTCGTTCCTGCTCGATGCCGCAGGCGAAACCCTGTTCCCGGCCTTCGTGTCGATCGAAGAGCGCCCGCATCTCCCGAAGGGCATGGCGAGTGCCGCGTACGATGCGGAGGGAGTGGCGACGGTCGACCGCGACATCGTCCGCGACGGCGTGCTGCAGGGCTACGTGCTCGGCAGCTACTCGGCGCGCCGGCTCGGGCTCGAAACCACGGGCAATGCCGGCGGCACGCACAACCTGATCGTCCCCGGCAACGGCGGTGACCTGGATTCGCTGCGCACCGAGATGGGTACCGGCCTGGTCGTCGAGGAGCTCATCGGACACGGCGTCAACCCGGTCACCGGCGACTACTCGCGCGGCGCGGTCGGCCACTGGGTGGAAAACGGTGAGATCGCCTACCCGGTGCACGAGCTGACGATCGCGGGCAACCTGCGCGACCTGTACGCGCGCATCGAACGCATCGGCGACGACCAGGACTTGCGTGGCGGCCTGCGTTGCGGGTCGTTGCTGGTCGGCGAAATGACACTCGCCGGGAGCTGAGCTAACCGGTTTCCGGCGAATCTTCCGCGTCGAGCAGTTCGGCGAGCGTCTTCCCGCTCAGCGCGTCGCCGACCGATCCGTCCACGAGCCGCCCGATCTCGGCGACGGCCGGCGCCCACTGCGGCGTGTGGTGCGAACCGGTTTCTCCCTGCACGCGCACCACGGACATGATGTCGTTCAGCGTGATGCGCGACGGCTCCCGGCCGGGCTGCAGGTCTTCGTTCTCGAGCACGGTCAGCAGGCCCGAACCCCGCAATGCGTCGAGTATCGGCGCGAGCGTGAGCGACGGGATCCGCAATTCGTCGCTGAGCCGGTGTACGTTGACGCCGGTACCCGGCATGCGGAACGCCCGGCCCACGAGGAACATGATGTTCAGGGCCAGCCGCTCTCGCATCGAGCACGACAGCCTGGGCTCGCGACGACCCAGCCGCAGGTAGGCGGGGTTCTGAACGTAAAACGCCACCTGCGACCCGATCAGCAAAATGAGCCAGTTCAGGTACAGCCAGATCAGCGCGATGATTGCGACGGCGAAACTCGCGTAGACCTTGTCGCGGTTCTCGCTGCCGGCGATGAACGCCGTGAAGACGAGGCTTGCGGTCACCCACAGCACGCCGCCGGTGATGCCGCCGACCAGCGCCGCGCCGGGTCGGACTTTCGTGTTCGGCATGAAGACGTAGAGAAACGTGAAGACGGCGATGATGATCAGGTAGGGCGTGAGCTTGCTCGTGGTCACGATGACCGGACCGACGATGTCGTTCGCGATCAGGTACTGAACGAGGCTGTCGTTCTGCAGAGACGTCAGGATGCCGAGCGACAGCACCATCAGGAGCGGGCCGAACAGCAGCACCAGGCTGTACTCGGTGAAGCGCCGTGCGAAGCTGCGGGATTCCGTCACGTACCAGACGTAGTTGAAGCTCTCCTCGATCTTTTGGACCATGGAAATCGCCGTGTAGATGAAGAAGGCGAGACCGATGCTGCCCAGCACGCCGTAGTTCACCTTGCGCACGGCGGACATCACCTGCGCGGTGATCTCCTCGCCCTGGGCGCCGAGTGGCTCGAGGAACGTCAGAAGTTGCGATTCGAGCTGCTGATCGATGCCGAGCCCCTTCAGGACGGAGAAGCTGAGTGCCAGCAGCGGCACGACCGACAGCAGTGTCGTGTACACGAGGCTCATCGATCGCAACGTGAGCTGCCCCGTGGCGACGTCGCGCAGCACGGCATAGACATAGCGGAGGACCGAGGCGACGATGCGACCGGGCAGGCCGTGCCGCGACAGCGTGTCGCCCCAGACCAGCGTGTCGATTCGGCGTCGGATCCGGTTCAGCATCCGCGCATTGTACATGCCGGGCTTCGTGCCGGTGTCAGTCTGCCGTCAGGCGGTTGAGTGCCTCGCGGTACCGGCTGGCCGTCTGCTCGAGGACCGATTCGGGAAGATCGGGCCCGGGCGCCGTCTTGTTCCAGTCGAGCGTGTCGAGGTAGTCGCGGACGTACTGCTTGTCGTAGCTCGGCGGGCTGATGCCGGTGCGGTAGCCGTCGACCGGCCAGAAGCGCGACGAGTCGGGCGTCAGGACTTCGTCGATCAGGTATAGCGTGCCGTCCCCGTCGAGGCCGAACTCGAACTTCGTGTCGGCGATGATAATGCCGCGTTGCAGCGCGTGTGCGGCCGCGCGCTCGTAGATCGCGATCGACGTGTCCCGGACGGCCGCGGCGAGCGGCTCGCCGATGCGTTCCACGACGTCGGCGAAGCTGATGTTCTCGTCGTGCTCGCCGGCTGCCGCCTTGCTGGACGGCGCAAAGATCGTTTCCGGCAGCCGGGACGCCTGCTCGAGCCCGGGCGGCAGTGCGATGCCGCTGGTCGCGCCGGTCGCCCGGTAGTCGCGCCAGCCGGAACCGATGAGGTAGCCGCGTACGACGGCCTCGACCGGGAGCGGACGGAGGCGGCGGACGACCAGCGAGCGCGTCCGCAGCCGATCGCGGGCGGCGGGATCGCGGACTACGTCGTCGATCGCGAGCGGCGTAAGCTGGTTCGGAACCAGGTCCCCCATGCGCTCGAACCAGAAGATCGAGAGCTTCGTCAGCACCTCTCCCTTGCCCGGGATCGCCTGTGGCATGACCACGTCGTAGGCCGACAGGCGGTCCGTCGTCACGATCAGCAGGTGTTGGTCGTCGACGGCGTAGATGTCACGGACCTTACCGCGCCCGAGCAGTTCGAGTTCAGTGATGTCGGAGTCGAAAATGGCGTCGGTCATCGGGCGTCACGGCGTTGGAAACGGGCACGATGATCGCCCGTCGGCGCGGTCGTCGCAAGCGTCGCCCGTAGGCACCGCCGTCGCCACGCGTTACGATGCGGGCACGCCTGACTTCGGGTAATCGCATTGTACTGGGGCAAGATCATCGGCACGCTCGCGGGGCTCGCGACCCTCAAGCCGCTGCTCGCGGCAGCGGGTTTCCTGCTCGGACACCAGTTCGATCGCGGCTTCGCCGAGCGCTACCAGCGCATCCGCGAGCAGGACGAGCGCGTCGTCAGCCTCGGTGACAGCTTCGTCCGCGCGCTGTTTCGCTGCATGGGGCACCTCGCGAAGATCGACGGACGCGTGACCGAAGACGAGATACGTGCGGCGCGCGCCGTCATGCACCGCATCGGTCTCGGTCCCGCGCAGATTCGCAACGCGATCGCGTGCTTCAACGACGGCAAGAAGCCGGGGTTCGACCCGGTGGCCGAGGCCGGCCGCCTTGCCCGTTCGGGCGCGCGAAAGGCGGAAGAGCGACGCGTTTTCGTGCGACTGTTGCTGGAGGTGTCGCTGTCCAAGAGCGGCCTCGCGCGAGAAGAGCGCGCAGTCATCTGGGATATCTGCACCGCGCTCGGCATCGGCCGTGTCGACCTCGCGCAGCTCGAGGCGATGATCCGTGCGCAGAAGGGGTTCAGGCAGTCGCCCGCGGGCGACGTGGATGCGGCGAAGCTGAGTGCCGCCTATCAGACGCTCGGTATCGACGCCACCGCGACGAACGCAGAGATAAAGACCGCCTACCGGCGTCTCATGAATCGCAGCCACCCGGACAAGATCGCGGCCACGAATCCCGGGGCAGACGCGTTGGCCGAGGCGGATCGGCGAACGCGGGAGCTACTGGCCGCCTACGAATTGCTGAAGGTGCGGCGTTCGATTCGCTAGCTGCGGCGTGCACGGTCGCGGCGCGGAATTTGGTCAGGTACATTAGCGGCTCGTCATCACCGGAACGAACCCGTGAAGCCATTGATTGCCCCCTCGATCCTGTCCGCCGACTTCGCCCGCCTCGGCGAGGACGTTTCCGCCGTACTGGATGCCGGCGCGGACCTCGTGCACTTCGACGTCATGGACAATCATTTCGTGCCGAACCTGACGGTGGGCCCGATGATCTGCAAGGCGCTGCGGGACTACGGCATCGCGGCGCCGATCGACGTGCATCTCATGGTCGAGCCGGTCGACCGGCTCGTTCCGGACTTCGCGGCGGCCGGGGCCGACTACATCTCCTTCCACCCGGAAGCCAGCCGTCACGTCGACCGGACGCTCGCGCTGATCCGCGATGCCGGCGCAAAAGCCGGGCTCGTCTTCAATCCTGCCACGCCGCTCGATTGGCTGGATCACGTGCTCGACAAGGTGGACATGGTGCTGATCATGTCCGTAAACCCCGGCTTTGGCGGGCAGCAGTTCATCCCGTCATCGCTCCAGAAGCTCAAGCTCGCGCGTGAACGTATCGACGCCAGCGGCCGCGACATCCGGCTGGAGGTGGACGGCGGGGTGAAGGTGGACAACATCGGCGAGATCGCGGCGGCGGGTGCTGACACGTTCGTCGCGGGGTCCGCCATTTTCGGCAGCAAGGACTATGCCGCGACGATCGCGGCGATGAAGTCGGAAATCGCAAAGGCCGCGTAGGGCGGCGCGGTCGTCAACGGCCGGTCAGAGCTTGCGATTCGGCCGCGCGCCGTAAACCACGATCGTCTTGCCGCTGGCCGAGACGAGGCCCTGTTCCTCGAGTACCTTCAGCACGCGGCCGGCCATTTCCCGCGAGCAGCCGACGAGGCGGCTCAGTTCCTGGCGGCTGACCTTGATCTGCATCCCATCCGGGTGCGTCATCGCGTCGGGTTCGTTGCACAGGTCCATGATCGCGTGCGCGACGCGGCCGGTGACGTCGACGAATGCGAGGTCGCCGAGCTTCCGGTTTGTGCGGTCGAGCCGGGTCGCGAGCTGTGTCGCGAGCTCGAACACGAGCCCCGGGCTTTCGCTGGCGATCTGGCGGAAGCGCGGGTAGGTCATTTCGGCGATTTCGCACTCGGTGCGGGTCCGGACCCAGGCGCTGCGGGTCGGCTGTTCGTAGAACAGGCCCATTTCCCCGAAGAACTGTCCCTTGTTCAGGTAGGCGAGCACCATTTCGTTGCCGTCTTCGTCCTCGATCATGACCTCGACGGAACCGTCGACGATGTAATAGAGGACGTCCGGCAGGTCGCCGGCGTGGATCATCACGGTTTTCGACGGGACCGTCCGCACGCGGCAGTAGCTTAGAAAGCGGTTGATGGCCGGTACGTCGCTCAGGGTCTTGGCATTCGTCTGCATGAAGGGATCCTTGTTCGCTCGAGCGCCCCTCCTTTTAATACAGTTCGGGCGTCAGGGCAAGCTAAGTCCGTGTTTTCGTTATCAAACCCGGTAGGCCGTCGTCGTCATGACGCGGGCGGTGAGTTGCATGAGCCGCTTGACCGGCAGCGGCAGCTCCGCCGCACCGGCAGATTTCGCGTTTTCGCCGTGTTCCGCTTCCTCGTCGCGCATGCGCGAAACGATGGCCCGGCTGCGCGCGTCGTCCGCCGGCAGCCCGTCCAGGTGTCCGTCGAGATGCGCACAGACCTGCGCCTCCGTTTCGGCGATAAAGCCAAGGCTCCACTTGTCGCCCAGCGCGCCGCTCGCGGCGCCGATGACCATGGCCCCGGCATACCAAACCGGCGCCAGCGCGCTCGGGCGCGCGCCGAGTTCCGTCAGCCGCTGTTCACACCAGGCGAGGTGATCGAATTCTTCCTGCGCAGCCCGCTGCATGTTCTGCTCGGTCGCCGGGTCGCGGGCAACCAGGGCGTGGCCCTGGTAGAGCCCCTGGGCCGCGGTCTCGCCGGCGTGGTTGACCCGCATCAGGCCGGCCGCATGCCGCCGCGAGGCGTCGTCGAGCCCGGCGTCTTCGATGCCGCCCGCCGGATTCGCGCGCGCGCCCTTGCCGGCCGGTGTCGCGACGGTCTTCAGCGCGTTGTCGAGACCGCCCAGAAGGCGGTCGATGGGAGAGAGTCGGCGTCCAGGCATGGCGGTCAGTATAGCAATGTGCGTCGGTAGCGAGGCGTTCCTGTGCACGCGGCAAAAACTCGCCGATTGCGCGGACACTGCTATATACTCCGCGCCCTTTGCGCCCGCCGACGCCCCGACCGGAGTCGGCGCGGCGCCGTTGACCGGGAGACTCGAGAACAATGTTGTTGGAAAAAGCCCGATGGTACTTGCTGGCGGCGATCCTGCTGGTCGCCGTGCCGGCGCACGCCGACGAAGAACAGTCGGAAGAAGAGAAAGGTCCGTGGTCAGGCAAGGCGGCGATGGGCTACCTGGCGACGTCCGGCAACACGGAAAACTCGACGCTGAACGCCGCGTTCGAGGTCGCCTACGAGACAGGCAACTGGAAACACTCGTTCAATGCGGCGGCGTTCAACGCATCGGAAGACGAGGAGAGCACGTCCGAGTCCTATGAATGGGCCGCCAAGACCGAACGCTCTTTCTCCGAGTTCGACTACCTTTTCGGCCAGCTGCACTGGCGCAAGGACAGGTTTTCGTCCTACGAAACGCAGTTCTCGCAGACCGTCGGCTACGGTCGCCGGATCCTGAACTCGGATCGACACCACCTCGACGCCGAGATCGGCGGCGGTGCTCGCCAGTCGGAACTCGCGGACGGGACATCGGTTGACGAGTTCGTCATCCGCGGTGCCATGAAGTACACCTTCGCGTTCAGCGAGAATGCCGAGTTCCGGCAGTCGGTCGCGGTCGAAGCCGGTGACGAGAACACCTATCTCGAGTCCATTTCGGCGGTATCGGCGTCCCTGATCGGTAACCTCGCACTGGTGGCCTCGTACACGATCAAGCACAACACGGACGTGCTGCCGGGACTGGAAAAGACGGATACCTACACCGCACTGTCGCTCGAATACCTTTTCTGACGACGGCAGGACCGAGCGTTCCTGCTGTAGTCGTTTGATTCAGAAGGGTTTTTTAGGGGCGGGGCGTGCCGCCGCATGCCCGGTGCTTTTCCCGGCGGATGCGTTGCAATGGGCAGGGCGGTCAAGTAGAATTTCGCGCCTTTCCGCCATCCGGCAGGGACATTCCTGCGCGGGTGCCGGGTGCGCCGGCGGCTGACGAGCTTCGGCAGGCACCGAAAAAAACACGTAAATCCGGAAACTTAAGATCATGAAGACGTTTTCTGCGAAACCGGCAGAGGTTCGCCGCGACTGGTACGTCGTCGATGCCACGGGGCAGACGCTCGGCCGCCTGTCGACCGAAATTGCGCGCCGCCTGCGCGGCAAGCACAAGCCGGTCTACACGCCCCACATTGATACCGGCGACTACATCGTCGTGATCAATGCCGAGAAGGTCCGCGTCACCGGCAACAAGCTGAAGGACAAGATGTACCACCACCACACCGGCTACATCGGCAACCTGAAGTCGATTTCGCTGGAGAAGCAGCTGCAGAAGGCGCCGGAGCGCGTCATCGAGCACTCGGTGAAGGGCATGCTGCCGAAGGGGCCGCTTGGCCGGAAGATGCTGTCCAAGCTTCGCGTTTTCGCGGGTCCGGAACACGCGCACACCGCACAGCAACCGATTCCGCTGGAGCTCAGCGTCTGACGCGGTTTCGGCAAGACTTCAAGAGACGAGATTCATGACTGATATGTACTACGGAACCGGCCGCCGCAAGACGTCGACGGCCCGCGTATTCCTGACGCCGGGCGCCGGCAACATCAGCGTCAACGACCGGCCCCTCGATGTCTTCTTCGGGCGCAAGACGGCGCAGATGATCGTGCGCCAGCCGCTGGAGCTCACGCACCTGAAGGATCGCTTCGACGTCAAGGTCACTGTGACCGGCGGCGGCATCACCGGCCAGGCCGGCGCGATTCGGCACGGCCTCACGCGCGCGCTGATGCAGTACGACGAAGCGCTGCGTTCGCCGCTGCGTCGGGCCGGGTTCGTCACACGGGACGCTCGCGAAGTGGAGCGCAAGAAGGTCGGCCTGCGCAAGGCCCGCCGCGCTACGCAGTACTCGAAGCGCTGATCGTCCCGATCCCTGCTTGGGGGATCGTCTAGTGGTAGGACTACGGACTCTGACTCCGTCAACGGGGGTTCGAATCCCTCTCCCCCAGCCAAACAAAAACGGCCCCCGATCGGGGGCCGTTTTTGTTTGGCTGGGGGAGTTGGAGATTGGAGCGCCCCGGGTTCGACAAAACGCGCCAGCGTTTTGGACGGCTCGCTCTGCGAGCCGCCCCGCAGGGGCGAGGATCGCCTGACCAGGCGATCCGAGTCTATCCCTCTCCCCCAGGATCTCTCCCTACGAGTCGGTCGGAACCAGAGCCGAGGATCGCCTGACCAGGCGATCCGAGTCTAGCCCGCTCCTACGCCCGCAGCTCCCTCACTCCGCCATCTCCGGCAATCAGCAGCACGTCAGCCGGCCGCTGCGCGAAGATGCCGACCGTGACGATGCCCGGTATCTGGTTCAGGCGGGACTCCAACTCGATCGGATTGCCGATCTGCAGGTCGTGAACATCGAGAATGTGGTTGCCGTTGTCGGTCACGAAGTCCTCGCGCCAGACAGGTCGGCCGCGCAACTTGACCAGCTTGCCGGCCACGAATTCCTGGGCCATCGGGATGACTTCGATGGGCAGCGGAAATTCGCCCAGCATCCCGACGAGTTTGCTGTCGTCGACGATGCAGACGAAGCGCCGGGATGCGCCGGCGAGGACCTTCTCGCGCGTCAGCGCGCCACCGCCGCCCTTGATGAGGTGCAGCCGTTTCGTGGCCTCGTCGGCGCCGTCCACGTAAACGTCGATGGCGCCCACTTCATTCAGGGTGAGGACCTCGAATCCCTGCTGCTCCAGCAGGCGGGTCGTCGCACGTGAGCTGGACACAACGCGATCGATCCGGTCGCGGATGCCGGGCAACAAATCGACGAGCTGATTGACGGTCGAGCCGGTTCCGACGCCGAGCGTCGTTCCCGGAGTGATGAACTCCAGCGAGGCTTCCGCCGCCAGTCGTTTTTTCGCGTTTGCGTCCATCGCAGGGTTCGCCGATCCAGACGGGGGCCGAGCTTAGCGGATTGCACCGCGGGACACCATGCGGTCCGTCACGCTTATCGTCCCGCCCGGAACGGCGGGGCCCGGAGGCGGAAACGAAAAGAGCCCGCATGTGCGGGCTCTTTTACTTTGCCAGGAAGGCTTCGGAAGCATCAGCGCCTCCGGCTCCAGGCGAATAGGAGCAAGTCCTACTTCTTCTTGCTCGACTTGCGCTTCGACGCTTTCTTCTTCGTCTTGCGCTTCGCCGCCTTCTTCTTCACCTTGCGCTTGGCGACTTTCTTTTTGGCCTTTTTCTTGGCCTTCTTTTTGGCGACCTTCTTTTTCGCCTTCTTCTTCACCTTGCGCTTGGCGACTTTCTTTTTGGCCTTTTTCTTGGCCTTCTTTTTGGCGACTTTCTTTTTCGCCTTCTTCTTCACCTTACGCTTGGCGACTTTCTTTTTAGCCTTACGCTTGGCGACTTTCTTCTTCGCTGCCTTCTTGGCAGTGGTCTTCTTCCTGGTGACTTTCCGCTTCTTCGCGGAAGCCTTTTTCTTGCTGGACTTCTTCTTGGTGGTAGCCATGGTTTTCTCCGTGTCGGGTACCCGAGGCTGAGTATATACAACAAAAGCAAAAAATCCAGCAAGTTACCTGCACGATAAACTGTGCTGCAGGCAGCAGTCTGCGCCTGCAAAACGTGACGTGTTTCTCATTGCGAGCGAAGCGAAGGAAGCCTGCTAGCGAAGGTCGTCGGAGGGAACGCAGCGTTGCGTCAATTCAGATTGGCGTTCGATGTTGTCCTGGCGGTGTGACTCAAGCCTCGGTGAGAACGTCGCAAAGCGCAATATCCCACGGATTTGCCTTTATTTTCCGTACTTTCTGGCACTCGAACGCGACGCCCACGAGCTTTGGTCGACGCGGAGCGCGCGGTCTGCCCAACGCGCTGAACGTCGTGTCGTAGTAGCCGCCGCCCATGCCGATGCGTCGGTGTGCGTTGTCGAAAGCAACGACCGGTACTACCACCGTGTCGAGTTCGAGCGGGTGGATCTCCGCGCCGTGGGACGGTTCGAGAAGCCCGAAGCCGCTTCGGCGCAAGCACGTTTTGCGCAAGACTTCGACAAACCGCAGTCGTCGGCCCGGCGATGTCACCGGAAGGAACACAGGTTTGGATGCCGCCCAGCAGCGACTGATGATCGGCAGCACGTCCACTTCGTCGTCCATGGACAGGTAACAGGCGATGGTTCGCGCGCTCAGAAAACGTGGCGAGCGAAGAAACCTGGACGTGATGGTTCGGGAGTACGCCGCGCGCTCCTCGGCATCGAGTGAACGCCGCGCATACAGGCCTTCCTGGCGGAGTCTGGATTGTGGCGGGATGGTCATCGACGTCGGGCGCAATCGGGGAGCAGGGCAGCGCGGGAATTTAAGAGACGCCTCCCGCCTGTGCCGTTACCGAGCCGTCGCTCTCGATCCGGAGCAACAAGTGGGGTAAGCCGCGGCAGCAACAGGCTTTCCGGAAGTTCCGGTCCTGCGCAAATGCTGCCAGCAGTGCACAACCCCGAGGTAAAACGTTAGGGTCGAAAGGTATCCAGGTCGGTATCGAACACTGCAGGAGGCGTCATTTGGGTCCTCGCGTCAGAGGTCGAGCGGCTGGGTACCGCCCAGCGCTGTCTCGACGCGTTCGGAAATCAGTTTCAGCCGGTGGCTGTAGTCCCCCTGGTAGGCCTTGTCGCGTTCCTTCGCGTGCAGCAGGTCGTTCGCCATGTTCAGCGCCGCCATTACGGCGATCCTGTCCAGGCCCACGACGCGTCCGCTGTCGCGGATCTCGCGCATTTTCGAGTTCAGTATCTCTGCCGAGTCCAGCAAGTCCGTGCGCTCGCTGGCCGGGCACGCAACCTGGTATTCCTTGTCCAGGATCCTGACGCTCACTTGTGCGTAATGTTCGCTCATCGACTACGATCCCTGCTCCATTGCCTTCAACCGGCCGATCATGGCTTCGACGCGTGCCCGCACCTGCTCGTTTTTCTGTAGCAGCGTCGCCCGCTCCGCTGTCAGCACATCCTGCCTCTGGCGCAGAGACTTGTTTTCGTCCTGGAGCTGGTCGCATACCCGAACGAGGGCATCGACGCGCTCTTCGAGGCGGCGGAGCTCGTGTTCGAACACGGAGGTACGGTCAGTCGTCATCTGGCCAATATAGTCAGGCCGCAAGGGAGAATCAATCGCAACGGAGCCGCCCGCATGGGATCATAGGGCCCGGCCGGGAATCGCCGACAATCAAAGTATGAATCGACACGACGAACACGATGAATTGCAGGCAGCGCTGTCGCGCTGCGGGGCGACGTGGAGCGCACCGCAGGCCCACGGCCTGATAGCCGCAGGGCTTGCCGTGGCTGGTGACGAGGCGGCGCCGCGCATCGCCGCGGCCGTTCTCGAGGGCACCGACCCGGCGAACGCGCTGCGCGGCGAGTGTGCCGCGGTGCTCGCACGGGTATTCGACGAAACGCGCGACGCGCTTCGGCAACGCCAGTCCGGCTTCGACTTGCTGCTACCCGACGACGAGGCAAGCAACGACCGCCGCGCCGGGGGGTTGGCGGCCTGGTGCGAGGGCTTCCTGCACGGACTGGTGGCCGGGGCGGGCGCCGAGCACGCGGAACTGCGCGAACAGCTCGCCGGCGAGCCGCTGGCCGACATCATCGCCGACATGCTGCAGATCACGCGCGCCGCGAGTGATGCGGATGCCGATGATGAGGACGAGGAAGAAGCTTACGCCGAGCTGGTCGAGTACCTGCGCGTTGCCGTGCAGATCGTCTACGAGGAACTGGCCGACCTGCGGCCGGCACCCGCGCCATGAAGCCGGAAGAGTTCGCGCGCCGCCGCGACCAGCTGATGCGGATGATGGGCAAGGGAGGGATTGCCATTCTGCCAGCCGCGCCGGTGCGGAAGCGCAGCCGCGACGTGGAGTACCGCTTCCGCCAGGACAGCGATTTCTACTACCTGACCGGTTTCGCGGAGCCCAACGCGGTGGCTGTACTTGCGCCCGGGCGGGAGAACGGCGAGTTCGTCCTGTTCTGCCGCGAACGCGATTCGGAAAAGGAGCTCTGGGACGGCTCGCGGTCCGGCCCTGACGGGGCGATCGAGAGTTTCGGCGCTGACGACGCGTTCCCCGTTGACGACATCGACGACATCCTGCCGGGCATGATCGAGTCGTGCAGCCGCGTTTACTACACGATGGGCATGTACACCGACTTCGATTCGCAGATCGCGGAGTGGATCAACTCGCTGCGCTCCCGCGGTGCGCGGGGCGTCCACACGCCGCAGGAGTTCGTCGCACTGGACCACCTGCTGCACGACATGCGCCTCTACAAGAGCCGCGCGGAAGTTACGGCCATGCGCCGCGCGGCCCGCGTTGCAGTCGGTGCCCACGAGCGCGCCATGCGCATGGTCCGCCCCGGCCTGTTCGAGTACGAAGTCGAGGCCGAGTACCGGCACGAATTCCGGCGCAACGACGCGTGGGTGTCCTATAGCCCTATCGTGGGCAGCGGCAGGAATGCCTGCACGCTGCACTACGTCGACAACAACTGCGAGCTCAAGGCGGGCGACCTGGTCCTGATCGACGCGGGTTGCGAGCTCGACTATTACGCGTCGGACATTACGCGGACGCTGCCGGTCAGCGGTCGCTTCAGCACAGAGCAGCGGGCGGTCTACGAGATCGTGCTCGAGGCCCAACTCGCGGCGATCGACAAGGTCCGCAAGGGCAATCACTGGAACGACCCGCACGACGCGGCCGTCAGGGTCATCACCCGGGGCCTCAAGAAACTGGGCCTGCTCGAGGGTACGCTGAACCGGCTCATCCGTGACGCGGCGTACCAACCGTACTTCATGCACCGTACGGGGCACTGGCTCGGCATGGACGTGCACGACGTCGGCGACTACAAGGTCGGCGAGCAGTGGCGCCTGCTCGAGTCCGGCATGGTCATGACCGTGGAGCCCGGCATCTACCTGCCGGCCACGAGCAAGGTGCCCGCACGGTTCCGGAACATCGGCGTGCGTATCGAGGACGACGTGCTCGTCACCGGCAAGGGGCCCGATGTTCTGAGCAAGGGGCTGGCGAAAGACCCCGACCGGGTCGAGGCGCTGATGGCGGCATGAACGAGGCGCCACGGAGTTCCACGTTCGACGTCGTCATTGCCGGCGGCGGCATGGTCGGCAGTACGCTGGCGATCGCGCTTGCACCGCTCGGATTGCGTATCGCCCTCGTCGAGGCGGTCGCTCGCGACGCGCCGTCGCAACCGAGTTTCGACGAACGATCGACGGCCTTGTCCCGCAGTTCGCAGCGGCTGTTCGACGCGCTCGGACTGTGGCCGGAGATCGCGGCCGCCGCGACACCGATCCGGGCGATACGAATCTCCGATCGCGGCCGCTTCGGATTCTCCCGCATCGATGCCGACGAGCAAGGCGTGGAGGCGCTCGGTTACGTCGCCGTGAACCGGGTACTCGGGCAGGTGCTCCAATCGGCCGTGGCCGGATGCCCCGGAATCACAACCCTGTGTCCGGCCCGGGTGGTCGCGGCGGACGCGACGTCGGAAGGCATCGACGTCGGGCTGGACGGCGATTGCACCCTGACGGCGCGACTGCTCGTGGCGGCCGACGGTGCACGTTCCGGCGTTCGCGACCTGCTCGGCATCACCGCAACGGAACGTGACTACGGCCAGCAGGCCATCATCGGCAACGTTCGTCCCGGCGTGCCGCACGACAACGTCGCCTGGGAGCGGTTTACCGGCGACGGTCCCCTGGCGCTGCTGCCATTCGGCCCCGATCGCGCAGCGTTCGTCTGGACGGTGGCGGCGCGCGACGCCGGGCGCGTACTGTCCCTGCCCGACGCGTCTTTCCTGGCGGAGTTCCAGGAACGCTTCGGGATGCGGCTGGGACGCTTCACGGCCATCAGCGAGCGGGCGGCGTACCCGCTGCGGCTGAGCAAGGCGCTCCGGATTCATGGGCCGCGGGCCGTGCTGGTCGGCAATGCCGCGCACGGCCTGCACCCGGTGGCCGCGCAAGGTTTCAATCTCGGGCTACGCGACGTCGCGGCGCTGTGCGACTGCGTGGCGGATGCGGGCGACGCCGGCCAGGACATCGGCAACAGCCTCGTCTGCGAGCGCTACGCCGACTGGCGCCGGTCCGATCAGCGGAAGCTGGTCGCGCTGACCGACGGCCTGGTGTCCGTCTTCGGCGCGCCGGGCACGGCTGGCGCCCTTCGTGACATCGGCATGCTCGGTTTCGACCTGGTTCCCGGCCTGCGTACCGAGTTTGCGCGGCACGCCATGGGGCTCGCCGGCCGATTGCCGCGCTTGTCGCGCGGAGTACCGGTGCGGTGAGGCCGCCTTACTCGATCCTGGTGGCGGGCGCAGGTACCGTGGGGTTGCTTGCCGTGCTGCGTCTCCTGGCGTCGCGCAACGCGGCGCAACTCGACGTCACGATCGTCGACGCGGGTGCCGCGCCCGAGCACGTCGTCGCCGGTGAGACGGGATTGCGCGTGTCGGCAATATCGGCAGGATCGGCCGACCTGCTCGAAAGCCTGGGCGCATGGCAGCGCATGCACCCGACCCACGTCGCGGCCTTCGACCGAATGCGTGTCTGGGATGCGGCGAGCGACCCGCATGGCGGCGCAACCCTGCGCTTCGATGCCGACGAGTTCGGGGTGCCCCACCTCGGCTATATCGTCGACGATGCGGCACTGAGGGAGGCGCTGCGCGCGGCCATCGAGGCGGCGGGCGCAGGCGTGCGTTTCGATACGGCCGTCGCGGACGCGTCCTTCGACGATGCGGGTGCGCGCGTCCGTTTTGCGGACGGCGGAGAGCTGACCGCGGACCTCGTCATCGCCGCCGACGGCGGCGGGTCGCCGTTGCGGCGGCAGGCCGGCGTCGATACCTGGGAACAGGCTTACGACCAGGTTGCGTTCGTTACGCACCTCGAGCCGACAGTGCCGCACGGCGACACCGCCTGGCAGCGCTTTCTTCCGACGGGCCCGCTCGGCCTCCTGCCGCTCGCGGACGGCCGCGTTTCCGTGGTCTGGACAACGACACCGGAGGCTGCGGAGCAGGCATATTCGATGAGCGACGACGGACTCGGCTCCCTGTTGACGGATGCCTCCGACGGCGTGTTGGGTGATCTACGGGCGTCCGGACCGCGCGGCCGGTTTCCGCTGGTCGCCCGACACGCGCGCCGATACGTGCGCCGTGGTTTTGCACTGGTCGGAGATGCGGCGCACACCGTGCATCCGCTCGCGGGGCAGGGCGCGAACCTGGGTATCGCCGACGTGGCCGAGCTCACCGGCGTGATCGACGCGGCGCTGGATCACCGCGAGCATCCCGGCGACCTGCCCGTGCTGAGGCGCTATGAGCGCGCTCGTCGCAGCGACAACGCGCGGATGCTGCATTTCATGACTGGCCTGAATCGCCTGTTTGCGTCAGACTCTGGACCCCTCGGCGAGTTGCGGCGCAACGGAATGGCGCTGTTCAACCGCAGCGGCCCGATCCGGCGTAAGATGGCCGGCGTTGCGCTGGGCACCGCCCGCCGAAAATAAGACGACTGACGTCGCGCCGATCCCCGGGGGACCATGAAACACAAGACGGTCTACGTTCTCGCACTGCTGCTGGCCGCAGCGGGTCTTTCGCTGTTCCTCTACAAGTGGCAGCTGCTGGGCTTCCCGATCACGGAGGACCGCGAAACCCCGGTCTGGACGATCGAGGCCGCCGTGCATTTCGAGTCAGGACCCGGTTCGATCAAAGTCAACCTGCTCGTGCCGACGCTGACCCCGGGGTTTCGCGTGCTCAATGAGAACCCGGTGTCCCGCGAGTACGGCTTCAACCTGAATTACGGGTCCAGCGGACGCGAAGCACAGTGGGCGGTACGACGCGCCGATGGCCCGCAGGCGCTGTACTACCGCGTGTCTGTTTACCAGGACCCGCGCTCGGAACAATCGGACACCACGCCGCCGTTCCCGCCGGCGCCGGTGATCGAGGAGCCGTTCAAGACGGCCGTCGACGTCATCGTTTCGGACGTGAGGGAGCAGTCCGCGGACACGGCATCGTTCACGACCGAATTGCTGCATCGCCTGAACGACCGATCCCCGGACCCGAACGTGCAGCTTCTGATGTCGAACGTTTCGTCGTCGACACAGCTCGTCGAGACCGCGACCACGCTGCTGGCGGCGGCGCGCATCCCGGCGCGCATGGTCCACGGTTTTCCGCTGGCCGGGCGTCAGCGCAATGCCCCGCCCGTGACCTTCCTGGAGATCCACGACGGTGACCAGTGGCGGTACTTCAACCCGAGAACCGGTGCCGAAGGATTGCCGCCGCACTTCTTCATCTGGTGGCGTGGCAACGAGCCGCTGGTCGGCGTCGAGGGCGGCAGCAGCGTCCGTGTCGACTTTGCGATTCAGCAGAATCACGTCGACGCCGTCGCGATCGCCAGGACACACGCGTCCCAGGACGACATCCGGATCCTGGATTTCTCGCTGTACAGCCTGCCGATCCAGACCCAGGCGGTTTACAGCGTTCTGCTGATGATCCCGATCGGCGCGCTGGTCATGGTGCTGATGCGCAACTTCGTCGGTATCGAGGCGTTCGGTACGTTCATGCCGGTGCTCATCGCGCTCGCGTTTCGCGAAACGCAGTTGCTGTGGGGAATCATCCTGTTCACGCTGCTGGTTGCGCTCGGCCTGACCATCCGCTTTCTCCTGGAACGATTGCGCCTGTTGCTCGTGCCGCGGCTGGCATCCGTTCTCATCGTCGTCGTGATGCTGATGCTGCTGATCAGTATCGTGTCGAACAAGCTCGGCATGGACACGGGCCTGTCCGTCGCCCTGTTCCCGATGGTGATCATTGCGATGACCATCGAGCGCATGTCGGTAATGTGGGAGGAACGCGGTCCGGCCGATGCGCTGCGCGCGGCGTTCGGCAGCCTTCTGACCGCGGTGTTCAGCTACATCGCGATGGGCCTGAACTGGCTCGAGCACCTCATCATCACGTTTCCCGAACTGTTGTTGGTCGTGCTTGCGTTCGTGGTACTTGCCGGTCGCTACACCGGCTACCGGCTGCTCGAACTGACGCGCTTCAAGGTCCTGGCGAAAGGCTGATGTTCGCGGTCGCGAAGCGGTTGCGTGCGGCGGGGGTGCTGGGACTCAACCAGCGCAACAGCGAGTTCATCATGCGCCTGAACCCGCGCAAGTATTACCCGCGGGTCGACGACAAGGTGCTGACCA
This sequence comes from uncultured Pseudomonadota bacterium, assembly GCA_913055625.1. Classification (GTDB taxonomy): domain Bacteria; phylum Pseudomonadota; class Gammaproteobacteria; order Steroidobacterales; family Woeseiaceae; genus UBA1847. Next base: position 198,589 of record CAJXJW010000005.1, on the reverse strand, counting down.
AGGAGCTGGCGATGGCGGCCGGCATGGCGGTGCCGGAGCTTTACGGTGTCATTCGCCACCAGGGCGAGGTGCGCCGCTTCGCGGAGATCGTCGACGCGCGCGCGAGCTTCGTCGTGAAGCCGGCGCAGGGCAGCGGCGGCGACGGCATCACCGTGGTGACCGGCCGCAGCAAGCGCAAGCGCGATACGTTCAGGCTGGCAAGTGGCGTTCTCACTACGCGCGACGAGATCGAGCACCACATCTCGAACATCGTCGGCGGCCAGTACAGCCTCAGCGGCAACCCGGACACTGCGCTGATCGAGTACTGCGTCATGTTCGACCCGGTCTTCGACGAGGTGAGCTACCAGGGAGTGCCGGACATCCGCGTGATCGTGTACCGCGGCTACCCGTCAATGGCGATGGTGCGGCTGCCCACCCGCGCTTCGGACGGCAAGGCGAACCTGCACCAGGGCGCCGTCGGAGCCGGAGTGGACATGAGCACCGGCCAGACGCTGACCGGCGTGCACCACAACGACCACGTGGACGAACACCCTGACAATGGCGCGCTGATTGCCGGGCTCGAGATTCCGCAGTGGGACTTCATCCTCGAGTCGGCGGCGCGCTGTTACGAAGTGACGGGTCTCGGCTACCTGGGCGTCGACATGGTGATCGACCGGGATCTCGGACCGCTGATTCTTGAAATGAACGCGCGTCCGGGACTCAACATCCAGATCGCGAATTCCACGGGCATCCTGTCCCGGCTGCGGCGGATCGACGCGATCTTCGCGGCGCACGAAACGCCCGCGGAACGTGCCGCGGTCGCCAAGCGGGAATTTCGCGCCGCCTGACCCGGCCGGCGGAATTCTTCGAGGCCCGAAATCCGGGTACCGCACTGACCCGCATTGCTGGCGCGGCCCCGGCGCATTGGCTATCATGGCGCGCACTAATCCACAGAGTGCACGGAAGAGACCCCGACTCGAACGGGGCGCCGAAGGCGCAACCCGCCCGGAAACGCTCAGGCAAACGGACTGTGTACGCTGATTAGCTCTGGAGAGTGGTCGACGAAGCGGCCCGCCGAAGGGGTATGTGCCGCACGCCGCGCGCGTGCGTTGCCACGGATCTCTCAGGTACAAGAGGACAGAGGGGCGACAGGCGGGTTCGCCTGTCGTATCGACGATGACTCTGGAGCAAGCATGGGACTGAAGACCCCGCTGTACGACCAACATCTCGCAGCCGGTGCCCGGATGGTGGATTTCGGGGGCTGGGACATGCCGGTCAACTACGGCTCCCAGAAAGAGGAACACCACGCGGTGCGGCGCGACGCCGGCATGTTCGACGTCTCCCACATGACGGTCGTCGACCTGGGTGGCCAGCGCACTCTCGACTTCCTCCGGTACCTGCTCGCAAACGACGTGTCGAAGCTGGCTCGGCCGGGCAAGGCGCTGTACACCTGCATGCTGCGCGAGGACGGCGGCATCATCGACGACCTCATCGTCTACCGGCTCGACGAGGGGAACTACCGGCTCGTCGTCAATGCGGCCACGCGCGAGAAAGACCTCGACTGGATTCGGCGGCACGCGCAGGACTTCGGCGTGCATGTCAATGAGCGCTCGGAACTGGCGATGATCGCGGTCCAGGGGCCTCGGGCGCGGGAACGGGCGGCGACCCTGATCGACGCGCATTGGCGCGAGCAGGCGCTGGCGCTGGCGCCGTTCTCGGCCTGTTACGCCGGCGAGTGGTTCGTCGCGCGCACCGGTTATACCGGCGAAGACGGCTGGGAGATCCTGCTGCCCGCCGGCGACGCCGCCCAGACCTGGGAGGCGCTCCTGGCGGCCGGCGTGGCGCCCTGCGGCCTCGGCGCCCGGGACACGCTGCGGCTCGAGGCCGCGATGAACCTGTACGGCAACGATATGGACGAGTCCGTGTCGCCGCTCGAATCCGGCTTGGAATGGACCGTCGCCTGGGAACCGGCCGACCGCGATTTCATCGGCCGGGGCGCGCTCGAAGCGCAGAAGGCGGCGGGCGGCCTGCGGCGTTTCGTCGGCCTGCTGCTGGAGGACAAGGGCATACTACGCGGCCATCAGCGTGTCGCGGTCGACGGGGCCGGTGACGGCGAAATCACGTCGGGCGGGTACTCGCCCACGCTCGACCGGTCGATCGCGCTGGCGCGGCTGCCGGCCGGTGCGCAGGAGAGCGCGAAGGTTGATATCCGCGGGCGGCTGGCGGCGGCACGGGTCGTGCCGACGCCGTTCGTCCGACACGGAAAGGTGCGAATCGACGTCTGACCGGGCGGGCCGACGTCACGTTGCAGGACATTCTGAATGGGGATGAGAACATGAGTGAATTGCCAGGCGATCTGTTGTACACGAAGGAACACGAGTGGCTGCGCAAGGAAAACGACGGCAGCGTCACCGTCGGCATTACCGATCATGCGCAGAGTGCGCTGGGCGACCTCGTCTATGTCGAGTTGCCGGAGATCGACCAGGAGCTGGACGCCGAAGGTGAGATGGCCGTCGTCGAATCCGTCAAGGCGGCCTCGGACGTCTACGCCCCGATCGCCGGCGTCGTCGTCGAGGTGAACGAGGAATTGTCGGACGACCCGGAGAAGATCAACGCGGATCCGTACGGTGACGGCTGGATCGTCCGCATTCAGCCGTCCGCCGACGTGGACGACGCCGACCTGATGTCGCCGGACGACTACCAGTCGTTTCTCGACGATCTCGACGACTGACGCGATACGGAGGACGCGCGAAGGCCATGCCATTCATACCCCACACGCCGAAGGACACGGAGGAAATGCTCGCGGCCATCGGCGCGCCGGACCTCGAGGCGCTGTTCGACGAAATTCCGGCCGAGTTACGCATCGGATCGCTCGACGGCGTTCCGGAGGCGCTCAGCGAGATGCAGATCACCCGGCTGATGCGCGAGCGCGCCGGCCAGGACGGCAATCCGCTGTGTTTCATTGGCGGCGGCGCTTACGAGCATCACATCCCGGCCGCCGTCTGGGACATCGCCACGCGCGGCGAGTACTACAGCGCCTACACGCCGTACCAGGCCGAAGCCAGCCAGGGCACGCTGCAGACGATCTACGAGTACCAGACGATGATTACCGCCCTGACGGGCCTCGACGTGAGCAACGCCTCACTGTACGACGGCGCGTCGGCGCTCGCGGAAGCGGCGCTGATGGCCGTGCGCGTCAACCGCAAGGTGAAGAGCCGGCGCATCCTGCTCGCGCCCGGCGTCCACCCGGTCTACGCGCAGGTCGCCGAAGCGATCGCCGGCAGCCAGGGTCTCACGTTCGAATGGCTCCCCGTCAACGCGGACAGCGGCAAGGTCGACGTGGACGCGCTGCCGGCCGGCCGCGAGCCCGTGGCCGTTGTCATCCAGCAACCGACGTTCGTCGGCACGCTGGAAGACGTCGACCGGCTGACGGACTGGGCGGCGGAACAGGGTGCACTGTCGATCGCGATCGCAAACCCCACGTCGCTGGCCGTGCTCAAGGCGCCGGGACACTGGGGCGCCGCCGGCGCCGATATCGCGTGCGGCGAAGGGCAGCCGCTCGGCGTGCCGCTCTCGTCGGGCGGACCCTACTTCGGTTACATGACGTGCAAGTCAGGTCACGTGCGCCAGATGCCCGGGCGCATCGTCGGCCGGACGACGGATCTGGACGGCGAGCCCGGCTATGCGTTGACGCTGCAGGCACGTGAACAGCACATACGCCGCTCCAAGGCGACATCGAACATCTGCACGAACCAGGGCCTGATGGTGACTGCCGCGACGATTTACATGTCGCTGCTCGGCTTCGACGGGCTGGCCCGGGTCGCCAGCGCGTCGCAGCAGAACACGGCACGGCTGGCCGACGCGCTGTGCGCGATCGACGGCATCGAGCGCCTGTACGACGGCCCGCATTTCCACGAGGTGGCGCTCAGGCTGGATCGGCCGGCGGCCGGCGTGCTCGACGCGCTCGCGGACCACGGCATCCTCGGCGGGCTGGATCTCTCCCGCTGGCGGCCGGAACTCGGCAACGCGCTGCTCGTCTGCGCAACGGAAACGAAGACCGAGGCGGACATTGCCGCTTACGCCGGCGCGATGCGCGACGTGTTCGCTCCCACCGCGCGCAGGCGGGCCTGAGGCGATGGCGACGTTTTCCTACGAGAAGGGCCAGTACGCGACGAAGGGCGACCTGCCGTCCGTCGGCAGCCGCGCGCCGGACATCATGCTGGTCAACACGCGCCTGCAGAACGTGTCGCTGGCGAACTGGATGGGCATGCGCAAGATCATGAATATCTTCGTCAGTGTGGACACGACCGTTTGCGCGCGCTCGGTCACCGAGTTCGAGCGCCTGGGCGCCGCCTACGACGACCTCGCGATGCTGATGGTCTCCTACGACCTGCCGTTCGCGCATGCGCGCTTCCTGGAAGAAAACGAGCTCTCGCACGTCGTCGGCCTGTCGGCGATCCGCCACGCGGGCTTTGGCGACAACTACGGGGTCCTGATACTCGACGGCCCGCTCGCGGGGATGTTCTCGCGGGCCGTCGTCGTCCTCGACGAAAACAACACGGTCGTGCACACAGAGCAGATCGACGACATCGCGACCGAACCGGACTACGCCGCGGCGTTTCGTGCGCTGGGCATCGACATTGACGAGTAGGGCATGCTGGACAAACTGATCTTCGAAAAATCGCGCAGCGGCCGCCGCGCCTTCGCGCAGGCACCGGCCGGCGATGACATTGCGGACATCCCGGACGCATTGCGCCGCGGGGACCGGCCGGTGCTGCCGGAAGCGTCCGAGTTGCAAACCGTCCGGCACTTCACGCGCCTGTCGCAGAAGAACTTTTCGATCGATACCCAGTTCTACCCGCTGGGTTCGTGCACGATGAAGTACAACCCGCGGGCCTGCAACTCGCTGGCGCTGCTGCCGGGCTTCGCAAACCGGCACCCGCTCGGGCCCGCGAGTCACGGCCAGGGGTTTCTCACCTGCATGTACGAGCTGCAGGAGATGCTGAAGGCCGTCACGGGCATGCAGGGCGTGTCGCTGACGCCGATGGCCGGGGCACAGGGCGAGCTGGCCGGCGTCGCAATGATCCGCGCGTATCACAAGGCACGCGGTGATCACGAGCGCAACGAGATCATCGTGCCGGACGCGGCGCACGGTACGAACCCGGCGACCGCCACGATGTGCGGCTGTGTCGTTCGCGAGATCCCGACAGGGCCGGACGGGGACGTCGACATCGAGGCGCTGAGATCGGCGCTGGGACCGAAGACCGCCGGCATCATGCTGACGAACCCGTCGACGCTGGGCGTGTTCGAGCGGCACATTGCGGACGTCGCAGCGCTCGTCCACGACGCAGGCGGCCTCCTGTATTACGACGGCGCGAACCTCAACGCGATCCTCGGCAAAGTCCGGCCGGGCGACATGGGCTTCGACGTCATCCACATGAACCTGCACAAGACATTCTCGACGCCGCACGGCGGCGGGGGCCCGGGCTCGGGTGCCGTCGGCGTGAACCGCCGGCTGCTGCCGTTCCTGCCGATTCCCGTCGTCGGCCGCGATGACGTCGACGGCGAGCCGGTGTACCGCTGGCTGGAAGAAGAGGACGTGCCGCAGAGCATCGGGCGCCTGTCCGGCTTCATGGGCAATGCCGGCGTGCTGCTCCGCGCCTACGTCTACATGCGCATGGTGGGGCGGGACGGCATGCAGCGTATCGCCGAGTACGCGACGCTGAACGCGAACTACCTGATGGCGCGCCTCGCGGACGCCGGACTCGAACTCGCGTTCCCGGGCCGGCGCGCCAGCCACGAGTTCATCATTACGCTGCGCAAGGACGCGAGGCAGTACGACCTCACTGCCATGGACGTGGCGAAGGCGCTGCTTGATCGCAACTACCATGCACCTACCACCTATTTTCCGTTGCTGGTCCCGGAGTGCCTGCTCATCGAGCCGACGGAAACGGAAAGCAAGGAAACGCTGGACGGCTTCGTCGACGCGCTCGTCGCCATCGTCGAGGACGCCCGGCACAACGGCAAGACCTACAAGGACGCGCCTTACACGATGCCCGTTCGCCGCCTCGACGATGTCAAAGCCGCGCGGCAGCTGGACATAAGATTCGACGGCGAGTGAGCCGGGGGCGCCGTACGGCGCGATTGCGGGAACCGGTTCGCGTACAGCCAGTCTGACGTAGACTATAGGGCTGCCGGTTGCCGGTCTGACAAAGGGGTCGCATGCTGTTCCGAGGTTCTGTTGCCGTAATCCTGGCGCTTGCCGGCGCCACTTCCACTTTCGCTGCCGACGACGGCGCCTGGACCCGAACGATCGACCGGATATCGTCCGGCGTGGTCTCGATTCGGGTCGACAGTACCCGCGCGTTCGACACCGAGTGGAATTCCTCCAGCCAGGCCACCGGCTTCGTCGTCGACGCCGAACGGGGTCTCATCCTGACGAATCGCCACGTCGTGACGCCGGGCCCCGTCGTCGCCGAGGCCGTCTTCCGCAATAACGAGGAAGTCCGGCTGACGCCGGTGTACCGGGACCCGGTGCACGACTTCGGGTTCTTCCGCTACGACCCGGCAGACCTGCGCTACATCGAGCCCAGCGAACTGCCGCTGTCGCCGTCCGGCGCGGGCATCGGCCGGGAGATCCGGGTCATCGGCAATGACGCCGGCGAACAGCTGTCGATACTCGCGGGCACGATCGCGCGGCTGGACCGCAAGGCGCCGGATTACGGCCGCGGCAACTACAACGACTTCAACACGTTCTATTTCCAGGCGGCATCGGGCACGTCCGGCGGCTCGTCCGGCTCACCGGTCGTGAACATCGACGGCGAGGTCGTGGCGCTGAATGCCGGCGCCAACAGCTCGGCGGCGAGCAGCTTCTTCCTGCCGCTCGATCGCATCCAGCGCGTCATGCGCCTGCTGCAGGACGGCCAGCCGGTACCGCGCGGCACGCTGCAGACGATGTTCGAGCACAAGCCCTACGATGAACTGGGGCGGCTCGGGCTGACGGAGGCGTCCGAGCACGCCGTGCGTTCGGCGTTCCCGAAGCAGACCGGCATGCTGACCGTGCAGCAGGTCATCCCGGGCTCACCGGCAGACGGCAAGCTGCAGCCCGGTGACATCGTGCTGCGCGTCAACGGCGACCTCGTCACCCAGTTCATTCCGCTCGCCGCGATCCTGGACGACAACGTCGGCGGCACTGTCGAAATCGAGTTGGAACGGGGCGGGCGCCGCGTCGTCGAGGAGGTGCAGGTCAACGATCTGCACGCGATCACGCCGTCCGAGTACGTCGAGGTCGGCGACGCGATCGTCAACGAACTGTCCTACCAGCAGGCGCGGCACTACAACCTGCCGGTCAAGGGCGTGTACGTCGCGAACCCGGGCTACCTGATGTCGAAGGCCGCGGTGCCGCGCGGGGCCGTGATCACGCGCTTCGGCGCCGCCGAGATTCGCAGTCTCGATGATTTCGAGAAGGCGCTCGACGAACTGGCCGACGGGTCGCGGGCCCAGTTGCACTACGTCACGATGGACAACCCGCAGAACACTGTCGTACGGCCGTTCGAGATGGACCGCGTGTGGTTCCCGGTGCGGCGCTGCAGCCGCAACGATGCCACGGGCCTCTGGCCGTGCCGCGATCTCGGCGCCGGTCCGCCGCCGAGCCCGCCGGTCGCCGGCAGCACCCAGTTTGCGCGCCATGACGACCCGCGCGTGGACGGGATCGCGCCGTCCCTGGTGGTCGTCACGTTCGACCTGCCGTACACGCTGTCGGGCGTTGCCGAGCGGCACTACTACGGCACCGGCGTCGTCGTGGACCGCGAGCGCGGCTACGTCGTCGTCGATCGCAACACGGTGCCGATCGCGATCGGCGACGTCACGGTGACGTTTGCCGGTTCGCTCGAAGTGAAGGCGAAGATCGAGCTGGTGCACCCGCTGCACAACCTGGCGCTGGTCTCCTACGACCCGGCGACCATCGGTGACACGCCGGTTCGAGAAGCCCGCTTTTCGAACGAGCCGCTGGGCGCCGGCGATGACGTCTGGGTCGTGGGCATCCGGGCCGATCACCAACTCGTGCACCAGCAGAGCACCGTTGCGTCGGTCGATCCACTGGTGCTGCCGCTGTCGCGGACGCTCCGGTTTCGCGACGCGAATATCGAGGGCATCTCTCTCGTCAACGGGCCGATGGAGTTTGATGGCGTGCTGCTGGACAAACGCGGCCGCGTGGCGGCCACCTGGTCCAGCTTCGACATCTCGTCGGGCGGAGAGGCGGCCCAGGTCAACCGCGGCATCCCGGCGTCGCTGGTGACGGATTTCGTGAATACGGTGCGGGAGGGGCGGCCGTTCTATTCCCTGGAGGCCGAGTTCACCTACGCACCGCTGTTCGCGGCCCGCAACCTCGGCGTGAGCGAGGAGTGGCTCGAGCGCCTGGAACGCGACAACCCGGAACAGCGCCGTGCGCTGACCGTGACGCGCCTGACGGCCGGCGCGCCGGCGGCCGACGTGCTGCAGAACGGTGACATCATCCTGTCGATCGACGCCAAGGTCGTCACGAACTTCCGGGCGCTCGAGAAGGCCACGCAGAAACCACACGTGACGGTCACCGTCTGGCGCGACGACCGCGAGCTCGAGCTCCCGGTGGCCACCGCCTCGCTGGACGGGCGCGGCATCGACCGTGCCGTCGCGTGGGCCGGTGCGCTGCTTCAGGACCCGCACCACGCGATGGCCGCGCAGCGCGGGATACCGCCGTACGGCGTATACGTCGCCTATTTCAATTACGGCTCGCCGGCGACACGCTACGGCCTGTGGGCCGGACGTCGTGTCGTGCAGGTCGACGAGACGCCGACGCCGGACCTGCAGGCCTTCGTCGACGTCGTCGCGACGAAGGAAGACCAGGAGTCAGTGCGCGTCACCACGGTGACCTGGAACGGTGCCGTCGAGGTCATCACGCTGAAGCTGGACAACCAGTACTGGCCTGCCTACCAGATCCGCCGCACTCCGGACAACGGTTGGGTGCGTTCGTCGATCGGCGGCTGATGCGCCCGTCCGTCGCCGCAATACTGTTCGTGTTGCTGGCGCCGGTTTGTGCAAGCGCCCAGTCGCTGTACAAGTACCAGGGGCCGGACGGCGAGTGGATCTACGCGGACCGCCCGCCGGCCGATGGCCGGGTCGCCGAGGTCCGGTCGCTCGGCGAGCCGATTCGCGGGGACGCGGTATCCGTCACGACGTCGTCGGTCGGCGGGTCGGTGCAGTTCGAAGCCGAGAACCCGCTGCACGCGCCCGTCGAGCTCACGTTGCGGTTCAGCGAATTGCACGGGCTACGGTACCCGGATCCCGACCGCGACCTGACCTGGGTTCTGGCACCGCGCAGCCGCGAACGGATCCTGACGCTTTCGCGGCGCTACGACGGCCGCGTGCCCGAGGCGCGCTACGAATTCGAGTACCGCCTCGGCGATCCGGCGGCCCGTCACCGGCCCGAGCAGCCCTATCGCGTCCCGTTCGCGATCGCGAGCCACTTCCCGGTGACGCAGGCGTACCCCGACGTCGTCACGCACACGACCGAGGACTCGCGCTACGCCATCGACATTGCGATGCCGGTCGGTACGGACGTGTTTGCTGCGCGTGGCGGCACCGTGATCACGACGCGCGGCGACAACTACCGCAGCGGGCTGGACCCGGAGCGGGACGGGCCAGCGGCGAACGTCGTGCAGATCCTGCACGACGACGGCACGTTCGCGGTGTACGCGCACCTCAACTGGAATACGATTCGCGTCCGGCCAGGCGATCGCGTTGTTCGCGGCCAGTACATCGCGGACTCCGGCAACACCGGATTCTCGAGCGGGCCGCACCTGCACTTCGTGGTGCTGCGGAACGCCGGCTCGCGCACGGTGTCGGTACCGGTGCGCTTCCAGGGCGCGGAGTCGACCGTCGTCACCCCGGCGACCGGGGCGACGCTGACGGCCTACTGACGATGCCGGAGGTCAGCCGGCGATAGAGCCGACGATGCGGTTCAGGGTGGCGCTCGGCCGCATCGCCGCGGCGGCACGTTCGTCGTCGGGGTGGTAGTAGCCGCCGATGTCGACCGCCTGTCCCTCGGTGCTGTTCAACTCTGCGAGGATCGTCGATTCGTTGTCTGCCAGCTCGCTCGCGACGGATGCGAAGCGTTCCGCGAGTTCCGTGTAGTCGCCGCGGTCCGCCATCGCCTCCGCCCAGTAGCGCGCGAGCCAGTAGTGGCTGCCCCGGTTGTCCAATTCGCCTGCCTTGCGTGACGGTGACCGGTCGTTCTCGAGGTAGCGGCCGTTCGCCTGGTTGAGGGCCACGGCGAGCGCACGGGCAGCGCCGTTGTCGCTCTTCTCGGCGAGGTCCTCCAGCGACACAGCGAGCGCCAGGAATTCGCCCAGCGAATCCCAGCGCAGGTGGCCTTCCTCCAGGAACTGCTGGACGTGTTTCGGCGCCGAGCCGCCGGCGCCGGTCTCGTACAGGCCGCCGCCGTTCAGCAGCGGCACGATCGACAGCATCTTGGCGCTCGTGCCGAGCTCGAGGATCGGGAACAGGTCGGTCAGGTAATCGCGCAGCACGTTGCCGGTGACCGACACGGTGTCCTTGCCGTCGCGCACCCGCTCCAGCGTCAGGCGCATCGCATCGACGGGCGCCATGACGCGAATGTCGAGATCGGTAGTGTCGTGGTCTTCGAGGTAGCGCTCGACCTTGGCGATCAGGTTGCGATCGTGAGCGCGCTTCTCGTCGAGCCAGAAGATCGTGGCCGCGCCGGTCTGGCGGGCGCGATGCACGGCGAGCTTCACCCAGTCGCGGATCGGCAGGTCGCGCGTCTGGCACATGCGCCAGATGTCCCCGGCCTCGACCGCATGTTCCATGATCGGCTGGCCGGCGTCGTTGAGGACGCGGATGACGCCGTCGGCGGCCGCTTCGAACGTCTTGTCGTGCGAGCCGTATTCCTCCGCTTTCTGCGCCATCAGGCCCACGTTCGAGACGTTGCCCATGGTCCGCGGATCAAATGCGCCGTGTTCCCGGCAGAAATCGACGGCTTCCGCGTAGATGCCGGCGTAGCAGCGATCCGGGATCATCGCGTTCGTGTCGGCCAGCTTGCCGTCCGGCCCCCACATCTGGCCGGAAGACCGGATCGCCGCCGGCATCGACGCGTCGATGATGACGTTGCTCGGCACGTGCAAGTTCGTGATGCCCTTGTCGGAATCGACCATGGCGAGGCGCGGCTGCGTCGCGTACACGGCGTCGATCGCCTGCTCGATGGCCTTGCGCTCCGCGTCGGGCAGGTCGGCGATACGCGCGTACACGTCGCCGATGCCGTTGTTCGGTTCGACACCGAGTTCGGCAAAGCGCTCGCCGAACTCCTCGAACACGTCGCGGTAGTACACGGTGACGGCGTGGCCGAACATGATCGGGTCTGACACCTTCATCATCGTTGCCTTGAGGTGCAGCGACAGCAGCACGTCATCGTCACGCGCGGCGTCGATCTCCCGCTCGTAAAACGCGCGTAGCGCACGGCAACTCATGCGCGCGGCGTCGACGACTTCGCCGTCCTGCACCGGTACGGCGTCGCGCAGCACCGTGATGCCGCCGTCTTCGGCGACGTGCTCGATGCGCAGCTTGCCGGCCTTGTTGATGACGACCGACTGTTCGCTGCCGCAGAAATCATCGCTGTCCATGTGCGACACGCGCGACTTCGAGTCCCGGCTCCACGCGCCCATCGAGTGAGGGTGCGCCTGCGCGTAGGCCTTGACGGCCGCCGCGACGCGACGGTCGGAGTTGCCCTCGCGCAGCACGGGATTGACGGCGCTGCCCAGGACCTTCGCGTAGCGCGCCTTCGTCTCCCGCTCGGCATCGTTTGCCGGCTCCTCTGGGTAGTCCGGCACGTCGAAGCCCTGCGACTGGAGTTCACGGATGGCGGCTTTCAGCTGCGGGATGGATGCGCTGATGTTCGGCAGCTTGATGATGTTCGCGTCCGGCGTCCTGGCAATGTCGCCGAGTTCGGCCAGTGCATCCCCGATGCGCTGGGCGTCGGTCAGGTTTTCCGGGAAATTCGCGAGGATGCGCCCTGCGAGCGAGATGTCGCGGGTCTGCAGGTCGATGCCGGCGACACCGGCGAAGGCCTGCACGATCGGCAGCAGCGAGTAGGTTGCGAGTGCGGGGGCTTCGTCGGTCTTGGTGTAGATGATCGTCTTGCTCATGGAATTCCCTGGTCAATCAGCGGCGCCCGTCAAGCCGACGGAGCGCGGCATTATACGGGAACCGGCCGACGTCGCGACCGCCACGGGCCGCGCCGCGCCGGCATTCCACGGGCCTTTCGCAGACCAGCGTTGACAACATACCAACCAGTCGGTATGTTCTGTGCCATGGCAACAACGACGGCAAAGGCACGGGCGGGCGGCCGTGGGCACGCAAGGACCCGCTTGCTGGACGCGGCTGTGCGGCTCGTGCGCCAAAAGGGCTTCGCGGCCACGACGGTGGACGATCTCTGCGCGGCGGCCGGTGTCACGAAGGGCGCGTTCTTTCATCACTTCCCGTCCAAGGACGCGCTCGGCGAGGCGGCCGCGGATTACTGGTCGGCGACGACGGGGGCGCTGTTCGCGTCGGCGCCGTATCACGCCCACGCGGATCCGCTCGATCGCGTGCTGGCCTACCTCGCGTTCCGCCGCGACCTGCTGGCCGGCGACGTCAGCGAGTTCACGTGCCTGGTCGGGACGATGGTGCAGGAAACGCACGCGTCGAAACCGGGCATCCGCGACGCCTGCGATGCGAGCATCAGCGGCCACGCTGAGACGCTGGAGGCGGACATCGAGGCGGCCATCGCCGGTCGCGGGCTCGAGCCCGATGGCTGGGACGCGCCGGGCCTCGCGTTGCACACGCAAGCCGTGCTGCAGGGCGCATTCATTCTCGCGAAAGCGAAGGGGAACGCAGCCGTCGCGGCAGCGAGCATCGATCACCTGCGACGGTACATCGAACTGTTGTTTCAATCTCCGGGGAGGACGGCACATCATGAGTGACAACGCATCGAACGATCGGGAGCTGCGGCTCGAACTGACGCTGAACGCGCCGCGGGACAAGGTGTGGCGCTGCTGGACGGAAATGCCGCTGCTCGACCAGTGGTATTGCCCGCGGCCCTGGCAGGCCGTGTTCAGCGAGGTCGACCTGCGCGTTGGGGGCGCGACCCGCTGCGTGATGAAAGGGCCCGGCGGCGAGTCGCATGAGAGCAATGGTGTCTACCTGGAGGTCGTACCGGGTCGGCGCCTGGTGTTCACCGACGCCTACTCGCAGGGCTGGGTGCCGTCAGGGGAGCCGTTCTTCACCGGCATCATCGAGCTGGAAGACGACGGCAACGGCGGGACGCGCTACACGGCGATCGCGCGGCACTGGACGGCCGATGCGAGCCGGCGTCACGCCGAAATGGGTTTCCACGACGGCTGGACGGCGGCGGCGCGGCAGCTCGAAGCGCTGGCGGCGACGCTGGAGGACGCGGCATGAGCGCAAAGGTTCGTACCTGCCTGTGGTTCGATGGCCGGGCGGAAGAGGCGGCCGCGTACTACGTGTCCCTGTTGCCGGGCTCCGCGCTGCAGGACGTGTTCCGGCCGGCGCCCGACGGTCCCGCGCTGGTGGTGGACTTCTCGCTGGCAGGCACCCCGTACCAGGCACTGAACGGCGGGCCGCAGTTCACTTTCACGGAGGCGGCGTCCATCAGCGTGCTGACGCGCGACCAGGCAGAGACCGACCGGTTGTGGAACGCGCTCGTCGACGACGGCGGCGAGGAGAGCATGTGCGGCTGGTGCAAGGACCGCTACGGGCTGTCCTGGCAGATCGTGCCGGAACCGGTCACGCGGATGCTGTCCGGTAGTGATGCCGAGGCAGCGGGGCGCGCCATGCAGGCGCTGATGACGATGCGCCGGATCGACATTGCCGCCATCGAGGCGGCGTTCGGCGGGAGCTAGCGGCGGGCCGCTCAGTGCCCGATCTTGCCCTCGGTGAACAGGTAGTCCTTCAGTTCGCCGTCCAGCTTGGGGTCGCGCCGGCGAATCCATTCGAGCACCATCGCGGCGTGTTCCTTTTCCTCGTCGCGATTGTGCTCGAGGATGCGCTTGAGTTCCGGATCCTTGCAGGCGTCGACGCGCTGGTTGTACCAGTCGACGGCCTCGAGTTCCTCCATCAGGGACACGATCGCCCGGTGCATGTCGCGGGTCTCGTCGGACAATTCATCAACAGGCTCGTGGTAGCCTTCGCTCGCCATTCCGGTTCTCCTGGTCCGTGGTCGCTGCCGCGACAAATCGCAGGCAACAAAAAGGGGCAAGACACAAGTGTCTTGCCCCCGGTATCAGGATGTCAAACCGCGATGGCAGCGAACTGCCAGCGGCCCGATCCCGTTCGTGCTCCAGCGCTTACAGCGGAACGATGTTCTCGGCCTGCGGGCCTTTCTTGCCCTGCGTGATCGTGAACTCGACCTTCTGGCCTTCGGCCAGCGTACGGAAGCCCGAGCCTTGGATTGCGCTGAAGTGCGCAAATACGTCGGGACCACCTTCCTGTGCGATGAAGCCGAAGCCCTTTGCTTCGTTGAACCACTTAACGGTTCCTGTCACTGTAGCCATTACCTTTCCTGTTGAATCAAACTCATAAAAAAGCGCCCCTTGCGGGACAGGTGTGCTTGAAGTGTTGCGTTAACTTATGAAACAGGCAGGTGTACTACAAAGAGGAACATCTGAACGGGTTACATAAATCGCCCGCTAACTCTCAGGCGAGGCAAAGTATATCGACCACGGACGCCCGTTGCGAGTGCAAAAACTGTTTACTTTCCGGATATTTGGGCCGCCAGAGCCTCCCAGCTCGTGACCGGGAGGCCGCATTCCGTGCCGCTGCAGCGGTAGGCCAGCGTCTCGCCCGGGCGCGCGGCGCGCGCGGCGAGCGCTCCGGGGAGGTCCCCGGCGTCCGCCGGAATCGCGAAAACCAGCCGCCGTGGCGCGTACAGCGCCGCCGCCGAGCGCCGCCAGCGGTCGATTTCCGCCTCGTCGCCGCGGAGAATCACGATCTCCGGCGGGGCCAGCGCCTCGTCGAGCGCGCCGAGCAGCGTCACGTGCCCGTGCGGGTACTCGCTGATCGCGGGCCAGGCGGCGCGCAACGTTGCCCTGGCGGCGGCCAGGTAGCGCTCCTCGCCGAGCAGGTAGCCCAATCGCTGCAGTGCGAACGCGGCGACCCCGTTGCCGGACGGGAGCGCCTCGTCGGCAAAGGGTTTCGGGCGGTGGACGAGCGTTTCCGCGTCGTCGGCCGTGAACCAGAAGCCGCCGGCATCGGCATCGGCAAAGTGCTCGAGCAGTGCCTCGGCAATGTGGATCGCGAACGCGAGGTCGTCCGCCGACCAGCGCAGCTGGAGCACCTCGACCAGCGCGTCCAGCAGGAACGCGTAGTCGTCGAGGTAGCCGGCGAACCGGGACTGGCCCGCGGTCGAGACGGCGAGCAGGCGCCCGTCGCGGTACAGCTCCCGGCGGATGAACGCCAGGCCCTGCACCGCGGCCTCCGCGTACTCGTCGCGGCCGAACGCGCGGCCGGCGATGGCCAACCCGCGGATCGCCAATGCATTCCAGGCGCACAGCTTCTTCTCATCGCGCCCCGGTTCGACGCGCCGGCTGCGCGCGTCGAAGAGCGTGGCCCGCGCGGATTCGAGCCGCTGGCGCACGGTGTCCTCGTCGAGCCCGGTGTCCGCGGCGATGTCGGAGACGGTGCGTTTCGCGGTCAGGTGCCAGCGGCCCTCGAAATTCGGTGCGCCGGCCAGGCCGAAGCGCTCGGCGAACACCGTCCATTCGTCGGCTGACAGTCGTTCCCGGAGATCGTCCTGCGTCCAGACGTAGTAGCGGCCTTCCTCGCCCTCGGAATCCGCGTCCCGGGTGGCGTAGAAGCCGCCGTCCGGCGCACGCATGTCGGCAAGCATCCAGCCCGCCGTGGCGTGCGCGACGTCGGCGTAGGCGGTGTCGCCGGTCGCGAGCCACGCCTCGGCGTACAGCGCGAGCAGCGGGCCGTTGTCGTACAGCATCTTCTCGAAATGCGGAATCTGCCACTCGCGGTCCACGGAGTAACGGCAGAAGCCGCCGCCCAGGTGGTCGAACAACCCGCTTTCCGCCATCCGGCCGAGTGACAGCGTCGCCATGAACAGCGCGTCGAGATCCGGCTCGGCGTCGTAGGCCGTTGCGCGCCAGCGGCGCAGCAGGAAGCCGATGTTTGCCGGGTGCGGGAACTTCGGCGCCGTGCCGAAGCCGCCGAACTCGCGATCGAAGGACCGGGCGAGCGTCTGCCGCGCGGCGTCGATGGGCTGGCCGTCGATGTCGCCCTCGCTGTCCGCCTGCGAGGGGTCCAGCGTGGCCATGAAGTCGACGAGCCGGCCGCCCTGCTCGGACACCTTCTCGCGTTGCTCGTGGAAGTAGCTCGCCACCTGTCGCAGGAGGTCCGGGAACGACGGCATGCCGTAACGGGCTTCGTTCGGGAAATAGGTGCCGCCGAAGAACGGCCGCCGCGTCTTCGGGTCGAGAAACATCGTGAGCGGCCAGCCGCCGCCGCGCTGGGTCAGCAGCTGGTGGGCGAGCTGATAGACCTTGTCCACGTCAGGGCGCTCCTCGCGGTCGACCTTCACGTTCACGTACAGGTCGTTCATGACGGCGGCGATGGCTTCGTCCTCGAAGGACTCGTGGGCCATCACGTGGCACCAGTGGCAGGCGGAGTAGCCGACGGACAGCAGCACCGGCTTGTCGTCGCGGCACGCGGCCTCGAACGCGTCGTCGGACCACGGCAGCCAGTCCACCGGGTTGTCGGCGTGCTGCAGCAGGTAGGGGCTGGTCTCGCGGGCGAGGGCGTTCGGCATTGGTCGTGTCACGGCGGCGGGCGATCGACTATACCGCATCGGACGCGGCGCGCCGCGATGGTAGACTGTGCGCCGACACCGCCGTGCTGGATGCTCATGTTCGTCTATCCCGAGATCGACCCGATCATTTTCTCGATCGGCCCGGTGGCCGTGCGCTGGTACGGCCTCATGTACGTGGTGGGCTTCGTTGCCGGCTGGTGGCTCGCGCGGCGGCGCGCCGGTCTGCCGCAGTCGCCGATCCGGCCCGAGCAGGTCGACGACCTCGTGTTCTATGCAATGCTCGGCGTGATCCTGGGCGGCCGCCTCGGCTACACGCTCGTCTACGGCTGGGCCGAGATCGCCGCCGACCCCCTCTATGTTCTGAAGATCTGGAAGGGCGGCATGTCCTTTCACGGCGGCCTCGCCGGCGTGCTGATCGCAATGTGGCTGTTCGGCCGCAGGATCGGCCGGACGATGTGGCAGCTGACCGATTTCATTGCACCGTTCGTGCCGATCGGGCTCGGCGCCGGTCGCATCGGCAACTTCATCAACGGCGAGCTGTGGGGCAAGCCGACCGACGTGCCCTGGGCTTTCCACGTGAACGGCCAGGTGCTGCACCCGACGCAACTCTACGAGGCGCTGCTCGAGGGCCTCGTGCTGTTCGTGATCCTGTACGCGTATTCCGCCCGGCCGCGGCCGTACATGGCCGTGTCCGGCCTGTTCCTGCTGCTGTACGGGATATTCCGGACGTTCATCGAGTTCTTCCGTGTCCCGGATGCGCACATGGGCGATGGCGGCTACCTGGCGGCGGGCTGGCTCACCACCGGCATGCTGCTTTCCGCGCCAATGATCGCCGCCGGCGTTATCCTATTGTTCCTCGCCTACCGGAAACGGGAGCCGGCCGCCTGACATGCAACAGTATCTCGACTTGATGCGCCGCGTGCGCGACACGGGCTTCGCCAAGGAAGACCGCACCGGCACCGGCACGTTGAGCGTCTTCGGCCACCAGATGCGCTTCGACCTGGGCCGCGGCTTCCCGCTCGTCACCACGAAGAAACTGCACCTGAAGTCGATCATCCACGAACTGCTGTGGTTCCTGTCCGGCGACAGCAACATTGCGTACCTCAAGGAGAACGGTGTCCGCATCTGGGACGAGTGGGCGGACGAGAACGGGGACCTCGGCTCCATCTACGGCGTGCAGTGGCGGAGCTGGCCCGCACCGGACGGCGGCACGCACGACCAGATCGCGACGGTCATGCGCCAGCTTCGCGAGACGCCGGATTCCCGTCGCATCATCGTCAGTGCCTGGAACGTGGCCGAGATCGACGGCATGGCGCTGCCGCCGTGCCACACGCTGTTCCAGTTCTACGTCGCGGGCGGCCGCCTGTCCTGCCAGCTGTACCAGCGCAGCGCGGACATCTTCCTCGGCGTGCCGTTCAACATCGCCTCGTACGCGTTGCTGACGCACCTGTTTGCGCAGCAGGCGGACCTGCAGGTCGGCGACTTCATCTGGACGGGCGGCGACTGTCACCTGTACAGCAACCACCTCGAGCAGGCGGATGAGCAGCTCCGGCGCGAGCCGCTGCCGCTGCCGCGGCTCGCGATCAAGCGCCGGCCGGCGTCGATCTTCGACTATTGCTACGAGGACTTCGAGATCCTCAACTACGCCTCGCACCCGCACATTCCCGCCAAGGTCGCCGTCTAGACAGTGCGTATCAGTCTCATCGTTGCCGCCGCGTCCAACGGCGTCATCGGCGCGAACGGCGAACTGCCGTGGCACCTGCCGGACGACTTTCGGTGGTTCAAGGCGCAAACGCTCGGCAAGCCGGTCGTCATGGGGCGGCGGACCTGGGAATCGCTGGGCCGCGCGCTGCCCGGGCGCACGAACATCGTCGTCACGCGCGACATCGCGTACGCGGCGGACGGCGCGGTCGTCGTGCATTCGGTCGAGCAGGCGATCGCTGCGGCCGGGGAGGCCGAAGAGCTGATGGTCATCGGCGGCGGTGAACTGTACCGGGCATTCCTGCCACGGGCGTCGCGCGTCTACCTCACGGTCGTCGACGCGGAGGTCCACGGCGACACGACGTTCCCGGCGCTGGACGACAGCGAGTGGCGGCAGGTGTCGGCCGAGTCGCATCCCGCCGACGCGCGACACGCGTACGCGTTCGAGTTCAGAGTGTACGATCGACCCTGACGTCGGCCAGCGGTACGAGGCGCTCGCGCACGGCCGCGGCCGCGGCGTCGATGTCGACGTCGTCCAGGTGCTCGGCCCGCTCCGTGAATTCCTCGATGAGCTGCTTCTGGACGGCGCCGCGCTGCTGCGCCGCCGCGTACGGGATGTCGGAGTGGAACATCACCATCGAGTAGCGCGGGATGAAGTAGTCCGGCAGGCGCCGCTCCAGTTCGAACGCCAGTGCCTTGCGCAGCGCGAACTTCGGGTCGCGCACGGTGTCGCGCATCTCGATGTAGTTCTCGAGCGCCATGTCGGCGATCGCGTTTGCGTTCGCGAGCTGCAGCTCCTCGAAACGCCGGAACAGGTACGCCCAGTCGCCGCCCTCGGTGCGCATCAGGTGGTCGAACACGACGCAGTCCTCGAATGCGAGGTTCATGCCCTGGCCGTGAAACGGAACGACGGCGTGCGCGGCATCGCCGATCAGCAGGACGTTGCCGCGGTCGTGCCAGTGGCGGCAGCGCACGGTGCCGAGCAGGCCCAGCGGACGGTGCACGACGTCGTGCTCCAGGTTGTCGATGAGCGGCGCGACGTCGGCGAAATGTTGATCGAAGAAGGCCCTCGCGGCGCTTTCGTCCGTGAGGCTCGAGAAACCCGGATCACCGACGTTCGGCAGGAACAGCGTCAGCGTGAAGTCGCCGCCGGGGTTCGGCAGGGCGATCAGCATGAAGCCTCCGCGCGGCCAGATGTGCAGCGCGTCCGGGCGAAGCTGGTGCGAACCGTCCGGCGCGGCCGGGATCGTCAGTTCCTTGTAGCCGTGCCGGAGCAGCGACTCGACGCCGCCGAACGTGTCGGAGCCGTCGAACGAGCGGCGGATGATCGAGCCGGCGCCGTCGGCCGCGAACAGCGGCAGCGCCTCGACCTCGTACAGGCTGTCGTCGTTCAGGTCCTTCACGTGGACGGTGCGGTCCGGCGCGTCGTAGCCGATCGCCTGCTGGCGGAAATGCAGGCGCACGTTCGGGATCCGGTCCGCCGCACCGAGCAGCACCTCGTTGAGGTCCGAGCGCGTGACGGAATAGATGACCTCGTCGCTCGCCTGCCCGTAGGGCAGGAAGTCACTGCGCCCGTCGGCCTGGTGCACCATGCGGCCGCGCATCGGCACGAGCATCGGCCGGACCTGGTTGATCATGCCCGCGTGCGTCAGCGCGTTGATACCGCGGGCAGCGAGGGCGAGGTTGATCGACCGGCCGGCCTCCGCGTCGTGTACGCGCGGATCGTGGTTGCGCTCGAAGACGTCCACGATGAAGCCCTGCCGCGCGAGCATGATGGCGAGCAGCGTGCCGCACTGGCCCGCCCCGATGATATTGATGGCCTCGAGCGGCACTCAGCCCTGCGCCAGCGCGGTGCCGAGCCGGTCGGCGAACTCGTGGACGTCGCGGAAACTGTTGTACAGCGGCGCCGGCGCCACCCGGATCACGTCCGGTTCGCGCCAGTCGCCGGTCACGTTCAGCGCGCACAGCGCGTCGAACAGTGCGCGGCCCCGGCTGCCGGCGTCACGCAGGCGCAGGGACAATTGGGCTCCCCGTGCGTCCCGCGGCGTAATGCACGCTATGCGGTCGGCGTAGCGCTCGCCGATCAGCCAGTCCAGGTAGCCGGTCAGGTCCGCGGACTTCGCCCGCAGCGCCGGCAGCCCGGCTTCCAGGAACAGCTCCAGCGATGCGATGACCGGCGCCAGCGACAGGATCGGCGGATTGCTCATCTGCCAGAGTTCCGCGCCGTGCGCGGGCGTGAACGTCGGCAACATGCGAAAGCGGGTCTTCTCCTCGTGGCCCCACCAGCCGTGCAACTGTTCCAGGTTTTCCGGCGAGAAGTGCGACGAATGGACGAACGCGCCGGCAATCGCGCCCGGGCCGGCGTTCAGGTACTTGTACGTGCACCACGCGGCGAAGTCCGGCGCCCAGTCGTGCAGCGCGAGTTCCGTGTTGCCGACGGCGTGCGCGAGGTCCAGGCCGACGCGGCTGCCGGCTTCCCGCCCGAGCCGGCAGACGGCAGCCATGTCGAGCACCTGGCCCGTGTAGTACTGGACGCCGGGCAGAAGCAGTAGCGCGACGCTGTCGCCGTGCTCCGCGAGCAGGGCTTCGAGGTCGCGGATGTCCAGCGTGCCGGCGTCGTTCGTCGCGCGCCACTCGAGCAGGCCGTCGTCCGGGTCGAAGCCCGCGAGCCGGAGCTGCGACATCGCGGCATAGCGGTCCGACGGGAACGCCTTCTCCTCGATGACGATGCGGTAGCGCTCGGGCGTCGGCCGGTAGAAGCTCGCCATCAGCAGGTGCAGGTTGACGGTCAGCGTGTTCATTGCGACGACTTCGTCGGGCTCGGCGCCGGTCAGCGCCGCGAAGCCGGCGGTGGCCTGCCGGTGGTAGCTGAGCCAGGGGCGCTCGGAATGGAAATGGCCGTCCACGGCGAAGTCCCGCCAGTTGCGCAACTCGTCCAGCACGTAGCGTTCTGCGAGCTTCGGCTGCAGGCCGAGGGAATTGCCGCACAGGTAGACCGGGGCCAGACCGTCCTTCTCCGCGGGGAAATAGAAGCGTTCCCGGAACGACGACAGCGGGTCCGCGCGGTCACGCGCCGCCGCGTACTCCCGTGAGTCGACGTAGGCGGTCACGTCGATTCTGCCGGCGCGGGCTTGAGCGTGCCGCAGACGTCACAGCGCCGGTTTTCCTCGGTGCCGTAAAACCGTTCGAA
The DNA here is from genome assembly GCA_913055625.1 of uncultured Pseudomonadota bacterium. Lineage (GTDB taxonomy): Bacteria > Pseudomonadota > Gammaproteobacteria > Steroidobacterales > Woeseiaceae > UBA1847. The sequence continues at coordinate 176,861 of CAJXJW010000005.1, read as the reverse complement.
GATCGGCGGAAGCTGCTCCACGATATCGTCGATGTACACGTATTCCTCGTACAACGGCCGGTCGCACTCGTCGCAATACCAGATGAAGCCATCGAGTTCGTGGTCCAGGCGCTTGCGCTCAACGACGAGCCCCACCGTGTCGGTGAAACGGTGCGGCGAGTGCGGCACGCGGGGCGGCAGCAGCAGCATCTCACCCTCGCGGATGGGGATGTCGACGCGCTTGCCGTCCTGCATCGTCCTCAGCAGCATCTCGCCCTCGATCTGGTAGAACAGCTCGGGGCCCTCGTCCACGTGGTAGTCGTCGCGCGCGTTTGGTCCGCCGACGATCATGACGATGAAATCGTCCTCGTCGAACACCTGCTGGTTGCAGACGGGCGGTCGCAACCGGTCGCGGTTCTCGTCGATCCATTGCGCGAGGTTGAAGGCTTTCAGTGATCGCATGGCAGGGCTCCGGGGACCAGTGTACCTAAGGCTGCCCCGGCACCTGGATGACTTCCGGGAATTTGCGGTCGAGGCGCACCGCGGTGAGCTGGCGGCCCCAGACGCAGCCGGTGTCGAGGCTGACGAGCCGCGGCAGCGCCATCAGGCCGAGCGCGGACCAGTGCCCGAAGACGACACGCGTCTCGCCAAGGCCCGGGTTGTCGAAATCGAACCACGGCCGCAGGTCGCGCCGCGCTTGCCACGGTGAACCGGTGTGCGCGAAGTTGAGGCTCATCGACGCCGTCAGCATGCGCATGCGCGTGAACGTGTTGATGATGAAGCGCAGGCGACGATTGCCCTTCAGCGAACCGGACCAGCGCCGCGGCGTGTTGCCGTACATCTTGGTGAGAAGCGACAGGTATTTCTTCCCCTGCAGCGCCTGCTCCACCTCGGCCGCGCGCGCGAGGGTCTTGTCGACCGACCAGGCAGGCCAGGTGCCCGCGTGCACGAGCAGCGTGTCCAGTTCCTCGTCGTAGTGCGCGAGCGGCCGCGTGCGCAGCCATGCGACGAGTTCCGGCAGGTCCGGCGCGTTGAGCACCTTGTACAGCGTTTCGAAACGCGGCGAGTACTTGATCGCGCCCTCGGCGAGCGCTAGGAGGTGCAGGTCGTGATTGCCGAGGACGCTGATCACGGCGTCGCCCAGGCCGGCGACGTAGCGCAGCGTTTTCAGCGACTTGGGGCCGCGATTGACGATGTCGCCGACGAGCCACAGGCGGTCGGCGTCAGGGTCGAATTCGATGCGGTCCAGCAAATGCCGGAAGGGGTCGTAACAACCCTGCAAGTCACCGATCGCATAGGTGGCCATGCCGGCGGACGATCAGTGCAGGACGCCGGGTACCGCGAGCGTGAACGGCGCGATCGGTGCGTCGAAGAATACGCCGTCGTCGGCTTCCATGCGGTACAGGCCCTGCATTGCCCCGACCGGCGTCTCGAGCACCGCGCCGCTCGAATAGCGGAACTCCTCGCCGGGTTTCAGGTGCGGCTGCTCGCCGACGACGCCGTCGCCGGACACCTCCTGCACCTTGCCGTTCGCATCCGTGATGACCCAGTGCCGGCTCAGCAGCCGGGCGGCAACGTTGCCGTTGTTCGAGATCGTGATCGTGTACGCAAAGACGTAGCGGTCGGCCTCGGGCTCCGACTGCTCACCGATGTAATCAGTGACTACCTTGATGTGTATGTCGCAGGTATTGTCCGTCATCCGCTTGTCATGCGCCGGTGCCGACGCGGCCATTCTAGCGGGTTCAGCGGGGAATGTCGGTCTTTGTCGCCAGCCGGTTGGCGAGCGCCACCCATTCGGCGACGGACAACGTTTCGGCGCGGCGAACGGGATCGATGTCGACGGCATCCCAGTCGTCGACCGTCGCCACTCGCCCGAGCGCATTGCGCAACGTCTTGCGGCGCTGGCTGAAGGCATCGGCGACGATGCGCGCAAGCAGCGCCTCGTCGTCGATGGCGTGCGTGCCTTCCGGCAGCGGCAACAGGCGCACGACGGCGGACGTGACCTCCGGCGGCGGGTCGAAGGCATTGCGGTCGACGTCGAACAACGCCTCTATATCGAGATGGCAGCCGAGCATGACGCTGAGCCGTCCCCACGTGCGGCCGCCCGGCGAGGCGGCCATGCGGTCGACGACTTCCTTTTGCAGCATGAAGTGCATGTCCGCGATGGAGCGGCGCGTCTCGAGCAGGTGAAACAGGAGCGGCGTCGAGATGTTGTAGGGCAGGTTGCCGACGACCCGCAGGTTGTCGCCCAGGGATGTGAAGTCGAACCGGAGCGCGTCGCCTTCGTGGATGTGGACGTTGTCGTCGCCGGCGAATTGCCCACGCAGCGCGCGCGCCAGGTCGCGGTCGAGCTCGACCGCGTGCAGGGTCGCGCCGCTCCTGGCCAATGGGCCCGTCAGGACGCCGGGCCCCGGCCCGATTTCCACGATGATGTCGCCCGGCCGGGGCGCGATGGCCGCGAGGATCGCGTCGGTCACGCCCGGGTCGACCAGGAAATGCTGGCCGAAGCGCTTGCGGGGCCGGTGCGCCATCAGCCGGTGCGCAGCGTCCGCGCCGTATCGATCGCGGCGCGCAGGCTGCCGGCGTCGGCCCGGCCCGTGCCGGCGATGTCGAACGCGGTGCCGTGGTCAACCGAGGTGCGGACGATGGGCAAGCCGAGGGTCACGTTGACGGCGTGCCCGAAGCCGGCGTACTTCAGCACCGGCAGGCCCTGGTCGTGGTACATCGCGAGAATGGCGTCGGCGCGGCCCGCCGCCGGCGTGAACGCCGTGTCCGCCGGCAGCGGACCGCGCAGGTCCATGCCTTCGGCCACCAGCGCGCGAACGACCGGCGCAATCACACGCGCGTCCTCGTGGCCCAGGTGTCCCCCTTCGCCCGCGTGCGGGTTCAGGCCGCACACGATGATGGCGGGCGCGGCGATACCGAAACGGGTACGCAGGTCGTGGTGCAGTACGCGCAACACGTCGCGGATGACGTCCTGCGTGAGATAGTCCGGCACCGCCCGCAACGGCAGGTGCGTGCTCGCGAGCGCGACGCGCAGCTCACCCGCCGCGAGCAGCATGACCGGCAACGCGGTGCCCGTCAGTTCGGCGAGGTACTCCGTGTGTCCCGTGAACGGGATGCCGGCGTCGTTGATGACGTGCTTCGCGATCGGCGCGGTGACCATGCCCGCGAACTCGCCGGCACGGCAGCCGTCCACGGCGAGGCGCAGTCCGTCGAGCAGCGCCCGCGCATTGCGCGGGTCTGGCCGTCCGCATTCCACCGGTGCGGGGAACGGCACGTGGCGGACGTTGAGAGAAAAGTCGACGCCGAGGCGATCGGCGCGGTCACGCAGAACGCGCTCGTCGCCGACGACGACGAGGTCCGGGTCGGTTGCGGCGGCGAGGCAAAGGTCCGGCCCGATGCCGGCCGGTTCCCCCGCGGTGACGACGAGCGGCCGTTCGGTCACATCTTGACGTCGACGTAGGCCTCGTCGCGAATCCGCCGCAACCAGAGCTGCGTCTCGGAGTCTCGCTTGCTCGCCCGGATCCGGTTCGCGCAGTTCTGTTCCTTGAGGTCTTCGGTGTTGTCGTACACGCGACGGTCCGTGACCTCGACGACGTGCCAGCCGAACGGGCTGCGGAACGGTTCGCTCACCTCACCGATCTCGAGCTTGTTGACCACGGCCTCGAACTCCGGGACGAACGTGCCGGGGCCCGCCCAGCCGAGGTCGCCGCCCGTATTCGCCGAGCCGGGATCGTCCGACAGCAGCTTTGCGAGTTCGCCGAAATCGTCGCCGGCCTGGAGTTTCGAGTAGGCGTCGTCGAGCCGCTGCTTCGCGGTCGCGTCGTCGATGATCTCGTTCGGCGTGATGAGAATATGGCGAGCGCGCACCTGGTCGATCTCACTGCGCTGCACGGCACTGCGCATGTCGTTGACCTTGACGATGTGGATGCTGGTCGGTGTGCGGAAGGGTTCCGACACGTCGCCCGCGCCCAGCGGCGTGAGGATGTCCGTGAACACCGTCGGCACCGCGTCGCCCTTCATCCAGCCGAGCGAGCCGCCTTCGAGCGCGGTGGGGCTTTCCGAGTAGCGTGCCGCGAGCTGGCGGAAGTCCTCGCCGTTGGTTGCACGCTCGTAGATCTCCTGCGCGAGGGCCACGCGCTCGTCGATTTCTTCGCGCGGCGCAGTCTGCGGCAGCGTCACGAGGATGTGCGACAGGTTGTACTCGGAATTGACGACGACGTTGTTCTCGAGGTCGGCAATGCACTGCTCGATCTCGCGCGGGGACGGCCGGATCTGCTGGTCGACGCGGATGCGCCGCAGCTGCTCGATCGTCACGTCCTTGCGCATCTGGCGCCGGAATTCCTGGTAGTCGAGGCCCTCGGACGCGAGCATCGCCGGCAGGTCGGCGAGCGTGCCGCCCATGTTGCTCGCAATGTTGGAGAGCACTTCGTTCAGCATCTGGTCGGAGATATTGAGGCCGATGCGCTCCGCCTGCTGCAGCTGGATCTCGTCGACGATGACCCGCTCGAGCACCTGCTCGTGCAGGATGTCTTCCGGCGGCAGCTGGAATCCGCCGTCGCGCGCCTGCTCACGGATCGCGTCGAGGGCCGCGTAGTAGTCGCTTTTCAGCACGATGCCTTCGTTGACGATGGCCGCGACGCCGTCGACGAACTCCCCGGTCTCGGAGAGCTCCGCCGCACCGGCGGCCGGCGCCGCAAGGAGCGCGGCGGTCGCACCCAAGCCTATGAATTTAAACATCTTTTATTACCGCAGGTCTGCAGAGTAGCCAAGAATACCACGTTCGAGGAGCTTGTCGGCGGCCGTCCCGACGCTCGTCATGCCCTTCAGTACCAACTGCAGACCGACGGACGAGTCGCGGGTTCCGTCGCGCGTGGAGATGTGCCGGCGGGACACGAGGCGAAGCCCCCAGCAGCAGCTCTCGTACTCGAGCCCGAAGAATTCCTCGAGCGCCTCCTCGTCGCGGAACGAGTAGTTGTAGCGGCCGACGAAGTTCCACTGCGAGGCGATCGGCCACGACCAGGACACGTCGCCCTGCTCGAGCGAGTCTCGGCGGTAGCGGTACGCGATATTGAACACGCGGTTGCTGCCGGGCCGGTACTGCAATCGGGCCTCCGACTGGGTCGTGCCATTCTCCGTCGTGCCCCACTGGTGGCCGAGGTCGAAGTTCAGGTGCTCGTACAGCAGGAATCGCACCTCTGCGACGTAGTCCGATGTCTCGTTGTACGTCGGCGCATCGCCCGGCAGCGTGACCTGGCGATCGCTGAGGTAGCGTGTCTGCCCGATCGTGGCCGTCATGACTTCCTTGCCGCTGGTGACATCGACGATGCGTGAGGTCACGCCGAAACTCACCTGGTCCGTGTCGCCAATGCGGTCGGGGCCGAGGAAGCGGTTCGTGCGGAAGAGCTGCACGAGGTTCAGGTCCGGAATGATCGTGTCAAACACGGGGAGGGCGTCCTGGTCCCGGTACGGCACGTGCACGTACAGCAGGCGCGGCTCGATGGTCTGAATGCGGCGCTCGGAGCCGCCGGTCAGGCGTTCGAATACGAGACCCGTGTCCACGCTGCCGATCGGCAGGCTGCGTGACGGGCTGTCCGGTTGCCCCGCTGCCGTGTTGTCGAGGTCGTATTGCGTGTAGTTCCAAGCGACGGCGGGCCGGATGAACCAGCCGGGTCCGGTAATGGGGAGCTCGGCTCGCGGCGCGACGGACGCGCGCCACCCGGTGACCCCGACTTCGCGGTCGAAGTTGACCAGTTCGGCGTCGATGCCCGCCTCGATGCCGGCCAGTGCGCCCGGCCAGCGGCCGCGGAAGAGAATCTGCGGCAGGCGTTGGTACGGTTCGTCCACCGGCGTGATCGCATCGTCGAGCGTCTGGAAATCCTGGACCTGCGCAAACACGGACATCGTGTCGCTCTGCCAGTCGACGCTCAGGTGGCGGTCGAGGTGCGTCGTGCTCGACGCGCTCAGGCTGCCGCCGAGGTCCTCGAAGTACTGGCTGTCCGAGACCTCGCGGAAGTTCAGCAGCCCACGCCACCCGTTGGTCCACAGCGAGCGGTGCCGTAGCGACAGCAGGTGTCGGGTCTCGTCGAACAACTTGTCGTCGGGGAGGTATTGGACGACGGCTTCGCCATCGTGCAGTCGTGTCAGGTAGCGGAAGCCGGTCTGCAGCTGCAGACCGCGGTCGGTGAGCAGCCGAGGTGTGATCGTCGCGTCGTAATTCGGTGCGATGTTCCAGTAAAACGGAACGCGCAGCTCGTTGCCGCTGCGGCCGGCGCTGCCGATTTCCGGCGTCAGCACGCCGGACTTGCGCGCGTTGCCCACCGGGAAGGAGATGTACGGTGCCCACAGGATCGGTATGCCCTGGAAGCGGAGCTTGATGTCGCGGGCCGACCCGGCCCCGGCCCGGGTGTCGAGATCGATGTCGTCCGCTTCGAGCACCCAGTCGTTCGATCCGGGCGGGCAGGTCGTGTAACGCACGCCGTCGAAGCGCAATTCGCCGCGGTCATTGATCATGACGTTCTCGGCACCGCCGCGGGCATTGTTCGCGCCGAGCGTGAAGTCGGCGCCGGCAAACTCGATGCGTCCCGAGCCGTATGCGAATTCCGCGCTGCGGCTCCGCACTTGCGTGCCGCCGTCCTCGTAGCGAACGTCGCCGGACAGCAGTACTGCCCGGTCACCCGGGTCGTAGCGTGCTTCGTCGGCGCCGATGAGCCGCCCGCCGCGCCGCAGCAGAACACCGCCGCCGAGCTCCGCCGTGGGGTTGGGCCCGAGGGTAGCCGACAGCTCGCCCACCTCGAACACGATCGGGCCGTCCGGGTCGGCTGACGCCGTCGAGGGCTCGCCCAGGTCGACGCCGAGCGAGTTCGCGCAGGCAAGAGGGTCCGCCGCCATTGACGACGAGGCGACGAGAAGGCAGCCAGTGATGAAAAGGAATCTCGACAAGAACACGTTCTGCGGTTTGCAGGAGTGGCCCGGGTGCGGCGCTGATTCGGCAAAACCGGGATACTATCAGGCCTTGGCAGGCGAGTCGGCACCCATTCGGGCGGCGCCGCGCGGGGACGGAGACATGGACGACGACGACCAGATAGTGGCGGGCGAGCGACGCAAAGCACTCGACGCATGGCTGGCCGGTACCGGCCGGGCGTCGGGGGCGACGATCACGACGGCGTCGGAGGACGCCAGCTTCCGGCGATACTTCCGCGCAACGACGGCGACGGGCACGCTCATCGTCATGGATGCACCGCCGGCACGGGAGGACAGCCGGTCCTTCGTCGACATCGCGGCGATGCTCGCGGACATGGGTCTGAACGCACCGCGCGTGCTGTCGGCGGACCTGGAGCAGGGCTTCCTGTTGCTCACCGACCTCGGCGCCGACGTCTACCTCGACCGGCTCGTGTCACACCCGGAGGAGGTCGACAGCCTGTACGACGCCGCACTGGCGGCGCTGGCGCGCCTGCAGGACCGCGGCGCGGCTTTCCAGTCGCGGCTGCCGGCGTACGGCGCAGATCTTTTGCAATCGGAGATGTCGCTGTTCCACGACTGGCTCTGCGGGATTCACCTGGGCCTCGATTTCACGGCAACCGAGGAGCTCGAGTGGCGCCGCTTGTGCGCGACGCTGATCCGGAACGCGCTGGACCAGCCACAGGTCTTCGTCCACCGCGACTTTCATTCCCGCAATCTCATGGTCACGCCGGCAGACAGTCCGGGCCTGCTCGATTTCCAGGATGCCGTCGAGGGACCACTGACGTACGACCTCGTGTCGTTGCTGAAGGATTGCTACTTCAGCCTGCCGCCCGACGTCGTGCTTGCGCGCGTCGACGCGTTCTACCTTGGATTGCCGGAAGCACGGCGCGCCGGAATCAGCGTGGAACTCTTTCGTCGTTACTTCGAGCTGATGGGCGTGCAACGGCACCTCAAGGCCGCCGGCATCTTCGCGCGCCTGTATCACCGCGACGGCAAAGCGCGCTATCTCGCCGACATTCCGCGCACGCTGGGCTATGTCTCGGCGCTTTCGGGCCGCTACCCGGAGCTCCGGTTTCTCGTGGGGTTCCTCGAGACCCGGGTGTTGCCGGCGCTTGCGGTGCATCCCTAGGCGGCCGACTCCTCGACGTCGAGCCCGAGCTGCTCCAGGAACTTCGCGAGCAGGCGCTCGCGGGCGTCGTTCACGTCGGTGCGCGCGCCGAGTGCCACCAGGTCGGTCACTGCGAGGTCGGAGAAGCCACAGGGATTGATGCGCCCGAAGGGTTCGAGGTCCATCGCGACATTCAGCGCCATGCCGTGAAAACTCGCCCCGCGCCGGATGCGGAGGCCGACGCTCGCGAATTTCACGCCGTCCGCGTACACGCCGGGCGCGTCGCAGCGGCTCGCCGCCGGGATGCCGAATTCCTTCGCGAGCGCCACGGCGCTCTGTTCGAGTGCCGTGACGAGTTGTCGCACGCCGATGCCGGCGCGGCGGAGGTCGAGCAGCGGGTAGATCAGCACCTGGCCCGGGCCGTGGTAGGTGACCTGGCCGCCCCGGTCGATCTGTACCACCGGTATGTCGCCCGGCGCGAGCAGGTGCGAGCGGTTCGCGTTGACGCCCAGCGTGAAAACCGGTCGGTGTTCGGTGAACCAGATTTCGTCCGGCGTATCGGCATCGCGCGTATCGGTGAACGACTGCATGTTGCGCCAGACCGGCTCGTAATCGGTCAGGCCGAGATTTCGAATCCTGATCGGCATCGCTGCGCTACAGCGCCATCAACACGTCGTCGTGCGCCGTGATGTCGCGGTAGATGTCGTCCAGCTGCTGCTTGCTGGTCGCGGTCACCGTCACCGTGATGGACACGAAGCGGCCGTTGCGGCTCTGCGTCGACTGGATCATTGCGTCGTCGAGCGGGCCCGTATGTTTCTCGATGATCTCGCGAGCGGTTGCGTGAAACGCGGGCGTGTCGCGCCCCATCATCTTGACCGGGAACTCGCAGGGGAATTCCAGCAGGGTGTCCGGCGCGTCATCGCTCACCGCAGCCTACTCGAACAGCAGCGAGACGCTGTCGCGCGTCCGCTGCCACAGGGAGCCTTCCGGGTTGTCGGTCAGCGCGCGAAGCGACTCGGTAAGCAGGACTTCGCCATCGAGGCTGACGCTGAAGTCCGCGACCGGCTGGCCGGCGGCGACCGGCGCCTCGATGACCGCAGGTACGTTGCGGACCATCTCGAGCGAGTCGTAGCGACCGCGCGGTATCGTCAGGTACACGTCCTCCAGTACGCCCAGGTCACTCGTCTCGTTTGCGGACTTCCAGACTCGCGCCTGCACGACCGGAGTGCCGGCTTCGTACAGCAGCCGCGTTTCGAAGAAGCGGAAGCCGTAGTTCAGCAGCGCCTGGCTGCCGTCGATGCGGGCCTTGTCACTCGATGTGCCGAGCACGACCGAAATGATGCGCATACCGTCGCGCTCTGCGGACGAGACGAGACAGTAGCCCGCGTCGTCCGTCATCCCGGTCTTCATGCCGTCGACCGACGTGTCGCGCATGAGCAGGCGATTGCGGTTCGGCTGCGTAATGTCGTTCCAGGTGAATTCCTTCACGGAGTACCATTTGTAGTATTCCGGGAAGTCGCGAATGATTGCGCGTGCGAGTTTTGCGAGGTCCCTCGCGGTCGAATAGTGCTGCTCGTCGGGCAACCCGGTCGCGTTCCGGAAGTTGCTCGCGGACATGCCGAGACTGGCGGCGGACTGGTTCATCATTGCGGCGAAGACGTCCTCGCTCCCGGCGACGTACTCGGCAAGCGCGACGCTGGCGTCGTTCCCCGACTGCACGATCATGCCGAGGAGCAGGTCACGCACGGAGACACGCTTGCCCACCTCGATGAACATTTTCGAGCCGCCGGTCTTCCAGGCCTTCTCGCTCACCGTAACCTCGTCCTCGAGTCGGATGTGGTTCGTGGCGAGTGCCTGGAAGACGACGTAGGCGGTCATCAGCTTGGTCAGGCTGGCGGGCGCGAGCCGTTCGTCCGCGGCGTGCTCCGCGATCACCGCGTTCGTCGTCGCGTCGACGACCAGGTAACTCTTGGCGCCGATGATCGGCGGCGCCGGGACCGGCAGGTTCTGTGCCGGCGCGAGGGCGGGGGCGAAGAGAATAATGAGCAGGAACAGTCGGTTGAAGAGCCGATAGGTCATTGATTGCAGTGCCACAAGCGTTGGGAAGGGGCGCTATTGTAGCGAATTCGCGGCCGGAGGCACGGGCCGGCCGCGCCGGGCCTATTCCGGCACCAGGTACGGGTCCGGGATGCCGAGCATTTCCAGCCGGGCCACCAGCACGTCGTATTCGAGCACTTCCTGGATAGGCCCGATCCTGACGCGGTACATCGTCGGCGTCACGCTCGTGTCGGTGTGAATGCGCGCATTCTCGATGCCGTTCTGCCGCAGCAGCGCAACGCGGCGGGCCGCGTTGTCCCGAACCCCGAACGCGCCGACCTGGACGAAGGATCGCGCGTCACCGGTGTTCGCCACCGTCGCGTCCGGCCGGTACGGCGGCGGCGAGGTCTGCGGGGTCGGCGGAGCGCCGCGCGGCTCATCGAACGAGATCGCGGTCACTTCGACCAGCGTCGTGCCGTCGCCAACCATGTCGAGGCGCAGCGCGGCGGCGTAGGACAGGTCGATGATGCGATTGTGTACGAACGGGCCGCGGTCGTTCACGCGCACGACGATGCTCTTGTTGTTGCGCAGGTTGCGGACGCGGACATAGGTCGGCAACGGCAGCGTCTTGTGCGCCGCCGTCATCGCGTACATGTCGTAGGGTTCACGGCTGGATGTCAGGCGGCCGTGGAACTTTTCGCCGTACCAGGAGGCGACGCCGCGTTCGGCATAGCCCGCGCTCGTCGGCAGCACGCGGTACTGCTTGCCCAGCACTTCGTAGACCGGGCCGTTGCCGTAGCGGCTGGGCGGCTCGGGGCGCGGCACGGCATCGCCGGGCAGGCTCGGTATCGACACGCTGCCGGACGGTGCACGGTCGCGTTCCGCGGTCGTGCCGCAGGCGGCCACCGTGCACAGCAGCGCCAGGGCGGCGGTACTGCGCAGCGCGTTACTCATCAACCGGCCCGACGCCCGCCGCGATCGCAAGACCGAGTTCATGGACGGCTAGTGCGTACATCGCGCTGCGGTTATAGCGCGTGATCACGAAGAAGTTGTGCATGGCCACCCGGTACTCCGGGCCGGCTTTGCCCTCGTAGGCAACCAGGGCGGCGACGCTGTCCGCAGGCATGTCCGTCGCGAACATGACGCCTTTCTCGCTCAGCGAGGACACGGTCGAATCGGCCTTGAGGACATTCGCCGGGTCCGGCGCCGGCCCCTCCCAGCGATCGCCGAGCGTCGCCAGCGCCACGACTTCCTCGCCGCAGCGCCAGCCGTGCTCGTTGAAATAGTTGGCGATGCTGCCCGCCACGTCGCCCCAGTTCTCCCAGATGTCGCGGCGGCCGTCGTCGTCGTTGTCGTACGCGTAGGCGCGGAAGCTGGACGGCATGAACTGCGGCCGGCCCATCGCGCCTGCGTACGAGCCGGTCGGAACCGTGGCCGAAAGGCCCTCGTCGCGTACGAGCAGGAAAAACTCCGCCAGTTCCTTGCGGAAGAATGCGGAGCGTGGCGGGTAGTCGAAGGCCAGCGTCGACAGCGCATCGATGACGCGGTAGCCGCCGGTGATGCGCCCGAAATAGGTCTCGACGCCGATGATGCCAACCAGGATCTCCTCCGGCACGCCGGTGGATTCGGCAACCTGGCCGAGCAGTGCGCCGTGTTCGTCCCAGAACGCGACACCCGCGGCGATCCGTTCCGGCGTGATGAAGATCTTACGGTACTCGGCCCACGTCAGCCGCTTCTCCGCCGGGGAACTGATCGCGTCGATGATCTTCTGCTGCGTCTCGGCGGCCGAGAGCGCGGCTTCGAGCATGCCGCGGTCGAACGCGTGCTCCGCGACCATTTCGTCGATGAAGGCGCGAACCTCGGGCCGGTCCGTGTCTATGGCGGCCGCGGACTGCATGACGAGCAGCAGGGCCGCGCCGAGGGCGAGTCTAATCATCAATGAGGCAGGAGTTTCCGGTGCGAATGGATCGACATCAGAATACCGAAACCCGCCATGAGCGTCACCATGGACGTTCCGCCGAAGCTGACGAGCGGCAATGGCACGCCGACCACCGGTACGAGCCCCGAGACCATGGCCGTGTTCACGAAGACGTACACGAAGAACGTCAGGCTGATGGAGCCGGCCAGCAATCGGGAATAGGTGTCCCTGGCGTGCGCCGCGATCCACAGCCCGCGGCCGACCACGAACAGGTACAGGCCCAGCAGCATGAGCACGCCGAGCAGGCCGAACTCCTCGCCGATGACGGCGAAGATAAAATCGGTGTCGCGCTCGGGCAGGAATTCGAGGTGTGCCTGCGTGCCGTTCGTCCAGCCCTTGCCGAACAGCCCGCCCGAACCGATCGCGATCTTCGACTGAATGATGTTGTAGCCCGCGCCGAGCGGGTCGCTGTCCGGGTTGAGCAGCGTCAGTACGCGCTGCTTCTGGTAGTCCTGCATGAAATTCCACAGGACGAGTGCGCCTGGCACCGCGAGGACGCCGAGCGCCACCATGACGCGGATTGGCAGCCCCGCGAGCACGATCACGATCACGCCGGAGGCGGCGATCAGCAACGCGGTACCGAGGTCCGGTTGCTTCGCGATGAGGACCGTCGGCAATACGATGAGCGCGGCCAGCGTCAGCAGCTGCAGTGGCCGGGGCGGGATCGGCCGGTGATGCAGGTACCAGGCCGCCATCATCGGCACCGCAAGTTTCATGATTTCCGACGGCTGAAAGCGGATGCCGATGTCGAGCCAGCGGCGGGCGCCCTGGCTCACGACGCCGGAGGTCAGGACCAGGATGAGCAGCACGAGTCCGCCGAGGTAGGCCCACGGCGTCCAGCGGCGCAGGAAGTCCGGCGGGAACTGGGCCACGATGAGCATCCCGACGAGCGCCACGCCGAGGCGCAGGACCTGGTTCAGCGTCAGCCGCAGGCTTTCTCCGACCGCGCTGTAAAGAACGGCGATTCCGAAGCCGCAGATCATGAGCAGCGCGCCGAGCAGCGGGCCGTCGATGTGCAACTGGCGGAGCAGCCGGGTGAACCCCGACAGCGGCGCTTCCTTCCCGGCGACCAGGCGCGTGGTGTCGCTAAGGGGCATCGTCGATTTCCAGGTACTGGTCCATGATGGCGCGCGCGACCGGGGCCGCCACGCGGCTGCCGCTGCTGCCGTTTTCCACGATGACGGCAACGGCGATCTGTGGATTTTCCACCGGTGCGAACGCGATGAACAGTGCGTGGTCACGCAGCCGGTACTCGATCTCCTCCTCGTCGTACTCCTCTTCCTGCGCCACCGTGAAGACCTGCGCCGTGCCGCTCTTGCCCGCCATGGCGTACGGCGCGCCGGTGCCGACGGCGCGCGCGGTGCCGCGCGGCCCCTGCATCACGCTGTGCATCGCGTCGATCACCGTTTCCCAGTAGAACTCGTTCTCGATCTCGACGTCGGCCAGGCGTTCCGGCCGGACGAGCTGCCGTTCGCCGGTGAGCGGGTCTTCCCACGCGGCGACCAGGTGCGGCCGGTAGCGGGTGCCGCGCGTCGCGAGCGTCGCCGCCGCGGACGCGAGCTGCAGCGGTGTGGCGAGCATGTAGCCCTGGCCGATCGAAGCAATCACGGTTTCGCCGTTGTACCAGCGCTGGTCGGCCGGGTTGCGGAACGTGGCAGCTTTCCACTCGCGCGACGGGTTGATGCCGGACTTCTCGCCCGGCACGTCGATGCCCGTCGGTTGCCCCAGCCCGAACTGGTCGAGGTAGTGGTTCAGGTTGTCGATGCCGAGATCGATGCTCACCTCGTAGAAGTACACGTCGCAGGACTGCGCGATCGCATCGTGCAAATCCATCGGGCCGTGCCCTTCGGGCCGCCAGTCGCGGTAGCGGTGTGTCGAGTTCGGCAGCGAGAACCAGCCGATGCACACGCTCTTCCGCGTCAGGTTCGTCGCCCCGGTTTCCAGCGCCGCCAGCGCCAGCATCGGCTTGATGGTCGAACCCGGCGGGTAGGTGCCGCGCACCGCCCGGTTGAACAGCGGGCGCTCGGTATCCGACTGCAGGCCATTGAACTGCGTGGAACTCATGCCGGCCGCGAACAGGTTCGGGTCGAATGACGGGCTGCTGACGAGCGCGAGCAGTTCGCCGGTCCAGGGGTCGATGGCGACGACCGCGCCGCGCTGGCCGCCGAGCGCGTCGTAGGCGATGCGTTGCAGGTCGAGGTCGATGCTGAGAAACACGTTGTGGCCGGGCGTCGGTTGCGCATCCGGCGGCAGCGAGTCCAGCAACTCGCCCGTTTCGATCGTGACAACGCGGCCGCGGGCATTCGTGACGACGTGGCGGTAGCCTGGATCGCCGTGCAGCTGCGATTCGAAGCTGTATTCCACGCCCGACTTGCCCGTCTGACCCGTGCCCGAGTAGCGGGCCGGGTCCAGGCGCTGAAGGTCCGCCTCCGACAGCGCGCCGACGTATCCGATGGCATGCGCGACAGCGGGCCCGTCCGGGTAGTGGCGTATCAGGCGTGGCCGGAAATCGACGCCCGGGAAGCGCGGGCGTTGAATCGCGAAATGCGCCACTTCCTTGTCCGTCATCTGGAGGTTCAGCGTCACCGGCTTGAAGCGCGGGCCGCGGGCGATCAGCGTCTTGAAGCGATCGATGTCGGTGGCCTCGATCAGCTCGAGGTTCGCCAGGCGTTGCAGCGTATCGTCGACGTCGTCGACCTGTTCGGGTATCAACTCGAGCTGGTAGGCCGGGCGGTTCTCGGCAAGGACGCGGCCCTTGCGGTCGAGGATCAGCCCGCGAATCGGCGGCACGGCCTCGATACGCACCCGGTTGCCCTGCGCCCGCTCCGCGAAGTGCTCGTAGTCGATGACCTGCAGCTGCACCAGCCGCACAATCACGATCGCAAGGAGCAGTCCGGCGACGACCGATGCGAGGATAATGCGGGCGATGAAGACGCGTCGCTCGGAATGGTGGTCCTTTATCGAGGTCAGCAGGCTCACGTCAGGCCCGGAGCTGGACGCGATAGCGGATGCCGTTCATGAAATTGAACAGTAGCGGCCAGAGCAGCGTACCGGAGACGACCGGGCCCCAGTAGGCGACGGCCGGCGCGGCGACGTTCGCGACGCCGTTGATCCAGAACAGCAGGAACTGGTACAGCGCCAGCAGGGCAAACACGGTGGCGCTGAGCTGCAGCCACGGGAACACGCGCATCTGCAGGTGGAAACGCACGGTGAGGAACACGACGACGCACAGCGCCAGCGCGTGCTGCCCGAGCAGGGTTCCCTGGGCGACGTCCAGCACGATGCCGATGACCCAGGCGATGCCGACGCTGTAGCTGCGCGGCAGGCTGAACGCCCAGAAGATCATGATGAGCGCCACCCAGTCGGGCCGGAACGGATCGACGGCGCGCGGCAGCGGCATGATGGTGAGCGCCATTGCCACAATGAGCGTGGCGATGACGGGGAAATGGCGCGCCGCGCGGTCCCTACTCATCGCCAGCATCCTCCGCGGCGGGCTCTCGTCCCGCCTGGCGTGGTTCGTCGCTGACGGCGGGCGCGGACCAGACGAGCATGATTTCGCGAACCTGGTTTAGCGCGGCCACCGGCTCGGCCTGCACCTCGGCAAAGGCCTGTTGCGGCAGGCGCAGCACCGAGCTCACGACCGCGACGGGGTATCCGGACGGAAATGCGCCGCCGAGCCCGGACGTCACCAGCAGGTCGCCCTGGCGGATGTCCGCATTGTTCGGCAGGCCGGGCAGCGCCAGCTTGCCGAACTCGCCGGTGCCGTACGCGATGGTGCGCAGGCCGTTGCGGTTGACCTCCACGGGAAGCGCGTGCCCGGGGTCGCTGATCAGCAGGGCTTCCGACGTGATCGGGCCCGCCTCGATGACCTGGCCGACCACGCCGTCCTGGTCGACGATCGCCTGCCCCTCGTAAACGCCGTCGCCGTAGCCGGCGTCGATGATCAGGCTGTGGCGGAACGGGTTCGCATCGACGGCGAGAATCTCCGCGACACGCACCCGGTCCTCGACCTGCTCCCGCGCGTCGAGCATTTCCCGCAGCCGGGCATTCTCGGCCTCGAGCGCGTTCGTCGTCAGCAGTCGGGCGCGGATCACCTGCTGCTCGCGGCGCAGATCCTCGTTCTCGCGCTGCAGATCGTTCCGCGAGCGCGTGCGCTCGCTGATCCAGTCCCAGAGTTGTGTCGGGGCGTCGACGGCGATGCGCAGCGGGTACAGCGCGGTGCCGATCGTGTCGCGCACGGCATCGAGGTGCTTGTCGCGGTGATCCAGGAACATCAGCAGGACCGACAGCAGCACGAGCGCAAGGGCGCGGAATCCCAGCGCCGGGATGCGCGCGGGATTGCTGCTGTTGTCTCTGCTGGCGGCCATGTCTGGCTAGGGAGACTGGCTCCGGTCTGGACGCGGCGGCAGCTTCACTCCAGCCCGAAGACCGCCGGCCCGTGTTCGTCCATCAGCTCGATCACGCGGCCTCCGCCGCGTGCGACGCAGGTCAGTGGGTCGTCGGCAATCACGACGGGCAGGCCCGTTTCCTCCATCAGCAGCTTGTCGAGGTCGCGCAGCATGGCGCCGCCGCCCGTCAGCACGATGCCGCGTTCCGCGACGTCGGCGCCAAGCTCTGGCGGCGTCTGCTCCAGCGCTTCCTTGACCGCGCCGACGATGCCCTGCAGCGGCTCCTGCAGCGCTTCGAGAATCTCGTTGGAGTTCAGCGTAAAGCTCCGCGGCACGCCCTCGGACAGGTTGCGGCCCTTGACCGAGATCTCCAGCACTTCCTGGCCCGGGAATGCGGAGCCGATCTCGTGCTTGATGCGCTCCGCGGTGGCTTCGCCGATGAGGATGCCGTAGTTGCGGCGGACGTAGTTCGTGATGGCCTCGTCGAAACGGTCGCCGCCGATGCGGACCGAGGCGGCGTACACGATGCCGTTCAGCGAGATGACCGCGACCTCGGACGTGCCGCCGCCGATGTCGAGCACCATCGAGCCGCGGGCTTCGTGCACCGGCATGCCGGCACCGATCGCCGCGGCCATCGGCTCGTCAATGAGGTACACCTTGCGGGCGCCAGCCCCTTCGGCCGACTCCCGGATGGCGCGGCGCTCGACCTGCGTGGAGCCGTACGGGACACAGATCAGCACGCGTGGACTCGGCCGGAAATAGCGGGTGCCCAGCGCCTTCTTGATGAAGTGCTGGAGCATCTTCTCCGTGACCGTGAAGTCGGCGATGACGCCGTCTTTCAGCGGGCGGATCGCGGTGATATTGCCCGGTGTCCGGCCGAGCATGTTCTTCGCCTCGACGCCGACGGCTTCGACGACCCTGCCGCCGCGGCCGGAGTCTTCCCGAATGGCCACGACCGACGGTTCGTCGAGCACGATGCCATGACCGCGTGAGTAAATAAGCGTGTTGGCCGTGCCAAGGTCTATGGACAGGTCATTCGAAAAATAACCCAGGAGGCTCTTGAGCATGCGGGGAGGGGTCCCAAACGTTTAACGGTGTAATCTAACAATGGCTGGGAAATTGCACAAGGCGGCGTGTATCATTGCGAGCGCGTCCCGCGGCGGACGATTCCAGGCCTGATTTTTCCGGGATTTCTGCAGTGTCACTCGATAACGAACAGGTACAGCACATCGCGTTGCTGGCTAGGTTGCGGCTTGCCGATGACGAGCTCGGCGAGACCGTCGAGAAGCTCTCGCGCATCGTCGATTTCGTCGACCAGCTCGCGGCCGCGCCCACCGACGACGTCGTGCCGATGGCGCACCCGCTGAACGCGGTCCAGCGGCTGCGGCCGGATGCCGTGA
The DNA here is from genome assembly GCA_913055625.1 of uncultured Pseudomonadota bacterium. Taxonomy (GTDB): domain Bacteria; phylum Pseudomonadota; class Gammaproteobacteria; order Steroidobacterales; family Woeseiaceae; genus UBA1847. The sequence goes on along the minus strand of CAJXJW010000005.1, from coordinate 159,005 downwards.
CGGAGCCGGACGACCGGGATCACCTGCAGCAGAACGCGGCGGCAGTGAGCGATGGGCTGTACCTCGTCCCGAAGGTCATCGAATGACCGCGCTCCATGAAATGACGTTGTCCGGCCTGAAGGCCGGGCTCGATGCCGGCGAATTCACGTCCGTCGAGATCGTGAGCGCATTGCTTGGCCGTATCGAGTCGCTGGACCCGCAACTCAACGCCTTCATCACGGTGCTGGGCGAGGCGGCGCTTGCGGATGCGGCACGGGCCGATGAAGCGCGGGCGCGCGGCGACGCCGGGCCGCTGTGCGGCCTGCCGATCGTGCACAAGGATATCTTCTGCATGCGTGACGTGCGGACCACCTGTGGCTCGCGCATGCTCGAGAACTTTGTTTCGCCGTACGACGCGACCGTCGTCGAGCGCCTGGCCGGGGCCGGCGCCGTCGTGCTCGGCAAGACGAACATGGACGAATTCGCGATGGGCTCGTCGAACGAGACGAGCTGGTTCGGCCCGGTGAAGAACCCGTGGGACCCGGCCTGCTCGCCGGGTGGATCGTCCGGCGGCTCGGCTGCCGCGGTGGCCGCGCGGCTGGCGCCGGCCGCAACCGCGACCGACACGGGCGGTTCGATTCGCCAGCCGGCGGCGCTGACCGGCACCGTCGGCATCAAGCCGACCTACGGCCGTGTATCGCGCTACGGCATGATCGCGTTCGCATCGAGCCTCGACCAGGCGGGCGTGATCACGCGCACGGCGGAAGACTCGGCACGGCTGCTGGGCGTCATGGCCGGCTTCGACGAACGCGACTCGACGTCGATCGATCACCCGGTGCCGGATTACGTCGGCGAGCTCGACGTCGCACTTGACGGACTCCGTATCGGCATCGTGCGCCAGCACTTCGATGCGGGACTGGACGCCAGCTGCGCGCAGGCGGTGCGCGATGCGCTGGCGGAGCTGGAAAAACGCGGGGCCGTGCTCACCGAAGTGGACCTGCCGAACCTCGACTACTGCGTGCCAACCTATTATGTGGTCGCGCCGGCCGAGTGCTCGTCGAACCTGTCGCGCTTCGACGGTGTGCGCTTCGGCTACCGCGCCAAAGACCCGGAGGATTTGCTCGATCTCTATTGCCGCAGCCGCGGCGAGGGCTTCGGCGCCGAGGTGAAGCGCCGCATCATGACAGGCACCTACGTGCTGTCGGCCGGCTATTACGATGCGTACTACCTGCAGGCGCAGAAGGTGCGACAGCTCATCAGCGAGGACTTCCGGCGCGCGTTCGCCGACGTCGACCTGATCGCGGGCCCGACGACGCCGACGCCGGCCTTCAGGCTGGGCGACAAGACCGACGACCCGATTACGATGTACCTGAACGACATTTACACGATCGGCGCGAATCTCGCCGGGCTGCCGGCACTGTCCGCACCCTGCGGCATGGTCGACGGCCTGCCGGTCGGGTTGCACCTCGTGGGTCCGCACTGGTCGGAAGGCCGGCTTCTTGCCGCCACGCACCAGTACCAGCAGGACACCGCGTGGCACGAAGCGGCCCCGGAGGCATTCCGATGAAGGGGCAGTGGGAAGTCGTCATCGGGCTCGAGATCCACACGCAGCTCGCGACCGTGAGCAAGATCTTCTCCGGTGCGGCGACGGCCTATGGCGCGGCGCCGAACACACAGGCCTGCCTCGTCGATCTCGGCTACCCCGGCACGTTGCCGGTGCTGAATCGGGAAGTCGTTCGGATGGCGGCGATGTTCGGCCTGGCCGTCAACGCGACGATTGCGCCGCGCTCCGTGTTCGCGCGCAAGAATTATTTCTACCCGGACCTGCCGAAGGGCTACCAGATCAGCCAGTACGAGCTGCCGATTGTCGCCGGCGGCGAGCTGTTCATTGCGGGCGACGACGGCGCGCAGAAGCGCATTGGCATCACGCGCGCGCACCTCGAGGAGGACGCGGGCAAGTCGATCCACGAGGGCTTCGACCGCCAGTCCGGCATCGACCTGAATCGGGCCGGCACGCCGCTGCTCGAGATCGTGTCCGAACCCGACCTTCGCTCCGCGCGCGAGGCCGTGGCGTACATGCGCAAGATCCATTCGATCGTGCGCTACCTCGGCATTTCCGACGGCAACATGCAGGAAGGCTCGTTTCGCTGCGACGCGAACGTGTCGGTACGGCCGCGCGGCCAGGAGAAGCTCGGTACGCGCGCGGAGCTGAAGAATCTGAACTCGTTCCGTTTCGTCGAGCGTGCCATCAACTTCGAGATCGAGCGCCAGATCGACGTGCTGGAAGACGGTGGCGAGGTCGTTCAGGAGACGCGCCTGTACGACGCGGACCGCGACGAGACCCGCTCCATGCGCTCCAAGGAAGAGGCGAACGACTACCGCTACTTCCCGGACCCCGATTTGCTGCCCGTCGAGATCGACGCGGCGTGGGTCGAGGAGCTGCGTTCGGCGCTACCGGAACTGCCCGACGCGAAGCGCGAGCGTTTCGTCGCGCAGTACGAGCTGAAGCCCGACGATGCGGAAATCCTGACGGCCAGCCGCGCGCTCGCGGACTACTACGAGGCGGCCGTGTCGGCGGGCAGCGGCGCGCCGCAGGCCGTCGGCAATTGGGTCATCGGCGACCTGACCGGTGCGCTGAACCGCGACGGTCTCGACATCGCCGAGTCGAAAGTTGCGGCGGAGCAGCTCGCGGGGCTCGTCGACCGCATCGCCGACAACACGATTTCCGGCAAGATTGCGAAGGAAGTGTTCGACGCGATGTGGGCGGGCGAAGGCTCGGCGGACGAGATCATCGCGGCGCGCGGCCTGAAGCAGATCACCGACACGTCGGCCATCGAGGCCATTGTCGACAAGGTGATCGCCGCGAACCCGGGACAGGTCGCCGAGTACCAGGCCGGCAAAGACAAGCTGATCGGCTTCTTCGTCGGGCAGGTCATGAAGGAAACCCAGGGCAAGGCGAACCCGGGCGTCGTCAACCAGATGCTGAAGGCCAAGCTGGCCGGCTGATCGGGCACGTTCGCATGTTTGCCGATCACGTGATTCCGTTCTCGTTCGAATCGCTGCCGGTGCGCGGCGAGATCATCTACCTGTCGCGATCGTGGCGCCGCATGCTGCGCGATCAGGAGTACGCGCCGGTCGTGCGCGAGACGCTGGGGCACGCGGCGGCGGCCACCGGGCTGATTGCACGCAGCCTGAAGTTCGACGGATCCGTGACCATGCAGATCCAGGGCGCCGGCGATCTCCGGATGCTCGTCATGCAGTGCACGAGCAAGCTGGAATTGCGCGGGATGGCGAGCACCGCCGACGAGGTGACGGCGGGGTCGTTCGGTGAATTGCTGGACGACGCGCACTGCGCCATCACGGTCGATGCCGGTGAGCGTCCGTACCAGGGCATTGTCGCCGTCGATCGTGATTCACTGGCGGCGAGCCTCGAGGACTACTTCTCGCGGTCGGTGCAATTGCCGAGCCACGTGGCGCTGGTCGGCAACGACGATCTGTGCGGCGGCCTGCTCCTGCAACAGGTGCCGGGCGAGAAGATCGAGGATGACGACTGGCAGCGGCTCGGCCTGCTCGCGGCGACGCTTTCGACCGGCGACTTCCCGGAGGCAACGGGCATAGACCTCATCGGCAAGCTGTTCAACGAAGACGACGTCCGTGTCTTCGACGGCCAGCCCGTCGTGTTCCGTTGCCGCTGCAGCAAGCGGCGCGCCGAGGAAGTGTTGCGCATGCTGGGTGAGGACGAAGTGCGTGACGTGCTGGCGGAGCAGGGCAAGGTCGAAATCATCTGCGAGTATTGCGGCCGCAAGCGCCGCTACGATTCGGTCGACGTGTCTCGCGTGTTCGCGGAGAACGTCGTCGCGGGCCCCGAAAGTCTGCAATAGATCCTCCATCGGCGCGATATAACCGCAAGGCACAAGCCGCTCGCGATATTCGTCGCAGGTGCGTCAGATTTTCTTGCTATGGCGCGTGCGAATATGCGGCGCGCGCCGACACCCCGTCGCCAAAACTCTGCGCTATAAGCCGCAAACGCAAGTCCGCGGAAAATGAGCGTTTCGTGCCCTGTCGCAGCGCGATCCCCGCTGCCGCCGGCGACTGTCGGCCGGTTGCTGTTGCGAAATAACGGCAGCTGAGATCGCTGCCTCATATAGGCTTTTCATAGCGAATAGACATACTTGAAGGCACCCGGCGCGCGGGTGCTGAGAGATTGTCGCTATGAAGCAACAGCTTCACCGGCGCCGGAATTCCATGCTTCCGGGGGCCGTTCCCCGGGTCTGAACAAGGGGTCAATCATGAATACTTTCACACCACGGGCCGCACGCCGGGTCGTCGCGCTTGCGGCCGGAATCGCCGGCGCAATCGCGGCGTCATCCGCGCTCGGCCAGGAGGCTGAGACGCCATCCGCGTCGTCGGAGGCCATCGAAGAGGTCATCGTTACCGGCAGCCGCATCAAGCGTGACAGCACGTTCACGTCGACGGCACCGCTGGCCGTCATCGACGCCGCAGAGCAAATGCAGTTCGGTGCTCTCGATGCCGCGTCGCTGCTTCGTACCGCAACTTCCGTCGGCGGCCAGCAGATTGACGCTTCGTTCTCCGGCTTCACGGTCGACGGCGGACCCGGCGCTGAGACGATCGGCCTGCGTGGACTGGGTGAGGAGCGGACGCTGGTGCTGATCGACGGTCGCCGGATCGGCGCTGCCGGCACATTCGGTGCGGCGGTATTTCCCGACCTCGCGCTGATCCCGAGCTTCCTCGTCGAGCGCGCGGAGATCCTGCTGTCCGGTGCCTCGTCGATCTACGGCGCCGACGCCGTCGCGGGCGTCGTCAACATCATCACGCCGAAGGACTTCGAGGGTATCAAGCTCGACGGAACGTTCAGTTCCATGGACGGCGGCTACGGCGACGAGCGGACCGGCTCGATCCAGCTCGGCAGCCAGTCGGACCGCGCGCGTTTCTTCATCGGCGGCGAGTACTACGAACGTGACGGCGTGGCGGCGAAGAACCGAGACTTTACGGTCGGCGGCAATCGCTCCATCACGATCGACGAGAACGGCAATCGTGAAGAGGTCGCCGACGGCTTCTTCGACCAGACGATCGCGTTCGGCCCGGACTGCACGTTCGCCGGCTACACGCCCGGCCAGATGAGTGGCGGGTCCACCGTGCCGGATTTCTCCTGTGACGTCGACTTTGACGAGGAGCCCTGGGACAACGCATTCGGCAATAACGATGCGCACATCTGGGCGCCGACGGAGAAGTGGTCGGCATTCGCGAGCATCGAGTACGACCTCGAGTCGTTCGGTGATTCGTCCGTGTACTTCCAGGTTCTGAACTCGAACCGGAAGCAGGACGCGCACGGCGGCGACGGCCAGTTTTTTCCGCAGGTCCCGGCGGCCAACGCCTTCAACCCGTTCGGCGCCGACGTCGTGACGGTGGCCTATGACGGCAATTCGCGGAGTGACGTGGATTCCACGTCGGTCACGTACAACCGCTATGTGCTCGGGCTGCAGGGTGATGTTGCGTTCCTGGACGGCGTCGGGTCAATGCAGGGCTGGACCTACGACATGTCGGTGGGCTACACGCGCAGCGAAGGTGCGAACTACTTCGACATCGTCCGCAACGACCGGCTGACGAACTCGCTGAACAACTGCCCGAACGGTTCTCAGGATCTGTTCGGCAGCTTCGCCCCCGAGTGTGTGCCGATCAACCTGTTCGGCCCGGAATTCCTCGTCGACGGCAGCTTCGGTGCCGCGCACGACTACCTCGTCGCGCGCGTCAACAACACGACGAAAGTCACGCAGATGGCGCTTGAAGCCGGCATGACCGGAGACCTGTTCGAATTGCCGGCCGGGCCGGTTGGCGCGTTCATCGGTGCGTCGTACCGCGAGGACAGCATTTTCTCGGACGTCGACATCAATATCGAGGAGAACAACGCGTGGGGCCGTTCTGCCGAGGGTGACACGAAGGGCCGGACCGACATCGGCGAGATCTACGTGGAGTTCGACATTCCCGTGCTGGCCGGCATGGCGCTGGCCGAGGACGTCGGTGTCAATCTGTCGTACCGGGTATCCGACGACAAGTTTTTCGGTACCGAGGATACGTGGCGCGTGACGACGAACTGGGACGTGACGGACTACCTGAGGTTCCGGGGTACGGTGGGGACGTCGTTCCGCGCTCCCAATCTGAAGGAGTTGTTCATCGCGGACCAGACGGGCTTCACGAACGCATTCATTGACCCGTGCATTGCGCCGCCGCCGGAAGACGACGACCGGTCGCAGACGATCATCGACAACTGCATTTCGGAAGGCGTGGACCCGTACACGCTCGGCGAGGATGGCGCGCCCAGCGTCGGCACGCTGTCGGGCGGCGCGGACGATCTGCGCCCGGAGACCTCGGATTCCTGGACGGTGGGCCTCGTGTTCGGTCAGCCCTGGACCGATTCCTTCGACTTCCAGATTTCGATCGACTACACGAACATCGAGATCACGGACGCCGTCGCCGAACCGACGCCGGGCTTCATCCTGAACCAGTGCTACACGAGCGTCGGTTTGTCGGACCCGCTGTGCGCGCGCGTCAATCGCAATCTTGCAGCGGCCCCCGACCAGCGCTTCCTGACCACTGTCGACCAGTCAGTGGCAAACATCGAGATCGAGAACTACGAAGACATCAGTTTTTCGACCCTGCTGACGACGGACTTCGACCTGTTCAGCCGCGGCACGACGTTTACCTGGAACATGGATGTCACGCGGGCGCTGGAGTACACGGAGGGCCTGTTCCTCGAAACGGCCGACGAGTTGGTCGGCTCGATCGGCGTCCCGGAATGGCGCGTGCAGTCCGTACTCGGCCTCGATATCGGGAGCTGGAGCGTGAGCCATCGCGCAACGTACTTCTCCGATGCCGAGGACACGCCGCAGCAACGCGAAGACGCCGGCCTTACGGACGACGACGTTGCTTTCATCGGGAGCTACCTGTCACACAGCTTCAGCCTGGCGTACAACGCGGACAACTGGCGGGCATTCCTGACCGTCGAGAACGCGTTCGACGAGGCGCCGGACCTGATCGACGATGACGCCTTCCTGGGTAACTCGGTGAACAATATGCCGCTCGGTGTGTATCCAGCCGATGCGATCATGGGCCGCGCGGTCATACTGAGCGTCAGCACCTGGTTCTGATGCCCTCTGGCTGAATCTGGCGCGACTCGACGGGCCCGCCTCGAAAGAGGCGGGCCTGTTAGTTCCCAGAGGATGCCACCAGAGCGCTGCAAGCTGAGTTCTCCGCGGACTCGGGACTCTAGTCGTCGGGAGTCCGGTAGGCCAGGTCGCCGCGCTCGATCACCTGGCCGCCAAGAACTACGATGTCGATCGTATTGTAGGCTTCCGCTGAGGCGAGCGGATTCTCGCGGAGCAAGAGGAGGTCTGCATGCTTGTCCGGTTCAATAGTCCCGATGACATCGGCGAGTCCAAGTGCAACGGCATTGTTGATCGTTAGCGCCTCGAACATTTCGGCAGGCGCGATACCAGCGTCAATCCAATGTTTGATTTCCCAATACCCGGCGAGCCCCGGCGGTGCTGCCCACCCGAATCCACCCACCGCAGTGTCTGTGCCGAACAACAGTCCGGTGCCACTATTGACCATGTCGATAATCAAGCGGGAGTAGCGATCCCGAAAGGCCTGCTGGAGCACCGGCATGTCTTCTTCAGTCGTCCCGTCGGGAAAATAGTGGGCAAACATGTTCAGGAAGTCGTCGCGTTGCGCCTGGGCTTCAGTCTGCAGGTAATGCATGTATGAAGGCGGCACTACGTTCTGCCACCCATCCGCCAGGAGCACGCGTCGATCGAACATCGATCCTGTGGTGCGGATCGTCGTGAACGTGGGTTGCAGCCACGTCCCGCTGACGCTGACGGCATTCGCGACCTCGCGGTAATCGGTGCGCAGGGTGGGCGCATCAAAAGGCTGATCCGGCCACTCCCACATTCCGTGAACAATCACGTCCACGCCGACTTCAAGGCCGAATCGGTGTCCTCGTGGCGTCGTCGCATGCAGCAGAACAGGCAGACCCCTGGCGTGAGCCACTTCAACCAGCTCGCGGATAATCTCGTGGCTCGGCAAGGAGAACTCCGGTCGTTCGCCCGGCCACCACAGCGCCTCTTCGTAGTAGATCTTTATGCATCGGCCCCCGGACTTTGCAACGAAGTCGACCGCTGCCGCCGGTGTATGAGCCGGATCGATCTCGTCGGCGGCAATGCCTTTCGCGTAGTGGTCGACCAGGTACCCGGGGTATGCCTGTTCGAGGTCACCCCCAGGCACATCCAGCGCCATGAACCCGTCGCTCAGTATGACACCTTGTCCGCAATGAACCAGCCGCGGGTGCAGGGGTGCACTTTCAAAGCGGCGGTTCGTGTCTGCATCTGCATTCAACTCCACGACGGTCGTAAAACCGTGAAACAGGAAGCTCCGCGGTTGCTGCTCCATGAAGTCGCGTCGAAGGTCTTCGAAGTCTGTTGCGTACTTTCGTTTCAGGCCGGTCGCATGATAGAGGTGTACATGGCTGTCTATGAGGCCAGGGATCAGGAAGCGACCTCGGGCATCAATTGTTTGGCTGGCCCCCCGGTCAGGCTTGCCGCGGCCGGTCGCAACGATGACTCCATCACTGATCTTCACCCAGGAGTCAGGCAGGGGCGCAGGATCCGTGCCGGATATCAGCACCGCGTTGAAGACGAGCAGCGAATCGTCGGCTGCAGCCGTCGTGAACAACGCTGTGCCGAGTGCCATGAGCAGCAACAGTCCTGCGCAAGCGAACCCTCGCCTCCTGGCCCGAGGCTCTCCTGCAAAGGGATGGACGATAGTCGGCAAGCCGGGAAAGCTGAATGCGCCGGATCGCTTCCCGAAACTAGATGAGTCCATGCTCGATCGCCTTCAGGACCGCCCTTGTTCGGTCGCGCACCTGCAGCTTTGCAAGTATGAACGACATCTGGTTTCGTACGGTGCCTGCGGACTTGTGAATGGCGTCAGCGATTTCGTTGTTCGAGTAGCCGGCGGCCGCTAATCGAAGTACCTGAACCTCGCTGTTTGTCAGCGATTCGAGCACGTCGGTGCTCTTCGGCTGAATATACTCCTCGTTGTCCAGCACGTGATTCGTAATGGCCGGCTGAATCCATAGCTGACCTGCCGTAACCGCTTCGATTGCATCGATCAGCGCGTCCAGGCTTACATCTTTTCGCAAGAAGCCGCGCGCGCCGAGTTTCATGCACTTGAGTACCAGTTCATGCTCGTCAAAAACCGTGAGAATGAGCGTAGGAACAGAGATGCCCTGCTCCTGCATTGCCGCAAGAACTTCCAGTCCATCCATATTCGGCATACGGATATCGAGGAGCATGATGTCTGGCTCGTGCTCCGCTATGGCTGCGAGTACGCCGCTTCCGTCTTCGAGTTGGGCGACAACTTTGATGTTGCCGCTCAACTCCAGGAGGCTGCAGATTCCCATCTTGACCAGGTTCTGGTCGTCTACAAGTAGGAGATTGATCGCCATATTCAGTCGTCACCTATCGGAAGCGCGACCTGCAGGCAGAACCCGGTGCCGCAGGCACCGTATCGAAGTCGGCCACCGATATCTTCGACCCGCTCCGTTATTCCGCTCAGCCCGTTGCCGGGCTCGATCTTGCCATCTACGCTTCCGTCATCTATTACAGTGAGCGTCAAGTCCTGATCGTCGCTCGACACGGATATCTCACAACGGTCGGCATCTGAATGCTTCATCGTGTTCGTCAGCGCTTCCTGCGCGCATCGGAGTATCACCTCTGCGTGCCGTTCGTTCACGAGAGACTCATCCCAGTCAATGTTCAGATTGACATCCAGGTTCGGGATGTCTTCTACCAGGGCGCCCAGCGCCTGGCCAAGTCCCAGGTCTTTCTCACCACGAAACTCGGAAACGGTATCGCGAACGTTTGAAAGCAGGTTCGTGCCGATTCTCCTGGCATTCGCTATGTGTTCGTGCTTCTGGTCGTCCGGAACATGAATAGCCACTTCAAGCTGAAGGTTCAGCGCCGTCAGTTGATGGCCGAGGATGTCATGCAGATTTCGAGCAATACGAAGGCGCTCGTCGCGCTTCGTGGTTGCGCTCAGGAGCATTTGTGTCGCCCTGAGTTCGCGGACGAGCTGCTCGGACTGTCGCTTCGCAGCCTGCTCAGCAATCGCACGATAGCTGATCGTCAGCGCAAGGATGTTGACGACGCCAAACAGCGCAATGTTGGCGAAAAGGAACTCGCCCGTGCTGACGTAGTCGAGGGATACAAACACTGCAGGTATCAATACAGCGATTGCCATAGCCTGCTTCTGGTTGACCAGCGCCGGCAACTGCACGACAAGCATCATGAACATGCAGCCAATCATTCCGTAGACAAAGAATGCCGCGGAAAGTACTCCCGCGGCGAATGCCGCTATCGCCAGGCCTGTCACATGGCGGCGACCGCCCTGTTCTCCACCCGGTTTGCCGAAAGTCATTAAGTATCCGGCGAGGTAAAGCAAGAACAGGGCTGCTGCAGTTGCCCCTGATGCCGGCGTAAGGGCGAGCGCAATATCGCTGTCGCCGTTGACCCAGAAGACGAAGGCGATCACGACCGACAGTAGCCAGACAAGCGCTCCTACGTAGAGCTCAGTTGACGATCTCTTTGTCACGATTCAGGTTGCCTCCTCAGAGACTGCATTCTCTACCCTTGCGTCGCCGGAGAGTACTGACAAATGTCACGAATACTTCGGCTCCAGATCGTGACAAGTGACACCTGCGTCAGCGCCGGGTCCAGAAATAGACTGCGTCCTCCATTCTCCTACTTGAACGAGGATATAGAAATGAAAGCAGTCTGCAATCGCATCCCCCTGACACTGATGGTCCTTCTGACACTTGCGGCGGTGTCGAGCTTCGAAAACGTCGCGAACGCGGAGGAGCCGACTCGATGGAGCATCAAGACGAGCCTGGTGCTCGTCGACGCCGATGAGCCGTTCTCCGTGCAAACGCCGGGTGGTGGCCGGGTGTCGGCAGGCGGCAATGCGGAACTGGGCGTGGCACTCGCGATCGAGTACCGGTGGTCTGATCTGCTCGGCATCGAATTCGGTGCTGCGTACGCCAGGTCGCCCGAAGTCGAAAGCTCGGTCAACAGCAGCAACGAAGAAATCGGCGAAGGGCCGGGGTTCCTGCCTTTGTCGGCGGGCGTCAATCTCTACCTGCTCAACACCGAGAGTGCCGAGTTCTACGTTGGGCCGCGAGTCGCTTACGTTATGTTCGGTGATTTTGATCTCGATCTCGATGGCCAGAGCACAGCGTTTGAAGTGGACGACAAGTTCGCCTGGGGCGCAACGATAGGTTTCAACTACCGGTTCGGCGGCAGCCGGTGGTCGCTGTTGGCCGAAGCAAACTACCTCGACGTCGACATGAGCATTTCAGAGCGAGACGTGGCCGGCGCGACGACGGTTTCTTTTGACCCTCTGACGGTCAACCTCGGCGTTTCCTATCGCTTCTGAACCAACAAATCTGTCAAAGGAGAGGAACAATGAAAATTCTTGCGTGCATTGTGATTGCAGCGACTCTGCTTCAGGGGTGCGCAGCCAACATGGCGGCCCAGGGACAGAACGGCCCGGACATGGTTGTGGTCAAGAGACAGCAAACCAGGGACGACATGGAGCGAATGCTGGGGTCACCGGCAGAGACGGTTCGCAGAACCGACGGCGTCACGGTCGATCTCTACATCGTTGAAGCCAGAACCCAGCCAAGCGCGGCCCGCGCGACCGGGCACGCCACGGCGAGCCTGTTTACTTTCGGGCTTTGGGAACTTGTCGGGGGTCCGATTGAGGCGTACCAGGGTCGACGACAGCGAGTCGTGGTGGAATATGACGATCAGGATCGTGTTGTCTCGGTTCTGACGACGCGCGGCGAGCTGCAGGGTCGGATGACCGGCAAATGAACCACCGCAGGAAGCATTCTCGCGAACAGGGGATTCGCACGGCGTACATGGCGGCGTGTCCCTTGTTCGCGATCTCTTGCCGCGTGTATGAACGCGCAGCGGATTGCGGCGTGCTTTGAAGTTGGTTCGAAGGTGTCTGGTCCAACGGTGTCTCTAAAGGTGTCAGGTTTATTTTCCTCCTAAAGGTGTCAGGTTTATTTTTCTGGTGCACCGAGATGTGTCCTAGAGGTGTCGCCTAGAGGTGTCGGGTATATTCTTCTGATGCCCCGAGATGTGGCCGAAGACAAGTCTGGCACTCCATCTCGACATTGAACCTGACACCCTTTTCGCTCATTCTGGGGCGCCGAGGAAAATAAACCTGACACCTTTTTCGGACACCTTTTTCGACACCTTTTTCCAGTAATAGCCTGAGCGACTGCCCCCCAGGCAGCGGCACAGGCGCGCAACGCTGTGCTGCTTCCGCTGCCGCTCGATGATCGCGTACCTCACCGAGCATCCATTGCGAGGTACGCTGCCGCTTTTTTTTTGGAATCTCGTTGTCCTCCTTTAGCGAGGCGTTCTCTCGCCGCAGTCGCGCCAGCTCTTCATCCTTGCTGTTGCCCTGGCCTTTGCCAGGAAACGCCTTGCTACCCAGTTCCTGCCATTCCTGCCGCCACGCGCTCACCGTGGAGGACGCCACACCCAGCTCCCGGCCCACCTCGCTCAGTTTCTTCTCGCCGTGCTCTATCTGCCGCACCACTTCCAGCTTCTCACGGCGCATAAACTTCTTCCGTTGACGTGTCATCGAACACCTCCTTCGGGCACTTTAGAACCTATTGGATGTGTCCGCTAAACCCTGACCACCTCACCTGACACCTTTTTCAACACCATCACACGCCGGAGCTCCCTCGGACGGCAGGATTTCGATGTTCCCACAGGAATCTTCATCTTTTGCGATATTAAAAGGATAACAAGATCAGTTACTTGTGTGTTGACTGCTCCAGAGTGGGTACCCGGGAAGCATGACTCCCGCTTGCCAAATCCACAGGAGTAAAGTACATGAAAAAGCTGATACCGCATGCAGTCTTGGCTGCCTTGGCTTTCGCGCTGATAGCCACGCCAATCACGAGCCGGGCCGATGAATTTCCATTTCGAGTTGGGTTCGAGAACGTGCCGGGCGTCGAAGAAGTCACCGCCGGCAATGTCCGCGAAGGAATCGAGATACTGAAACAGGAGCTCGATTCCGGCGATTCCGACAGGGGCTATGTCCTCGCTACGCTATGTGGTGCTTACATCATCGATTCGTCGCTGGCGGAGGCCTCGCAAGTCTGTGCCGAAGCAGTTGAAAATTATCCTGGCGAAACCGCATACAACAATCGGGGTGTCTTGCGAGCCTTCCACGGCGACTTTGACGGTGCTCGCGAGGACTTTGACCGCGCGCGCCCTGAGCGCATCGACGAGTACCTTGAAGGCCTGAAGTCACGTGATATCGGATTGGTTGCGCACGGAAACTCGGGCCTGCTAGACGACCTTGTCGCGAAGCGCTCGTCAGTCGATGACCCGTCGTCCATCGCAATGACAGAAGGTTCCCAGATCGAATTGCTGGACGATTGATTGGCTTGGCCCACATGTCGGCCCTGTAAACGGGGCCGACATTCTTTTATGACGCCCCGCCACGAATAATGTGGTCCACGCGTTCGACGATTTCGTCAGCGATACCGGCCTGGTCCAGGAACTTCTCCCACCTCGGGTCGTCCTGCAGGTTTTCGAACAGCTGCATGCTCCGGATCAGCATCACGCGCGGATCGTGCGCATCGAAGGCGCGCTGCAGCCAATCGAATGCGCGATCGGGCTCGTCCCAGCAGGCGTGGACGTTGGCGATCGCCAAGTATGCCTGCGGGCCCTCCGACTTGAGCGCGTCGAGTCCGGCCTGCGCTTCTTTGATACGCCCCATACGGTAGAGGGAACACAATTCAAGCACCGGGTTGAGGTCTCCGGCCAGACGCGCGGCTGTTGCGTAGTCGCCCTCGTCGAACGCAAACAGCGCCTCGAACACGTGCAGCCGAATCGCATTCGGTGCGAGCCGACGTGCGACGGCGAGCTTTTCTCTTGCATCGTTGAAGCGCCCTTCCTTCCAGGCGCCAAGTGCATCGTTCAGCACTGGTCCGGCATTGAGCGGATCGCGATCGGGCAGGTCGCGGACGAACGTCGGCGCCGGGTACGATAGCCAGCTGTACATGACATTGATGCGATCGAGCACGTCGGGGTGTCCGGATCCAATGTCCAGCGCCTGCCTGTACCGGCGCGCCGCAGACTCGTAGTCCCAGCCCCATACGATGTCGATCGCGGCCAACGTCGACAGGGCATAATGCTCCGAGGGATCGAGGTCGAGCGCTCGCTCCGCGGCGGCGCTCGCTCGCGCATAGGTTTCGGTCGGGTCGCCGGTCATCCACTGCGCCTGGTTGAATTGAATTGCGGCGAGCAGGCTCCATGCCGGTGCGTAGTCCGGGTCGATCGCGAGCGAATGCGTGACGTGTGACAGGGCGTCGTCCAGCCAGCTTGGCTCTTGCCTGCCGACATCACGCTCTGCCTTGCCCAAGTAGCTTTCCCTGCCTCGCAGGTAGAGCCGGTATGCCTCCGGGTCGGTGCGCTCCACGGCTTTCGGCGGATTCAACAGCTCGACGCGCAGGGAGTTGACGACGGCCGCAGCGACCTCGTCCTGGATCTCGAACACGTCAGTGAACGGGCGCTCCCACGTATTCGCCCAGATGTGGTACCCATCTTCCGCATTGATCAGCTGTACGGAGATGCGCAACCGGTCGCCGGATTGCCGAACGCTTCCCTCGAGTACGTGGGCCACATGTAGTTGTCCGGCAATCTCCGCAATGTCGCTGTCATGTCCCTTGAATGCGAACGCGGACGTGCGGGCCGCCACTTTGAGTTCGGGGATCGCCGTCAGGCGGTTGAGTAACTCGGCGGCCAACCCGTCCGACAGGTATTCATTGTCGGGATTCGGGCTCAGGTTCGCGAACGGCAATACTGCGACCGAGTGGGCAGGTGCGGTGGCAGGCTTTGCCATATTCGCCACGGGCTGCGTTGCCTGGGCGTCAGGGTGATGAAACGCGCGATAACCGGCGTAGATGGCGATGGCGACGGCCAACACGGCGGTCACCGCCCTGACCAGTCGGCGGCGGTCCACGATGTCTTTAGGTGAGGCGATAGCTTGTTGCGTCGCCGGCTGCAGCGCTTCGACCGGGCACACCAGCCGGTATCCGCGTTTCGGGATCGTCTGTACATACACCGGGTCCTTTGCGGAGTCGTCGAGCACGCGCCGCAGTGTCGCGATACATCGCGTCAGCGGCTCATCCGACATTGCGCGGCCGCTCCAGAGTTCCTCAAGCAGCACGTCACGTTCGACGACATCGCCGGTGCGCGCTGCGAGGCGCTCGAGCAGCTGCATGACTTTCGGCTCCACTCGGACTTCGCCGGCCGGGCCGGCCAGCAGGTTGCGCAGGGGATACGCTTCCCATTCGCCAAAGCGAAATCCTGTCCGGGTGTCGACGGTCATCCCGCTCCTCGGCAAACGGTGTCATATCAATCGTCTGGACAGCTACTGAATAGCTGACCTGACACCTCTTGTGGAAAGTGTAGCCCAAATCGCCTGAGAGGCTACTTCCGGCGGGAGTGAGCCATTGGAAGACCGAGCTCAGCCAGAGAAGACCGTGAACCTCAATCCACAGTTGCCCGCGTATTCGCCGAGATCGACGCTGCCTTCCCATCGGTCTAGTCGGTATCCCGTGCATGGGAACGGCAAGAGCAACGGTGAAATCAAGGGAAAAAGATGTCAGGTTTGTTTTCGACGAGGAGTGCCAAGCTTGTCTTCGTCCTCATTCCGGGGGGGCACCGAGGAAAATAAACCTCACACTTTTTTCCCTGAAGATTGCTCGACCCGGCGGGCCCGCTTCGAAAGAGGCGGGCCCGACTTTTTTGGCGAAAGGTCAGTAGAGTGTCCCTAAAGGTGTCAGGTTTATTTTCCTCGGCGCCGCCAGAATGAGGGAAAAGGGTGTCAGGTCTAGTATCGAGAATGAATGCCAGGCTTATCTTCGGCCACATCTCGAGGCACCAGAAAAATAAACCTGACACCTTATTTGACACCTTATTTGAAGTATCCACGCGTCACGGACTGGCCTGCGCAATTCCGTTCTCCGCGGACCGTCGGAAAAATAAACCTGACACCTTCGAGCTCCTTCAAGCTTTGCGCGATAGGTGCACTCCTTCCGCGCAACGTTCGTGTCGAGGCCGCGGGGCCAGGACTTGCCCTCGAACCCCCCGGATGAAGCCGTTCCGGTCGTAGAGCCCACATACTGGGCACCCGAGGTTGGCGCAGAAGCGAAGGACGTTGTGGCAGGTTGCATGCCGGGACCGGTGTAGCGCCATTCCCAGGCGTCGTCCGCGACCGACGTCGGCTCGCCCAGCGCGGCAGCGAGTTCGTGGACCGACGCCCCCGACCAGCTCGACAGCCGCTCATCGAGGTCCGTCGTTGAATGGGATGCGCAGGATGCCAGCGCGAGAAGAGCGGGAACCAGGATCAGTCTCACGACGTTCTCCTTTCGGTACGTATCTGGGACAGGAGGCCCAATGGGTCCGCCGAATCAGAGCAAGCCGACGGCCGTGTTGGCCGGAAGAGGCGGGGAAAGGCCAGGGATTTCGTGCGCCCTGTTGCCGTCCGCCATTTGGTGGTATGCTTCGTCGCCAATATATAAATAAATCGTTATTTATTAATGGAGCAAGAGACCGAGGCACAGCTCGCGAAGCTCAAGGCCCTGGCGGACCCGGTCCGCCTGCGGCTGGTGGCGCTGTGCGTGCGCGGGGAGTGCAGCGTCTCGGAGCTGACCGACGTGGTCGGCCAGAGCCAGCCACGGATTTCCCAACATCTGAAGAGCCTGTGCGACGCGAACCTGCTCGCGCGCTTTCGCGACGGGCACTACGTCTACTACCGCGCGCCGTCGCGCGGTGCCGACGGCCGCACGCTTCGGCGCCTGCTGGCGCTGTTCCCCGGGGACGAACCGGAATTCCAGCGCGACTTCGAGCGCCTCCGGGAGCTCCGGCGGGGCGCGGCGACACCGGAGCCGTCGCCCGAGGACCGCAGCCTGCACCGCGCGCTCGTGGAACTCACTGTGTCGACACCGCTCGGCGACCTGCTCGACATCGGCAGCGGTCACGGGCGGATTCTCAAGTTGTTGGCGTCGCGCGCGCAGCGGGCCGTCGGCGTGGACATCGATGCCGACGCGCGGCGTTTCGCCCGCGCGGAGGTGCTGCTGGCCGGCCTGCCGAATTGCACATTGCGCAAGGGCGACATGTACGACCTGCCGTTCGAGGACGGCGAGTTCGACACCGTGATCCTGGACGACGTGTTGAACGGCGCCGACGACCCGCTGGCCGCGGTCGTCGAGGCGCGCCGGCTGCTCGGGCCGAGCGGGCGGCTGCTGATGCTGTCGTCGGTGGAGGGCACGAAGGTCGCCGACGTGGCGGCCGGCTTCGTAACGGTTTCACGGGCAGCCGGGCTGCGCCTGTCCGCGCCCAAGCCGCTGCCGGTCAACGACCCGCACTGGGTACTCGCCGTTGCCACGTTCGCAGACGCGAACGCGGAAGCGGCCTGACAGTTAAGAGAGGTAAGGCGCATGGCACGCCCGGCACAGGTTTCCTTCGAGTTCTTCCCGCCGAACACGGAGGCCATGAACGAGACGCTGTGGCAGTCGATCAAGCGGCTGGCACCGCTTTCGCCGCGTTTCGTGTCTGTCACTTACGGCGCCGACGGCTCGACGCGCGAGCGCACGCACGCGGCCGTGGCGCGCATCGCGGAAGAAACCGCGCTGACCGCGGCACCGCACCTGACCTGCATCGGTGCAGCGCGCGGCGAGATCGACGACATCGCACGCGAGTACTGGGACGCCGGCGTCCGCCACCTGGTTGCACTGCGCGGCGACCCGCCCGCCGACGCGAAAGACTACGTACCGCACCCGGACGGTTACGCCTACGCCGCCGACCTGGTGGCGGGCCTGCGACGCATCGCCGATTTCGACATCTCCGTTGCCGCCTACCCGGAGGTGCACCCGGAGGCGCGCAGCGCGCTGGCCGACCTCGACAACCTGAAGCGCAAGCTGGACGCGGGTGCCAACCGTGCGATCACGCAGTTCTTCTTCGATGCCGACGTGTTCCTGCGTTTCCGCGACCTGTGTGCAACCGCCGGCATCGAATCGTCCATCGTGCCCGGCATCCTGCCGATCACGCGATTCCCGCAACTGCAGCGCTTCGCCGAGCGCTGCGGCGCGACCGTGCCCGACTGGCTCGTCGAGCGCTTCAGTGGTCTCGACGATGACGACGAGACGCGGCAGATGATCGCGGCGAGCGTCGCGATCGAGCAGGTGCGCCGCCTGCAGGCGGAAGGCGTCGACGAGTTTCATTTCTACACGCTGAACCGGTCGGAATTGACCTACGCGATCTGCCACGCGCTGGGTGTGCGCGCGAAGCAGGCGGCCTGAGGAGAGGGCATGGAACGCAACGCACGCATCGCCGCGATGATGGCCGCGCTCGAGTCGCGCATCCTGCTGCTGGACGGCGCGATGGGCACGATGATCCAGGCTTATCGTCTCAGCGAAGAGGATTACCGTGGCGAGCGCTTCGCCGACTGGGCCAGTGACCTCAAGGGCAACAACGACCTGCTGTCGTTGACGCGCCCGTCGGTGATCCAAGAGATCCACCGGGGTTTTCTCGACGCCGGCGCGGACATCATCGAGACGAACACGTTCAATTCGAACGCGCCGTCGATGGCCGACTACGGCATGGAGTCACTTGTCGGCGAACTGAACTCCGCGGCGGCGCGCATCGCGCGCGATTGCGCGGACCAGGCGGCGCAGCGCAGCGGCGTGCCGCGCTTCGTCGCCGGCGTGCTCGGACCGACGAATCGCACGGCGTCGATTTCGCCGGACGTGAACGACCCCGGCTTCCGCAATATCTCGTTCGATGCGCTCGCGGAGACCTACGAGGAAGCGGCCGTCGCGCTCATCGAGGGCGGCGTGGACTTCCTGATGATCGAGACGATCTTCGACACGCTGAACGCGAAAGCCGCGATCTTCGCGGTCGAGGCCGCATTCGCGAGCACCGGGACCCGCCTGCCGGTCATGATCTCCGGCACGATTACCGACGCCTCCGGGCGCACGCTCTCCGGGCAGACGCCCGAAGCCTTCTGGAACTCGGTGCGCCACGCGCAGCCGTTCATGATCGGCTTCAACTGCGCGCTCGGCGCGAAGGAACTGCGGCCGCACATCGCGGAGCTTGCGCGGATTGCCGACACGCGCGTCTCCGCGCACCCGAACGCCGGCCTGCCGAACGAGTTCGGGGAGTACGACGAGACGCCGGAGACGATGGCGGCCATCGTCGGCGAGTTCGCGCAGAGCGGGCTCGTCAACATGGTCGGCGGCTGTTGCGGAACGCGGCCCGAGCACATCGCCGCCATCCGCGAGGCCGTCGACAGCATCGCGCCGCGTGCCGTGCCGGCGCTGCCGGTCGAGTGCCGTCTGTCGGGGCTGGAGCCGCTGAACATCGGTCCCGAGGATCTGTTCGTAAACGTCGGCGAGCGCTGCAACGTCACCGGCTCGGCCCGGTTCCGAAAGCTCATCGAGGCGGACGACTATGCCGAGGCGGTCGCCGTCGCCCGGCAGCAGGTCGAGGACGGCGCTCAGGTCATCGACGTGAATATGGACGAGGGCATGCTCGACTCGGAGAAGGCGATGGTGCGCTTCCTGCACCTGATCGCGTCCGAGCCGGACGTCGCGAAGGTCCCGGTCATGATCGACTCGTCGAAGTGGTCGGTCATCGAGGCGGGGCTCAAGTGCGTTCAGGGCAAGGCCGTCGTGAACTCGATCAGCCTGAAGGAGGGCGAGGACGCGTTCATCGAGCAGGCCCGGCTCGTCCGGGCCTACGGGGCGGCGGTCGTCGTCATGGCGTTCGACGAGCAAGGGCAAGCGGACACGGTCGAACGCAAGGTCGCAATCTGCCGCCGCTCTTACGAGACCCTGGTCGAACGCGTCGGTCTCGAGCCGGCGGACATCATTTTCGACCCGAACATCTTCGCGATCGCGACCGGCATCGAGGAGCATGCCGAGTACGGCGTTGCGTTCATCGAGGCGACGCGCAAGATCAAGGAGACGCTGCCGCACGCGATGGTCAGCGGCGGCGTCAGCAACGTCTCGTTCTCGTTCCGCGGCAACAACGTCGTTCGCGAGGCGATTCATTCCGTGTTCCTGTACCACGCGATCCACGCCGGCATGGACATGGGCATCGTCAACGCGGGGCAACTCGCAATCTACGAGGAACTGCCGAAGGACTTGCGCGACGCGGTGGAAGACGTCGTGCTCGCGCGCCGGGAGGACGCCACGGAGCGCCTGCTCACGATCGCGGAAACCTACCGCGACCAGGGCGCCGCCGGGCCCGCGCGCAAGCAGGACCTCGAGTGGCGCTCGTGGCCCGTCGACAAGCGGCTGGAGCACGCGCTCGTCAAGGGTATCGACGAATTCGTCATCGACGACACCGAGGAAGCCCGGCTAGCCGCGGAGCGGCCGCTGGACGTCATCGAGGGCCCGCTGATGGCCGGCATGAACGTCGTCGGCGACCTTTTCGGCGACGGCAAGATGTTCCTGCCCCAGGTCGTCAAGTCGGCGCGCGTCATGAAAAAGGCCGTGGCGCACCTGGTGCCGTTCATCGAGGAGGAGAAGGAGGGCGGCCGCAGCAGCAACGGCAAGATCGTACTCGCGACGGTGAAGGGCGACGTGCACGACATCGGCAAGAACATCGTCGGCGTCGTCCTGCAGTGCAATAACTTCGAGGTCGTCGACCTCGGTGTCATGGTGAGCTGCGACCGTATCCTGGAAGCGGCGCGCAAGGAAGGCGCGCAGATCGTGGGCCTTTCGGGCCTCATCACCCCGTCGCTCGACGAGATGGTGAACGTGGCGCGCGAGATGCAACGCCTGGACTTCGACCTGCCGCTGCTCATCGGCGGCGCGACGACATCGCCGGCGCACACCGCGGTCAAGATCGAGCCTTGCTATACGGGGCCCGTTATCTACGTGAAAGATGCGTCGCGCTCCGTCGGCGTTGCGCAGGCGCTCGTCGAAACCTCGACGCGCGCCGCGCTGGTGCAGAAGAACCGCGACGACAACGCGCGGCGGCGCGAACGGCATGCCGGCAGCAAGAGGCTGGCGCCGCAGGTGTCGCTGGCCGCGGCACGACGGGCGAGGCCGAGACTCGACTGGGCTAGCTATACGCCGCCGGCGCCCGGGTTCACCGGCACGCGCGTGCTCGACAGTGTGGATCTGTCGGCCCTGCGCGATTACATCGACTGGATGCCGTTCTTCAACGCCTGGGAATTCCACGGCAAGTTCCCGGCGATTCTCGAGGACCGCACCGTCGGCGAGGCGGCAAGCAGCCTGTACCGGGATGCCATGACCATGCTCGACCGCCTCGTCGCTGAGCAGTGGCTGACGGCGCGCGGGGTCTTCGGCTTCTGGCCGGCGAATTCCGACGATGCCGACGACATTCTCGTCTACGACGGCGCCGGGCGTGCGTCCGTGCAGGCGAGGCTGTGCCACCTGCGCCAGCAGCGGGCGAAGGCCGAGGGCATGGCGCAGCACTGTCTCGCCGACTACGTCGCGCCGGCGTCGTCCGGCCTCGGCGACTACGTCGGCGGATTCGCCGTCACGGCGGGTATCGGAATCGACGAGCACGTGGCCCGCTTCGAGGCGGCGCACGACGACTACAGTGCGATCCTGCTGAAGGCGCTCGCCGATCGGCTCGCGGAGGCGTTCGCCGAGTACCTGCACGAGCGAGTGCGGCTCGAGCATTGGGGCTACGCGCCGGACGAGTCGCTGGACAACGAGGCGCTGATCGCCGAGCGCTACCGCGGCATCCGCCCGGCGCCCGGCTACCCGGCCTGTCCCGACCACACCGAGAAATCCAAGCTCTGGTCACTGCTCGACGCCGAGCGCGCGATCGGGCTGCGGCTGACCGAGTCCTTCGCGATGGTCCCGACGGCCGCGGTCAGCGGTTGGTACTTCGCGCACCCGGAGGCCCGCTATTTCTCGGTTGGCAAGATCGACCGCGACCAGCTCCGGTCCTATGCGGAGCGCAAGGGCATGTCCGAGGACGAAGCCGAGAAGTGGCTCTCGCCGAACCTGGGCTACGACCCGGGGGCGAAGAGTGCGGCCTGAGCGCCGGCGCAATGTCTTCGCCGCGGGGGCGCTCCTCCTCGCGGCATTTGCCGGCAATGCACGGGCCGACGCGTACAACGACGCGCGGGCCGAACTGATCGCCGCCTACCAGGCGCAGAACTACGCGGCGATGCGCGCCGCCGCCGAACGCGCGCTCGAGGCGAGGCCGGGATTCGCCGGCGGGCTGTTCAACCTGGCGCTGGCCAGGACGCTGGCCGGTGACCCTGCGGGCGCGCTCACGGCGCTGGAAGCATTGCTTGCGCAGAACGTGGACCTGGGCGCGGCCGGGCTCGCCGAGTTCGAGCCGCTGCACGCGCTGCCCGGCTGGGACGACTATGCCGCCCGCGCCGCGGCCCTGTCGTCCGCCATCGGCGACGCGCAAGTGGCCTACCGCTACCTGCCTGGCGACTTCGTGCCCGAAGGCATCGCGGTCGACCCGGAGGGCGGCGTGTATCTCGGCAGCATCCGCAACGGCGCCATCGTGCACGTCGACTACGACGCCCGCGTCGTCACGCGTCCCGGGCCGCACTGGAGCGTGTTCGGCATGCGCCTCCACGACGGTCGGTTGTGGTTCGTCAGCTCGGCGATCGAGCAGCTCGAGCCGCGGGACCTGGAAGACGCGGGGCGCAACGGCCTGTTCAGCGTCGACCCGGCGGGCGGTGACGCGCGGCTCGAATTCGAGTTACCCCGCAACGACCGCCGCCAGGTCCTGGGCGATCTCGCCTTCGACTCGGAAGGCAACGTCTACCTCGCGGACCAGACCGACGGCATCGTCTACCGACTGGATGCGCAGACGAGGATGCTATCGGAACTGGTGCCGAAGGGAACGCTCGGCTCGCCGCAGGGCATGGTGCTCGACGCGACGGGCAGCTACCTGTACGTCGCCGATTACATCGGCGGGCTTTTCCGCGTGACGCTGGCCGACGGGGAGGTATTGCGCCTGTCGACGGACCCGGCGACGAACGCGTACGGCATCGACGGGTTGTACCGGCACGGCAGGGACCTCATTGCGATCCAGAACGGCATCCGGCCGAACCGCGTTGCGCGCCTTTACCTGTCGGACGACGGCCGCGCCGTTGCCGGCAGCCGGATTCTCGCGATGAACCTGCCGGATTTCGACGAGCCGAACCTCGGGCAGGTCGACGGGGACCGCTTCCTCTTCATCGCGAACAGCCACTGGAATCGCTTTGACGACGACGCGAACCTGCCGGAAGGACTTACCGGGCCGATCGTGCTCGAACTCGGCCTCGACACGACGGAAGAGTAGCCTTGCTAGCCGTTGTTCACCGGCGGGTTGAACAGGTACCAGCCGAAACCGGCCGCCGGTAGCGCGAACGCGCATAGCAGGAGCGCCAGCGTCGCGTTTGGCGCCTGCAGCACGAGCTTCGCGACGACGATCGTGCTGATGCCGAAACAGGTCAGGTTCGTCACGACGAGCGGCCGGCCGTAGATGCCGCCGATCACGGTGCCACGCGACACCCAGTCCAGCATCGCCAGCGCGAGCCACGCGGCGCCAAGCAGCTGCACGGACAGCACCGCCGCGGTGGCGGGAGGCGAGTCCAAAAAGTCGAGCAGTTCGTGCGGCACGAACGAGGCAGTGATCCCGAGCGTGCCGAGCACGGCGGCGCTGAACGTGAGCCACCATCGGGACATCAGGGCTTTCTCCGCTGCAGTGTGACAAATACGGGCAGGTGATCCGAACCGATGCCGGGCCCGGTTTCGAACGTCGTTACGGCCACGTCGCCCGAGACGAGAACGTGATCGATCGGGATCAACCCGACCGGCAGGAATATCGGCCAGGTCGGGCGCACACCGAACCCCTCGCGCGCATTGCGAAGATGCGCCGCGTCGACGAACTTCCGGTAATGATGGCCCCACATCGACGTGTTCAGGTCGCCCACGATGACCAGCGGAAGCGGTGACCTCGATGCGAGCTCTCCCAGGCCGTGCAATTGCAGGTTCCGGTTGGCAAACCCGGCCGCGCTGACCGGCGTCATCGGGTGTGCGGACAAGACCTGCCAGTCGCCATCCGGCGCGCCGATCGTGGCGACGATCTCAGGCAGGTTCAGCGGGGCCGCGGCGTTGATCGCGGACGAGCGCACCGGGTAGCGGGATAACAGCGCGATGCCAAAGGGGTCGGCGCGCTCCTCGACAACCTGGTGCGGATAGTCCGCCTTCAGGCCCTGCAGGGTCGTGCTCCAGGCGCCGGGCAGCTCCTGGATTACAATGACGTCGGGGCTGCGTTCGGCGACGAGGTCGAGGAAGCGGGACGAATCCTGATTCGACACCAGCACGTTGGCATGCAGCACGCGCAGGTCGGTGTCTGCCGCCGGCGGCCGCTCGACCGGCAGGTACCACGGCACGACGTACCAGGCGTTCAGCGCGACCGTCGCGACGCCGAGCGCGACGTAGCCCGCCCAGCGCAGCCACAGGAAAGCGATGGTCAGCAGCGTTGCGACGGCCAGGTACTGCAGCCGGAAGTGCGAGAACAGCTCGAGCAGCCGGTGCCATTCGTCGAACGCGGTCGCGACCGAGAAAAACGCGGTCACGACCAGGCCGGCCTCGAGGAGTCCGAGGGCGAAGGACTTCCAGTCGCGCCCGCCGATCGCCATATGCCTGCGTCAGCCGTCGATCGTGACTTCGACGATCTCGACGGCCTCGACCGGCACGTCCTGGTGGCCGCCATGACTGCCCGTCCGCACGCCGGCGATCCTGTCGACGACGTCCATCCCGTCGGTTACCTCGCCGAACACCGCGTAGCCGAAGTCGCGGTCGCCGTGATTGAGAAAGTCGTTGTCGCGCAAGTTGATGAAGAACTGCGCGGTGGCGCTGTGGATGTCCATCGAGCGCGCCATCGCGAGCGTGCCGCGCCGGTTGCCTTCGCCATTGTCCGCTTCGTTCCTGATCGGGTCGCGCGTCTTCTTCTGGCGCATCTCGGCATCGAAGCCGCCGCCCTGGATCATGAAGTTCGGGATGACGCGATGGAAAATCGTGCCGTCGAAGAAGCCGTCGCTGATGTACTGGCGGAAGTTCTCGCAGGTGACCGGCGCTTTCTCGTCGAAGAGTTCGACGCTGATGTCGCCGTGGTTGGTCTTGATCGTGATCATTCGGGTTCCGGTTTGCTTTGAATGGCAGGCTATGTACCACACTGGGCGCCGCGGGACGAATTCCGGGCCCCGGTGACGCGCGGCAAGCCCGCGTAATCGTTGCTGCCGCGGACATCAGACCAGCCTTCAGCCACCAGGATGTCGGCGACGGGTCCGGCCTGCGCAGCGCCGTGTTCCAACAGCAGCAGGCCGTCGACCACCAGCACTTCGCGGCATTCGCGCGCGAGCCGGCGAATCGCGTCCAGGCCGTCCGGGCCGGCGGCGAGCGCCGCGCGCGGCTCGTGGCGCAGCGCGAGCAGCGCCGGGTCGTCGTCGCGCACGTACGGCGGGTTTGACACGACGAGGTCGAACTCGCGATCCCTGACCGGCGCCGTCCAGTCGCCGGCCAGGAACTCGACGTTGGCGATGTCGAGCTGGCGCGCATTCTCGCGCGCAACGGCGAGCGCGTCCTCGCTCCGGTCGATCGCGGTCACCGATGCGGACGGCCGTTCGCGCGCGATGGCGAGTGCGATGGCACCGCTCCCGGTGCCGAGGTCGAGTACGCGCGCCGGGGCGCGGCGCGAAAGCGCGGACACGGCCAGCCCGACGAGGATCTCCGTCTCCGGGCGCGGCACCAGCGTGGCGGGCGTGACCATCAGTTCCATCGACCAGAATTCCCGCGTGCCGTCGATATAGGCCAGCGGCTCGCCATCCAGCCGCCGCTGCAGGAGGTGCTCGAATCGGTCTGCGGCCGCGTCGTCGAGCACATCTTCCGGGTGGGCGAACAGGTAGCTTCGCGGGACGTCGATCGCGCGCGCGAGCAAGAGTTCCGCGTCCAGCCGCGCGGAATCGCTGACCGCGTCGAGGCGCGACGTCGCGTCGCCCAGCAACGTGTCGATCCGCGTGTCACCGGGCATAGGCAACTTCCGGGGGTTCCTGAGCGGCGCCCGGCTCGCGTACACTGCGCGACACTTTCAGTTGAAACACAAGGGCGACGGGCCGCCGCATGAACGTGTACTCCAGCATCCTCGATCTCGTCGGCAACACGCCGATGCTCGAACTGACCCGGCTGGATACCGGGCCATGCCGCCTGTTCCTGAAGCTCGAGCTCATGAATCCCGGCGGTTCGATCAAGGATCGTATCGGAATCTCGATGATCGAGCAGGCGGAGACGCGCGGCGACATCCGGCCGGGCGACACGCTCGTCGAAGCCACGGCCGGCAACACCGGCCTCGGCCTCGCGCTGGTCGCGGCGCAGAAAGGTTATCGCCTCGTGCTCGTGCTGCCGGACAAGATGAGCCAGGAGAAGATCTTCAACCTGCGCGCGATGGGGGCGGAGGTCGTGCTGACGCGCTCCGACGTCGGCAAGGGTCACCCGGAGTACTACCAGGACCTCGGCCGGCGCATCGCGGACGAGCGCGGCGCCTACTTCATCAACCAGTTCGGCAACCCGGACAACCCGCTGGCACACGAGCTGACGACCGGGCCCGAGATCGTGCAGCAGATGGGCGGACAGCTCGATGCGATCGTGCTCGGCGTGGGCTCGAGCGGCACCGTCTCCGGCATCGGCAAGTACCTGCGCGAGCACGCGCCGGACGTGGAGATCGTCCTCGCGGACCCGGAGGGCTCCGTGCTGGCCGACTACATCAACAAGGGCGAGATGGGCCCCAGCGGCAGCTGGCTCGTGGAAGGCATCGGCGAGGACTTCATCCCGGACATCGCCGACTTCGGCCAGGTGAGCAAGGCCTACACGATCAGCGACGCCGAGTCTTTCGCCACTGCGCGCGACCTGCTGCGTACCGAGGGCCTGCTGGCCGGGTCGTCGAGCGGCACCCTGCTTGCCGCGGCGTTGCGCTACTGCCGGGAACAGACCGAAGCAAAGACCGTCGTGACGCTGGCCTGCGACACCGGCAACAAGTACCTGTCCAAGCTGTACAACGACTTCTGGATGGAAGACCAGGGCTTCATCCAGCGCGAGGACCACGGCGACCTGCGCGACCTGATCGGCCGGCCGCACGAGCAACACGCGACGATCACGGTCGGGCCGACCGACATCCTGACGACGGCGCACAATCGCCTGCGCAACGCCGGCTTCTCGCAGCTCCCGGTCATGTACGAAGGACAGATCGTCGGCGTCATCACCGAGGACACGATCCTGCAGTTCGTCTTCGGCCGCCCGGAGCTGATGACCGCCACGGTCGAGGAAGCGATGGAATCCGCGTTCATCCAGCTCGACAAGTCGACCTCGATCAACAACCTGGTGGCAATGCTGCGCGTGCAGCCGTACGCTGCCATCATGGACGGCGACGAGTTCCTCGGGCTGATCACGCGCTCGGACGTACTCAACTACCTGCGCCGACAGATCTGAACCCAGCGAGGCGCCCATGCAGGACAAGACACACCGTTTCGCGACCCGTGCCATCCACGCCGGGCAGCATCCCGACCCGACGACCGGGGCGATCATGCCCCCGATCTACGCGACGTCGACCTATGTGCAGGAGAGTCCCGGTCGGCACAAGGGCTACGAGTACTCGCGCACGCACAATCCGACGCGCCAGGCCTACGAGCGCTGTATCGCCGACCTCGAGGCCGGCACGCACGGGTTCGCGTTCGCGTCGGGCATGGCGGCGACGGCGACGATCCTCGAACTGCTCGACGCCGGCTCGCACGTGCTGGCGATGGACGACCTCTACGGCGGCACGCGCCGCTTGTTCAGCAATGTGCGGGAGCGCAGCGCCGGGCTCGAGTTCAGTTTTGTCGACCTGACCGACCCGGACGTCGTCAAGGCGGGCTTGCGCGACAATACGCGCATGATCTGGGTGGAGACCCCGAGCAACCCGTTGCTGAAGGTGGTCGACATCGAGGCGGTTTGCGAAGTTGCGACCGCGCACGGCGTTCTCGTCGTCACGGACAACACGTTCGCGACGCCGTACCTGCAGCGCCCGCTGGAGCTGGGCGCCGGCATCGTCATGCATTCCGCCACGAAGTTCATCAACGGCCATTCCGACATGGTGGGAGGCGTGGCCGTCACCGGCGACGCGGCGCTCGCCGAGCGGCTCGCCTATCTGTCGAACTCGATCGGCGCCATTGCCGGCCCGTTCGACAGCTTCCTCGCGCTGCGCGGCCTGAAGACGCTCGACGTCCGCATGGAGCGCCACTGCGCGAATGCGACGGCCGTGGCCGAGTGGCTCGAAAACGACGCGCGCGTCGACCGCGTGCTGTACCCGGGCCTGCCGTCGCACCCGCAGCACGAGCTCGCCGTGCGCCAGATGGACGCGTTCGGGGGCATCGTGACCTTCTTCATCAAGGGCGGGCTCGACGAGGCGCGGCGCTTCCTCGAACGCTGCAGGGTCTTTGCACTGGCCGAGAGCCTGGGCGGCGTCGAGAGCCTCGTCGATCACCCGGCGATCATGACGCACGCGTCCGTGCCGGCCGCCGAGCGTGCCGCGCTCGGCATCGACGACACGCTGATTCGCCTGTCCGTGGGCATCGAGGCAGCCGACGACCTCATCGCCGATCTCGACCAGGCTTTGGGTTCATCGTAGTTAGCGCGACAGCGCGGCGAGCTGGTCGGCCTGGTACTCGTTGACGAGGGGCTGGATGACCTCGTCGAGGTCGCCGGCGATGATCTCGTCGAGCTTGTACAGCGTGAGGTTGATGCGGTGGTCGGTGACGCGGCCCTGCGGGAAGTTGTAGGTGCGGATGCGTTCCGAGCGGTCGCCGGATCCGACGAGCAGCTTGCGCTTCTGAGCCTGCTCGGATTCCTGTTCCGCGATCTTCGCGTCGAGCAGGCGGGCCTGCAACAGTGCCATTGCCCGCGCGCGGTTCTTGTGCTGCGAGCGCTCGTCCTGGCATTCGACGACGATGCCGGTGGGCAAGTGTGTGAGCCGGACGGCGGAATCGGTCTTGTTGACGTGCTGGCCGCCGGCGCCGGATGCGCGGTAGGTGTCGACGCGCAGGTCGGCGGGGTTGATGTCGACTTCCTCGACGTCGTCCGGTTCCGGCAGCACGGCGACCGTGCACGCCGACGTGTGAATGCGGCCCTGCGATTCGGTGGCCGGCACGCGCTGCACGCGGTGGGCACCCGACTCGAACTTGAGCCGGGCGTAGATCCCGTTGCCGCTGATGCGGCTGATGACTTCCTTGAAGCCGCCGTGCTCACCTTCGCGTTCGCTCAGGATCTCGACCTGCCAGCCCATCTGCTCCGCGTAGCGCGTGTACATGCGGAACAGGTCGCCCGCGAAGATCGCCGCCTCGTCGCCGCCGGTGCCGGCGCGGACTTCGAGGAACACGTTGGCATCGTCGTAAGGGTCCGGCGGGATCAGGGCTTTCTGCAGTTCGACCAGCAGCGCGTCGCGTTCCGCGTCCAGCGTTTCGAGTTCCTGCTCAGCCATCTCCCGCACCTCGGCGTCGCTGTCATCCGCCATCTCGCGGGCCGCGGCGATGTCGCGCGACAGTGCTTCGTAGCGGCTGAACAGCTTGACCACCGGTTCGACGCGCGCGTACTCCTTCGACAGGTCGCGGAAGCGGGCCTGGTCGGCGATCGTTTCCGGTTCCGATAGCAGGCCCGCGATTTCCTCGAAGCGGTCGCGGACGGTTTCCAGTTTGGTGCGGATGGAGTCTTTCATTGGCAGTGGGGCGGTTCGAGTGGGCGCATCATGGCGCCGGCCGGCGCTCGAGGCTAGTCCTCGCGGACGCCGAACAGGTTTCGCGCCGTGGCGATCGTCTCCTCGTCGCCGGTTTCCCCGGCTTCGCGAAGGCGCACGCTCGGCGTGTGCAGCATCTTCTTCATCAGCGACGCGGTTGCGTATTCCAGGACCTCCTGGAGGTCCGCGCCCTGCGCCAGCCGGCGCCGGGCCTGGGCCAGCACGTCCGAGCGCAGCGCATCCGCCTGGTCACGCAACGCCGTGATGACCGGGGCGACCTGCTTCGAGCGCTCGATCGACAGGTAGCGGGCGATCTCCTCGTCGAGAATGCGATTGGCCTCGAGTGCCGCCGACTCGCGGTTGCTCTGGCCCTCGAGGATGACCTTCTCGAGGTCGTCGACGGTGTAGAGGTAGACGTCGTCGAGGTCCGCCACCGAGGGGTCGATGTCGCGGGGCACGGCGATGTCGACGGCAAAGATCGGGCGACGCTTGCGTTGCCGGATCGCGCTCTGCATGGCCTCGACGCTCACGACCGCGTCCGGGCTGGCCGTCGAACTGATCAGCATGTCCGCCTCCGGCAGCGTGCCCGCCAGTTCCGACAGCGGTACTGCGAAACCGCCGAAATCGTGCGCAAGCCGGCGTGCGCGTTCGACATTGCGGTTCGCGATGAACAGGCGGCCGACGTTTCGCCGGTGCAGGTGCCGCGCCACCAGCTCGATAGTGGTGCCGGCGCCGACCAGCACCGCCGTGTGGCGCTGGAAGCTGGCGTAGAACTGTTGCGCCAGGCTGACCGCCGCGTAGGCCACGGAAACCGGGCTCGCGCCGATCTCGGTGTCCGTCCGGACCTTCTTGGCGACCGAGAAGCTGTGCTGCATGAGGCGGCTGAGCCCGCTGCCGATCGCACCGCTGGCCTCGGCGAGCCGGTAGGCCTCCTTGAGCTGGCCCAGGATCTGCGGTTCGCCCAACACCATCGAATCGAGCCCGCAGGCGACGCGGAAGATGTGGCGTATCGCGTCGTCGTCGCTCTTCATAAACAGGGAATCGGCGAACCCGGCGCCCACGCGTCGGTCTCCGGCCAGCCAGTCGGTCAGCCGGGCATGCCCGTCGTCGTCCGATATGACGTAAAATTCCGTGCGATTGCAGGTGGATAGCAACAGGGCCTCGTCGACCCCGGCCAGTCCCCGGACCGACCCGAGAGCCCTGCCGACATCGTCGCCGGAATAGACGACCTGCTCGCGAATTTCGACAGGTGCCGTGGTATGGTTCAGCCCGAGTATTTTCAGCGGCATAGCTGGTAGCGGCGCGCAACCGGCGGGGTCGCGCGAAAAAACGTTGGCAACGCGTATCATAAGCGAACTGAAGACCCAGTTCCTTGTCTGTATACGCCATGAAGGCAATCATCTCCGTGCGAACGAAGTTCGCGACCGGCAAGGCCTGCGGGAGCCGGCCGGGACACCGGAGCAACTAAGGACACCATGACGCTACGAATCCAATGGCCGCCTGCGGGCCTGCTACTCGCGGTATTGCTGGCGCTGGCGCCGCTTCGGGCGGGGGTCGCCGGCGAGGCGCCCGACGACGATGCGAGCACCCACCTGTACAAGGCGGAGATCGCGCTGCACCGGACGGAGTATCTCGAGGCGGCGCGCGAATACCGCCTTGCCGCCGAGAAGAGCGACAACGTCGAGATCGCGGTCCAGGCAACGCGAATCGCGTCGAGCTACGGCTTCAGCACCGAGGCGCTGAAGTCCGCCGAACGCTGGATCGCGCTCCAGCCCGACAGCGACGAGGCGCTCTTTCACCTGGCGCGCCTGCAACTCCGCACCGGGGACACGCGGGCAGCGACCCGAAGCTTCAGGAAGCTGCTCGAAAAGAAGGAGAACGCGAGTACCGGCGACGAGGCCGACGAACAGGAGGCCGACAACGTCGACCAGCAGATGCTGTCCCTGACCGCGGTCCTCGGCGAGGAGGAGGACGCCGCCGCCGCCTACAAGGTCATGCAGGCGATCGCGAAGCCGTACAAGGATTCGCCGGCCGCGAATTACGCGACCGCGGTCATCGCCGTTCAGGCCGGCGAGATCAAGGACGCAAAGAAGCTGGCCGAACGCGCGCTGGAACTCGAGCCGGGCGAGTGGCTGCGCATGCGGACGAAGCTGCTGTACGGCCGCATCCTGCTGCTGGAGGGCAACGAAGACGAAGCGATCAGCTACGTTGCCGGCATCATCGGCGACGACCCGCAACCCGACCCGGCCGCGCGCATGGAGCTCGCGCTCCTGATGATGTCGGCGGGCCGCGACGACGACGCGCTGAGCCAGGTGAACCAGATCCAGTACGAGACGGGCAACAACCCCGACGCGCTGCGCCTGATGGCGATCATCAATTTCCGGCAGGAAAACCTGGACGCCGCGCGCGACGATTTCGAGGACCTGCTCGCGTCGGGCCAGCACACGATGGACGCCCTGTATTACCTGGCGCGAATCGCCGATTACCACGGCGACGTGGACCGGGCCATCGGCCTGTATTCGAAAGTGACGAGCGGCGGGCACGCGGTAATGTCGCAACGCCGTGCCGCCGCGCTGATCGCGATCGACCGGCAGGCACCGGAAACGGCGATGTCGAAGCTCGAGGAATTCGCGCGCAACCAGCCGATGTACGCCGTGGACATGATCCAGTCCAAGGCCCAGTTGCTCGCCGCCATGGAACGCTACCCGGAAGCACTCGAGTACTACGATCGCGTGCTCGCCTACCGGCCTGATTCCGAGGGCGTCATGCTCGGGCGGGCGGAACTGCTGCTGCGCATGGATCGCGTGGACGATTCGGTGGCGCAGTACCGGGCGGCCGTGAAGCGCTGGCCCGAGAGCGCACTCTCGCTGAACGCGCTCGGCTACACGCTGGCCGATCGCACGGATCGCTACCGCGACGCCGAGAAGTACATCAAGAAGGCCATCAAGCTCGACCCGGACAACCCGGCGATCATCGACAGCCTCGGCTGGGTACTGCACAAGCTCGGCCGAAACGAGGAGGCCCTCGTGGAGCTCGAGCGGGCCTACGCGCTGTTCGACGACCCGGAGGTCGCCGCCCACATCGTGGAAGTGCTGGCCGCGCTCGATCGCGAGGACGAGGCCATGGAGGTGCTCGTCGCCGCGGAAGAGAAGACGCCGAAGAGCAAGCTGCTCGCCGACGTGCGTGAACGCGTCTTCCCGGCCGTCGAGTAGGCGCCTCGGCGCCGCCGTGCTGGCGGCCGCCGTGCTGGCGGCCGGCTGTGTTACGCCACGCACCGCGCAACTCCCCGACATCAGCGACTGGGAACGCCGGCAGGCCGTGCTCGGCCAGGTCGAGGCGTTCGGCTTCAGCGGGCGCATCGGCGTGAAATACGCGGACGACGGATTCAACGGCAAGTTGAGCTGGGACCAGGACGGCGAGACCTACGACGCGCGCCTGTCCGGTCCGCTCGGCGTCGGCACCGTACTGCTCGAGGGGCAGGGTCGCACCGTGGCAATCACCGACAAGGACGGCGTCACCACGGTGCTGCAGGATGTCGAGCCCGAGCTGCAGCGCCGCTATGGCTGGACGATTCCGGTCGACAGCCTCCGCTACTGGGCACTGGGCATCCCCGACCCGCGCCTGCCGGCCGCCACGCAGTTCGCGGAGACCGGCGAGCTCGAGCGTCTCGAGCAACGCGGCTGGGTCGTCGACATCAGCCGGTACCGCGACGCCGGCGGCGGCCAGATGATGCCGGCGCGCCTGTCGGCCGCCGGGCCGGGTACCACGGTTCGCCTGGTCATCGATCGCTGGGCGTTTCCCGGTGGTGCCGCACCCTGAGCCGGACGCGTCGTTGACACCCCCGGGAGGGGCAATCACAATGCGCCCCTCACGCGTGCGCGGGAACGCCTGCGTTACCGGCAGCAGGTGAACCCACATTCAACAGGCTGCTAGACTCCGGACAAATTGGGGCGTAGCCAAGCGGTAAGGCAACGGGTTTTGATCCCGTGATTCGCAGGTTCGAATCCTGCCGCCCCAGCCATCCCGACTGACAGGGGGACACGTGGATCTCGCAACGATGGCTGTGTTTACCGGGAACGCCCACCCGGAACTCGCCCACGATATCGCTCGCTGCCTGCACGTGCCGCTGGCGCGAGCCCACGTCGGCCGATTCTCGGACGGCGAGATCAACGTCGAAATCCTGGAGAACATCCGTGGCCGCGAGACGTTCATCGTCCAGCCGACCTGTCCGCCCACGTCCGAGAACCTGATGGAGCTGCTGGTGATGGCAGATGCCGCCCGTCGCGCGTCGGCGGCGCGGATCACGGCCGTGATCCCGTACTTCGGCTATGCCCGCCAGGACCGCCGACCGCGGGCGGCGCGCGTGCCGATCACGGCCAAGCTGGTCGCGAAGCTGATCGGCGCGGCGGGCGTCGACCGGGTACTGACCGTCGACCTGCACGCCGACCAGATCCAGGGTTTCTTCGACATCGCCGTCGACAACGTCTACGCGTCCCCGCTGCTGCTGGGCGACGTCTGGAAGCAGAAGTACGACGACATGGTCGTCGTGTCGCCGGACGTCGGCGGCGTCGTTCGCGCCCGCGCACTCGCCAAGCGCCTCGACGACGCAGACCTGGTGATCATCGACAAGCGCCGCGACCGCGCGAACCAGTCCGAAGTGATGAACATCATCGGCAAGGTCGAGGGCAAGAACTGCATCATGATCGACGACATGGTCGATACCGCCGGCACGCTGTGCCACGCGGCCGCGGCGCTCAAGGCCCGCGGCGCCGCGACGGTGTCCGCCTACATCACGCACGCCGTCCTCTCCGGCCCGGCCGTCGGCCGCATCTCGGAATCGCAGCTCGACGAGATCGTGGTCACGGACACGATCCCGCTCAAGGAAGACGCGCGCAACTGCACCAAGATCCGCCAGCTCTCGGCCGCCAACCTGCTGGCCGAAACGATGCGCCGCATTTCCGACGAGGAATCCGTCTCCTCGCTGTACGTCGACTGAGGGCCGGCGCGCCTCTGGTGCCGCCCGCCGCTATCGGTTAGACTTCGCGCCCCTGCGCGGGCTGGTCGCGGCCCGGCGGGGTGCCGGAAATCGGCATTTCTTTCACTAAATCAATCAGTTAACGGAGTTCAGTCATGGCTGAAGAATTCGACCTGATTGCGGAATACCGGGAAGACCAGGGGAAAGGTGCGAGCCGC
This sequence comes from uncultured Pseudomonadota bacterium, assembly GCA_913055625.1. Classification (GTDB taxonomy): domain Bacteria; phylum Pseudomonadota; class Gammaproteobacteria; order Steroidobacterales; family Woeseiaceae; genus UBA1847. The sequence continues at coordinate 123,909 of CAJXJW010000005.1, read as the reverse complement.
CGCCTGCGTCACGAAGGCAAGGTTCCCGCAATCATCTACGGCGGCGGCCGTCCCCCGCGGGCGCTCGCGTTCGACCACAACAAGGTGCTGAAGCAGAGCGAGAGCGAGTCGTTCTACTCTAGCGTCCTCACCGTCAAGGTCGGCGACAAGAGCCAGGCCGCGATCGTCAAGGACATGCAGCGCCACCCGGCGAGGCGCCAGATCCTGCACATCGACCTGCAACGCGTCGTCGAGGACCAGGAAATCCGCATGAACGTGCCGCTTCACTTCAAGGGCGAGGAAGTCGCCCCGGGCGTGAAGCAGGGCGGCTCGGTGTCGCACCTGATGACCGACGTCGAAGTGGTCTGCCTGCCGCGCTACCTGCCGGAGTTCCTCGAAGTGGACATTTCGGAGCTCGGCCTGGACAGCATGCTGCACCTCTCGGACATCAAGCTGCCGGAAGGTGTCGAGCTGCCGGAGCTGGCGCAGGGTCCTGAGCACGATCACGCGATCGTCTCGATCCACGTCATCAAGGCGGCAGCTGTCGAGGAAGAGACGACGGAAGCTCCGGAAGCGGGCGACGTGCCGGCTACGGCGCAGTCCGACGATGAGGACAAGTCGGAAGACTGAGTTCCCTCGCGGCAATGCTCGCGAAAAGACCGCCTCCGGGCGGTCTTTTTCTTTAACATGCACAACCTATGTCGGCCCCCGTTACCCTCATTGCTGGCCTCGGCAACCCCGGCGGCGAATACGAACGGACCCTGCACAACGCCGGGTTCTGGTTCGTGGACGAGCTCGCCCGGAAATTCGGCGGCAGCCTGTCGTACCAGAAAAAGTTCGATGCGGACGTGGGCAAGGCGCGCATTGCGGGGAACGAGGTCTGGCTGATGAAGCCGCAGGCGTTCATGAACCTGTCGGGCCGGCCGATTCGCGGCGTGCTCGACTACTATCGGCTCGACGCGAAGCAGCTGCTCGTCGCACACGACGAGATCGACCTTCCGCCCGGGACCGTGCGCCTGAAGAAGGGCGGTGGCCATGGCGGGCACAACGGCCTGCGCGACATCATCCGCCACTGCGGCGCGGACTTTCTGCGGTTGCGCATCGGCGTGGGGCACCCGGGGTCGAAGGAACAGGTGACCGGTCACGTGCTCCGGCGCGGCAGCGCCGACGTGGAGCGGGCGGTCGAGGACAACATCGATGCCGCGGTCGCGGTCCTGCCGGCGCTGATGGATGACGGGCTCGAGGCCGCGATGAAGGCCCTGCACACGAAGAAGAAGGACTGATGGCCATTACCTGTGGAATCGTCGGACTGCCGAACGTCGGCAAGTCGACGCTGTTCAATGCACTGACCGCGGCGGAGATCGCCGCCGAGAACTACCCGTTCTGCACGATCGAGCCGAACGTCGGCGTCGTGCCGGTGCCGGACCCGCGCCTCGACGTGCTGGCCGGCATCGTGAAGCCGCAGCGCGTCCTCCCGACGACAATGGAGTTCGTCGACATCGCCGGGCTCGTGGCCGGCGCGTCCAAGGGTGAGGGCCTCGGCAACCAGTTCCTCGCGAACATCCGAGAGACGAAGGCCATTGCGCACGTCGTGCGCTGCTTCGAGAACGACGACGTCACGCACGTGGCGGGGCGCATCAATCCGCTCGACGACATCGAGACCATCAACACCGAGTTGGCGCTGGCGGACCTCGAGTCGGTCGAGAAGCAGTTCGCAAAAGCCGAACGCACGGCGAAGACCGGCCAGAAGGACGCGATTGCCGTGCGCGACACGCTGGCACGCGTGAAGGCCCATCTCGACGCCGGCCTGCCGGTGCGTTCGCTCGAACTCGACGAGAAGGCCAAACCCCTCGTGCGCGACCTGCACCTGATCACGGCGAAACCGGTCATGTACGTCGCGAACGTGGACGAGGGCGGCTTCGAGAATAACCCGCACCTCGACGCGGTGCGCGACTACGCGGCCAAGGAAGGCGCGCAGGTCGTGGCAATCTGTGCCGCCATCGAGGCGGAGATCGCGCTGCTCGACGAGGCGGACAAGGCGGACTTCCTCACGGACCTGGGCTTCGACGAGCCGGGCCTGAACCGCGTGATCCGCTCCGGCTACGCGTTGCTCGGCCTGCAGACGTTCTTCACGGCGGGTGTGAAAGAGGTGCGTGCCTGGACGACGAAGAAGGGCGCCACGGCCCCGCAGGCCGCCGGCGAGATTCATACGGATTTCGAGAAGGGCTTCATCCGGGCGGAAGTTATCGCCTACGATGACTTCGTGGCGGGCAACGGCGAACAGGGCGCAAAGGAAGCCGGGCGGCTGCGACTGGAAGGCAAGGAGTACATCGTCGCCGAGGGCGACGTCATGCACTTCCGCTTCAACGTCTGACTATTTTCTGACCCGAGGCGGCGGCAACGACCAGTTGAAGGTCATCGCCAGGCCGCGGAACGCGAAGCCCACGAGCGTCGCGATGACCAGCGCGGGGTTGCGGTCTAGCCCGGCGAGGTCGGCCAACACGTAGGCGAGGCCGGTGGCGAAGGCCGCCGTTGCGTAGATCTCGCGGGTGAGGACGAGCGGGATTTCGCCGCACATGATGTCGCGGACGATGCCGCCGGTGACGGCGGTGGCGACGCCGAGCATGATCGCGACGAGCGCCCCGGTGCCGTACTGCAGGCAGATCTCGGTGCCCATGGCGGCGAACAGCGCCATGCCGAGCGCGTCGGTCCAGAGGAGCAGTCGCTGCCGGGCGCCCGGGCGGTACACGCCGAAGAATACGGCCACGGCCGCAACCAGGGCCACGGTGACGTAGCGCGTGTCGTCCACCCAGAAGACCGGGTGCCGGTCGAGTATCAGGTCGCGCAGGGTGCCGCCGCCGACGGCCGGCATCAGCGCGAGGACGAGGAAGCCGAAGATGTCCATGCCCTTGCGGGACGCCGCCATGGCGCCGCTGACGGCGAAGGCCGCGGTACCGAGCATTTCGAGCAGGAACTGGAAGGACAAGGGGCCGACCCCGAGACTGGAGGATGTGGCCCGTATTATAGGTGTCGCGGAGGAGTCCGCCGTGCCTTGACAGGGCCCGGTCCGGTCAGGACAATTTGCGGCCCTCGCGGGCCCGGCCCGTGCCGGATCGGCCCTGCGACAGGGTAGAATCGGCGAATGACAGAATCTGGTGATGTAGCTCAGTTGGTCAGAGCGACGGACTCATAACCCGTAGGTCGGTGGTTCAATTCCACCCATCACCACCACTTTTCGCATGTAGGGTCCCCAACGGGGCCCTTTTTCGTTTGGTGGTGATGGTTTGAGAAGAGGGCCACTGGTTCACAAAACGCGCAAGCGCTTTGGACGCCCGCTTGCCGGGCGCCGCGAAGCGGTGAGAATCGACCCGAGCCGATTCAAATCCATTCCACCCGTCACCAGCGCATAACCCACCGACCTGGCGGCGATCCCGCGGCCTTTTGAGCCGACGCGGGCACGGCGGGTGGCGCGTGCCGGGGTCGGCTTGCCTTACCAAGTATATGACCAATTTATGGGTAACGGTATCTACGAATGGTTGCACGTTAGCCCCTGAATTGGTAAAACATCCTTGCCGTACACATTAGGGGGGAAGCCAGATGTGCGCGACAAGTCATCGGTGTAATCCGATAGAAAGTCGCAACAGCGAGACGTCGTACGCTGCGCTCCGGCAGCGCTACTCGACCAGATCCTTGATCCAGCAAAGCCCGGCGAATCCGGGATCCGTGCACGTACGGGTCTCGCGATGCTTGCTGGCAGGTCGGGGCGCGGCAACGCATCCATCCAGCTTCTGTTTGCACCCCTCTTAAGGAAGGCCGTCCGGTGGGCCGGGTCGATGGGCCGCACCCTTGAATAAACAAGAGCCACGACGAGCGAGCTGGCTGATCAGAAGAAGAACGTTGAATTAAACGTGGGAGTTCAGGGATATGAAATCTAGGACCTTTGTATATGGTGTGCTGCTTGCCGCGCTCGCGGGCTGCAGCAGTGACAGAGACGATATCCCCCTGGTGCAGGGCTCCAATGGCGTCGCGAGTATCAGCGGCGACGCCGTCGTCGGCGGCACCCTGTCGGCCTCGGTCTCGGACAGCGATGGCATCCAGACCGGTAGCGAAAGCTACCAGTGGATGTCGGACGGCGAACAGATTCCCGGGGCGACGTCCTCTTCCTACACGCTGACCTCTGACGAGGGCGGCGAAGGCGTCTCGGTGGTTGTTCGCTACATGGATAACGCCGGGCTTCGCGAAACCGTCGAATCGGCACCCGTCGATGTGCAGGCCGCGTTCAACCTCGGCGCGCATTTCGTGCATGGGCTGGTGGACGGCGCCGTTTGCGACATCTACGCCGTTGACGCCAGCGGGGTCCCGGCAGGCGATTCCCTGGCTTCAGGAACAACTGGCGGCGGGCAGGTGGACTTCGGTGAGCTGGTACCCGTCGACGGCACCGCACTGATCTCCTGTCTTGGCGGAACCTATGTCGATGAGTCGACGGGTCTCGTGCTCGATGCGCCCCTTACACGAGCGGTCGTCTTCGTCGAGGGTGACGCCGTTTTCACCGTCTCGCCATTGACCGAGATTGCGACGCAACTGGCAGAAGCGACCGGCGATCTGAACACGGCCATTGCCACGTACAACGCCTTTGTCGGCATCAACTTCGGGATATCCGACGGCGTATCCAGCGACATCACCACCATCGTACCGACCGATCTTGCAACGACTGCCGCGGCCAACGACGAGGCCGGGCGCTATGCGACTGCGCTGGCCCTGATCTCCCAGGTGGATGCCGACGATGCAAACGCATCGGCGGCGGACATCGTCAATGACTTGAGCGCCGATCTGGCTGATGGCACGTTCTCCCAGCCCACGGTGGATGCCTTCAACGCGGCGGTCACCGGTCTCGGTACCTCCGCGGTAGCCGGCAACCTGGACAGCGACGCCCTGGTTGCCGTGCAGGACGCGATCAACAACGAGCCGGAACCCGCGGAGTTCGAGGGCCTGGAAGCGACGATTCCGTTTGACCAGGTCGAGCCTCTTACCGGAATTGTCGTGGTTACCGACGTGAACTTCGGCGAAGACCGAATCGTTCCGCAAACGGATGTCCAAACGATGTTTGGAACATCCTTCAGCATCGAAGAGAGCGGCGCGTGGACGTATACTCTCGACACCGCGAATGCGACCGTGGCCGACCTGGAGGTCGGCGAGTCCATTTACGATTCAATTCCGATTGCCTCGGTCGACGGCACACCGGCAAATCTGGTCATTCGAATTACGGCGCTCACACAAGTCGCCGAGATCAGGAACACGATCAATGGTGATACGGGTGAATTGCGATTCAACCTGGATCCTCACCAGTTGCAAGGCAAAGTCTCGTTCTCGTTCCTGAAGACCGAGGCCCTTGCGGACGATGGCAACGAAAAAGACGCGTACGTGACGCTATACGGCTCTTCCGGCAGCAACTCGGAATCCCTGGTCGACCTGCGCATACAGGGAGAAGCGACCGAGACTGATGGCAGCATCCGGGCGCCGAGGTTCCTGGTTCGCAACACCGACAGCCCGGCCTACCCGGGCGATGAAATCACCGCGCCGCTCACGCTCAATGTCTGGTACGACGTTGAGATCATGTGGGACATGTCACAGGCCAACCAGGTCACGATCGTCATCAACGGCGAAGTCCTGGGTGGCGGGCCGTTCTCGACGCCCGCCGTCGTGGACCCCGACTTCACCACGCTCGACGAGTGGTTTGGGGAGGGCGTTGAAGCCATCCAGTGGCGTTTCGGTGACAACGGAACGACGATTCCGTTCGGCTCCTACTATGTCGACAACGTCGTTCTCTACTCAGACACTGCCGGCACCACCCCGGTTTTCGAGGACGATTTCGAGGGCTACACCGTCGGCGATACGTTCGGCAACACGTCGCCATACCAGGTCTCCATCGATGCGACCGTGTCCGTTTACGATGCCGGTGTCTCCACGGAGAACACGCCTGCGGCGTTCTTTGACCTGGTGGGTGCGATCAACAGTGACAGCGCGGAGCTCCTGACGGGTTCGGTTACCGTCCTCGATCCGGATCCTGGCGAGGACATGCTCGTTGCGCAGATGCCGACGGCAACCGAGTACGGAACATTTTCGATCGCGGCGTCCGGTGACTGGGACTACCTTCTCGATACAGCGAACCCGGTTATCGCGGCAATGGTCCAGGGCGACCGGGTGACGGACACGATCCAGATCACGTCGGTCGACGGGACCACGGCTGATCTCGTCATTACCATCAATGGCGTCGGTGGCGACGCTCCGGGTGGCGACACGAACGTTGCCGTCATCGTGGATACCGATCCCGGTGACACGGGCGAGCTACGCTATGCGCTGGACGCGGACGGCCCGCTTGCGGCCGGGCGAGTCGAACTGAAGATCAAGCGACTCGACGACGACCTGGGTGATGGCGATGCGTTCATCACGTTGTACAACGAGAACACGAACAACGACGGCGCCATTCTCGATTTGCGCATCCGGGATGACAGCTTTGAAGTGAGAAGCCCCGCCGGTATCGATACGTCGACGCTTCCGCACACACTGGATGCGTTCATGGATGTGCGTATTACCTGGGAGTATCCGGGCGGGTCCACGTCGGTGAATCCGGAGGTGGCCATCTCGGTGGATGGCGTCAGCCTTCCGCCGTTCACGCCGGACAACAGCTCAATTGGCGGTGTCACCCACGTTTCTATTCGCTTCGGTGACAATGGCGGTGTGCGCGAGGATACCGGGAAGGTCAGTGTCGACGACCTGGCGATCTACTCGGACACGGCAGGATTCAACCTGGTCTTCTTCGACGACTTCGAGTCGTACCTCGAGGGTGATTCGCTCGACTCGGACAACGCGGCCTCGCCGTATCACTCGAATACGTCGGAAGCGACAGTGGAAACCGTGCCAGGTCCGGGAGGTCCCGGCACACCGGGCAATAAGCTTGCCGAGATCATCGACACCGATCCCGCTGATACCGGCGAGCTGCGGTATGCGCTGGACGCCGACGGCCCGCTGGCGGCAGGTCGCCTGGAGGTCGCGGTGAAACGACTGGATGATGACCTGGGAGACGGTGATGCCTTCATCACCTTGTACAACGAAAACACCAACAACGACGGTGCCATTCTCGATTTCCGTATCCGGGACAATAACTTCGAGGTGAGAAGCCCCGGCGGTATCGATACGTCGTCGCTTCCGCATGCGCTGGATACCTTTATGGATGTCCTGGTCACCTGGGAGTACCCGGGCGGCGACACGACGTTGCTTCCGGAGGTCACGATCTCGGTGGGCGGTGTCAGCCTGGCGTCGTTTACGCCGGACAACAGCTCGTTCGGCGGCGTAACGCACGTTTCATTCCGGTTCGGTGACAACGGCGGTGTGCGTGCGGCAACAGGCATCTTCAGTGTCGACGATCTGGCCATCTACTCGGACAAGAATGGCCTGTCCCGAGTGTTCTCCGATGATTTCGAGTCGTACCTGGAGGGCGACTCGCTCGACACCGACAACGCGGCTTCGCCCTATCACTCGAACACATCCGAGGCGACGGTCGGGGCCGAAGAAGGTGCGACCGGCGGCCCGGGAACGCCGGGCAACAAGGTTGCCGAGATCATCGACACCGATCCGGGCGATACAGGTGAGTTGAGGTACGCGCTGGATGCGGCAGGTCCGCTTGCCGCAGGGCGTCTGGAGGTGGCGGTCAAGAGACTGGACGACAGCCTTGGCGATGGTGATGCTTTCGTCACGTTGTTCAACGAGAACACGAACAACGACGGCGCCATTCTCGATCTCCGTATCCGGGATGACAATTTCGAGGTGCGGAGCCCTGCCGGAGTTGATACGTCAACGCTGCCGCACACGCTGGATACGTTCATGAACGTGCTGGTGACCTGGGAGTACCCGGGCGGCGATACGGCTCAGCTTCCGACGGTTACGCTTTCGGTGAACGGCGTCAGTCTTGCTCCGTTTACGCCCGACAACAGCGCCGTCGGTGGCGTGACGCACGTCTCGTTCCGGTTCGGCGACAACGGCGGCGTACGTGAGGCCACCGGCATTTTCAGCGTCGACGAGCTAGCCATTTACTCCGACACGGCAGGCACGGCGCAAGTATTCGCCGATGATTTCGAGTCCTACCTGGATGGCGACTCGCTCGACACGGACAACGCGGCTTCGCCGTATCACTCGAATACATCCGAGGCAACGGTGGGAGTGGAGGAATAACATGCAACTCGAAGACACACTCAAAGCGTTACTAGCCGCATGCCTGACGGTGTTCGTAGGCTCGGCCGCTCTGGCCCAGGAGGCTGATCAAGCCGAACTAGCCGAAGGCGCTACGGATGAAATCGAAGAAATCGTCGTAACCGGCGCCAGGGCGACGGTGCAGAGCTCGATCGATATCAAGCGTAACTCTACGCAGATCGTCGACGGACTGTCGGCGGACGAGATCGGCGATATTCCCGCACTGTCGATTGGCGATGCGCTCGAGACGATCACCGGCGCAACCGCGCACCAGGAGAACGGAGGGGCAACCGAGCTTTCGGTCCGGGGCCTTGGGCCGTTCCTGGGGACGACGGTGATCAATGGCCGGGAGGCGACCAACGGTAGTGGCGACCGCTCGGTCAACTTCAGTATTTTCCCGTCCGAGATGTTCAACAAGATCGCGATCCATAAGACGCAATCTGCGGAGTACATCGAGGGTGCCGTCAGTGGCCAGGTGCACCTGGACACCAAGGAACCGCTGGTCTACGGAAAACGTCTGCTGCAGGCTGACATCAAGCTGGCGCACAGCCCGTACGAGTCGGACATGGAGAATGGCGAGGATTTCGGGTCCCGTGCGACGTTCTCCTACATCGATCAGTTCGACTTCGACAGCGGTGCCCGGCTAGGTGTTTCACTGGGTGTCCAGGTCAGGGATGAGTCAAACCCGGAGCAGGAGTACCAGACCACGTCGGGTGCGGGCCGCCTGGAGGCATGCGAGCTGACCTCGTTCAGTTCAAACGCGTTGCCGACGGACACGGATGGTCGATGCCATGACGGTGCCGGCAGCGTGGCCAACGACGCAATTCAGGGGTTGATCGACTCGAACCCGAATTACGACTCGGTTGACGATATTCCCTTCGCCTATATTCCACGGGATCATCGGTATCGCCAGAACACGACGGAAGACGAGCGGGAGGCCGTCTTTGGAAGCATCCAGCTTCAACCGAATGACCGCCTGGACGTCACCCTCGACTTCCAGTATTCCGAGCGTGATCAACGGGAGATGCGCAAGGACTTCTTGTTCGGGTCGACGCAGGAAGACATCTCGGCGCTGACGTCGAATCCGGCAACCGGTATCGTCAGGTCCTCGGTATCCGAGACGTACTTTCTTTCGTACACGACCGACTTCCGGCGGCTGGAAGAGTACACCGGATACGGCATCAATCTCGACTATGCCATTGCCGATAATCTCGACCTGAGCTTTGACTACTCGTCGTCCGACACCAGCCGAATCGAGACGGACATCGAGCTCGGGTTGGGGGCGACCCACGACAACCTGGTCGGCGGGAACAGCGACGACTTCACGGTCCGACTGGACGTCAACCACGACGTGTCCGGCGCCGCGATCGCCACTATCCTCGACGACGGCGGCAACGGTTTCGAGGTGACGGATCCGAGCTACTTCAACGCGAGGAACCGTGGCCGAATCCGGGCCCGCGAAATCACTCGTGACAATACGCTGGACGCATTCCGCGCGGACCTGGCCTGGACCCGCGATTCGGGGGCCATACACACCGTCAAGGCGGGCATCCGTGCTTCCCGCCTCGAATACCTGTCGCTGGGAGGGTTGAGAGACGCTCCCGGCGAGAGCCTGTTTGAGGACGAGGACCTGGTGACCCCCGACGGCGTCGCGGATAATGACGTGACCGATGCAATCCTGGCCAACGTGCTGGCTTGTGCTGACCAGAGCTTTCCGGAATCGGACTTCCTGTCGAACGTCAGGAATGACGAGCTGATCACGAACGCCAGCAGCGGTACGTCGGTCAGCCGGTATGCGACGTTCAATTTCGAATGCGCTGCGAACGCCTGGCTGGTCAACTACGGTGGTTTGTCCGGCATCCGGTTCCAGGACGGAATCAATTCGGGCACAAACGATGTAACAGAGGAGACGCTGGCATTCTACGTTCAGGCAGATTTCGATACGCAGCTGGCCGGCCTTCCGGTAAGAGGTAATTTCGGCGTTCGCGTCGTCGACACCGACATCACCTCCGTGGGGTATCGGGGACCGATCACGGTCGAAGAGTACAACGAAGGCTTTGTCGTCTCGGAAGGTGATCCCGGCGTCGACGGCTACGAAACCGACACGCAGAAGAGCGACTACCAGGAGGTTCTGCCCAGCCTGACGGTGATCGTCGACCTGGACGACGACCTGATCCTGCGGAGCGGCATCTTCAGGGGTATGTCCCGGCCGGATCCGCACGCCTACGGCAATGGCCGCGCTATCCAGGAGAACGACATCGGGAGCGCATACTCGACGCTGGCGGAAGCGATCAACGGGATCACCGCGACGGGCAACCCTTACCTGGAACCCATCATGTCGACCAACGTGGATCTCGGCCTCGAGTGGTACCCGAACGCCGACACCATGATCGCCGGACTGGTCTACTGGAAGGATTTCAATGGCGGCTACGAGACCGTTGCTCAGCTCGAGACGTTCGATCTCGATGGGAACGACGTCCAGGGCTGGGTCGAAACGACGCAGATCAGCGATGAGACGAGCACGATCACCGGCATCGAGATCACGCTGACACACGCGTTCGACTACCTGCCCGGATTCCTGAGCGGGTTCGGCGGGAAGTTGAGCTACAACTATGCGGACTCGGACTTCGAATTCGAAGACCAGTTTGGCGGTGACGGCTTACAGATCGCGATCGACCAGGAGACGGGGGAGGCGACCGAGACCGCGTTGATCGGAATTCTTCCGCCCGCCAACCTCTTCGGCCTGTCCGAGCACGTGAGCTCGACGCAGCTGTACTGGACGAACAGCAAGTGGAACATCCAGGCGATCTACAATACGAGATCCGGCTACATGCAGCAGTTTGCGCGGGATGAGTCGGGCCGGATTCGTTACACCAACACCACTCAAAGGCTGGACATGAGGGTGAACTACAAGTTGACGGACAACATCCAGTTGAACCTGGAAGCGAAGAACATCACGGACGAGCCGCGCATCGACTATCGTGCCATCGACGGCAACACGTACCAGGCGCTGACATACGGGCCTCGCGTGTTCTTCGGCGTGAAAGGAAAGTTCTAGATGCCGGGTAGCGGAAGCGGTCGGCCGGGAAGGCGGCATTCGGGCGAGGGGCAGGGCGCCGGGCGGCGACTGCGGCCCGGTGGTTACGATTCAAAGGAGTGATCCATGCGATTCTTGACGGCGAGCCTGTTACTGGCGCTGCTACTTTCATCGGCGACGCACGCGGAGAATCCGGCTGACAGGTTCGACCTGCGATTCTGGAAGCTTACGCTTCCCCTCGACGAGAACAACGACGGAAAAGTCGACGAGATCAAGGTCGGTTCACTCCAGGACTACTCGCATCCGTATTTCTTCTACCTGGACCAGGACGGATCCCTGGTATTCGCGGCCCCGAACAAGGCGATGACGACGGCCGGTTCCACCAACACCCGGAGCGAGCTGCGCCAGATGCTGCGCGGCCGGAACGCGAGCATTGGTACCCATGATCCCCGGAACAACTTCGCGCTGGAAGCGCATCCCGGATCCCGGTCATTCGCCGACGTGGGCGGGCAGTTGGAGGCCACGCTGAGGGTCCTGCACGTGGCCCGCAACGCCAGGCACGCGAACAAGAAGCCGGCGTACTCGGTGGTAGTCGGACAGATTCATGCGGACAAGGACCAGGGCGTCATCAACAAGGGCGAGGGCTTCGGTTGGGGTAACGAGCCCATCAAGATCTATTACAAGAAGTGGCCGGACCATGAGACCGGATCGGTGTTCTGGACGTACGAGAGAAACCTGGCAAGGGACAATCCGGACAGGACGGACATTGCCTACCCTGTCTGGGGCAATACCTGGGAGAACCCCGACGACCCGGGCGACGAGGGCATAGCGCTCGGTCAGCTGTTCAACTACAACATCAACGTGCACGGCAACATCATGTACCTCACGTTCAGGACGAGCGACCCATCGAAGACGGTACAGTACCAGGTCGACCTTTCGAACAATGTCGATCCCTACGGAAATGTCGACGAGAAAGACAACCCGAAGGGCTACTCGGGCGACGCGATGTACTTCAAGGCCGGCGCCTACAACCAGTGCAGCGCGAAGGACGACGATGGAATGTGGTACGCCGCCTGTGCAGGGACCGGTGACTGGGCAACGGACAAGGCGAACGGCGACTATGTTGCAGTCGCGTTTCGCCGCATTCAGTTGACCCGTTCTGTCGATCCTTCGAAACAGCGCACGGGAAACCGGTGACCGTCGCCAGCCCTTGGCAAGACACCGCACTTGCTGTTTGAACAGGCCTCTTGTCAAGATGCGCTATCGTGCCGGTCTGGCCGCAAGCTTGCTTGCGGTCGTAAGTTGCGGAGGCGGCGGCTCGTCTGGAACGACGGGCGACAACGCGCCGGCTCCACCGTCCCCGCCAGCCCCACCCCCCGCGAATACGTCGTGCGACGGCAATCACCTCATTAATATTCCTGCGGCCACGGACGACGGGCTTAGCGCTGCGGGCAACGGGCCGGCGCTGGCGATTGACGACGACCTGGGTCCGGACTCGCGCTGGGAAACGTCCGGGGATGCCGTGTCAATCACCTTTGACCTGGGTGTGCGATACCTGGTCAGGGAAGTCGGCATCGCATGGTTCGAGGGCGATCAGCGCGCCGCCGCTTTCAGCATTCTGGCTTCCGAGGACGGCGTGAATTTCGAGACACTGCTGGTCGACCAGCAATCGTCCGGTTTGACCCGGGGGATCGAGCGCTATGACACGCCTGATACGCCAGCGCGGTATGTGCGCGTGGAAAACTATGGCAACTCGCTGAACCCGGAGAACGCGATCGTCGAAGGCACTGCGTTCGGTTGTACGCTGGACACGCCAACGGCCGCGTTCGAGAACGGCAATGCAGAGCCATCGGATTTTGCACTCGACCCTGCCGCGGCGCCGGGGACGAACTTCGAACTGCTGAGCTGGAAGCTGAACACGCCGGCGGACCTGGACGGCAACGGGCTTTCCGACGAAGCCGGCGAGACGGTCCTGGACGGCGGGTTCACGGACGCGTTCTTCTATACAGGCGTCGATGGCGGTATGGTTTTCCGGTCCACCATTGGTGGCGCGAAGACCTCTGCCAATACCAGCTACACGCGTTCCGAACTGCGCCAGATGCTGCGTCGCGGGGATACCGGCATCAGCACGCGCGGGGTCAACCAGAACAACTGGATACTGGGGTACCAGCCGGACCCGGGCCTGCCCGTCGGCGGGCGCAACGGTGTCTTGCGCGCCACGCTGGCGGTGAACCACGTCACCGAGACGGGCAGTCGCAACCAGGTCGGCCGGGTGATCATCGGGCAGATCCACGCGCAGGACGACGAACCGGCGCGGCTGTACTACCGCAAGTACCCGGAGAATGAGCGCGGCTTCGTGTACCTGGCCCACGAGATCCGTGGCTCGGATGACCTCTTTTTCCCGGTATTGGGGCCCGCCAACAGCGATCCGGAATCTTCGCCCACCGACGACAGCAACCCGGACAACGGCATCGCATTGAACGAAATGTTCTCCTACGAGATCACGCAGCAGGATGCCCGGATCGATGTCATCCTGAGGCGCGGCGACAGTAGCGGTCCTATCATCGGACATCACTTTGTCGACATGCGGCAGCAGAACAGTGGCTATGACGTCCCGGAGGAGTGGATGTATTTCAAGGCCGGCGCCTATTCGCAGAACAACACCGGCGATGCGGCGGATTTCGACCAGGTGACGTTCTACGACCTCGAAGCCAGTCACGGACAATAGGCAGGGAAACACTTGCAGATGCGGAACTCGACGAACACGAATCAGGCACCCGGCGAGCCGGGTGCGTCACACCCGGTGAATGGCAAAGCGATATCGGACTGCCTTCTCGACGCGCGCATCCGCGGTAGACGATTGCCGCAGTTCCCGGGATCGCTGCCCGAGGACCTCGAACAGGCCTACGCAATCCAGATGATGTCCATCGGGCGATGGCCCGAAGACGTCGCCGGCTGGAAAGTGGCACGATTGCCCGCCGGCGATCGCGAACGATTCGGGACGGAAAGGCTGGCCGGGCCGGTGTTCGGGTCGACGATCAGTACCGTGGCTTCGGGCGCGGAAACGGTGGCCCATGTTTTCGGCGACGGTTTTGCCGCCGTCGAAGCCGAGTTCGTTTTCGAGCTCGGCAGGACGGTGGCGCCGGGCACAATGGACCGCACGGATGATGATCTTGTCCGCCTGGTATCCAGGGCCTTCTGTGGCGCCGAGATAGCGAGCAGCCCGGTGCCGCGCATCCTGGATCTCGGCGCCGTTGCCATCATCGCCGACTTCGGCCTGAACGCCGGCGTGATCGTCGGCCCGGAAATTGCCGGGTTTCGGGGCTTACCGGTGGGCTCACTGGTCACGCGCGTGTCCGTCGACGGCCAGGAAGTGGGTTCTGCCAGCCCGGGCCCGATTACCGGCGACCCGGTGCAGGCATTGCGGTTCCTCCTCGACCACTGCGGGCGCCACGGCATCGAGCTGGCGAGAGGAACCCTGGTCTCCACCGGGCTGCTCACCGGGGTTCACCCGGTCGACGTCGGCGCCACGGCCCGCGTCGATTTCGGGGCGCTGGGCTGGTTCGACGTCCGGTTCGAGTCAATCAGTCGAAAATGACGTTTTCGAGTTCGTAGTCGCTCTTGTTCGCGCGAATGGGGCCGGTGTCCCGCATGACGACGTCGGCAATGCGCGTGATAGGCTCGCCGTTCGTCAGAAACAGTTCCAGTGGCGCGCTGCTGGTCCAGTTCGAGTCGGCAATTTCCAGCCGTTGTACGCCGTGGAATTTGAGGGACGCGCCGGTCCGGTTGCGCGAGCCGTTCCCCACGTTGGAAAACTCATTGCCCATGATCGATACGATCGGGCCGAACGTGCTCTCGTCCGTGCCGCCGCGATAGACGCTGGCGACGGCACCCTGGATGTCCGAGAACGTGCTGCCACGGATGACAAGGTTCTCGACGTTGTAGATGCCGAGATCGTCGGTTTCCTTGTCCAGCGCGAGCACCGAGCCGGTGATGTTCGTCATCTCGGTGTCGACGATCTCGATCGAATCCGCGAACGTACTCTGGAATACCTTGAGGAAATCAAAGCTGTGGTTCACGTCCAGGTCCATTACCCTGCAGTTGCGTACCGCCAGGGAGTAGTTGCGGTTCATTGAGTACCGGCTGGTGCTGATGACGTTATTGCCGGCGATGTCCGGCGACTCTGCCCCGTCGATCCGGAGGTTTTCGAGCTCCAGCGAGCCGCCATTCTCGATGATGAAGAAGGTCGACTTCTCGGAACGAACGAGCGCTCTATCGCCGTCTTCCGCGATGATCGAGACCGGGTGTCGCGCGTAGGCATACTTCGTGAGCAGGTACTCGCCGCCGTTCTCCAGCACCAGCGTGTCGCCGGGAGCGCTGGCATCCAACGCCGCCAGCAGGCTATCGACGCCCGGCGCGACGTCAATGCGATGGCCGCTGCGAAACGCCACCTTCCCATCGGGTTTCGGATAGTAGCTGGCGCCCGTATCTTCCTTCGTGACAGGCAATTTGATCTCTTCGAAACCGATTGCCTCGACGAGGGATGCCTCCGGCGCCAATAGCCCGTACGCGTTCTCCGTGACGGAATACGGCGCGGGCGAGAAGCCGCGGTCTATCGGTACGGTCAGTTCGTCGTTCACGATGTTGTCTTCGAACGTAATCCCCGAAATGTCGTCGTAGATCGTGAACGGGTCGGGATTCGACGTCGACATGATGATATTGCCGCTCATCGACGTCCGGATGGGTGGTGCGGAACGCTCCGCGTCGGCGCCCGCGCACAACTGGATGTGGTCGCTCTCGACAACGATGTTGTTGTCGATGACGGAGTCGGTCACCGGGTCGTACCGGTTGATGGGGCCGTTCGGCACGCCATTCATCACGACCAGTGCGCCGCGAAACCGGTGGCCGGCCAGGCCGTACAGGTAGTTGTTGCGGACGGTCTGGTTCTCGTTGATGACACGAATACCGCCGGTATTCGGCTTGCGATTGCCGAGGAAGTAGTTGTTCTCGACCAGCGTGTAGTGCCCGTGCCGCATGGTGAGCGTACCCTGGCTCTCGAAGAACACGTTGCCGCTGATCGTGTTGCCGCAGGACTTGCTCGAGATGATCTCCAACTCGCCGCTGGTGCGATCGAAGTAGTTGTGCCGGACGATCGTGTTCGAGAATTCCCGTGAGTAGTGGCTGGTCCCGATCCGGAGTGTCTCGCCCCCGTTCGAGCCCAACGTCTGGCGAGGCCCGAAGTAGTTGTACTCGATGACGTGGCCGTTCTCCAGGCTCGCTTCGGAGTTCAGGCGGACAGCCATCGTCACGCCGCTGTTTCCCTTGCCAATCAGCGTGTTGTGATCAAAGCGGTTGTTCTTGCCGTAGAGCGCGACCCAGGTGTCGGACGAGAAGCGCTCGGGATTGCTGAAATCGTCGATCACGGTATTCGTGACGCGGGAATGACTGGCGAGCTCGTCGGACGACGTGCGAAACGCGATTACCTCGCTGGTCGGCGTGTAGCCGTCCCTGAACACCAGTCCCGATACGAGGATGTGCTCGCCGGAAAAGGCGAGTCGTGACTGGCCGCTGATCACGACCTTGCCTGGATCCTCCGCGGTCAGGACGATGGGTGCTTCTGCCGTCCCGTGCGCCTTGAAGATCAGCTCGACATCGCGCCACGTGCCGTTGGCAAGTACCACCCGGTCGCCGGGTCGGAGCGTCGAGGCGGCCTCGTTGAACTCGTCCGGAGATCGAACGAGCTGGCCGTCGATGCCGGGTTCGCAGGCGCCGAGCGCTATGGCGATGAGCAGAAGAAATACGAATCGATACTCGGGTGTGCGAATCATGGGTCAGCCAGTCCTGTGTTGTGCGGCGTCGTTCAGATACCGCTGCCGACTCGCCATCGCTTTCCTGCGCAGCTCTTCGACAGCTTTCTCTTCGGTGACGTCAATCATGGACGTCAGCAGGCGCGTGAAGTGCTTCTGCATCGCCCTGCGCGCCGCGAGGGGGTCGCGGTTGCGCAGAGCGGCCAGAACTTCCTCGTGTTCGGCGCCGCGGTCGGCGGCCGTCTCGTTCGCGCACACCGCTGCGTGAACCTCGCGGACCGCCTGCAGCTCGGTGCGGATTTTCCAGAGTGTCTCGATGACGAACTGGACGACGGCGTTTCGTGATTCGGCCGCGATCGTCAGGTGGAATTCGCGGTCGGCCTGCTGCGAGGCCTCGTCGTCATGTTCGGCGCCCATGGTCTCGACGAGTTCGCCAAGCCGATCGAGTGCTTCCGGCGTGATCGCCCTTGCGGCGAGCGCCGCGGCCTCCGACTCGAACAACAGGCGCGCCTCCGTCAGCTCGAAAGCGCTGACGCTCGGGAATGGCAGCGACCCGTCCCCGGCGCGGGGCGGGTCGAGCACGTAGACACCGGAACCGGTCCTGATGCTGAGGTGGCCGAGCGCCTGCAACGCGATCTCGGCTTCGCGGATGGTGACGCGACTGACGTCGAATCGCTCCGCCAGTTCACGCTCCCCGGGGAGCCGGCTGCCGGGCGGGTAGGTCCCGTCACTGATCATGCGCCGGATCCGGTCCGACACGACGTGGTACAGCCGCTTTTCCTTTGCCATGACGCCCCCCGGGCAGGAATGGTCAGTCCAGTGCCCGGGCGCGGCGTGGCGGGCCCGGGCGCGTCTATCGTGGAGAGTGTGGCCCGTTGTGCCACCGGTGTACCGCAAAGCCGGAGGGCCTGCAAACTGATTGGTCCTACCAATTGATGAATATTGGAATGATAGACCGGTTGACAAAATCGAGTCAATTGGTTTTTACTGTTGGTCTGGGCGGTGACATGGCCCGGCCTACAATTCGTCATATCTCTACTATTCCGGGGGGGAAACCGTGAGTAATCGAGGAATAACTACCGCGCTGGCGCTATTCGCCGGCACACTCGTGCCCGTATCCGCCAGTTTCGCGCAGGAGCAGGGCGACGGCGCGCTCGAGGAGATCGTCGTCACGGGTATCCGGGGGTCGCTCGCCAGCTCAGTCGAGGCGAAGCGCAATTCGGATAACCTGATTGAAGCCATCTATGCCGAGGACATCGGCAAGCTGCCGGATCAGAACCTGGCCGAGGTGCTCGAGAACATCACCGGCGTCCAGATCACTCGCGAGGCGGGTGTGGGTACCGGCGTTCAGATTCGCGGCACGAACGCGAATCGCACCGAAATCAACGGGGTTTCGACCGTTGGCTCGGGAGCCGGCCGTAGCGGCATCGACTTCGAAGACGTCGCCGCGTCGCTGATCTCCTCGGTTGAAGTCGTCAAGGCACCGGAAGCGAAGACGATCGAAGGATCCGTCGGTGGCACGATCAACCTCCGGACCCGGCGGCCTCTCGACCTGACCGAGTCCCTGCTTGCTTTTCGTATCCAGGGTGAAGACAGCAGCCTGTCGACAGACGGCGGACTGCAACCCCGGGTGTCAGGTACCTGGGGCGACAACTGGACGACGGACAACGGCGATTTCGGCGTCGTGATCAGCGGCAGCTGGAGCGAGCAGGACGTGACGGCATTCCGCCCCCGCGCCGATCGTGACAACCTCGTGACGTCGGCCAGCGGTGTTCCGGCGTCCCAGTCCTTCGATTTCCTGCCCATCCAGTTCTTCGTGCAGGACTACGACAACTACGAGTACGAAACGACGAATTTCGTCGGTTCGTTCGAGTGGGCACCGAACGACGGGCTGAAGTTGTATTTCGACGCGGTCATCAATGACCAGGAGCGTTACCAGGAGAGCACGCGAATCCAGGCTTCGGGTGTCAGCGACCTCAGGGATGTTGCGGCTCCCGATACTTACGAGACGGTGAATTTCGGTACGCTGGATGGCCAGAACGGTTCACAGACGATCGGTAGCATCCAGGCGGCACTCACGGGCGTCATTCCCGTCGAGGCCGGTGACGCGGATCCGAACCTGCGCATGTCCACGGACACCGGCTCGCGCGTGACGGACAGCGATGTGTTCCGTCTGGGCGGCGACTGGCTCATCGGACGCTGGTCGGGCACCGTCGAGCTATCGTCCTCGTCGAACGACACGATCAGCCCGACGTTCGATACCACGCTCAACTTCATCAACCCGAACGTGGCAAGCAATTCGTCGAACGAGAACGGCACGCCCTTCGTGTACGACCTGACCGGCGGCTCACTGGCATTCGGCATTGCCGAGGGTGTGGCCGGGTCGCCAACGGTCGCGCAGTTGCTCGATCCGGCGAACTACATGCTGCGCGACGTCAACCAGGCACAGGACATCACCGAGAACAGCGAGACCGCGTTCCGGGCCGACTTCTCGTATGACCTGGAATGGTCCGGGGTCACGTCGATCGATTTCGGCTATCGCTACAGCAAGAGTTCCAGCCTCAACGACGACCGCGGCTCGAACGTCGGCTTGCGCAACTTCGACGACAGCCCGACCGGCGACCTGTTCGCCAGCGTCATCACGACCGGCCCGGACAACTTCAACGAAGCGGATGGCCGGGACCTGTACGTTCGCGACTTCCTCGTGATCAACCCGGAGATGGTCAATTCCGATCCGCAAGGGGTGGTTGACGTACTCAACGCGGCCATCGAGGCAAACAACGCGAACACGGGATCGACGCAGGGCCCTATCAGCGAGCCGACGTCGACCGTCGCAGCCTTCTTCGACATCGAGGAAGAAACGAACGCCTTTTACGCACAGGCAAACTTCCAGTACGGCATGTTCCGCGGCAACGCCGGACTGCGCTACCTGGAGACCGACATCAAGTCGGTCGGCAACAGCGTCCTCAACGGCCAGGTGACGCCGACGACCAATACCGGTAACTACGACTTCGTCCTACCGCGTATCAACGTGGTGGCAGACGTCAGAGACGACCTGGTCATCCGCGGCGGCTGGGGCAAGGATATCCGCCGCCCGGATTTCGACGCGCTGTCGACCTCGGTGACGTTCGAAACCAGCCCGAACCCGGCCGTGCCGATCGGTAACCCGAACCTCGAGCCGGAAGAAGTCGAGTCGTTTGATCTGTCTGTCGAGTGGTACTTTGCGCCGGCAAGCGTGGTCAGTGTCGGCTACTTTCACAAAGAGCGGACCGGTCTGTTCGTTGCCACGACGGAATCCCCGTTCGAGGATCCCGTCACGGGCTATCGCGACATAACACCGCCTTGCGAGGCTGGCGGCATCTTCAACCCGATTGCGGACATCAACGTGTTCGGTCCGGATCCGGGCGTCGGCGTCTGCGTGCCGATTTCGTCCACGATCAACGGTGCCGGCAAGACCAAGCAGGAAGGTTTCGAGTTTGCATTCCAGTATGACCTTTCCGAGTTTGAAGGCAGCATCGGTTGGGCTTCCGGCTTCGGCTTCCTGGCGAACTACACGATCCAGGAATTCTCCGGAGGCGATACGTTCCTGAACCCGACGTCACGCGCCAATGATGTGTTCACGGCCCTGGGTTCCCCGGACGTGACGCTTCGTGCGCAACTGATCGACTTGTCGGAGAACGCGTACAACCTGACGCTCTACTACGAGAAGTTCGGCCTTTCGGCCAGGGCACGTTACACCTGGCGTGAGGCTTACCGATCGGAGGACTTCGGCAGCACGAGCAGCCTGCCCTGGGGGTTCCCGGTGGTTCAGGAAGACCGTGGTCAGCTGAACGTCAGCGTCAACTACGCGGTGACCGATAATCTCAGCGTCGGCATCGAGGGCGTCAACCTGACCGAGGAAGACGTGGTGCAGTCCTGTGTCAACGAGGGCGCGCTGCTGTGCTGGCAGGGTCTGACTGACCGTCGACTGACGTTCGGCGCGAGCTACCGCTTCTAGCCCGGAGCGCCATCCTTGATGGCGCCCGGGTCCCCCGCGAGCCCCGGCCTGGTGCCGGGGCTTTTTTCTTCGCGGGCGGTTGTTGATAGCTTGTCGGCATCCGCTGATTCGCGACCATCGCGTTCGAACTGAGAGGCCTGCGACAAATGCACCGAGCACGCACAGCAAAGACTCTCCTGCTCATCCCGGCGCTCCTGCTGTCGTCGATGTCCGCATCGGCCGAGCATCCGGGGCTAGTCCTGACCCGGGCCGGCGTGCAGCAGATCCGGTCGGAGCTCGGCCGCGTGCCGCTGTTCGATGCCACGCTGGAAGTCGTCCGGACGGAGGTTGACGCCGAGATCGTGTCGGGCATCGATACGCCGATCCCGAAGGACTTTTCGGGCGGTTATACGCACGAGCGCCACAAGCGCAATTTTTTCGCGATGCAGAAGGCCGGCGTGCTGTTCCAGCTGCTTGAGGACGAGAAGTACGCCGTCTACGTACGCGACATGCTGTTCCAGTACGAGGCGATGTACAAAGACCTGCCATTGCACCCGCAGACCCGATCCTACGCACGTGGGAAACTGTTCTGGCAATGCCTCAACGATGCGAACTGGCTGGTCTACGCGAGCCAGGCCTACGACACGATCTA
Organism: uncultured Pseudomonadota bacterium; assembly: GCA_913055625.1. GTDB lineage: Bacteria > Pseudomonadota > Gammaproteobacteria > Steroidobacterales > Woeseiaceae > UBA1847. The sequence goes on along the minus strand of CAJXJW010000005.1, from coordinate 102,211 downwards.
CGACTGGTTGTCCGAGGAGGAGCGCGAAAGGCTCGAGACCAACCTGTTCCGGCCGTTCGCCGATTTTCTCTCCGTCGAGAACCCGCAGTTCTTCAACCGCGTGCACAATCACAGCACCTGGGGAAATGCCGCGGTCGGGATGATCGGCCTGGTGATGGGCGACGACGAGCTCGTCCGGCGTGCGTTGTACGGCCTCGAGGACGATGGCCTCGCGGCCGGCGCCCGGGACGACGACGGGGGCTATATCAAGGTGGAAGGGCAGGCGGCCGGCTTTTTCGCGAACCTGGAGGAACCGTTCTCGCCCGATGGCTACTACACGGAAGGCCCGTACTACCAGCGCTACGCGATGTACCCGTTCCTGATATTCGCGCAGGGGCTCCACAACCTGAGGCCGGAACTCGGTGTTTTCGAGCACAAGGACGGCGTCCTGCTCAAAGCCGTAGGCACCTTGTTGACCTTGTCCGATGCCGACGGCGAATTCTTCCCGCTGAACGACGCCCAGAAGGGCATGTCGATCTACTCCCGCGAACTCGTGACGGCCGTCGATATCGCCTATCACAATGGCGGTCGTGATCCGCGGCTTCTCGACGTTGCCGGACGGCAGGCGAGAGTGTCGCTGGACGAAGCCGGTTTCGCGGTCGCGCGGGGAGTTCGCGACGGCATCGCGAGGCCATTCGTGAAGACATCCGTCAATCTCTCGGACGGGCCGAACGGCCGACAGGGCGGCGTCGCAATCCTTCGACACGGCGACGAGGATCTGACCCTGGTCTTCAAGTACGCGGCGCAGGGGCTGAGTCATGGACACTACGACAAGCTGTCGATCTCGCTGTACGAACAGGGCGACGAGATACTGCAGGACTACGGGCTCGCGCGCTTCGTGAACATCGAACAGAAAGGCGGCGGCAATTACCTGCCCGAGAACGCCACGTGGGCCAAGCAGACGATCGCGCACAACACGCTCACGCAGAACATGACGTCGCATTTCTCCGGTGACTACGACATCGGCAGCCGACATCACTCCGACCTTGTCTTTTTCGATGTCTCTGACGAGAACATGCAGATTGTTAGTGCAATAGAATCAAATGCTTACCCGGGAACGGTGATGCGCCGCACACTGGCCATGTTCAACGATCCGGGTGGCCGGAAGCCGTTCGTGTTGGACGTGTTCAAGGTCACGTCCTCCGAGGAGAACCAGTACGACCTGCCGTTCTGGTTCATGGGCCAGGTGCTGGATGTAAACGTCGACGCCGATTCCCCGGGGGAGCTGCGGGCGATGGGGCGCGAATATGGCTACCAGCACCTGTACCTGGAGGCGTCTGGTCAAGTGTCCGACCCGATCCTGCGCTTCCTGTTCATGGCCAACGGGAGGTTCTACACGATAACGTCGGTCGCGGGCGAACGTGACGACATACTGTTCGCTCGCATAGGCGCAAACGATCCCGCGTTCAATCTCCGGAGGGACGCGGCGCTGGTGCTGCGCCGCAAGGCCACCGGGAACACGGTGTTTGTTTCAGTGATTGAGCCGCACGGCAGCTACGACCCGGTGTCCGAACGCGCCGAGAATGCGACCAGCCGTATCGCGGAACTTGCCGTCATTCACGACGATGCTCGCTACACGGCAATCTCGCTTGTGGACACGCAAGGGTACGAACGTATTGTCATCCTGTCGAATGCGGACTCGACGCCGACCGCAGTGCACTGTCTGGCGGTCGGCGACGCGACGTACCGCTGGACGGGTCCGTACCACGTCGCTGAGATCTCGGCGGGAAACTAGGTCTCGGAGACGAGGTGGTTCAGCGAGAATCGCTGCCGGCTTTCGACGGCGCGCCGGCGGGCTTCCTCGATCTGCTCGGATTCGTTGGCAGCGATCAGCTTGTGCAGCAGGCGCGAGAAGTGCGCGTGCATGGCCTTGCGGGCGGCGCTCGCGTCGCGTCGCTTCAGCGCGTCATAGATCTCCTGGTGCTCCTGGATTCGCAGTTGGCCGTTAGTCTCGCAGATGGCCTGGTGCGCTTTCCGGATGCCGGGCGAGTGGTCGCGCAAGTACCACAGGTTGTCGATGACTGACATCAGCATCTTGTTCTGCGTAGACTCGGAAATAATCTTGTGAAATTTCTGGTCGGCCAGTTCCGAGGTCAGCTTCCCGTCGATCGACTCATCCGCCATTTCCTGCAGCGCCACTTCGAGTTCGGCAAGCTGTTCGTCCGTGATCATTGTCGCCGCAAGTGCGGCTGCCTCGCCTTCGATCAGCGCACGGGCCTCGGCCAGTTCGAACGGCGTGATCGAATGATCGATGCCGTTGTGGCCGGCGTTCGAGTCGAGCAGGTACACGCCGGACCCCGTCCTGACGCGCACGCGGTTGCGCGCTTCCAGCGCAATGATGGCCTCGCGAATCGTCGGGCGGCTCACGCCGAAACGCTCCGCCAACTCGCGCTCCGGCGGCAGGCGCCCGCCCGGCGGGTACTCGCCCTCGCTGATGAGTTGCTCCATCTTGTTGACGACGCTTTGGTAAAGGCGTTTCTCGTTGGCCATACGTTCGATCTCCTGCGCGGCCGCGTCCACGCGTACACGGCGGCGATTTGCGGGATTGTACCCCGGATGTACGCATCTGGTCATCACAGGTGTCTGCCAACCGGTCTTAGTATTCCGGCGATCGGGCTGGCGGGCTTTCGTCCGGCAGCCGCTGACGCCCGTCGGGCAGCCCCCAAGGCCGTGAAGACCCGTTGCGCACCGCCCGCAAGCCGGATTGGCCTGACATCTGGTAATAACAGACAGTACAGTTGGATAGAAAATTGGCTTGACCGCACGGTAGTACTTTGGCTAAGGTTGTGTTCGACCAGATGTTCCTTGGGGGGGACACCGATGAGAATGTGCGGCGGTACGGCCACGCGCGGCCGTCGACAGCATTTTGCACCCGAATGGGCCCGGTAGGGGGAGCAGCAGACCGAATGAAAACCATGAACTTCCGCTGGGTCGTCGTGACCCTCGTCGCGATCGCGACGGTCATCAACTATATCGACCGGGGCGCCCTCGGATTTCTCTGGTCGGAGATCTCGGCCGACACCGGGCTGACGAAGGACCACTATGCCCTCATCGTGAACGTCTTCACGTTCGCGTACGCTTTCGGCCAGACGCTGTTTGGACGAATCTTCGACTGGATCGGTACGCGAATCGGTTTCGTGCTGGCCATCGGTGTGTGGTCCCTGGCGACGATGCTGCATGCCGTCGCATCCGGGCTGGCAGGCTTCTCGATCCTTCGCGGGATTCTCGGCATTGCCGAAGCCGGCAACTGGCCGGGTGCGACCAAGGCGAACGCGGAGTGGTTCCCGATCAGGGAACGGGCACTGGCGCAGGGCATCTTCAACTCCGGCGCAGCCATCGGCGGGATCATTTCCGCGCCGGTCGTTGCCTACCTTTTCGTCTATCTCGGGAGCTGGCAGGCCGCATTCATCGTGATCGGCGCACTCGGGTTCCTGTGGCTGGTGCCGTGGCTCATCGTCTACAAGACCGGGCCGGCCAAGCACCCTTGGCTGTCCGCCGGCGAACGCGAGTACATCCTGACCGGCCAGCGCAATACGGAGGCGAACGTGACGGCCACGTATGCGCCGGGCTCCGCCGAGATTCTGTCCCGCAAGGAAAGTTGGGGCGTCATCCTGGCCTCGTTCTTCCTCGATCCTATCTGGTGGTTGTTCATTCTCTGGTTGCCTCTGTTTCTCACGGAAACGTATGGCTTCGGTGTCGCCGAGATTGGGAAGTACGCCTGGGTGCCCTACGTGGGCGCGATGTTCGGTGCGTGGTTCGGCGGCCTGCTGGCACAGAGCCTGATCAAGGCCGGCTGGACCGTGAACAAGGTGCGCAAGAGCATCATCAGCCTGGGCGGGTTGATCATGCTCGTCGCGCTGCTAATGACCATCAAGCCGGCGTCACCGATGGTTGCCATGCTCCTGGTGGCAGCCATCCTCTTCGGGTTCCAGACAGCGGTCGGGAACATCCAGACGCTACCCAGCGATTTCTACAGCGGCGACTCGGTCGGCACCCTCGCCGGCTACGCGGGCACGGCGGCCAAGCTCGCCGTTGTCGGCATGAACTTCCTGATTCCGGTCATCACCGAGGACAGCTATGCGCCGGCATTCGCCGTCGCGGCTGCCCTGGCGATCCTGACCGTCCTGTCGGTGCTCGTGCTCTGCACCCGAATTCAACCTCTTAGCCCGCGCGTGGCTGGCTCCGCTCAACGCTAACAATACTAGGACTTGGAAATGAAAACTCTTGAAGGAAAAGTAGCCATCGTTGCCGGTGGCGCCAGGGACATCGGACGCGCCGTGTCGGAGCGACTCGCAGCGGAGGGCGCGAAGGTGGTCGTCAACTACTTCAACAACCCGGATCACGGGCGGGAAACCGTGGCGGCCATCGAAGCGGCAGGCGGGACGGCCATCGCCGTCGCGGGCGACATGACCAAGAAGGCCGACGTCGACAAGCTCGTCAGCGAAGCCCGTAAGGCGTTCGGCGATTCCGTCGACGTACTCGTCAACGTCGTCGGCGGACTGGTTGCGCGCAAGGCGCTCGCGGAAATGGACGACGAGTTCTTCGACTACCTCATGCGGCTCAACGTGACGAGCACGTTCCTGACCACGCAGAGCGTGGCGCCGCACATGGGCGCCGGCGGTGCGATCATCAACTTTTCGTCACAGGCCGGGCGGGACGGAGGTGGTCCGGGAGCAGCTGCCTATGCCACGTCCAAGGGCGCGGTCATGACGTTCACGCGGGCGATGGCCAAGGAGCTGGGCCCGTCCGGGATTCGGGTCAACTGCGTCTGCCCTGGCATGATCAGCACGACGTTCCATGACACGTTCACGAAGAAGGAAGTGCGGGGCAACGTCGCGGCCGCGACCCCATTGCGCCGCGAAGGGCAGGCGAGTGAAGTCGCCGCCCTGGTGGCTTACCTGGCCACGCCGGGTGCCGGCTTCATCACCGGTGCAAGTGTCGACATCAACGGCGGCATGTTCTTTTCCTGAGACCCGTGGCAGGCGGCCGCCCGGCCGGGACGTCGGTCGGGCGCTAGGCCGCGGGCCAGGCTCGAGGCGCGTCCGGATCCGGCACGAGTTCCTCGTACAGTGCGATCGTCTTGCGCACGGTGTCGGCGTGATCGAAGTCGGTGCGAATGCGTTCCCGCGCGGCGGCGCCCATGCCTTGGCGCATCGCCGGATCGCGGTACAGTCTCTCGAACGCGTCGGCGAGCGCCTGCGAATCACGAATCGGCACGACGAAGCCCGACTCGCCGTCGACCACGAGCTCGGGGCTGCCGCCGCTGTCGGTCACGACCGGCGGCACGCCGTAGGCCATCGCCTCGATGATGGCGCGCGCAAGGCCCTCGCGCTTCACCGACGGCAGGCAGAAGACGTCACACGCGGCACTCCATGCCGGCGCGTTTGCCTGGAAGCCGACGCGGTGGATCCGCGCCCGGGCCGGGCTCTTCGCGATGCGGCGGTCGAGTCGTTTCGCGTCCATGCGGCCAATCAACACGAGGTGTGCCGGGATGTCCGCGGGCAGTTGCTCCAGCGCCTCGACCAGGTACTCGACACCCTTACGGGGGCGATAGGCGGCCGTGCAGCCGATCGTGAACGCGCCCGCGGGAATACCGGCCTGCGCGAGATCCACCGGCGTGTCCGTGTACCACTCGAGCTTGTGCCCCTTGTGAATCGTGACCGGGCGCGTCGCCGGCATGCGCAGGAACGCCGGGCGCATCGCCAGGAACCAGCGGCGGATCGCGTCACAGACGCAAACGATCCGGTCGATGCGCGGGTTCAGGTAACGCTGCCAGGACATCGGGTCGAGAAAGCTCATGTTGCCGACGATGCCGCGGTAGGCCACGACTTTGACGGGCAGTCCGCGCGCGGCATGCAGGCTGTTCGTCAGTGCCTTGCTGTTGAACGTGTGCACGATGTGATAGCGGCCGTCCAGCATCGCCTTCCGCAGCCGGGCGCGGCCGTCGCGGTCGAAGTTCTTCAGCAGGGGGATGTCGATGATCGGCACGCCCGCGTCGTGCAGGGCCCGGAAATTCGGGTTATCCGGCGGGCCGACGACGCTGAGATCGATGCCGGCCCTGCGCAGCTCGACGAACATGGCGACGGTCGGCCGGTCGCCCCCCTCGGTCACGCACAGCGAACGTATCGTCATCCCGTCAAAGGTAGCACAAGCGCGGCATGGGTCGCTGGCGGTTCATCTGCTACAGTCGGTGTCATGCATTGCGTTCACACCGTTCCGATCATCGCCTGCGCCGCTCTCCTGGCGGCTTGCGCCACGGGCGGCGTCGAGAACCGCGGCGTCGGCAATGAGCGCTGGTGGGACGAGCTGCCGCTGCCCGAGTGGCAGGCATTCACGCCCGTCGACGTCGACGACGACTGGTTCGAGGTTTACCGGCTTTCGGACGACTTGTTCGCCATCTACGAGCCGGGCCAGTTCGAGCTCGTGATTTCCTACCTGATCATCGGCAATGACAAAGCACTGTTGTTCGATACGGGCCTCGGCATCGGCGACATCCGACGCGTGGTGGAAGCGCTGACGGATCGCGAAGTGCTCGTCCTGAATTCGCACAGCCATTACGATCACGTGGGCGACAACCATCGCTTCGACGAAGTACTGGGGCTCGACAACGCCTACAGCCGGGCGAGTTCGCTGGGGCGCGGCCGGGCGGAGCTGGCCGAGTTCATCGGCCCCGGCTGGGTCTGGAAGGACTTCCCGGCGGGCTTCGTTCCGGACGAGTACGTCGGTCGGCCTTACGCGATCACCCGCATCGTCCGGGACGGCGACCGGATCGATCTCGGCGGCCGGGTCCTCGAAGTGCTCGAGACTCCCGGTCATGCGCCGGATGCGCTCTGCCTGCTCGACCGCGAGCACCGTCAGCTCTTTACCGGCGATACGTTCTACCTGGCACCGCTGTACGCCCACTTGCCGGGTTCCGATCCCGATACCTATGCGCGTACCGCGGCGCGACTCGCGGCGCTGCAGCCCGAGGTCGATACCCTGGTCACCGCGCACAACGTGCCGTTCGCCGACAGTGCTTTCCTCGGCCGCCTGCGCAACGCGTTCATCAGCATGGCCGCCGGCACGAGCGAATTCGTCGTAACGGACGGCAACCGCGAATACGACTTCGGTGCATTCTCGATCATCGTGCCGGATGACAACCCGACAATACCGACATCGGAGATTCCTCAATGAAACTGATACTCGTTCCTGTCGCCGACCGCCCGGAGTGTGCGCGCGCTCTCGATACCGCGTTCGATATCGGGCGCAGGATCGGCGCCAGCGTCAGCGGTTGCCACATGCGTCCGCACCGCTACTCCGACGTGTCCTTGTCCGCTGCGTTTTCCGACGCGGCCTGGCGCCGGAAGAGCACCAAGACCGCACCCGCGGCGGCCAAGGCACTGTACCAGCGCGCGGCGGAGCACCATGGCTACGACATGATTCGCGGTGGCCGGATCGAGCCGGGCGCGCTGTACGCCGAAAAGGTCGGCGCGCCACATATCCTCATGTCGATCCTGGGGCCGGCTCACGACCTCGTCGTCGTCTCCCGCCCGGCGAAGAAAGGCAGCGTTGCTGACATGTTCGTCAATGCGGCACTGCTCGAGTCGACGACGCCGGTCCTTATCATGCCGCAGAAGGGGCGCAAGCTGGTCGGGAAACGCATCCTGATCGGCTGGAACCAGAGCACGGAAGTCGCCAGGGCCGTACGCGCGTCGGTGCCGCTGCTCGCCGCGGCCGACGAGGTGACGCTCGTGAGCTGCGGTGCGGAAGACAGGCCGGGGCCGAAATCGGCGCAGATCGCACGCTACCTCGCAGCCTACGGCGTTCGGGCAAAGCGCGTGAAGACGCGCGGCCGCGATGTCGACACCGAGCTGATGGACTCCTATCGGAAGACCAAGGCCGACATGCTGGTCGCGGGTTCCTATAGCCGCAGCCGCTGGCGCGAGAAAGTGTTCGGCGGCACCACCGAGTTCCTGCTGAACGAATCGAACATTCCGCTCCTGACGCTGCACGGCTGAAGCTGCGCCCGGAGCGCAATTGCGCCGTAACGAAAAAGGGCGCGTGCACCGCGATGCACGCGCCCCGGTCTTTGCCGAAACCGGCGGGACCTACTCTTCGATGACGCGGAGCGACACCCGTCGGTTGGTCGCGCGGCCCTCGGCCGTGTCGTTCGTCGCGATCGGCGACGATTCGCCGTAGCCGCGTACCGTCATCCGGGACACCGAGATACCGTTCGCCGCGAGGTAGTCGTGCACCGTCTGGGCACGACGCAGCGACAGGCCCTCGTTGTATTCCGCGGCGCCGACGTTGTCCGTGTGTCCGCCGATCTCGAAGCGCAGGTCGGGGTACTTCTTCAGCGTGACGACAGCGCCGTCGAGAATCCCCATTGCTTCGCTGGTCAGCCGGTCCGAATTGGTCTCGAACGCGGTGCCCTCCAGCACGTACTCGCCGCGCAGCGTGCAGCCGCGCTGGTCGACCGGGTCGCCGGCCGGCGTGTCCGGGCACTGGTCGAGCCGGTCGACGACGCCGTCGCCGTCGCCGTCCAGTTCGCAGCCCGTCGCGTCGACTTCAGCGCCTGCCGGTGTGTTCGGGCACTCGTCGGCGCTGTCCTTGACGCCGTCGCCGTCGCTGTCCAGTTCGCAGCCCTTCGCATCGACCTTGGCGCCGGCCGGCGTGTTCGGGCACTCGTCGGCGCTGTCCTTGACGCCGTCGCCGTCACTGTCGAGTTCGCAGCCGTAGGCGTCCACCTGGGCGCCCACCGGCGTGTTCGGGCAACGGTCCATACCGTCGCTGACGCCGTCGCCGTCGCTGTCGACCCACGCCGGGGCGGCCGAGCCGAACGGGAGCTGCAGGCCGACGCTCCAGAGCTGGTCGCTCAGGTTCTTCGGGCCGGCGGAATCCGTGCGGTAACGCCACTCGCCGCGGAGTGCCACGTTCGACGAGAACAGGTCGTAGTAGAAACCGAGGCCGGCCGAGTACATCGATCCGTCGGATTCGCCCGAGCCGGAAGTGTCGTCCACGAAATAGCCGACACCCGCATGCAGGTACGGGCTGAAGCGCTCGTCGCGCCGGAAGACGCGCTGCAGGTCGAGCCCGAAACCGGAGTAGCTGTGTTCCGGCGTGCCGTCGCCGCGGCTTGCCTGGAAAAGTGCCTCGATGTTCCAGTCTTCATGGAAGGCGTAGCCGAATCCGAACTGGCCGCCCTTGACGCCGTCGTCGGTATTTCGGTCCTCATCATCGTCGATGTACGACCCCATCACGGAAAAATAAGACTGGCCTTCCGCGGCATCCGCGAGGACATCGCCCGCGACCGTCAGGGCAACTAGCGATGCGGCGGTAGCGCAGATCAAAAATCTCATGTTGTTTGCTCCGATAGTTGTTCGGCCCGTCTGTTTGCGGGCCGGCACATTCGTGTTGAATCCGCCGAATTGTACAGTGGACGTTTTGCGATTGACACTCGGAGAGTCCGGTTGCAGTGTTGTTGGATACGCCGTCCGGCGGGGCCAAAACAATGTTTTACACTTGATAAAATAAGGAGTTAGTCATGAGTGTTGCAAAGATTGTCGAGATCAGCTCAGCTTCGAGCAAGAGTTTCGAAGATGCAATCAAGAAGGGAATCGCGAAGACCGCCGAGACCGTCGACAATATCGAGGGTGCGTGGATCAAGGAGCAGAAGGTCGTCGTCAAGAACGGCGCCGTGAAGGAATACCGGGTTGACATGAAAGTGACGTTCATTGTCAAGTGAAGACAGGGCGAACCTGCCTAACAACTGAACCAAGGAGCACGACATGCCAGGAAAATTTGAGGTTTACAAGGATAAGGCCGGCGAGTTTCGCTTTCGACTGAAAGCGGCAAACGGCCAGAACATTCTCGGGAGCGAAGGTTACAGCGCCAAGGCCAGCTGCCTGAACGGCATCGAGTCGGTGAAGAAGAATTCCCAGAAGCCCGACAATTTCGTCACCAAGCAATCCTCGTCCGGGAAGTACAGTTTCAGCCTGAAGTCCACCAACGGCCAGGTGATCGGCACAAGCCAGTCCTACGAGTCAGAGTCCGGCTGCTCGAACGGCATGAAGAGCGTTGCCGAGTGCGCGCCCGGCGCAGCGACGGACGACCAGACGGTCTGATCCGGCGGCCACAGCGGCCGAGTGGTGGCGCGGCACCCGTCGCGCGCCGCTTGGTCCGTGTCCCGGGGCCGGGCAAGTGGATTCACCGTCCCGTGCCGGCCTCCGCCTCCCACTGAGCTTCCGACCCGCGCGTGAGCACACGCGCCTCGCCGCGCTTGCGCGGATCCGCTCCGGCATCCCAGCCCTCCGGCGTGCGGCGGATCGTCTGCACGTCGCCGTAGTCATAAGGGTGCGGCACGACCCTGTAGCCGCGCTCCCCGAGCTGAGAAATGGTTTCCTGCGGCAACGGCACGCTCGGACTGTACGTAATGACGTCCGGCGGCAGGAGCTGGTGGTGGAAGCGTGACGCGCCAGCGCTGGCCTCCGCATTCATGCCGTAGTCGTAGTTGTTGACGATCATCTGGAAGACCGTCGTGAAGATCGTCGATCCGCCCGGCGTGCCGACGACGAAGTCGACCTTGCCGTCACGGGTCAGGATCGTCGGCGACATCGACGACAGCATGCGTTTGCCGGGCTGGATCTCGTTCGCGGTGCTGCCCACGACGCCATAGGCGTTCGGGACGCCCGGCTTGACGCTGAAGTCGTCCATCTCGTCGTTCAGCAGGAAGCCCGCGCCGGTGACGACGACGCCACTGCCGAACGACAGGTTCAGCGTGGTCGTCGTGGACACGGCATTGCCGTCATAGTCGACGATGGAGTAGTGCGTGGTTTCCATCGACTCCAGGCCGGGTTGCACGTCCTCGAGCCGGGAGATTGCGTCGATGCTGATTTCCCGCGCGCGCTGCGCCAGGTACTCGTCGCCAAGCAGGCGGCCCAGCGGAACGTCCACGTAGTCGGCGTCCCCGAGATATTCGGCGCGGTCCGCGAACACGCGCTTCTCGATTTCGGCGACCAGGTGCACGTATTGCGGCGAATTGTGCGCGAGCCCCTCGAATTCGTGTGCGAGCAGGTCACGGATCTTCAGAAGCTGGATCACGGCGAAGCCGCCGGAGCTCGGTGGCGGCGCGGAGAATACCTCGTACTGGCGCCAGTCGGCGGCCAGCGGCTCGCGCCAGACGGCGGAGTAACGCGCGAGATCCTCGTGGCGGATCAGACCGCCGCCGCGCTGCATTTCCGCGACGACCAGGTCCGCGGTTTCGCCGTCGTAAAAGCCGGCCGGTCCGTCTTCCGCAATGCGCTGCAACGTGTCGGCGAGTTCGGGCTGCCGCAGGACGTCGCCTTCGGCGACGCCACCGAAGTAGTCGGCGAAGTTTGTCCGGCCCTCGTACTCTTTGACGCCGCTCGCAAGATTGGCCGCGAGCCGCGGGTGCACGACGAAGCCGTCACGCGCAAGGCGCACGGCCGGCATCACGACGTCCTTCCACGGCAGCGTGCCGAAGCGCTGGTGCGCAGCCCACAGGCCGGCGACCGAGCCCGGCACACCGACGGCGAGGTGCCCGGTCGTGCTCGCGCCATCGATGACCTCGCCGTTCTCGTCGAGGTACATGTCGCGGTGCGCAGCGAGCGGCGCCGTCTCGCGGTAGTCGAGGAAATACGGGACGCCGTCGAGGTAGAAGAGCATGAATCCGCCGCCACCGATGTTGCCGGCCTCGGGCTCCGTGACGGCCAGCGAGAAGCCGACCGCGACGGCCGCGTCGACGGCGTTGCCGCCGGCCTCGAGGATGTCGGCGGCGACGGCGGCGCTGTCACGGTCGGGAATGGCGATGGCCGCGGTGCCGCCGGTCGACGCTGGAGCGGCAGGCGCGGGCGGTGGCGCAGCCGGATCGGCCGGCGGCGCCTTCTGGCAGGCAGCGGCGGCCAGCAGCACCAGTGAAAGGGAAAACGGCGCGAGCCGCGTTCGAAAAGTGGCGATCAGTCGATTCATGAGGTCTACGTACGTCGGTACCAGTCGATGCCGTCGTCGCGTTCGACGCGCAGCAGGGATTCGTCCACCAGGTAGTTGAGGTGCGCGAGGGCTTCACCCGTGGCGAACATCAGATTGTCCTTGTTGACGTCGCGGCGGTAAAGCGCCGGGAAGACGTCGACGGCCCGCCGTGGTTCGGCGCAGAACTCGAGCAACGCATCGAGGCGCGACCGGTGCTCGGCGATCATCGCGTCGATTCGCGCGTGTGCGCCGTAGTACGGCTTGCCGTGCGCCGGCAGCACCAACACGTCGGCCGGAATCCGCCCGCGGATCGCCGCGAGAGATTCGAGCCATTCGTGAAGCGGGTTCGCGCGCGGCTCGGTCGGGTAGACGCTCACATTGGCACTGATCGCCGGCAACAGCATGTCGCCGCCGATGATCACGTTGCGGTCGGCGTCGAACAGGCAGGCGTGCTCCGGTGAATGACCGCGCCCGACAACGATTTCCCAGCGCGATCCGCCGATCGTCACGATCTGGCGATCCGCAAGGCGGTGGTAGGTCTCCGGCAGCGGCGTGACGTAGCGCCCGAAAAAACCGAACATGCGCCGGTACCGTGCCAACGCCTCCTCGGGATAGCCGGCCGCGCGGTAGAACGCCACGCCTTCGTCCGGCGCGTCGCGGCCGGTGTCGGCCACCAGCACGCGGCACAGCAGGTACTCCTCGCGCGCCATCCACAGGTCGATGCCGAAACGACGCGCGAGGTAGCCGGCGCCGCCAACGTGGTCCGGGTGCATGTGCGTGACGAGGACACGGGTCAGCGGATCCACGAGGTCGTCGGACGAGAGCAGCGCTTCCCAGTGTTTCCGGCTCGCGTCGTCACCGAGCCCGGTGTCGACGATCGCCCAGCCGCCGGCATCGCGCAGGAGCCACAGGTTGATGTGATTCAGGGCAAACGGCAGCGGCATGCGCAGCCAGCGGATGCCGTCGGCGACCGTCTGCGTGGCGCCGTCGGTCGGGCGCTCGTCGAACGCGTATCTGACGTCAGGCGGCGGCATCCAGCGATCGTCGCACGTCCCGCAGTCGCGTTGCCACCTGCACCCGCGCGTTCTGCACTGCAGCTTCCTTGACCGGCCCGTAGCCGCGAATGTCGAGGTACGGCGTGACGACGGCGACGGCTGCCTCGGGCGCTAGGTCGGCCACGTGCGGCAACAGTGCCGCAATCGTCTCTTCGAACTCAACGATGAGCTGCCGCTCCATCCGTCGCTCGGCCGTGTAGCCGAAGACGTCGAACGGGCCGCCGCGCAGGCGCCGCATCGCGGCCAGCGTGCGGAACACCGGCAGCATCCAGGCACCGAACGTCTTCTTCAGCGGCCGGCCGCGCGCGTCGCGCTTTCCGTTCAGCACCGGCGGCGCCAGGTGAAAGCGAATGCGCGCGCGCGGCCCGTAGTCGGCGCGCAGCTTCTCGATGAAGCCGGAGCGCGCGTGCAGGCGCGCGACTTCGTACTCGTCCTTGTAGGCCAGCAGCCGGAAGTAGGCCTGTGCCACGGTTCGGGCGAGTTCGTCGTCGCCGGTCGCGCGGACCTCGTCGACCAGCGCCCGGTAGCGTTCGGCCAGCGCCGCGTCCTGGTAGTCGATGAGGAACCCGGCGCGGCGCTCGATGACCGCGTCCAGCGGTTCCTCTTCGGCGGCCCTTGGGTTTCCGGCCGACGGCAGCCGGTCCGGCGCCGCCGCGGCGATGCGTCCCCAGGCGAATGCGCGCTTGTTCTCGTCGACCTTCACGCCGTTCAGCTCGATCGCGCGCAGCAGTGCCGGTTCCGAGACCGGGACGAGCCCGTGCTGGAAGGCCGCGCCCAGCAACAGGACGTTCGCGTAGATCGTGTCGCCCATCAGCTGCCGGGCGAGCGCGTTCGCGTCGATCGCATCCAGGGTCGCAACGTGTTTTCGAATGGCATCGACGCGCGCGGGCGCGTTCAGGCTCGCATCCCGGTGACGCACGAAGTCGCCGGTTGCCATCTCTGCGGTGTTGAGTACCGCGCGGGTCAGGTTCGCGTCGTAGGTGCGCGACGCCTTCGGCGATGAGCTCACGACCAGGTCGCAGCCGATTAGCGCGTCGGCGCGGCCGGCCTCGATGCGCACCTGGTTGATCCCCGCGGGGTCCTCGGCGAGGCGGAGGTAACTCAGCACCGGCCCGAATTTCTGCGCGAAGCCCATGAAGTCGAGCACGCTTGCGCCCTTGCCCTCGAGGTGCGCGGCCATCGTGATCAGCGCGCCGACCGTGATCACGCCCGTGCCGCCGACGCCGGTGACGAGCAGGTCGTGACAGCCGTCGATGGGTTCCGGCTCCGGTGCGGCGATGCCGGCGAGGTCCGGCTCGCTGGCAGCGCCGGACGCCGCGGGCTTTTCGCCGCCCTCGACGGTGACGAAGCTCGGGCAGAAGCCGTTCAGGCAGGAGTAATCCTTGTTGCAGTTGTTCTGGTCGATCTGGCGTTTTCGGCCAAACGGCGTTTCCTTCGGGATCACCGACAGGCAGTTCGACTCGACCGAGCAGTCGCCGCAGCCTTCGCAGACGAGGTCGTTGATGACGACGACCTTGTTCGGGTCTTCCATCAGGCCGCGCTTGCGCCGGCGCCGCTTCTCCGTCGCGCAGGTCTGCGCGTAGATCAGTACCGTGACACCCGGGATGTCACGCAGCTCGCGCTGGATCGCGTCCATCTCGCGCCGGTGCGCGAGCGTCGTGCCGCGCGGGAAGTCCGCGAGGTCGAACTGGTCCGGGTCGTCGGACACGAGCGCGATGCGCTCCACGCCCTCGGCGCGCACCGAGTGCGCGATCGACGGTACGGAGATCGGGCCGTCGACCGGTTGCCCGCCGGTCATCGCGACAGCGTCGTTGAACAGGATCTTGTAGGTGATGTTCGTACCGGCGGCGACGGCCTGGCGGATCGCGACGGAGCCCGAGTGATAGAACGTGCCGTCGCCCAGGTTCTGGAACACGTGCCGGTCGCCGTTGAACGTCGAGCGCGATACCCAGTTCACGCCTTCGCCGCCCATCTGGATCAGGCCGTCCGTGTCGCGGTCCATCCAGTTCGCCATGAAGTGGCAGCCGATGCCGGCGAGCGCATGCGAACCCTCGGGCACTTTCGTCGACGTGTTGTGCGGGCAGCCGGAGCAGAAATACGGCATGCGCGTCGCGCCCTTGATGTCGATGACGTTGCTGCGGTCGCGCTGCAGCGCGTCGGCGCGCGCCGTGAGGTTCAGCCCACCGAACTCGGCATCGAGACGCCGTGCGACGATGCCCGCGAGCTGGATCGGCGAGAGTTCGCCGACCCAGGGCACGAGCCGCTCGCCGTTCTCGTCGGCTTTGCCGACCATGCGCTGTGGCTTGCGGCCCGGGTAGTCGTAGAAGTATTCCTTGAACTGGCTCTCGATGATGCCGCGCTTCTCCTCGACGACCAGCACCTCGTGCTTGTTCTTCACGAACTCCAGTGCGCCGTCGTGTGCGAGTGGCCACACCATGCCGACCTTGTACACGTCGAGGCCGATGCGCGCGGCCGCCTTGCGGTCGATGCCGAGCAGCCGCAGCGCTTCCATCAGGTCGAGGTGCCCCTTGCCGGTCGTGACGATGCCGTAGCGTGCGTCGGGATTGTCAAAGATCTTCCGGTCGATCGGGTTGGCCGCGGCGAACGCGAGCGTCGCCGCTTTCTTCGCCTCGAGGCGCTCCTCGATCTGCGGTCCCGGGAAGTCCGGCCAGCGGTAGTGCAGCCCGGTTGGCGGCGGCGTGTAGTTGGGCGGAGCGAACTCGGGGTAGGACGGCAATGGCACGGACATCGCCGACTCGACGGTCTCGGAGATCGCCTTGAACCCGACCCACATGCCGGAAAAGCGCGACAGCGCAAAGCCGTACAGGCCGAACTCGAGGTACTCCGCGACGCTGGCCGGGTTCAGGTGCGGCATCATGAACGTCAGGAACGCGACGTCGGACTGGTGCGGCATCGACGATGACACGCAGCCGTGGTCGTCGCCGGCCACGACGAGCACGCCGCCGCGCGGCGAGGAGCCGTAGGCGTTGCCGTGCTTCAGTGCATCGCCGGCGCGATCGACGCCGGGGCCCTTGCCGTACCAGATGCCGAACACGCCATCCACAGTGCGCTCCGGGTCCGTCTCGACCTGCTGCGTGCCGAGCAGCGCCGTGGCCGCGAGGTCCTCGTTGACCGCGGGCAGGAACGTGATGTCGCTTTCGGCGAGAAAGCGCTTCGCCCGCCACAGTTCCTGGTCGACCGCGCCGAGCGGCGAGCCGCGATAACCGGAAATGAAGCCGGCCGTGTTCAGCCCCGCCGCGCGGTCGAGCGTGCGCTGCATCAGCGCGATGCGCACCAGCGCCTGCGTTCCGGTCAGGAAGACGCGGCCGGCTTCGCGGCGGTAGCGGTCGTCGAGTTCGTAGTTGTCCAGCGGGAAGCGGGGCATCGGGCGGGCGGGCGTGGCCACGGCGGGCTCCTCCGGCGGCGAAAGGTTTCCAGTGTGACAGATTTTCGCCGAAATAGGTTTCCAGCTGTTTCAACGGGGGATCCTGCAAGGAAAGAAAATTTCGAATATCGGTCAAGAATCGGGTAAAATTACCAAATGGTCCCGAATCCCACGACGGCGCTGTCCGACCCGGACCGGCGCATCCTCGCCCTGCTGCAGCAGAACGGCCGCATGACGACCCAGGAGCTGGCCGACGCGGTGGGCCTGTCCACGTCGGCCTGCTGGCGGCGCGTCAAGGCGCTGGAAGAGAGCGGTGTGATCGATCGCTACGCCGCGATCGTCAACGCTCGCAAGGCCGGTTTCGGCCTGTCCTCGATGGTGCACGTCTCGCTGGCGCGGCACGAGCGAAAGAACGTCGACCAGTTCATCCGCGAAGTCCTGCGCCACCCCGAAGTGCTCGAATGCTTCGCGACCAGCGGCGAGGCGGATTTTCACCTGCGCGTCGTCGTTCGCGACATCGATGCCTACAACGAATTCCTGGACAGCTTCATCTTCAGGCTGCCCGGCGTGTCACAGGTCCGGTCGAACATCGTGCTCAAGGAAATCAAGGCGGACACCGCGCTGCCACTCGGCTAGCGATCGCTCGCGGAGTCTGCGTCCCACTTGATCCAGGTCAATCGGCCGGGCGTCGGGGCGGCCTATAGTCGAACCAGGCAAACGAGACCCGGTACGACCGATGGCATCGCCCCTGAAACCCCTGTTTTTTGCGCTGTGCAGCATCGTTGCCGCAAGCGGTACTCCCGCGCTCGCGGAGCAAGCCGCGCCGCCCGCCGACAGCGTCGACCCGATCGACGAGATCGTCG
Source organism: uncultured Pseudomonadota bacterium (assembly GCA_913055625.1). Classification (GTDB taxonomy): domain Bacteria; phylum Pseudomonadota; class Gammaproteobacteria; order Steroidobacterales; family Woeseiaceae; genus UBA1847. The sequence goes on along the minus strand of CAJXJW010000005.1, from coordinate 84,902 downwards.
TCGTCGCTCACAAGTTTCGCCGTTCGGTCCGCGACGTGGCGGCCAACGTGAGCGTCGTGTCGGACGAGCAGATCGCCGAGCAGCTCGTGAACACTCCGGAAGACCTGTTTCGCTACCTGCCCGGCGTCGACACGCCGACCACGGGTACGCGCTTCGGCGCCGACGGCGTGTCCATACGCGGCATCGGCGGCAACCGGGTCAAGACGCTCATCGACGGCGTGCCCGTCAACGACGGCTTCGCCGTCGGTTCCTATTCCAATACCGCCCGGGACCTGGTCGACGTCGGGCTCGTGCGGCGCATCGAAATCCTGCGCGGCCCCGCGTCGGCACTGTACGGCAGCGATGCGCTGGGCGGCGTCGTTGCCATTACCACGCCCGATGTCTTCGTTCTCGCCGGCCAGGACGGCATGGGCGGCAACGTCTCCGGCTCCTGGCAGGGCGCCGACGACAGTGCGCGCATGGCGGGCGTGCTGGCCGCGGCGAGCCGAAACGCCGGGTTCCTCGCCGGTGGCAGCCGCTTCGACGGTCACGAACACGACTCGTCGGCCATGAGCGACATGCCCGACACCCAGGACGCGCAATCGACGACGATGTTGCTGAAAGGCGCGGTCAACGACGCGGCCGGCAACGCCTGGCGCATCGGCTGGCAGCGCTACGAGGCGGCCTCCGAGACCAACCTCGTGTCGACGCTCGGCACCGGGCGGCTGCGCAACACGACCCGGCTGGCCGGCGACGACAGCAGCGACGTCGAGATGCTCAGCGCCGAGTTCGATTTCGGCGGCGGCATCGTCGATGACGGCATCGTGAGAGCGTACCGGCGCCAGTCCAGTTCGGAACAGAACACGTTCGAGCGTCGCGACCTGGCGCCGCGGCCCGTTGCCATCGAGCGTCGCTTTGCCATAGAGCAGGAATCCGTGGGCGCGAGCCTGGACCTCGCGCGGTCGAAGACGTTCGGCAGCACCGTGCACCAGTTCGGCGGCGGCATCGAAGTCCGCCGCACGGATACCGAGGAGAGCCGCGACGGCTTTGAGACCGGCCTCGACGACGGCGTGACGACGCGCACGCTGCTCGGGGAGACGTTTCCCGTCCGGGATTTCCCGCTGAGCCGGAGTGTCGAGTGGGGCGCGTATATCGAGGACACGATCACCGTGGGCGCGTTCAGCTTCATCGCCGCGCTGCGGGCCGACAGCTACGACCTCGAACCGCAGGATGACCCGGTGTTCGCCGAGGACAATCCCGCCGTCGAGACCGTTTCCGTGAGTGAGACCGGGCTGACCCCGAAACTCGGCGTCATCTATCGCCTGAACCGGGACACCGAGTTCTACCTGCAGTACGCCGGCGGCTTCCGTGCGCCGCCGTTCGCGGACGCGAACATCGGCCTCGACATACCGCTGTTCAACTACCGGGCCCTGCCGAATCCGGATCTTCGTTCGGAGACGTCGCGAAGCATCGAAGGCGGGCTCCGCTGGCAGGGCGACGGCGCCTACGTGCAGCTTGCCGTGTTCGACAGCGCCTACCGGGACTTCATCGAGAGCCGGTCGCGCGTCGGCATCGATCCGGAAAGCGGCCGGGTCCTGTTCCAGTCCGTGAACATCGGCGAGGCCCGCATCTACGGCATCGATGCCCAGTTCGGCAAGGACCTCGACGGCCTGCTCGACGGGCTGTCGTTCGACGGCGCGTTCTACGCCGCGCGCGGGCGCAACGACGAAACCGGTGCGCCACTGAACTCCGTCGGGCCCGCAGAGATCGTGCTCTCGACGTCGTGGCGAACTGCCGATGCACGGACCATGGTCCGGCTCGCGCTGAGCGCGGCGGCCCGCTGGTCGGAACGCGACATGAGCGGCGGCGAGCTGTTCGAAGCACCCGGCTACGGCGTGTGGGACCTGTTCGCGACACGCCGGCTGGGCAAGGCCACGCGCCTGCGTGCCGGCGTGTTCAACCTGTTCGACAAGACTTACTGGCGCTGGACCGATGTCGGCGGATTGTCGCCGGACGACCCGGTGTTGCCGACGCTGGCGAGCGCCGGCCGCAGCCTGGCCGTCAGTATCGACCTGGGCTGGAACTGATCATTACGAGGAGACATCCGATGTTGGCAAGCAAGAAGACAAACGTCCACGGGGGGCGGTTTCGCTCCGCATCGACGTTCCTGGCGCTGGTCGTGGCCGGCGGGTTGTTCACGGTACCGGCCTGCGCGCAGGAGAAGTCCGACGCGCCGTCCGTGCACGCCGCTGAAACGGCGAGCGGCACGATGGCGGAACGTCTCGCCAACGGGCGCGCCGTCTACGAGGCCAACTGCGCCGCCTGCCACCAGGTCGACGGCCAGGGCCTGAAAGGGGCGTTTCCGCCGCTTGCCGGGTCCGACTATCTCGACCGCGATCGCAGCGACGTACTGAAGGTCGCACTGTTCGGACTGTCCGGGCCGGTCACGGTCAGCGGCGTCGAGTACAACGCGGTCATGCCCAGCATGGGGCACCTGACGGACCAGCAGCTCGCCGACGCGCTGAGCTACGTGTTCGACCGCTGGAGCAAGAACCAGGCGGCGGTAACGCCGGGCGAGGTCGCGGCACTGCGTGTCGAGACGGGCAACGTCGACCGCGCCGCGGGCCAGCCGCATACCGGGGCCAGCGAAGCGGAAATCCGTTACAGCGGCAGCCCGACGACCATTTCCGCCGAAGAAACCCGCGCCGTACGCAGCGAAGGCGCGCCGGAGCTCACCGACGACGAGATCGCGATGGCGACGCAGGTCTACTTCGAGCGCTGCGCGGGCTGTCATGGCGTGCTGCGCAAGGGCGCGACGGGCAAGCCGCTGACGCCGGACATCACGCGCGAGAAAGGTACCGAGTACCTGAAAGCGCTGATCACCTACGGCTCGCCGGCCGGCATGCCGAACTGGGGCAGTTCCGGTGAGCTCACGGCGGAGCAGATCGATGTGATGGCGCGCTTCCTCCAGGAGGAGCCGCCGGAGCCGCCGGAGTTCGGCATGGAGGACATGCGGGCAACCTGGAAAGTGCTGGTGCCGCCCGAGAAGCGTCCGGACAAGCCGATGCACGACCTGGACACCGACGACTTCTTCGCGGTCACGCTGCGCGATGCGGGCCAGGTGGCCATCATCGACGGCGCCAGCAAGAAGGTCGTGAGCATCCTGCCGACCGGCTACGCGGTGCACATCTCGCGTCCGTCCGCGTCGGGCCGCTACGTCTTCACGATCGGGCGCGACGCCAAGGTCGACATGATCGACCTGTGGATGGACCCGCCGGCGATCGTGTCCGAGATCAAGATCGGTCTCGAGGCGCGCTCCGTCGAGACGTCGAAGTACAAGGGCTTCGAAGACACCTACGCAATCGCCGGGGCCTACTGGCCGCCGCAGTACGTGCTGATGGACGGTGACACGCTGGAACCGCTGAAGATCGTGTCCACGCGCGGCATGACGGTCGACACGCAGGAATACCATCCGGAGCCGCGGGTGGCGGCCATCGTCGCCTCGCACAATCACCCGGAGTTCATCGTGAACGTGAAGGAGACGGGGCACATCCTGCTCGTCAACTACCAGGACATCGACGCGCTCACGGTGACCGACATCGAGGCAGCCCGCTTCCTGCATGACGGCGGCTGGGACAGCAGCAAGCGCTACTTCCTGACCGCGGCGAACCAGTCCGACAAGATCGCGGTGGTCGACTCGAAGGACCGCTCGCTGGCCGCGCTGGTCGACGTGGAGAAGATCCCGCACCCGGGTCGCGGCGCGAACATCGTCGATCCGGAGTTCGGGCCGGTCTGGGTCACCAGCGCCCTCGGCAACGCGAACATCACGTTCCTCGGCACGGACCCCGAAGGCCATCCGGAACACGCGTGGAAAGCCGTGCGCGTGCTCGACGGCCAGGGCGGCGGCTCGCTGTTCGTGAAGTCGCACCCGCGCTCGCGCAACCTCTGGGTCGATTCGCCGCTGAACCCCGACGAGTCGATCAGCCAGAGCGTCGCGGTGTTCGACATCGACAACCTGGACGCCGGCTACGAGGTTCTCCCGATCGGCGAGTGGGCGGAGCTGGGCGACGGACCGAAACGCATCGTGCAACCCGAGTACAACAAGGCGGGCGACGAGGTCTGGTTCTCCGTGTGGAGCGGCAAGGAGGAGGAGTCGGCGATCGTGGTCGTCGACGACGCCACCCGCACGTTGAAGCACGTGATCAAGGGACCGGACATCGTCACGCCGACCGGCAAGTTCAACATCTACAACACGGTCAACGACGTCTACTAGGAGACGAACATGCAGGCCCGTCTCTTCCTGCCGGCAGCCCTCGCCCTCGCGGCGGGGGCGCATGCCGGCGACAACACGTCGCTGGCGTCGGCGATCGATGGTGGCGAGGCGTCGGTCTCCGTGCGCTACCGCTACGAGTTCGTCGACCAGGACGGCTTCGACCAAAACGCGAACGCCTCCACCGCGCGCCTGCGTTTCAATTACGCGACCGGCGCCTGGTCGGGATGGCGCGCGTTCGGCGAGTTCGACTACGTGGGCGGCATCCTCGTCGACGACTACAACAGCGGCGCCGGCACGAGCCCGGACAAGGGCGCCTACCCGGTCGTGGCGGACCCGACCGGGGCCGACCTGAACCAGCTGTACGCGGAGTACCAGCACGAGGGCGGGGCGCGCCTGCGCTTCGGCCGGCAACGCATCCTGTACGACAACCAGCGTTTCGTCGGCGGTGTCGGCTGGCGCCAGAACGAGCAGACCTATGACGCGATCAGCGTGTTCGCCAACGTGGCCGACGGCATCGACGTCAACTATGCGTGGGTCGCCAACGTGAATCGGATCTTCGGCGACACCGTGCCGGCGGGCGACGAGCGCAGCAACACGCACCTGTTAAATGTCCACTACAACGTGAGCCAGGACTGGCACCTCGGCGGCTACGTCTACTACATCGACGGCGAAGACACGCCGTCCACGTCGGGCCTGACGGTCGGCGTTCGCGCCGGCGGCACGCTGAAGCCGGATAACCGGCCGCTGACGTGGAACGCCGAGTTCGCCCGCCAGAGCGATGCGGCCGACGCGCCGGTAGCCTACGACGCCGACTATTTCCACGTCGGCATCCGCTGGCAAGTCACCGAGGCTCTCGGCATCGGCGCCGCCATCGAGTCCCTGGGCGGCGACGACAGCCGCGCGGGCGCCGCGTTCCGTACGCCGCTCGCCACGCTGCACGCGTTCCAGGGCTGGGCGGACCTGTTCCTGGCGACGCCGGACGCCGGCATCGTCGATGCGTGGCTCAGCGCAGACTTCGAGACCGGCCGGTGGAAGTGGCAGGCCCGATGGCACGATTTCGGCGCCGAGTCCGGCAGCGGCGACTTCGGCTCCGAGCTGGACGTCGCGGCGAGCCGGAAGCTGGGCGATCGCTACGAAGTCCTGCTGAAGGCCGCCGTGTTCGACTCGGACGACGCCGCGTACCCCGACACGACGAAGGCGTGGGTCATGCTGACGGCGAACTGGTAAACCTCGCACGGGTTGCAGAACCAGCGGTGCAATTGACCTGGGTCAATGCGCCGCGACGGCGCCTGCGGAAACATACGAACGCATGACACGCACCACCTGCATCGATCCGGAGATACTGGCCCGGCACGACCGGCCCGGCCCGCGCTACACGTCCTACCCGACGGCCCCCCAGTTCACTGAGGACTTCGGGGCCGACGAGCTGCGCCGGCAGATCCTGCGCAGCAACGCGGAGCCGATACCGCGGGCGCTGTCGATCTACGTGCACGTGCCGTACTGCTTCATGCCGTGCTTCTACTGCGGCTGCAACCGCATCATCACGCGGGACACGCGCAAGGGCGAACGCTACCTCGAGCACCTGCTGCTCGAGATCGAACAGGTCTCGCCGCTGTTCGACCGGGACCGGGACGTCCTGCAGGTGCACCTCGGCGGCGGTACGCCAAATTTTCTCCGGCCGTCGCAGCTCGGGCACCTGATCGAGAGTCTGTCCCGGCACTTCCATTTCAGCAGCCGCAGCGACCGCGATTTTTCGATCGAGATCGACCCGCGCAACGTCGAGCCCGGCGATATCCGGGAGCTTGCCGCCATCGGCCTGAACCGGGCGAGCCTCGGCGTGCAGGATTTCGACCCCGACGTGCAGAAGGCGGTCAACCGCCTGCAAAGCGTCGAGCAAACGCTGGAGGTGATCGAGGCGTGCCGCGACTCGGGCTTTCGCTCCGTGAACGTCGACCTCATCTACGGCTTGCCGAAGCAGTCGCTGGCGGGCTTCGAGAAGACCCTGGACACGGTCGTCGAGGCGCGTCCGGACCGGCTGGCGGTGTACGGCTATGCGCACCTGCCGCACCTGTTCAAGGCACAGCGGCCGCTCGACGCATCGCAACTGCCGGACGCCGCGACGCGCCTGGCGCTGCTGCGCCTCGCGATCGAACGGCTCACGGACGCCGGCTACCGCTACATCGGGCTCGACCACTTCGCGCTGCCTAGTGACGATCTCGCGCTGGCGCAGGCGTCGGGATCGCTGCACCGGAACTTCATGGGCTACACGACGCACGCGGAGTGCGACCTCGTCGGGCTCGGCGTCAGCTCGATCAGCCACATCGGCGACAGCTTCAGCCAGAACCCGCGCGACGTCCCGGCCTGGGAGGTCGCCGTCGAGAGCGGCCGGCTGCCGGTCTGGCGCGGCCTGCAGATGGACCCGGACGATCGCCTGCGCGCGGACGTGATCCAGCAACTGATGTGCGCCGGACGGATCGACGTCGGCCAGGTCGAGCACCGCTACGACATCGACTTTCGCGAGTACTTCGCGGCGACCTGGCCGGAACTCGAACGGCTGGCCCGCGAGGACCTCCTTACGATCGGCCCGGACGGCATCGTTGCCACTTCGCAGGGCCGCTACCTGCTGCGTATAATCGCGATGTGTTTCGACCGGTACCTCCAGCAGCCACCGTGCACAACCCGCGGACCGACAAGCTACTCGAAAGCGATCTGACGTCGGGCCGCGTCGACGGCTCCCTCATCGAATGACGCCCGCCGAACCCGGACAGGCCCGGCGTGGCATTCCCGCCGACGACGGCGACGAACTGCATTTCTGCAGCACCTGCGCGTTTTCCGCCGCATGCCTCGACCGCGGCTACGACAAGTCGCGGCTGATGGACCTGCACGTGCTGGTCGAGCACTCGCCGCCGATACGGGAAGGCGAGCACATCTTCCGGGAGAGTGACGACTTCAATGCCATCGCGGCCGTCCGCGCCGGCACGGTCAAGACCTACGTCACGGACCTCGAAGGCCGGGAGCAGGTGCTCGGCTTCTTCCTGCCCGGCGAGGTCATCGGCCTGAACGCCATCTCGACCGCGAAGTACCCGTGCAACGCCGTCGCGCTGGAGACCGTGCTGCTGTGCCGGTTCTCATTCCCGAAAATCGCGACGCTGGCCACCCGCATGCCGGGGCTCCAGCAGCACCTGTTCCGCCTGCTGAGCGAGGACATCGGCAAGGCGAATTTCCTCGCGGGCGACTTCACCGCCGAGGAGCGCATGGCGGCGTTCCTCGTCGTGCTCTCGCGCCGCTACGCGGCCCGGGGCCTGTCGGCAACCCGCTTCCGGCTGACGATGGCCCGCACCGACATCGCGAACTACCTGAGGCTCGCCGCGGAGACGGTGAGCCGGATTCTCAAGCGCTTCCAGCGCGACGGGCTCGTCCGCGTTGACCGCCGCGAGATCGAACTGCTGGACCGGCCCGCGCTCGAGCGGGCCGCCCGGAACGTCCTGAGAAACTGATCCCCACTTGACCTGGATCAGGGCGGCACGCCACGCCGCCCGGCAGCATCCCCTGCACATTCGCAGGAGATTCCAATGAACAACGCAAAAAGGCTGTGGATCGGGCTGACCGTGCTGCTCGCCGTCTCGTTCGGCGTGCTGCTCTGGACGGGCGGCGAGATCCATCGCAAGGCACCCCCGATGCCGGAGACCGTCGTCACGGAAGACGGGACCGTCGTCTTTACGCGCGCGGACATCGAGCAGGGCCGGCAGGTCTGGCAGTCGATCGGCGGCCAGCAGCTCGGTTCCATCTGGGGCCACGGCGGCTACGTCGCGCCGGACTGGACCGCGGACTGGCTGCACCGCGAGGCGGTTGCCACGCTGGATGCCTGGGCCCGCGAAGGCTATGCCGTCGATGACTTTGCGTCCCTCCTGCCGGAAGAACAGGCGTACCTGTCGCGCCGTCTGCAGGATCGCATCCGCCTGAACACGTACGACGCCGATACCGGGACGATCACGATCGACGCCGATCGCGCGGCCGCGATGGCCGAGGTTGCGGGCCACTACGACCGGTTGTTCGGCGCGGACGCCGAGCTCGGCGACCTGCGCGAAGCGTATGCGATGAAGAACGACACGGTGCCGGATGCCGCGCACCGCGCGTCGCTGGCGGCGTTCTATTGGTGGTCCGCCTGGGCCGCGGTGACCGAGCGCCCCGGCAAGGAGATCACGTATACGAATAACTGGCCCGCCGAGTCCCTGGTCGGCAACGAGCCGCCCGCCAGCGCGTACCTCTGGACCGTGTTCAGCGTATTGTTCCTGATCGCGGGCATCGCGCTGCTGGGTTGGCATCACGCGCGCAGCGGGGAGGAGGAGCGCCCCGACAAGCTGCCGGAATCCGACCCGCTGGCGATGACGGTCGTGACGCCATCGATGCGCGCCACCGCGAAATACTTCTGGATCGTCATCGCGCTGTTCCTCGTGCAGATCCTGCTCGGCGCGATGACCGCGCATTACCAGGTCGAGGGCCAGGAGCTATACGGGTTCGCGATCAGCGACATCCTGCCGTACTCCCTGACGCGCACCTGGCACACACAGCTCGCGGTGCTGTGGATCGCGACGGCGTGGCTCGGCACCGGGCTCTACATCGCACCGGCAATCTCCGGCCACGAACCGAAGTTCCAGCGGCTGGGCGTGAACCTGCTGTGGGTCTGCCTGCTCGTCATTGTGGTCGGCGCGTTTGCCGGCCAGTGGCTGGCCGTCATGCAGAAGCTGGGGCTCGAGCACAACTTCTGGTTCGGCCACCAGGGCTGGGAATACGTCGACCTCGGCCGTTTCTGGCAATGGTTCCTGTTCATCGGGCTCGGCCTCTGGCTCACGCTCGTCGGCCGGGCACTGTGGCCCGCACTCCGGCGCCGCAACGAGTCGCGGCCGATCGTCGTGCTGCTGTTCCTGTCCACCGTCGCGATCGGCCTGTTCTACGGGGCCGGCCTGATGTGGGGCGAGCACACGCACCTGTCGATGGTCGAATACTGGCGCTGGTGGGTCGTGCACCTCTGGGTCGAAGGCTTCTTCGAAGTGTTCGCCACGGCGGTCATCGCGTTCCTGTTTACCCGCCTCGGCCTGCTCAAGGTCAGCACCGCGACCGTCGCCGTGCTGTTCGCGACGATCGTGTTCATGGCGGGCGGCGTGCTCGGCACGCTGCACCACCTGTACTTCGCCGGCACGCCGACCGCGGTGCTGGCGCTGGGCGCGTCGTTCTCGGCACTCGAGGTGGTCCCGCTCGCCTACATCGGTTTCGAGGCCTGGCATACGTACAAGCTGGGGCACGCAACGCCGTGGATGGCGCGCTACCGCTGGCCGATCCTGTTCTTTACCGCGGTGGCCTTCTGGAACCTCGTGGGTGCGGGCCTGTTCGGCTTCCTCATCAACCCGCCGCTGCCGCTGTACTTCATGCAGGGTCTGAACCTCACGCCGCTGCACGGGCACACCGCGCTGTTCGGTGTCTACGGCATGCTCGGTGTCGGCCTGATGTTGTTCTGCCTGCGCGGCATGAAGCCCGCGGCGGAGTGGAGCGAGCCGGTACTGCGTACCTGCTTCTGGTCGCTCAACATCGGCCTCGCCGGCATGGCCCTGATGACGCTGTTGCCGATCGGCGTGCTGCAGCTCATTGCGGCGATCAAGCACGGGTACTGGTACGCGCGCTCGGCGGAATTCATGCAGCAGCCGCTCATCGACCTGCTGGTATGGATGCGCGTGCCCGGCGACGTGATCTTCAGCGTGGGAGCCATGGCACTCGCCTGGTTCGTCGCGCGCCTGTGGATCGCGCCGCGAAAGCCGGCGCCGGTGGGCGCCGCCGGGCAGGAGACGGCGCGCTCGTAACGGCGAACCGGCGACGACGGTCATGATCGAGTTTTACCCGCAGATCAAGATGCTCCACGTGACGACCGTCGTCGCCAGCGGTTCGCTGTTCCTGCTTCGCGGTCTCACACTCCAGGCCGGGGAGTGGGGCCGCTGGGCGATGGCCGCGCCGGTGCGCTACCTGAGCTACAGCATCGACACGGTACTGCTGACGGCGGCGTTCATGCTGCTGACGATCCTGCCAACAGCCGTCTACGCGAACGGGTGGCTGGCGACGAAGCTCGTGCTGCTCGTCGTGTACGTTGGTCTCGGCACGTTTGCGCTGAAACGCGGCCGGACGAAGCGCGTGCGGCTGGCGTGTTTCGTTGCCGCGCTGGCAACCTATGCCACGATGTTCGCGATCGCGCGCACGCACGACCCGCTGGGTCCGGTCAGGCTGTTGCTCGCATGAACGTGGCGACCCCCGCCCGGGACGGCGCACGGCGCTTCGCGCTGTTCGACTACGGCTTCCGGCCGTTCTTCCTGCTCGCCGGCGGGTTCGCGCTGCTCGCGGTGCCGGCATGGTTCCTCCTGTACCGGGCAGGCTTGATGCCGCTGCCCGGGATGCCGGGGCAACTCTGGCACGGCCACGAGATGCTGTTCGGCTTCGTCGGTGCCGCGATCGCGGGCTTCATGCTGACGGCGGTGCCGAGCTGGACCGGCAGCCGGGGATTTGCGGGCCTGCCGCTCGCGCTACTGGTCGCGGTGTGGGTGGCGGGGCGCGCAGCGTTTTCGTTCGCAGCGCATCTGCCGCTGCTCGTCGTCGCCACGGCGGAGCTCGCGTTCATCCCGGGGCTGCTCGTCCTGGTTGCCCCACCCGTGCTGCGCATGATGAACCGCAACGTCCCCATTCTCGTCGTGCTGACCGTGATCTGGTGCCTCGACGCCGCGTTCCTTTGGGCCCTGGCGCACCAGGACGTTCGACTTGCGCAACGGGTGTTGCTGGTGACACTCGGCGTCGTGCTGCTGCTGATCACGATCATCGGCGGCCGCATCGTGCCCGCGTTTACGGGCAACGCACTGCGGGCGCGCGGCCTCAACGCGGGGCTGCGGCACCGGCCGTGGATCGAACGGTTTCTGATACTGGCGATGGCGTCGCTCGTGGCCGCCGACCTGCTGCGAGCGCCCGTCGCGGTCGTTGCGGCCGTCGCCGGCGCGGCCGCCCTGTTGCACGCGATTCGCATCAGTGGGTGGCAGACGTGTCATACCCTGCGGGACCCGATCGTCTGGATCCTGCACGCGGCTTACGCATGGCTGCCCATCGGGCTCGGCTTGCGAGCCGTGTTTCTCCTCACGAGCCATCCGCTGTCCGTGCACTGGATGCACGCACTCGGCAGCGGTGCGGCGGCGACGATGATACTTGCCGTCATGACACGTGCATCGCTCGGCCACACCGGGCGGCCGCTGCAGGTGTCGCGACTGACGGCGGTTTCCTACGGGCTGCTGCTCGCGGCGACGGCGATACGGGTGTTCGGTCCCGCCGTGCTGCCCGGTGCCTACACCGCGATCGTTGCTATCGCGAGTGCGGCATGGGCCGCGGCATTCGCGCTGTTCGTGTGGGTCTACACGCCCATTCTCTGTGGGCCGCGTGCCGACGGTCGCCCGGGCTAACCGTCGCTGAACTCGGCGTAGGCCGGATCGATCTCGTGGCGTGAGCAGGCCGGCGAGGCGTACTCGTCGTCGTCGGCTGCGCCCGGCTTCGGCTGCTGTTCGACGCAGATGGCGCTCGCGTCGTCGCCGGTCAGCGGCTCCCGCAGCAGCCGGCAGAAATGCGGCGACCCGTCCGCGTGACGTGCGGCAAAGTACACGCAGTCACGGCACATGCCAAAACGCTGCCGGCCGTCTTCCGCCAGGCGCAGGCGGAGCAGGGTCTCGAGGCTGTCGCCCAGCGCGCGCTGCTCCCCGGCCGACAGCGCCGAAATCACCTCGCGCGTCTTCGCCAGCGGGTCGGCTGCCAGGAGGCGGCGTCCCTTTGCCGTGACGCCGAGGTGGAAGCGGCGCTTGTCTTTCCGGTCCTGCCGCCGGCGGACGAGGCCGCGGCTCTCCAGCGCCTTGAGCGTCTGCGACACCGTGCCTTTCGTAATACCGAGGTAGGCCGTGAGGGCGGCCGACGTTTTCGAGAACCGGTTCGCCCGCTCGAGGTAGCGCAGCGCCTCCCAGTGCACCGGCTGCAGGCCGTTCGCGAACGCGTCCGTGGCGAGCAGGCGGCCCAGGCGCTCCAGCAGGGCGGCGATCTTCATCGGCTCGGGCATCGTCATGCGTAAATTGTATTGAGTCGAAACAACTCTTGCAATCCGGCGGCTGCGCGCCTACGATTCAAAAAGTAGCGACTCGAAACTAAAAGGAGATCCCGATGAACCGCCATGCCACCGTCTTTGCCGTCGCGCTGCTTGCGCCCGGTCTGGCCCTGAGTCACGGCATCGAAAGCGACGTCAAGCCCGGCACGCCGCCGCCGTTCGACATCACGTCCGCGCAGGCCACGACCGATGGCCGCCTCGCATCGTTCGCCATGGAAGTGGCCGGCGAGGCGGGCAGCATCCGGCCCGAACGGGTCGGGCAGCTCGCCGGTGCGAAGGTCACGGCCTACGTGTGGCCGACGGACATGGACCCGTCGGTCGTGGGCTTCGACGAGGCGTCCGGCATCCTGTCGCTTGTCATTACGGCGCACCCGGACTTCGACGACACGCCGCTGTTCGACGAAAACGGCGACGGTGACCCGGCGAACGACGGTGCCGACTGGCACTCGCACTGGGTCGTGCTGGTCAAGGACGAGGCGTGTGCAGCCGGGCTGAAGGTGCGCGACGTGTCCCCCGGCGTCGACCTGCTGCCGGCGACGGCGCCGATGCTGCCGATCGCGCTCGACAGTCCGGGCATGAGCCCGATCCTGGACGGGCGCATTGCGCGCATCACCGTGCCGGTCGCGGGCGCCGACGGCGTCGCGTTCGATGCGGTGACGGCGGAGCTGACGGTGAACGCCGCCGTTACGGCGCCGTTGTTGTGCGTGACCGGCGTGCATGACATCGCGTCGGGCGACCTGTCATTGCCGGGCCGCGTTCGCAACGAGGGTGCTGAGTAGAAATGTACCGGGCCGGCGCCGGTCGCCGGCCCTTCTCAATCGCGGCGCGAGCGCCAGACCGTCTCGGTGACTTCCGTGAACCCGGCTTCGCGGAACTTCGGCGCCGAGTTGTCGATCTCGTTGCGCGATTCGAGCTTCTCGAGTGCCGGCCAGTACGACCGGACCTCGTCGTCAGGCACTGAGTACGGCGGTCCTTCGACGCGCGACTGGTCGTACTCGAAGGTCACGACGAGCAGTTCGCTGTCCGGCGCGAGCAGCGCGTTCGTCTTGCGGACGTATTCGGCGCGAAATTCGGCGGGGAGGGCCACCAGCGCCGCGCGATCGTAGAGTGCGTCGAACGGCTCGTCGTCAAAGCCGAAGTAGTCGCCGAGGTGGATCGTGATGTCCAGGTCGGTGGCGCGGTAGACGTCGTTGCGTTGTTCGAAGTTCAGTTCGTTTTCGGCAAAGAACGCGTCCACGCCGATCGGCGAGAGCTCGACACCGACGACGGCATTCCCCTGTTGCGCGAGCCAGATCATGTCGGCGGACTTGCCGCACAGCGGCACGAGCACCCGCCGGCCGTTCGACCGCCAGTGCTTCTGCAGCAGCGCGTTGCCGCTGGCTTCATGCCAGCCGATGCGGCCCTCGACCCAGCGCAGGTGCCAGAACGTGTGCGTGTTCACGGGTGCCTCGTGATGCCATGCGTGAGCAGTATTGTGTTACTTGCGCGTCGGGCCAACAAGTGCGGCCCGGTGCCCCTGACACTCCTGGTCATGTCCCGGTATCCTAGCCGGTGTCGCGACCCGTGGGGCTCCGGCCATGAAGAACCCGCAGTTCGGCCGCCTGATCCGCAAGATCAACTGGTACCCGCCGTACCTCGGCATGGGTATTCGCGTGCGCGCGTACGCGGATGACTTCACGCGCTTCGAGGTGGAGCTGCGCGCGCGCTGGTACAATCGCAACCTGTTCGGCACCCATTTCGGCGGCGCGCTGTACGCGATGTGCGACCCGTTCTACGTGTTCATCGTGACGATGAACTTCGGGAAAGACTACATCGTGTGGGACAAGGCCGCCGCGATCGATTTCCTGAAGCCGGCGAAAGGCACGATAACCGGCGTATTCGAGATCGAGCCAGCCCGCCTGGACGCCATGCGTGCCGAAGTCGACGAGGCCGGAAAGAAGGTCTTCACGTTCGAGGCCGATCTCACCGACGAAGCCGGCGTCGTCGTTGCGCGCGTGCACAAGGACGTCTACGTGCGTCGCAAGTCGCCCGCGTGAGGAGGAGCCGCATGGGCAAACACATCGACCCGACGCGCGAGATCATCGAGGTGGCCACGTTCCGGGCGGCCACCGACGCCGGCGCACAGGTCGGCTGAGCGGCTGGCCGTGCCCCAGATCACCTCCCTGTTTGCGCACAAGGTCGTCGCCCAGGCCGATCCGGCCCTGGACAAGCACGCGCTGCTGCTATCGATCGGACTCGATCCCGAGGCACCGGTCGACCCGAAGGTCATGGTGTCGGACGTCGAGTACTACGACCTGTTTGCCAATGCCGCGCGCAATGATCCCGCCGGCACCGGGCTGCCGCTCCGGGTCGGCGCGAGCATGCGCTGCGAGGACTACGGCGCGTTCGGCCTCGCGTGGAAGTCCGCATTGAACCTGCGCGGCTCGTTCGAGCGCGCCGAACGCTATGCCCGGGTGCTGACGAGCGTGTCGACGTACGAGGTCTGCACGAGCGAGCAGGGCGTCATGATGCACCTGCACCGCGACGGCGACCGGGCAAACCTCGGGCTGCGCCTGTCCAATGAAGCGACGATCGCCAGCATCGCGGCGATCAGCGACGAAGTGTCCACCGGCCGCTTCCAGGCCAGCGCGATTTATTTCAAGCACGCGGCGCCGGAGACCGGGGCGGTGCACGAGACGCACTTCGGCTGCCCGGTCCACTTCGGCACCGACAGGGACGCCGTTCTCGTCGCGCACGAACGGGCCCGCGCGCCGAACCAGGTCGGTGATCCGGCAATCGTGAAGTTCTTCGACCGGCAGCTCGATGCCGAGGTATCCGCGCTCGACGACGACGCATCGCTGGAGCAGCGCGTACGCACCCAGGTGTCGCGGGCGCTCAGCCAGGGCATTCCGACGCTGTCGGACATCGCGTCGCAGTTCGGGATGAGCGGGCGCACGCTGCAGCGCCGCCTGTCGGATCGGGGGTATTCCTTCCAGACCGTCGTCGACCAGTCCCGGCGCGAACTCGCGGAACGGCTGCTCCGGGAAACGGGCTACCCGCTGACCGAGGTGGCTTTCCTGACGGGATTCTCGGACCAGACCGCGTTCAGTCGTGCCTTCAAGCGGTGGGCCGGGCAGACCCCGAGGTCGTTCAGGCTCAAGGCGTAGCCGGATCCGGCAGGAAGCGCGCCTGGCGCGCGGTGTCAAAAACGCGTCGCCCGCCGTCAAGAACCGGCGCGCCGGCCGACGGATGATGGGCTTGCACATAAACCTTACACGAGGAGCAAGCCATGACACCGGAAAACACCGAACACCACCAGGGCGGCACCGTGCTGGTACTGGGCGCCACCGGCAAGACCGGCCGCCGCATCGTCGCGAACCTCAAGGACAAGGGCATCCGCGTGCGCCGCGGCTCGCGGTCCTCGGTGCCGTCGTTCGACTGGAACAACGAGAGTACCTGGGACGACTGTCTCGACGGCGTCGAAGCCGCCTACATAAACTACGCGCCCGACCTCGCGATGCCGGGGGCGACGGACGCCATCCGCTCCTTTGTCGAGAAGGCCCGGCAGCAAGGCGTCAAGCGTCTCGTGCTGTTGTCCGGCCGCGGCGAGGAAGAGGCGCAGGCCTGCGAGCGCATCGTCCAGGAAGGCGGCACGGAGTGGACGATCGTGCGTTCCAGCTGGTTCAACCAGAACTTCTCGGAAGGCGCGTTCGTCGAGATGGTGCAGGCCGGCAGGATCGTGCTGCCCGACGTTGATACGCCGGAGCCGTTCGTCGATCTCGACGACGTGGCCGAGGTTGCCACCGTCGCACTGACGGAGCCCGGCCATGCCGGCGAGATCTACGAGGTTACCGGTCCCCGGCTGCTGACCCTGGTCGACATCGCCACCGAGATGTCGAAGGCGACGGGCCGCACGATTGCGTACACCCCCGTACCGCACGAGGCGTTCGTCGAGGGCGTCGTCCAGTCGGGCGCGCCGAAGGACGTCGTCTGGATGCTCGACTACCTGTTCGCGACGGTTCTCGACGGCCGCAACGCCTCGACGTGCGACGGTGTACAGCGCGCGCTCGGCCGGCCGCCGAAGGACTTCGCCGAGTACGCACGCGAGACCGCGGCGACCGACGCCTGGAGGGCCGTCGCATGACGGCCTGGATGACGATTCTGGTGATCGCGACGCTGCTGGGGAGCGCGCTGATCGGCGGCGTGTTCTTCGCGTTCTCGAGCTTCATCATGAATTCGCTCGCGCGCCTGCCGGCCGCCGAAGGCATCGCCGCGATGCAATCGATCAACGTGGTCGTGCTCAATCGCTGGTTCCTCGATGTCTTCATAGGGACCGCGGTGTTGTCGCTGGTCCTTGTCGTGATTGCGGTCCTGAACTGGGGCGACGCTCCGGCCGCGTGGTTCCTGTCCGGGGGCACGCTGTACGTCGTCGGGACGTTTCTCGTAACGGGGATGGGCAACGTCCCGCTGAACGACCGGCTTGCCGCCGTGTCCGCGCAGGACGCGAGCTCGGCCGCGCTCTGGGAGCACTACCTCGACCGCTGGACCCTGCTCAACACGGTGCGCACCGTTGCCGCCGTCGCGGCGGCACTGTGTCTCACGCTCGGACTCATCGGAGGAAACCATGCCTGACGCCAATGAGAACGTCGTTCGACGGTTCGTCGACGAAGTCATCAACCGCGGCGACTACGCCGCCATCCCCGAGCTCGTGCACCCGGACTACGTGTACCGGAGCCCGGACCAGGAACTGCGGGGCCACGCGGCGCTGGAGGCCCTGTTCACGGACTACCGCAACGGCCTGCCCGATCTCGATACGTCCATCGACGACCTCGTGGTCGCAGGCGACACCGTCGTGATCTCCGTGACGATGAGCGGTACGCACACGGGGGACCTGATGGGAATTCCGCCAACGGGCGAATCCATCGCGGTGCGCGGCATGGTGCAAAGCCGGCTCGAAGGCGGGAGAATCATCGAGGAATGGGAGATCCTGGACATGCTCGGCCTGCTTCAACAGCTCGGTGTGGTGTCGCTCCCGTCATGATCGTCGCCTACTGCACCGACGCCCAGTGCGCGTCCGTCGCCACCATCGTCAGCACGTCGTAGGTTGCCACGACCTCGTCGTTCTGGTTCGTGACCTCGGTGTCCCAGCGGACCTCGCCGTAACCGCTGTCGCCGCGCAGCGTCTTCTGCTTGCAGGTCAGCCTGACTCTTAATGAGTCGCCGACGTTGACCGGCGTGAGAAAGCGCAGGTCGTCCACCCCGTAGTTCGCCAGCACCGGCCCGAAGTCCGGGTCGACGAACAGGCCGGCGGCGAACGAGACGATCAGGTAGCCGTGCGCGACGATGCCGTCGAAGAACGGGTTCTTGATGGCCGACGGCTCGTCCGTGTGGGCGTAGAACGTGTCGCCGGTGAACTCCGCGAAATTCGCGATGTCCTCGGCGGTGACGGTACGCGGCGTCGAACGGAATGTGTCGCCGAGTTCGAGCTGCTCGAAGGTCTTGCGAAACGGGTGCACGCCCGGATCGCGCTCATCGGCGCCGCGAACCCATCGGTGGCCGATCGCGGTTAGCGTCTCCGGCGACCCCTGTAGCGCGGTTCGCTGCATGTAATGCAGAACGCCGCGCACGCCGCCCATCTCCTCGCCGCCGCCGGCGCGGCCCGGACCGCCATGCACGAGGTGCGGCAGCGGTGAGCCGTGCCCGGTCGATTCGTCCGCGCAATGCCGGTTCAGGATCAGCATGCGGCCGTGCCAGGCCGCGGTGCCGAGCACCAGCTCGCGCGCGACGGCGTTGTCGTTCGTGATGATCGATCCGGCGAGGCTGCCTTCGCCGAGGCGCGCAAGTTCGATGGCCTCGTCGAGCGTGTCGTAGGGCAACACCGTGCTCACCGGGCCGAACGCCTCGACGGCATGCACGGCCTTCGACGACAGCGGCTTCGCGCAGTGCAGCAGCGTCGGCATGAAGAACGCGCCCTTGCCCGCGTCCGCGTCGACGACGTCGAAGCTCTCGTTGCCGCCGTAGACGAGCTCGGCCTCGCGGGCCAGGTCGCCGACGCGCTCACGCACTTCGCGCTGCTGTCCGTGGCTCGCCAACGCGCCCATGTCGACGTCCTTGCTCGCGGGATTGCCGATTCGGATCTTCCCGAGCGCGGTCGACAGCGCCCGGACGAGGTCGGCCGAGATGGCGGCCGGCGCGATGACGCGGCGGATGGCCGTGCATTTCTGGCCGGCCTTGCTGGTCATCTCGCGCACGACTTCGCGCACGAACAGGTCGAACTCCGGCGTGCCGGGCACCGCGTCCGGCCCGAGGATCGACGCGTTCAGTGAATCGGTCTCCGCCGTGAACGCCACGGACTGTGCAACCACCCGCGGGTGCTGCTGCAGCATCTCGGCCGTGCCCTTGGAGCCGGTGAACGCGATCGTGTCCTGGCAGTCCAGGTGCTCGAACAGGTTGCCAACCGAGCCGCACACGAGCTGCAACGCGCCCGGCGGCAGGATTTCCGACTCGACGATGCGCCGCACCATCAGCTCGGTGAGGTATGCGGTGCTCGACGCCGGCTTGACGATCGCCGGCACGCCCGCAAGCAGCGTCGGCGCGAGCTTCTCCAGCATGCCCCAGCACGGGAAGTTGAACGCATTGATGTGCACGGCGGCGCCGCGCTTCGACGTGAACACGTGTTGACCGACGAACGTTCCGTTCTTCGACAGCGCCTCCGTCGGGCCGTCGAGGTACACGGTGTCGTTCGGCATCTCGCGCCGGCCCTTGCTCGAGAACACGAACAGCGTCGAAATGCCGCCGTCGATGTCGATCCAGCTGTCCGCCTTCGTCGCGCCGGTGGCCGTCGACAATTCGTAGAACTCGCGCTTGTGCTCCATCAGGTATTTCGCGAGCGCCTTCAGCATCTCGCCGCGCTCGTGGAACGTGAGGGCGCGCAGGTTGGCGCCGCCGACGCGGCGCGCGTGTTCGAGCATGCCGGCGAAGTCGATGCCGTCGCTCGTGATCTCGGCGACGACGTTGCCGTCGACGGCGGATCGCAGCGGGCGGCCCTCGCCAGCGCCTTCGATCCAGCGGTCGGCGACGAGATTCTGCAGTTTCATGGATACATTATCCGCGATTGATTGCTATTTTATGTATCGGATTGTACGTTCGGCGGAAGCCAAAGCAAGCAGGGTCCCATGTCGGTCAGTCGCGCCGCCAACAAACTGGTTACCGAGTTTCGCTCCCGGCCCACGCTGCGCGCGGGGTCGCTGATCACGACGGTGTTCGGCGACGCGATCGCGCCGCGCGGCGGCGTGGTGTGGCTCGGCAGCCTGATTCGCGCGATGGAACCGTTCGGCGTGAGCGAGCGGCTCGTGCGCACGTCGGTCTACCGGCTCGCCCAGGACGGCTGGCTGACGTCCGAGCAGGTCGGCCGCCGCAGCTATTACCGGTTGAGCGAGGACGGGCGTGAACGCTTCGCACAGGCGACGCACCGCATCTACGGCGACCCGGTGCGCGACTGGGACGGCGAGTGGTGCCTCGTGCTGCTCTCCGGCCTCGACGCCGCGGCGCGCGACGCGGTGCGGAAGGAAGTGGGCTGGCTCGGCTTCGCCGCGATGTCGCCGAACGTGCTGGCGCACCCGGCGCCGGACCCGGCGGACCTCGAGGTCACGCTGCGGCGCCTCGGCGTCGACAACGACGTCGTCGTCATGCGCGGCCGCGCCGAGCGCAGCGACGCGGCGCTCCGCAGGCTCGCACAATCCGGCTGGAACCTCGCGGACATCGACACGCGCTACGCGCGCTTCGTGAAGCGCTTCCGGCCGGTACTCCGGGCGCTGGAGAAGGCGCCGGTCGTGGCGCCGGAGACCGCGTTCCTGCTGCGGACGCTGCTGATCCAATACTACCGCAAGATCCTGCTGCGCGACCCGCACCTGCCGACCGCGCTGCTGCCGGCGGACTGGCACGGCCATGCCGCGTACCAGCTCTGCCGGAACGTCTACCGGGCCGTGTACGCGCCGGCCGAGGCGCACCTCACCGCCGCCATGGAGAACGCCGACGGCCCGCTGCCGCCGGCCGGCAAAGGCGCCCAGGCGCGATTCGGCGGCCTGGACGACGTCGTCATGCGGGTGGCGGAATGACCGCGGACGAGGCCCTTTGCGCTTGCGCGACCGGCTGACCGCGAGCGGCGCCAAAAGTGATACAGGAAAATTTGAAAACGTTCGAAAAACGTGACACATTGAACGGCTGATTCCGCGGCGGACGGCCGCGGTGACAGCCGCAACCGGGGAGGCAGCCCGATGTACACGCAGGGACTCGACCAGAAGGACAAGGCCAGGCCGGCGGCCGGCGAAGAGACGGCGGCGCAGCAGGACGCGTTCCAGGCACGCGTGGACGCCGAGGAGAAGATCGAGCCGAAGGAGTGGATGCCGGCGGCCTACCGCCGCACGCTCGTCCGCCAGATCTCGCAGCATGCGCACTCGGAGATCATCGGCATGCAGCCCGAGGGCAACTGGCTCACGCGGGCGCCGAGCCTGAAGCGCAAGGCGATCCTGCTCGCGAAGGTGCAGGACGAGGCGGGCCACGGCCTGTACCTGTACAGCGCGGCCGAGACGCTCGGCGTGTCGCGCGACGAGATGGTCGGCGACCTGCTGTCCGGCAAGGCGAAGTACTCGAGCATCTTCAACTACCCGACGCTGACCTGGGCCGACATCGGCGCGATCGGCTGGCTCGTCGACGGCGCGGCGATCATGAACCAGATCCCGTTGTGCCGCTGCTCCTACGGCCCGTACGCGCGCGCGATGGTGCGCGTGTGCAAGGAAGAGAGTTTTCACCAGCGCCAGGGCTTCGAGCTCATGCTGGAACTGTGCCGCGGCACCGGGGCGCAGAAGGCCATGGCCCAGGACGCGCTCGACCGCTGGTGGTGGCCGTCGCTGATGATGTTCGGCCCGAACGACGCGGACTCGAAGCACTCGGCGCAGTCGATGGCCTGGAAGATCAAGCGATTTTCGAACGACGAGCTGCGCCAGAAGTTCGTCGACGTCACGGCCCCGCAGGCCGAGTTCCTGGGGCTGCGCATCCCGGACGACGACCTGGCCTGGAACGCGGAGACCGGGCACTACGACTTCGGCGAGATCGACTGGTCGGAGTTCCACCAGGTGCTCGCCGGCAACGGCCCGTGCAACCGCGAACGCATGGAGAAACGCCGCGCGGCGCACGACAACGGCGCCTGGGTGCGCGAGGCGGCTGAGGCGCACGCCGCGAAACGTGCTGCGCGCGACGCCGCCTGAGGCGAAGGACACGAGGTGACCGACATGAGCAAGAACGGCTGGCCGCTTTACGAGGTGTTCATCCGGACGAAGTCCGGCCTGAGCCATCGCCACGCCGGTAGCGTGCACGCCGCCGACGACCAGATGGCGCTGGACGCGGCGCGCGATACCTACACACGGCGCATGGAGGGCGTGAGCCTCTGGGTCGTCCGCTCCGACCGCATCGTCGCGTCGGACCCGGCGGAGAACTCGGCGTTCTTCGAGCCGGCCGAGGACAAGATCTACCGGCACCCGACGTTCTACGAGATTCCGGACGGCGTGGAGAACCTGTGAACACAACCGACGCACTGCTGGCTTACGTGCTGCGCCTCGGTGACACGGCGCTCGTCACCGGCCAGCGGATGATCGAGCGCGTGACCGGCGAGCCGGAGCTCGAGGAAGAGCTCGCGAACGCGAACTTCGCGCTGGACTACGTCGGCCAGGCGCGGCTCTTCTATGCCTACGCGGGCGAACTCGAGGGCGAGGGGCGCGGCGAGGACGACTTTGCGTACCTGCGCGACAGCCAGGCATTTCGCAACCTGCTGATCGCCGAGCAGCCGAACGGCCACTTCGGCGACTGCATCGTTCGCCAGTTCCTGTTCGAATCGTTCTACGTGCTGCAGCTCGAAGCGCTGGCCGCGTGCGGCGACCGGCGGCTCGCGGATATCGCGGCACGCGGCGTCAAGGAGATCCGCTACCACCTGCGCCATGCGACGCAGTGGCTGGTCCGGCTCGGCGACGGCACCGAGGAGAGCCACCGGCGCGTCGCCGGGTCGCTCGAACGCTACTGGCGCTACACCGCGGAGTTCTTCGACGGGGATGACGTCGACGACGTCATGCGCGATGCGTTCGGCGGGCCCGACCTGGCCTCACTCGAGCCGCGCTGGCGGGAGACCGTCGCCGGCGGGCTGCGCGAAGCGATGCTTTCGGTGCCGGAGGACGAAGCCGCGCAGACCGGGAGCCGGCGCGGCCTGCACACGGAACACCTGGGCTACCTCGTGGCCGAGATGCAGCACCTGCATCGCGCGCACCCGGGCGCAAGATGGTAGGCGTCACCGAGCAACAGGTGCGCCGCTGGCTCGCCGCGGTGCCGGACCCCGAGATCCCGGTGCTGTCAATCACGGACCTCGGCATCGTCCGCGACGTGAGCGTGTCCGGCGGCGTCACGGTAGGACTGGCGCCCACCTACTCGGGCTGCCCCGCCACCGAGGCCATCGAAGCCAGCGTCATCCGCGCGTTGCGCGAGAAAGGCGTGGACGATATCCGCATCGAGCGGCGGCTTTCGCCGCCGTGGACGACGGACTGGATCACCGAGGAGGGACGGGCACGACTGCGCGAATACGGCATCGCGCCGCCGTCGCAGGCGACCGGCAAGCACGGTCTCCTGCACGCCGACCGGCCGGCCGCGTGCCCGCGCTGCGGCGCGACGGCGACGACGCGGGTCAGCGAGTTTGGCTCGACGCCGTGCAAGGCAGCGTACCGTTGCGACGACTGCCTCGAGCCGTTCGAGTACTTCAAATGCCTGTGAAGGACCGCTGACGCATGCGTCGCTACCACCCGCTCACCGTGCTCGACAAGCGACGCGAGGCGCGAGACGCCGTGCGCATCGTGCTGGATGTGCCGCCCGAGCTGCGCGACACGTTCGCGTTCCAGGCCGGGCAGCACCTGCCGCTCAGCGTGGAGCACGACGGCAAGACGTTGCGCCGGACCTACAGCATCTGTTCGCCCCCGGGGCGCTGGCCGCTCGAGATCGGTGTGCGCGTGCAGCCCGGCGGGGCGTTCTCGACCTGGGCGGATACCGTGTTGAAGCCGGGCGACACGCTGGCCGTGATGCCGCCGTTTGGGCAGTTCCACGCGAACCCGGTGGCTTCCGCGCGCAAGACCTATCTCGCCGTCGCGGCCGGCAGCGGCATCACACCGATCCTGTCGATCGTGAGCGAGCTGCTCGAGCGCGAGCCGTCGAGCCGCGTGCTGCTGTTCTACGGAAACCGGCGGCAGGCGACGACGATGTTCATCGACGACCTGTACGCGCTGAAGAACCGCTTCCCGGGCCGCGTGCTGCTGCATTTTGTATTCAGCCGCGAGGAGCAGGAGCTGCCGGTCGCGGCCGGCCGCATCGACGCGGCGAAGCTGCGCGAGCTTTGGGATGCGTTTTGCACGCATGCGATGCCGGACGAAGCGTTCCTGTGCGGGCCGGACTCGATGATCGACGACCTGCGGCCGGTCCTCGCGGAGCTCGGGCTGCCGGATGACGCGATCCATTCCGAACGTTTCGGCGCGCCGCGCCGCACGGCGGGCGAGTCCCCGCGCGTGGAAGTCGCGGCCGGTGGCGCGGAGATCACCGTGATCCTCGACGGCCACCGCAAGTCCTTCGCCATGCCGACCGACGCCCCGAACATCGTCGACGCGGGCGCCGAGCACGGCGTGGAACTGCCGTACTCCTGCAAGGGCGGTGTCTGCGCGACCTGCCGCTGCCTCGTGACCGAGGGCGAGGTGACGATGGCCGTCAACTACGGCCTGGAGCCCTGGGAAGTGGAAAAAGGCTACGTGCTCGCCTGCCAGTCCCGGCCGCTGAGCGAGCGCGTCACGCTCGACTACGACACCGTCTGACGGCGCCGATTGGCGCGATTTCAAAAGCCCGGGCCCGGCCGGCACCGTACACTGTTCCAAGGTATGCCTGCACGCGGCAGGCACGCCATGACCCGCAACGACGAGACGCATCGATGAGCAAATCCGGCAACCAGGCCGTCGCCGACCTTCCCGACCGGCAAAGTTCGTATACCTACGACGAGCTGATCCGTTGCGGTCACGGGGAATTCTTCGGGCGCGAGAACGGCAAGCTGCCGTTGCCGCCGATGCTGATGCTCGATCGCATCGCCACGATCAACTCGGACGGCGGCCAGTACGGCAAGGGCGAAATCAAGGCGGAGCTCGATATCCGGCCGGACCTGTGGTTCTTCGACTGCCATTTCGATGGCGACCCGGTCATGCCGGGCTGCCTCGGCCTGGATGCGATGTGGCAGCTCGTCGGCTTCCACCTCGTCTGGTCCGGGCACGAAGGCCGTGGCCGCGCGCTCGGTTGCGGCAAGGTCAAGTTCTTCGGCCAGGTTCTGCCGAAGGCCAGGCTGGTCACGTACCAGATCGACATGAAACGCGTCATCTCGCGCAAGCTGACGATGGCGATCGCCGATGCGTCGATGTCCGTCGACGGCCGCGAAATCTACACGGCCGAGGACCTCCGCGTCGGCCTGTTCACATCCACTGACGATTTTTGAGGCGAATCAATGCGTCGCGTAGTCATTACCGGTATGGGCGCGGTATCGTGCCTCGGCAATTCGCTGGAAGAAATCACGGCGGCGCTGCGCGCCGGCCGCTCCGGCATCGTGTACAACGAATCGTTCCGCGAGATGGGACTGCGCAGCCAGGTGTCCGGCAGCGTCAACATCGACGTCAAGGAACACATCGACCGCAAGGTGCTGCGCTTCATGGGCGACGCCGCGGCGTACGCGTACATCGCGATGCAGAAGTCGATCGAAGATGCCGGCCTGGACGCGGACAGCATTTCCGATCCCCGCATCGGCCTGATCGCGTCCTCCGGTGGCTGTTCCAGCGAAAGCATCATCGGTTGCTCGGACACGCTGCGTGCGCGCGGTGTGCGCAAGATCGGGCCGTACATGGTGCCGCGCTCGATGAGCAGCTCCGTGTCCGCCTGCCTCGCCACGCCGTTCCGCATCAAGGGCGTGAACTACTCGATCACGTCGGCCTGTGCGACGAGCGCGCACTGCATCGGCGCAGCGGCCGAGCAGATCCAGCTTGGCAAGCAGGACCTGGTCTTCGCCGGCGGCGGCGAAGAAGAACACTGGAACCTCACCAGCATGTTCGACGGCATGGGTGCCCTGACCACGAAGTACAACGACGAGCCGGCCAGGGCGTCGCGTCCGTACGACGTGAACCGCGACGGGTTCGTGGCCTCCGCGGGCGCCGGCATGCTGGTGGTCGAGGAGTACGAGCACGCGGTCGCTCGTGGAGCACGGATCTACGCTGAGCTGGTCGGCTACGGCGCGACCTCGGACGGCTACGACATGGTCGCACCGTCCGGCGAAGGCGCGCAGCGCTGCATGAGCCTCGCGATGTCGACGGTCGACGACCGGATCGACTACATCAACACCCACGGGACGAGCACGCCGGTCGGCGACGTCAAGGAGCTCGAGGCGATTCGCGCGGTCTTCGGCGACGATATCCCGCCGTTCGGTTCCACGAAGTCCATGTGCGGGCACTCGCTCGGTGCAACCGGGGCGCAGGAGGCGATCCATTGCATCCTGATGATGACGAACGACTTTATCGCGCCGTCGATCAACGTCGAGGACCCGGACCCCGCGGTCGAAGGCATGCCGCTCGTGACGAAGACGGTCGAGAACGCCGGCCTGCGGACGGCGATGAGCAACAGCTTCGGCTTCGGCGGTACGAACGCCACGCTCGTGTTCCGGAAGAACTGAGCCGGCGACGCTCTGTGAATCGCCCCGGCTTTTGGCCATAATCCGGGCGATGAAAATCGAAACACTCTCCGAGACGAACTGCTTCGGCGGCCGCATCGGCTTTTACCGTCACGCGTCCGCGACCAACGACTGCGACATGCGCTTCGCGGTCTTCGTGCCGCCACAGGCGGCGTCCGGCAAGGTGCCGGTCGTCACGTTCCTGTCCGGGCTCACCTGCACCGAAGAGAACTTCATGGTGAAAAGCGGCGCGCAACGCGTGGCCGCCGAGCTCGGCATCATGCTCGTCTCGCCCGACACGAGCCCTCGCGGCGAGGGCGTGCCCGACGACCCTGACGGCGACTACGACTTCGGCCTCGGGGCGGGCTTTTACCTCAACGCTACCCAGGCGCCGTGGTCGCAGCACTACCACATGTACGACTACGTGCTGGGCGAGTTGCAGCAGGCCGTCTTCGAGAATTTTCCCGGCGACGCGTCGCGCCACGGGCTGACCGGCCATTCGATGGGCGGGCACGGCGCACTGACCATCGGCCTGCGCAACCCGGATCGTTTTCGCTCGCTGAGCGCGTTTGCCCCGATTTGCACGACGCTGCATTCGCCGTGGGGGCAGAAGGCGCTGGGCTACTACCTGGGCAATGACACGTCGGCGTGGGCGGAGTACGACGCCGCCGAGGTGGCGCGGCGATGCGAGCAACCGGCGCATTACCGAAAGGTGCTGGTTGACCAGGGTGGCGCGGACGCCTTTCTCGAGGAGCAGCTGCAGCCGGACCGGCTGGCCGATGCCTGCCGGGAAAGCGGTGTTTCACTCGAGCTGCGCGTACATCCGGGCTACGACCATGGCTACTACTTCATCTCGACGTTCATCGAAGAGCACCTGAATTTCCACGCCGCCGAGCTGCGCGCCTGACCGCGGGGTGCCCGCGGTGACGGCCGATGACTGAGCTCGCCGTCCTCGCGCTTGCGATGCTCGCGACCGGCTGCATCGCCGGCGTGCTGGCGGGCCTGTTCGGCATCGGCGGCGGCATCGTCATCGTCCCGGTCCTCGAAGCGACGCTCGGCGTGCTCGGCATCGACCCGGCGATTCGCATGCATATCGCCGTCGCCACGTCGCTGGCGACGATCATTCCGACGTCGATCTCGTCGGCGCTGGCACACCATCGCCGGGCGTCGGTCGACACGACCATCGTCCGCCGCTGGGTGGCATTCGTGTTCGCCGGGGCACTTGCCGGCGCCTGGATAGCGTCGCAACTGCACAGCCGCGGCCTCGCGTTCATCTTCGCGACGCTCGCGCTGCTGGTCGCGATCAAGCTGGTGTTCTGGCCGGAGACGCGCAACCTGACCACGACCGTGCCGCGCGGACCGCTGGTGCCCGCCATTCCCGCTTCTATCGGTGCGCTGTCCAGCATGATGGGCATCGGCGGCGGCACGTTCTCGGTCATGACGCTGACGCTGTTCGGCATGCCGATTCATCGCGCCGTCGGGACCGCGGCGCTGTTCGGGCTCGCCATCAGCCTGCCCGGCACGCTGGGCTACGTCGTGACGGGATGGGGCGACCCGCGATTGCCGCCGGCAAGCCTGGGCTTCGTCAGCCTCGCCGGATTCGCGCTGATTGCCCCGGCGACCATCCTGTTCGCACCACTCGGCGCGCGCATCGCTCACGCGTTCTCAGCGCGCAGCCTGTCGATTGCGTTCGGTGCATTCCTTGTCATTGCCGCGATCCGGCTGTTCCTGCGCGCCTTCGCCGGCTGATCGCCGCACCGTCAGTCGAGTTTCTTGCCGAAGCGCAGCGCCGCGGCCATCATCGCGAACGTCGCGAAGGCGCTCAGTGCCAGGACCTCGTGCCAGAGGTCGGCCAGGCTCGCCTCGCGCAGCATGATGCCGCGCGTCATGCGGATGAAATGCGTGGTGGGCAGCAACTCGCCGAGCCACTGCGCAAAACGCGGCATGCCGTCGAACGGGAACATGAACCCTGACAGCAGGATTGACGGCAGCAGGATGAAGATCGTCACCTGCATGGCCTGGAACTGGGTCTTGACCGCCGTGGAGATCAGCAGGCCGAGCGACAGGTTCGCCGCGATGAACAGCGACGCCGCGCCGTAGAGCTGCAGGACGCTGCCGCGTACCGGCACGTCGAACAGCAGCCGGCCGATGAAGACGATCAGCGCGAGCTGGAACAGGCCGAACACGATATACGGGACGACCTTGCCGATCATCAGTTCAGTCGAGGTCACCGGCGTGTTGATCAGCAGCTCGAGATTGCCGCGTTCGCGTTCGCGCACGATCGCGACGGCCGTGAACAGGATCATCGTCATCGTCAGGATGATGCCCATCAGGCCGGGAACGATGTTAACGGGCGTGCGCCGCTCCGGGTTGTAGTACGCGCGGACCTCGATGTTGCCGGCCGGCGCGGCCCGTGCCTGGCTGTCGAAGCGAATGGGCAGCTGCCGAAGCTGGCCGGCGACGCCGAGTATCGTGGGATCGGTGCCGTCGACCATCAGCTGTGCGGCCGGCCGCGCGGCGTCGATGGCGCGCCGGTCAAAATCCGGCGGTATGTGCACGCCGATCGAAATTTCCCCGGACCGCAGCAGTGCCTCGAGTTCCTCGGGGGAATCGACTTCGCTGACGATGCGCGTGACCTGCGTCTGCCCGAGGCTGGATACGAATTCGCGCGACAGGTGTGTTTGCGCCTGGTCCGCGACTGCGGTCCGCAGGTTCCGCACGTCCATGTTGATCGCGTAGCCGAACAGCAGCACCTGGCCGACCGGGATACCGACGACCATGCCGAACGTCAGCCGGTCACGGCTCAGCTGGCGCACTTCCTTGCGCAGGATAGCGAAGATGCGTGACGGGCTCATCAGGCGGCCTCCGGCTGCGTGGTATGCATCGTCGCGGCGACGAACACGTCTTCCAGGCTGGGCTCGGTGAGTTCTACCGCCGCGTTGACGTGCGAGGCGGCAAGGGCGCGCCGCACGATGGTCTCCGGGTCGGGGATCTCCTCGGGGACCAGTGCGCGCAGGCGCATGCCGAGCTGCGTGACCGTCGCGACCTCGCGGACCTCGTCGAGCACGTTCTGGGCCGCGTACGGGTCGTCGGCCCGCACCTCGACAACCCGCATGCCGGTGCTGTTCTGCAGTTCCTCCGGCGTGCCGTCCGCGACTTTCGCGCCGCGCGCGAGGATCGCGAGCCGGTGGCAGCGTTCCGCTTCGTCCATGTAGTGCGTGGACAGGAGGATCGTGGTGCCGGCCTTCGCGAGCCGGAACAGGTTCGCCCAGAAGTTACGCCGGCTCTGCGGGTCCACGGCGCTCGTCGGCTCATCGAGCAGCAGCAGTTCGGGGTGGTGCAACACCGCGCAGGCGAGCGCGAGGTACTGGCGCTGGCCGCCGCTCATGCTGCCGGCGAGCGCATTGCGCTTGTTCGTCAGGGTGTAGCGCTCCAGCAGTTCCTCGATGCGGGCCTTGCGCTTCGCCATCGGGTAGGAATAGATGGCGGCGATGAACTGCAGGTTCTCGAGTACCGTCATGTCGGAGAACAGCGAGAACGACTGCGTCATGTAACCGATCCGGGGCTTCAGGTCAGCCGTCTTGCCCGGAATCACCGTGCCGAGCACGTTTGCCGTGCCCTCGGTCGGCGTGAGCAGGCCGCAGAGCATGCGGATGGACGTCGACTTGCCGGAGCCATTCGGTCCCAGGAAGCCGTAGATGCGGCCCTTCGGGACGTCGAGATCGACGTGGTCGACAGCCGTGAAGTTGCCGAAACGCTTCGTCAGGCCGCGCGCTTCGATGACGATGTCGTCCTTCATCGCGCGTCGTCGAGCAGTTCGACCTCGACCGGCACGCCGTCGGGGATGCGTTCGGCGCGGCCGAGAATGTCCACCTTCGCGACGTAACTCAGCCGGCCGCGGTCGTGTTCCGTCAATGCGTAGTAAGGCGTGAACGATGCGTCACTCGAGACCCAGCGGACTCGGCCGTCGAGCGGCGTGCCGATACCGTCGACGTGCACGCGTACCTTGCTGCCCGGCGTGGTGCTGACACGCCGCGCCTCGGTGACGTACACGCGCGCATAGGCCTGTTCGCCGCCCAGCATCACGAACACCGGCTGCCCGGCGACCGGCCGTTCGCCGATTTCGAACAGGCGGCTGTCGGCAAGCCCGTCCACCGGCGCGCGGATCGACAGGCGATCGAGGGACAGCCGCGCGGTGTCGACGCGGGCTTCCGCTGCCGCGACCGCTGCCTCGGCCTGGTCCAGTTCCTCGACGGTGGTGCCGGCCAGCATTTCCTCGAGTTGCGCTTCGTAGAGTTCGAGGCTGGAAACGGCGGCATCGAGGCGCGATTTCGCCTGGTCGCGCAACTCGGTCGAGAGCAGGTCCTGCTCGTAGATGCGGCTGATGCGCTCGAACTCGTCAGTGCGGAAGCGGACCTGGTCGCGGGCGCCGGAGACGTTGGCGCGCCCCGCACGGATCTGCTCTTCGCGCGGTCCGCGAACCAGTTCCGCGAGGCGCGCGCGGGCCTGCGCGACGTCGGCCTCGGCAGTCGCGAGATTGGCGCGCGCGCGCGTCGGGTCCTGCTGCACCAGGAGGTCGCCGGCTGCGACGCGGCTGCCTTCCGCGACGGCGATCTCGATAACGGGTTCCGCGGCCTCGGCCGTCAGCTCGATACGGTCGGACGCGGTGACGCCGACGAAGATGTTCTCCGGCGTCTCGCTGCTGCACGCGGAGAGCGCGAGCAGTGCGAGGAGGAGCGTGCAGTATCGGGACATGTGTTACTCCGGGCGGGCCCTGAAGTGATCGAGGAGCATCTCGACGTGGGTTTCGATGAGTCGGTCGGTGTCGAGCGGATGCTTGGCGAACAGGATCTTCCACACCACCGACAGCATGACCGGTGCGAGAAACAGCTGCGGAAGGTCGTTGATTGCCGTGGGCCGGAACTCGCCGCGCTCGATGCCGCGTTCGACGAACCGGCGAATGGCGGCAAGGCCACGGCAGACGACGTTCTCGTAGTAGTAGTCGACGAGGTCGGGATGCCTCGGTCCTTCCTCGAGCAGCAGGCGGATGACGATCCGGACCCGCGAGTCGGGGATCGTCTTCATGAAGTCGAGCATCGGGCCGCGCACGAAGTCTTCCGACGGCAGGTCGGTTTCCTCGACGATGCGGATGAGCGCATCGACGCGGCGCGTCACCACGTTGCGGATGACCGCCTTGAACAGCTCTTCCTTCGTCTTGAAGTAAAGGTACGTGAGCCCCTTGCTGACCCCGGCACGGCGGGCGACGTCCTCGACGCGGGTGCCGGAGTAGCCGTTTTCCGCGAATGCCTCGAACGCCGCTTCCGCGATTTCCTGCGGGCGGTCTTCCTTGCGGCGCTGGTATCGCGGTTCGTTCATCGGGCGGGCCGGTGGCGGGTTCAGGGAGCCGAGTATAGTTACTGACCAGAGAGTCAGCAAGGATCGGGTGCGCGGTTGCGGCGGGATTGCGGCATAATCCGCGCCATGTTCAGCTACATTGACCCCCGCGTTCGCAAGCAACTGATCGCAGAGGGAAAATTATTCCGGATCGACCTGGAGGGCCGCCGCGTCGCCGTCGATGCGCCGCCCACGGGCGAGCGGACCATCAGCCTGCTCGGCCCGATCCCGCTGCCGCTCGACGTCGCCGGCCGGCGCGTCGACGTGCAGTGGTACGCGAGCGTCCGCAATACCGAGCTCGCCAAGCTGCAGGAGCTGGCCGACGAACTCCGCGCGCAGAATGCGCAGGCGTCATTCGCCACGTTGGCAACCTCGATGGCCGTCAACAGCGTGCTGCTGCTGGGCGAGCCTGCCGAATGGAAGTCGCCGCTCGTCCGCGTGCACTCGAGCTGCCTGACGGGCGACGTGTTCGGTTCCGAACGCTGCGAATGCGGGCCGCAACTGCATGCCGCCCTGCACCGTATCGACGACGAGCCGGGTGGCGGGATGATCGTGTACATGTCCGGCCACGAGGGCCGCGGCATCGGCCTGTGGGCGAAAGCCGCGACCTACCTGCTGCAGGACGGCGGCGAAGATACGTACCAGGCAAACCGCTCGCTCGGCCTGCCGGACGACTCGCGCGACTTCAGCGACGCGGCGGCGCTCCTACGGCATTTCGTCGGCCGCAAGCCGATCCGGCTCCTGACGAACAACCCGAAGAAAGTCGAGGATCTTGCGGCGCACGGCGTCACCGACGTCACCCGCGTGCCGCACGTCTGCGGTGTGAAGGACAGCAACCGTCGTTACCTCGCGGCGAAGAAGGATTGGGGCCACGAATTCGAGATTCCGGATTCCGAGCACTAGCCGTCAGGATGCCGAGACGGTGATAGACTCCTTGCCTGCAAGGGTGCACAAAGCGATCTGAAGCGGCATTACCGGCATGGGAACGGCAAAACGCGACTACAGTCCGGGTCAGGCGCCTTCCGAGGCGCAGCTTGTCGGTGCCCACTACCGTGCGCGCCAGCGAATCGGGCATGGCCGACTCGGTGAAATTTTTGCGGCCGACGATGAGGGATACGCGCAGATCGCGGTGGAGCACGAGGTTGCGCTGCAGATCATCCCGGAAGACATTGTTCGCAACAACGCGCTCTTCAACCGGCTCGATGTCGGTTACTCGCTCCTGCGGAACGCCGCCCACCCGAACATCGTCGGTATCCGACGGTTCGGACGGCACGGAAAGCTGGGCTACCTGGCCATGGAACTGCTTGAAGGCGTTTCACTGCGATACGTCCTGGAAGATGCGGGAGTGCTGCCGCCGGAGGAAGCGAAGCCGGTCATTCGCGGCCTCGCGCAAGCGCTCCGGTTCCTGCATGCGAACGGGATCCTGCACGGCAACCTGAGAACCAGGAACGTCTTCGTAACCGAATCGCTGGAGGTGCGGCTGCTCGACGTGCTGCCACTGGGTGCGGATCAAGCGACCATTCGCGGGGGCGCGACGAGTTCACCGTTCAGCCGTTGCTCTACCCGAGACGACATCTACGGCCTCGCCTGCATTGCTTACGAGATGCTGGCCGGCAAGCACCCGTTCAACCATAGCCCACCTGCAGAGGCGCAGCGGGCGGGGCTCGAGCCGGATCGCATCGCCATACTGTCCGATCGCGAATGGAACGCGCTTCGCAAGGCGTTGTCGTTCGACGATGCATCGCACACTGCGTCGGTCGACGAGTTCGTGCGTGAATTTGGTATCACCAGCGCGGACCGCCTTCAGCCGTCCGCGGAAAACCCCGTGGCGCGGGCAAGCGCAACTCCTGCGGCGAACGGCGCAACGACGTCGGTCGCAACACTTCCGCTGCGCGCGAAACCGATGGAGCGTGCGGCCCCGGCCACGCTGTCCGGGCCGGTCGCGCCGTCGCGGGACCGGTTGCGAGGCGCCCATCCGGCCGGCACGAAGACGGGGCCCCGGCGCGCTTTGCTACTGGCGCTGTTGCTGGTCACGATCATGGCCTGGAACTATCACGGTCGGCCTCAAGCCGATATTGCCGCAGCGATCAACTTCGTCGAAGCAAGGGTCGTGCCGGTCGCGCCCGTCGTACCGGTCTTGCGGACGCCGCGGAATGACACGATGGAGGCTGCTGTACCACCGGGGCAAGCCTCGGCGAGGATATCGGAAGATGCCGCGGCCGGTGCGTCGCCGGAGAGCGAGGACCTATCCGCCTCGGGCGACACCGGCCCGCCGGTCGAGGACGACGTGCAGGCTGCTCCATCGCCGGCAATCATCACGGTGTCCGAGGCCGACGGCTTTGCGCGTGTGCCCGTGCTATCGACCGAATACACCGGGACGTCGCTTGTCTGGTGGACCCGGGAGCACTCGGCAGGGGCGGGCCGGGACTTCGTGGCCGTAGAACCACGTCCGGTTGAGACCGCTGGCGCCGACCGGGACCGCATGCTGCTGGTACCCCTGGTGAACGACAGCCTGGCGGAGCCGCCGGAATCCTTCTTCGTGATCACCGGCATTCGGCATGGCGGCGCAGCTCACATTGAACGGATTGCCACGGTGCGCATCGACATTGTCGATGACGACTGATCGTCCTGCGCCGGGCGGCGCCGAGTTTCGGGCCTGCGCAAAGGCGCAGGTGACCTGAGAGCTCGCAGCGAAACGCCGGGTTTCCCGCTTATGTCAAGCCGTTCAGGGTTTCCCGACGGTCGGATTTCTCAGCGCGCACCACTGCGCGCATGCGCCGATTGATTTCCAGTCGCGCGCAGCTAAGAATTGGCGCGTCCGAAGACATCCGCATTCCGCGCCCCTGCCAGTACGGACAGGATCGAGTGGTTTCCGGCAATTCAAGAAGAAGAACTGGCTCAAGGAGCCTCGAATCCCGTGCCGCAAAAATTGTCCCGGTGCCTGTTCCCGGCACCAGCTCTCCTGATTGTCGACTGCTTGATGCCGTGCGCTGCGAACGCAGCGACATCGTCGGTATCGCAGGCCCTGATGCCGGCGTTTACCGACATCACTGCCGTGTCCGGCACCGCCGGGCCGAACCACTTCGGCGGCCACGGCGCACAGTTCGCCGACGTCGATCGCGACGGCTTCAGCGACTTTTACGTGACAATGAATGAGACCGGTTTCGGCGACATGGCGGAACTTTTCTACCGAAACATAGACGGCACCGCATTCAGTGAGGAGGCGGCCGCGCGCGGCGTGGACAACTTTGATACCGGTAGCCACGGTGGCGTATTCGCCGATTTCGACAATGACGGATACTTCGATCTCTTCAACGGTTCGTATGACCAGAATCGCATTTACCGCAACGATGGCGCCGGTCGCTTCGAGGAGCGGACCGTGCAGGCGGGCCTGCCGTCACGGTCGTGGCCCACGCGGGGAGTTGCCGCATTCGATATGGACCTGGATGGCGATCTTGATATCGCCGCGATCAATGGCTACCTGGGATCCGGCGATCCCGCGCAAGAACGTAACGAATTCTACCGGAACGACGGCGGATTTACGTTCACTGCCGTAAATACCGAGCCGTTGTTCAGCGCGGCCGGAGGTCAGGGCATAACCGATACCGATTTCGACAATGATGGCTATATCGACCTGTTCGTCGCCAATCGCAGCGGTCCTGTCGTCATTCTGCGCAATGTTGCAGGCACCGGATTCGAGATAGTCGCGCCTGCGTCGATGGGCATCGCCCACTTTGCGGGCGACGGCATCAGTGTTGGCGATGCGAACAACGACGGATTTCTCGATCTCCTGCTGGACAACGAGTTCTACCTGGCCGACGGTGACGGCACGTTCACCCATCGACAAACCCTGAGCGGCCCGCGCATCCCGTACATGGGTGGATTCGCCGATCTGGACAACGACGGCGATCTGGACGTCGTCATCCCCGGTGCGAACTTTGTCTATTGGAACGATGGAGCCGGCGTGTTCACGGCGAGTGCCGTGTTTTCTCTGGGCGAGATTGACGATCCGCGTTCGGTTGCGTTCTCGGACATCGACAACGATGGTGACTCCGATTTCTTCTATGCGCAGAAGAGGACGTTCAACATCCTGGTGCGCAATGATCTGGCCAGCACCAACCGCTGGCTGAAGGTCCTGCTCTACCGCGAGAGCGGGCAAATCGGTGCGTTCGGCGCCCGTATCTTCGCCTATGAAGCCGGCGGACTCGGCGATCCGGGTCGACTCGTGACCTGGCGGGAGATTCGCAGCCAGGACGGTTACCTGTCGCAAAGCGATCCGCGGGTCGTGCTGGGGTTGGGTGGCAACGACCGTGTCGATGTGCGCGTCGTCTTCCCCGGCGGCGGCGAGGTGACGTTGCTGGATGTGGCCGCCGGGCAGTCCCTGGAGATCGAGGAGTGCGGTTCGGCATCCTGTGGGCCGGTCGACACGGTGCCGCCGACCAGGCCGGCCAACCTGGCGGCCAGCGCGATCTCCGACAGTGCGATCGAGTTGCAATGGGACGCGGCCAGCGATGCCAGCGGAATCTCGCACTACGTACTCGAACGGGACGGCGAACCCATCGTCGAGATG
This sequence comes from uncultured Pseudomonadota bacterium, assembly GCA_913055625.1. Lineage (GTDB taxonomy): Bacteria > Pseudomonadota > Gammaproteobacteria > Steroidobacterales > Woeseiaceae > UBA1847. Next base: position 48,760 of record CAJXJW010000005.1, on the reverse strand, counting down.
TCCGGTACCCGGGTCGTCGACTCGGGGCTGACCCCGGCGACTGCGTACCGCTACCGCGTGTTTGCCGTAGATAACAACAGCCTCAGTTCCGACCCGTCGGACGCGATCGATGTTGCAACGCGCGACGATGAAACCCCGCCGACGCGGCCCGGCAACCTGGCCGGCACGTCGCAATCGGATTCGCGTATCGACCTGAGCTGGACCGCGTCGGCGGACAACGTCGGCGTCGCGGGCTACACGGTCTTCAGGGATACGCAGGCCATCGCAACCGTCACGCAAGCGGCGTACTCTGACAGCGGGCTGGCCGCGGACACGCAGTACCGCTACACGGTGACGGCGTTCGATGCGGCGGGGAACGAATCGGAGGCCTCGCTACCCGTCGACGTCACTACCGAAGCAGCGGCCCCGCCGCCCGTTACGACACCGCCACCGCCACCGACGCCGACGCCGCCACCGGAACCGGCATCGTCCGGCGGCGGATCGTTCTCGTCGGCTGGCGTGCTCGCGCTCCTGGCCGCCGCGGTGCACGCGCGTCGCCGGGCGCGACGCGGCGCGGAACTCTAGCCTTCCGGCGGTAGTCCCGCGGAATCCGGTGCGGGGGCGTCGGGGGCCGGCAAACGGCATTCGCCGGCCGGCCTGCCAAGACGCCGATCGATGACGCAGCCGACGTTGTAGCGCGCCTGGTCGTGCAGGGTCACCTCCGCCGCGGTCGACGCGACGCGGTAGCGCACGGCGTAGCCGAAACCGAAACTTGCGCCCGCCGCCTTGTCCGGTGTCATCTGCAGGTAGCGTGACTCGATATCGATGGGCTGCGACGTGAACTCGGCAATCTCGCGGTCGATCGATACGCCGGGCGGCAGGTCGATCAATGTGTTCGTGGTGTGTACTCGGGAATTGTAGTAGATCGTCTGCGCCGTCAACGTCAGGTAGTCGGATGTCGAGTTCGTGAACTGAACGGTCGTGTCCGACACCTGCACCCGAAGGCGCTCGTCGGCCAGCACGAGATCCGGATACACGCCGTTGAAGTCGCGCGAAAGGATCGTCACCTCCAGCGGTACCGCGGCCGCCTGGTTGCCGACGATCTCGACGACGTCCGGGCACGTCACTGCGAGGTGATAACCAAGGTAGTCCGTGGCCGAACAATCAACCTTGTAGGCGCGGGTGTCCGGCGTTATCAGCGACGACAACCGGATTTTCTGCGCAGCGATGTCCTGTTCGAGCTCGCGCAACTCCTTGTCCGCCGCCGCGGCGCAGTAGCGTGCGTCGCAGGGTAGCACCCCGCTGCCCGGACGCAACGCGCTGTCCGGCACGGCGTCGCTGCCGTGCAACGACAGGTCGACGATGTCGGCGAAGTCGATGTCGCGGCTGTAGTAGTCCGTTACGCCATCGACATCTGCGTGTATCCGCAGCGCAATGTCGCCGGTCCTGGCTCTCGAGGCCGTTGCCTCGTGCGTCAACCGCGCAAGTTCCGCCTCGCCCCGGGCCCGCGTCGCATCGTATTTCTGCAAGGTCTCGATGAGCGGTGCCCGGGACAGGTCGAGACCGGTATTTACGAGGGCTTCGTCAACCGCCTTGTTGAACGCCGGCTCATTGAACCGGGTTTCGTACGTTTGGGAGATCTCCGTTACCTTGCCGGCGGTACCAACGGCAATGCCGCTGTTGATCAGCTTGTCGAACATGCCGGCGTCTTTCTCGCGAAACGGGTGCGTGAGGCTGCAGCGATGCGACGTCGGATAAGCCTGCGGTGCGCATTCGGCCACGCGGATGTCGAATACCGGCGCGAGATCGTTCAGGCGCACGATGTACCCGGAGTCGATCGGCGCATCGGATCGTGTCACTGTCGTGAAGACCCAGCTTCCCCCACCGGCATTGACGAGGTGGGCATAGACCGGTTCGGTGCCGAGGAAATAGTTACCGACGGGCTCCGCCGATGCCGGGCGCGACGGTTCGACGGCGGGTTTGCTGCCGCAGGCGACGCAGGCCAGTACCAGGGCACCAGCCCCGGCCAGACGGTACTTGGCACAAATGCGATGGTTCATGGGACGGTCGCAGGAGAACGGAACCCGGCGCATTATAGCCAATCGTCCCGGTACATCTCGCGATATACTTCGCGAGCGTTTCGCGGGACCGGGAGTCGATGCCGACCGACCAGGTCACCGAATCGCTGGACCACGATGCTGGCATCGGGGCAATTCGGCGCCAGGGTGCCGGGACGGGGCAATCGTGCAACTGAAGATCGCGTTTCCTATCGGTCGCTTCAGCGGCGACGGCCAATGGACGGACATCACGGGCGAGTCGAAGCGCTACCGCATCGACTTCCTGGAGTTCGGCAAGGACGGCGGGCTGATCACGTTGAGTTTCGCGCACGACCTGTACGAGGAGAACGATCGCGTCGATGCCGAATTCTGCTTCGAGTTCCAGGACGAGTCGCGATTTGCGCTCCTGTCGTCAAAGGAGACCGGTCACGCAAGGATCGGCACCGGCCATGCGTTCAACAACTACTGCCAGTACCTGCTGGTTCTCGGCGAAACACTCGTCGAGAATCGCATGGTGTTCGTCGACGACACGCTGCGCATTTTCGGATCGAGCTCGAAGAACAAGGCCGGCCGGTTCATTCGGTGGGAGGAGACGCTCGCCCGGGTCAAATGATGGCTACTGCCGCCAGAGCCGCAGGTCCGCGGGCGGCGCCGGGTCGGTCGAGCGGTAAGGGTTGATGTCGATGCCGCCGCGCCGCTGGTAGCGGGCATACACGGTCAGGACGTCCGGCGCACAGCGGTCCATGATGTCGAGAAAAACGCGTTCCACGCAGGACTCGTGGAAGTCCTGGTGGCGCCGGAACGACGTCACGTATCGCAACAGGCTCTCCGGCGCGATTCGGGCGCCCCGGTAGCTCACGAGCAGGCTTCCCGAATCCGGCTGGCCGGTCACCGGGCACAGGCTGCGCAGCAGGTGCGTGTGCAGGCTTTCTTCGACGATCTCGCCGCCGGCCTCGAGCAGCGACGCATCCACCTCCCAGGCATCGCAGGCGACCTCGAGTTCGTCGATCAGGCGGCCCGGCAGGGCCTGGATCGCCCGTGCTGCCGCGGCCGGTGATTCGAGTTCCACGCCAACAGGGACGCCGGTCAGTCGGGCAAGGTCCTCGCGAATGATCCCGGCCACGGCCGGAGCGTCCGGGAAGCGGCTCATCGCGAAGGAATTCAGGTAGAGCTTCAGGGACTTGGATTCGACCAGGGACGGGCTGTCGGCCGGCACGCGAATCCGGCACTGGGCGGCAGTCGGGCGGCCGTTTTCGGCAAGCCAGGTCAACTCCCACGCGTTCCAGAGGTCCTGGCCGGAAAACGGCAGTGCCCCCGTGATGCCGAGGGCCCGACGGGCGTCGGCGCGCGGAATCGCGAAGAGCACCTCTGGCGCGTAGGTGTCCGGCATTTCGACAGTCTGGCCGAGCGGATTGTCGCTCATGGGGCGCTGAATCTCCGTGGGCAGGCGCCGCAGTGTACAATACGCGCCTTTTTCGACGGCCATTTCCATGCTCCGCCTGCTTGCGAATGCACATGTTTTCGCGCCCGAAGACCTGGGCGTGCAGCACGTCCTGATCGGCGGCGAGCGCATTCTCGGCTTCGTCAACGACCCGGATGACGTGGGTGCGCCCGGCATCGAGGTGATCGACCTGGAAGGCCGGCGCCTCGTGCCCGGGCTGATCGACAGCCATGCCCACATCACGGGCGGGGGCGGGGAATCGGGATTCGCGAGCCGAGTGCCCCCCGTGTTCCTGTCGCGCTTCACGCGGGCGGGCATCACCAGCGTCGTTGGCGTGCTCGGCACCGACGACACCACGCGGGATACGCGCTCGCTGGTCGCGCAGGCGTACGCGCTGCGCGAGGAGGGCCTGAGCGCCTGGTGCCACACCGGCGGCTACCACGTGCCGCCGGTCACGCTCACCGGCAGCGTGCGCGACGATATCGTGTTCGTCGACCCCGTCATCGGCGTTGGCGAACTCGCGATCAGCGATCACCGGTCCAGCCAGCCGACGCTCGACGAACTGTTGCGTATCGCTGGCGACGCGCACGTTGCGGGCCTCATCACCGGCAAGGCTGGCATCCTGCACCTGCACCTGGGCGACGGCCAGCGTGGGCTCGCGGCTGTGCGCAAGGCCCTCGGCCAGGCGGAGATCCCGGCACGGGTATTCAACCCGACACACGTGAACCGTCGCGCGGCCTTGTTCGAAGAAGCGCTCGATGTGGCGAAGGCCGGTTCGGTCATCGACATCACCGCGTTCCCGGTGGAGGACGGCGACGGCGCTGTCGAAGCGTCGCTGGCGGTGCAGCACTACATCGAGTCCGGCGCCCCCGAGTACAACGTCACGGTGAGCTCGGACGGCGGCGGCTGCCTGCCCACGTTCGACGCGAACGGCGAACTCACGGCGATGGACATCGGCTCGCCGTCCGCGCTGCCCGAGACGCTCAAGCGGCTGCTGGACGCCGGCGTCGCGCCCGAACGCGCGCTCGCGCCGTTCACGTCGAACGTTGCGCGCGTCTTGCGTCTGCGACGCAAAGGGCGCATCGCGCCGGGCATGGACGCGGACCTCGTGATCTTCGACGAACAACACCGCGTGCAACACGTCATGGCTCGCGGCGAGTGGCACGTCGTCGATGGTGCACAACGGATTTACGGACGATTCGAAGGACCTGGCAAGTAACAGATGTCTCCAGCAAAGAAAGTGGACGACCGCGACCGCGGCTACGTCATCCCGATCGGCGGTGCCGAGGAAAAACTGAACAATCCCGAGATCCTCGACCGCTTCGTCGAGATCTGTGGCGGCAAGAGCAGCCGCATCGGGATCATCCCGACGGCCTCGGAACTCGAGGACACCGGGCGCAACTACGAGAAGCTGTTTCGCAAACTCGGCGTGAAGCATGCGCGCGTGTTGCCGTTCGAGACCCGCAGCGATTGCCAGTCCAGCGACTACCTCGACTACATCGACCAGTCCGACGGCGTCTTCATGACCGGCGGCAACCAGTTGCGCCTGTCGACCACGCTCGGTGGCACCGAGGTCGCGACCCGCATCCGCCGTCGCAACGCGGCCGGCATGCACGTCGCCGGTACGTCTGCGGGCGCCGCGTTCATGCCGGAACACATGATCGCGGGCGGCAACGAGGGCAGCACGCCGTCGCCGGACATGGTGACGATGGCCCCGGGGCTCGGCCTCACGAACAAGTTCGTGATCGACCAGCACTTCCGGCAGCGCGATCGCCTCGGGCGCCTGCTGACCGCGCTGGCCTACAACCCGTTCGCGGTCGGCATCGGCCTTGACGAGGACACCGCGGCGTTCATCCGGCCCGGGGACGACTTCGAGGTCGTAGGCAGCGGCGGGATCACCGTGATCGACCCCACCGATCTGAGTTATTCTTCCATGGACCGGGCTCGCCGCGGCGAGCCGGTCAGCCTGATCGGCGTCAAGCTGCACATCCTGGTGTCCGGCGGACGCTTCGACATCGAGACGCGCCAGGCTTCCGCCTGACACGCAGACGCCCGCAGGCTCCCGCAACCAGCACGGGCGCATAACAACAATGAAAATCGTCAGCAGCAACGTCTACGTCGGGCCGAACGTCTACGCGCACTTCCCGGTCATCCGGCACGTCCTCGATCTCGGGGTCCTCGAGGAATGGCCCACGGCCCGGCTGGGTGACGCCTACGTCGATCGGCTGCTCGAGTGCCTGCCCGGCCTGCACGAACACGGCTGCTCCTACCGGGAGCCCGGCGGCTTCGTGCGGCGGCTGCGCGAAGGTGAGGGCACCTGGCTCGGGCACGTCATGGAACACGTCGCCATCGAGCTTCAGAACGTGGCCGGATCTCCCGTGACATTCGGCCGCACACGTTCGCTGGACGGCCGGCCCGGCCACTACAACATGGTGTACCAGTACAAGGACCGGCCGGTCGGCCTCGAGGCCGGCGAGCTCGCCCTGAAGCTGCTGCACAGCCTGTTGCCGGCGGACCTTCGCCCGGACGACGCACCCGGTGAAGACTGGGACTTCGCGGACACGCGCGACGAATTCATCCGCTACGCGCAGCGCCGTGCGCTCGGCCCCAGTACCGCGTCGCTCGTGCGTGCCGCGGAGGCGCGCGACATTCCCTGGTTGCGGCTCAACGACTACAGCCTCGTGCAGTTCGGGCACGGCCGCTACCAGCAGCGCATCCAGGCCACGACCACCGGCAACACCAGCAACATCGCGGTCGAGCTCGCATCGGACAAGGAAGAGACGAACGCGATCCTGCGCGACCTCGGCCTGCCGGTGCCGCGCCAGCTGCTCGTCCGCTCCGGCACGCAGGCCGTGCGGGCGGCGGAGCGCATCGGCTACCCGGTCGTGCTGAAACCGCTCGCCGGCAACCACGGTCGCGGTGTGTCGATCAACCTGAAGACCGCGGAAGAGGTCGAGGTGGCGTTCGAGAAGGCGGCCGAGCACGGGCGCTCGATCGTCGTCGAGAGCTTCATCGAGGGTTTCGACCACCGCCTCGTCGTGATCGACGGCAAGCTCGTCGCCGCGGCGAAACGCGTGCCGGGCCATGTCGTCGGTGACGGCACGCACACGATCGAGCAGCTCGTCGACATCGTGAACCAGGACCCGCGGCGCGGCGTCGGCCACGAGAAGGTGCTGACGCGCATCGAGTTCGACCACCAGGCCGAGCGTTTGCTCGCAAAGCTCGGCTACGACCGGAATACGGTGCCGCCGGCGGGCGAGGTCGTGTACTTGCGTTCCACGGCCAACCTGTCGACCGGCGGCACGGCCATCGACGTGACCGACAGCGTGCACCCGGACAACCGCCAGATGGCGATTCGTGCCGTGAAGGCGATCGGGCTCGATATCGGCGGCGTCGATTTCCTGACGCGCGACATCTCCGAATCGTACCGGGACACCGGTGGCGGCATTTGCGAGATCAATGCCGGGCCCGGTTTCCGCATGCACGTGGCGCCGAGCGAGGGCAAGTCGCGCGACGTCGGCGGCGCCGTGCTCGACATGCTGTTCCCGGCGAGCGCGCCGAGCCGGATTCCGATCGCGGCCATCACCGGCACGAACGGCAAGACGACCACGTCCCGCATGCTCGCGCACATCCTCAAGATGACCGGCAAGACAGTCGGCCTGACATCGACCGACGGCGTGTACATCGATGGCAACCTCAGCGTGCCGGGCGACATGACCGGCCCGGTGTCGGCGCAGATGATCCTGCGCGACCCGTCCGTCGACGCGGCCGTCATGGAGGTCGCCCGCGGCGGCATGCTCAGGAGCGGCCTCGGCTTCCAGGCATGCAACGTGAGCGCGTGCCTGAACGTCAGCGCCGATCACCTGGGCCTGCGCGGCATCGATACGCTGGAACAGCTCGCGCGCGTCAAGCGCGTGCCGATCGAGATCGCGACGGATGCGGCCGTGCTGAACGCGGATGACGCGCTGTGCCTGCAGATGGCGGACTACACGGAAGCGAAAAAACTCTGCTACGTCACGATGAACCCGGCGCACCCGCTCGTGAAGCAGCACATCCGCGCGGGCGGCCAGGCGTTCGTGCTCGAGCAGGGTATGAACGGCCACATGATCACGATCTACGACAACGAGAGCCACACGCCGCTCGTGTGGACGCACCTGATCCCGGCGACGATCGAGGGTCGCGCCATGCACAACGTGCAGAACGCGATGTTCGCGGCGGCACTTGCGATGAACCTCGGCGTGACGCTCGAGGGCATCCGCCAGGGCCTGCGGACCTTCGATTCGACGTACTTCCAGGCGCCGGGCCGCATGAACATTTACGACGAGCACCCGTTCAAGGTCATCCTCGACTACGCGCACAACCCGGCCGCGGTACGGGCGATGTGCGGCCTCGTCGATCGCTTCGACGTCGAGGGCCGGCGGATCGTCGTGCTGGCGGCGCCCGGCGACCGCCGCGACGAGGACGTGCGCGAGATCGCGTCGATCGCCGCGTCGCATTTCGATCACTTCATCTGTCGCTGCGACGACAACCGCCGGGGCCGGGGCCGCGACGAGATCGCCGTGATGCTGAAGAATCAGCTGCTGGAGAATGGCGTCCCGGTCGGGCACATCGACATCGTTCCGGACGAGCAGGAAGCGACGACGCGTGCTCTGGAAATGGCCGGAGCCGGTGATCTCGTCCTCGTCCTCGGCGACAACGTGAAGCGCTCGTGGAAACAGATCATTTACTTCAACTCGGGCGCCAAGGCCGAGGAGACGCGGAGCAAGGTGCCCGCGACGATCGACCTGCCGGATGTCGAGGGCTTCGCGCTCGACGACAACATCGAGATCATCAGCGACGAGCGCGGCGTGCGCATCGCGCGCGGCGAAGAGGCAGACTGAGCGGGCCGCAGGGATGAAATTCCTCGACGCGCGGCGCCTGACCGGACCGAACCTGCATTTCGACGGGCCTGCGGCGGTGCTGGACGTCGCGTGCACGGCCGCGGAGGCGGCCGCGTTCATCCCTGCCTGGCGCGCGGCTATCGGGGGTTACTGGTCGGCGCTCGGCGAACCCGCCCCGGCGTTCAGCCATATCGATCTTGACGGCGGCGTGAGCCTCGCTTTCACGGCGCCGATTGACGCGCTGTACGCGGCCAGCGAAGTCAACGAACAGGCTTTCGTCGACGTGACCGGGTTGCCGGTCGCGGAGCCGGTCGAGCGCAGCCTCGACACGCTGCGGGCGGCGCTCGCCGAAGAACGTAACGACGCGTTGCTGGCGTTGCAGGACGAAGCCCGAGTCCGCGGGGTGCCGTTCTTCTGGGACGACGACGAAGCGTCCCTGGGCATGGGGCGGCATTCGGCCGTCTGGCCGGTTCGCGAGCTGCCGGGCGTTGGTGACGTCGACTGGGAGAGCCACCGCGACATCCCGGTCGGGCTGGTGACCGGTACGAACGGCAAGACGACCACGGTTCGACTCGCCCGGCACATCCTGCGCGGCGCCGGCCGCCACGTGGGCGTGAGCTCGACCGACTGGATCGCGGTCGACGACACGATCCTGGAGCGGGGCGACTGGTCCGGCCCGGGTGGCGCGCGTGCCGTGCTGCGCCAGCCGGCCGCGGACGTCGGCGTGCTCGAGGCGGCGCGCGGCGGCCTCCTGCGGCGCGGCCTCGGCGTCGAGCGCGCGGCGGCGGCGGTGATCACGAACATCGCGGCGGATCACCTCGGCGACTTCGGTTCGCGCAACCTCGAGGAACTGCTCGCGATCAAGTGGATCGTCAGCCGCGCCGTGGCGAAGGGCGGCCGCCTGATCCTGAATGCCGGCGACGAGCGGCTGGTGCGGCACGCCGCCGGCTTCGAGGGCGAGATCGCCTGGTTCAGCCTCGACCCGACGCTGCCGCTCGTTCGGGCGCACACGGCGCACGGCGGCGTTGCCTATGTGCTGCGCGGCCGCGACCTGGTCCGCCTGGCAGACGGCACGGAGACGGTCTTGTGCGCTGATGCGGACATCCCCATCACGCTCGGCGGCGCCGCGCGGCACAACGTTGCAAACGCGCTCGCGGCGGCGGCCCTGGCCTTCGAGCTCGGCGCCACAACCGAGAATATCCGCGCCGGTCTCGTGTCGATGTCGCAGGAGGCGAATCCCGGCCGCTGCAACGTCTTCTCGATCGGCGACCGGCACGTGCTCGTCGACTTCGCGCACAACCCGCAGGCGATGCGGGCGCTCTTCGACATGGCCCGGGCGCTGCCGGCCCGGCGCCGGGCGCTGTGCTTCGGGCAGGCCGGCGACCGCCCGGACGAGCTGATCCGCGAAATGACACGCGACGCCTGGGCGATCGGGCTCGATAGGGTCTACGTCTCGGAGCTCGCCGACTACCGGCGCGGCCGCGATGCCGGCGCGGTCTATGCCGTCATTCGCGACGAACTGCTGTCGCTCGGCGCGGACCCGGGTGCCGTCGAGCACCACGAACTGGAGAGCGACTCCTTCGCCGCGGCGTTGGACTGGGCCGGCGACGGGGACCTCGTGATCATGCTGGCGCTCGGGAGCTACGGCACGATACGCGAGCGGATCGACACGCTCATTCAAGCGACAGGATGAGGTTCCAGTGCGCCTTGTCCACCGGCATGATCGACAGCCGGTTGCCGCGGCGCAGCAGGATCATGTCCGCGAGTTCCGGGATGTCCTTCAGTTCCGACAGCGGGATCGTGCGCCCGAGCTTCCTCTCGAAGGCCATGTCGACCAGGATCCAGCGGGGATCGTCGGGGTCACTCTTCGGATCGTAATAGCGGCTCTCCGGGTCGAATTGTGTCGGGTCCGCGTACGGCTTGCTGGCTACTTTCGCAATGCCCACGACGCCTGGCGTCGCACAGCTCGAGTGATAGAACAACACGCCCTCGCCGATGCGCATGTCGTCGCGCATCATGTTGCGCGCCTGGTAGTTGCGGATGCCGTCCCAGTGTTCGGTGCGGTCGCGTGCAAGGTCGTCGATGCTGTACGCATCGGGTTCGGATTTTACGAGCCAGTAAGCCATGGTGCCGCGCGGGTTGCCTGTCTTGCCATGAGGAATCGGCCGGAGTCTAACATGCGCGTCGGGATCGCCCGGCGGCGCCATTCCCCGCCACCCCTGTGATAGCATTGCGCCTCGTGCAAGGACTCACGGCGCGAGCCGGCCCGAACAGCGGGCCCCGCGCCGCCAGGAAAGCTACATGCCAAATGTGCTCGCCAACATTTTCGGTTCGTCGCCGGTGCAGCCGCTGGAAAAGCACATGGACGTGACCTACCGTTGCGCCAAGCAGCTCAATGATTTTTTCCCGGCGGCCATCGCCGGCGACTGGGACAAGGCGACGGCTGTGAGGGATGAGATCGACCGTCTCGAGCACGATGCCGACGACCTGAAGAAGGAAATCCGGCTGCACCTGCCGAAGAGCCTGTTCATGCCAGTCCCGCGCGAGGACCTGTTGGAGCTGTTGCTGGTGCAGGACAAGATCGCGAATCGCACCAAGGACGTGTCGGGCCTGGTTCTCGGCCGCAGGATGCGCATACCCGAGACCATTGCGGACGCGTTCCTGGTGTTCGTCGAGCGTAACGTCGATGCGGCGAAGCAGGCCCGGAAGAGCGTGCGGGAGCTGGACGAGCTGTTCACGGCGGGCTTCCGGGGTGCCGAGGTCGATCTTGTCGAGTCCATGATCGAAGAGCTCGACCGCATCGAGACCGACACGGACGGCAAGCAGGCGGAAATACGCGCAGCGCTGTTCAAAATCGAATTCACGCTGAACCCGGTCGACGCCGTGTTCATGTACAAAGTCATCGAACTGACGGGCGAGATCGCCGACATGGCCGAGCGTGTGGGGCGCCGGCTCGAATTGCTTCTTTCGCACTGACACCACAATAACAAGGGCCGGCACGGCTCGCAGGGGGCGCCCGGATGGAAGCCGAACTGATCTACATTGCGCTTGCCGCGCTGTTCGGCATCTTCATGGCGTGGGGCATCGGTGCGAACGACGTCGCGAACGCGATGGCGACGTCGGTGGGTTCGAAGGCGCTGACGATCCGCCAGGCGATCATCGTGGCCGCGGTCTTCGAATTCGCCGGCGCCGTACTGGCTGGCGGCGCGGTGACGGGGACGATCCGCAAGGGCATCGTCGACGCCGACCTGATGTCCGGGGAGCCGGAACTCCTGATCTACGGCATGCTGGCATCGTTGCTGGCCGCGGGTACCTGGCTGCTCGTTGCATCACGCAAGGGCTGGCCGGTATCGACGACGCATTCGATCGTCGGCGCCATCGTGGGCTTCGCCGCCGTCGGCATCGGCATCGATGCGGTGCAGTGGGGCAAGGTCGGCACGATCGTCATGAGCTGGGTCGTGTCGCCGCTTACAGCCGGGTTCATCGCATTCCTGATCTACTTGTCCGTGCAGCGCCTGATCCTGCGGCACAAGGACCCGCTGGAACGCGCCAAGCGCTATGTGCCCGTGTACATGTTCCTCGCGGCGTTCACGATCACTCTGGTTACCATTCTCAAGGGACTGTCGCACGTCGGCCTCACGCTCAGCACCAGGGACGCCTACCTGCTGGCAGTCGTCATCGCGCTCGGCATCGCGGTCGCCGGCGCCTTCATCGTGCGACGCATAGAACCCGACCGGAAGGCGGAGAAGGCGCAGCATTTCTATACCGTGGAGCGCGTGTTCGGCGTGCTCATGATTGTCACCGCATGCGGCATGGCCTTCGCACACGGGTCGAACGACGTTGCCAACGCGATCGGGCCGCTGGCCGCGGTCATCTCCATTGCGCACACGGGCCTCGTGTCGTCGAAGTCCGCCATACCGCTCTGGGTGCTGCTGATTGGCGGCGGCGGTATCGTCGTCGGCCTCGCGACATTCGGCCGTCACGTCATCGCGACGGTCGGTGAGAAAATCACGCACCTGACGCCGAGCCGCGGCTTTGCGGCCGAACTCGCCGCGGCCACGACGATCGTCATTGCCTCCGGTACCGGCATTCCGATCTCGACGACGCACACGCTGGTCGGCGCGGTGCTGGGCGTCGGCATGGCGCGCGGCATCGAGGCCATCGACCTTCGCGTGGTGGTGCGGATCTTTATCTCGTGGGTCGTGACGATTCCGGCCGGCGCGATACTCGCGATCCTGTTCTTCTTCGTGTTTCGCGCGGTATTGCCTTGACGATGACCGCCGGCGCGCGCCGGTACGCGATGGTGATTCTCACCATCGTATACATGTTCAATTTCATCGACCGGCAGATCCTGGCGATCCTGCTGCCGGCTATCCAGGGCGAGTTCGGCGTCTCGGATACCGTGCTTGGGTTGCTTGCCGGAACACTGTTCGCCCTGTTCTACGTGTCGCTCGGTATCCCCATCGCCCGCATTGCGGATCGTACGAACCGGCGCAACCTGGTCGCGCTCGCCGTGCTCGTCTGGAGCGGGATGACCGCGTTGTCGGGATTCGCGCAGAACGTGTGGCAGCTCGCGCTGGCGCGCATCGGCGTTGGCGTCGGCGAGGCCGGGTGCAGCCCGCCCGCGCATTCGATGATTGCCGATTACTACCCGCCGGAGCAGCGCTCGACGGCGATGGGGTTTTACACGCTCGGCATCTCGGCGGGCATCATGCTGGCCTACCTGGCGGGCGGCTGGGTGGCGCAGAATATCGGCTGGCGCGAAGCGTTCTTCATCGTCGGCGTGCCGGGCATCATCCTGGCAGCGGTTGTTCGGTTCACCGTCGTGGAGCCGGAGCGCGGCGCTTCGGAACGGCGGACCGATTCCGGGCAGCAGCCGCGAATGTTCGAGGTGCTCGAGTTTCTCCTGAGTCGCCGGTCGAGCGTACACATGGGGATTGCCGCCGGACTGAGTTCCTTCGTGGGCTATTCGGTCGTCAACTTCATGCCCAGTTTCCTGTCGCGCAGTTTCGCATTGGGGCTCGCCGACATCGGATTCATCCTGGGTGTTGTCGTCGGCGTCTTCGGCGGCCTCGGTTTCTTCTTCGGTGGCTTCATCGCCGATCGCATCGGCAGGACGGGTCAGCGCCGTGCGTTTCGATTCCTGGCGGTGGCGATGGTGCTCTCCGCCGTCCTGAACGCGGGCGTGTTCCTGTCCACGTCGGTCGTGTGGTGCATCGGCCTGTTTCTGCTGCCGACGATAGTGTCGAATTTCTACCTCGCCCCGGTGCTCTCGCAGACACAGGGACTGGTCTCACTGCGGATGCGGTCCGTGGCTTCCGCCCTCGTGCTGCTGGTCATCAACATCATCGGCCTGGCAATGGGGCCACTCGTTACCGGCATCGTGAGTGACCTGTTCGAGCCGTACGCTGGCGCCGAATCGATGCGCTACAGCCTGCTGCTGGTGAGCGTGGTCATCCTGCCATGGTCCGCCTGGCATTATTTCTGCGCAGGCCAGACGATCGAGGCCGACCTCGCGCGCGCGACGGAAAACGACTGACGTCAGACGGCGCGCAGGTACCACTCGAAGTCGAGCGGGGGCACCACGTTGTGGTACTGCTCGCTCTCGGCGAGGCGGTTCGCCAGGAAAAAGCGGCAGAAATCCGCGCCCAGGTACCCGGGCAGCACCTTGCTGCGCGAAAACCTGTCCAGCGCCTTGTTCCAGCGGTTCGGGATCTTCAGTTTCGGCGCGATTTCCTCGCCCTGAAGCACCATCTTCGGCGGCTCGATCTTTTCCCGCAGGCCGTGGTCGACGGCGGCGAGGATCGCGGCGGTAACGAGGAACGGGTTCGCATCGGCGCCGGCCACCCGGTGCTCGAAGCGCAGGTTCTTCTCGTCGGAGTGCGGGATGCGCACGGAGACGACGCGGTGATTGACGCCCCAGTTCGGCTCGACCGGCGCGAACATGTCGGGTCGCAGCCGCCGGTACGAGTTCGCGTTCGGCGCGAACAGCGCCGTCGACTCGGGCATCAGCTTTAGCATGCCGCCGACTGCGTGGCGCAGGCGCGCCGAAAACGGCGGGACCGCGAGTTTCTCCTTGCCCTGCGAGAACCAGTTCTTGCCGTTGCGATCGTACATCGACATGTGGATGTGCAGCCCGCTGCCGGAATCGTCCGGAAACGGCTTCGCCATGAAACAGGCCACCATGCCGTGCCGGCGCGCCGCTGCCTTGACGATGCGCTTGAGCAGCAGCGCGTGATCGCAGGCAAGCACCGGGTCGTCGATGTGCCGGAGATTGATTTCAAACTGGCCCTGGGCGTACTCCGAGATCGCGGCGTCGGCCGGCACGTTCTGGGCTTCGCACCAGTCGTAGACGTCGTTGACGAACGCCTCGATCTCCCACAGGTCGTCCGGGTGATAGACCTGTGCCCCCGGCTGCGGGACGCCGATGCCGGGCACCCGCGCGACGCTCGCCGTCGGCCGGTCCGCGTCGTCGCGCAACAGGTAGAACTCGAGCTCCGTCGCCATCACGACCTTGATGCCGCGTTTGCGAAATGGCGCCAGCGCGTTTTCGAGGACCGCGCGCGGGTCGCCGAAGAAGGGCGAGCCGTCGTCGAAGTACAGCCGGAACAGTGCCTGGCCGGTAGGCCGCCGTGCCCAGGGTACCGGTGCGATACTGCCGGGTACGAGTCTCGCCGGCACGTCCGGATCGCCGTCTGCTTCCGTGTACGGCATGCCGGGAATCGTTTCGCCGAGGGCGGTCAGTAGCGTGACGCCGCCGCAGAAGAAGAAGCCGTCCTTGCAGACCTTGTCAAAGTCGTGCGGCCGAATGCGCTTGCCCTTGAGGATGCCGTGCGCATCGGGAACCAGCAGTTCGATGGACTCGGTATTCGGATACTTCTGCAGGTACCGCTTCATCTCAGCCGACAGCGAACCCGACGTGCCCCTGGCCATAATTTCCCCGTGCCTGAAACCCCGAAGCGAATGAGCTTCGCGTATTCGCTGCCGTCCCGCAAGCATCGTCGTCGGCGGCCGTGATAACATCAGCCAACCTGGGGTGGCGGGGCAGCAACATCAAACAACAACAACGGGCGGCCGTGCGCAGACTCGCCGTCATCGCCGCAATCCTCGGCGGAGTCCTGTCCAGCGCGTTGCCGGCCGAGGCGTTCGAGATCGAATTGCCGGCCGTCGGCTTGTCCGGTGTGCCGTCAGACATCACCGTGACCGGCGCGACACCGGCCAGCGCGTTGCGCCTCCAAATGGGTTCCGCCCGATTCGATGCCGTCGCCGACAACGAGGGCAACGTGACGTTTTCCGGCATCTCGGCGGACTCGTCGGGGCGATATACCGTCGAGGTCACGTCGGGCGGCGAAACGCGTACCGCCGAATTGCGCGTCATCCCGGGCTGGGTGTCGATCCTGCCGGCGGCAGTCGCGATCATCGTGGCCCTCGTCTTCCGCAATGTCATTCCGGCACTGCTGGTGGGACTCTGGCTCGGCGCGACCGCGCTGCGCGAGTTCACGCTCGGCGGCGCGACGCGTGGCCTCCTGGACAGCTTCCAGGTCTGGGTCGCGACCGCGATGGCCGACCGGGATCGTGTGTCGATTATCCTGTTCACGATGATGATCGGTGGCATGGTCGGCATCATCACGCGCAACGGCGGCATGGCCTGCATCGTGCGCAAGATCGTCAGCCGCGCGAAGACCGCGATCGGCGGCCAGGTTGCGGTGTGGATGATGGGCCTGATGATTTTCTTCGACGACTACAGCAACACGCTGGTGGTCGGCAACACGGCGCGCTCTCTTACGGATCACCTGCGCATCTCGCGCGAAAAACTTGCCTACATCGTCGATTCGACGGCAGCGCCGGTCGCGTGCATCGCATTGATCACGACCTGGATCGGCTACGAGATCGGCCTCGTACAGGATGCGCTGCGCGGCGTCGCGGGGCTCGAAAGCGTGCAGGCCTATTCGGTGTTCCTGCATTCCATTCCCTACAGCTTCTACCCGATCCTGGCGATCGTGTTCGTATTGATGGTGGCCGCGTCGGGTCGTGACTACGGCCCGATGTACGCGGCTGAGTTGCGCGCGCGGAGCGGGCAGGTCAAGCCGACGCCGAAGGACGACCTGCCGGCGATGTCGGCGGACGAACTGGAGTCGAAGTCGGGCATCCCGTTGCGGGCCTTCAACGCATTTGTGCCGATCGTTGCACTGATCGTCGCGCTCGGGGTCAGCCTGTACATGACCGGCGAGGGCGAGACCATCACCGAGATCATCGGGTCGGCCGACCCGTACCGCGCGATGATGTACGCGTCGTTCGTGGGCGTACTTGTCGCCGCGGTGCTGACCATGGCGCAGCGCATCCTGTCGATGCACGAGACAGTAGACGCGTGGTACGGCGGCGTACGGGCGACGCTGTTCGGCCTGATCGTCCTCGTGCTCGCGTGGACGCTGTCCGACGTTACCAAGGAACTGGACACGGCCGGCTACCTCGTCACGATCCTGGCCGATACGCTCCCGGTCGCCGTTGTGCCGGCGATCGTCTTCGCGCTGGCCGCGGTTACCGCGTTCACTACCGGCACGAGCTGGGGCACGATGGGCATCCTCATGCCGCTGATCGTGCCGCTGACCTGGGCTGTCCTCGGGACGAACGGTATGGCGGATGCGGACGGCATGCACGTCCTGTACTCGTCGGTCGCCTGCTGCCTCGCGGGCGCCGTCTGGGGCGATCACTGCTCGCCGATTTCGGACACGACCGTGCTGTCGTCGGTTGCGAGCGGCTGCGACCACATCGAGCACGTCCGTACGCAGTTGCCGTACGCCCTGACGGTGGGCCTGGTCGCGCTGGCCACCGGCACGATCCCGGGCGGATTCGGGGTGCCGCCGTGGCTTTCGATTCTGGTCGGGGCCGCGGTGCTGGCCGGAATCCTCCGAATGCTGGGGCGCCGCGCCGACGACGCGGGATAGTCGTCTCAGTTTTGCGGTCGGGTGGTGGCCCGGCTACGCGGGGCCAAGTATCCTAGGCGGCAGCAAATTCGAATTTCAGGAGTTTCGGGGTTCGTCCCCATATGAGTTCCAAACCCGTCATCGGGGTCCCTGCAGACCGACGCGTGCTCGACCCCCACCCGTTTCACATGGCCGGGGAAAAGTACCTGCAGGCGCTGATCGACGGCGCGGGGGCGCTCCCGATGGTCGTGCCGGTCCTCGCGAGCCACCTGGACCTCGACGAGGTCCTGGACCGCTGCGACGGCGTCCTGTTGACCGGCAGCCCGTCGAACGTCGAGCCGCATCACTACGACGGCGACCCGCCGCGCGAGGGCACGCTGCACGACCCGGATCGGGATGCGCTAACGCTGCCGCTGGCGCGCCGGGCGATCGAGACCGGCGTGCCGCTGTTTGCGATCTGCCGCGGTTTCCAGGAGCTCAACGTGGTGCTCGGCGGCTCGCTGCATCAGCACGTCCACGAGGTGCCGGGATTCCACCTGCACAAGGAAAACCCCGACGATCCGCTCGACGTGCAGTACGGGCCGTCGCACCCGGTGACCCTGGTGGAAGGCGGCCTGCTGCGTCGGCTGGCGCAGACGGATACGGTCATGGTGAACTCCCTGCACGGTCAGGGCATTCGGCGGCTGGCCGACGGCGTGACGGTCGAGGCCGTCGCAGACGACGGCCTGGTCGAGGCATTCAGCGTCGACGACGCAAGGACGTTCGCACTCGCGGTGCAATGGCATCCGGAGTGGCGGGTGACGGACAACCCGTTTTCAATGAAGATTTTCGAGGCATTCGGTGATGCGTGCCGACGGTACGCAGCCGAACGACAGGTGTAACGTGAATGAAGCAGACGTATTTCAACCCTGGTTTCGCGAGCGCGGAATCGAGGATGTAGAGGCCTTCGTCCCGGACATGGCCGGGACCGCGCGCGGCAAGGTGCTGCCGGCGCCGAAGTTCGGAACCGGGCCGATGAAACTCCCGGAGGCCGTATTCAGCCAGACGGTGTCCGGCGAGTACATCGCCAACAAGAACAACGTCGAGGACCGCGACATGCTGCTGGTGCCCGATGCGTCGACGCTCCGGCCGGTGCCCTGGGCGCAGGACCCGGCGGCGTCCGTGTTTCTCGATTGCTATCGCCGCGACGGCAGCAGCGTGGACATCAGCCCGCGGCACGTGCTTCGCAAGGTACTCGCGAAGTACGCGGAAAAGGGCTGGACGCCGGTCGCGGCACCCGAAGTCGAGTTCTACCTGATCAGCCCGCATTCCGATCCGAATGTCGATGTCGAGCCGCCGGAAGGCAGGCTCGGCTGGACGGACGGCGCGCGGCACCCGTACAGCATCGACCAGATGAACGACTTCGACCCGTTCATCAACACCGTGTACAAGTACTGCGAAGAGCAGGGCATCCACGTGGACGCGCTGTCACAGGAAGCGGGCCCGGCGCAGTTCGAGATCAATTTTCTGCACGGCAACCCGATCGATCTCGCGGACCAGGTCTTCCTGTTCAAGCGCACGATTCGCGAGGCGGCGATCGAGCACGAGATGCACGCGACGTTTCTCGCGAAGCCGATGGCGGAAGACGCGGGCAGCGCGTTGCACATTCACCAGAGCGTCGTGGATCGCGAAGGCAACAACATCTTCTCGAACCCGGACGGCACGCCCAGCAAGCTGTTCTACGGGTTCCTCGGCGGCCTCCAGACCTACATCCCCGGCGCGATGCTGATCTTTGCGCCGTACGTGAATTCCTACAAGCGCTTCCTGAACCCGTGGGATTCCCCGGTCAACCTGGCCTGGGCCATCGACAACCGGACGGTGGGCCTGCGCGTTCCCGATTCCGGGCCCGACGCGCGGCGCATCGAGAACCGCCTGGCCGGTTCGGACGTTAACCCGTACCTGGCATTGGCGGCGACGCTGGCCTGCGGGTACCTCGGCATGATCGAGGAGCTGGAACCCACCGAGGCGATCGAAGGCAGCGCCTACGGCACCGAGTTCGGCCTGCACCGGCATATCCTTTCGGCGATCGAGGCGTTCGGGAAGAGCGCGCCGATGCGCAGCATGCTGGGCGACGATTTCGTGTCCGTCTACTGCGCCCTGAAGGACGCCGAGTACATGGAGTTCCAGGAAATCATCTCCCCCTGGGAACGCGAAATCCTGATGTTCAACGTCTAGCCCGCAGGGCCGGGTGCCGCTGTCCCGCCGCGACGGGACGCGGGCCGGTCCGGTCGGCTAGAATCCATTGTTCAAGAGGCTTGGAGCGCGCCGGCAGGCGCGGATCGAGGTTTGCATGGCAGCTATCGAAGATCGAACGGACCCTGTCGCGCGCACGCGCGAGGACTGGCAGGAACTGGACCGGGAGCACCACCTGCACCCGTTCACGGACCACAAGGACTTGCACCGGAAGCGCTCGCGCATCATCGCGCGCGCGGAGGGGTGCTACATCTTCGACGCCGACGGCAATCGAATACTCGACGGCATGTCCGGACTGTGGTGCGTAAACGCCGGCTACGGGCGCGAGGAACTCGTCGAGGCGGCGGCTGCGCAAATGCGCGAACTGCCGTATTACAACAACTTCTTCCAGTGCGCGCATCCGCCGGCCATCGAACTCGCCTCGATGCTGACGGACGTCAGCCAGCCGCAGTTCAACCACGTGTTCTTCGCCGGCTCCGGGTCGGAGTCTAACGACACGATCGTGCGCATGGTGCGCCGCTACTGGGATCTGCTCGAACAGCCCGAGCGTCGTATCATCATCAGCCGCAAGAACGCCTACCACGGGTCCACGGTCGCCGCGGCCACGCTCGGCGGAATGACGCCCATGCACGAGCAGACCGTGCGCCTGCCGGACGTCGTCCACGTCGACCAGCCGTACTGGTTCGGCAGCGACCGCACGCTCTCGCCGGATGCGTTCGGGCTGGCCATGGCGCGCCGCGTCGAGGAGGTCATCCGGGACGTCGGCGCGGACAAGGTCGCCGCCTTCATCGGCGAGCCGGTGCAGGGTGCCGGCGGCGTCATCATCCCGCCCGACACCTACTGGCCGGAGGTGCAGCGCATCTGCGACGAGTACGGCATCCTGCTGATCTCCGACGAGGTCATCACCGGGTTCGGGCGGCTCGGCGAGTGGTTCGGCGCCGACTATTACGGCACACGGCCGGATTTCATGCCGTTTGCGAAAGGCGTGACGTCGGGCTACCTGCCGCTCGGCGGCGTATTCGTCAGCGACCGCGTCGCGGATGTGCTCATCGAGCGCGGCGGCGAGTTCTACCACGGCTACACCTACTCCGGTCACCCGGCGGCGTGCGCGGTGGCCATCGCCAACCTGCGGATACTCCAGCGCGAGAAACTGCTCGAACGCGTGCGCGACGATATCGGTCCGTACCTGCAGGCGCGCTGGGCGACGCTGGCGGATCACCCGCTCGTCGGCGAGACGCGCATGGTCGGGCTGATGGGAGCGCTGGAACTCGTCAAGACGAAGGAACCGATGGAGCGCTTCCCGGCGAAACAGGGCGTTGGCGTGCAGTGCCGCGACCACCTCGTCAACAACGGCGTCGTCCTGCGCGCGGTCGGCGATACGATCATCTGTGCGCCGCCGTTCACGCTCACGCACGCGGAAGCCGACGAACTCGTCGAGAAGGCGCGCCTCGGGCTGGACCTGACGCTGCGAGACCTCGAGGGCTGAACCCCAGGGCGCGGCGTGACAAAGGATACCAACGACCTCGCGTTCCGCCGCGACAGCCTGTACGGCACGGTACCGGAGCCGACCTACGGCGGCGCGGTGTCGTTCATGCGCCGCAAGTACACGCGCGACTTCAACGGTGTGGACGTCGCCGTCACGGGCATTCCGTTCGACACCGCGACGTCGAATCGGCCTGGGGCGCGGTTCGGCCCGCGCTCGATCCGCGCGGCATCGAGCATCATGGCCTGGGGGCAGCCTTACGGCATGCCGTTCGATCCGTTCGACCGCCTCGCGGTGGTCGATGCCGGTGATTGCCTGTTCGACTACGGTCGTCCCGAGGCGGTACCGGCCGCGATCGAGCAGCATGCGCGGTCCATCATCGAGCAGGGGCCGGGCCTCCTGTCACTCGGCGGCGACCATTTCGTCGCCTACCCGCTGCTGAAAGCGCACGCAAAGAAGCACGGCAAACCCCTGTCCCTGCTGCACTTCGACGCGCACAGCGACACCTGGGAGGACACGGGGAACCGCGTCGATCACGGGACGATGTTCTACCACGCGGCCGTCGAGGGCATCGTGGACCCCGCGACGTCAATCCAGGTCGGGCTGCGGACGCACAATCCGGACACGATGGGGTTCAACATCATCGACGGGCCGCAGGCCCATGCGGAGGGCATCGAGGCCGTGGTGGCAAGGATTCGTTCCGTGCTCGGCGAGCGCCCGGTCTATCTCACGTTCGACATCGATTGCCTCGACCCGAGTTATGCGCCGGGCACGGGGACGCCGGTCTGCGGGGGGCTGACCACGCACCAGGCGATGGCCATCCTTCGGGGACTGGCCGGGATTCGACTCGTGGGAATGGACGTCGTAGAGGTCGCGCCGCAATACGATGTGGCCGAGATTACGTCGCTTGCCGCAGCGCACCTCGCGATGGAAATGCTCTACCTGTATGCCTGCCGGCCTCGGTGAGGCCGGCAGGGCGTTGAGGTCAGGCGACGGCGCGTTCGATGGCGGCGGCGTAGTCGCCCTTCGGCCGGACGCCGACGAAGGTGTCGACGACCTGGCCCTTGTCGAACAGCATGACGGTCGGGATCGAACGGATGCCGTAGCGCATCGCGAGCTGCTGGTTCGCGTCGACGTCGATCTTGGCCACGCGAACGCGGCCGCCGAAGTCCTCCGACAGCGAGTCGATGATCGGCCCGAGTGCCCGGCAGGGGCCGCACCACTCGGCCCAGAAATCCACGAGTACCGGCTGGTCGGACCCGAGCACCGCGTCCCCGAAATCCTGCTCGGTGACGGCGATGGCTTTGGCGGTGGTGTCGTTCATGGCAATTCTCCTTTCGAGGCCCTCGAGCCTGTAGTATCCACGGCTCCGATCTGGGATGCTTCTGCCCGCTTTCAAGGCAGGCTGCGGGACGCAGGCCCGCGATTCCAGATCGATCGGCTATACCGACATAGCAAAACCCGCTGATGCATTACCAGAAACAGCTCGATTTCCTGGAAGCCGCGCGCCGCGAGGGGGCGCCGCTGGTCCTCGCAACGGTATACGAGACCGAGGGTTCCACCTACAGCAAGGCCGGCGCGCGCATGCTGGTCGACGGGGAAGGGCGCTTCCGCGGCATGCTGTCCGGCGGCTGTCTCGAGGGCGACCTGGCGATGCGGGCGCGGGTCGCGATCGAGAGCGGTGAGGCGCAGCTCGCCGAATACGATCTCACGGACGACAACGACGAGCTCTGGGGCATGGGCGTGGGCTGCGAGGGCATGATCCGCGTACTCCTGCAGCCCCTGTCGGCGGCGTCGAACTACGAGCCCGCGACGACGCTTCTGCGGTGCCAGACCGGCCGGGCGGTCACCCGGTCGCTGACCTGCACACAGTCGGCGGACCCGGCGGTTTGCGTGGGCGCTACGTTGCTCGTCGGCCCGGACGGTACGACCGCGTTCGGCCTGCCGCCGGAGACGCGCAATACCGTCGTATCGGCGATGGGCGGGCTGGCCGGCCGTGACGGACTCCACGAACTCGACCTGCCGGGCGGACGTCTGACCGTGTTGTCGGCCGGCGTGCCGATCGTGCCGCGCCTGCTGGTGCTGGGCGCCGGCCCGGACGCCGAGCCCGTCGTGCGCTTCGCCGTCGAAATGGGCTGGTTCTGCACGGTGGCCGATCACCGGCCCGCGTATGTCGGGAACCACGAATTCCCGGCCGCCGTGGCCACGGTCTGCACGCCGGCCGCGCGACTCGCGGACGCGCTCGCGCTCGCGGATTTCGATCTTGCGATCGTCATGAGCCACCACCTCGCGAGCGACCGCGAATACCTGCGCCAACTCGCCACCGCGGAGATCGGGTACATAGGCTTGCTGGGCCCGCCGTCACGGCGCGAACGACTGCTCAGGGAACTCGGGGAATACGCAGGCTCGCTGCGGGACCGCCTTAGCGGACCCGCCGGATTGGACCTGGGGGGTCGGGGGCCGGCGCCGATCGCGTTGTCGATCGTCGCCGAAATGCAGGCCTGGCTGTCCGGGAACGGCCGGGCGTCGGCCTAGGCGGCCGCGGCGCCGTCGGTCGGGCGGCCGGGCAGGAAGCACTGGATGATCATGTCCGAGAGCTCGTTGAGTGCCCCGTCGGCGGCAAAATCCACGTCACTCGTTCCCTTGATCTCGAGCGCAAGGGCCAGCAGCCCGCCGGCAGAGACGCGGATCATGTTCAACAGGATCGCCGGGTTGCCGGACTGCGCAATGCCCGCGTCCTGCAGCTCCTTGATGAAGCTGATGGCCGTCTTGAACAAGGGACGCAGGTGCTTTTCGACGAGCCAGTCGAGCCGCTCACTCGGATGGCTTGCCTCCTGCATGATGATCTTGTGCAGCGCTGGATTCTTGTACGCGTGACGGACGTAAGTGCGGACGAGCGTTTCGGCGCGCCGCCGCGGCTGTGACGCGGGAATGTCGGCAAAGACCTTGGCAAGGCCGGCGTTGAACTCGCGGAAGATCCGGTCGACGGCCGAACGCCAGAGCTGGTCCTTGTTCTTGAAATGGTACGTGATCAGCGGGTGATGGACGCCGGCACGATCGGCGATCTCACGCGTCGACGTACCCTTGAAGCCGTTTTCAGAGAAGGCCTCGGTGGCGGCATCCAGTAGTTTGTGCTGGGTGACGATCGAGCGCTGTTGTTGTTTTCGCGCGGGACTAGCGTCGTCGCCAAGCGCTTGATTAGGCACGGATAAAACCCCTAGTTAACCACTTGTACGGAACTAGGTTAGCCTGATTCCAGGGGCTAGTCCACCCGGATGGTTTTTCAGGACCAATCGTGCCGGATCGGTGTCGCCGGCTTACTCGAGCTCGAACATCAGGCGCACGCCGGCCTTCTTCGCGACCGGCACGCCGTTTTCGATGATCGGTTCGAATTCCCAGCGCTCCACTGCGCGGATGGCGGAGTTGATGAACATGTCACCCGGCTCGGAATTGCGCACCTCGATGTCCGCCGTCGTGCCGTCGGTTGCGACCGTGAAGACGACGTCGACCCAGCCGGACAGGTTCCGCCGTTCGGCAGCGCGGGGGTACTTCGGCGCAACGTACTTGACGCGTGTCAACATGCTGATCGCGATCGGGTCGGCCGATACGGGCGCCTCGGCGGCCGTGCTGGCCGCCGCATCGTCGCCGCTGCCCGGTGTCGCCGCGTCGGTGCTGTTGCGGGCAACCTGCTCCACGGGCGCGGCGGCATCCTGAACGGCTTCGGCGGCACTGCGCTCCGCGGCGGCGAGCTCGGCCGCGGCTGCCGCGGCTGCCGCTTGCTGCGCTTCGCGTTCGGCGGCGGCCTGGCGCTCTGCTTCCCGTCGGCGCTGGTCCTCGGCGGCACGGTCGCGCGCGTCGGTCAGCGCGCTCACGGCTTCCGCGAGTTCGGCGCTGTCCGGGTCGAGCCGTTCGGCCTCGGCCAGCAGCGTGCCGGCGCTGGCGAAGCGGCCCTGGTCGATCTGCGCGCGTGCCTGGAGCACCAGTTTCGACGCGATCGCCGTGAGGCCCTGCTGTGCCACGATGTTGCCCGGCTCGTTCGACAGCACCAGCTCGAAGTAGTAACGGGCATTGTCGTTCGGCGGCTCGAGAAGCTGCTGCTGTTCCACTCGTTCTGCAGCGCGTTCGAGCAGGTCGTCCACGCGTTGCTGGCTACGCGCGGAAGCCAGTTCACCCGCAACCGCATTGATCTCGGTGACGTCGCTGACATCGAGTTCGCGTGCGGAAGCAAGCATCTTGGCCGCATCCTCGAAACGCGCTTCGCGAATCGCCTGGCGGGCGCCGTCGAGGTGTCCGCGTAGCTGCAGCTGCGAGAGCTGCGCGTACAGGAACGGCAGGCGCCCGTTGCCCGGATCGGCAAACGCGACGCGATCGAGTGCGGTGGCGGCGTCGGATACGCGGCGTTCGAGCAGCGCCGTTTCCGCGATACGCAGCGCGTCGTCCAGTACGACGGAGAATTCGTCGGCCAGCGCGGCGTCGCCGGGATCGTTGGCGACCGCACGCGCAAAGAGCTCGACGGCATTGCTGCCCGGCGGATTGATGATCTGGCCGGCGTTTCGCGCGAGCCTGGCCTCGGCGGCGACATCGCCGGCGGCGGCCGGCGCGGCCTCCGGTTGCGTCGTAGCCGGCGTCGTCGATCGGTCGGTAGCCGGCGCATCGGCGGCCATCGGCGCTGCGCGTTGCGCGGGCTCGTCAGCCGCGCCGCCGAACAGGAACCACCCGGCAGCTGCCGATACGAGCAGCAGCGCCGCCGCGGCGCCGATCAGTTTCGGATTGCCGAGCAGGGACCCGCCGGCGCCGCCGGCGGATTCGATGTCGAGCGATGACGAGGGGGATTCGGACGTCGGCGCAGGCGTCGACGATGCCGTCGGGCCGATGGCCGGCTCCTTCCGGGAACGTCCTGCCGTACCGGCCGGCTCGGGCGCCGGCTTGTCCTTTTTCTTCGTAAACGCCTTGCCGAGATTCGACACGATCCCCGTCATGGTCTCGGTGAAGCCCGAATCGTCGCCGTCGAATGCGGACGACAGGCTGTCCGAGTTCGGCGATGGCGTGTTGTCGACCGGAGCGGCCGGTTTTGCCGTCTTTCGGGCCGCGGCCCTGGGCGTCGGCTTCGCCGGCGACTTGGCCGCCGGACGCGCCTCCGGCTTTGCCGCGGGCTCCGCGCCACTGACCTGGAACGCCGATTCCGGTGCTTCGAGGTGATGTTTGACGGAGGCCTCGATGGCGAGGCGGGCGCGGCCCGGCGAGACCGGCTTCAACAGGAAGCGGTAGACCTTGCCGCGGTTGATCAGGTCCATGAGCATCTCGCCGTCATCGCGCCGGCCGGCAACGATATTGACGAGGCGTGCCTTCTTGCGGCGCAGGTGCTGCGTGAGCTTTTCGACGTTCTCGCCGACCATCGCGGCGTCCACGACCGCGACGCCGACTTTGCCTTCGCCGAGCGCCTTCTCCGCCTCGGCGAGCGTGTTCGCAGCGTGGATGTGGTGCATGCCGCGCGTGGATTCCTTGACGGTGGCCAGGAACTCCTCGTCCTTGGTGACGACCAGCACGTCGACCGATGCGGAACCGGCGGCGACTGCCGACGCGATCTTCTGGGGGTCCAGTACCGGCATCGTGCCGGTGCCGTCGCTGATGATCGTGGACCCGTTCTCCGACGTCTCCATGACAATGTGTTCCGCCGGCTCGTCCGGGTTTGCCGCGGTGTCGTTCGCGGACTCGGCAAGGGCCATCAGGCGCATCTGCCGCGTGGCGTTGTCGACGAGCTTCGTGAGGTCCGACGGCTTGACCGCGCCGGTCACGACCTGGAATACCTCTTTCTCGCCGACCAGGGCCTCGAGCCCCTTGTCGTTGTCGCCGGCCAGGAGAATGCCGATGGTTTCGGGCGAGCGCTTCTTGGCCTCGCGCAGCGCCTCGACGCCGCTCATGCCGGGGAGATCCTTCGCGGAGATGATGACGTGAACCGGCGTGTCGCCGAGTGTGTTCAATGCCTCGGTACCGCTCGTGGCACAGTGCACCGTGTAGCGATCGTCAAAACCTGCGCTCAGCGAATCGAGCGCACTCTGCTCACTGTGAAGTATCAGTACCTGTGTTCGGACTCGGTCCAGGGCCACGTCTGGCTCTCCCGTCGGTTATGTCGAATCGGCTACGCAGTCCTTGCGTCGGAGCAGTATATCCCCCGCCTTTTCGCAATTTGTCGCCATACCCCGACAGGATGCCGAATCTGTGACGCGTCGCACAGTCAAAGTGCCGTACGCGTCACGTTTAGCCGGCGTTGCGCCGGTGGCCACGACCCGCAATTTCCGAGAGCAGGTCCTCCAGTGCCTCGTCGACGCTCAGTACGGCCTGTTCGCGCGACCCCAGGCGCCGGACGGCGACGCGGTCGGTCTCGACCTCCCGCTGGCCGACGGCGAACAGCACCGGCACCTTGGCGACGCTGTGCTCGCGCACCTTGTAGGAGATCTTTTCGTTGCGCAGATCGTGTTCCGCCCTCAGGCCCGCGTCCTGCAGGCGGCGCGTGAGCTGAACGGCGTACTCGTCGGCATCGGAGGTGATCGTAAGTACCTTGACCTGCACCGGTGCGAGCCAGAGCGGCAGGTTGCCGGCGTGGTGCTCGAGCAGGATGCCCATGAAGCGCTCGAGTGAGCCGAAGATCGCGCGGTGCAGCATGACCGGCACGTGTTTCTCGCCGTCCTCGCCGACGTAGCTCGCGCCGAGCCGGCCGGGCATGTTCAGATCGACCTGCAGCGTCCCGCACTGCCAGTCGCGGCCGATGGCGTCGCGCAGGACGAACTCGAGCTTCGGACCGTAGAAGGCGCCTTCGCCCGGGTTATGCGTGTATTCGAGGCCGGCGGCCTCGAGCGCTTTCAGCAGAGAGGCCTCGGCCTTGTCCCAGACGGCGTCGTCGCCGACCCGTACCTCGGGGCGATCCGCGAACTTGATGCGCACGTCGTCGAAGCCGAAGCCGCGGTAGATACTGAGGATCAGGTTGCAGACCGCGATCGATTCGTCGGTGATCTGTTCGGGCGTGCAGAAGATGTGCGCGTCGTCCTGCGTGAAGGCCCGCACGCGCATCATGCCGTGCAGCGCGCCGGACGGCTCGTAGCGGTGGCACTTGCCGAACTCCGCCAGGCGGACGGGCAGTTCGCGGTAGCTCGTGATGCCCTGGCGGAAGACCTGCACGTGGCAGGGGCAGTTCATCGGCTTGACCGCGTAGACCCGGCCGTCCGGTGTTTCCGTGGTGTACATGTTCTCGCCGAACGACGCCCAGTGCCCGGAGGCTTCCCACAGCGAGCGGTCGACGAGCTCCGGGGTGTTGATCTCGCGGTAGCCGGCGCGGTTCTGCTGTTCGCGCATGAAGCCGATGAGCTGCTGGAACAGGGCCCAGCCCTTCGGGTGCCAGAAGACGCAGCCGGGCGCCTCTTCCTGGAAGTGAAAGAGGTCCATCTGCCGGCCGAGGCGGCGATGGTCCCGCTTCTCGGCCTCCTCCAGCATGTGCAGGTACTGCCGGAGCTGCTTGTCGTTCGCCCACGCGGTGCCGTAGACGCGCTGCAGCATTTCGTTGGCGGCGTCGCCCCGCCAGTAGGCGCCGGAGACGTGCGTCAGCTTGAAGGCCTTGCCGAGCCGGCCCGTCGAGGGCAGGTGCGGCCCGCGGCAGAGGTCGATGAAGTCGCCCTGGCGGTAGAGCGTGATCGGCTCGTCGGACGGGATCGATGCGATGATCTCGGCCTTGTAGGCCTCGCCGAGGCCGCGGAAGAACTCGACGGCTTCGTCGCGATCCCAGACTTCGCGCTGGATGGCCTCGTCGCGGTCCACGATTTCCCGCATCCGCGCCTCGATGGTCGCGAGATCTTCCTCGGTGAACGGCTCCTCGCGCGAAAAGTCGTAGTAGAAGCCGTTCTCGATGGCCGGGCCGATCGTCACCTGGGTTTCCGGCCAAAGCTCCTTCACGGCTTCGGCCAGCACGTGCGCCGCGTCGTGGCGGAGCAGCTCGAGCCCGTCAACGGAATCCCGGGTGACGATCTCGATGGCGGCATCCGTGCCGATCTCGCGGCCGAGGTCCCACAGCCGGCCGTCGACCCGGACCGCGACGGCGTTTTTCGCGAGGCCCTTGCCGATGCTCTCGGCGATTTCGAGGCCGCTGGTGGCGGACGGGAAGTCCCGGACGGAACCGTCGGGAAGGGTGATACTGGGCATTTCCTGGCTGTATTCCTGGTTGGCGCGATGTCGGCGGGCCCCGGGCGGCGGTTCTCCCGGGTGCCCGCGCAAGGCGCGCTATTGTACCGATTGCATTGCGGCTTGGCCTAATTGTTTGAGTGTCACTACAATAGCGGCCCACCTGACTTGGGACCGACACGGCCGCCGGCGCGACGCCCGCACCCCGTACCAGAACCGCATGACAGACTCCGCGCCGCGCGATTTCATTCGCCAGATCATCCACGACGACCTCGAGTCCGGGAAGCACGCCGGCATCGTGACCCGGTTCCCGCCGGAGCCGAACGGCTACCTGCACATCGGCCACGTGATGTCGATCTGCCTGAACTTCGGCGTGGCCGATGAAACGGGCGGTCGAACGTACCTCCGCTTCGACGACACGAACCCGGGCAGGGAAGACGAGGAATACGTCCGCGCCATCAAGGACGACGTCCGCTGGCTGGGATTCGACTGGGCCGACCGGCTGACGCACGCGTCCGACTATTTCGGACGCCTCTACGAGGCGGCGGAGACGCTGATCGGGCTGGGGCTGGCCTACGTCGACAGCCTGTCCGCGGACGAGATCCGCGAGTTCCGCGGTACGCTCACCGAGCCCGGCAAGGACAGCCCGTTTCGCGACCGGAGCGTCGACGAGAACCTCGCTCTGTTCCGCCGCATGCGCGCCGGCGAGTTCGGCGACGGCGAACTCGTGCTGCGTGCGAAGATCGACATGGCGTCGCCGAACATCAACCTGCGCGATCCCGCTTTGTACCGGATCCGGCACGTCACGCACCAGACGACCGGCGACGCGTGGTGCATCTACCCGATGTACGACTTTGCACACACCCTGTCCGACGCGTTCGAGGGCATCACGCATTCGCTGTGCACGCTCGAGTTCGAAGACCACCGGCCGTTGTACAACTGGTTTCTCGACGTATTGCAGCCGCCGCACCGCCCCCGGCAGATCGAGTTCTCGCGGCTGAACCTCGCGTACACGATCACCAGCAAGCGCAAGCTGAATGCGCTGGTGACGGAGAAGATCGTGTCCGGCTGGGACGACCCGCGCATGCCGACGATTGCGGGCATGCGCCGGCGCGGCTATCCGCCGACGGCGCTGCGCGACTTCGTCCGCCGGGCCGGGGTGACCAAGAAGGACAAGCTCATCGAGATGGGCATGCTGGAGAATTGCGTGCGCGAAGCGCTGGGCGACCCGGCGCCGCGCCGCATGGCCGTGCTGCGGCCGTTGCGCGTCGTGCTGACGAACTATCCGGAGGGGCAGGTCGAGACCGTGCAGGCGGCGAACCACCCGAACGATCCGTCGATGGGCATGCGCGACGTGCCGTTCTCGCGCGAGTTGTGGATCGAGCAGGACGACTTCATGGAGGACGCGCCCCGCAAGTTCTTCCGCCTGAAGCCCGGCGGCGAAGTGCGGCTGCGCGCGGCCTACATCATCCGCTGCGACGAGGTGGTGAAGGATGCGGACGGCAACGTCACGGAGCTCCGCTGCACCTACGATGCCGACACGCGCAGCGGCGAAGGCGGGAGCGACCGGAAGGTCAAGGGCACGATTCACTGGGTGTCGGCGGCGCATGCCATCGATGCGGAAGTTCGCCTCTACGACCGTTTGTTCAACGTCGCGAACCCGAACACGGCGGACGACTTTCACGAAGCGCTGAACCCGGCCTCGCTGGAATGCGTGGCCGCGAAACTGGAACCGGCGCTGGCCGACGCCGAGGCGGGCGTCGCGGTGCAATTCGAGCGGCTCGGCTACTTTTGCCCGGACTCCGGTGACGACGCACCGGGTGCGCGCGTGTTCAATCGCATCGTGACTCTGCGGGATTCCTGGGCGAAGCTCGAGAAGCAGGAGCTCGCCGGGCAAGGCTAGCGTCGGGCTAGTCGGGGACGCGGCGCGCGAGAAACGTCGCGCGGGCCCAGTAGATGAAGACCGTGTCGATCGCGGCAATCGCGAGCTTGAACACGTACTTCGCCGCGCCGAGCTTCAGCGCCGTCACGAGGTCGACGGTTCCCCACCACACGACGAGCGAGTACAGCGCAGTGTCGAGCGCCTGCGATGCCATCGTCGAGCCGTTATTGCGCAGCCAGAGCCAGCGCTCCCCCGTCCACTGCTTGATGCGGTGAAAGGCCCAGACGTCGAAGCGCTGGCTGATCAGGTAGGCGAGTAACGACCCGAGAATGAACCGCGGCGAGAAATCCAGGATCGTGGAGTACGCGTCCTGGATGTCGGTCGAGAACGCGGCGGTGGCCGGGTTCGTGCTCGGCAGGAACATCAGGCCGAGGCTCAGCATCACGAGCACGATGACGCTCACGACGAAGCCCATCCAGACGGCCTTCGCCGCTTCGGCCTTGCCGTAGTTCTCGGATAGCACGTCGGTGGCGAAGAAGATGCTGGAATAGAAGATCACGCCGAGGCTGGTCTCGAGGCCGAAGATGATCGTGAGCTTCGGCCCCTGCAGGTTCGCGAGGATGATCGCTGTCGCAATGGCGACCTGCAGCCCCACACGCCCGAAGAAGCGGTACAGGAGAACCGTGCCCGCGAGGTCGAGCAGCAGCGTGGTCAGCCAGAGGGCTTCCTGGTGGGCGGCGAACCATCGCCCGAACAGATCGACCAGCATGCCTAGCCGGCGAGCTTGTCGAGGTGCCAGTCCGCGTCGCCGAAGACGCGCCCGATCGCGATCAGCCGCTTGAAGTAGTGCGCGACATCGAGCTCCCAGGTGACGCCCATGCCACCGTGCAGCTGCACGGCCTCCTCGGCGATGCGCCGCCCGGTGGTGCCGACCTGGTACTTGACCGCACTGACGGCGCGCTTCGCGTCGTCACCGCCTTCCGCATAGGTCATCGTCGCCCACCAGAGCAGCGATCGCGTCTGTTCGAGTCCTGTCAGCATGTCGACCATGCGGTGCTGCAGCGCCTGGAAGCTGCCGATGGGCACGCCGAACTGGACCCGGTTCTTCGAGTAGTCGACGGTCTTGTCGACCAGCACCTGCAGGATGCCGACGGCCTCGGCGCACACGGCGAGGATTGCTTCGTCCACGACCGTTTCTAGCACGGAGAGGGCGTCGTCGCCTGCGCCGAGCCGCGCATCGGCGCCAACCGCGACGTCGCGCAGCCGCAGGTCCGCGGCCTGCAGGCCGTCCACGGTCGGGTAGTCGAGGATCTCGAGCCCGGTTGCCGCACGTTCGACGACGAAGAGGCCGACGTCGCCCGACGGGTCGCCAACGCGCGCCGGCACGACGATGTCGTGCGCATTGCGGGCGTTCAGCACGTAGGTCTTGTCGCCCGAGATCCGCCAGCCGTCGCCGTCGGCGCGGGCCACCGTTCGGATGTCGCCGATGCCGTAGCGGGCGTGCGGTTCCGCGAAGGCCAGCGCCGCGTGCCGCTCGCCGCCGATCAGCGGCTGCAGCCAGCGCGCGCGTTGCGCGTCGGTCGCCGTGCGCTTCAGCACCCCGCCGGCAAGCACCAGGTTCGGCAGGTAGGGTTCGACGACCAGGCCGCGGCCAAGCCGCTCCATGACGACCATGAGGTCGACGGCCGTACCGTCGAATCCGCCGTCGGCCTCGGCGAACGGGACCACGGTCCAGCCGAGTTCGGCAAAGGTCTGCCAGACGGCCGGGCTGAAGCCCCGTTCGCTGGCGGCATGCGCCTGCCGGGTTTCGAAGTCGTACTCGTTCGCGATAAAGCGGTCGATGCTCTCGCCGAGCATTGCCTGCATGTCGTTGAGCGAGAAGTCCATGCCCCTCAGAGCCCCAGCACGTGCTTGGCGACGATGTTCTTCTGGATCTCGTTGGACCCTCCGTAGATCGATGCCTTGCGGTTGTTGAAGTAGTGCAGGGAAGTCAGTGCTTCCTTGCCGTCGCCGATGAACTGCGATTCGTCGAAACCGTCGACGTACTGGCCGGGCACGAATGGCAATGCGTAATAGCCGGCGGCGTCCATGGTCAGCGCGTCGATCGCCTGGGAGACCTCGGTGCCCTTGATCTTGAGAATCGACGACTCGGGGCCCGGCGCCTTGCCGGCGGCGACGGCCGCCAGCGTGCGCAGCTCGGTGAACTCGAGCGCCTTCAGTTCGACCTCGGTCGCAGCGAGCCGGCGCATGAAGTTCCGGTCGCTGGCGAGGGGTTGGCCGCCGTGGACCGGCTCGGTGCAGCGATTCCGCAATTTCCGCAGACGCGCCTTCGAGCGCCCGACCCCGGCCAGGTTCGTCCTCTCGTGCTGCAACAGGACTTTGCCGTAGGTCCAGCCCTTGCCTTCCTCGCCGACGAGGTTCCCGACCGGCACCCGGACGTCCTCGAAGTGCACCTCGTTGACTTCGTGCTCGCCGTCGAGCGTGATGATCGGCCGCACCGTGATACCCGGCGTCTGCATGTCCACGAGCAGGAAACTGATGCCTTCCTGGCGTCGGGCGACGTCGGTGTTCGTCCGCGCCAGGACGAAGATCCAGTCGGCGTACTGCGCGAGCGTCGTCCACGTCTTCGTGCCATTGAGGACATACGCATCGCCGTCCAGGTCCGCCCGCGTTTTCAATGATGCGAGATCGGAACCGGCACCCGGCTCCGAGTAGCCCTGGCACCACCACACGTTGCTTTCGAGGATGTCCGGCAGGAAGCGCTTTTTCTGCTCGTCCGACCCGAACGTGTAGATGACGGGGCCGACCATCTTGACGCCGAACGCGACGACGTCCGGTGCCTCGGCCGCCGCCATCTCGGAGGCGTATATGTACTTCTGCACCGGCGTCCAGCCCGTCCCGCCGTACTCGACGGGCCAGTCGGCGGCGAACCAGCCCCGGGCGTGCAGGAGCTTCTGGTAGCCGATGTAGTCGTCCCGTTCCAGCGGGATGCCGCGATCGATCTTCTGCCGCAGCTCCGACGGGAACTCGGACGCGAAAAATGCGCGCACTTCGTCGCGAAAGGCTTCGTCCCGGGGCGAGAAACTGACGTGCATGGGGTCCCTGGCGTTGCTGGCGGTGGGCAAATCAGGATGCCCAGAATGGCCAAGAAAATAAAGCGCGAATTGGGCAGAATAGCGGGATGTCACGGACCCCCGACATCGTGGAATTTCGCGACCCGGAACGCCCGGGCCTGCGCGATGCCCTGGCGCGTCCGCTGCACGACCTGCGCATCTCGCTGCTGGATCGCTGCAACTACCGCTGCCCGTACTGCATGCCGGAATCCGAGTACCACGCGGACTACCAGTTCCTCCGCAAGTCGCAACGGCTGACGCACGACGAGATACACGCGGTTGCGCGCGCGGCCGTGCGCCTCGGCGTGTCGAAGCTGCGCCTGACCGGCGGCGAACCGCTGCTGGACAAGAACCTGCCGTCGCTCGTTTCGCGGCTCGCTGCGTTGCCGGGCGTCGAGGACCTCGCGCTGACCACCAACGCGCAGTTGCTCGCGCCAATCGCAAAGACGCTCGCCGACAGTGGCCTGCATCGAATTACCGTGAGCCTCGACAGTCTCGATCACGAGGTGTTTCGCCGCATGAGCGGCGGTCGCGGCGACCTTGCAAAGGTGCTGGACGGCATCGCCGCGGCGGAGGCGGCCGGCCTCGCACCCGTGAAGATCAACACCGTCGTGCAGCACGGCGTGAACGAGCACACGGTGCTGGACCTGCTCGAGCATTTTCGCGGAAGCGGGCACATCGTGCGCCTGATCGAGTTCATGGACGTCGGTAATCGCAACGGCTGGCGCATGGACCAGGTCGTCCCGTCGCGCGAGTTGCTCGCGGCAATCGACGCGCGCTGGCCGGTGGAGGCCGTCGGCCGCAACTACGCCGGCGAGGTCGCTCGCCGTTACGTGTACCGTGACGGGCAGGGCGAGATCGGCTTCATTTCGTCGGTGACGGAGCCGTTCTGCGGCGGCTGTTCGCGGGCGCGGTTGTCCGCGGAAGGCGTGCTGTACACCTGCCTGTTTGCGACCCACGGCACGAACCTGCGCGAACCGCTTCGCGAGGGTGCGACGGACGAAGAGCTGGAAGACATCCTGCGACGCATCTGGCTGCAGCGCGCGGACCGCTACAGCGAGCTTCGCCGACCGGAAGCCGCCGACGCCCATGCGCCGCACAAGGTCGAGATGTACCGGATCGGTGGTTAGAGTGAGACGGCATTGAGCAAACTGACACACATCGACGAGCACAACCGGCCGACCATGGTCGATGTCGGCGACAAGGCGGTGACGCGGCGGACCGCGCGCGCGCAGACCCGCGTGCGCCTGCCGGCCGCCGTGCGCGATGCCGTCGACGGTGACGAGATCGTCGGCCGCAAGGGGCCGGTGTTCGCCACGGCGATCATCGCCGGTGTCATGGCGGCCAAGCGCACGCACGAGCTGATCCCGTTCTGCCATCCGCTGGGCCTCGAGAAGTGCACGATCGACATCCGCCTCGAGGGCGGCGATGCCGTCATCGAGTGCACCTGCCGCGTGGAGCACAAGACCGGCGTCGAGATGGAAGCGCTCACGGGCGCGAGCGTGGCCGCGCTGACGATCTACGACATGTGCAAGGCGCTGTCGCACGACATCGTCATCGCGGAGACGCGGCTCGTCGAGAAGACCGGTGGCAAGAGCGATTTTCGCGCCTCGGAGGAAGGCGTTGCCGGTGAGTGATTCGCGACGCGTCCTCGGTCTCGTCCTGGCCGGCGGGCGCAGCCGGCGCATGGGCCGCGACAAGGCCTTGTTGCCGCGTGACGGCGGCACGCAGCTCGAGCATGCGGCCGCGTTGCTGGCCGACGTCACGGACGGCGTGTACGTTTCGGTGCGCGCGGACCAGGCGGACGACCCCGTGCGGGCCCGCTTCGATCACGTCGTCGATCGCTACGACGGCATCGGGCCTCTGGCGGGCATCCTGTCCGCGCTCGAGCAGGTGCCCGACGCCGACTGGCTGATCGTGGCCTGCGACCTGCCGAACCTCGATCGCCCGACGCTGGAACACCTGCTTGCCGAGGCGCCGGACGGCGCGCCGCTCGTCGCCTATCGCAGCAGCTCGGACGGCCTGCCGGAACCGCTGTGCGCGCTGTACCGGCCCGCGGCCGCCGACGCGCTGCGCCGGTACGCCGCCGACGGCGTGCATTGCCCGCGCAAGATAATGATCCGCGAGGAGGCGGTGCTGCTGGACCTGCCGGCGCCCGACGCGCTGCACAACGTGAACACGCCGGAAGAGCTGGCGGCGGGTGCCGCGGTGAGCGTGCGATGAAACGCATCACGGTGCGCTATTTCGCGATGTTCCGGGAACACGCGGGCATGGCGTCGGAGACGATCGAGACGGACGCCGCGACGGCGGGCGACGTGTTCGCCGCCACGCGCGACCGGCACGGCTCGTCGGAACCGGCGGGCCACTGCAAGGTCGCGATCAACGACGAGATGGCGGACTGGGACGCCGCGGTCGCGGACGGCGACGAAGTGCTGCTGTTTCCGCCGGTGGCCGGAGGCTGACGTGTTTGAGATCGCCGAGAAGGCCATCGATCCTGCGGCATTGCGCGCCGCGCTCGCCGACCCTGCCGCCGGCGCCTATTGCGGCTTCGAGGGCTGGGTGCGCAATCACAACGAAGGGCAGGAGGTGCTGCGCCTCGAATACGAGGTGTACTCGCCGCTCGCGATCTCCGAGGGCCGGCGTATCCTCGCCGAGGCGAAGGAGCAGTTTCCGCACCTTCGCGCCGGCTGCGTGCATCGCGAAGGGCTGCTCGAGATCGGCGACTGCGCGGTCTGGGTCGGCGTGACGTCACCGCACCGCGACGAGGCGTTCCGCGCGTGCCGGTACATCATCGACGCCATCAAGCACCGCCTGCCGATCTGGAAGAAGGAACACTACGTCAGCGGTGATTCCGGCTGGGTGAACTGCGAGCGTTGCGCCGCTCACGCCTGATCGGCGATGCGCCGGTTCGCGATCGCCAGGTCGTTCGGCGTGTCCACGTCCATCGACGCCGAGTCCAGTGCCACGTGACGCAGGCGCACACGGGGATCGGTGAACAATGCGCGTGCGCCAATGTCGCCGTCCAGTGATTCGAGCTCCGGATAGAGTCCCGCCGGCAGCAGCGCCGGTACCCCGTCCGTATCACCGTAGCGCGTCGCGACGATCTCGACCGCGTCGCCGCCCCAGGTGTTCTCGAGTTCGCGAAGGTGTGCCGCGGGCACGAAAGGCTGGTCAGCCAGCAGTACGACGATGGCGCCGGCCCGATCGCGTAGCGTGCTGACGGCGAGCGCGAGCGACGTACCGAGGCCGTCGTCGTAGCGCGGATTGTTCGCAATGGCCCCGTAGCATCCGGTCGCCGCGGCCGCGACGCGCGCTGAATCGTGGCCGGTGATGAGCAGCGTCCTGTCGCCGAAGGCGTCGAACGCGGCTGCAGCCGAATGCCGGACGAGTGGCGCGCCGCCGAGGTCCGCGAGGAGCTTCGTATCGCCGAATCGCCGCGAGCGGCCGGCGGCCAGGATCACGCCGAAAACGGGCTTGCCGGTGCGTAAGACCTTGTCCATCCCGGCTACTTTACACTTGCGGCTCGCGCAATAACTGTGCTTTTCTAGCCGAGCGAGCCGCCGCGCGGCGAGGAAGGACATCGAATTGCACGTCATCAGCTCAGTCGAAGATGCAAGGGCCCTGGAAGGACAGGAGGTCGGCGTATCGGACTGGACGGTCATCGACCAGCATCGCATCGACCAGTTTGCCGAGGCGACGGCGGACTACCAGTGGATCCATGTCGACACGGCGCGTGCGGCGCGCGAAATGCCCG
This sequence comes from uncultured Pseudomonadota bacterium, assembly GCA_913055625.1. GTDB lineage: Bacteria > Pseudomonadota > Gammaproteobacteria > Steroidobacterales > Woeseiaceae > UBA1847. Next base: position 10,846 of record CAJXJW010000005.1, on the reverse strand, counting down.
ATGGCAAGACCATCGCTCACGGCTACCTGACGCTCGCGTTGATACCCGGCCTGACCGGCAACTTCGTACATGTCGAGAAACTCACGCGCGCGATCAACTTCGGTGTGAACAAAGTACGCTTCTACACGCCCGTACAGGTGGGGGACCGCGTCCGTGCCCGCGCGAAAATCGTCCAGGCCCGCCGGCGGGCGGGCGCGCTGCTGCTGACGTCCGAGGTCAGCATCGAGGTCGAGGGCGCGCGTAAGCCCGCGTGCGTCGCGGAAACGCTGGGCATGTACTTCTTCGAGGGCGCCTGAGGTCCGGCGCCGGCGCGCTCAGCCGCGCTTGTGCAGCCATGACGGCAGGAAGCCGTAGGGGTCGCGCTTCTCGGCCCGGTTCCAATTCACGCCCAGCGCGTCGAGGCGCGACTGCGCGGTGCCATCTTTCAGGGCGTCGAAGAACTCCGTCGCGCCGCCGATGTGTTCGCCGCCGATGAAGATCTGTGGAATCGTGCGCTGGCCGGTCCGTTCCCGGATCGCGGCGCGAACGTCGCCGCCCAGGTTGTTCGCCTGGTAGGCGACGGAGTCCAGGTCGATCGCGCGATAAGGAATCTCGTACGCCGCCATCAGTTTGCGCACGGACCAGCAGAACTCACACCATTCCAGCGCGAACAGGATCACCGGGTTGTCGGTGTCCGACGTCGCTTCCTCGAGGAAACGACGCGCAGAGTCCGACGCGGCGGGCCCGTCGTCGTCGGTCGGCGGCGGCGCCGACGGCACGTCGAAGCGTGCGCCTGGAGTCGACGCGGCGATGGCTCTCTCGGCCTCGTTCATGTCCGCGTCGATGCCCTCGAAGAGCGGCGTGCTCAGGTAGCGTTCACCCGTATCCGGCAGCATGCACAGGATATTGGCGCCGGGCGCTGCGCGCTCCGCGACGGCCAGCGCGCCAGCCAGGGTCGCGCCGGCGGAGATGCCGGCGAAAATGCCTTCCTCCCGGGCGAGCGCTTTTGCGAGCCGCAGCGCGTCGTCGCCCGCAATGGGCAGGATCTCGTCGTAGAGCCCGGCGTCGACCGCATCCTCGACCAGCTTCGGGATGAAGTCCGGGCTCCAGCCCTGCATCAGGTGCGGGCGAAACAGCGGGTGGCTCTCAGCGACGGTGCCGTCGTCGGCGCGCGGCTGCGGGATGCCGCTGCCGAGAATCGGCGAGTTGTCGGGTTCACACACGACGATTCGCGTCGCCGGGCTGCGCTCGCGTAACACGCGGGCCACGCCTTTGAGCGTGCCGCCGGTCCCAAAACCGGTGACCCAGTAATCCAGCGCACTGTCGTCGAAGGCCTCGAGGATTTCCGGCGCCGTCGTCTTCGCGTGCGCGTCCGCGTTTGCCTCGTTTTCGAATTGCCGCACCAGGAACCAGCCGTGTTCGTCCGCGAGTTCAACGGCCTTCGCGAGCATGCCGCTGCCTTTCAGTGACGCGGGAGTCAGGATCACGCGGGCGCCCAGGTAGCGCATCATCCTGCGGCGTTCGACGCTGAAGTTTTCCGCCATGACGATGACGAGCGGATAGCCCTTCGCGGCGCAGACCATGGCGAGCCCGATGCCGGTGTTGCCGCTGGTGGCCTCGATGACCGTCTGGCCGGGCTGTAGCCGGCCGGCGCGCTCGGCGTCCTCGATAACGTTCAGCGCGAGGCGATCCTTGACCGACCCCATCGGGTTGAAGGACTCGCACTTGACGTACAGGTTGACGTGGTCCGGCGCAAGTCGGTTCAGCCGGACGACAGGCGTCCTGCCGACCGTCTGCAGGATATTGTCGTAGCGGGTTGCCATGCGCACTCCGGGGGGCGGCACGATTACGGTCGCAGGCAGTATAGGCCAAAAAAAGGCGGCGGATTGCTCCGCCGCCTTCATAGGGACCTGCCGGCCGCTCAGTCGAAGTTCTTGCTGAGCGTCAGACCGTAGGTGGCCGGTTCGGCCGGGTAGGAGTTCATGCGCCCGAGCTGGATCGGCGCATCGAACGAGCCCGCGTACCAGCGTTCGTCCGTGATGTTCCGGCCCCAGAGCGTGATGCTCGTGTTCCAGTCCGTGTGGAAGTAACCGACACGCAGGTTGACGAGCCCGATGTCGTCCTGGTTCGTGAACGGGTCCAGGTCGCCGTCCGTGAACTGCTCGGATGCGTAGGTGTACTCGCCGCGGATGAACAGTTCGTTGTTGCCGACCGGGAAGTCCTTTGTGATCGCCACGAACGCGCGGTCCTCCGGGTTGTACGCAATCGGGAAGCCGGTCCGGTTGCAGACCTCGGCATCCACGTCGCCGTTGCCGCCCGGGTCGGGCTGGCCGGAATGGAATACCTGCGTATCCCAGCACGTGCCGCCCTCGAACTTCTTGTAGTCACCCTCGTTGCGCGCGTAGAAGGCCTGTACCTCGACCGTGTCCCACGGGCGCCACAGCGCCTCGATCTCGACGCCTTGCGTTTCCAGCTCGCCCGCGTTCTGCAGGTTGAAGCCGGTGCCGGTGAACGACTGTGCCTGGAAGTCCTCGTAGTTCGTGTCGAAGATCGAGACGCTCAGTCGAACCGGGCCGAAATAGCCCTTGAACCCGACCTCGATGGACTCGGACGTTTCCGGCCCGAAGATGGAGTCGAACTGCGGGCTGATGCGTTCCGTGTTCGTGCCGCCGGACTTGTAGCCGGTCGAGTACGAGGCGTAGAACATGCCCCAGTCCGCCGGGAAGAACGACAGCTTCGCCGTACCGCTGAACTGGTCGTCCTCCAGCTTGTCGATGAGATCCGGCCGCGGTGCCAGCGGCTGGAACAGGTACGAGCCCCACGCCGCGTTCGGTTCCGCCACGGCCAGCAACGGTGTCGGGTCGAACGGCTGGCCCATGCCCGCCAGTACCAGGTTCGTCTGGATCGCCACCAGGTCCGGCGGCGGGCCCTGGGCCGTCTGCGTGTACCTGGCGTCGATCTTTTTGGTCTCCTCGGTGTAGCGCCCGCCCAGTGTCAGCGTGACTTTGTCCGTCAGTGCGAAATCCACCTGCCCGAACACGGCCCAGCCATCCTGGTCCTGTTCGATGTCGTCCTGTGCCGTCGAGCCGAGCGGGAAGGCCGCGGCGGCCGGCGGGAATGGAATGCCCATGCCGTTCAGCACCGCGGACACCTGGTTGACGCCGTCGATCAGGTCGACAAGGTCCGGGTTCGTTGCCAGCACGTACGGTTCCAGCAGCGCGCCACCGTTCGTGACGGTGTTGCTGTTGATCGTCTGGCCGAAGTAGTACACGCCGCCGACCCAGTTGCTGCCGCTGCCGAACTCCCCGGCGAGGCGGAGTTCCTGCGAGATCGACTGCTGCTCGGCGTCGTTGATGCGCTCGATGATGTCGACGTCGGTGAAGTCGGCATCAATGGCGTCGTAGGTGTCGAATGCGCGGTAGGCCGTGATCGACGTCAGCGTCACGCCGTTGCCGAACGTCCAGTTGAACTCCGCGGACAGGCCGCGATCCTCGTTGCGCGACTCCGGCAGGCGGTTGTAGCGCACGCGGAAGTCCTCGAAGCCGACGCCGGTGATGACGGTGCCCGGCAGCGGCGCCAGTGCGTCCAGGAACGGCTGCGGGTAGGGGTAGTCGGTGAAGACCGTGCCGCCCAGCGCAACCAGGGCCGAATCGGTACCGGGCTGCGGCACGCCGGCCAGGCTGGCGCGGGAGTACAGGCCGTCCACCCGCGCGACGGCGGCGCAGCAAACCTCGTCGACCTCGGCATAGTCGGCAATGAGTCGGAAGTTGAAGTCGCTGTCCGGGTTGTAGCCGAGCTGCAGGCGGAAGCCGAAACGGTCGCGATCGTTGAGCAGGTCACTGCCGAAATTGTCGTCGCTGACATAGCCGTCGCGCTGCGACGTGAAGATCGTGCCACGCATCGCCAGTGCGTCCGTCAGCGCAACGTTTGCCGCGGCGCTGACCTTCACCAGGCCATAGTCGCCGCCGGTGACTTCCAGCATGCCGTTGGTGCTGTCTGAACTCGGCGCCACCGTGCGGATCTGGATCGCGCCGGCCGGCGTGTTCTTGCCGAACAGCGTGCCCTGCGGTCCGCGCAGGACCTCGACGGCCTCGACGTCGACGAGTTCGTTGATGATCGAGCTTTGCCGCGAACGGTACACGCCGTCAACGTACAGGCCCACCGAGGACTCGACACCGAAGTTGTTCGACGTACTGCCGACGCCGCGTATGGAAAAGTTTGAAGTGGTTGTCGTCTGGCTTTGACCGACGATGAGACCGGGCACGTTCTGCTGCAGGTCGAACATGTCCTTGATACCCGACGCCTCGATCTCGGCGCCGGTCACGGCCGTGACCGCGATCGGTACGTCCATGATGTTCTGTTCGCGCTTTTGTGCGCGTACGACGATTTCCTCGAAGACGTCCTGCGCCAGTACCGGCACCGAAAGTGCCAGGCCCGCCACCGTTGCCACGGCCCATTTGAGGGCGCGCAGCGATCCATTCCTCGTCGGTTTCATACCCCCCCCTTTTCGGGATTGAGACAGATTCAGAAAACGCGGAGCCGGTCGCCGGGTCGACCGTAAATTTACCTGAATAAACAGGCGCTTTGGCCAACAAGCTGAGACTCCGTAGTCGCCAGAGCATAGCACGGAATTTTCGCAATGCGGTCCCAAAAGTCTTTCCGTGACGCTTCTGTTAAATTACCGATCGGGGCAACAAGACCAAGCACGTGCGGGGGGTGCAGATGAAGGGCTTGATGATGGACCGGCCGCTCCTGATCTCGTCGATCGCGGAGCACGCCGCCCGATTCCACGGCAGTCGCGAGATAGTGTCGGTCACGGTCGACGACCCCCGGCACCGGACGAACTGGCGCAATGTCGTCAGTCGCTCGCGCAAGCTCGCCAACGCGCTGGATCGGCTGGGTCTCGAGCGCGGCGATCGCGTCGCCACGCTGGCGTGGAACGACCACCGGCACCTCGAGCTCTACTACAGCGTCAGCGGCGCCGGCTACGTCTGCCACACGATCAACCCGCGGCTGTTTGCGGACCAGCTCGTCTTCATCATCAACCATGCACAGGACCGGTGGCTGTTCACGGACCCGCTTTTCCTGCCGCTGGTCGAGAAGCTGCACCCGGCGCTCGAAACGCTGGAGGGCATTGTCGTGTTGACCGACGACGCGCACCTGCCGGAGACCTCGCTGCCGAACGTCCGGAGCTACGAGAGCCTGATCGGGGACGAGCCGGACACCTACGAATGGCCGGACCTCGATGAACGCTCGGCGTCGGCGCTGTGTTACACGTCCGGGACGACCGGCGACCCGAAGGGCGTGCTGTACGACCATCGTTCCACGATCCTGCATGCCTACGCCGGCGTCGCGCCGGACGTCCTCGGGCTGTCGAGCCAGGACGTCGTACTGCCGGTCGTGCCGCTGTTCCACGTGAATGCCTGGGGCATCCCGTACTCGGCCGGCATCACCGGCGCCAAGCTCGTGTTGCCGGGGCCCAAGATGGCCGACGGTGAGGTCCTGTGCTCGCTCTTCAACGACGAGGCCGTAACGATCGCGCTCGGCGTGCCCACCGTCTGGCTCGCACTGTTGCAGCACACGGAAAAGACCGGAAAGCGCATCGAGACCCTCAAGCGCACCATCATCGGCGGCGCCGCCGTGCCGCGCAGCATGATCGAGGCCTTCCGCGACAAGCACGGTGTCGAGGTGCGGCAGGGGTGGGGCATGACAGAGATGAGCCCGATCGGCGCGGTCAACACGTTGAAGGCCGGGCTCGAGCATCTCGACGACGACGCCCAGCTCGACCTGGCAACGAAGGCCGGCCGCGGCGTGTACGGCTGCGAACTGCGCATCGTCGACGACGAGGGCACGGAGCTGCCGTGGGATGGCGAAGCGTTCGGTGCTCTGCAGGTGCGCGGACCGTGGGTCTGCAGTGATTACTTCCGCCTGGACGGGACCGCCGGCACGCACACCGACGACGGCTGGTTCACGACCGGCGATGTCGCGACGATCGACCCGGAGGGCTATGTCGCCATCACGGATCGCACGAAGGACGTGATCAAGTCCGGCGGCGAGTGGATCAGCTCGATCGAGCTCGAGAACGTGATCATGGGGCACCCGGCGGTCGCGGAAGCTGCCGTGATCGGCGTGCCGCACCCGAAATGGACGGAGCGCCCGCTGCTCGTCGTCGTGCTGGGCGAGGGCAAGTCGGCCGACAAGGCGGAGCTGCTGAAATACTATGACGGGCGTGTCGCGGACTGGTGGCTGCCCAATGACGTCGTGTTCGTCGACGAGCTGCCGCACACGGCGACCGGCAAGGTGAAGAAACTGGAATTGCGGAAGCAGTTCGCGGACTTTAAGCTGCCCGCCTGACACTCTCCTTCACCCCGAAATCCCACGCAGGAGCTCCGATGGGCGAGGCCCTCCGACTCTACGGCCTGAACGCGGTCGTGACGAATGCCGCCGACGGCATCGGCGAAGCCATTGCGCGCACGCTCGCCAAGCACGGCGCGAGCGTCGTCGCCGTCGACGTGAACGTCAGCGGCGTCGAGCAACATTACCAGTCGGTAAAAGGTATCGATGGCCTGTTTGCCGACCTGCGCACGCCGGGGCGACAGGCGGAGATGATCGAGAATGCGGTGGAGAGGCTCGGTGGCATCGACATACTCGTGTGCGATTACCCGGTGCCGATGCTCGATCCCATCGACGGAACGGGACCGGCACTGGAGTCGCTGCTGGCGGCACGCGCCGAACTGACGCTGGCCGCCTGCCGCGCGGCGTTGCCGCACCTTCGGAGGAGCCCGGCGGGCCGCATCATCGTGCTGGGCCTTCAGCGAAGCCTGTTCGCGCCGGAAGCCGGCGATGCGAGCCGGCGCGCGGAGAAGAACCTGTCGGACGTCGTTCGCGCGCTGGCCGCCGACACCGGCGAGTTCGGCATCACCGCGAACTACGTGCAGCCGGGCGGCGTCATGACGCCGGTGAGCCGGGTCCTGTTCGGCAAGAATGAAGGCCTGCGCGATCACTGCATCTCCAATTCCGCCGCGCGCCGCCTCGGCGAGCCGGTCGACGTGGCGAAGGTCGTGCTGTTCCTCGCGAGCGACGACGCGGTGTTCGTCAGCGGTACCGGCATCGCCGTCGACGGCGGCTGGCTCGGCGACTGACGGGGCCGCCTGCGTGCACCCGGTCCTGGCCGACCTGATTGAACTGCTCTCCCTCGAGCGCATCGAGGACAACATCTTCCGTGGCGACAGCCGCGACATCGGCAGCCCGCAGGTATTCGGCGGCCAGGTGCTGGGGCAGGCACTCTCGGCGGCGCAGTTCACCGTCGAGGGCCGCGTCGCGCACTCGCTGCACGCGTACTTCCTGCGCCGAGGCGACATCAATTCGCGGATCGTCTACGAAGTCGATCGCGCCCGCGACGGCGGCAGCTTCTCGAACCGCCGCGTCGTCGCCATCCAGCACGGCCGGCCGATCCTGAACATGGCCGCGTCATTCCAGGAGCCGGAGGACGGGCTCTCGCACCAGGCCGAGATGCCGGACGTGCCGGCGCCCGAAGACCTGCGCGCGCTGCATGAATTCGCGGACGAACTGCCGGAAGGCGTGCCGATGAAACTCCGGCGATTCCTCACCGAGAAGCGGCCGTTCGAGTTCCGCCCGGTCCGTCCCGTCAACCTGGTGGACCGGTTGCGCCTTCCGCCGGTGACCCACGTGTGGATACGGGCCGTGGATGCCGTGCCGGACGACGGGCCGCTGCACCAGAACCTGCTGGCTTACGTGTCGGACTACGAACTGCTCGGCGCCAGCACACTGCCGCACGAACTGTCCTATGCCGCCGACAACGTGATCATGGCGAGCCTCGACCACGCGCTGTGGTTCCACCGGACGTTTCGTATCGACGAGTGGCTGTTGTACGCGATCGACAGCCCGAACGCGTCAGGCGCGCGTGGCTATTCGCGCGGGCAGTTCTTCACGCGCGACGGCACGCTCGTCGCCAGCACCTGCCAGGAAGGGCTGGTGCGCGTCGTCGACCCGGCGGATGCCAGGAAACGCTCGGACCCGAAGAAGCAGCGCTGAGGGGCGGGCGCCTACCGGGACTGCGCGGCCAGCTGCTGGTCGATCAGGCTGACGAGGTTCGAGGTCCGCTGCCGAATGTCTTCGAGCGCCGCGTTGATCTGCGTGTTCATGTAGATCGCAAGCGTAAACCCGTTCTTGTAGCGCACGTCTGCCAGCAGGGTTTCGACGGCTTCGCGCGAGATGGCGGTTCGGGTCCCCGCGGTGCCGCCCGTGATCCTGTAGACATAGTTCTCGGTCATCGGAGCGATGTCGACCGTATCGAAGAACGGCGCGTAGACGTAGCCCTCGAAATCGAAGCGCATGTGCTCTTCGTCGGCTTTCATTTTCAGGTAGAGCAGCTCGAGATCCATCAGCAAATTCTTGATCTCGTGATTCGAGATGATCCCGAGGTTGCCGGAATTGATGAGTTCCTGGAACGTGTTGTTGTTCTGGTAGAACTTCTGCCAGATGTGCACGTTGAGGTTGTGGTAGTTGAAATCCTCGAGGTCGTCGAGCGGCGCGCCGTCAAAATACTCGATGATCCGCTTGGCCGACTCGATGCGGCTGCTGCGCACGGCCAGCTTTTTCTCGATTTCCTGGATATTGATTTCCAGGTCGACCTTCAGGTTGCGCAGGTAGTTCGCTTCGCGCTGTCGCTCCTGCCGCTCTTCATTGGCGTTGTTGATCTGCAGTGCGATCAGTATGCCGATGACCACCAGCAGTATCTCGCCGATTGCGTAGGCCGTGTACTTCTTCAGCCGGTTTTCCTGGACCAGGTCCAGGCGGATCTGGCGAAAGAATCGGAACATGGGTCGGTCCTGCCTGTTTTGCGAGGCAATCGTATCCTGCGACGGCCACGCTTGTCTCACCTTCCGGCATCAGCGAGATGGCGAGGATTGAGATCGAATCGGGACTGTTGCCTAATGACTGCCGGCGCTGCGCCGAGAATGGGGATGATTGACGATGACCGACGACGCTTTGCACTGGACGAAAGTACGTAGCGAAGCCGGGCCGGAGCTGCCGCTCTTCCAGGTTCGCTTCGACACACTCAGACACCCGACCAGCTCGGCGGAATTCCAGCGCCTGGTCCTCGAGGCTCCCGACTGGGTGAATGTCGTCGCGGTCACCACCGACGGCGAGATCCTGATGGTGGAGCAGTTCCGGTTCGGCGTGAGCGAGGTGACGATCGAGCCTGCCGCTGGCATCGTCGATCCGGGCGAGGACTCGCTGGAGGCCGCCCGGCGCGAGCTGCTCGAGGAAACCGGCTTCGGCGGCGGCAATTGGCGGTATCTCGGGTCGGTGCAGGCGAATCCGGCGTTTCTCAACAACGAATGTCATCACTGGCTGGCCGAGAACGTGGAGTTCGTGCAGGCGCCCCAGCAGGACCCGGGAGAGGCCATCCGTGTGCATCGCATGACTATCGATCAGATCAGGAGTTTGGTTGCTGCCGGGGAGGTGAAGCATCCCTTGGCATTGACTGCCTTGTCGCGCGTCTTTCCGATCTATGACGCTGAGTATCCCCAGCCGAAAACCAAGGACAGCATCAAATGAAGACAGCATTGCGGGCGACTCTTCTTCTTGCGGCGTACGGTCTGGTCGCGGCGGCAAACGCGGATGTTCCGGACCCCGATCCGGCACGGTTCGACGACGCAATCCAGGCCTTCGTGGACTGGGACGGCAAGAACGCCTTCCCAGAGGACGCAATACTGTTCGTTGGAAGCTCGAGCGTACGACTGTGGTCGACGGCGAAGGCCTTTCCCGGCAAACCGATCATCAATCGTGGCTTCGGAGGATCCGAACTGTCCGACGTCATCCATTTCTACGATCAGGTGGTGAAACCGTATTCGCCGCGCAAGGTCTTCCTGTACGCGGGCGACAACGACATTGCGAACGGCAAGTCGGCCGAGCAGGTCTTCGAGGACTACAAGGCATTCGTCGCCATGTTGAGGGAGGATCTCCCCGACACGGAACTCGTATTCATCTCGATCAAGCCGAGCATGGCCCGCTGGGAGAAATGGCCGGTGATGGTTGCAGCCAACCGGATTGTGCGTGACTACGCGGCGAGTCAGCCCGGCCTGGCGTATGCGGACCTCGCAACACCGCTGCTTGGTGAAGACGGGTTGCCCAGGGACGTGTTTGTCGAGGATGGCCTGCACCTGGATGAGGAGGGCTACCGTCTCTGGCGGGAGGCTCTTGCAACCTACCTGGACTAGGCCGCAGGGATCACGTAGCAGGCTATGGGCATTACTCGAATGTTCGCGCTGCTTTGCCTCGCAGCGACGTCAGTGTTGTTGTCCGGCTACGTGAGCGCCTGCATGGTGCCGTACTCCGGACCCGAGTACGACGCGCAACTTTCGGTCGAACCGCTCGACGGCAGCAAAAACGCGTTTCGCATCACCGCGCCACTCCGAATGAACGGCTCTGGCGTCATGGGCTCGGCGCTCAAATGGTGGCTTCGCGAATCGCCCACGGACGGCAATCAGCCATACCGGGATATCGTATTAAAGGTCGTTGCAGATCGCCTGGTCGGGGAGTTCATTGCGCCAAGCCAGGATGAAGCGTACGACGTCACCGTGGAAATCTGGTACGGCACGGAAACGGGTGGCTGCCCGACGATCGCGGAAGTGATGCTGGACGAGATGCTGCGGTGACCGGGCACCGGTACCTCCGGCTTGTTCAGGGATATATCTAAACCCCCTTCGGCTTGTTCAAGATTGTGTATAAATAGCTGTTTTATAATAGAAAAAACCCAATAGACTGTATATAATAACAGGCACTTCCAAGCCCCTCCGGAGGGACCTGTCATGACCGCCGAACCCACCCCGATCGAAGC
>CAJXJW010000004.1 GCA_913055625.1 uncultured Pseudomonadota bacterium | reverse complement strand
ACCATCGGTCGCCACTTTCCGGCGATGAGGTCGAGCGTGATTTCCGCCTGGCAGGCCTCGGGCGTGCGCTCTCGGGGGCTCGGCATGATGCAGTATCCTCAAGGACCGTACTTGCATTCTAGCACCCGGCCCACAGGTATCCAGCACGCGGCCGGGATGGTCCGGCCCAACGCGGGGAGGAAGCCTCCTCGGGACAGGAGATCACGATGAAAACGCTGAAGGACATCCTGGGTAACCACGGCAGCCACTGGGTCGGCGACGGCTTCCCGGTGCGCTCGCTGTTCAGCTACAACGGCGATACGCGGGCCATCAGCCCGTTCCTGCTGTTCGACTACGCAGGTCCGCACAACTTCGAGCCCAACGACGGCGCGCCGCGGGGTGTCGGGCAGCACCCGCACCGCGGTTTCGAAACGGTGACGATCGTCTATGACGGCGAAGTGTCGCACCGTGATTCGACCGGCGGCGGCGGGACGATCAGCAGCGGCGACGTGCAATGGATGACCGCGGGCAAGGGCATCATTCACGAGGAGTTCCACTCGACCGGCTTCTCGAAAACCGGCGGTCCGTTTCGCATGGTCCAGCTCTGGGTCAACCTGCCCGCGAAGGACAAGGGCGCCCCGCCGGCTTACCAGGCGATCACGCGGGACATGATTCCGACCGTGACGCTCGACGGCGGCACCGCTCGGGTCATCGCCGGCACGCTGGATGGTGCCGAAGGCCCGGCCAGTACGTTTACGCCGGTGAACCTGTGGGACGTGCGGCTCGATGCCGGGTCGGAAACTACACTGCCGTTGCCGGACGGGCACAACAGCATGATCGCCGTCCTGTCGGGACGGGTGACGATCGACGGTCAGGGCGTCGAGCAGGCGGAAATCGCCCGGCTCTCGACGACCGGCGAGGGCGTCACGGTGACGGCCGATGGCGACTCTATCCTGCTCGTGCTGACGGGAGAGCCGATCGACGAGCCGGTCGTTGGCTACGGTCCGTTCGTGATGAACAGCGAAGCGGAGATCCGTGCCGCGATCAACGACTTCAACGCCGGCCGCTTCGGATCGATGGCCGCGGTGTAGGACATGCTTTGCAGATTCAGGCGACCCATGTTTCCACGACGATGCCAAGGACCGCGCTCACCGCGAGCGTCGTCAGCATGGGGACCCTGAAGCGCAGCATTGCCACGAGCGCGCCGGCGGCCAGCAACAGAGCCGGCGCGTTCAGCGTGGTCCAGTCGGGCACGTAGAAGGTCATTCCGCGGTAAGACTGTTCGCCGACCTCTGCGAACAGCACGTGCAGCGCGAACCACACCGCGAGGTTCAGGATTACGCCGACGACCGCCGCCGTGATGGCAGAGAGTCCGGCGCCGAGGGCCTCGTGCCGGTGCAGGCGCTCGATGTACGGGGCGCCGAGAAAGACCCAGAGGAAGCACGGCACGAACGTCACCCAGGTCGTCAGCAGTGCGCCCAGCGTGCCGGCCAGCATCGGGTCGAGCATGCCCGGGTTCCGGTACGCCGCAAGGAAGCCGACGAACTGCACGACGAGGATCAGCGGCCCCGGCGTCGTCTCGGCGAGGCCGAGCCCGTCCAGCATCTCGCCGGGCGCCAGCCATCCGTAGTGCTCCACCGCCTGTTGCGAGACGTAGGCGAGCACGGCGTACGCGCCGCCGAACGTCACGACGGCCATCTTGCTGAAGAACAGCCCCTCCTGCGCAAAAACATTCTGCGGGCCCAGGAAGCCGACCAGGACGACCGTCGGCGCGAACCAGAGCAGCAGGAACGCGGCCACGAGCCGCAGGTTCCGGGCCAACGGCCGGGACTGCGCCAGCGCATCCGCGCCCGGCGTTGCCGGCGCGTTTCCATGTTCGCCGGCTACGACGAAGCGCCCGGGGGACAGGCGGCCACCGGCGAAGCCGATGACGGCAGCCCCGAGGATCACGATCGGGAAGGGCACGCGAAACAGGAAGATCGCAATGAAGGCAGCCGCGGCGATGCCGTACATCCACGCATTCTTCAGTGCACGCCGGCCGATGCGCACGACGGCCTCGATCACGACCGCGAGCACAGCCGCCTTGATGCCGAAGAACAGCGCCTGCACGATCGACACGTCGCGGTACCCGGCATAGAGCATGCTGAGGCCGAGGACGATCAGCGCGCCCGGCGCGACGAACAGAGTGCCGGCAATGATGCCGCCGCGTAGCCCGTGCAGTCTCCAGCCGATGTACGCGGCGAGTTGCTGTGCCTCGGGTCCGGGCAGCAGCATGCAGAAGTTCAGGGCGTGGAGAAACGTCGACTCGGAGATCCAGCGGCGTCGCTCGACCAGTTCCTGGTGCATGATCGAAATCTGGCCGGCCGGTCCACCGAAGCTGATGAAGCCGAGGCGAGCCCAGAATCGAAGTGCTTGTGCCGGCGTGACGGCGACCGGCGTATTGTCGGACATCAAAGGTAGTAGACCGGCAGCAGGAACGAGAGGGCGAGCCACAGCAGGATCTGCAGCGGCAAGCCGGCGCGGAAGAAGTCGGAGAAGCGGTAGCCGCCGGCACTCATGACGATCAGGTTCGTCTGGTAGCCGATCGGCGTCAGGTAACTCATGTTGGCGCCGAACAGGACGGCGAGGACGAAAGGCAGGGCCGGCTGGCCGAGTTCCGCGGCCATGCCGATTGCGATGGGTGTTGCGATGACCGCGACCGCACTGTTTGTCACGACCTCCGTCAGCAGCGCGGTCAGAAGCAACAAAGCGCTCAGGATGATGGCCGGTGGCAGGCCCGCAACAAGAGTCACGAAGGTGTGTGCCAGTGCTTCGGCAGCCCCGGTTCCGACGAGGGTCGAACCGAGCGCAAGGCTGACGACGATGACGAGCGCCAGCCGCGTATCGATCGCGCTCCAGGCTTCGTTCCAGGTCAGGCAGCGGCCGACCAGCATGACGCCGACGCCGCACAGCGCGCTGGCGACGATCGGCAGGATGCCGAGTGCGGCGACGACAATGACGCTGATCATGACGATCAGCGCGAGCGGCGCCTTGGACATCCGCGGAACGTGAATGTCCCGTGCCAGCACGAGGATGTGCGATTCGTCGATGAGCTTGCGGACTTCCTGCCGGTCGCCCTGCATCAGCAGGACGTCGCCGGTGCGCAACAGCGGGTCCGGCGACTGGTCGAAGCGCGTCAGTCCGACCTGGCCGGCGCGGTGCCAGCCGATCGGGTGCAATCCCCGGAGCGTATCTTGCTGGAGTTCCGAGAAGCGCTTGCGGTGCAGCGGCGAATCGCGCGTGACCACGAGCTCGACGAGCCGTTCGCCCGGCGCCCGGTCGAGGCCGCCGGCCTGGCCCTTGGACTTTTCCTGCACGAGCCGGATCGCTTCCGGCGGACCCCGCAGGTGCAGGCGATCGCCGGGCATCAGCGTCAAGGTCGGCAGCCGCGCAAGATCCAGCGAGTCGTTGCGGACGACGCGCGTGATGCGGACATTGTCCTCGAGAATTGGTCTGAGCTCCGTGAGCGTCTTGCCCGTGAAAGGGCTGTCCTCTCCGATCTGCAGCATTGCATTGAAAATGCGCGGCGCCGTGCCTTCCAGCAGGTACGGCCGGTCGGGCAGGATCCTCGGCGCAACGAGCCACAGGTACAACAGGGCGACGCCGGCCGACAGCAGCGCCGGCACCGCGAAGTCGAACATGTCCAGGCGCGGCAAGCCGAGGTCGACGGCCACGTTGACCACCAGGAGGTTCGTCGACGTGCCGATCGTCGTTGCCATGCCGCCGACGATCGTCGCGAAGCCGACCGGCATCAGGAAGCGCGACGGCGGCTCGCCGATCCGGTGGCCGATGCCGACGAGGATCGGCAGCAGCATGATGACGATCGGCGTGTTGTTGGCGAACATGCTGATCACACCGGCCACGACCAGCGTCGCGAGCAAGGCAAGCGTACGGTGCCCCATCCACATGCCGGTGAGGAACCGGCCCACGGGCTGCAGCGCGCCGCTGACCTCTACGCCGCGGGCGAGGATCATCAGCAGGCAGATCGTGATCAGCGCTTCGTTGCCGAAGCCCTGCAGAAGCTGAGCGCCTCTCAGCGGATAGGGGTCCGGCGACGGGAACAGCTCGAACAGCACGACGAGGACGACGAGGACGCCGGCGCAGGAGTATTCCAGCGGAATACGTGCGCGGGAAATCAGGATCAGGGCCACGATCGTCAGGGCGATCGCAGCCATCGCATGCGGCATCAACGTCATACGCAGGTGCCCTCGAAGCGCCCCGTGGCTGTCCTGACAATACCGGCAGGGCCATGGAAAGCACCACTAAAACCGGTCACGGGTACTGGGCAACGCGGTGCCTTATGCCCCGACTTGACAGGGTAGTTTAGTGTTGTATTACACTAATACACCTAGGTCTGGCAGGTGCCGGGCCAGCGCGGCCGCGAACGGGAGGGCCGGACGATGAAACTACGCTACAAGATACTGCTCGGCTTCGTTGCATTGCTCGGCACCGCGATCGTCGCGCTTGCCGCGACCGTGCGCTACACGGCCGACTGCGCGCCGGGGGCGGCCGAGCCGGCCGGCACCGAACTCGTGCGAGCGATCCGGTACCGCTGCTACGGCGGACCGGACGTGCTGGAACTCGAAGACATCGCGAAGCCGGTGCCCGGCGACGACGAGGTGCTCGTCAGGGTGATGGCGGCGTCGGTCAATCCCCTCGACTGGCATTACATGCGCGGCTCTCCCTACGTGATGCGTCTCGACGCCGGAATCGGCGCGCCGAAAGACGACCGACTGGGCGCCGATTTTGCCGGCGTGGTCGAGGCGGTCGGCCGCAACGTCACCCGGTTCGAGGCTGGCGATGCCGTGTTCGGCGTCGGCCGAGGATCGTTCGGCGAATACGTCACGAAGCACGCGGACGGCAGCATCGCGAAAATCCCGCCCGGAGCCTCGTTTGCCGACGGGGCGGCGATGCCGATTGCAGGCGTCACCGCCTTGCAGGCACTCCGCGACCACGGACGGCTCGAAGCGGGCCAGCGCGTCCTCATCAACGGGGCGTCCGGTGGCGTGGGCACGTACGCCGTCCAGATCGCCAAGGCCTGGGGGGCCAACGTCACCGGTGTCTGCAGCGAGCGCAACCGGGAGATGGTGCTGTCGCTGGGCGCAGATCGCGTCATCGACTATCGACAGGCGAACTACACCGAGGAAGACGAGCAGTACGATCTCATCGTAGACATGATCGGCAATCACCCGATCTCGGCGAACGCCGACGTCCTCGCGCCGGACGGGCGGCTGGTCATCGTCGGAGGCGAGAAGGGCGACTGGATCGGTCCGTTGTCCAACATGATCAAGGCGCCGCTGATGTCGCCCTTCGTCGACCAGGCGCTGATCGTCATGCTGGCACACCCCAGCGGCGACGACCTGGCCGAGCTCGCGCGTCTGATGGAGAAGGGGCAGCTGGTGTCCGTCATCGACACGACGTACCCGCTGGCGGAGGTGCCTGACGCGATCGCGTACTCGGAGTCGGGGCGCGCCCGGGGGAAGATCATCATCGACACGGGGATGTAGCCGACGCCCATGCCGGAGCGGGAGAGCGGGATGGTTGGAAACGGAACGATGAACCCGCCCGGTATCGCCGGCCTGAGCCTGCGGCAGGCGGCCCTCGTGGCCGGCTTCGGCCTGCTGGTGATGATCGGTACACCGGTAGCCGAGTTCAAGCTCCTGCCAGGCCTGTTCGTCCCCGAAAACCCGGCGGCATCGATCCGGAACGTGCTGCAGAACCGGGGTATGCTCGCTGCGGCAATCATCGGCTTCACGGTCACGTTCGTGGCGGATATTGTCGTGTCGTGGGCGCTGTATGCCCTGTTTGCGCCGGTCAACCGCGCCGTGTCGATGCTCGCGGCCTGGATGCGCCTGGTCTACACGGTCATCGCGTTTGTCGGCGTGCTGAAACTGGTGGCGATCTACCGCGTCCTGGCGAACGTGGCGCTCGTCGAGAGCTTCGACCCCGCCGCACTGGAGTCGCAGGTTCAGATGCTGTACCTGTCATTCCGCTACGACTGGTCCTACGGGCTAATCGTGTTCGGGCTGCACCTGTGCCTGCTCGGTTACCTCGCCTGGCGCGCGGCTTACGTGCCACGGTATGTCGGTGCACTGCTCGTCGTCGCCGGTGCCGGGTACGTGATCTACGATCTCGGCCCGTTCATTGCGCCGGGGACGGATCTCGGCTGGATGTTCGTGACGTTTTTCGGCGAACTCGTGTTCATGTTCTGGCTCCTGATCCGCGGCTGGTTCTTGCAAGACCCGATGCCGGGCGCCGGGAGTCCGCCTGTCTGAATCAGCCTGAATGCCCCCGGTGGGGACCTCGAAGCGATGCTGATACAGTAGACGGCGTGGAGGGCCACACTAAGGACTGAAGTGATGAACAGGACGTACCCGGTGCGAACACAGCATGTCGCTGCATTGTGTGTCAGCATGGCCGCTCTCGGTATTGCGATGCCGGCCATGGCGGACCAGGCGTTGGGAAGCGCCGCCGAGCCGATCATCTACGTCGACGACGACGTCCCGTCGGCCAGCGGCTACGAGGACGGCTATCACCACGGCCGTTTGCGTCCGGCGATCGGCGTGCAGAACTACGAGGTCGTGCGTGCAAACCGGTCGCACCCGGAGTGGTCGGACGGACTCGGCTGGACCTACAACCATGCGCCGAATCTCGCGTACTGGAACGGGCGCTTCTACTACCACTACCTGGCCACACCGGTCGGCGAGCACATCCCGCCGGGACTGACGCTGCTGAGCACGTCGGAGGACGGCAAGCATTGGAGCCGGCCCGAGGTGCTGTTCCCGATGGGCTTCTGGTCGGAGCAGACCGAGGTGCGCGAGGACCAGGTGAAGAACCTGGTAATGCACCAGCGCATGGGTTTCTACGTCGCGCCGGACGGCCGCCTGCTGGCGTCCGGATTCTACGGCGTCAATGACGGGTACGGCATGGGCCGCGTCATGCGGGAGATCTACGCGGACGGGTCGTTCGGTCCCATCTACTTCGTCAAGAAGAACACGACGTGGAAACACGGCGACTTCATGTTTCCGGACTACACGTCATCCGACGACGCCGGTTTCGTCGCCGCCGTCGATGCGTTCCTGGGCGATCGCATCCGGCGCGTCCAATGGTGGGAGGAGCACTGGCTGGAGCCTGGTATCGAGGACTTCCTCGGCGGTCTCGAGCCGGTCGAGACGGACGAGGGCAGGGAGCCCGGCAAGGGTTTCAACTTTTTCACGCGCGACGACGGCGTCGTCGTCGGCCTCTTCAAGGACAGCCTGGCGACGGTCACGAGCGACGGCGGCGAACACTGGAGTCCGCTGGTGCGGCTTCCGCGGTTCACCTGGGGCGGTGCGAAAGTCTGGGCCCAGCGCCTGGACACCGGCGGCTACGCGATGGTCATCAACCCGACGCACAGCGCGGCCCGGCATCCGCTGGCCGTCATGACCAGCGATGACGGGATTCGCTTTCGAGGCGTCGCCGGCGTGCACCAGGAGTTACCGCCGAAGCGCTACTGGGGCCTGCACAAGCGGCCGGGTCAGCAGTACGTGCGCGGCATCGTGGAAGGGAACGGCAATCCGCCCGGCGACGACCTGTGGGTCGCCTACTCGGTGTCGAAGGAAGACATGTGGATCTCGCGCATCCCGGTGCCGATCCGTCGCGAGGTGAACGGGCCGGTGGCGGACGACTTCGACGACATGATTGCCGGCGGTGTGGTAACGGACTGGAATATCTACCACGGGCCCTGGCACGAGATCGAGGTGGTGGCGGGCCCCGATGCCGGCCGGCAGAGTCTCCGGATTTCCGACCGCGATCCGTACGACTACGCGTCGGCACAGCGAGTGTTCGCGCGAGCCGCTCGCCAGGTGGTCGGTTTCGACCTGTACGTCGAGGCCGCGCACGGCCCGCTCGAAATGGACATCGTCACCGGGGCCGGTGATCGCCTCGTGAAGCTGCGCCTGGAAGGCGGGCGCCTGTCGACGAACGACGGCGAGAACGTCATCGCCGTCGGCACGCTGCCCGCACGCCGGTGGCACGCCGTCGAGATCGAGTTCGATGCGGCCGAACGGGTGTACCGGCTCCGGCTGGGCGGTGAGACCGTCGCCGACGCAGCGGCATTTGCCGGCAGCGGCGACGGTGTCCCGGAACGCATCGACTTCCGAACCGGCGACTACCGCGCCGAGGACGACGTGCAGAAGCAGAAGAGCGGCAGCGAGGACGTGCCCGGCTGGGACGAAGCGGACGCGGACGAGCCGACGCCGCTGTCGGTGTATTACCTGCGCGACTTCCGCACCGCGCACTGACGCGCACGCTGCCGCTCAGAATTCCCAGAGCACGCCGACCGCGGGCAGCAGCGGAAGCCAGTAGTCGACGCCCCGTTCCAGGGCGACGGCGCCGGATGGATCGTCGTCGGCCAGGTCCCAGTCGAGGCAGCAGGGGTTCCTGCGGTTCGTGAGGTTCGACACCTCGAAGAACGCGGTAAGCCGACCGCGTGGCAGCAGCCACTTGCGCGAAATCCGGAAGTCGAGGCTCGCAAACGTGTCGTACTGGCCCGCGTTGCGGGGGCCGGGTACCGCGACGTACTCAGGCTCGCCGTCGGCATCCACGCCGTCCTCGACGAGCGCCAGTTCCGTCAGCGGCCAGCCGCTGTGGATGCTGGCGGCCAGCCCGACGTCCCAGTCTTCGTCGTGCCAGCGGATGCCGCCCTGGAGCGCATGCCGCTGGTGCCAGCTCCGGTTCACGTCAGTCCCGTCGATGCGGTCGCTGGCGTCGGCGAGCACGTAACTGGCCCACCACTCGAACGGGCCACCCTTGTGCTCGAACGAGAGTTCGACACCCGTGGCCAGCGCACTCTCCGCGTCGATGCGCACGCGGTCCGGCTGGACTTCGGGAATGATGCCGAGCGGGTCGAACAGGTTTTCGAAGCGCGGCCTCACGGAATCCAGTTCCTTGTGAAACGCCTCGATGCGCAGCATGTTGTCATCGTCAAACGCGTAGCGGTAGCTGACGATGACGTGATCCGCGCGCTGGGCCGGCCAGAATTCTGCGATGCCGTCCTCGACCTGCAGTTCGTGAATCTCCTGCGCCTGGTGATACCGGCCCCAGGACACACGCAGCTCGGACCGGTCGCCGAGGTACTGCAGGAGACTGATTCGCGGGCTGAGTTGCGAGTCGGATGCAGACCCGGTGTACGTCTGATCGTCCCAGCGCAGCCCCCATTCGAGTACGGTGTCCGACGCGAAGCGCCAGCGGTCGGCGACGTATAACGCGTAGCTGCCGCCGTCCGGCGCCGCGAGGACGCGCGTGTCGATGGACTCGGGCTGGTCCGGGTACAGGGCATTCAGCTCGAAGTAGTCCGCGTGGTTCTCGTAGTCGTAGTCCGCCTCGTTGTGGCGCACTTCGAGCCCCCATTGCACGACGTGGTGGTCCGAGGCCCGGAAACTGAAGTCCTGCCGGAAGCCGATCTGCCGCGCGCGCCGCGCGTCGGTGACGTAGCCCGTGATCTTTTCAGGGTCGTCCAGCGTGCCGCGGCGAAGGTTGTCGAAGTCGACGGCGGACAGGATCGTGTGACTGCTCAGGCGATCGGACCAGCGGTTGTCGAGTTGCAGCCAGAGCTGCAGGTTGCGGGTGTCGCTGTGCACCTGCTCGAGTTCGCTCGGGTCGGACTCGAGCACTACCTTAACGCCGTCGTCCGCGTACAGGGCATTGAACGTCAGTACCGCGTCCGGTGTCAGCTCCACGCCCAGTTCGGCGAAGACGTCGGCGTACGAAGGCGACCCGTACTCCGGGTCGATGACGAGATCGAGATTGCCGCGGCGCACCGACAGCAACCAGTTCGCGCGGTCGGATGCGCCGGTTGTGAGCAGAGACGTGTTGTACACGCTGATGCCGATCTCGTGCCGCCAGTCGTTCGGCGGCTCCAGCGATTGCATCAGTATGATGCCGCTCATTCGCTCGCCGTAGCGTACCGGGAACCCGCCCGTATATACCTCGACGCCCTCGATGGCACGTGCGTCGATCGCGCTGAAGATGTTCTGGAAGTCGCGGACGTGGAAAGGGTCGAACAGGCGGTGGCCGTTCAGCAGGATGCCGATCTCGTCCTCGTCGCCACCCCGGAAATGAGTCTTCGCCGATGCACCGCCCGCGGCGGCACCCGGCAGCCGCTGTACGGCCCGCATCGGATCGTCGCCCAGCGTCGGGATCGACTGGATGGTCTGCCGATCGAGCGTGAAGTGCGCGTCGGCTGCTTCGCTCGGGATCTCGTAGCGGCTCGCCGACACGGCGATCTCCTCGAGGCGCCGCTCGACCGGGTCGTCCGGGACGGCGGGCGCGGGGTCGGGAGGCAGGGGCTTCCGGTCGCGGACGACGAGCCACACGCCCGATTCGAGCTTCAGCGTCAGGCCATGCGGCGCGAGGATTGCCTGCATGATCGACACCGGGTCGTGCGCGTCCGGTTCAACGGTGACCTGCAGGTCGTCGCTGACGAGCATCGTGCTGTAGGCGACCGGCAAACCGCCGTTGCGAAACCCGTCGATGACGTCAGCGATGCTGCGTCCCAGGTACAGCGACTCCTCCGCGGCGGCCAAAGCGGCCGCCGCGCACAGGATCAACACAGACAGCCGCGCGCACCTAGTCAGCCGCATCTCCTCCGCGCCGGCGGACGCGCAGTTCCCCGCGCGCCGCGTCGATCTCGTAGTCCAGGTCCATCGTCATGAGCCTCAGCGCGAGTTCCGTTCTCGGATCGGCATCCACGCGGCCTTTCAGCCGGGTTTCGCGCACCGTGGTCTCGGTTGCCGGGTCGTCGTACACGAGCCGGTAGCCGGTTTCGTGGCCGACCCAGCGCAGGAACGCGTCCGCCGGCCGGCCGTCGACGTCGAGCGCGCCGGCGAGCGTTTCGGTCCAGCGCCAGGTGTCGCCGTACCTGGGCAGCCGGTCCACGACCGGCCGGGCCGAACCCTGCATGCGGACTTGGTCGCCGGGTTGCGCGGCCGCGTCGTGGTAGTGGCCGTCGATTCGGACTCGGCCGTCGCGCACCGCGACCGTGAGTTCGTCGTCCTTGACGGTCACCATGTACCGGGTACCGACATGGGTCACCGTGCCGACGTCCGTCTTCACAACGAGCGACTCGGCGTTCTCGTCCGATGCCGTGTCGATGTACACGCGACCCGTTTGCAGGTAGATCGCATTGTCGGCGGTCATCTCGACGCGCGTCGATGCGTCGACGCGCACGGAAATGCCGGAATGCCAGTCGAGGCCGAGACCGGCGTCGGAAGAGGTCAGCACCGTCTGTCCCGCGACGACGGCAGATGCCGGGCTCAGCGGCAGCAATTCCGACTGGTTGCCGACCAGAAAGACGTCGCCGTGCTGCCGGGCAGACACCGCGACGGGCGCCGGCACCGTCGGGTCGACCGACAGGAGCTGCGTTACCGCCACCGCCACAGTGAACAGGCCGGCCGCCAGGCCGGCGGCAACCACGCGGCGCCGGCGGCGGCGTCCGCGGACCAGCGCTTGCCATTGGGAATGCACCGCGGCGCGCACGTCGGCGGTGGCCTTTGCCGGCGGGCGCGGGCGCCGGCTCGCCTGTCCGAGCAGCGCCTCGACGGCATCACCCGATTCACGAGGTGGCAGATTCGGATTGTCGGTCATGGTTGCACCCGGTTGTCGTTGTCGTCCAGCGTCGCGCCGAGCGACGCATAGACATCGGCGAACGCGCGCTTGGCGCGGGCCAGCAGCGACTGCGCGGCCTCGGCGCCGATCTGCAGTCGTCCGGCGATGTCTTTCGTCGAGTGGCCCTCGACGTACTTCCATTCGAGCACGTCGCCGTAATGTGACGGCAGCTGGTCCAGCGCGACCTGGATCAGCCGGATCGTTTCCGTTCGACGGTACTGGCGCTCCGGGCTTTCATTCGCGGGCGCCTGGAACGAATCGAGCGCCGCACGAATCTCGGGACGATCTTCCGCCAGCACGATGTGCTCGCGATAGCGCTGCTGGCGGCCGAGCCAGTCGCTAATCTCGTGACGGCAGATCGTGCACAGCCACGTGAACAGCGCCGACTCCGCGCGATACGTGTGCATCTTGGCCAGGGCGCGGTTCAGCGCGGTTTGCACGATATCGGCGACGGCATCCGGATCATCGGGCAGGCGAACCGTGGCGAAACGGTACAGGCGCGCAAAATTCTCGTCGAAGAAGCAGGTGAACGCCTGCTCGTCGCCCGAGAGCAGGCGCCTGGCGAGCCGCTTGTCGTCGATGTAAACCGGCATGTCGGTGTGCTCCCGCGTGTCAGCAGGTTTGACGGCCGCTTCGCGAGAAATCGGTCGATATCGATTGTACGCCCTTTGCGGACGGCGACCGTCGCGCACACGGCGAATGTAGCCTGGCGGGCGTTCGCCTCGTGCTGTCGGCTGGCGTAGGCTTGCGCCATGACTCGGGAAGACAGTCACAGGTGCGGGCGAGCGGGGCGTGGCGCTGCGTTCGTTGGTGTTCTCCTGCTTGCCGCGTGCGGCGAAGGCCGGTCGCCGGCGCCGTCCGCCGGCGAGGTCACCGTCGCCGGTCCGGAGGACTCCGCGCTATCGGCCCACGTCGATCCTTCCCGGGATGCTGCCGGGACGGCCACCTCACCGCTGGACGACCTCGCCACGACTTTCGGCCGGGTCTGGGAGCCGTGGTTCGGTGATTTCGACGCGATGGCCGAGCGGCGCATCGTGCGCGCGGTCGTTCCTTACGGGGGCTACCAGTATTACTACGAGGACGGGCGGCCGCGCGGCGCGGCGTACGACATGCTGCGGCGGCTCGAGGCCTATATCAACGACGAACTCGAGAGCGGCCACCTCAAGGTGTACGTGGTCATCATCCCGTTGGGCCGCGACCGGCTGATTCCGGCGGTGCTGGAAGGGCATGCCGATCTCGCGGCCGGGGACCTGACGGCGACGAACAGCCGGAGCGCGGCGCTGGCTTTCACGCGACCGTGGCTCGACGACATCGACGAGGTGATCGTGACCGGCCCGTCGGCACCGGCAATCGCGGGCCTCGACGATCTGGCCGGGCAGCCTGTGATGGTCAGGCCGTCGAGCAGCTATTTCGAGCACCTGCGAAGGCTTGCGGACGACTTTGCGGCCCGTGGCCTGGACCCGCCCGCAATCATCCCGGCGGACGAACTGCTGGAGGCAGAGGACCTGCTGGAAATGGTGAATGCCGGCCTGGTACCGATGACGGTGATGGACGACTACAAGGCCGAATTCTGGGTCGGCGTGTTTCCCGACATCGTCGTTCGGCGGGACCTGGTCATCAACGCGGATGGGGCGATTGGCTGGGCGCACCGATCGGACAGCCCGGCGTTCGCCGCGATGCTCGATGGGTTCATGCGGCGCTACGGCAAGGGCACGCTGGTCGGCAACGACACCTACAACCGCTACCTGGCGGACGCGACGCGGGTCCGCTGTGCCCATAGTCCGCAGTCGCTTGCGAGCCTCGAACCGCTGATCGACGTGTTCCGGCAGTACGCCGACCGGTACGACTTCGACTGGCTCATGCTCGCGGCACAGGCTTTCCAGGAATCCGGCCTGGACCAGGCCCGCCGCAGTCCGGCCGGCGCCGTCGGCTTGATGCAGGTCCGGCCGTCCACCGCGGCGGACCCGAACGTGGCGGTGCCGGGCATCGAGTCCGTCGACGGGAACGTGCACGCGGGCACGAAATACCTGCGATTCCTCGCGGACCGCTATTTCAGCGGACCGCGTTTCGACCCGTTGAGCCAATGGCTCTTCAGCCTGGCCGCCTATAACGCCGGACCGGCACGGGTGGCGCAGCTGCGCCGCGACGCGGCGGCCGAGGGCTACGACCCGGACCGCTGGTTCAACAACGTGGAGATCGTCGCGGCCCGGGAAATCGGCCGGGAAACCGTGACTTACGTGAGCAACGTGTTCAAGTACTACGTGGGCTACCAACTCACGGCCAGCCGCGGCGCGGAACGCCTGGAACGCTACGACGAGGTGCTGTCCGCCTGCGGCGAATGAGCCGTCGGGCGCCGTTGCGCCTGCGCGCCGGGATACCGTATAATCGCGCGCCAGTGAACGGGCGGGGCGTGAGGTTTTGGCGAATGCTGTGACCGACGCTTGAGACCCAGGCTACCGGGAACGCCCTGGCGTGCCGCGGTAGAGAAAGCCCCGCTGAGGGCTTTTTTGTTGCCTGCACGACGCCGAAACGGCGCCGGTGGTTGCGGGAAGCGAATGGGCCTGGGGCCCTTTTTTTGTTTTTGAACAATGAGTTGAGTTCGATAGTTAATGTTGGTCGGAGATGAGTTGCGCGGACTGCTCGAGCCCGCCGTGGAACGCCTGGGCTACGAGCTGGTCGACGTGGAAGCGAAGCTCGCAGGCCGCAATGGCGTGCTGCGGCTGTTCATCGACAGCGCGGACGGTATCGGGCTCGAGGACTGCGAGAAAGTCAGCCTGGCGGTCAGTGCGCTGCTCGACGTCGAGGACCCGATTCCGGGTCACTACGACCTCGAAGTGTCGTCGCCGGGTCTGGATCGGAAGCTGACGAAGCTGGCGCATTTCCAGCGTTTCGCGGGAGAGACCGTGAAGGTACAGATGCGCTTTCCCATCGAGGGACGGCGGCGCTTCCGCGGAAAGTTGCTGTCGGCGGCGGACGACCAGGTTGTTGTCGAAGTCGACGGCGAACAGCACAGCCTGCCACTGTCGACCATCGACAGTGCGCGCTTGGTGCCGGGCGGTTGAATCGCCGGGCGAAACGGGAGTTTCAGGGTATGAGCAAAGAGATTCTGATGGTCGTCGACGCGGTCTCGAACGAGAAGGGCGTCGAGAAGGAGATCATCTTCGAGGCCATCGAGCTGGCGCTGGCATCGGCGACGCGCCGCAAGCACGGCGATGACATCGACGTGCGGGTCGCGATCGATCGGACGAGCGGGGATTACGAGACGTTCCGCCGTTGGCTGGTCTTCGCCGACGATTCGACGGAGCTCGAGTTCCCGGACCGCGAGCTGCGCATGATCGACGCGGTCGATATCAACCCGGACGCCGAGCCGGGCGGCTACGTCGAGGAGCCGATGGAGTCCGTCGACTTCGGGCGCATCGCGGCACAGACGGCGAAGCAGGTCATCGTGCAGAAAGTGCGCGAGGCCGAGCGTGAGCAGGTCGTCGAGGAATACAAGGACCGCGAAGGCGAGATGCTGTCGGGTCTCGTGAAGCGCGTCGACCGTAACGGCGTCTACATTGATCTCGGCGGCAATGCCGAGGGCTTCGTCGCGCGCGAGCAGATGGTGCCACGCGAACCGGTGCGACCACAGGACCGCATCAAGGCGCTGCTGACCGAGGTGCGTTCGGAACCGCGTGGCCCGCAGCTGTTCATGACCCGTACCTCGCCGCAGTTCCTGATCGAGCTGTTCAAGATCGAGGTGCCGGAAGTCGGGCAGGGACTGATCGACATCCTGGGTGCCGCTCGCGACCCGGGGCTGCGCGCCAAGATCGCCGTGCGCAGCAACGACAAGCGCATTGACGCCGTCGGTGCGTGCGTGGGCATGCGCGGTTCGCGCGTGCAGGCGGTGTCCAACGAACTCGCCGGCGAGCGCGTCGACATCATCCTGTACGACGAAAATCCCGCGCAATTCGTGGTCAACGCGATGTCGCCGGCCGAGGTCGTGTCCATCGTCGTCGACGAGGACGCGCACAGCATGGACATCGCGGTCGAAGAGGACAAGCTGTCGCAGGCCATCGGCCGCGGCGGGCAGAACATCCGGCTGGCCAGCGAGCTGACCGGCTGGGAACTGAACGTCATGACGGCGGCGGACGCGGAGCAGAAGAGCGAGTCCGAGATGAAGGAGCTGATCGAGATGTTCTCGAAGCAGCTCGACGTCGACGAGGAAATCGGCCTGATCCTGGTCCAGGAAGGCTTCTCGACAATCGAGGAAGTGGCGTACGTCCCGACCTCGGAGCTTGTGGAGATCGAGGAGTTCGACGAGGAGATCGTCAACGAGCTGCGCAACCGCGCCCGCGACGTGCTCCTGACCCAGGCGATCGTCAAGGAAGAGAAGATCGACGAGGCGGAGCCGGCGGAAGACCTGCTCAACCTCGAGGGGATGGACAAGGGTCTCGCATACCAGTTGGCGAGCAACGGCGTCGTGACGCGGGAAGATCTCGCGGAACTGGCGACGGACGACCTGCTGGAAATCAGGGAAATGGACGCGGAACAGGCTGCGGCGCTGATCATGAAGGCGCGCGAGCACTGGTTCGAAGCGGAGCAACAGGCGTAAGCGCGGTACGAACGTACCCGAGACCGTCGTTGACCGGAGTGTGATGCATGGCTGATGTAACCGTTGAACAATTTGCAGATGTCCTGAAGGTGCCTGTCGAGAAGCTGCTGGCGCAGCTCGACGAAGCGGGCATCAAGGTCAGTGGGTCCGGCGATACGATCAGCGACGACGCGAAACTCGAGCTGCTCACGCACCTGCGTCGCAGTCACGGCCGCGACGATGCCGCACCGATGGACGCGGCGCCGCGACGGATCACGCTGAAGCGCAAGTCGCAGTCCGAACTAAAGTTGTCGGGCGCCCAGGGCCGTTCGCGCACGGTCAACGTGGAGGTGCGCAAGAAGCGCACCTACATCAAGCGCAACGTGCTGGAAGAACAGGCGGCGAAGGAGCAGGAAGAGCTCGATCGGCAGCGGCGCGAGGCCGAGGAAAAAGCAGCGGCAGAGAAGCGCGAGCAGGAGCGCCTCGCGGCGGAGAAGGAAGCCGCGGTCAAGGCCGAGGAAGAGAAGCGCGAGCAGGAAGAAAAGGCACGCAAGGAAGCTGAACAGGAAGCGCGCGACGCCGAGATCAAGGCCGCGAAGGAAGCCGCGGACGAGCGGGCACGCCTCGAGAAGGCGGAACAGGACGCGCGTACGCGGCGCACCAAGGAGAAGCCGAAGGTTGCTCCGAAGCGACCCGAGACGAAGTACGGCCGCAAGGAACTGCACGTCGCGGGCGACAAGAGCGGCCGCCGCAAGCGCAAGGCGCCGATGCGCCGCCGCGCGGTGTCTCTGGGTGGCGACTCGCAACACGGGTTCGAGCGGCCGACGGCCCCGGTCGTGCGCGAGGTCGAGATTCCGGAAAGTATTTCGGTGTCGGACCTGGCGCAGCGTATGGCCGTCAAGGGCAACGAGGTCGTCAAGGTGCTGTTCAACATGGGCGCCATGGTGACGATCAACCAGGTCATCGACCAGGACACCGCGACGCTGGTCGTCGAGGAACTCGGCCACGTCGCGAAGCCGATTTCCGGCGCGGACGTGGACGAGCAGCTGCTGGCCGACGAAGTGGCGGCCGAGGATGCGGGCGAGGCACAGCCGCGCTCGCCGGTCGTGACGATCATGGGTCACGTCGACCACGGCAAGACGTCGCTGCTCGACTATATCCGCCGCACGAAAGTCGTCGACGACGAAGCCGGCGGCATCACGCAGCACATCGGCGCCTACTCGGTCGAGACGGATCGCGGCAAGATCACGTTCCTGGACACGCCGGGCCACGCCGCATTCACCGCAATGCGCGCCCGCGGCGCGCAGGCGACCGACATCGTCGTGCTCGTCGTTGCGGCCGACGACGGCGTCATGCCACAGACGATCGAGGCGATCCAGCACGCGAAGGCGGCCGAAGTGCCGCTCGTCGTCGCGATCAACAAGATCGACCGTGAGAACGCGGACCCCGAGCGCGTGCGCAACGAACTCGCGCAACACGAAGTCATCCCCGAAGAGTGGGGCGGCGAGAACCTGTTCGTGCAGGTCTCGGCGCACACCGGCGAGGGCGTCGACAAGCTGCTCGAATCCATCCTGCTGCAGGCAGAGTTGATGGACCTGACGGCGGTCGTCGACGGGCCCGCGCAGGGCATCGTCATCGAGGCGAGCCTGGAGAAGGGCCGAGGGGCCGTCGCGACGCTGCTCGTCCAGTCGGGCACGTTGAGCCAGGGCGACATGATCATCGCCGGCGAAGAGTACGGCCGTATCCGCAACATGTTCGACGAGACGAAGAAGTCGATCAAGTCGGCGGGGCCGTCGAGCCCGGCCGTGGTTCTCGGGCTGTCGAACACGCCGAGCGCCGGCGACGACTTCCTCGTCGTGAAGAACGAGCGCAAGGCGCGTGAGGTCGCCGAGTTCCGGCAGGCCAAGACGCGCGACGCGAAGCTCGCGCAGCAGCAGGCCTCCAAGCTCGAGGACATGTTCAGCCAGATGAAGGATGGCGAGGCGGAGTCCGTGTCGCTGATCATCAAGTCCGACGTGCACGGCTCTGCCGAGGCGCTGCGCGACGCGCTGACGAAGCTGTCGACGGATGAGGTCAAGGTGAAGGTGTTGGGCTCGGCCGTCGGCGGCATCACGGAAACGGATGCGAACCTCGCGGCGGCGTCCAATGCCGTGATCATCGGCTTCAACGTCCGCGCGGACGCGGCGGCGCGCTCGGCCATCAAGGAATCCGGCGTCGACGTTCGCTACTACAGCATCATCTACGAAGCGATCGACGACGTGAAGGCGGCGCTGAGCGGGCTGCTGGCACCGGAGATCCGCGAGCAGATCGTCGGCCTCGCCGAGGTGAAGGAAGTATTCAAGTCGCCGAAGTTCGGCGACGTCGCCGGCTGCATCGTGACCGAGGGCTACGTGAAGCGCTCGAACCCGATTCGCGTGCTGCGCGACAACGTGGTGATCTACGAGGGCGAGCTGGAGTCGCTGCGGCGCTTCAAGGATGACGTGAACGAAGTGCGCTCCGGTACCGAGTGCGGTATCGGCGTGCGCAACTACAACGACGTCCGGGTCGGCGACCAGATCGAGTGCTTCGAACGCGTCGAAGTCGCACGTACGCTGGACTGACGCCGGTCGCGCGATGCCCAGGGAGTTTTCTCGCAACCAGCGTCTC
Organism: uncultured Pseudomonadota bacterium; assembly: GCA_913055625.1. Lineage (GTDB taxonomy): Bacteria > Pseudomonadota > Gammaproteobacteria > Steroidobacterales > Woeseiaceae > UBA1847. The sequence continues at coordinate 279,269 of CAJXJW010000004.1, read as the reverse complement.
GGCAACGAGATACTGCGCACCCTGAGCGAAGTGCTGCGGGCGGAGACCAAGGACCCGCGGCTGCAGGATGTGTCGCTGACGAGCGTGGACCTGTCCCGCGACCTCGGCGTCGCCCGCGTGTACTTCAGCCTGCTCGACCCCGACGCGGACCCGCAGCCGGTGATCGATGGCCTGAAGAGCGCAGCCGGCTTCCTGCGGGGCCGGCTTGGCCGGGAACTCCTGGTGCGACATGTGCCGGAACTCCGGTTTCTTCACGACGACAGCGCTGAACGGGCCGCACACATCAGCCGGATCATCGACGCCGCGGTCGTTCGCGAAGAACCGGCCGCTGACGACGACGAGTAGGAGCGGCCATGAACACGGTACGTTCTGGTCGGTCGGCGGCGATCGACGGCATCCTGTTGCTCGACAAGCCGGCGGGAATCACCTCGAACGGCGCACTGCAGCGCGTCAAACGCCTGCTGCGTGCGAAAAAGGCAGGCCACACCGGCAGCCTCGACCCGGCGGCGACCGGCATGCTGCCGCTGTGCTTCGGCGAGGCCACCAAGGTCTCCGCGTTCCTGCTGGACGCGGACAAGACCTACCGTGTGAGTGCGCGGCTCGGGCGGGCCACCGATACCGGTGACGCCGAGGGACAGGAAATTGCGACCGGCCCGGTGCCGGCGCTGGATGCCGCGGAGTGGCAGTCGATTCTCGACGGATTCCTCGGCGAGTCGCGGCAGGTACCGCCGATGTACTCGGCGCTCAAGAAGGATGGCAAGCGCCTGTACGAACTGGCCCGCAAGGGTGAGACCGTGGAACGCGAGGCTCGGCCGATCACCGTCCACGCCATAGACCTGCTCGAGGCGGCCGGGACGCGGCTGGTTTTCCGGGTGCGCTGTTCGAAGGGTACGTACGTGCGGACGCTCGTGGAGGACATCGCCGTGCGCGCCGGTACCGTGGCCTACACGCGGAACCTGCACCGTGAGTGCGTCGGGGACTTCGATCCCCGGGGAGTGCTGGACATGGAGGCCGTCACCGCATTGGCGGCGGAGGGCAGCGACGTGCTGGCCGGGCACCTGCTGCCGCCGGACGAGGGGCTGCAGGGCTTTCCCGCCGTTGCGCTCGATGCGGACGCCGCCGGGCGGGTCCGGCATGGCATGGCGGTACGCGTAGCGGATACGTCGGCGACCGGCCTGGTCCGGCTGTACGGGCCCGGCGGGCCGGCGGATTTCATCGGCATCGGCGAGCAATCCGAGGCCGGCGAAGTGCGGCCGAAACGAATCTTCGGAGGCGGGTAACTATTTGTCGCGGAATGCGATTTTGGGCTGTTAATGCGCCAGATCAGGCGCTAGAATACCGCGCTCCAAAAAAGGGCCATATCAGAGACAAGTACATAAGTACTGTGGAGTTAGAGAGAAATGTCACTTTCCAGTGAAGCGAAAGCGAAGATTGTCGCCGACTACGGTCGTGGCGACGCCGACACCGGGTCGCCTGAAGTCCAGGTTGCACTGCTGTCGGCACGGATTGCCGAACTTACCGAACACTTCGGCGCACACACCAAGGATCACCACAGCCGTCAGGGTCTGCTGCGCATGGTCAACAAGCGCCGCAAATTGCTGGACTACCTGAAGTCCAGAGACCAGGACCGGTACCGCGAGCTGATTTCCCGGCTCGGCCTGCGCCGCTAAGCGAGCGCGCTCCCGGCAACGCAACACCCTCATGTCGACCCTGGAACGGGGACGCGAAGGGTTTCTGTTGCATTCAAGAATTCAACCGAGCATAAACAGTGAAATCAACGACAAAGAAATTCCAGTACGGTGAGCACGAAGTCTCACTAACTACGGGCGCCATTGCGCGCCAGGCAGACGGTGCCGTCATCGTCGAAATGGCGGACACGGTAGTGCTCGTAACGGCCGTCGGCAAGAAAAGCGCCGATCCCGGCCGCGACTTCTTCCCGCTCACCGTGAACTACCAGGAAAAGACCTACGCGGCCGGCAAGATCCCCGGCGGCTTCTTCAAGCGCGAAGGTCGCCCGAGCGAGAAGGAAACGCTGATCAGCCGTCTCATCGACCGGCCGATCCGCCCGCTGTTCCCGAAGGGCTTCAAGAACGAAGTGCAGGTTGTCGCGACGGTCATGTCGCTGAACCCGGAAGTGGACGCGGACATCCCGGCCCTGATCGGCGCCTCCGCCGCACTCGCGATTTCGGGCATGCCGTTCGCCGGCCCGATTGGCGCCGCCAAGGTCGGCTACAAGGACGGCAACTACATCCTGAACCCGTCGGTCTCGCAGATTGCCGACTCGGCGCTCGAACTCGTCGTTGCCGGCACGAAGGATGCGGTCCTGATGGTCGAGTCGGAAGCCAGCATCCTGTCCGAAGACGTCATGCTGGGGGCCGTCATGTTCGGCCATGAGCAGATGCAGGCCGCGATCAACGCGATCAACGAGCTGGCCGCCGAAGTCGGCAAGCCGGCGTGGGACTGGGAAGCGCCGGCCGAGGACACCGAGCTTGCCGCCGCCGTCGCCGACAAGGCGCAGGCCGGCATGACCGAGGCCTACCAGATCAGCGACAAGATGGAGCGCCAGGCTGCCGTCAAGGCCGTCAAGGACGCCGCCATCGCCGCACTGGTTCCGGAAGGCGCCGACGCTCGCTGGTCCGCCGAAGAAGTGGCCGGCGCGCTGTCGAAGCTCGAGAAAAACACGGTGCGCAAGCGCGTGATCGCGGGCGAAGCTCGCATCGACGGCCGCGACCAGTCGACGGTTCGCCCGATCAACGTCGACGTGAGCGTGCTGCCGCGCGCACACGGCTCCGCGGTCTTTACGCGCGGCGAAACGCAGGCGATCGTCGTCACGACGCTCGGCACGGGCCGCGACGCCCAGATCATCGACGCGCTGGAAGGCGAGTACAAGGAGCCGTTCATGCTCCACTACAACTTCCCGCCGTACTGCGTCGGTGAGACCGGCTTCATGGGCTCGCCGAAGCGCCGCGAAATTGGCCACGGCAAGCTTGCACGCCGCGGCATCCAGGCCGTCATGCCGAAGACCGAGGATTTCGGCTACGTTATCCGCGTCGTCTCCGAGATCACCGAGTCGAACGGCTCGAGCTCGATGGCATCCGTCTGCGGCACCAGCCTGTCGCTGATGGACGCCGGCGTGCCGATCAAGGCGCCGGTGGCCGGCGTGGCCATGGGCCTCGTGAAGGAAGGCGACGAGTTCGCGGTCCTGACCGACATCCTGGGCGACGAGGATCACCTCGGCGACATGGACTTCAAGGTCGCCGGTACGCAGGACGGCATCACCGCGCTGCAGATGGATATCAAGATCCAGGGCATCACCCGCGAGATCATGGACAAGGCGCTGGCCCAGGCCCGCGACGCACGCCTGCACATCCTGGGCGAGATGGCCAAGGTCATCGACGCGCCGCGCGAGAAGATGTCCGAGTGGGCGCCCACGATCATGACGCTGAAGATCGACCCGGAGAAGATCCGGGACGTGATCGGCAAGGGCGGCGCGGTCATTCGTGCCATCACCGAAGAGACCGGCGCCACGGTCGATATCGAGAACGACGGCACGGTCCGCATCGCCTCGGTCGACGGCGAATCCGGTCGCGAGGCCAAGCGCCGCATCGAGCTGATCACGGCAGACGTCGAAGTCGGTCGCATCTACGAGGGCAAGGTTGCCCGTCTGATGGACTTCGGTGCTTTCGTCACGATCCTGCCGGGCCGCGACGGTCTCGTGCACATCTCGCAGATCTCCAACGAGCGCGTCGAGAAGGTCAGCGACAAGCTGGCCGAAGGCGACGTCGTCAAGGTCAAGGTGCTCGAGGTCGATCGCCAGGGCCGTGTACGCCTGTCGATGAAGGAAGTCGACGCCGCGTAAGCGCTGGCCGGTATCGCGAAAAAGGGGCCGCTCGGCCCCTTTTTTGTGCCCGGAAACCGCGAGCGGGTATCCTCGTCGGTTTGGAGGATTCGCGTGCGTCGAATGCCACTCACCGGTCTGATACCCGTCGCCGTCGTCGCGGCGCTAAGCCTGTTGACGAATCCGGCTGCCGCGGACTGGGAGAACCCGGCGGACCGCTACGCGGACGCCTACCGCCAATTCCTGGACGCGAGCTGCCCGCTCGCCGACGGGGACGTTCGTCATTTCATGTACGTCGCCCGCGACCGCGGCCGTCTGCGCGGGCACGCCATGCTGGACGAGCCCCGGATCGCCGGCGCCCAGGTCATGTACCTGTGGTCGGCACTGGAGCCCGCACGCGACCAGTACGACTTTTCCGCGATCGAAGCCGATCTCGAGTTCCTGCAGGCGCACGGGAAGGCGCTGTTCGTGCAGCTCCAGGACGCCACGTTCTTCAACCTGTACCAGCCGGCTCCGGCCTACCTGTTGTCCGGTGAGTTCGACGGCGGCGCGGTGCCGCAATACAACGACGACGGCGACCCGGAAGGCTGGACCGTCAAGCGCTGGAATCCCGCCGTGCAGGAGCGCTTCGGCAAGCTGCTGGATGCGCTTGGCCGGCAGTTCGACGGGCGGATCGAAGGTATCAACCTGCAGGAATCCGCTATCGGCGTGACGGCGGAACAGGACCCGACGTTTTCTCCACCCGCGTACGCGCAGGCGCTGCGTCACCGGATGCGGGCCCTGAAAAGCGCGTTTCCGCGGTCCGTCACGATGCAGTACGCGAACTTCATGCCGGGCGAGTGGCTGCCGTGGGAGGACGAGGGTTACCTGCGCGGGCTGTACCGCTACGGCGACGAAATCGGCGTGGGCCTCGGCGGGCCCGACCTGATGGTTCGCCGGCGCGGCCAGTTGAACCACACGATCGCGATGATGCACGAGCACGACTACTCGGTGCCGCTCGGGATCGCCGTCCAGGACGGCAACTATATCGGTCAGACCGGGGCCGATGGCGCCATCGCCGACGAGATTCGCCGAGAGCGCCGCAACCTCGTACCGATGCTGTACGAGTTTGCCCGCGACTTCCTGCGCGTCGACTACCTGTTCTGGGTGGACCAGGCGCCGTACTTCGAAGAGGACGTATTGCCCTGCCTGCGTCCGCCGGCGGCCTCGTCACCGACGACGGGTCACTAGAGTCCCGGCGTTGCCAGCTTCGGCTCGAGGAAACTCGCGATGCGCCCGGGCAGGTAATAGTGCGGATGCCACGGCAGGCCGCCGTCGATAAAGCCGACGTGCCCGCCGGCCTCGCTGACTTCGAGAATCACGCTCGCTGACAATGCGTCGGCACCCGGCAGTACGTCCGGCGACATGAACGGGTCGTCGCGGGCGTTGATAATGAGCGTCGGGCACTCGATCGCGCGCAGGTAGCCGATGGCACTGCAGCGGTCGTAATAGTCGTCCTTGCCGGCGAACCCGTGCAGCGGTGCGGTCACGACGTTGTCGAAGTCTGCGAACGTGCTCGCCGCCATCGCCTCCCGCCAGCGGAAAGCCGCCGTGTCCGCATTGAATTTTCGCCGCAATGCATTCTTCATGCGATTTATCATAATGCGTTGATAAACCCTTGAAAAACCGGTATTCAGTGCATCGGCGCAGAGGTGCAAATCCAGCGGCACGCAGACCGCGCAGGCGGCACGCAGCGGCGTGGTCGCCGAGGCTTCGCCGAGGTATTTCAGCAGCACGTTGCCGCCGAGCGAGTAGCCGACCGCGGCCATCGGGCCGAAGCGTTCGCTTTCACTGAGCATCGATACGAAGTAGCGCAGGTCGTTTGTTTCGCCGGCGTGATAGCGCCGCGGCAACCGGTTCGAGTAGTCGCCGCAATCGCGAAAATGCATCACGCAGCAGTGCCAGCCGAGGCGTTCGGCGCGGCGCATCAGCATGCGGGCGTAGGAGGAACGGGCGGAGCCTTCGAGCCCGTGGAGGATGACGAGGAGTGGGGTATTGGGCCCGGGCGCCTGGTCCGGCACGAGCCAGTCGACCGCCGTTTCGTCGCCGTCCGGCAGCTGCAGGATCTCGCGCCGGACGCGGGGCGAGCGCAAGTAGGCCCACGGCAACGACGGGTACATCGTCTGCAGGTGACGGCTGCGCAGCCAGCGCGCCGGGCGAAACGTGCTGCTCACGAGCTGGCCTTCGCAATCAGGCATGTCGGGCCGGGCCGGCGAAGCGCTGGGAACGGGCTAAAAAAAATGGCCCCCCGCTGACGCAGGGGGCCTGCCGTGGGGTGTTGACCCCTTCAGGCATGGCAACAGGGGGCGGGGGAGCAATTCCCTGTTGCCTGCCCCAAGCTAGGGCATTGCAGGGCTCGCTGTCAAGAAATATGCGGTGTCCAGGCGCAGCGGCGGATTCAGCCAACTTTTTGCCGATTGGTAGCATTTTCAACCGTTTCGGTGCCGCCGACCGCCTGCCGAACCTCGCCGAGGAGCTCGTTTTGCTGCGCGAGCCAGGTCGTCAGGCTCTTCTCGAGGTGACGGCCGAGAAAGCCCGCGGCAACGTGTTCGTGGGCGCGGATGACCTGGGCGAGAAAGGCCTCGCTCATGATCGACTCGCCGTGCAATTCCTGCTCGGCGATGACCTGCATCAGGATGTTGCGGGTAATGTCGGTGCCGGACGCCTGGTCGACGACGCGGATGGCCGTGCCGCCGGTGACGAGGTCTCGCACATCGGCCAGCGTGATGTAGCGGCTTTGCTCGGTATCGTAAAGCCGCCGATTGGGGTACTTCTTGATGACCCGCTTCATACGGCGCCTACGATAGCCGATTTTTCCGTGATGCCATAGGCGTCAGCTGCCGGGCACACTTGTACGCCCACGGACGCGCGACAGGTCCCAGTTGGCAATGGCCCAGTCCCACACGTCGGGCAGCGCTTTCCGCGCCAGGCCGTCGGGCGGAGACTGTCCCAGGACGGCGAGCGCTCGGGCCAGCGTCGGACCCGGCGAGGATGCCGGCAGGGACGGCGCGTGTGTCGCCTTGCTGAGCTTGTTGCCGTCGTCCCAGACGGCGACCGGGATGTGGGCGTACCCCGGGGTTGGGTAGCCGAGGAGGCGCTGCAGCCAGATCTGCCGCGGCGTCGAGTCCAGGAGGTCGATGCCACGCACGATATCGGTCACGCCCTGGCGATGGTCGTCGACGACGACGGCGAGGTGGTAGGCGACCAGCCCGTCCCGTCGCCAGATGACGAAATCGCCGGACTCGGCCGCGAGGTGCTGCGATTGCCGGCCCTGCAGGCGGTCATCGAATTCGACCAGGCTCTCGTCCGTGAGCACCCGGACCGCGGCGTCGCCGCCTTGCGGCCGCGGCCGGCCGCGGCAGGTGCCCGGGTAGATCGCGCCGAGCGGTCCCGTTTCGGCGTCCGACAAGTCGCTGCGCGAACAAGTGCAGTAGTAGGCAAGGTCCCGGCTGAGCAAAACCCGGAGGGCATCCCGGTGGGCGTCGCCGGCATCGCGCTGCCAGTCCGTCGGGCCGTCCCAGTCAAAGCCGTACGCGCCGAGCGCGCGAACGATGGCGTCGGCGGCGCCGGCCTGCTCACGGGGGGGATCGATATTCTCGATGCGGAGCAGCCAGCGCCCGCCGCGGCTGCGCGCTTCCAGGTAGCTCGCGACTGCCGCGAGCAGCGAGCCGAAGTGGAGGGGACCGGTCGGCGATGGCGCGAACCGGCCCGTGTAACCGGACGGTTCGGCCATCACGTGTGAGCCGGCGGCGCAGGCCTACCGGTACTGATCGTCCCGGTCGCGGAACTGGCGTTCGGCCAGCTCGCGGCGTTCCTGTGCCTCGAGGCACAACGTCGCCACGGGGCGTGCTTCGAGGCGCTTCAGGCCGATCTCCTCGCCGGTTTCCTCGCACCAGCCGTAGCTGCCGTCGTCGATGCGGGACAGTGCGGAGTCGATCTTGCGCAGCAGCTTGCGCTCACGGTCGCGCGTGCGCAGCTCGAGGCCGAACTCGGATTCCTGCGTGGCCCGATCGTTCGGGTCCGGGAAGTTCGCGGCTTCGTCCTGCATGTGGTGCACGGTGCGATCGACCTCGAACATCAGCTCGCGCTTCCAGGACGTGAGTATCTGCCGGAAGTGCTCGAGCTGCTCCGGACTCATGTACTCCTCACCGCGCTTCGGCTTGTACGGCTCGATGCCGTGAATCGGGCCGGTGAGCACGCTGCCGCGAGACGGCTGGCCGCCGCCTCGACGCATGCCGAGATTCTTCGCCGGCACCCGCTTCTTGCTGGCCGAGCGGCTGGCTGCGGTCGTCCGGGCGTGCTTCCTTGCCGCGGGCTTGCGGGCCACCTTCTTCTTGGAGGCCGTCTTCCGCACGGTTGCTTTCTTCTTGCTGGCCTTCTTGGTCACGGGCTTCTTCCTGGAAACCTTTTTCCTGGCTGGCGCCTTCTTGGCGGCGACCTTCTTCTTCGCCGACTTCTTCTTCGTCGACTTCTTCGCAGTGGTCTTCTTCTTGGAGGCGGCTTTCTTCCGGCTGGAAGTGCTCGTCTTTTTCTTGGTCACTTTGCGCTTTTTCGACGCGGACTTACGGGCCGTCGCCTTCTTGCTGACAGCTTTCTTCCGGGAGGCCGTGGCCTTCTTGCGCTTCTTGCTCGCGGTCTTCTTTGCGGGCATCTCATACTCCTGCCGGACCGAGAAAAGGCGGGGATTATACATGCCCGGGCGGCGCAGGGAAGCCCGATTTTGGCCGATTGCGGACGGTCGGAGACTGCCGTGTCGGAGGTCGGCGACAATCGTTTTATCGGGCCGATTCCATTACACTAGCCGCTTCACTCGGGCACCTCTGGCAACCACCTTTATCCAATGCGACTCAGCAAAATCAAGCTCGCTGGCTTCAAATCCTTTGTAGACCCCACCAACATCACCTTCCCCAGCAATCTCGTCGGCGTCGTCGGCCCGAACGGCTGCGGAAAGTCGAACGTCATCGATGCCGTTCGCTGGGTCATGGGCGAGAGCTCGGCGAGCCGCCTGCGCGGCGACTCCATCACGGACGTGATCTTCAACGGGTCCAGCGTCCGCAAGCCCGTGGGTGCCGCGTCCGTCGAACTCCTGTTCGACAACAGCGAGACGACGCTCGAGGGCCAGTACGCCAAGTACACGGAAATCTCGATCCGGCGCGAAGTCACGCGGGATGGAATCTCCAGCTACTACCTGAATGGCACCCGCTGCCGGCGTAAGGACATCCAGGGGGTCTTCCTGGGCACTGGTCTCGGCCCTCGCAGCTACTCGATCATCGAACAGGGCATGATCTCGCGGCTGATCGAGGCGAAGCCGGAAGAGGTCCGGATGTTCATCGAGGAAGCGGCCGGTATTTCGAAGTACAAGGAACGCCGCCGCGAGACATCGAATCGCATCAAGCACACGAAGGAAAACCTCGAGCGCCTGCAGGATGTGCTGGAGGAAGTCGAGAAGCAGATTCGGCACCTGGATCGGCAGGCGAAGACGGCGGAACGCTACGGCCGGCTGAAGAGTGAAGAGCGGCGCACGGCTGCCGAGTTGCTCGCGCTGAAGACACGCAGCCTGGACGAGAAATCCAGGGCGGCCAACGCAACCCTGTCCGAGCGCAAGACGCGACTCGAGGCGGCGGTCGCGGAACAGCGCCGGACGGAGTCCGCGATCGAGGATGCGCGCGTCCAGCAGACGGAGCGCAGCGACGAGTTCAACGAGGTGCAGGGGCGCTACTACCGTGTCGGCAGCGAAATTGCTCGCCTCGAACAGTCTATCGAGCACGCACGCGAACTGCGCGAGCGGCAGAAGAAAGACCTCGAGCAGGCGGTCCTCGGCGCCAGTGAGATCGTCGAGCACATCGACAAGGATCGCGACGAGATCGAACAACTCGAGATGACGTTGAGTGAACTCTCCCCGGGTCTCGAACAGGCGCGGGCCCAGGAGTCGTCCTCGTCCGCCTCGCTGGAGAAAGCGGAAGCAGCGCTCGCGGAATGGCAGGAGCAGTGGGAGGAACACACGCGCCGCCAGAACGAGACGCTGCAGTCCCGCAACGTCGAGCAGACCCGCGCAGAGCAGATCGAATCGCGCCTCGAGAGTATTGCCGAGCGGCGGCGCAAGCTCGACGAAGCCCAGTCGGATACCGGCGGGGAGACGCTCAAGCAATCGTTCGAGGAATTGACGAACGAAGAGCTGCGAAAGCGCCAGGCGCGCGACGAGTTCGACCGGCACCTTGCTGACGTGTCGGACAAGGTTCGCAAGCTACGGGAACAGGACCAGAAGCTGACCCGCCTCGTCGAGGAGCGGCGCACGCTGCTGCACGCGGCACAGGGAAGGTTCGCTTCGCTCGAGGCGCTGCAGAAAGCGGCGCTCGGTGAAGGCGAAGAGGGTATTCAGAAGTGGCTCGACAATGAGGGCCTCGAAAACCACCAGCGCGTCGCGCAGTGCATCGACGTGACGGAAGGCTGGGAAAAGGCCGTCGAAACCGTGCTCGGCGAATACCTGCAGGCTGTCTGTGTCGACGACATCGAGCCGGTCACGGAAAGCATAGCCCGTCTCCGTGCCGGTCGCGTGACGGTCGTCCAGGGCGACACGAATGCCGACGCAGCGCCGCCGGCCAGGACCCTGGCGGCGATGGTGCGCGGTGCGCCGGACGCGGTGCGGGGACAGCTCGCGAAAGTCCGCACCGCGGAAACGCTGAACGGCGCGCTGTCGATTCGTGAGTTGCTGGAGGATGGCGAATCGGTCATTACCGGCGATGGCATCTGGTTCGGCAAGGACTGGCTGCGTGTCGCGCGCGACCAGGACGCCAAGGCGGGTATCCTGGCCCGCGAACATGATATGCGGCGCCTGAAGAACGACATCCGCGAGCTGCAGGCGCGCTTCGACAGCGCCCGCAAACTGCAGCAGGACGGCAGGACGCGGCTGACGCAACTGGAAGAACGCCGAGAGTCGGTGCAAAAGGATGCCGCGGCGCTCCTGGCGGAGTATTCCGATGTCCGGGCGCAGCTCGATTCCGCGCGCTACAAGATGGAACAGGCGGCGGCGCGGCAGGAAGCGATCGTCGAGGAAGGCAAGGAGCTCGATAACGAGCGCATTGCGGCGGCCGAGCAGCTTCGCGTATCGAAGCAACGGCACGCACAGGCCGTGGAAACACTGCAAGCGCTCGAGGAGGAACGCACAGCGCTGGAGGCACGGCGCGATGAGCTGCGCAACGACCTTGCGCGCGTCCGGGCGCAGTCGGAGCAGGACAGGCTGGCCGTCCAGAGCATCGCGATCCAGTTCGAGAGCCGGCGTTCCAGCAAGGAGTCGGCGGCGCAGAACCTGCAGCGCATGCAACGGCAGCTCGAGCAGTTCCGTTCGCGCGAGCAGGAGATTCGCCAGCAACTCGAATCCAGCGAGGCGCCGCTGTCGGAGAATCGCGAGCGGCTCGAGGAACAACTTGCACACCGTGTGCGCGTCGAAGAGGACCTCGGCACCGCACGCAAGCGCGCCGAGGAGATCGACGCCCGGCTGCGCGAACTCGACCAGCAGCGCATGCAGTTCGACCAGCAGGTCGACGAAGCGCGCACCCGCGTCGGCGAGGCGGAAATGGCCGTGCAGGAACTGCGGGTTCGTCGGGAAGGCCTCGACGAGCAGATGGCGCAGTCCGGCTACGAGCTGTCCACGCTCCTGGAAGAGATGGCCGAAGACGCGTCCATCGAGTCCTGGGATGCGCGGCTCGAGGACGTGCGCCGGAAGATCGAGCGCCTGGGGCCGATCAACCTCGCCGCGATCGACGAATTCAAGGACCAGTCGGAGCGGAAGGAGTACCTCGACGCGCAGCTCGCCGATCTCACGAGTGCGCTGTCGACACTCGAAGGCGCGATTCGCAAGATCGACAAGGAAACGCGTACCCGCTTCCGTGAGACCTACGACAACGTTAACGCCGGGTTCCAGCGCCTGTTCCCGCAGCTGTTCGGCGGCGGTCACGCCTACATGGAGCTGACCGGCGACGACCTGCTGGCCGCGGGAGTCACGCTGATGGCGCGCCCGCCGGGCAAGCGCAACAGCACGATTCACCTGCTGTCCGGCGGCGAGAAGGCGCTGACCGCGGTTGCCCTGGTGTTCGCAATTTTCGAGCTGAACCCCGCCCCGTTCTGCATGCTGGACGAGGTGGACGCACCGCTCGATGACGCCAACGTCGGCCGCTTCTGCGACATCGTTCGCGAGATGTCCGACCGGGTACAGTTCGTGTTCATCACGCATAACAAGGTGACCATGGAGCTCGCGCGTCAGCTCTCCGGCGTGACGATGCAGGAACCCGGCGTGTCCCGCCTCGTCTCGGTCGATCTCGACGAAGCCGTGAAGATGGCGGCAAGCTGAGAATGGCGGCCGGATAGAGGACGGCGATGGACGGTATGCGCTGGTTGCTGCTTGCGCTGGGATTGCTGGTTATCGGTGGCGTCTATCTATACAGCCGGCGCGCATCGAAGGCCGAGGCCGTGGACAATCGTGAACGTCTCGAGCCGACGCTCGACGCGGACGGCGCCGACGACGAACCGGAGTTTCTCGAGCCGTTGGTGCCGGTGATTCGGGATGCGGATGACGCGGACGACGACGGCGGCGACGACGAGACGATCGGCGCCGACGCCGACGAAGAACCGGACGACGACGTCGTCGCGGAAGAGCACGAAGCCGCCCCGGCGGCACCGCAGAAAATTGTCACTTTGCGCATCATCGCGCGCGGCGGATCGGCGTTTGCCGGCGACGCGCTGATCCTGAACCTGCGCGGTATCGGCATGCGCCACGGCAAGTTCGGCATCTTTCATCGCTTCGACGGTGCCAACGAGGACAAGGCGATTTTCAGCGCCGCTAGCCTCGTGGAACCGGGCAGTTTCGATCTCGCGAATATCAAGGACCAGCAGATTCCCGGGATCAGCCTGTTTGCGGTTCTGCCGGGACCGATCGACAGCGTCGAGGCGTTCGACATGCTGATGGCAGCGGCCCGGACCCTGGCACAGTCGCTGGACGGCGAGCTGCTGGACGAGTCCGGCAGTACGCTCAGTATCCAGCGTGAGCGCTACATGCGCGAAGAAGTGGTGCAGTACCAGCATCGACACAAGGTCGCCTGACGCGGCGAGACCCCGGGCGACGTCATGGCGAAAGCTGGCGACATCGGCACGCGAATAGCGGCCCTTCGCGAAGAAATTCGCCACCACAACTACCGCTACCACGTGCTGGATGACCCGGAGATTCCGGACATCGAGTACGACCGCCTGATGCGCGAGCTCCAGGGTCTCGAGGAAGTCCACCCGGAGCTGGTGACCCCGGACTCGCCGACGCAGCGCGTGGGCGCCGAGCCGGTTGCTGCGTTCGGTACCGTCGAGCACCGGGTACCGATGTTGTCGCTGGACAATGCCTTCAGCGACGAGGAGCTGCAGAGCTTCGACCGGCGCGTTCGCGAGAAGCTGGAACGCGAGGAGGGCGAGGTGGTGGAGTACGCCGCCGAGCCGAAGCTTGACGGCGCAGCGGTCAGCCTGTTGTACGAGGCCGGCGTGCTCGTCCGTGGTGCGACGCGGGGCGACGGACGCATTGGCGAAGACATCACGCACAACATCCGTACGATCGACGGTGTGCCGCTCCGCTTGCGCGGGTCCGGCTATCCCGGTGTGATCGAGGTGCGTGGGGAGGTCTTCATGCCGCGCGAAGGCTTCAGGGCGTACAACGAAGAAGCGGCGAAAACGGGCGGCAAGCTGTTCGTCAATCCGCGCAACGCGGCCGCTGGCAGCTTGCGGCAACTGGACCCGAAGTTGACGGCCCAGCGCCCCCTCGACATCTACCTGTACGGCGTGGGCTACGTCGAGGGCGACGATGTCGGTGCATCGCACAGTGAGACGCTCGACCGCCTGCAGGGCTGGGGGCTCAAGACCTGTCCGGAGCGACGGGTCGTCAGCGGTGTCGACGGATGCAAGGCCTACTACGACGATATCGCGGGCAAGCGCGACGGATTGCCGTACGACATCGACGGCGTTGTATATAAGGTGAACCGGATCTCGGAGCAGCGCGAGCTGGGCTTTGTCTCCAGGGCGCCGCGCTGGGCCATTGCACACAAGTTTCCGGCCCAGGAAGAGCTGACCGTGGTCCGCGCCATCGAGTTCCAGGTCGGCCGAACCGGCGCCCTGACGCCGGTGGCAAGGCTGGAGCCGGTTTTCGTCGGCGGGGTTACCGTCAGCAACGCCACGCTGCACAATATTGACGAGTTGCATCGCAAGGATGTGCGGGTCGGGGATACAGTCATCGTGCGTCGGGCTGGCGATGTCATCCCGGAAGTCGTCGGCGTCATCGCGGACCGGCGCCCGAAAGGCGCGCGAAAAGTGGGGCTTCCGAAAAAATGCCCGGTCTGCGATTCAGCGGTAACCCGCGAGGAAGGGGAGGCTGTTGCGCGCTGTACCGGCGGCCTCGTCTGTGCAGCGCAGCGCATCGAGGCGCTGAAGCACTTCGTGTCGCGCCGAGCCATGGATATCGAGGGTTTCGGTGCGAAGCTGGTCGAACAACTGGTCTCGCTGGACAGACTGCATACGCCGGCAGACATCTATACGTTGACCCGGGACGAACTCGCCGGTCTCGAACGAATGGGCGAAAAGTCGGCCGAGAACCTGCTCGAATCCATCGAAAAGAGCAAGTCGACGACGTTCAGCCGATTCCTGTTCGCGCTCGGCGTGCGCGATGTGGGGGAGGCGACCGCGATGTCATTGGCTGGACACTTCGGCAACCTGCAAGCGCTGCAGAGCGCCGACGAGCCGGCGCTGCTGGAGGTAGCGGACGTCGGACCCGTCGTTGCGTCAAGAATCAAGGCGTTTTTCAGCGAATCCCACAACCTCGACGTGATTCGGGAGTTGCAACGCTCCGGTGTGACGTGGGAAGAACGCGAGGTCGCGGCCAGCAATACCGATGGGAAGCTCGCTGGCCAGACATTCGTCCTTACGGGAACACTATCCGGCATGACGCGCGATCAAGCCAAGGATCTGATCGTCTCGATGGGCGGAAAAGTCACCGGCAGCGTTTCCGCGAAGACGAGCTATGTCGTCGCCGGTGACAAGCCCGGATCAAAACTCAAGAAGGCCGAGGACCTTGGCGTCACCGTTCTGACCGAGGATGAGCTCAGGTCGATCATAAGCGATTGAAATAAAAGAAGAAAAATCCCCTCTGATTCGTGCGCCTTCCTGGTGCAATCATTTTTCTGCCCGTTTTCCCCGTAAATTCTTCTAGACAAGTTTCGTGCCTTCTCGACAGTCTTGGGCAATTTTTCCCATGTTCCCCATTTTGCTAGCGAATTGCAGAGGACATGAATATATTCACCGCGCATGCAAGACACGATACAAAAACAAATTCTTGATGCGTTCTTCGTGGTCCTCCGACCCATCGCCAAAATCCTCCTTCGCTACGGCATCGGTTTTCGCGAGTTCGCCGAGGTCGCCAAATCCGCATTCGTAGACGTAGCGTCGTCCGAGTACGGTATCAGAGGACGGCCGACGAATATTTCGCGTGTTGCCGTTATGACAGGGTTGACACGAAAAGAAGTACGTCGTCTTCGCGATAAGAATGACTTGGGACACCATTCGCTCGTCGTGCGCACGACGCCATTGGCAACGATTCTTCACCGTTGGTATTCCGAAGAGGATTTTCTGGACAACGAAGGCAGGCCAGCAACTCTTCCGTTTGCTGGTGAGTCAAATTCGTTCTCGGAACTCGTGAAGCGATTTGGGGGTGACATTCCGCCTGGCGCGATGAGGACCGAACTCAAGCGTGTTCACGCCATAGAGGAAGACGCCGATGGCAATCTCACTGTGCTGAGGCGGGAAGTCCACCCCAAGATCGAGCACGAATACCTTGTAATGGCACTGAAGCACAGCGCATACGCGTTATTGTCCAACATTGCGCACAACACTAATCCCGACAAGAACGAGACAAATTGGGCTCAACTTACAGCCTATACCGGAGAGATAAGAAAGTCCGACATGCCAAAGATCAAGAGAATTAGTCAGGATAGGCTTTCTGAGCTCGCAAATTCGTTCGATGACCTTTTCATGGGCTATGAGAAGCTAGCCAAAGAGTCAAAGAAGGAAACCGAAGTCGGGGTTGTCGCCGTAGGGTTGTACTTTTTTGAAGAACGGGATGAAAGAATGGCCGGTGTTTGGGAGTCGTAAGCATATTCATTCTTGTGCCGGCTCCTACGCACCAGTGCCAGCGAACAGGTTAGTTCTTCGAACAAGAGATGCCTACGGTCGTAGCCGAGCTGAAATAATCGGCCCGTACTGATTGTCGTTGCGGCTAGTCTGCCCAACCGGTGCAAGTCCCGCCCCAGTATTCAGGTTTGAGAATCAAGCCTGTTGCGCGACTGATGGGGTAGGTCTTTAGATTCTGCGATGCGCTAGAGCTACAATAAGAACCGATGACTAAAAGATCGGTGAAAAACTCGCGGCGTCTGACGTCCTACCTCGTCTTGGGTTCGCTTGCTATCTGTATTGGATGGCTCGTGGTCGGCTGTGACGCCGAACGTGGCGCCGGGCAATCGATACTCAATAGAGGAATCAACGGTGCGCCCGAGTCGCTCGACCCGAGAATGTTTAGCTCGAACCAGTCTCGAGCTGTCTTGCGGGATCTGGGCGAAGGGCTGGTTGCCATATCGGCAGATGGCGAGGTTGTACCTGGGACGGCGGAAAGCTGGATCATTGGTGATGATGGTCGGGAATACACGTTCAGAATAAGAGAAAGCGCCCGCTGGTCCGACGGCCATCCCGTGTCAGCAGCTGACTTTGTAGCAGCATTCCAGCGACTTGCGGATCCCGATCGGCCGGCGCGAAACTCTTCCGTTATCTCCGACATAAGAAATTACGATGAGATTCTTGAAGGGCGAGCTGCCGCGAACGAATTGGCTATCGTGGCGCTGGATCAATACACACTACAGGTTCGATTGAAAAACCCATCGGCTACGTTCCTTCAGAAGCTTACGCATCCCGCCACGTTTCCAATCCGCGACCATGAGGCATCCTCGGATGAGCTGCGGGTCTCGAACGGCCCGTACGTTCTAGCAAATTGGGACGACAATTCTTTAATTAGGCTGGAAAAAAGCGACCACTACTGGGATAGCCGAAACACAAGCTACGACGTGGTCAACTACCATATTGTAGAGGAGTCCGCCGAGTACAGCAGATACAGAGCAGGGGAACTGGACGTTACGGGCAATGTACCCGCCAGTATCTTTGACAAAGTGCGGGAGGAACACCCATCGGAACTTCGAGTGTCACCATATTTAGGGGTCTTCTATTTCGGTTTTAACCTAGATCACCCGTCAATAGGTGATGATTTGGAGTTGCGGCAAGCTCTAAGTCTTGCTATCGACAGAGATGTAATTGTCACAAAGCTGTTGGGACGTGGAGAGTTACCCGCGGTAGGCTGGGTTCCGCCAGGTGTAAACGGGTTCGATTACTCCCTTCGGGATGAACATGAGACGAATGTCGCGGCGAAGTACGATCGAGCAAGATCACTGCTCAAAGCAAGCAAGTACGCATCCCGATTTCTAGCCAATGAAGAGCGGCTTACACTTCACTACAATAACTCAGACGTTCAAAAGCGAATTGCGATTGCGATTCAGTCTATGTGGTATGACGTACTTGGCATAGAAGTTGACATCGTAAGCCTAGACTATCGAGTCTTGCTAAGCCAAATTCAGGATGACAAGAGTATCCAAGTTTTTCGTCTTAGTTGGACTGGAGACTACAACGACGCAGAGAATTTTCTCGAGGTATTCGAGAGCCACAGTTCATCGAACTATACGAAGTACAAGAACAGTGCATTCGATGAGCTGATTCAGATCGCAAGAACTGAAACGGATGTCTCTGAACGAGCAACCTTCTTGGCAAAGGCTGAGCAAATCTTGTTGGCTGACCAGCCCGTAATTCCACTCTATTTTTACGTCAGCAAACATCTAGTTCGGGATACTGTGGCGGGGTGGGCGCCAAACGTTCTAGATGAACATCCGAGTAAGTATCTGCGGCCGCAAAAGTAAGCATTCTTGCTTGGCGAATAGTAGTTTCGTGTGAAACCGATGCGCGTTTAGTAGCTCTCTTGAGCGATATTGGTGCCTTATTGCCATTTTCGTTCTGAGAGAGCAATTTGCTAGATCGGAAGCCCCAGTCGTTATCTTTCGGCCATTGCCCAAGTTCGCCGTATTCCTGTGCTTGGGTTAAACTTAACAATATCTGGCACTTACGTGGCCTGTCTCTCTTGAATGGGCACGTCGGTAAGGTAAGTCGCAGATTCTTCGTTAAGAATTGACGGTATTGGGGAAAAGAATCCCAATTTTCTCACTTCCTGCTGATTGTGGAGGCTTAACTGTGGTGGTACGTTTATGTCAAACAGGATGCCCATAGATGGCGGAAAAGGTAAAGGACCATTTAAAGGGCGCGCTAAAGCTAATGCTCAAGCCATTAGTGCGGCTATTGATAGCTCAAGGCGTTACACATGCAGAGTTTTCGGAGTCCGCGAAAGAAGTGTACGTGGAGTCGGCGCTTCGAGACTTCGAGGTTGAGGGAAGAGTCAACAAGTCGCGGGTCGCAATACTTACAGGTCTTACCCGGAAAGAAGTAAAGAACGTAATTGACCGGGTGACTTTTGAAGACTCGAGAGACAAGAAGTATTCCCGGCCGGAAAGAGTTTTGGCGGGTTGGTTCAATGATCCTATGTACACAGGCCCATACGGGATCCCATTGGACTTACCGTATGTGTCGAATAGCCAGGATGAACCTACGTTTACAGAACTAGTGAAGAGCTACAGCGGCGATATGGCGCCGAAACAAATGCTCGACGAACTATTACGGTCCGGTTCTGTGGTGGAGGTTGACGGTCGATATAAGGCGGTACGCAGAAACTACGTGCACGAAGCGCTTTCGCCGAAGCTGATTCGAAGGTTGGGAGAAATTGGTTATCGGGTATTTTCCACCGCCGCGAAGAACATAGACAAAGAGGCAGAGGGAAGCGGCTATTTCGATAGGCAAGTATTCGCCGATGAGGGATGCACTCAGAATGTCATTGACCTGTTCGATCAGTACATTAAGGAGCGAGGTCAAAACTTTCTCGAAGAACTAGACGTTTGGTTCTCAGCGAATGAGAAGAAAAACATACCCAATGAAGTGCGCAAGAGTACAGGCTTTTACATGGTTCACTACGTTGATGATTTGAAAGATCGCCAAGAACTCCGCGATATCTTACATCAGCGAGGCATAGAAGCAGACGCAGAATAAGATTTGTCGAAATTTCGGAAGAATTGAGCGAATTATTCCGAATTAAATGAGTATTTGTTAGCAAGGTACCAGTTTAACGGTTGTCGAAGGATGCGGCAGCCACCTTTCTAAGGAAGGTTGGAGTTAGGCCCAAAGATGATGGGCCGAAATTTGGGAGCGAAAATTATGAGAAGCGCAATAGGCGCCAGAACTGCATTGGTTCTGGGAGCGACGCTAGTTGCACTCTGGATGCCATGCGAGACTTTCGCGGCTGGCACGCAGAGTTCTGTCCGTGGCATCGACCAAGCCGACGTGCTGGGCATTGACCAGGCCGACGTGCTGGGCATTGACCAGGCTGACGTGCTGGGCATTGACCAGGCTGACGTGCTGGGCATTGACCAGGCCGACGTGCTGGGTATCGACCAGGCCGATGTTCTGGGTATCGACCAAGCCGATGTTCTGGGTATTGACCAGGCCGATGTGCTGGGAATCGACCAAGCCGACGTACTAGGCATTGACCAGGCCGACGTGCTGGGCATCGACCAAGCTGACGTGCTGGGAATTGACCAAGCCGACGTCCTCGGCATTGACCAGGCCGATGTGCTGGGTATCGACCAAGCCGACGTCCTCGGCATCGACCAAGCTGACGTTCTGGGCATTGACCAGGCCGATGTGCTTGGTATCGATCAAGCCGACGTCCTCGGCATCGACCAAGCCGACGTGCTAGGTATTGACCAGGCTGACGTCTTCGGCATCGACCAGGCCGACGTGCAGGGCATCGATCAGGCCGACGTCTTCGGCATCGACCAAGCCGACGTCTTCGGTATTGACCAGGCTGACGTCCAGGGTATCGATCAGGCCGACGTCTTCGGCATTGATCAGGCGGACGTGCTGGGTATCGATCAGGCCGACGTCTTCGGCATTGACCAGGCCGACGTGCTGGGTATTGATCAAGCTGACGTTTTCGGTATTGACCAGGCTGACGTGCAGGGTATCGATCAGGCCGACGTTTTCGGTATTGATCAAGCCGACGTTTTCGGTATTGATCAAGCCGACGTCTTCGGTATTGACCAGGCTGACGTGCAGGGCATCGATCAGGCCGACGTCTTCGGCATCGACCAGGCGGACGTGCTGGGCATAGATCAAGCCGACGTCTTGGGAATTGATCAAGCTGACGTGCTACTCACGGGACCGGTTGATTCTATTGATCGAAACAACGGTTCGTTCAGTTCTCTCGGTCAAACCGTACTGGTAGGACTATCGACACTAAGCGACATCGCCGTTGGTGACCTCGTATCAGTTGAAGGTTCGATCGCCGGGCCTGGGTACCTTTACGCCGATAGCGTTTCGATCTCCGCTGAGCAGTATGTACCTGGCGCAACTGAAGTGTTCGTGACCGGTATTCCGTCGGCCGTGGACGCTGCGTCTGGACGCATATCTATCGGTGGTCTTGATATCGATTACACGCCGAGTCTCGCCAATGGAGTGCGTGGCAAGGGTGCAGTCTGGTCATTCAAGGGCACGCAGCCGAATGAACGTGGCTTGCTAGTCGCGGGAGAGGCGAACCGCTTCTGAAGCGGCAAAGATTGAAAGGGCAATTCCAAATTCGCTCATTGGAATTCGGACAGGATCGTTCGCCCTTTCTCCTACGGGAAAAGGCTGCCGAAAGGCAGCCTTTTTCTTTGAGCAAAAAAAAGTCGGCGTCCCTGCCGACTTAGTTCTCGTATCAACCTAAAAGGAGATGCGAGGGTTGGAGGAGCCACCCCCGAGCGATTAGGGATGACTCGCGGGAAATAGTAGGGATGCGGCTGATTCGATGATGTGACCAGAATCACAGTTCAAATTCGGCAACAAAAAAGGGCGCCTCACGGCGCCCTTTTTTTCGAGATTAAGTAAAAGAGCAGCGCTAATTGTTAAGTTCGCGCAGCTGCGTCAGGTACTCCTGCAGTTTCCGCTGCTCGACACTTTGCTTGACCATGTCGCGCACGCTCTCGAGCGTCGGCGGGGTTGCGGCGCGGCTTTCTTCACGCATGATCACGTGCCAGCCGAATTGCGTTTGCACCGGTGCCTCTGTGTAGGCGCCGTCTTCCAGGGCTTCGACGGCAGCGGAGAATGGCGCGACCATCTGATCAGGTGTGAACCAGCCGAGATCACCACCATTCGGCCCGGATGGGCCGGTCGAGTTGGACTTCGCCAGTTCCGCGAAGTCGGCGCCGCCATCCAGTTCGGCGATCAGCTCGTTTGCGGCAGACTGTGATTCAACCAGGATGTGCCGGGCTTTGAACTGCGTCTGCGGTGCCAGCTCAATTTGCTTCGCGTATTCCGCCGCGATCTCGGTGTCTGTCGCCTGGTTCCGGTCGAGAAAGTCAGCAGCGGTGGCCTGCGCCAGGATTCCGCGCTTCTGCAGTTCGATCTGTGCCTTAAGTTCCGGCGTCTCGGCGAGTTCCTTCGCCCTCGACTGCGTGGTCAGCAGGTAGATATCGGTGAGCTCCTCCACGAGCATGGCGCGCTCGCTTTCCGAGACCTGTGCCGCGGGCTTCTGCAGCCGCGACTGCGCGTAAATGTCGACAACTGAGCTGTCGACCGTGACGCCGTTGACGGTCAACTCTGTCTCCGCGACGGCAAGGCCCGCGCTCAGCAAACCGATGGCAATTGCGGTGCGCCGAAAGACCCGGCGTCCGGTCCGATTCATAGACATTCGGAAAATCCTGAATTGAAGAGGGCGCACATCATAGCCTATTCAGGCCGATTCTTTGCGAATTCCTCGGGAGAATAGGCCTTGATGCGCAATGCGTGAATATCCGATTGCAGCAGGTCGGACAGGCATTCGTACACGTCACGGTGGCGCTGGAGGCGCGAACGGCCAACGAATGTCTCGGCAACGACCAGCACGTCGAAATGGCCGCGACCGTCCCGAGCACCCGCATGCCCGGCATGCAGGTGGCTCTGGTCCTTGACCAGCAGCCGGGTCGGCGAAAACGCCTCAGCGAGCCGTTTTTCGATGGCGGCGAGGCGCTCCTCGGTCACGGCAGGACGGCCTTGAACGGTTTGACGACGATACGGGCATAGACGCCGGCGGCCTGGTAGGGGTCTTCGGCAGCCCAGGATTCGGCGTCCGCAAGCGAGTCGAAGTCCGCCACCACCAGGCTTCCGGAGAAGCCCGCGTCTCCCGGGTCTTCGCAGTCAATCGACGGGTGCGGACCCGCAACCAACAGGCGTCCCTCGTCGCGCAATTGCGTCAGGCGCTGGAGGTGTGCCGGCCGTGCTTTCGCGCGTAGCGGCAGGCTGTCAGAAACATCTTCGCTCATGATGGCGTACCACATCGGCGTCTCCCTAGGATTCCTCTTCGCCCGGTGCGTTGGCATCCAGCCGCGAGAACAGCCACATGCCCTGGGCCAGCATGAATATCAGTGTAAGGCCCAGCAGTCCGAAGACCTTGAAGTTGGCCCATACCGCTTCCGAAAACGTATAGGCCACGTAGATGTTGATCAGTCCCATGGCGGCGAAGAACAACACCCAGACCAGGTTCAGCCGGCGCCACGATTCCGCCGGCAGGTTGGATGTCGGCAACTCGCCGGTCATGTCGAAGAAGCGGCGCACCAGCGGACGGTCGCCAACCCAGGTGCTGGCAAGGAACACTGCCCCAACGACCCAGTAGAAGACGGTGGGTTTCCAGTAAAGGAACTTCGGGTTCCGAAAATACAGCGTCGCGGTACCGGCAACCAGCAGGAACACCGTGGACCACAGGTACATCTTGTCGACGGTCCGGGTCCGGTAATACTTGATCGCGAAGCCGATCGGCATGGCAACCATCAGCACGGCTACAGCGAAGTAGATGTCCTTCAGGTAGAAGGCTGCGAGGAAGAGAATCAGCGGGAGGAATTCGAAAAGCAGCTGCATTGCCGGCCCGTCGGCATGGGAAAGGGAGGGGGATGATAGCTTGAATGGGTTGAAAAAGCCTGCCGTCGGCGCGGCACTTGCAGACGCCGTTTGCTGGCCTAAAATGCGCCGCGTGGCACGCCTCATCGAAATCCATCCGTCGAACCCGCAACCGCGCCTCGTGGACTCGGTCGTGCAGGCGCTGCACGGTGGGGAACTGGTCGCCTACCCGACGGACTCGTGTTACGCGCTCGGCTGTCACATCGGCGACAAACGCGCAATGGACCGTATTCACCGGATCCGGCGCACCGACAAGTCCCACAACTTCACGCTGGTCTGCAGCGACCTCTCGGAGATCAGTACCTATGCCCGGGTCGACAACTGGGCGTACCGGCTCATTCGCAGCCTGACGCCCGGCCCGTACACATTTATTCTCCCCGCCACTCGGGAAGTGCCCAAGCGCCTGCAGAACCCGAAACGGCGCACCATCGGTCTGCGCGTGCCGGACCACGCCGTTGTGCGTGCCATGCTCGAAGGCCTGGGAGAGCCCATCATGAGTTCCACACTGTCGCTGCCTGGCGACGAAATGCCGCTCACCGACCCGCAGGATATCGAGGACAGGGTGGGGCACGATGTCGACGTGATCATCGACAGCGGCCCGGTCGGCGTCGAGCCGACCACCGTGCTCGACCTGTCGCACGGCAGTGTCGAAATTCTCCGGGTCGGGCGGGGCGCGGTGGACGCGCTGCGCTGATCCGCTCCGAGGCGGATTTGCGCTAGAATGCGCCCTTACCGACCGGAACCCCCGAATGAAACCCGAACTCAAGGTCCTGAGCAAGGAGGACGCGCCCAAGCCCGTGCAGGACGAGGCCACGTCGCCGGCGCAGGGCGAAATGCCGTTCGCCGTCGTCGATGGAGAGCCAATCACGACGCTGCCGCAGGATCTCTACATTCCGCCGTACGCGCTGCAGGTGTTCCTCGAGGCCTTCGAGGGTCCGCTCGACCTGCTGCTCTACCTGATTCGCCGGCAGAACATCGATATCCTCGACATCCCCATCGCCGAGATTACGAAGCAGTACGTCCAGTACATCGAGCTGATGCAGGAGATGCAGCTCGAGCTCGCCGGCGAGTACCTCGTCATGGCCGCGATGCTCGCGGAGATCAAGTCGCGCATGCTGTTGCCGCGCCCGCAGACGGAAGAGGAAGACGAGGAAGATCCGCGCGCCGAGCTTGTGCGGCGCTTGCAGGAGTACGAGCGCTACAAGAAAGCGGCGCAGGATATTTCGGATCTACCGCGGCTCGAGCGCGACGTCTACCCGGTTTCGGCCGAAGCGCCGGAGCGCAAGGTGGTGACGAAGCTGCCCGACATTACAATGAAGGAACTGCTTCTCGCGTTTCACGATGTGCTGAAACGTGCCGAGATGTTTTCGAACCTTCACGTACAGCGCGAGCCGCTGTCGGTACGGCAGCGCATGTCGGAGATTCTGTCGCGCATTCGCGCGAGCACGTTCACGAACTTCGTCAGCCTGTTCGACCCCGAGGAAGGGCGCATGGGCGTTGCGGTCACGTTTATTGCCGTGTTGGAACTGCTGAAGGAGTCGGTCATCGAAGTCGTTCAATCCGACGAGTTCGCGCCGCTACACGTGCGGGCCGCCTCGAAAGTACGGCTGGTGGAAGGCGATTCCGAATTGCCGATGGCAGATACCGGCGACGCAGGGTAAGCGGCGCCAATTCAATCAGTGTGAGTTCATGGAACAGCAGGAAATACAGTACTTCATAGAAGCAGCGCTGCTCGCTGCAGGGCGCCCTCTGAGCATCGATCAGCTGCAAGGCTTGTTCGACGGCCGCTCGACGCCGGAGAAGGCCGAGATTCGCAAGGCGATCGAAGGCCTCAATGAGGACTATTCCGCGCGGGGCATCGAGATCCTCGAGGTCGCGTCCGGCTTCCGCATGCAGGTTAAAGCGGCGATGGCCGACCGGCTGCAGAAGCTGTGGGAGGAGCGGCCGCCGCGGTACTCACGCGCACTCTTCGAGACCCTTGCATTGGTTGCCTATCGGCAGCCGATCACGCGCGGCGAGATCGAGGAGATCCGTGGTGTGTCGGTCAGCAGCAATATCATTCGCACGCTGATGGAGCGGGAGTGGGTACGTGTCGTCGGTCATCGCGACGTGCCCGGCCGGCCGGCAATGTTCGGCACGACGAAATCGTTCCTCGACTACTTCGGGCTGAAGAAGCTCGACGACCTGCCGGAACTCGCCGACCTGTCCGACTGGGAGAGTCTGCGGGTACAACTCGACTTGCCGGACGTCGACGAAGACACCACGGGCAACGAGCCTGCCGACCCGGCGCCGGCGGGCGGCGACGAGGAAACGCCGACCGCGGAGGTGCCGGTTCTGCAGCCGGAAGCGGAAGCGGATGCGTCGGAGGACGGCGCGGCAGCGGCCGCCGTCGACGAAGCGGGTGCCTCGGACGACGAGGACGAGGGGCATGTCGACCTGCCCGAGTTGGTGCCTCTCGCCGACGACATGGACGAGCAGGACGACGAGAAGCACCGCGCGGACGGCGATCTCGACGAAGAACTCGTCGTCTCGGAATGGCCCGACCCGGCTGAATCCGGCCACGGCTGACGCCGCTTGGCCGACCGCATCCAGAAAGTCCTGGCGGCCGCGGGGCACGGTTCGCGTCGCCAGGTCGAGGGCTGGATCCGCGAAGGCCGGCTGACCGTGGATGGGCACGTCGCCCAGCTCGGCGAGTCCCTGTCCGGCGGCGAGACGGTCCTTCTCGACGGCCGGCGGCTGGCACTTCCGGCTGCGCGCCAGGAGCCCCGGTGTCTCGTGTACCACAAGCCGCAGGGCGAAGTGACGACGCGCCGGGACCCGGAAGGGCGTGCCACCGTGTTCGACAGTCTGCCGGCGCTGCGCGGCGCGCGCTGGATCGCGGTGGGGCGCCTGGACATCGCCACGACCGGCCTGCTCCTGTTCACGACCGACGGCGCGCTCGCCAACGCACTCATGCATCCGTCCCGGCAGGTGCTGCGCTGCTACGCGGTGCGTGTGCGCGGCGAGCCGGGGGCCGACGACCTGGCGCGGCTGACGGCGGGCATCGAATTGGACGACGGGCTCGCCCGTTTCGAATCGGTCGAGGAAGGTGGTGGCGACGGGGCGAACCGCTGGTTCAACGTCAGCCTGCGCGAGGGACGCAATCGCGAAGTGCGGCGCATGTTCGAGGCGCTGGGCTTCGAGGTCAGCCGGCTGATTCGCACGGCCTACGGGCCCCTGGGCCTGCCGCGCGGTCTGCGGCGCGGCAAATGGGCGCCGCTGGCGGCACCGGAGGTCGCGGCCCTGTACGCTGCAGCAGGTCTCAAGGCGCCGGATTCAGAGCCTAAAAAACGCAGTAAAATCAGAAAGAAAAGGCGCTAACCTCGACTAAATTCTTACTGTGCGTCGACGCTCTGTCCGGTGACGCCGCGGCTGTCCGGCCCCAGCAGGTAGAGGTATGGGGCGAGCACCTCGTCGGGGCCTTTCAACACCGAGCGGTCTTCCGCCGGGTAGGCGGCGAGGCGCATCTTCGTGCGCGTGGCGCCCGGGTTCACGCAGTTCGAACGCAGCGCGCTGTGCCGGTGCTCGTCGGCCAGCACCTGTGACAACCCCTCGATGCCGAATTTCGACACCGCGTAGGCACCCCAGAACGCCTTGCCGCGGCGGCCGACGCTGCTGGTCGTGTACACGACCGACGGGTCGTCGGCGCGGCGCAGCAGCGGCAGGCAGATTTGCGTCAGCGCGAACGCGGTCGTCAGGTTGACGTGCATGACCCGCTGCCAGAGTACTGCGTCGTACTGCTCGATGGCGAAACGCTCGCCCAGTATGGCGGCGTTCACGACGAGGCCGTCGAGCCGCCCGAACTCGTCATCGAGGCTTGCCGCGAGCGACTGGTAGGCCTCGGCATTCGCGTTGGCCAGGTCCAGCACGGCGATCGAGGGCCGCGGCGCGCCGTCGATCGCCTCGATTTCGTCGTAGACTTTTTCCAGGCCCGCCGTGTTGCGGCCGTGCAGGACGACCTGGCCGCCGAGGCGTGCCGCCGCGAGCGCGAGTGCGCGCCCGATGCCGTCATTCGCGCCGGTGATCAGGATGACGCGTCCTGCGAGCAGGCCGTCGGGCGGGGTATAGGTCTTCGGATCGATGCTCATGTCCTACTGCAGCGTCTTGTCGTTGTCGGGACCGGCGTGGCCGGCATTGTCGTCGTCGCCGGGCTCCACCAGCGTGCGCGGGACGGGCTCCAGTGATTGCAGGCGCTCGATCTCCTTCTTCTCGTGCACGCCGAGCTCCACGAACTTCCGGGCGCCCGGCAGCACGCTGCGTTCCAGTGAACCGACGGCCTTGTTGTAGGTGTCCACGCTGGACGCCAGTTGGCGGCCCATCCGGTTCATGTGGCTGACGAACGTGCCGAGCCGGCCGTACAGGTCCTCCGCCAGTACGCGGATCTCCTTGGCGTTTTCGGCGAGCGCCATCTGGCGCCAGCCGTAGGCGACGGCCTTCAGAAGCGCGACCAGGCTGGTGGGCGTCGCCAGGATGATCTGGTTCGACAACGCGTACTCGATGAGGTCGCCCTGTTCGTTGAGCGCGGCGCTCAGGAACTGGTCGCCCGGAATGAACAGGATGACGAACTCCGGGCTCTCGTCGAATTGTTCCCAGTAGCTCTTGGAGGCGAGCAGGCGAATGTGGCTGCGGACGTTGCGGGCGTGACGTTCCAGCTGAGCCTTGCGCTCGTCGTCGGTGGCTGCCTCGGCGGCGGCGAGGTACGCATCGAGAGGCGTCTTCACGTCGACGACGAGTTCGCGACGGTCCGGCATGCGCACGATCATGTCCGGGCGAATGCTGGTCGATTCGCCGGCCGTATGGACCTGCTCCTGGAAGTCACAATGCTCGACCATCCCGGCGAGTTCGACGAGGCGTCGCAGCGTGATTTCGCCCCAGCGGCCGCGAACTTCGGGCCGGCGCAGCGCGTTGACCAGGTTCTTGGTTTCCTGCTGCAGCGTCTTCTGGTTGGCCTGCATGGCCTCGAGCTGGGCCCGAATGCCGCCGTAGGCTTCGCTGCGCGACTTCTCCAGCGCGTCGATCTGCGTGCGCGCCGCGTCCAGGGCCTCGCGGATCGGCTTGACTAGGCCTTCGACCGCCTTCTCGCGCTCGCTGAGCTCGCGCTTGGCCTTTTCGCTGTGCACGTTGAGGTGCTGCTCTGCGAGCTGCAGGAAGCTCTGGCTGTTGTCGCGCAGGGACCGGGTGCTGAGTTCGGAGAACGACTGGACGAGGCGCGCATTCGCCATCTCCAGCGCCTGCTCGCGTTCGCGCTCTAGCGTCTCCTGGGTCTTCAGGCGATCGGCCAGGCGCCGGGTTTTGCGCGCCGCCAGCGCCCAGCCGAGCAGGGCGCCGACCACGAGCCCGGCGGCGACAGCGGGCAATACGACGCGGACCCAGACCGGATCGATGACGAGCGAGCCCATGGCCATGCTCAGTCGGCCTCGCGCCGGTAGGACTGCAGGTAGTTGACGTCCAGGCCCGGCCCGAGCGAGTACCCCCGCGACAGCGGGTCGTAGTGCATCCCGGTGCTGTCGGCGAGCGCCAGGCCGGCGTGCCGCGCCCATTCCTCCAGTTCCGAGGGCCGGATGAACTTGCGGTATTCGTGGGTGCCGGCAGGCAGCATCTTCAGCACGTACTCGGCGCCGACGATCGCGAAAAGGAAGGACTTCGGTGTCCGGTTGATGGTCGAAAAGAATACGTGGCCGCCAGGCTTGACCAGTGTCGCGCAGGCGTTGATGACCGCGGCCGGGTTTGGAACGTGCTCGAGCATCTCGAGGCAGGTCACGACGTCGAAGCGGCCGGGCTCGTCCTTCGCCAGTTGTTCGGCGGTCATGCGCCGGTAGTCAACCTCGGCCCCGGATTCGGCCAGGTGCAGGCGCGCGACGGCGAGTGGGCCCTCGGCCATGTCGATGCCCGTCACATGCGCGCCGAGCCCGGCCATGGACTCGGCCAGGATGCCGCCGCCACAACCGACGTCGACGACGCGCAGGCCGTCCAGACCGGCCCGGGCGCGGATCCAGTCGAGGCGCAGCGGGTTGATCTCGTGCAGGGTGCGAAAATCGCCGCCCGGATCCCACCAGCGCGAGGCGAGTGCGTCAAACTTGGCGACTTCTGCCGCGTCGACGTTGATCGTGGTGTCTTCGTTCATCCTGCTGCCACACTCCGGGAACCCGGGATCCGCTCCGCGTACCGCGCAACATCCGCGGCACGCCGAAACGCGTCATTTTACGCTGATTCAGGCCGCCGGATCGGCGCGCGCCGGCGGTGCAGATTCGGGGCGTCACGGTGCTCCATGAGAGAGCGCAGTATACGCACCTGTGGTATCATTGCACCCCGGTTTCGAGGCTCCCGAAGCTGCCGGAAAGCCAGCAATTTCAAGGCGGTCAGGCAAGCGGGAACCGGCCCTGAAAGCTGATCCGGATCCCGGTGCAATCCAGGACGTTTCGTTGATTTCGGGCACCCCCGACGAGGGGTGCCGGGCGGGAGCTTTGACAACCGATGTTGGCTGAGGAAAGAGCAAGATATGGCTGAAGTTGCTCAGGAACTGCTGTCCGTTAGCCTCGAAGAGGAGATGCAGCAGTCCTACCTGGACTACGCGATGAGCGTCATCGTCGGGCGCGCGTTGCCCGACGTTCGTGACGGGCTGAAACCGGTGCATCGCCGCATCCTGCACACGATGCGGGAGCTCGGGAACGACTACAACAAGGCGTACAAGAAGTCCGCCCGCGTCGTCGGTGACGTGATGGGTAAGTACCACCCGCACGGCGATTCCGCGATCTACGACACGATGGTGCGCATGGCGCAGCCGTTCTCGATGCGCTACCTGCTCGTCGACGGGCAGGGCAACTTCGGGTCGGTCGACGGCGACGCGCCGGCGGCCATGCGCTACACCGAGGTCCGCATGTCGCGGATCGCGCACGAATTGCTCGCCGACATCGAGAAGGAGACGGTCGATTTCGTCGAGAATTACGACGGCAACGAACGCGAACCCTCGGTACTGCCGACGCGCGTGCCAAACCTGCTCGTCAACGGCTCCTCCGGGATCGCCGTCGGCATGGCAACGAACATTCCGCCGCACAATCTCACCGAGGTCGTCAATGCCTGCCTCGCCCTGATCGACGACCCGGCGATCGACGTCACCGGGCTCATGGAGCACGTGCCGGGCCCCGATTTCCCGACCGCCGGCATCATCAACGGCGCGGCCGGCATCCTGTCCGCGTACCGCACGGGCCGCGGCCGGGTTCACGTCCGGGCGCGGACGCGCATCGAGGAATTCAAAAACGACCGGGAGCGGATCGTCGTCACCGAGCTGCCGTTCCAGGTCAACAAGGCCCGTCTGATCGAGAAGATCGCCGAGTTGGTGCGCGACAAGCGCATTGACGGTATCAGCGAGTTGCGCGACGAGTCCGACAAGGACGGGATGCGCATCGTCATCGAGCTCAAGCGCGGCGAGCTCAGCGACGTGATCCTGAACAACCTGTACAAGCAGACGCCGATGCAGACCGTGTTCGGCATCAACATGGTGGCGCTGCACGAAGGACAGCCGAAGCTGCTGAACCTGAAGCAGGTGCTGGAGGCGTTCCTGTCGCACCGCCGCGAGGTGGTCACCCGCCGGACGATCTTCGACCTGCGCAAGGCCCGGGACCGCGCCCACGTGCTGGAAGGGCAGGCGGTCGCGCTCGCGAACATCGACGAGGTCATCGCGCTGATCAAGCGCTCGCCGTCGCCCGCGGAAGCGAAAGAGGCGCTGGTCGAGGCAAGCTGGGCGCCGGGCGCGGTCACCGGCATGCTCGAGCGCGCCGGCCGGATGGACACCCGGCCCGATGGGCTCGAAGGCCTCTACGGTCTCGATGGCGGCCGTTATCGTCTCTCGCCGGTCCAGGCGCAGGCGATTCTCGATCTCCGGCTGCACCGCCTGACCGGGCTTGAGCAAGAGAAAATCCTGAATGAATACAAAGAAATACTTGTAAAGATTAAAGAGCTTTCGAGTATTTTGGCCGACCCGGATCTGCTGCTCGACGTCATTCGCGAAGAGCTCCGGAATCTCCGCGAGACGTACGGCGACGCACGCCGTACCGAGATCGTGCAGGACCACACCGACCTGAGCGTCGAGGACCTGATTCCGCAGGAGGACGTCGTGGTCACCTTGTCGCACGGCGGCTACGCGAAGTCCCAGCCGATCGACGCCTACCAGGCGCAGCGCCGCGGCGGCCGCGGCCGGTCGGCAACCAAGGTCAAGGACGAGGACTTCGTCGACAAGCTGTTCGTGGCGAACACGCACGACACGATTCTGTGCTTCTCCAGCCGCGGCAAGGTCTACTGGCTGAAGGTGTACCAGGTGCCACAGGCGAGCCGCGGGTCACGCGGCAAGCCGATCGTGAACCTGCTGCCGCTGGAGGACGGAGAGCGCATCAATACGCTGCTGCCGGTCCGGGAATTCGACGAGGAAAGTTTCGTCTTCATGGCGACGTCCGGCGGTACCGTGAAGAAGACGTCGCTCGCGCAGTTCTCGCGCCCGCGTTCCAGCGGCATCATCGCGATCGACCTGCGCAACGGCGATCATCTCGTTAACGCGGCCATCACCGACGGCAAGCAGGACATCCTGCTCGTGGCGAGTTCCGGAAAGAGCATCCGCTTCAAGGAAGAGGACGTGCGGCCGATGGGGCGTGGCGCTGCGGGCGTTCGCGGCATCCGGCTGCCGAAGGAACACCATGTCATCGCGCTCGCCATCGTCCAGGACGGCCTCGTGCTGACGGCGACGGAAAACGGCTACGGCAAGCGGACGCGCATCGAGGATTTCCCGGTGCAGGGCCGCGGCGGGCAGGGCGTCATCGCCATCCAGACGACGGAGCGCAACGGACGCACCGTGGGCGCGCTGCAGGTGCGTGACGAGGACGAGATCATGCTCATCAGTTCGAACGGCACGCTCGTGCGCACGCCGGTGAACGACATCTCCGTCATGGGCAGGAACACGCAGGGCGTGCGCCTGATTCGCGTCGAGTCAGGTCAGCGGCTCGTCGGTCTTGCAAAGATCGAGTTGATGGACGACGAGGAATAACACCGGCGTTCGCTGCCGGTGCTTAGAAAGGCGCCTTCTGAGAATATGCCGATCGGGTAGTGCATTACCGGCTGCAAACCGTAACAATACGCGCCCTATAGTTGCGTCTCCGCACAGCGAATTCTTCTCCAAGCAAGGACCCCTGCGACATGTCTCGCGTCTACAACTTCAGTGCCGGTCCTGCCGCACTGCCTCTCGAAGTACTTGATAACATCCGAAACGATATTCCGGACTGGCAGGGTACCGGCATGTCGGTGATGGAAGTCAGCCACCGCAGCGCGGAATTCATCGAGCTCGCGGCGCGCGCCGAAGCAAACCTGCGCAAGTTGCTGCACGTGTCCGACGACTATGCCGTGCTGTTCCCGCAGGGCGGCGCGACGCTGCAGATGTCGATGACGCCCCTCAATCTCGCCGCGCCGGGCGCCGCCGCCGACTACGTCGTCACCGGAAGCTGGGGCAAGAAGGCCGCGGGCGAGGCGAAAAAGTTCTGCAACGTCACGGTTGCTGCGGATGCGTCGGACCGCAACTTCACGTACATACCCGACCCGTCGGAGTGGCAGCTCAGTGACGGTGCGGCATACCTGCACTACGTTCCGAACGAAACCATCGCCGGCGTCGAATTCCATTTCGTTCCGGAGACGGACGTGCCGCTGGTCGCCGACATGTCGAGCACGATCCTGTCGCGTCCTATCGACGTCGATCGCTTCGGTGTCATCTACGCCGGCGCGCAGAAGAACATCGGCCCGGCCGGCATCACGTTGGTCATCGTGCGCAAGGACCTGCTCGAGCGGGCGCCGGACAACCTGCCGCACCTGATGACGTGGCGCGCTTACGCAGAGTCGGACTCCATGACGAACACGCCGCCGACCTTTGCGTGGTACGTGGCCGACCATATTTTCAGGTGGCTGCTCGCGCAGGGCGGTGTCGAGGCGATGGCCGTCATCAACGAGCGCAAGGCGCGCAAGCTGTACGAGGCCATCGACACGTCCGACTTCTACTCGAACCCGGTCAGCCCCGGTGCGCGCTCCTGGATGAACGTGCCGTTTATTCTCGCGGATGCCTCGCTCGACAAGCGCTTCCTCGAAGAGTCGAAGGCGGCCGGCCTGACGAACCTGAAGGGGCACCGCTCGGTCGGCGGCATGCGCGCGTCCATCTACAACGCGGTCACCGAAGAAGCCGTCGACGCACTGATCGATTTCATGAAAGAGTTCGAACGCAATGTATAAGGTACTGACACTCAACAACATCGCCGTCGCCGGATTGCGGCGGCTGCCGCGCGAGCGTTACGAGGTGGCATCCGACATGGCCAGCCCGGATGCGATCATCCTGCGTTCGCACAACATGCACGACATGGACATCCCGGCCTCGGTCGCGGCGATCGGCCGCGCCGGCGCGGGGACGAACAACATTCCGGTCGAGGCCATGAGCAAGCGTGGTGTACCGGTCTTCAACGCGCCGGGCGCCAACGCGAATGCCGTCAAGGAACTCGCGATCGCGGGCTTGCTGATCGGCGCCCGGAACATCTGCGCCGCCAGCGACTACGTGAAAGCGCTGTCGGAGACCGGCGACGCGCTGAACAAGAAAGTCGAGGCGGGCAAGAAGCAGTTCGTCGGCTTCGAACTTCCCGGGCGCACGCTCGGCGTCATCGGCCTCGGCGCGATCGGGGTCGAAGTGGCGAATGCGGCACTGAGTCTCGGCATGAAGGTCGTTGGTTTCGATCCGAAGATGACGGTGCGCAACGCCTGGCAACTCTCGTCGGGCGTACAGATGGCGGAGACGCTCGACCAGCTCTTCCAGCACGCTGACGCCGTCACCTGCCACGTGCCGCTCGTCGACGCGACAAAAGGCATGGTCAACAGTGCGCGCCTGTCACTGATGAACAACGGCGGCGTGCTCGTCAACTTCGCGCGCGGCGGTGTGTGCGATAACGTGTCCGTGCTGGCGGCGCTCGACAGCGGGCGCTTGCACGCGTACGTCTGCGACTTTCCGACGCCCGAGCTCATCGCCCACCCGAAGGTCGTCGCGCTGCCGCACCTGGGCGCATCGACGAACGAGGCGGAGGAAAACTGCGCGGTGATGGTCGCAGAGAACGTCAAGGATTACCTGGAGAACGGGAACATCCGTTTCTCGGTGAACTTCCCCGACTGCAGGCTGCCGCGTGCGCAGGCGCATCGGATCACGATCGCCAATGCGAACGTGCCGAACATGGTCGGCCAGATCTCGACCTGCCTCGCCGAGGCCGGGTTGAACATCGAGGACCTGCTGAACAAGTCGCAGGGTGAACTCGCGTACACGATCGTGGACGTCAACGGCGAGGTTTCGGAGGAAACCATGTCGCGGCTGCGATCGATCGAAGGCGTCCTTGCTTTGAGAAACCTCGGCGAGCCTGTAACCTGAGCGCCGATCCGCCGCGCTGCCGACAGCCGGCGGGTTTGCAGGCATCGGCTGGACAAGCGTAACGGCATCGGCATGGCGCGCAAGCAGGACGACAACGACACCGAACTCAGCGAGATTCGGCGCAGGATCGATTCGATCGACGAACAGATCCAGGCGCTGATCAGCGACCGTGCGCGGCTTGCGCAGCAGGTCGGACAGTCGAAGAGCGGCTCGACCGCTGCGGTCGATTTCTACCGGCCCGAGCGGGAGGCCGACGTCTTGCGCCGCGTGCAGGCGCGGAACGACGGCGGTCCGCTGCGCAACGACGAAATGCTGCGACTCTTCCGCGAAATCATGTCCGCCTGCCTCGCGCAGCAGGAGCCGCTGAAGATCGGGTTTCTCGGTCCGGAAGGCACGTTCACGCAGACCGCCGTGTTCAAGCACTTCGGCCACTCGGTGCGTGCACTGCCGTTCCACACGATCGACGAGATATTCCAGGAAGTCGAGTGCGGCGCGGCCGACTTCGGCGTCGTGCCGATCGAGAATTCGACCGAAGGCTCGGTGAACAACACGCTCGACATGTTCCTGACGTCGCCGCTGAAGATCGGCGGCGAGATCGAGCTGCGTATCGAGCAGCACCTGCTGGGCAATGAGAAGGGCCTCGACCGCATCGAGCGGATCTGTGCGCACGAGCAGTCGCTGGCCCAGTGCCGCGGCTGGCTGCGCGAGAACCTGCCGCACGTGGAACTGATCGGGATGTCCAGCAACGCGGCCGGTGCGCGCCGCGCGCGCGACGAGCAGGGCACGGCCGCGATCGGCCCGGCGGTTGCCGCGGACGTCTACGAACTCGACGTGCTCGTGAACAACATCGAAGACCGGCCCGACAACGCCACGCGCTTCCTCGTCGTCGGCCGCGAGTTGCTGGCGCCGAGCGGCGGTGACAAGACCACGATCCTCGTCTCGACCAGCAACACGGCCGAAGGGTCCGGCGTGCTGTTCGACCTGCTCAAGCCGCTCGCCGAGCACGGCGTCAGCATGACGCGCATCGAGTCCCGGCCGTCCCGCCGCAAGAACTGGGACTACGTCTTCTTCATCGACCTGGAAGGGCATGCCGCGGAAGCGCCGTTGACGGACGCGCTCGCCGACCTCGAGTCGCGCAGCTCGTTGTTCAAGGTGCTGGGCGCTTACCCGAAAGCCGTCGCCTGAGCGAAGTGCCGATGGACTACCTGGTTCAGCCCGCGCCGGCCCGAAGCGCCAGCGTGACCGTCCCCGGCGACAAGTCGGTGTCGCACCGCGCGCTGATGCTGGGCAGCATCGCCGACGGGAACACGCACATCCGCGGCTTCCTGGCGGGCGAGGACTGTCTTGCGACGCTCGCGGCCTGCGCGGCAATGGGCGTCGAGATCGACCGCCACGACGCGACGACGATCACGGTGCACGGCGTCGGCCGGGACGGGCTCGAGGCGCCGAGCGCCGCGTTGGACCTCGGCAACTCCGGCACCGCGATGCGCCTGATGTGCGGATTGCTGGCCGGACAGGGCTTCGACAGCACTCTCACGGGCGATGCCTCCCTGACCGGCCGGCCGATGGGGCGCGTCATCACGCCGCTCGAACAGATGGGTGCGCGCGTTGACAGCCGCGATGGCAAGCCGCCGCTCACGGTACGCGGCGGGCGGGCGCTCGACGCGGTCGAGTACCGATTGCCGATGGCGAGCGCGCAGGTCAAGTCCTGTGTCCTGCTGGCCGGGCTGTACGCGCGCGGGCAAACCCGGGTTCTGGAGCCGGCGGTGACGCGGGATCACACGGAGCGCATGCTGCGCACGATGGGCGTGTCGCTCGACGTCGGCGGCGGCTGGGTACGCCTGGACGGCGGCCAGTCGCTGACCGGCACCGCGATCCGCGTGCCGGCGGACCTGTCGTCGGCGGCTTTCGTGATGCTCGCAGCATTGCTGGCACCCGACGCGGACGTGCTGATCGAGGGTGTGGGAATCAACCCGACGCGCACCGGGGTCATCGACATCCTGCTGTCGATGGGCGCGGATATCGCGATCGAGCGCCGGCGGGAAGCCGGGGCGGAGCCGGTCGCCGACATCAGGGTGCGGTCATCGCGGTTGCGCGGCCTGGACGTCGACCCGGCCCTGGTATCCCTGGCCATCGACGAGTTCCCCGTGCTGTTCGTTGCGGCGGCCGCGGCTGAAGGCCGAACGCGCTTTTCCGGCTTGGCAGAGCTGCGCGTCAAGGAAAGTGACCGGATCGCGGCCATGGCCTCCGGGCTCCGGGCGCTGGGCATCACGGTCGACGAGACCCCGGACGGGGCGTCGATCGCGGGCGGTAGGTTTACCGGCGGGCGCGTCGAGAGCCACCACGACCACCGGATCGCGATGGCGTTCTCGGTCGCCGCCTCCGTCGCCGATGCACCGGTGACCATCGCCGATGTCGACAATGTTGAAACGTCGTTCCCCGGCTTTGACGTGCTCATGCGCTCGATCGGCCTCGACCTGCAGACCCGGCGACCGGACGCCGCATGAGCGCGGCCCCGGTCATCGCGATCGACGGGCCGAGCGGGTCGGGCAAGGGCACCATTGCAAGGCGGGTCGCGGATGCCCTGGGCTACCACCTGCTCGATTCGGGCGCGCTGTACCGCCTGACGGCGCTCGCGGCCCGGCGGCGCGGCGTGGAGCTGGATGACGCGGCAGCGTTGGCCGACATCGCCAGGGGGCTCGACGTGATGTTTGGCAGCGATGCGGACGGCGAGGAGCAGATCTGGCTCGACGGGGAGGACGTGACGGCGGAGCTCCGCACCGAGGAGACCGGCGCCGGCGCCTCCCGCGTCGCCGCCCTGCAACCGGTCCGGAAAGCCCTGCTGGACCTGCAGCGGGCGTTTCGCAAGCCCCCCGGGCTGGTGGCCGACGGGCGGGACATGGGGACCCAGGTCTTTGCCGACGCCGGCCTCAAGGTGTTCCTCACGGCGAGCGCCGCGGAACGTGCCGAGAGGCGCTATAAGCAGTTGAAAGGCAAAGGTATTGGTGTTAGCCTTGCCGCCCTTTCGCGGGAGATCGAGGCCCGTGACCGGCGCGATGCGGAGCGAACCGTGGCGCCGCTGAGGCCGGCAGACGATGCACGGATGCTGGATTCCTCGGGCCTGTCGATCGATGAAGTGACGAACATCGTCCTCGACTGGGCCAGGGAGTAGGTGGTTCCCCCGACTCAGGGACATCCCGCAAAAGAGTTTTGGTGGAACCGGACAAGGAGTCCGGTTCTTTTTTTGTAATGACCGCGAGCCGCAGGACGTGGCGAAGCGATTGGGTGAAGGCTCCGCGGCCAGCGTGCGCGGTTCCCTTCGGGTTTTTTCATCATGTCAGAAAGTTTTGCCGAGTTATTTGAAGAAAGTTTTGCGAGTCAGCAAATCAAGCCGGGAGCCATCATCTCCGGCACCGTAGTTGCGATCAACGACGACGTCGTACTCGTCAGCGCAGGCCTCAAGTCGGAGGCCGTCATCCCCATCGAACAATTCCGGAACGATCTCCGCGAGGGCGACATCGCCGTCGGTGACAAGGTCGAAGTCGCACTGGATTCCGTCGAAGACGGGTTCGGCGAGACGCGCCTGTCCCGCGAAAAGGCAATCCGCGCCCGCACGTGGACCGAGCTGGAGAAAGCCTTCGAAGACGACAAGATCGTCGAGGGCATGATCAACGGCCGCGTCAAGGGCGGGTTCACGGTCGAAATCGAGGGTGTCCGGGCGTTCCTGCCGGGTTCCCTGGTCGACGTGCGTCCGGTTCGCGACCCGGCGTACCTCGAAGGCAAGAGCCTCGAGTTCAAGGTCATCAAGCTGGACCAGCGGCGCAACAACGTCGTCGTGTCCCGCCGCGCGGTCGTCGAGCAGGAATACTCGGCCGAGCGCGAGCAGCTGCTGAAGGAGCTCCAGGAAGGCAACGTGATCAAGGGTATCGTCAAGAACCTGACGGACTACGGCGCGTTCGTGGACCTGGGCGGCATCGACGGTCTCCTGCACATCACCGACATGGCGTGGAAGCGCGTCAAGCACCCGTCGGAAGTGGTCAACGTCGGCGACGAGATCGACGTGAAGATCCTGAAGTTCGACCGGGAGCGCCAGCGCGTATCGCTCGGCATGAAGCAGCTCGGCGACGATCCGTGGAAGGATCTCGCCCGCCGCTACCCGCCGCAGACCCGCTTGTTCGGCAAGGTGACGAACATCGCGGACTACGGCTGCTTCGTCGAGATCGAAGACGGCGTCGAGGGCCTCGTGCACGTCTCCGAGATGGATTGGACGAACAAGAACGTCAATCCGTCGCGGGTGGTTTCCGTGGGCGAGGAAGTCGAGGTCATGGTGCTCGAGATCGACGAGGAGCGCCGCCGAATTTCCCTCGGCATCAAGCAGTGCAAGTCGAACCCGTGGGCCGAATTCGCCGTCACGTTCAACCGTGGCGACAAGGTGTCGGGACAGATCAAGTCCATCACCGACTTCGGCATCTTCATCGGGCTCGATGGCGGCATCGACGGCCTGGTCCACCTGTCGGACATCTCCTGGGATATCCCGGGCGAAGAGGCAGTCCGGAACTACCAGAAGGGCCAGGAGCTGGAAGCCGCGGTTCTCGCCATTGACGCCGAGCGCGAGCGTATCTCGCTGGGCATCAAGCAGCTCGAGAAGGATCCGTTCTCCGGCTGGCTCGCAGATCACCCGAAGAACAGCATCGTGCGCGGTACCGTGACGGAAGTCGACGCGCGCGGGGCAACGGTGGATCTCGGCGACGGGGTGTTCGGCACGCTGCGTGCCTCCGAGCTGGCCCGCGGCCGCGTGGAGGATGCGCGCACCGTCCTGAAGGTCGGCGAGGAGATCGAAGCCAAGTTCACGAACGTGGATCGCAAGAACCGCGCCGTGCAGCTCTCGATCAAGGCGAAGGAGCAGCATGAAGAGGCTGAGGCCGTCAGCAGCTACAACCAGGAGGCGGGAGCGACCCCGGTCGGGACCACGCTGGGTGAACTGCTGAAGGAGAAAATGTCCGGCGGAAGCAGCTAATTACGTAAAAACAGTAGCCCGGACCGGCCGGTCCGGGCTATATTTGTCTTTACGAATCGGTGGGTTACGAGTCTCAGACGCACAAAGAATCGAATAATGACCAAGTCCGAACTGATTGAAGCCATTGCCCGCAAGCAGAAACACCTGCCGGCAAAGGACGTCGAACTCGCCGTGAAGCACCTGCTCGACCTGATGAGCGATTCGCTGGCGAAGGGCCAGCGCATCGAGATTCGGGGCTTCGGGAGTTTCTCCCTGCATTTTCGCCCACCGCGCATCGGCCGAAATCCCAAGACCGGCGAGGCCGTCGCACTGTCCGGGAAGTACGTTCCGCACTTCAAGCCCGGCAAGGACCTGCGGGAACGGGTCGACGACAGCCGTCACTTCCCGATCAAGAGCTGATCCCCGCGCGCCGGACGTGCGTCGATTACCAAAATCGACGGATAGGCAATACACTTCACGCATTCCGGCCTGACGCCGAACGGGCCCTGGGGCGATGCTGAACCGAATTTTCGTCATCATTGTTGCGCTGCTGATCGTGGTCGCGATGTTCGCGTTCGCCTGGGCGAACCCCGGTGAGATCTCCATCGACCTGCTGTTCTTCGAGTGGACGACGCACGTGCCGGCAGCGTTCACGGCCGCGTTCGCTATCGGCTGGGTGTTCGGCCTCCTGTGCGCGGGTGTGTGGATGCTCGGGTTGGCGCGCGAGCGGCGCAACCTGAAACGCGCCTTGCGCGCGTCGGAAACCGAGGTGTCGAGCCTGCGCAGCCTGCCGATGTCCGATGCCGACTGAATCGACGTTCCTGCTGGCGGGCCTGTTCCTGCTTCTCGCGGCTGCCGGCTGGGCCCTGGGGCGTTTCGGCGAGCGGGACGAGCACGAGGCACCCGCGCCGCTCAACATCGATTACCTCAAGGGCCTGAACTTCCTGCTGAACGAGCAGACCGACCAGGCGCTGGAGCATTTCCTAGAGATGGTGCGGGTCGACGACAAGACGATCGAAACGCACTTCGCGCTCGGCAGCCTGTTCCGGCGCCGCGGCGAGGTGGACCGGGCGATCCGGATCCACCAGAACATCATCGCGCGGCCGGACCTCGCGCCCGAACAGCGCGACCAGGCCCTGTACTCGCTGGCGCGGGACTTCCAGAAGGCCGGGTTGCTCGATCGTGCCGAGAAGCTCTTCGGCCGCCTGTCGCAGGGGTCACGCTACCAGGTGCAGGCACTGGAGAACCTGACGCGAATTTATGAACAGGAGAAGGACTGGCAGAAGGCGATCGACGCCGGCCAGCAACTCGAAGTGCTCGGCGGCCGCTCGCTCGAGCTCGAGATCGCGCACTACTATTGCGAGCTGGCGGAGGCGGCGGCGGGCGCCGGCGATTTCGCGGCAGCGCGGCAATACGTGAAGAACGCGCAGAACGGCCGTCCGCGCACGATGCGGGGCGCGCTCGTACGCGCCCACATTGCGCAGCAAACCGACGATACGAAAACCGCGCTGCGGCTGTACCACCGGATCATCGACGAGCACACCTACCTGATCGCCGAGGCTTTGCCCGAAATCGTCTCGATCTACACGAGCGAGGAGAAGATCGGCGAACTCGAAAAGGCACTCAAGGCGATGCTGCGACGAAACCCCGACATGGGCTCGCTCGTGGCCTACACCGCGATTGCGAACGACATCGGCGGCATCGGGGTCATTGACGATTGCGTCCGCCAGTACCTGCTGGACGAGCCGACGCTGGCCGAGTTCATCGACGTGCAGGCCCTGACCGACGGCGGCGACGAGGCGCTGGCCCGGGTACGCCGCGCCATGTCTCGGCTCGCGGCCGCAACGCCGAGGTACCAGTGCCGGGAGTGCGGCTTCTCGAGCCAGCGACTGCTGTGGCTCTGCCCGAGCTGCCGCAACTGGGAGACGCAGCGCCCCGCATCGCGCGTGCAGTTCGATACCGTCCTGCAACACTCCATTACCTGACGCGGCGACGCAGGTCCGGCAAATCCACGGGAATCCGCTGCTTATTGCGCCGCCAACGGCGGCCCCGACGGCCTAGGCTGGGTCGACCGCCAGACGGCGGCGTTGAACCCAGGAGGAGCCCAGGATGAATCTTTTCAGGAAGATCTTGCCGGTTGCGGCGGTACTGCTGCCGTTGCTGGCGTTTGCGGACCCGGTCGATATCAACACGGCCGACGCGGCTACGTTGTCGAAGTCGCTCAAGGGCGTCGGCATGGCGAAGGCCGAGGCGATCGTCGAGTACCGCAAGAAGCACGGGCCGTTCAAGAACGCTGACGAGCTGTCGCTGGTCAAGGGCATCGGAGAACGGACGGTGGACCTCAATCGCGACGATATTCGGGTCGGCCCTTCGCGCAAGTAGGGCGGCGAGCGCTCGGGCGGCAGGGCGCGGCGGGTGCCGGCTCGCCGCCCGACGATCGCCACTATTCCGGTCGCCGGGAGTTGATATGATGGTCGCTTCGCCGAGCCTCATGGAGCCCAGGAATGACCCGACCGATTACCGCCGCCGTATTCCCCGTTGCGGGGCGCGGAACCCGCTTTCTGCCCGCAACGAAGGCCAGTCCCAAGGAGATGCTGCCGATCGTCGATAAGCCGCTGATCCAGTACGCGGTGGAAGAGGCGATCGAGGCGGGCGTCACTCGGCTGGTATTTGTCACGGGCAGCACGAAGCGGGCCATTGCCGACCACTTCGACATCGACACGGAACTCGAGCAGGCGCTGACGCGCGCAGGCAAGAACGACCTGCTTCGTTCCATCCAGGGTATCGTCCCGAAGGGCGTGACCTGCATTTATATCCGCCAGGGCGAGCCGCTCGGCCTCGGGCACGCTGTCCTGTGCGCACGGCCGGCCGTCGGTAACGAGCCGTTCTTCGTGCACCTCGCGGATGACCTCATCAAGGGAGCCCCGGGCTGCCTGACGCAGATGGCCAACGAGTATCGCGAGCACGGCGGCAGCGTCGTGGCCGTCGAAACGGTGCCGCCGGAGAACACATCGAGTTATGGCATCGTCGCCGTCGACGCCGCCGACCGCAATCGTGTGACCCGCATTGTCGAGAAACCGGCGCCGGCGGAGGCGCCGTCGAACTCCGCGGTCGTGGGCCGCTACCTGCTGATGCCGGAGATCTTCGACAAGCTCGAGAATACGGGGAAGGGCGCCGGGGGCGAGATCCAGCTCACCGACGGCATCGCGGACCTCATGGACGACCAGCCGGTCTACGCCTACAGTTTTGACGGCATCCGCTATGACTGCGGCAGCAAGCTCGGCTACCTGCAGGCGACGCTGGCATACGGCCTGGAGCACCCGGATACCGGGACGGAGTTTCGCGAGCAGGTACTCGCGCTGGCGGACCGGTTGCGCAACGGGTAGCGCTTTTTCCAGGCGGTGCCCGGTTGCCTGCCGAAGCTGCGCGAATGGACAAGGGACTACAGCAGGACAAACAACAACCAACAACTAGGGGTCGATCATGCACCGACGCAGGTTTCTGAAGTCCTCGCTGGCTGCCGGCGTTTCACTGTCCCTCGCGTCGCGCAACGCAGCCGCGGCTCTGCTCGCGCCGAGCGACAAGGTGCTGTCGGACATCACCGCGCGCACCGGCGTCGGTGAGGAAGTCACGCTCGGCAAGGCGGCCGTCCAGGAACTCGCCGACAGCCTGCGCGGCAACGTCATACTGCCCGGCCACTCTACCTACGATCTCGCGCGCCGCGTTCTCAACCCGACCATCGACCGGCACCCGGCACTTATCGTGCAACCGAAGGGTGCGGCCGACGTGCAGAACGCCGTGACCTTCGCGCGCGAGTCGAACCTGCTACTCGCCGTGAAGTGCGGCGGGCACAGCCCGTCCGGCAAATCGACCTGCGACGGGGGCATGCAACTCGATCTCTCGTTGTTGCGCAGCGTCCGGGTCGACCCGCAGCGCCGCGTGGCGCAGGTCACGGGCGGCAGTTGGCTCGGCGACCTGGACCATGAAAGCATGGCGATGGGCCTGGTGACGACAGCCGGTACCGTGTCGCACACCGGCGTCGGCGGCCTGACGCTGGGCGGCGGCTTCGGCCGCCTGGCGCGCCGGTTCGGGCTCGCTATCGACAACGTCAATTCGGTGGACATCGTGACGGCCGACGGCCGGCTGCTGCGCGCCAGCGCCAGCGATAACCCGGATCTCTTCTGGGCGGTGAGGGGTGGCGGGGGCAATTTCGGCGTGGTGACGAATTTCGAGTTCGGCCTGCACCCGATGTCGCGAACTGTCATGGCGGGCAACCTGTTGTACCCATTGGCCGAAGCTCGCCAGGTCCTGAACGTGTACGCGGAATACGCGGCGAGCGCGCCGGATGAAAT
Organism: uncultured Pseudomonadota bacterium; assembly: GCA_913055625.1. Lineage (GTDB taxonomy): Bacteria > Pseudomonadota > Gammaproteobacteria > Steroidobacterales > Woeseiaceae > UBA1847. The sequence goes on along the minus strand of CAJXJW010000004.1, from coordinate 235,389 downwards.
GTACGTGGATGGTGGCCTCGTGAGTCGCCCCGGCGGTTTTTCGGCCGTCGTGCTCCACGTCTGCTATTCCGGCGACCCGGCCGACGCCGACCGATTGCTGGCGCCGCTGCGCAAGGCCGGAACGATCGTTGCCGACGAGATAAGCGCACAGGACTACGTTGCGGTGCAGCGATCCGGCGACATCAGCGATCCGCGGGCACGCGGCGTCTACCTGAAGTCCGGGTTCGCATCGAAACTGACGCCGACGATGGTGGATGTCCTGGTAGACGGCTTCGAGCCGCACGCGGAGCGCGGCGCCTTCGTTGGTTTCCAGCATGCAGGTGGCGCCATTGGTCGAGTTGCGAACGAAGCGACCGCGTTTGCGCATCGTCACGTGCAGTTCGACTCGCTGTTCGTTGTCGACTGGCCGGTCGACGCAGCTTCCGAGGAGCATGTCCGCTACGTCAAGGAGTACTTCGCGGCCTACGAGCCGTACACCGACGGCTTCTACACCAACGACATGAGCGCGGACGACACCCAGCAGGATATCGACCGCAATTACCGTGGGAACTACAAGCGGCTCCTGTCGATAAAGCGCCGCTACGACCCGACGAACCTGTTTCGCCTGAACGCGAACATCGTGCCCGGCTGAGCCCGGCACGGCGACAGGCGCTATTCGTCGGCGGGCTCTACGGCGCTGTTCCGGTACAGGAATGCGACGACAATGCCGAGCAGCACGACCAGCAGCGAATCGTAGACCGCCTGGCCGACCGACAGCCGCAACGGCAGCGGCTGGACCACGTAGTAGATCGTGTACATCGGGATCGGTCCCAGCAGTGCGATCGCGAGCCCGTAGCGTATGCCCTGCGGCAGCCAGGGCTTGCGCTCGCAGCCGCGCTGGTAGATCCAGACGAACGCGCCCGCCATGACGACATGCGCCAGCAGCATCAGGTGCATGTATTCGCCGGCTTCCGCTTCGGGCCGGAACAGGTTCGGCAGCTGCGCGTAGTCCGCCTGCAGCAGGAAGCCGTGGACGACGAAACTGCCGGCCATCCAGACCACGAAAACGATCAGCCAGGACAACAGGTATTTCTTGTTCATTGGGCACCCCCTTTTTCGGGCCAGTGTCGCGCGCAGGTCGGGGGTTGGCAATAAAAAAGCCTCCAAGTTGGAGGCTTCTCAGATTCTGGCTCCCCGGGGCCGATCGGCGCGCTCCCGAGAAATCGAGCGCCGATCTCAAGAACCGATCGATGCCACTGACCCAGAAGGGAACGACTCGGCATCCACAGTCCGCCGGGTTGAGTCTGGCATGCACATAAAAAAAGCCTCCAAGTTGGAGGCTTCTCAGATTCTGGCTCCCCGGGGCGGACTCGAACCACCGACCAATTGATTAACAGTCAACCGCTCTACCAACTGAGCTACCGGGGAATGGCAGGAATTTCAGCGTCTTCGCGCACCGACGGGGCGAAGCAAGGGCCGGGATTCTGGTGCAGCCCTACCGCGAAGTCAAGCCGCCAGCGCCCGTTTCAGGCGATCCACGGCCTCGGCCAGCTCGGCCATCGAACAGGCGTAGGAAATGCGGATATGGCCGGGCGCACCGAACGCGCTGCCGGGGACGACGGCGACGTCGGCCGTGTTGAGCAGGTGTTCGGCAAACGTCACGTCGTCGGCGAGGCCGAGCCCCGCCAGCGCTTCGGCGACGCGCGGAAACGCGTAGAACGTGCCTTCGCCGCGGCGGCACTGCACGCCGGGCAGGGCGTCGAGCGCGGGCACGATGTAGTCGTGCCGCTCCCGGTACGCCTGGCGCATCTCGGCGACGCAGTCCTGCGGCCCGTCGAGCGCCGCGGCGGCGGCCGCCTGCGAGATGCTGCACGGGTTCGATGTGCTCTGGCTCTGGATCGTCGCCATGGCCCGGATCACCGGCTCCGGGCCGGCGGCGTAGCCGATCCGCCAGCCGGTCATCGCGTATGCCTTCGAGACGCCGTTGCAGGTGACGGTGCGGCCGGCGAGATCCGGGTTGACGCTCGCAAAGCTGGCGAACGCCTCGTCCGCCCAGTAGATGTGTTCGTACATGTCGTCCGCCACGACCAGCAGGCCGGGGTGGGCCCTGACGACGTCGCCCAGGGCCTTGAGCTCGGCCCGGGTGTACGCGGCGCCCGTCGGGTTGCTCGGGCTATTCAGAACCAGCAGGCGGCTCTTCGGGCCGATGGCGTCGTCGAGTTGCGCCGCGGTCAGGCGGAACCCCCGGTCCATCGATGTGTCCACGATGACGGGCGTGCCGCCGGCGACGCGGACCATGTCGGGGTAGGAGACCCAGTACGGCGACGGGACGATGGCTTCGTCGCCCGGGTTGAGCCACGCGAGGCAGAGGTTGAACAGGCTCTGTTTGCCCCCACTGGAGACGAGCACCTGCGACGGCGAGAACTCGAGCCCGTTGTCGCGCGCAAACTTGCGGCAGACCGCGGCTTTCAGTGCGGGAGTTCCGTCGATCGGCGTGTACTTGGTGTCGCCGGCAGCGAGCGCGGCGACGGCCGCGTCCTTGATGTGCTGCGGCGTGTCGAAGTCGGGCTCGCCCGCGCCGAGGCTGATGATGTCGCGCCCTTCGGCACGCAGCCGGGCGGCCAGCGCCAGGACCGCGCCGGTCGGCGATGGCCGCACCGCGGCCATGCGCGACGAAACTGATAGACTCACTCGATTGCCTCCGGAGAACGGTTGCGATGGTACGTGAAACGACGACCCTGCCCAAGAAATCGATCAGCGACGACCGCGACCGCCTGACGCTCGTGTCCGGCTACTCGCCGGCAGGCGACCAGGGGCCGGCCATCGACGGCCTGGTGGAGGGCATATCCGACGGCCTCGCGCGGCAGATTCTGCTGGGCGTGACGGGCTCCGGCAAGACGTTCACGGTCGCGAACGTCATCGAGCGCACGCAGCGCCCGGCGATCGTGCTCGCGCCGAACAAGACTCTGGCGGCGCAGCTCTACGGCGAGATGCGCGAGTTCTTCCCGCGCAACGCCGTGGAGTATTTCGTCTCCTACTACGACTACTACCAGCCGGAAGCCTACGTCCCGAGTTCCGACACCTACATCGAGAAGGACGCGTCGATCAACCAGCACATCGAGCAGATGCGATTGTCGGCGACGAAGGCGCTCATCGAGCGGCCGGATGCAATCATCGTGGCCACGGTGTCGGCCATCTACGGCCTCGGCGACCCGGACGCGTATTTCAGCATGATCCTGCACCTCGTGCGGGGCGACCGGACGGACCAGCGCACGATTCTCCGGCGCCTGGCCGAGCTGCAGTACACGCGCAACGAGCTGGACCTGCAGCAGGGCACGTACCGCGTGCGCGGCGACGTCATCGACATCTTCCCCGCCGAGTCGGAGCGCGACGCGGTCCGGGTCGAGCTGTTCGACGACGAGATCGAGTCGCTCGCGTACTTCGATCCGCTCACCGGCGAGGTGACCCGGCGCGTGGCGCGGCTGACGGTGTTCCCGAAGACGCACTACGTAACGCCGCGCGAGCGCCTGCTCGAGGCCTCCGAGAAGATCAAGGCGGAACTGGCGGAGCGCCTGGCCTGGCTGCGCGAGCACAACAAGCTGCTGGAAGCGCAGCGGCTCGAGCAGCGCACGATGTTCGACCTCGAGATGATCCGCGAACTCGGGTACTGCTCGGGCATCGAGAACTACTCGCGGTACCTGTCGGGGCGGCAGGAAGGGGAGCCGCCGCCGTGCCTGTTCGACTACGTGCCGCCGAACGCGCTGCTCGTCATCGACGAGAGCCACGTGACCGTGCCGCAGCTCGGCGGCATGTACCGCGGCGACCGCTCGCGCAAGGAGACCCTGGTGGAACACGGGTTTCGACTCCCGTCCGCGCTCGACAACCGGCCGCTGCGCTTCGAGGAGTTCGAACGGCTGGCCCCGCAGACGATCTACGTGTCGGCAACGCCGGGTGACTACGAGCGGGAACGGGCAGACAACGTCGTCGAGCAGCTCGTCCGCCCGACCGGCCTCGTGGACCCGAAGGTCGAGGTCCGGCCGGCGCGGACCCAGGTCGACGACGTGCTGTCCGAGATCAACCGCCGGGTCGCCGCCGGTGAGCGCGTGCTGATCACGACGCTGACGAAGCGCATGGCGGAAGACCTGACGGATTACCTCGACGAGCACGGCATCCGGGTCCGCTACCTGCATTCGGACATCGGTACCGTCGAGCGCACCGAGATCATCCGCGACCTGCGGCTCGGGGAGTTCGACGTATTAGTGGGCATTAACTTGTTACGAGAAGGCCTTGATATGCCAGAGGTTTCTCTGGTCGCTATACTGGATGCCGACAAGGAGGGCTTCCTGCGCTCGGAGCGCTCGCTGATCCAGACCATTGGTCGCGCAGCCCGCAACATCAACGGAACGGCCATCCTGTACGCGGACGCGATGACCGGCTCGATGCGGCTCGCGATCGAGGAGACCGAGCGCCGGCGCGAGCGCCAGCTCGAGTACAACGAGGCGCACGGCATTACGCCGGCGTCGATCGTCAAACAGGTCGCCGACATCATGGAGGCCGGCTACCCGGTGCCCGGCCGGGGGCCACGCAAGGCCGCCGAAGCGAAGGAGGCCTATGCCTCGCTGTCCCCGGAGCAGCTGATGAAGCGGGCGGCGAAGCTGGAAAAGGACATGCTGAAAGCGGCCCGCGATCTCGAGTTCGAGGAGGCGGCCCGGCTCCGGGACGAGATTCGGCGGATTCGCCAGGAAGGTCTCGGGCTGCCGGATACGAAGGCCGGCTGAGGCGCAAAAAAGGGCCGATTCGCTATTGCAGCCGGCGGTGCCTTTCAGTATCGTTTGCCGCCCTCCGGGGCGGCGGTATCGGCCGCCCGCGCTGTGCCAGCCGGCCGCGCGAACCGACGGACGGGCGATTAGCTCAGGGGTAGAGCGCCACGTTGACATCGTGGAGGTCGGTGGTTCGAAACCACCATCGCCCACCAAATTCAAGGCTTCGACGTTGTTGGGCGAACGCTCGGTGACAGGGTGGTTCGACAAAACGCGGCCGGCGACAGACGCACGCAGTGCGCCCCACAGGGGCGAGGATCGCCTTGAGGCGATCCGAGTCATCCGAGCCGGCCACCAGGCCGGCGACAGACGCACGCAGTGCGCCCCACAGGGGCGAGGATCGCCTTGAGGCGATCCGAGTCAAACCACCATCGCCCACCAATCTTGAAGCCTTCCTGCTGTTGCTTCCGCGCTACAAACGTCCGGTTTATTTTGAGAAAATCGGGGTTTGACCGGTTGTGTCGGTGTGGCGCGATCTATAGAATCGCGGTCCCGCCTAGCTTCCGTCCGGCGGACGGGCGGAGTGCGCGGGAACTGTTTGAAACCTGGAGGATTTCGGAATCGCAGTAACAAAGCGTGTCAGGCGCAACGATGAGATCGATGCCGCCCGTGTCCGGGTCATTGACTCGGATGGAGAGCAACGCGGAGTCATGCCGCTGGCAGAAGCCATCGCCGTTGCCCGCGACGAGGGACTTGACCTGGTGGAGGTATCGCCGAACGCGGACCCGCCGGTGTGCCGGATCATGGATTTCGGCAAGTACCTGTTCGAGCAGAACAAGAAGTCCCAGGCTGCGAAGCGAAAGCAGAAGCAGGTTCACGTCAAGGAGATCAAGTTTCGTCCCGGCACCGACGAGGGCGACTACAAGATCAAGCTGCGGAAACTGGTCGAATTCCTCGAGGACGGGGACAAGACCAAGATTACATTGAGATTCAGAGGCCGGGAGATGGCGCACAAGGAATTGGGCGCGCAGCTGCTGGCCCGGGTCCGCAACGACCTGGAAGAATACGGTACCGTCGAGCAGATGCCGCAGATGGAAGGACGGCAGATGGTCATGGTGATGGCGCCGAAAAAGAAGTAGGCCAACTCTTTACCCGCTAAAGATCGGCCGAAAAAAAGTGAGTAACGACCGGCGCTCCGAAGGAGCAAGGGTCATTTACCCCGCCTGCAGCGGCCGCACGTCGGTACGTGGCAAGGCCAAAAAAGTGGAGACGACGAAATGTCGAAGATGAAGACGAACCGGGGCGCGGCCAAGCGCTTCCGGCGGACGGGCAAGGGTGGCTTCAAGCGTGCCCAGTCCCACCTCAATCACATTCTCACCAAGAAGAAGTCGAAGCGTAAGCGCCAGCTCGGGACCACCGAGCAGGTGGCTGATGCCGACCAGAAGAGCGTGCGTCGCATGCTCCCGTACAGCTGAGAGGAGATTGAGTCATGGCAAGAGTTAAGAGCGGCGTCACCGCGAAAGCCAAGCACAAGAAAATTCTTGGCAAGGCGAAGGGCTATTACGGCGCACGCAGCAAGCTGTTCAAGACCGCGAAGCAGGCCGTCATCAAGGCCGGCCAGTACGCGTACCGCGATCGCCGGCAGCGCAAGCGCCAGTTCCGTGCCCTGTGGATCACGCGCATCAACGCGGCCGCACGCCTGCACGGTCTTTCGTACAGTCGCCTGATCAACGGCCTGAACAAGGCCGGCATCGAGGTCGACCGTAAGGTGCTGGCGGACATCGCCGTGCACGATTCGGAAGCGTTTGGCGCGATTGCGGAAGCCGCGAAGGCAGCACTGGCAGACGCCGCCTGACGGCGGGGCCCTCGGGTTTCCTGAGCGCCGCCGTGGCTACCGGGCAAACTGTGCCATCCCTCGAGCAGCTGCTCGCCGGCGCCGTGTCGGAAGTCGACGCGGCCGGCGACCTGGCAGCGCTGGACGCGGTGCGCGTCCGCTACCTGGGCAAGAAGGGCGAGCTGACGACCCGTCTGAAAGGGCTCAGCGCGCTTCCCGCGGAGGAACGGCCGGCGGCCGGCCAGGCGATCAACCAGGCCAAGCAAGCCCTTCAGGACAGCCTCAACCGGCGCCGGGAGGTGCTCGATCGCGCTGCCCTTGAGGCGCGCCTGGCCGGCGATGCCGTCGACGTCACGCTGCCGGGCCGCGGTCCGGGAATCGGTGGGCGCCACCCGGTGTCACGGGCGATGCGGCGTATCGAGCGGATCTTTCGTGACGCAGGATTCGGCGTCCGGTCCGGGCCCGAGATCGAGGACGATTTTCACAACTTCACCGCGCTCAACATCCCGGACGACCATCCGGCGCGGGCGGAGCACGATACGTTCTATTTTCCCGGCGGGAAGCTCCTGCGCACGCACACGTCGCCGGTGCAGATCCGCTCAATCGTCAACGAAGGCGTACCCATCCGCATCATTGCGCCGGGACGCGTTTATCGCTGCGATTCGGACCAGACACACACGCCGATGTTTCACCAGGTCGAAGGGCTGGTCATTGACGAGAACGTGAGCTTCGCCCACCTCAAGGCCGTCCTGCACGAGTTCGTCGAGGCGTTCTTCGAGCGCAAAGCGGAGTTGCGATTCCGGCCGTCCTATTTCCCCTTCACGGAACCGTCGGCCGAAGTCGATATCCGATGGGGCGAAGGGCGCTGGCTCGAGATTCTCGGCTGCGGCATGGTCCACCCGAACGTGCTGCGGCACGCCGGCGTCGACCCGGAGAAATACACCGGTTACGCGTTTGGTATCGGCATCGAGCGCCTCGCGATGTTGCGTTACCAGGTGAACGACTTGCGCACGTTCTTCGAGAACGACCTGCGCTTCTTGCGGCAGTTCCGATAGCCATGAAGTTCCCTGAATCCTGGTTGCGCGAGTGGGTGAATCCGTCGATGTCGACGGAGGAACTCGCTCACCAGTTGACGATGCTCGGCCACGAAGTGGATGCCGTCGACGCCGAAGGTGCGGGTCTCGACGGCGTGGTCGTCGCCGACGTCCTCGAAGTGGCGCGCCATCCGGACGCGGACCGGCTCAGCGTCTGCCGCATCGATGCCGGCGATGGCAATGAGCCGATCGACGTCGTCTGCGGCGCACCGAATGTCGTCGCCGGCATGAAGGCCGCCCTGGCGGTCCCCGGCGTGAAGTTGCCGAACGGTGTGAAACTCCGGAAGACGAAGATCCGCGGCGTGGTGTCGAACGGTATGTTGTGTTCCGCCGTCGAGCTGGGTCTCGGCGAGGAGTCCGACGGCATCCTCGAGCTGCCCACGGATGCGCCGGTCGGCGAGCCGCTGGCGAAGTTCCTTCAGTTGCCGGATGCGATCATCGACGTCAACCTGACGCCGAACCGCGGTGACTGCTTCAGCGTACTCGGAATGGCGCGCGAAGTGGCCGCGCTAACAGGCGCCGCCCTGAAGCCGGCCGGGCTTGCGTCGCCGAAGGAGACCTCGGTTGAGTCCGTTGCTGTGGCGTTGCCGGAGCCGGACGGTTGCCCGGTGTTCGCCGGGCAGGTCGTCAGCGGCATCGACCCACAGGCACGGTCGCCGTTGTGGATGGTGGAGCGCTTGCGTCGCAGCGGGCTGCGCGCCATTCATCCTGTGGTTGATATCACGAACTACGTCATGCTGGAACTCGGTCAACCGCTGCACGCGTACGACAAGGCGCTGCTGCGTGGCACGGTTCGGCCGGTGCGCGCGGCCGGGGGCGAGACGCTGGACTTGCTCGACGGCAAGTCCATCGAGGCGACGGCCGGCACGATGCTGGTGACCGACGACAGCGGCCCCATCGGCCTGGCCGGCATCATGGGCGGCGAGTCGACGGCCGTGTCTCCGACGACGACCGACGTGTTCTTCGAGGCCGCCTGGTGGCCGCCGGAGGTGATGGCGGGAAAGGCCCGCTCGTACGGCATGCACACCGATGCGTCGCTGCGTTTCGAGCGTGGCGTCGATCCGACCGGCCAGGGGCGCGCCGTGGCACGCGCGACGGAACTCCTGCTGGCCATCGCGGGCGGCACGGCCGGTCCGTTGAACGTGGTGCAGGACGAGGGGTACGTGCCGAAGCGCGGCGCGGTCGAATTGCGGGCGGCAAGGCTCGCCCGTTTGCTCGGTGTCGAAATCGACGCTGAACGCGTCGACCGGATCCTCGCCGACCTCGGACTCGACGCGACCCGTACCGCGGACGGCTGGTCGGTCGTACCGCCGGCCTACCGCTTCGACATCGCGATCGAGGTGGACCTGATCGAGGAAGTGGCGCGCATCCACGGCTACGACAGCGTGCCGGAGGCAACCGGAACGGCAGCGCTGCCGCTCGCAGCGCCGTCCTCCGCTCGTGTCGGCGATACGGCCGTCGCGGACCTGCTCATTGCGCGGGACTACCAGGAAGTCATCACCTACAGTTTCGTGGATCCGGGTGACGATGCCGCCGTCAGCGGTGCGACGTCGAAGCTCGCGCTGAGCAATCCGATCTCCACGGAGATGGCCGTGATGCGGTCGAGCCTCTGGGTCGGGATGCTGCAGGCGGCGTCAGGCAACCTGTCGCGCCAGCAGGATCGGGTGCGCCTGTTCGAGGTCGGCAAGACGTTTCACGGAACGCTGTCCGCACCGACGGAGATCGTGCGTGTCGCCGGTCTCGTGGCCGGTCCTGCGTGGCCGGAGCAGTGGGGCGCACCGTCCCGGTCGGCGGATTTCTTTGACATAAAATCCGACGTCGTCGCCCTGCTCGAATCGGCCGGTGCGCACGTGCGCGTGGACGTCGCGGAGGGCGCACATCCCGCCCTGCAGCCGGGACAAAGCGCCGTGGTCCGCCGTGACGGGCAGGACGTCGGTTTCATCGGCAAGCTGCATCCGCAGATTGCGCGTCGTTTCGACATCAAGCCGTCGGTCTACCTGTTCGAAATCGACCTTGACCGGGCGCTGGCGACGCGGACGCCGGCGGCGGAAAGCGTGTCGCGATACCCCGCGATCCGCAGGGACATCGCGGTTCTGGTCCGTGAAGAGGTTACAGCCGGAGACCTCGTCGCCGCGCTGGAAGCCGCGGCTCCCGGGCTCATACGGGCTGTCAGAATCTTCGACGTTTACCAGGGCAAGGGAATAGAAGCAGGGCTAAAAAGCGTCGCAATTGGCTTGATTTTGCAGGAAACTTCGCGCACCCTTACCGACGAAGATGCGGACGCCGCGCAAGCCGCAGCAGTACAAAAACTCCACGAAGAATTTGCGGCTGTACTGAGAGACTGATCGTTATGTCGCTGACCAAAGCTGATATGGCCGAGTCGTTGTTCGACGAACTCGGACTGAACAAGCGCGAAGCACGGGAACTCGTCGACATGTTCTTCGAAGAACTGCGCGCATCGCTTGCCGTCGGGGAGCAGATCAAGCTTTCCGGCTTCGGGAATTTCGACCTCCGTGATAAGAAAGAAAGACCGGGCAGAAATCCGAAAACCGGGGAGGAGATTCCGATCTCCGCACGTCGCGTCGTGACGTTCCGGCCGGGACAAAAACTAAAAGCCCGAGTAGAGGCCTATGCTGGAACCGGGGAATAACGACCAACTCCCCCCAATCCCGGGCAAGCGCTACTTCACCATCGGTGAGGTGAGCGACCTTTGCGCCGTGAAGCCGCACGTGTTGCGGTATTGGGAGCAGGAGTTTCCGCAACTGAAGCCCGTGAAGCGACGCGGGAACCGGCGCTATTACCAGCGTCAGGACGTGCTCATCATCCGCCAGATCCGCAGCCTGCTGTACGACGAGGGCTTCACGATCGGCGGCGCGCGTCAGCGCCTGATGGGCGACTCCGCCAAGTCTGACGTCACGCAAAGCCAGCAAATAATCAAGCAGTTGCGCATGGAACTTGAGCAGGTCCTTAAGATCCTGCGTCGCTGAATTTCCGCTTTGATCCTGTCGGGCCGGCACGTATCATTGCCGCCTCTCGTCACACGCCAGTTTACGGTCGGGGCGTAGCGCAGCCTGGTAGCGCACCACAATGGGGTTGTGGGGGTCGCGAGTTCGAATCTCGCCGCCCCGACCATTTCACATGAAAAAATGGCCGCTCTCACAAATCGGGAGCGGCCATTTTTTCTTGTGAAATGGTCGGACGATGCGAACGAACCAGAGGTCGATCCGAGGCGGGCGCCAGCCCGTCGACAGGCGGGGCCGCGAAGCGGACCGCCAATCTCGCCGCCCCGACGCCAACCTCACGCCGACTGGTTCTGCAGCGGCAGCTTCCGGTCCTCGATGCCCAGCAGTATCGGCTGTGCCGTCTCGCGGTAGATGTTGACCTTGGCGTTGTACGCGACGCGCGACAGACCGTGCTTGTCGCGGATGTGCAGCCGGCGAATATTGAACTGGCCGCCGCCGAGATTCTCGCCGGTCAGGTAGCACTTGATGGCGGTAACGCGTTCTCCGGAGAATTCCATGCCGCTCAGCTTGGCGAGATTGCCCTGGGCGCGCTCCAGGAACGTGACCGCGTCGAGGTGTGCCTGCGTCTGTGCCGGATCGAGCGGCCCCGAGCCCATGGTGTCGGCGAGAAAATCGCCGACCAGGATCTGGCCGGGCAGCGCGGCCTCGATCATGCGAGCGAGTTCGATCGTGACATCGCCGACGATGAAGTCGTGCATCGTGGGGTTCAGGCCTTCCGCCTGGTGAAATTCGTAGCAGCTGCCGACATGGAAACAGGCCCGCAACCGGGGAACCGCCTTCGACGTCGATTTCCGGAGCGCAATCGCGTTGTCGGCCAGGACGATGTGCATGAAGTGGTACAGGTTGACGTTGGCTTCCAGGCCATCGTCCCGGTTCCAGACATAGAAGCCGTCGCCGCTGGATGAGCGGGCGAAGTTGATGCCGACTTCCTGTTCCAGCATTTTCGCGTGTGCCGAGTTCAGCGAGTACGACAAGCTGTTGAGCTGCGTCATCTGCTCGAACGGCGTGAGCAGGCTGAAGCCCACGATGTCGAACAGGGTGACCGCGCGGCTGGCCACGTAGTTGATCCCGTAGCGCCGGATCATCTTCTCGATGATCTGCGTTTCGACGGGGTGGCCGCTGAGGGGTTCGCGCAGCGGCACGTAGACCGGCTGCACATCCAGCAGCCGAGCAACCTTCTGCATCTGAGAAAACGTGAGCTTGCGGTCGCCGGAGATCAGTTCGGTAATGAATCGCGGCGATACCCGCGGCGGCTGGTTACCGGGGCGGGGCGCCGTGTACTCGGCGACCGCGTAGTGGGGCACCACCAGGATCAGCACGCCTTCGTCCAGCGGCGCCCAGCTCAGTATATTGTTCTGGCCGAGCGACCAGTGCTGGTGGAGGACGCGCTCGAGATGCACGAGGTTGCTGCGTTGCCGCAGCCCCATCTCCTGCGCCAGGCCGGCCAGCTGGTCCAGGTACGGCGAGAAATCGGCGATACGCCGGATGCCGGACTGCGAAAGGTCGTCGAGTTCCATTGCAACTCGCGAAAGTAGACGCATGTACGCTTTATCGCAAGTATTATCCGTACTTATGGCACAAACTGCACCTTGTTTGGACGAAATCGCCGGGCTGCGCGCGCGGCTCGGGGATGCCGTCGTGCGCACGCCGGTCGTGCGCTGCGCGGGGCTGGAGGAACTGCTTGACAACGGCACCACGGTCTTCGGCAAGTTGGAATTCCTGCAGCGCACCGGCACGTTCAAGGCGCGCAGCGCGCTGGCGAGCGTGCTGGCGCTGACGCCGGCCGAACGCGCGGCCGGGATCACGGCCGTCAGCGCCGGCAACCACGCGGTCGCAACGGCATACGCCGCGTCCGTGACCGGCAGCCACGCCAAGGTCGTGATGACGGCTTCCGCGAGCCCGGTGCGTCGTGCGGCATGCCGGGCGTTCGGAGCCGAGGTCGTGACGGCGGACAACGTGCACGCGGCATTTCAACGCGTCGAGGAAATCCGCGAGCGCGAGGGGCGCGCGCTCGTCCATCCGTTCGAGGGCCCGGCGGTCGCTGCCGGGACCGGTACGCTGGGCGTGGAGATCGCGGAGCAGGTCGAGAATATCGACGCAGTGATCGTCTCGATCGGCGGTGGCGGGCTGATTGGCGGCATCGCAAACGCACTGCACCAGATCGACCCGGACATCGACGTCCTCGGCGTCGAACCCAGGGGGGCGGATTCCATGTCACGAAGCCTTGCCGCCGGCAAGCCGGTTGCCATCGAACAGGTGACGACCATCGCTGACAGCCTCGGCGCGCCGTTCGTCCTGCCGTACTCGTTCGACCTGTGCCGCCGCTTCGTGCGCGAGGTCGCGCTTCTCGCGGAGGACGAACTGCGCGATGCGATGCGGACGCTGTTCGAGCGCCTGCGTATCGCGGTCGAGCCGGCCTGCGCTGCGTCAACCGCCGCGTTGCTGGGCCCTTACCGGGAGCGACTCGCGGGGCGACGCGTCGTTCTCGTCTTCTGCGGCAGTAACATCGATGCCGCGTCGTTCTGCGCGCAGGCGGGACTGTGATGGACAGCCGTCCGCGAAGCGCGCCGGTGCCGGCGCAGGTGCTCGACGCGCTGCGGGACATCGTGGGCGATGGCGCCTGGATCAGCGATCCGGATGCGCTCGAACCGCACGTTACCGAGTGGCGTGGCCGATTGCATGGCCGCACGCCGTTGCTGGTCCGGCCCGGCACGACGGCGCAGGTGAGTGAGGTGCTTCGGACCTGTCATGCCGCCGGTGTGGGCGTCGTGCCGCAGGGCGGCAACACCGGGATGTGCGGCGGCGCGGTGCCGGACGCCGACGGTAGCCAGGTGGTGCTGAACCTCGGCCGGATGGACGCGATCGAGTCCGTCGATGCCGACAATTATTCATTGGTCGCCGAGGCCGGCTGCATACTGAGCCGGGTGCAGTCCGCCGCCCGCGAGGCCGGCCGGTACTTTCCGCTGAGCCTCGGCGGCGAGGACAGCTGCCAGATTGGCGGCAACGTGGCGACGAATGCCGGCGGTATCAATGTCCTGCGTTACGGCATGACGCGAGACCTGGTCCTCGGGCTGGAGGTCGTGCTGGCGGACGGTACCGTGTGGGACGGGCTCCGGGCGCTGCGCAAAGACAACGCGGGCTTCGACCTCAAGCAGTGTTTCATCGGCAGCGAAGGCACGCTCGGCGTCATCACGCGGGTTTCGATCAAGCTGTTTCCCGATCCCGGGCCGGTGCAGACGGTCATGCTCGCGTTGCCGGATGCAATCAGCGCCGTCCGGGCCTACGCGATGCTGCGCGAGCGGCATCCCGATCGCATCCAGGCATTCGAACTGATTGGTGCGACGCCGATGCGGCTGGTGCTGCGGCATGTCGACGGGCTGCGGAATCCATTCCGGAGTGCGTCCGAGTGGTACGTCCTTGCCGACTTCGCGGCCTCGCAGGCGCGGGTCGAGGAGAGCCTTGCCGCGGTACTCGAACGCGGGCTCGCCGAGGACGCGGTGGTTGCGAAAAGCCTGTCGGAAGCGGAGGCGCTCTGGCGGCTGCGGCACAGCATCTCGGAGGCCGAGCGGCGCGAAGGGCCGGGGGTCAAGCACGACGTCTCCGTGCCGCTGTCCCGGCTGCAGGAGTTCCTGGGCCGCGCCGCGGAGAGCCTGGAGCGCGCCGTTCCCGGCGTCGTGCCGGTCGTGTTCGGCCATCTCGGCGACGGCAACTTGCACTACAATGCAATCCTGCGCACCGGCGACGGGCAGCCGGGCGATACCGTAACACGCGTCATCTACGATCTCGTGACCGACCTGGGCGGCAGTATCAGCGCCGAGCACGGTATCGGGGTGTTCAAGAAGTCCGATCTCGCCGCCCGGGCGACACCGGCCACGCTGAGGCTCATGCGCAGCCTGAAGGACGCCCTGGACCCGGCGGGGATCCTGAACCCGGGAAAGGTAATCTGACGACCAGTTCCGCTTGTGCATTTGACAGAATGGCTACAATAGGACGTTTTCGGGACCCGGGCCCACGCTGAGCAATGAGCGCAAATTCGGAACGCATTCGGGACATGCTGGATGACCCGTTGTCGGACCTCGATGATCGCATCGGGACCACCGACGACGATGTCCGGCTGTTGACCGCGCTGAAGGAGCGAATCGGGGGCCTGCTTCGCGACGACAAGGACATCGAGCGCGAGATCCGTGCCGTGCTGCAGGAGCGCTACGACGACGGTGAGCTGCGCACCGAAACCTACCAGCTTGTAAAGTCGCTGCTGGACGGCCACGTGACCGAAATCATCCGGACGGAGCCTCGCGCCAACCGGGCAACGTCCGCCACGCTCGCCCGGCTCTGGGAACTCGACGCGCAAACGGCGCACCTCGATGCCGCCGAGCCCGACGACGCCCAGGACCACGTATCCACGGCCGTGATTCCCGACGAAGTTCTGCGACCGGCGACGGCGGATGACCAGGTACAGGTCGGCTCCGTGCTGCGCGACCGGTTCCTTCTGCAGGAGCGCGTGTCGGGCGGCAGCATGGGCGTCGTCTACAAGGCCCTCGACCGGCGCATGGCGGAGGCCGGAGCGGCCGAGCCCTGGGTGGCGATCAAGGTATTGTCGCCGCAACTCGCGAAGAACGGCATGGCGCTCAAGGCGCTGCAACAGGAAGCCGCCAAGGGCCGTTGCCTTGCGCACAATCACATCGTTCGCTTTCTCGACCTCGACCGTGACGACGACCTGTACTTCATCGTCATGGAATGGATGGAAGGCCGGACGCTGGCCGAAATACTGGATTCGTCAGAAGGCAAGGCGATGCCTGTCGACGACGCCATCCGCATCGTCAGCCAATTGTCGTCCGCGCTGAACTACGCGCATCGCTGCGGCATCGTGCACGCCGACGTCAAGCCGGCGAACGTTATGATTCTGTCGAACGGCGACGCGAAACTGTATGACTTCGGCGTTGCCCGCGTCCGGCAAACGCAATCGAAGTCCGCGCCCGACGAATTTGATCCTGGCGTGCTCGGTGCGCTGACGCCGGCGTACTCGAGCATGCAGGTGCTCACCGGCGAGGAGCCGGTGCCCGCCGACGACGTGTTCTCGCTCGGATGTCTCTTCTACCGGCTCGTCGCCGGGTACCGCGTCTTCGGGCCGCGCAACGCGGCGGAAGCCGCCGAAGAGGGGATGAAGCCGCAGCGACCGCCCGGCCTGACGGATGACCAGTGGCGGGCGCTGAAGAAAGCGATTTCCTTCTCTCGGGTGACCCGGTTCCAGACGATGCAGGAGTTCGTCGAGGCCCTGGAGGATCGTTCGGCCGAAACCACCAGTCTCGACATGGTGGAAAAACCGGAGATCGTGGAGCGTCCGCCATCCCGGAGCTGGCTCGTGGCCCTCGTCGCGATCGTGCTGCTGCTCGGGTTTGCCGTTTACGAGATCGGTTTCTCCGATCGCCTGGGCTGGGGCGGGCAGGTTCGCGACTGGGTCGAGGCCCGTGTCGAAGCGCTCCGGGAGCCGGCCGATGCGGTGCCGGCGGGTCCTGCAGCGGTGCCGGCGGCCGCGAGCAGCGATGCCGCGACTGAAACGGACGCCGCCGCCGGCGACACGCCGGTCGGGGAGCCGGCGCCGATGGACATCGAGGTCATCGAGCCGGCGACGCCAATTGAGGCCGGCGTGGAACCCGCTGCCGCCGGGACCGGAGAGGGCGCGGCCGCGGCTCATTCGGCGCTGCCGCCGCCGGACCTCGAGGTGCTGCTGGTCGAAACGTCCGGCGAACCCGACGGGACGCCGATCGTCCTGCGCGAGGACCAGGCGCCGGTCCTCGTGGACCTCGTGCGTGCCGGTGACTTGACGCGCCCGCTGCACCTCCGGCTGGAAGAGGTTCGTTACAGCGGCAATCGGTCGCCCTGGGCGTCCGGCCAGTATTCGATCTCCGGCGAACGGGACATCGAACTGGCAGCGGGCCAGGAGCGCACGCGGATAACGCTCGGCATGGCGAGCGATCCGTTGCGCGAAGCGGACCAGGTATCGACGATGCTCGTTCGCTCGCAGGACGCGACGACGACGAGCTATGCGGCTTTGAACATCGTTCTCGAAGACGACGATCAGCGCGCGTTCGAGGCAGAGTTGCCGACGAACACGATCGGCTTTGCGGTCAGCCAGGTTGCCGTCCGTGAGCGTGACCCGGTGGTTCAGATTGACGTGCTACGTTTCAATCCCGATGAGACACAGGTTGTTGTCGGTTACGAAGTGCGTGACATCACCGCAAAGGAGGGCGAAGACTACTTTTCGCCCGGTGGTTATTCGGTGAGCTTCGGTCCGGGGCAGCGGTCGGCGCGGCTCCTGATACCGCTCGTGCAGGATTCGATCGCCGAGGGCGACGAAGCGTTCACGGTGGAACTGGCGACCGGCGATACGGATCCGCTCGCCGACGTGTTCAAGCGCATCGTCGTGATGATTCGCGACGACGAGATCGCCCCTCGCTGAGTTCCTTGTTAGACTCCGCCGACCGCACGACGTGCGGCATACGTTCGGCTGAGTGTTTCCGGAGATATGGAAGAGAAAGAACTGCGACGCTATTCGCGCGTCGTCGTTGACGGCGACGAGCAGGCACCGAGCCGCGGCATGCTCCGCGCGGTTGGTTTCACCGAAGACGATTTTTCCCGGCCGCAGATCGGCATTGCGTCGACGTGGAGCATGGTCACGCCGTGCAACATGCACATTCGCGATCTTGCCGACCTGGCGGCGGCATCGGCCGATCGCGCCGGTGGCAAGGGCGTCGTGTTCAATACCATCAGCGTTTCCGACGGCATCTCGATGGGGACGCCGGGCATGCGCTACTCACTCGTTTCTCGCGAAATCATCGCGGACTCGATCGAGGCCGTCACCGGCGCCGAGGGATTTGACGGGCTGGTCGCCATCGGCGGATGCGACAAGAACATGCCGGGCTGCCTGATGGCCATTGCGCGCCTGAACCGGCCGGCGGTGTTCGTTTACGGCGGCACGATTCGGCCCGGCGTTCAGCGCCGCGACCTGGTCTCGATCTTCGAGGCCGTCGGCGCGCGGGCGGCCGGCAAGATCAGCGCCGAGGAACTGCTCGAAGTGGAACAGACCGCGATTCCGGGGCCGGGTGCCTGCGGCGGAATGTACACGGCGAATACGATGGCGTCGGCCATCGAGGCCCTCGGCATGAGCCTCGCGAACAGCTCCGCTCAGGAAGCGGTCTCGGACCAGAAGCGGCGGGATTGCGAGCGCGCGGGCGAGGCCGTGATGCACCTGATCCGCGAGGACATCAAGCCGCTCGACATCCTGACCCGCAAGGCGTTCGAGAACGCAATCTCGGTCGTTATCGCGCTCGGCGGTTCGACGAACGCCGTACTGCATCTCATCGCGATTGCACGGGAGGCCGGTGTCGACCTCGGACTCGACGATTTC
Source organism: uncultured Pseudomonadota bacterium (assembly GCA_913055625.1). Classification (GTDB taxonomy): domain Bacteria; phylum Pseudomonadota; class Gammaproteobacteria; order Steroidobacterales; family Woeseiaceae; genus UBA1847. The sequence goes on along the minus strand of CAJXJW010000004.1, from coordinate 217,291 downwards.
ACCGAGATCGGGGCGCGGGTGCCGGTGCTGGCGGACGTCAAGCCCAGCGGGCGCTACCTGATGTCGGAGCTGATCGCGATCGGCGGGATCCAGCCGCTGATGAAGCGGATGCTCGACAAGGGGCTGCTGCACGGCGACTGCCTCACGGTGACCGGCAAGACGCTCGCCGAGAACCTGGCCGACGTCGCGGACTACCCGCCGGACCAGGACATCGTCCGGCCGTTCGACGACCCCATCAAGAAGGACAGCCATCTCGCCATTTTGTACGGCAACCTGGCGCCGGACGGCGCTGTCGCGAAGATTACCGGCAAGGAGGGCCTCCGCTTCGAGGGCACCGCACGCGTGTATCACTCGGAGGAAGACGCGCTGCAGGCCATCCTCGCCAACCGGATCGGCAAGGGCGACGTGGTGGTCGTTCGTTACGAGGGGCCGAAAGGCGCGCCCGGCATGCGCGAAATGCTGAGTCCCACGAGCGCCATTATGGGCGAGGGACTGGGCGCCGACGTCGCGCTGATCACTGACGGTCGATTCTCCGGCGGCAGCCACGGCTTCGTCGTCGGCCACATCTCGCCGGAGGCCGCCGTCGGCGGGCCGATCGCCCTCATCGAGGACGGCGACGTCATTACGATCGACGCGGAATCCAAGCGTATCGACGTCGCGCTGTCCGACGAGGAGCTGCAACGCCGCCGCGCGGCCTGGAAGCGGCCGCCCACCGACGTTCGCCGGGGCGTGCTGGCCAAGTACCGCGCGGAGGTGTCGTCCGCGTCGGACGGCGCAGTGACGATTCCGCCGGATCCGGACGCCTGGTAGGGAGGCCGCCTACTTGACCTTTGGCCGCAGGTTAGCTCTACTTCGATAATGACCTGTTTCGACACCCGCGTAATGTGCCACGGCAGACCTTTCACGGATGCTAAAGAACTCCTAAAACAGATGGCGCGCCAGAGGTGCGTGGGTGCCAATGGCAATCGTATCGGCTAGCATAAAGTCCGGACATTGCTAACAAACCCGCAAGGCACTCCTCGCGGGTTTTTTTTTGGACCGGACACCTGACCAGGGCGATACGTCGCCGGCGAGAGACCCCGTTCGATGACCAATGAAGCGCCGTTCGAAGCGAGCGGAAACCTGGGCGCTCCCGCATCGATAGCCAGTTCGAAGTGGGTGGTGATGAAGTTCGGCGGCACGAGCGTGTCGACGGCGAAGAACTGGGCGACGATCGCGGATCTCGTGCGCGCGCGGGTCGCTGACGGATTGCAGCCGCTGGTCGTGCACTCGGCGCTGCAGGGCATCTCGAACCGCCTGCACGTATTGATGGACGAAGCCATCGCCGGTGATCCGTCGAAAGGCATCGCAATGATCCGCGACCAGCACCTCGCCCTGGCCGGGGAACTCGGTCTCGACGGGGAGGCGTTGCTGAGCGACGGGCTGCACGAGCTCGAACAGCTGGTGGCCGGCATCCGGCTCATTCGCGAAGTCAGCAACCGTGTCCGTGTGCGAATCATGGCGCTCGGCGAACTGCTTTCCACCCGGCTCGGCGCAGCCTACCTCGCCTCGCAGGGAATCGACGTCGGTTGGGCCGACGCGCGAGACCTGCTCGTCAGCCAGAATCGCAACGGCGCCCAGCACAGCCGCCACTACCTGTCGGCGGTTTGCAGCTACGACGCGGACCCCGAGGTCGCGCGACGCCTGGAGGGGCTGAAGCGCCAGGTCGTGCTGACGCAGGGGTTCATCGCGCGGAATCGCAACGGCGAGACCGTCCTTCTCGGCCGGGGCGGCTCCGATACCTCCGCGGCCTATTTCGCGGCGAAGGTGCAGGCGTGCCGGCTCGAGATCTGGACCGACGTGCCCGGCATGTTCAGCGCGGACCCGCGTTTCGTCCCGTCGGCGCGGCTGCTCGTCGCGTTGCGCTACGAGGAGGCACAGGAGCTTGCCTCGGCAGGCAGTTCGGTGCTGCACCCGCGCTGCATTTCGCCGCTGCGGCCGCACGGCATCCCGTTGTTCATCCGCAGTACCATGGCACCGGAGATTCCCGGGACCGTCATCTCGCCGGTGACCGACGAGGTTGAGCCGCAGGTCAAGGGCATCTGCTCTCGCCGCAACATCACGCTGGTCTCGATGGACAGCGTCGGCATGTGGCACGAAGTGGGCTTCCTCGCACGCGCATTCGCAGTATTCAGCGAACACGGGCTCTCGGTGGATTTGGTATCGACGTCCGAAACGAACGTCACGGTGTCCGTCGACACGGCCGACGGTGCGTTGTCGGACGATGTCCAGGAGGCGCTCGTGAACGACCTGTCGGCGATGTGCCGCGTGCGCATCATCGATCAGTGCGCCGCGATCAGCCTGGTCGGCCGGAAGATCCGGACCATCCTGCCGCGGCTAGCGCCGGCGCTCGAGGTGTTCGAGGAGGAAAAGATTCACCTGATGAGCCAGGCCGCGAACGACCTGAACCTGAGCTTCGTCATCGGCGCTGACCAGCGCGAGCGGCTGGTCAGCAAGCTGCACGCGACGGTGATCCGGCCGAGCGGCGGCAGCCCGGCTTTCGGCCCGAGTTGGGAGCAGCTTTTCCGCGCCGAGGCGCGCCCGCGGTCCCGCAAGGACACCTGGTGGGTGCAGCGACGCAAGGACTTGCTGCGCCTCGCCCAGGAGCATGTCAACGCCTACGTCTACGACCGCGATTCCGTGATTTCGGCGGCGCGCAGCCTGCTCGGGCTGGGTAGCGTCGATCGTGTCCTGTACGCGATGAAAGCCAATTTCAACCCGGAATTGCTGCGCACGCTGGCGTCTGAAGGCGTCGATTTCGAATGCGTGTCGCCCGGCGAGGTCGAGTGGCTCGAGCAGGAGGTGCCGGGGCTTCCCCTGGAACGCATCCTGTTCACGCCGAACTTCGCGCCACGCAGCGAGTACGAGTGGGCGCTCGACAAGGGGCTGCGCGTCACGCTCGACAACCTGCACCCGCTGCGTGAGTGGCCCGAGCTATTCGCGGATCGTGAACTTTTCGTGCGCATGGACCCGGGGCAGGGTCGCGGCCACCACGAGCACGTGAAGACGGCGGGCGTGCACTCGAAATTCGGGGTGCCGCGCTTCGAGATCGACGAACTCGTCGACAGGGTCAGCGGTGCGGGCGCACGCATTGTCGGGATTCACGCACACAGCGGCAGCGGCGTCTCCGACCCGGACAACTGGCGCAACGTCGCGTCGGAGCTCATCAAGGTCGCCGCACACTTCCCGGACGTCAGGACGATCGATCTCGGCGGCGGGCTGGGCGTCCCCGAGAAGCCGGGTGACAAACCCTTCGATCTCGCGCGCATGAACGAGACGTTGGCCGAGATCCGCGCGGCATACCCGCAGTACGCGCTGTGGATAGAGCCGGGCCGCTTCCTGGTCGCGCGCGCGGGCGTACTGCTCACTCACGTCACGCAGTTGAAGGGCAAGGGCGACATGCGCTACCTGGGCGTCGCGACGGGCATGAACTCGCTGATTCGGCCGGCGCTGTACGGCGCGTACCACGAGATCGTGAACCTGTCCCGGCTCGACGAGACGCCGAGCGAGACGGTGACGGTCGTCGGTCCGATTTGCGAGACGGGAGATCGGCTCGGCACGGACCGGCTGCTGCCGCCGTCGATCGAGGGTGATGTGATCCTGATCGCGAACGCGGGCGCCTATGGGTACGCGATGAGTTCGTTCTACAACCGCAGGCCCGTTGCACCCGAGTTCGTCATCTGAGTTCCCGCGCAGGAGAAGATCGCCATGAAGTTATTCTGGGCACCGCAGACCCGATCCAGCCGGGCCGTCTGGATGCTGGAAGAACTGGGCGTCGACTACGCGATGGAGCTTATCGACATTCGCGCTAAGAATCGTGAGGACAGTGGCGAGTTTCATCGCGCAAGCCCGATGGGCAAGGTTCCGGCGCTCGTCGACGGTGACGTCGCAATGGCGGAATCCGCGGCACTCTGCCTGTACCTCGCGGATCGCTACTCGCCCGGGACGCTCGCGCCGCGCGTCGACGACCCGCAGCGCGGACGATTCCTGTACTGGCTGATGTACACGCCGGCCGTCGTGGAGCCGGCGATGTCGGAGAAGTTCAACAACGTGGCGCCGAACCGCCAGCGCAGCGGCTGGGGCGACTTCGACACCATGATCGCCACGTGGGAGCGCACCCTGGGCAAAGACGACTGGATACTCGGCGCGGAATTCTCCGCGGCCGACGTCATGCTGGGATCGAGCGCGATCTTCCTGCGTATGTTCGACATGCTGCCGGCAAGCAAAGCGCTGGAGGCCTATGCCGATCGTTGCATGGCGCGGCCGGCGTACCAGCGCGCCCAGGCACGGGTCAGCTAGGGCGGATACCCGGAGGTCAATCCGAGTGCCGGTGCTCCAGGACGTCGACCACGTCGTCGAAGTTCACGTCGTTCAGCGCCAGCAGCACCAGCAGGTGATAGAGGAGGTCGGCGGACTCGTCGAGCAGTTCGTCCCGGTCCGCGGTAACGGCGGCCAGCGCCACCTCCACGCCTTCCTCGCCAACTTTCTGCGCGACGCGACGGACGCCTGCCCTGGCCAGCCGAGCGGTGTAGCTTTCCTCGTCGTCGTCCCGAATCCGGGCACGGATCACCTGCTCGAGTCGCGGCAGGAACTCCTCGTCTTGCATCTATTTCTCCTCGTGGCCCGGCGGCGGGCGCACCGTAATGCCGGCTTGCGCGAGAAAGCGTTTCAGGGCGCCGATGTCGATCGCGGCGCTGTGAAAGACGCTGGCCGCCAGCGCGCCGTCGACGCGACTTTCGCGGAACACGTCGGCGAAGTGCTCCATCGACCCGGCGCCGCCGGACGCGATCAGGGGCACGGTGCAGGCGTCGCGCACGGCCGCGAGCTGTTCGCAGTCGTAGCCTTCGCGAACGCCGTCGCGGTTCATGCAGTTCAGGACGAATTCGCCCGCGCCGCGATCCTGGGCCTCGCGAACCCAGTCGAGTGTTGCGCGCTCCGCCATCCGCGTCTTCGTCGGGTCGCCGGTGTTGCGGTACACCTGCCAGCCGGAATCGCCGGCGTGGCTGTCGATGCCGACCACGACGCACTGCGACCCGAACCGTGATGCAAGCGCGTCGATGAGGCCCGGGTTCTCGAGCGCCGGTGAGTTCACCGAGATCTTGTCAGCGCCCTTGTTGAGCACCTCTTCAGCGGCGGCCACGTCGCGAATGCCGCCGGCGACACAAAACGGGATGTCGAGCAACGCGGCGACGCGGCTGACCCAGCCGCGATCGACGCTGCGGCCGTCGGGGCTCGCGGTGATGTCGTAGAACACGAGCTCGTCGGCACCCTCGCGGCAGTAACGTGCCGCCAGCTCGAGGATGTCCCCGACGTCGCGGTGATCGCGAAACCGGACGCCCTTGACGACCCGGCCGTCGCGCACGTCCAGGCAGGGGATTATGCGCTTTGACGGAATGACGCCACCTCGTCCAGGCTGATGCGGCCATCCAGTAGCGCGCGGCCGCTGATTGCGGCGGGGATCCCTGCGTCGGCAAGTGAGCGTAGGTCCGCCGCGTCGCGAACGCCGCCGGAGGCCTGCAGTTGCAGTTCGGGGTAGCGCTCCAGCACGTCGCGGTACAGGTCGATATTCGGGCCGGACAGCGCGCCGTCCCGGCCGATGTCGGTGCACAGCAGGTGCACCAGCCCGGCGGCCCGGTAGCGGTCGATACAGTCCCAGAGGCTCCGCCCGGACTTCTCGGTCCAGCCTTCGATCGCGACTTCCGGGTCGCCCGGCCCGACGTGGACGTCGAACGCGAGCACGAAACGATCCGCCCCGAACTCGTCGAACCACCGGCAGACGCTGTCGGGGTCTCTCACGGCAGTACTGCCGACGACGCAACGTGCCGCGCCACCGTCGAGCCAACGCCGGACGTCGTCCGCCGCGCGGATACCGCCGCCCACCTGGACGTCGAGCGTCGTGGCGTCCGCGATGCGCCGGATGACGGCGAGATTCTCCTGCCGGCCGGTGAGTGCCCCGTCGAGGTCGACGACGTGCAGGTCGTCGACGTCGAGGCGACTGAACTGCTCCGCGACCGCGACCGGGTCTTCGCTGTACAGCGTCTCGCGATCGAAGTCGCCGTGCAGCAGGCGCACGCAGCGGCCGCCGCGCAGATCAATGGCGGGTATCAGGCGCACGGTGTCCACCTCAGGAAGTTGGCGAGGATAGTGGCGCCCGCGGTCGACGAGCGCTCCGGGTGAAACTGGGTCGCGGCAAAATTGCGGTATTCGATAACGGCCGCGAAGTCCTTATCGTGCCGTGCGACGCCAACCGTGTGCTCGCTCACCGGCAGCGCGTAGCTGTGCACGAAGTAGCACCACGTGCCGTTATCGATTCCCTCGAGCAGTGCCGATTCGCGCGTGGATCGTAGCGGGCACCAGCCCATGTTGGGGACGGGCAGGTCGGGCGAAGCGGGCAGTCGCGTTGCGGTGCCGGGCACGATGCCGAGGCAGGTTGCATCGTCTTCCTCGGAGGCGTCCGCCAGCAGCTGCATGCCGAGGCAGACGCCAAGGACGGGCTGCGTCAACTCGCGCACGACATCGCACAGCCCCGCGTTGCCCAGCCGCTGCATCGCGTCGCGCGCGGCGCCGACGCCCGGCAGAATGACGCGCTCCGCGGCCCGGATCTCGTCCGGGTCTGCCGCCAGCGTCGTGGCTGCGCCGAGCCGTTCGAGGGCGTAGACGAGCGAGGCGATGTTCGCGCCGCCGCTGTCGATGATCGTGACGTTCGCGCCCATGTCAGGCGAGCATGCCCTTGGTCGACGGCAACGCGCTGCCCTCCAGGCGGATGGCCTGCCCGAGCGCGCGTCCCGTGGCCTTGAAGCAGGCCTCGACCATGTGGTGGGCATTCTCGCCCCGCACCCGGAGGTGCAGCGCCGCGCCGAGTGCGTCGGCCAGGGACGCGAAGAAATGCCGGACCATCTCGATCGACAGTCCGCCGACCGCGTCTCGTGGAAACAGGCCGTCGAGCCGGAAATGGCCGCGGCCCGACAGGTCGAGCGAAACCTGTGCCTCGCTCTCGTCCATCGGCAGCAGGAAGCCGTAGCGGCCGATGCCGCGCTTTTCGCCGAGGGCCTGCCGCAGAGCGGTACCGAGGGTGATGGCGACGTCCTCCACCGTGTGGTGCTCGTCGATGTGCAGGTCGCCGTCGCAGCGCAAGTCGAGCGCGAAGCCCGCGTGCTTCGCGACCTGGTCGAGCATGTGGTCGAAAAAGCCGATGCCGGTGCTGACCTGCTGCGGCCCGTCGGTATCGAGATTCACATCGACGAAGATCGAGGTTTCATTCGTCGTCCGCTCGACGTGCGCGGTGCGTTCCGCATGGCAGAGTGCGTCGACGATACCCGGCCAGGTCTGTGCGTAGGGACCGGATTCGTCGACGAGGAAGCCGTCGATGCCGATACGCCGCGCAAGCTCCAGGTCGGTTTCGCGGTCACCGATGACCGCGCAATGGTCGAGGTCGAGATCGTGCGCGGCGAGATAGCGCGTGAGCAGCCCGGTCGACGGCTTGCGGCAGTCGCAGCGGTCCTCCGGACGGTGCGGGCAGATGAACACTTCGTCGAAGCTGATGCCCTGCGAGTCGAACAACTTCAGCATGAAGTCCTGGCACAGCCGAAACTGCTCTTCGGGGAAGGACTCCGTGCCGAGACCATCCTGGTTGCTGACCATCACGAAACGAAACCCGTGGTCGCGCAGCACGCGCAACGAGGGAATGACCTCGCCGAGCAGCTCGACTTTTTCCAGCGCGTCGACCTGTTCGTCCGCCGGCTCCCGGATCAGCGTGCCGTCGCGGTCGATGAACAATACGCGGCGTCCCATCATGCGTCCCCTGTCTGGCCGAGGCAGCGGAGCAGTCGATCGTTCTCCGCGGGCGCCCCGATGGAAATGCGCAGGCAATCAGCGAGGTCGTCGGCGAAATGCCGGACGAGGATGCCATCCGCCCGGGTCTTCGCGAGCACCCGGTCGACGTCGTCGACCTCGATCAGGACGAAATTCGCGTCGCTGGGCCAGGTCCGGGTGACGAACGGCAGGTTTGCGAGCGCCGCCTGCACGCGATCGCGTTCGGTCCTCACGAGGGCGACCTGCCGCGCCGCTTCGGCCCAGTGCGCGTCCGTCAGTGCCAGGTCGACCATCTCGACGACCGGCGTAGCAAGCGCGTACGGTGCCTGCACGGCGTCCAGCATGGCGATCGCCTCCGCGTGCCCGATGACGGCACCGCAGCGCGCGCCGGCGAGGGCCAGCGCTTTCGACAGCGTGCGCAGCACAATGAGGTTGTCGAACTCGTCGAGCAAGTCGATGGCCGACGATGACTCGGAGAATTCCACGTAGGCTTCGTCGACGACGACAACCGACCGGTCGCGTCGCGCCGTCAGGACGTCCACGAGCGTATCGCGCCCGACCAGCGTTCCGGTCGGGTTGTTCGGTGAGCAAAGGAAGACGAGCCGTGTCGCATCGTCGCAGCCCGCGAGCAGCGCGGCCGCGTCCACGGCGAAGCCCGCATCGGCGTCCGCCGGCACGGCCCGGCACTCGGCGCCCTGGATCGTCGCGTAGTGGCGGTACATGGAGAACGTCGGCGACATCGTGACCACGTTGTCGCGGCCCGCGCGGCAGAACACGCGCATCAGCATGTCGATCGCTTCGCTGCTGCCGCGCGAGACGAGCAGCTGCGACTCGAGTACGCCGTAGCGATCGGCAAGGCGGCGACGCAGGCGGACGGGGCGAATCTCCGGGTAGCGGTTCAGCGGCCGCTGGAATTCTTCCGCCGGGTTCCGGAACGGTGCTTCGTTCGCATTCAGGCGGATCGTGTCGTCAACCTGTTCCGCGGCCTTGTAGGGCGACAGCGCGCGAATCTCGTCACGGGCGAGGGCGGTGATGCTCATGCGTCCGCCTCCAGCCGCAGGCGCACGGCCTGCGCGTGCGCGTCGAGGCCCTCGAGCCCGGCCAGCGCGACCACGGTCGGCGCCAGCGCCGCGAGGCCCGGTCGCGTCAGTTCCTGCACCGTCATCGTGCGTAGGAACTGGTCGACGCCGAGCCCGCTGTAGTTGCGCGCGTAGCCGTAGGTCGGCAGCACGTGGTTCGTGCCGCTGCAGTAGTCGCCGACGGACTCCGGCGACCATTCCCCGACGAAGACCGACCCCGCGTTGCGCACCCGATCCACGTATTCGCGCGCGTCGGTGCACTGCAGGATGAGGTGCTCCGGCGCGTACTCGTTGCTCACGTCGATGGCGTCGTCGAGCGTGTTGACGACGACCAGGCGGGAATTCGACAGTGCCGCGCGCGCGATGTCGCGGCGCGGTAGCTGCTCGAGTTGCACGGCAACCGCTTTGGCGACCGAGTCAGCGGCCTGCCGGCTGGTCGTCAGCAGCATGACCTGCGAGTCGGTGCCGTGCTCCGCCTGCGAGAGCAGGTCCGCGGCCACGAAGTCCGGCCGTGCGTTTTCATCGGCGATGACGAGCACTTCCGACGGGCCGGCCGGCATGTCGATGGCGGCACCCGCCGGGTCGGCGGCGACAAGGGTCTTGGCCATCGTCACCCAGGCGTTGCCGGGGCCGAAGATGCGCCCGACACGCGGCACGGTGTCCGTGCCGTAAGCCATGGCCCCGATGGCCTGCGCGCCGCCGATCCGGAACACGCGGTTCACGCCCGCGCGCCGGGCGGCCACGAGCACGGCCGGGTCGGCGGAGCCGTCCGGCCGTGGCGGCGTGCACATCACGCGCGTCGGGCAGCCCGCGATCGCCGCGGGAACGGCGAGCATGATGGCGGCGGACGGCAGCGGCGCGGTGCCGGCCGGGACGTAAAGGCCGACCGCGTCAATCGGCCGGGATACGCGCCGGCAGACGACGCCGGGCGTGGTCTCGACGGCGAGCGCCTGCGGGAGCTGCGCCTCGTGGAAGCGCCGGACGTTTGCAATTGCCGCGTCGATGGCTCGCAGCGCCTCGGCGCCGAGGCTTTCCTCGGCAGCGCGGAATTCGTCGTCCGGCACCGCGAAGTCGTCGAGGTCGACCCCGTCGAAGGCCAGGGTGAACTCCCGTACGGCGTCGTTGCCCCGGTCGCGCACCGCGTCCAGGATGTCGCGCACGCGAGCGGCCGTTTCCGCGCTGGCGGACTGTGCCGGGCGGGCGAGCAGGGCGCGGCGGCCGGCCTCGTCGAGATCCTGCCAACAGACGACGTTCAGCATGGGTCAGACCAGCATCTTTTCGACCGGCAGCACGAGCAATGAGCTCGCGCCTGCCGCTTTCAGGTTTTCCAGCGTCTCCCAGAAGACGTTTTCCCGGCAGACGGCGTGCACCGCCACGCGATCCGCGGTGCCCTCGAGCGGGAGCACGGTCGGCGCCTCCGTGCCCGGCAGCAGCGCCTGGATATCGGCCAGCGCCGAGCGCGGCGCGTGCAGCATGATGTACTTGCTCTCGCGCACCTGCAGCACGCCGTCCAGCCGCTGCAGGATGCGGTCGACCAGGGCCTGCTTCTGTGCGCCGAGCGGCGCCTGCGTCTGGATGACGATGGCCTCGCTGTCCAGCAGCGTCTCCACCTCAGTGAGGCCGTTCGCGGCCAGCGTACTGCCGGTCGAGACGAGGTCGCAGATGTAGTCGGCCTTGCCCAGCTTCGGCGTGATCTCGACGGCACCGGAGAAGTACACGACCTCCGCGTTGATGCCGTTGCGCTTCAGGTAATCTCCGAGAATATTGACGTAACTTGTTGCAATTCTTTTGTTTTCCAGTGAACGTGCGCCGTCAAACCGGGTGCCCTCCGGCGCCGCCAGCGACAGCCGGCAGTGGCCGAAGTCGAGCTCGAACACCTGCTTCAGGCCGGGTGCGGCGCCGTTCGCCGACAGCTTGATGCGCTTTTCCTCGACCACGTTCAGCCCGCAGATGCCGAGGTCGCAGATGTCGTCGGCGACGAGCTGCGGGATGTCGTCGTCGCGCATGAGCAGCAAATCGACCGGCATGTTTTCGCCGTAGCAGAAGAGTTGGTCCTTGCTGCGCGTGAACTTCAGTCCGCAGCGTTGCAGCAGGTCGATCGAGTGTTCCGTCAGGCGTCCCGATTTCTGCACCGCGATCTTGATGCGCTGTTCTTTCCTTTCCATGGTGATTCAGTGTCCGTGTCGGGTCAGCGGGTGGAGGGCGTTCCGCGAGTCGCGGCAAGCCGCTGGAAGACGGCGTCGTAGCCGCCGAAACCATCGGTCAGGAAGCGTGCCACGCGGCCGATGGTCGTCACGCTCACGCCGGTCAGGTCGTGGATCTGGCGGTAGGGGAGCCCCTGTTCCAGGTAGCGGACGACGCGCCAGCGATCGACGAGTGCCTGCAGTTCCGCTGGCGTGCAGAGGTCGCGGAAGAAGTTGCGGCATTCGTCGACGCTTTCGAGGCTTACGATCGCCCGGAACAGCGCGTCTTCAGCCTGCTCCTGCTGCTCGTCGGTGTCGTGGCGATTGGGTTTCATGCGGGGAAGCGTTCCGGGGAAATGCACTAATGTACTAATGCGCTAGTACATTAGTGCAGCCCTGCCGGGATTGCAAGCCCCCGGTGGCCGGCCCGGCCTCGGCGGAACGAGGAAATCGGTAACAGGGGCAACCATTTATAAAAATATAAAAAAACTTGCATGTTTAGTTGACGGGCACGGCACGCCCGCCTACACTGCGCTGAAACTCATCGAGACCGGCTGAGGGAAAGGCCCTTTGACGCCGGGGCAACCAGCGGACCTAACCCGTCCGAAAAGGTGCCAACTCCTGCGGTGGCTGCCGGCTGCCGAATGATGAGGGTCGATGCAGCACCGGCGAAGACAGACGGTGAAGGGCACGGCACCCATCCTCTGCGGCCCCGCAGGGTTCCGATGAAGCGACAGGCCAGGTGCACGGTGCGCTGGCAGGAACAGCAGGAATCCCGGAGACACGCATGACGGAATCGGCGAAAGCGGCAACCCGCGCGGTGCGAGCCGCCATCGAATCGGATACCCAGCACGGCGCCGTGGTGCCGCCGCTGCACCTGTCGTCCAACTACGCGTTTGCCGGCTTCGGCGAGAAGCGCCAGTACGACTACACGCGATCCGGCAATCCCACGCGCGATGCGCTGGCATCGGCGCTGGCGGAGCTCGAAGGCGGGGCCGGCGCGGTCGTGACCTCGTCCGGCATGGCGGCACTGAACGTGATCGTGCAGCTCCTGGATCCGGGCGACCTGATGATCGTGCCGCACGACTGCTACGGCGGCACGTTCCGCCTGTACAAGGCGCTCGCCGAGAAGGGCCATTTCGACGTGGCGTTCGTCGACCAGACCGACGACGCGGCGCTGGAAGCGGCGTTCGCCCGCAAGCCGCGGCTGGTGCTCAGCGAGACGCCGTCGAACCCGCTGCTGCGCATCACGGATATCCGCAAGGTTGCCGCGCTGGCACGCGAATGCGGCGCGCTGTACGCGGTCGATAACACGTTCCTGTCGCCGGCGCTGCAGCAGCCGATCGCGCTGGGCGCGGACCTCGTCATTCATTCGACGACGAAGTACATCAACGGGCACAGCGACGTCGTCGGCGGCGCCGTGATTGCGAAGACCGATGAACTCGTCGAGCAACTCACCTGGTGGGCCAACTGTATCGGCGCCACCGGCGCGCCGTTCGACAGCTTCCTGACGTTGCGGGGCATCCGTACGCTGCAGGTACGCATCCGGCAGCACGAGCAAAGCGCCAGCCTGCTGGCACACCTGCTCGCGGAGCAGCAGAACGTGCGCACGGTGTACTACCCGGGCCTCGAGACGCACCCGGGCCACGTGATCGCGGCGAGCCAGCAGCAGGGTTTCGGCGGCATGGTGAGCTTCGAGATCGACGGCGGCGAAGCCGCGGTGCGGGCGTTCGTCGAACACCTGCAGTATTTCTCGCTCGCGGAATCGCTGGGCGGCGTGGAGAGTCTCGTCTGCCACCCGCCGACGATGACGCATGCGCCGCTCACGGACGAAGCGCTGTCGGAGGCGGGGATCAGCAAGAGCCTCATTCGCCTGTCGGTCGGCCTCGAGAGCCCGGACGACCTCGCCGGCGACCTGCTCGCGGCGCTGGCGGCGGCGCGCAAGGCGGTGGACCTGAAGCCGGTCGCGGCGGCCTGAGCGACGGCCTTGAGCCTGCCCGAACACCTGCAACGCCAGATATCCGCGGAGACGCAATACTTCGACGTCGACGGCGAGTTCACGCTCGAGAGCGGCGAGGTCCTGCGCGGCGTCCGGGTCGCGTACCGGACGTGGGGCGACATCGCGAACGCCGGCGAACGCACGGTGCTCGTGTGCCACGCGCTCACGGGGTCCGCCGACGTCGACGCCTGGTGGCCCGGCATCATCGGCCCCGGCCTTGCGTTCGACCCGGCCCGGGACTTCATCGTCTGCGCGAACATCCTGGGCAGTTGCTATGGCACCACGGGGCCGGTCAGCATCAAGCCCGGCACGTCGGAACGCTACCGCGCCGACTTTCCGCGCGTGTCAGTGCGCGACATGGTGAACCTGGAGCGGGTCCTGCTCGACGGCCTCGGCATCGGCTTCGTGCAGGTCGTTACCGGCCCGTCGCTCGGCGGGATGCAGGCGCTCGAGTGGGCGCTGAGCTACCCGGCGCGCGTCGGCAGCGTCGTGCCCATCGGCGTCGGGGGGCGCCATTCGGCCTGGTGCATCGGCGTGAGCGAGGCGCAGCGCGCGGCGATCGCGGCGGACCCGGACTGGCAGGGGGGCTACTACAGCGACGACCGGCCGCCGGAGCGCGGCCTGGCGGCGGCCCGCATGATGGCCGTCTGCACGTACCGCAGCTGGGACTCGTTCGACGAGCGTTTCGGCCGTGATACGCGCGACGACGGGCAATTCCAGGTGCAGTCCTACCTGCAGCACCAGGGCCGCAAGATCAACTCGCGTTTCGATGCGAACACTTACGTCACGCTGACGCACGCGATGCACAGCCACGACCTCGCGCGCGGCCGCGGCGACTACCCGGACGTGCTGCGCGGCATCCGCCAGCCGGCGCTCGTCGTTTCGGTGAGCAGCGACGCGCTGTACCCGCCGTCGGAACAGCAGTATCTCGCGGCGCACCTGCCGGCCTCGGAGTACGCCGTTCTCGAGTCGGCCCACGGCCACGACGGCTTCCTGATCGAGACGAAAGCGCTCGGTGAATTGATCAGGGACTTTCGCGAGCGCGTGTTCGCGCCCGCGTCGCGGAGGAACGCGGTCAGCTGAGGGCGTCGATCACCGCGGCCGTGAACGCGCCCGTGCTGAGCGCCTCCTCGCCGGCAGCGGCCAGGTCCGCCGTCCGCGCGCCCGCCCGCAGCACGCCTGCCAGCGCGACTTCCACGGCGCTGGCTTCGACGTCCAGTTCGAGGCTGTGTCGCAGCAGCATCGCGGTGCTCGCGATCGTCGCTGCCGGGTTGGCGAGACCCTTGCCCGCAATGTCAGGCGCCGAACCGTGGATCGGTTCGTACAGGCCGCGTTTCGAATCGCCGAGCGAGGCCGACGGCAACAGGCCCAGCGAACCGGCCAGCATCGAGGCTTCGTCCGTGAGGATGTCGCCGAACATGTTCTCGGTCACGATGACGTCGAAGTCGGCCGGGCGGCTCAACAGGTGCATCGCGGCGGCGTCGACGAGGAGGGTCTCCAGCCTGACCTCCGGGAACTCGCTCGCCATGACGCGGTTCGTCGTGTCACGCCACAGGCGCGACGTCTCCAGGACGTTCGCCTTGTCGACGGAGCACAGCCGGCCGCGGCGGGACGCGGCGAGGCGGGCAGCGACGCGAACGATGCGCTCGATCTCGGCAACGGTGTAGGTGCAGAGATCCGAGGCCGACGTCGCCGTGCGCGTCTTCTCGCCGAAATAGATGCCGCCGGTCAGCTCGCGGACGACGACGAGGTCGACGCCGCGCAGCCGCTCGGCCTTGAGCGGTGAGGCGCCGGCCAGTTCCGGCAGCACGCGGACCGGGCGGAGGTTCGCGTAGACGCCGAGGACTTCACGCAGCTTCAACAGGCCCTGTTCCGGCCGCACGGGGGCGTTCGGGTCCGACCACTTCGGCCCGCCGACCGCGCCGAGCAGGACCGCGTCCGCCTCGAGGCAGGCATCGATCGTCTCGTCCGGCAACGGGCTGCCGGTTTCGTCGATGGCCGCGCCACCGGCGAGTGCTTCGCGGTAGCTGAACTGGTGGCCGTGCCGCTCGGCGATGCGGTCGAGCACGGCGCGTCCCGACGCAACGACCTCGGGGCCGATGCCGTCGCCGGGGAGCAGGGTGATCAGGGCTTCCAAGCGCGCTCCTCCTCGAAGCGGTCGATGGCGGCGGCATGCTGCCGCAGGAATCCGAGCTGGTCGATGCCCTCGACGAGGCAATGCCGCGCGAAGCCGTCGATCGGGAACCCGATGCGCCGGCCGTCGGGCAGCCCGATGACCGATTCGCGCACGTCGACCGAAACGTCGACCCCGGGATTGTCGACGAGCCAGGCGTGTACGTCGGCGTCGACGACGATCGGGACGAGGCCGTTTTTCAGCGCGTTGTTGAAGAAGATGTCCGCGATCTCGGTGGAGATCACGGCCTGGAAGCCGTAGTCGAGCAGGGCCCACGGGGCGTGCTCGCGGGACGAGCCGCAACCGAAGTTGTTGCCGGCCACCAGGATTCGACAGCCCTCGGCTTCCGGGCGGTTCAGCGGAAAATCGGGCCGCGGCTGGCCGTCCGCGCCGAAGCGCAGGTCGTGGAACAGCGAGGCGCCGAGGCCGTCGCGCGTCGTCGTCGTGAGGAAACGGGCCGCGATGATCTGGTCGGTGTCGATGTCGCGCGTCGGCAGGACGACGGTGCGTGATTGGAAGGTGGTCAGCGGTTTCATCGTCAGCTTTCCTGTTGTCCGAGCAGCGTGCGCGGGTCCGTGACCCGTCCGGCGACCGCGGCCGCCGCCGCCGTGACCGGGCTCGCGAGCACGGTGCGCGCGCCGACACCCTGGCGGCCCTCGAAATTGCGGTTGCTCGTACTCACGCTGAGCTGGCCCGGTTGCGCGATGTCGCCGTTCATACCGATGCACATCGAGCAGCCGGCCTCGCGCCACTCGGCGCCGGCCTCGGTGAAGACCCGGTCGAGACCGAGGGCTTCCGCCTCGTCCTTGACGCGCTGAGAGCCGGGAACTACCAGCATGCGGACGCCGTCCGCCACGCGCCGTCCGCGCAGCACGGCAGCCGCCTGCTCGAGATCCGAGAGCCTGCCGTTCGTGCAGCTGCCGATGAAGACGACGTCCACCGCCTGTCCCGTCATCGGCTTGCCCGGCTCCACGCGCATGTAGTCCAACGCCTTGCGGAAGCTCGCATCGCCGGACGACGGGACCGGATCGTTGATGCCGAGCACCATGCCGGGATTCGTGCCGAACGTGACCATCGGCTGCAGCGTCGCGGCGTCCAGCGTCACTTCACGGTCGAACGCCGCACCGTCGTCGCTGCGCAGCGTGCGCCACCGAGCGACGGCGGCGTCCCAGTCGGCACCCGTGGGCGCCCGCGGCCGGCCGTCGAGGTACTCGATCGTCGTGTCGTCGGGGGCAATCATGCCGGCGCGCGCGCCGGCTTCGATCGACATGTTGCACACGGTCATACGTTGCTCCATGTCGAGCGAGCGGATGGCGCTGCCCCGATACTCGATGACGTGGCCGGTGCCGCCGTCAACGCCGATGTGCCCGATGATGGCGAGGACGACGTCTTTCGCCGTGACGCCGGCGGGCAGGGCGCCGTCGACCGTCACGGCCAGCGTCTTCGGCCGACGTTGCAGCAGGCACTGCGTCGCGAGCACGTGCCCGACCTCTGTCGTGCCGATGCCGAACGCGAGCGCGCCGAACGCGCCGTGCGTGCTCGTGTGACTGTCGCCGCACACGATCGTCTTACCCGGCTGAGTCGCCCCGAGTTCCGGCCCGATCACGTGTACGATGCCGCGGTTTGCGTGGCCGTAGCCCAGCAGGTCGACGCCGAACCCGGCGCAGTTCTCTTCCATCTGGCGGATCTGCTGCGCCGCGTTCTCACCGACGACCGCGAGGTCCCGGAACGTGCTGCCGGGGACCGTCGGGGTCGAATGGTCCATCGTGGCCAGCGTCAGGTCCGGACGCCGCACCGGCAGCTTCTGCGAGCGCAACAGCGAGAACGCCTGCGGGCTCGTCACTTCGTGCACGATGTGCAGGTCGATGTACAGGATGGCCGGCGTATCCGCCGTCTCCGGAACGACGACGTGGTCGTCCCAGACTTTCTCGAACAGCGTCTTCATCAGATTGTCGCGCGTCCCGCGGAGTTGTCCTTGCGACCGGCGGCGTCGCGGCGGTCGCGCCGGATCAGCCGGTTCATGACCTCGAGGCACGCGCGGCTGCCGGCCTCGACGATATCCACGCTGGTACCCTGCCCGCGGTAACTCGCGCCGTCGTGTTCGACGGTCACGGTTACTTCGCCCTGGGCATCTTCGCCGATCGACACGCTGTGCAGCTCGAAGTTGCGCAGCACGAGTTCGACGCCCGTCACGCGTTCGAGCGCCTGGAAGGCAGCCGCAACAGGGCCGTCGCCCGAGGCGGTGCCCGTCTGTTCCTCGCCGTCTTCACCGACCAGGACGACGGTGGCCTGTGCGGGTTCGTCCGAGGCCGTCCTCACCGATACCGTCCGCAGGTGCCAGGGTCCCGCGGAGGCGCTGTCCACGTTCATGATGATCGACTCGATGTCGCTGTCGTAGACGTCCTTCTTCTTGTCCGCGAGCCGCTTGAACTCCTGGAACGCGCGGTTCGTTTCAAACTCGTCGAGCTCGAACCCGAGTTCACGCACCCGGTCGCGGAACGCGTGGCGGCCACTGTGCTTGCCCAGAACCAGGTTCGAGCGGCTCAGGCCGACGTCCGCCGGTCGCATGATCTCGTAGGTCGACGCGTGCTGCAGCATGCCGTGCTGGTGAATGCCGGCCTCGTGCGCGAACGCGTTCTCGCCGACGATCGCCTTGTTGCGCGGTACGTGCATGCCGGTGATGCTGGAGACGAGGCGGGACGTCGGGTACAGGCGCGTGGTCTCGATGCCGGTATGCAGGTCGAAATACTCGGCGCGCGTGCGCAGCGCCATGACCACTTCCTCCAGGCTGCAGTTCCCGGCCCGTTCACCGATGCCGTTGATCGTGCATTCGATCTGGCGGGCACCCGCGTGCACGGCGGCCAGGCTGTTTGCGACCGCCATGCCGAGGTCGTTGTGGCAGTGCACGGAAAGCGTGATGTCGTCGATGCCGGGGACGTTGCGCTTCAGGTAGCGGAACAGCTCGTCGAACTCGCCCGGCACCGTATATCCGACGGTGTCGGGGATGTTGACCGTGGTCGCGCCGGCTTCGATCGCGGCCGTGACGACTTCGGCGAGGTAGGCGAGTTCGGTGCGGGACGCATCCTCCGGCGAGAACTCGACGTCGTCGACCAGTTCCCGGGCCATCTTCACGGCACCGACGGCGCTGCGGATGATCTCTTCCTTGGCCATCCGCAGCTTGTGTTCCCTGTGAATCGCGCTGGTAGCGACAAAGACGTGAATGCGGTGGCGCTGCGCGCCGCGCACGGCCGCGTGTACCTTCTCGATATCCTCGGGGTTGCAGCGTGCAAGCCCGCAGATCACCGGACCGAAATCGGCGTCGGCGATGGCCTGTACCGACTCGAAGTCACCGGGGGATGCGGCCGGGAAGCCGGCCTCGATGATGTCGACGCGAAGTTCCGCGAGCGCCTTTGCGACCCGAAGCTTCTCACGAAGCGTCATGCTGCAGCCGGGGGCCTGTTCCCCGTCGCGCAGCGTCGTGTCGAAAATGCGGACCTGCCGGTCTTGCGGTGCGTCGGACATCATCGTGTCTCCGGTTGTGGTGAGGTGAGCTAGCCTTCCAGCCAATCCATGCGGCTTCTCAGAGCCTTGCCGACCGATTCGATCGGGTGTTCCAGGTCGGCGTTCATGCGCCGCTTGAACTCGGGCATGCCGTTCTCGTTCTCGGCGATCCAGTTGCGGGCGAACGTGCCATCCTGGATATCCGTGAGAATCGCCTTCATCGCGGCGCGCGAGTTGTCGTCAACGACGCGAGGGCCGCTGACCAGGTCGCCCCAGGCAGCCGTGTCGCTGATGAATTCGTGCATCTTGCGCAGTCCGCCCTCGTGCAGCAGGTCGACGATCAGCTTCAGCTCGTGCATGACCTCGTAATACGCGACCTCGGGCTGGTACCCGGCATCCACCAGCGTTTCGAAGCCGGCGACGATCAGCTCGGTGGCGCCGCCGCAGAGCACGGCCTGTTCGCCGAACAGGTCGGTTTCCGTCTCCTCGGCGAACGTCGTCTCGATGACGCCGGCGCGGGCGCCGCCGATACCGGCGGAGTAGGCGAGCGCCAGTGCGAGTGCGTTGCCGGTCGCGTCCTGGTGAATGGCCACGAGGCAGGGCACGCCGTGGCCTTCCTCGTACTGGCGGCGAACGAGGCCGCCCGGTCCCTTCGGCGCGATCAGCACGACGTCGAGGTCCTCACGCGGTGCAACCTGGCCGAAATGCACGGCAAAACCGTGGGCGAACAGCAGGGTCGCGCCCTTGTCGATCGCGGGCTCCACGGTTTCGTAGAGCTTCTTCTGCACCATGTCGGGGGTCAGGAAGGCGATGATCGCGGCGCCCTTGACGGCGTCGACAGGCTCTTTCACGGTGAGGCCGTCCGCTTCGGCACGAGCCCAGCTCTTGCCGCTCTTGCGCAGGCCGACGACGACGTCAAAACCCGAATCCTTGAGGTTCAGCGCGTGGGCACGGCCCTGGCTGCCGTAGCCGAGAATCGTGATTTGCCGGCCGTCGAGTACGGACGTATCGACGTCGGCTTCTGAATACAATTTCATTGTCGTTCTCTTCCTCGTTTCCAAAATGGCATTGCTGCGTCGGCTGAGATAAAAAAAACCCCGCAATCCTGTGTTGGGATGCGGGGTCGGCGATTCGTGTCCTTTCGGTACGCGCTACCCGCTCAGGCCCCCGAGAAGAAGGAGATCGAGCGGCAATACACGCGCCACGTCGCGCTCGGCAGCGGACAGGCGAATGATCGGCGCGTTGTTCATGCGGCGCATGATGTTGCATGGCCAATGTGATGTCAACTCATGGTTTTTCAGTTACTTGTGTTACTAACACGGCCATCGATCGATGCCCGATCCGGACGTATTCGCGGTGCCGAAATCGGGCTGAAACTTATGTCTCGCTTGGGCTGGCGATCCGATGTGACTATGTTATTCTTGGTCCCGGATTTGTGGACCGAGCAGAATCAAGGATAAAAGGCGGGGAAGCCGAAGTCTGCGGATTTCGGAAAGCCGACAAACGAGAGCAAAGATAGGTCCGAAAATTTCATCGCCGCGGCGATTGTGGAGAGGGTCGCGTGCGCACTCAGGAGCAAAGTCATCGCTTCCTGTGTTTTCATGTTTGCGGGTATCAGGCTGAACGCTGTTGGCAAGATGCGTGCATCCCTCTCCGGAACTGTTAATCAACTCGACCCGAGAAGTCTTAAGGAGCGTTCATGAAACGGTGCATAACGAGCAGTCGGAGACTGGTCGCAGCAGCTCTCGCTGTCGCGGCGCTGTCGATCACCGGCAGCGTTTTCGCCCAGTCGGTGGATCAGGTCCTGCAAGCCGAGCAGCGTCGTCTTTCGCTGGCCCAGCAGTCGCAGGAGAGGATCAACGACATCGTCGAAGGAACCCGGTCACTGGAAGACCAGTACCGTTCCATCAATAAGGAGATCGACGGCCTGCGTGTCTACAACGACCTGATGCGGGCGCAGACGGCCGGTCAGCAGGCGACGCTCGACGACATCGCACTGTCGATGGACCAGGTCGACGTCATCAACCGGCAGATCGTGCCGCTGATGACGCGCATGATCGACGGCCTCGAGCAGTCGATCGCGCTGGACGTGCCCTTTCTGATGGAAGAGCGCACCGAGCGTATCGGCAACCTGAAGTCGATCATGGAGCGCTCCGACGTATCCGTCGCCGAGAAGTTTCGCAAGGTGATGGAGGCGTACCAGATCGAGAACGATTACGGAAACTCCGTCGATACTTACGAGCAGGCGCTGACCCTGGATGGCAGCGAGACGCGCGTCTACAACATCCTGCGTATCGGCCGTGTCGGCCTGTACTACCAGTCCGAGGATGCGACCATGACCGGTCGCTGGGACAACGAGATCCGTGACTGGGTCCCGGACAACGACGCCCGCAGCGAAGTCCGCACCGGCCTGCGCATGGCTCGTCAGCTGATCGCGCCCGAGATCATTACCGTCCCGGTCAGTGCACCGTCGGAGGCTTCTTAAATGAAACGCATCATTACTGTACTGGCAGCGACGCTGCTGGCATTCGGAGCCCAGGTCGCCGGCGCGCAGGACAATGCCCGAAGCATGCAGGATCTGCTGCGGCTGATCGAACAGGGACAGGCCCGGGACTCGGCAGAGGCTCGGCAGCGCGAGCAGCGATTCAATGCTGCCCGCGGCGAACAGCAGAACCTGCTGAACCAGGCACGCGCGGAGCGCACTCGCCAGGAGCGTGAGAGCGAACGCCTCGAGCAGCTGTTCGAGGAGAACCAGCAGAAGATCATCACGGCACGGAGCGCACTGGACCAGCGCCTCGGCGCGCTGAAGGAGCTCTTCGGCGTGCTGCAGACCGTGTCGGGCGATACGCAAGGCCGGTTCAACAACTCGCTGACGAACCTGCAATACCCGGAGCGCGGCGCTTTCCTGACAGAGCTCGGCACGAAGATGGCCAGCGCTACCGAACTCGCGTCCATCGAGGACATCGAGACGCTGTGGTACATGCTGCAGCAGGAAGTCACCGAGTCGGGCAAGGTCGTACGCTTCCGCCACAACGTCACGAAGGCGAGTGGCGAACAGGCGGATGAGGAAGTCGTGCGTGTCGGCCTGTTCAACGTCGTCGGGCCGGGCGGCTACCTGGTCGTGAAGGACGACGGCACGCTGGCCGAGCTCGTGCGCCAGCCTGAGGGCCGCCTCGTCAGCACCACGGAAGCACTGCTCGATGCCCAGCCGGGCGACGAACCGGTCGGGTTCGGCCTGGACGTGACGCGCGGCGGCATTCTCGGCCTGCTGGTTGAAACCCCGACGCTGATGGATAAGTTCCACCAGGGCGGCTATGTCGGTTACGCGATCGCTATTCTCGGCGTGATCGGTGTGCTGATCGCCATCTGGCGCCTGCTGGCCCTGTCGACGGCGAGCCGCAAGGTTACGGCGCAGCTCAAGAGCGACACGGCCCGGACGGACAATCCGCTCGGACGGGTCCTCGCGGCCTACGAATCGAACCGAAACGCCGATACCGAAACGCTCGAGCTCAAACTCAGCGAGGCGGCGCTCAAGGAAATGCCCGGCCTGACCACGGGCCTGTTGTTCATCAAGGTCGTATCGGTCGTGGCTCCGCTCATGGGCCTGCTCGGTACGGTCACCGGCATGATCAACACGTTCCAGGTCATCACGCTTTACGGCGCGGGTGATCCGAAACTGATGGCCGGCGGTATCTCGCAGGCACTGGTCACGACGGTACTCGGCCTGCTGGTCGCGATCCCGATGGTTCTCCTGCACACGATCGTCAGCGGTCAGAGCAAGAAGATCATCAACATCCTGCAGTCGCAGAGTGCCGGCCTCGTTGCGGAGCACTCGGAAGCCCACCGGTAACGTCGCGAGGGAGCAGCCATGTATTGGCTTACTGATGCCATTGAGGCCATCCGGGATTTCATGAATCTCGGCGGGCCCGTGCTGAAAGTCATCGCGATCGCCATCTTCCTGATGTGGGTGCTGATCGTCGAGCGGATCCTGTACTTCCGTTCGACGATGCGTGCCCGGTCGCGCGAGGTGCAGGAGACGTGGGAAGCCAGGAGCGAACGCCGCTCCTGGCATGCCCACCAGATTCGGGAAATGATGATTTCGCGGTTCTCGGAATCCGTGAACCGCGGCATCCCGATGATCCAGACCTTCGTCGCCCTGTGTCCGCTGCTGGGTCTGCTCGGCACCGTCACCGGCATGATCAAGGTGTTCGAGGTGCTCGCGGCATCCGGCTCCGGGAACGTTCGTGCCATGGCGGCCGGCGTCTCGCAGGCGACCGTCCCGACGATGGCCGGCATGGTCGGCGCATTGTCAGGCGTTCTGTTCGTGACCTTGTTGGCACGCCGCGCCGTCCGTGAAGTCGAATTCCTCGAGGATTCGCTCACGATGGACCACTAAAGGGAATCGCGATGCGCAAGACCAATTTGTCGATGGGCACGGAAGAGGAAGAGAACGAAATCAACCTCACGCCCATGCTTGACGTCGTGTTCATCATGCTGATCTTTTTCATCGTGACGGCATCCTTCGTCAAGGAAGCGGGTCTGGACGTCAATCGACCCGACAACCAGCAACAGCAGGAACAGACCGAGAGCGAGAACATCCTGATCCAGATTCGTGAAAACGATGAAATCTGGCTGGATCGGCGCCTCATCGATCCGCGGGCGTTGCGCGCGAACATCGAACGGCGGCACGCGGAAAACCCGCAGGGTTCCGTAGTTGTTCAAGCCAACGCCAAGTCATCGAACAA
The DNA here is from genome assembly GCA_913055625.1 of uncultured Pseudomonadota bacterium. Taxonomy (GTDB): domain Bacteria; phylum Pseudomonadota; class Gammaproteobacteria; order Steroidobacterales; family Woeseiaceae; genus UBA1847. The sequence continues at coordinate 193,760 of CAJXJW010000004.1, read as the reverse complement.
GATGCTGGTCCTGGTCATGGATGCCGCGAGGCTGGCGGGTGTGTACAACATTTCGATTGCGGACCCTTCATAATGATGCGCAGAAACAACCAGGCCGGTTCCGGCGAACAGGAAGAGAATGAAATCAACCTGACGCCGATGCTCGATGTCGTGTTCATCATGTTGATCTTCTTCATTGTGACGGCGACGTTCATCAAGGAAGCCGGTATCGACGTCGATCGGCCGGAGGCACTGACGCGCGACCGAATGGACGATGCGGCCATCCTCGTGGCCATCAGCCCGGGCAACGAGATCTGGATCGACAAGAAAGTGACGAAGCCCAGCGACGTTCGAACGGTCCTCGAGAAGCTGCACCAGGAGAATCCCAAGGGTTCGATGGTGATCCAGGCGGACGAGAGTTCGACGCACGAGACGCTCGTGATAGTGATGGAAGCGGCCAAGCAGGCCGGCATCCCGAACGTGGCCATTTCGGCGGATGAGTAGCGGGAAACAGTCAGGGAACTTGTCGGCGGCAGCTCTGGTCACAAGCCAGAGAGAGGCCGGAACCGGCGGGACCCGGGTGGTTCGAACCACCAAGGAGAGCTGAGTAATGATAGGCCGATACCTGTTTTCGATCGTGGTCGGCGTCGCCGTGACGCTGAGTCTGCTGTTCGTCATGCAGTTGCTCATCGCAACGGGCAAGGCGGCGCTGACGGAACCGCGGGCAAGGGCGCAACTCGACTTCGTACGGGTGAAGCGCAATGAAAACCTGAATACCGAGGATTTCCAGCCGGAGAAGCCGCCGCCACCGCCCGAGGTGCCACCGGAGACGCCGCCGCAGGAAATGGACAATATCGACCCGGATGCGCCTGCCATCGATATCCCGGCGCCGACGGTCAATGCGAGTACCGATATCGGCGGGCCGGGCGGGATGAACGTCGCCGAAGGTGATTACCTGCCGATCGTTCGCGTCGCGCCGGTTTACCCGGCTCGCGCGCTTTCGCGCGGCCTGGAAGGCTACGTGGATTTGTCGTTCACGGTGACGCCGGCCGGCACGGTCGAGAACCCGGTAGTGCTCTTCTCGACCAGTAGCCTGTTCGAGCGGGCCGCCACACGCGCGGTGCTGAAATTCAAGTACAAGCCGCGAGTCGTCGACGGCGTGCCGGTCGCGGTGCACAACGTCAAGACGCGCATTTCGTTCAAGATCGAGGACTAGGTGCAAGCAGGATTGATCAAGGCGGGATCGAACCGACCGAAGAGGACTTTGACCGACATGCACATCCAAACGAAACGCAAGGGCCTGTTCTCGCTGTTGGCCGTGTGCCTGCTGGCCGGGCCGGTCCAGGCGCAGGACGACGAGGCGCAGTCCCAAAAGCAGGACACGAAACAGGCGCAGGCTGTCAGTAAGGAAGTCTACGACCAGATCACGAAGGCCCAGGAACTCGTCGACGCCAAGGACTACGCGGGCGCGCTGAGACTCCTCAATCGGCTGTTCGACCCGGACAAGCTCACCGAGTATGAGCAGGCGAACGTCCTCAACTACATCGGCTTTGTCTACTTCAACATGGACGACCCGGTAAACGCGATCAAGACCTATGACAGGCTGATTGCGATTCCGAGCCTCGAGCCGCAGATGAAGAAGCAGGTCACGTACACGCTGGCCCAGCTCAACATGATGGAAGAGCGCTATCCGCGTGCGCTGGAACTGCTGAACTCCTACTTCCGGCAGGAGCCGAATCCGCCGCCCGATGCTTACATCCTCCAGGCGCAGACGTTCTACCAGCTGCAGCGCTACCCGGACATGATTCCGGCCATCGAGACGGGCATGCGGATTGCCCAGGAGCGCGGCAAGGAGGTCAAGGAAGACTGGTACGTCCTGCTGAACTTCGCGTATTTCCAACAGGAAAACTATGCGAAGGTCCGCGACATCCAGAAGATTCTGCTGGCGAACTGGCCGAAGAAACGTTACTGGTTCTCGCTGGCTGGCGCGTACACGGAGCTCGGCGAGGAACAGAACCTGATCGCCGCATACGACGCCGCCTTCACGCAGGGGATGCTGGAGAAAGAATCGGAATTTGTGACCATGGCGCAGCTCTACATGCAGCGCGAAGTGCCCTACAAGGCGGCCAAGCTGCTTGAAGAAAAAATGGGCGACGGCACCGTCACGAAGAACGAGAAGAACTATCGCCTGCTGTCGCAGGCCTGGATGCTGGCCATGGAGGACGACAAGGCCATTCCGGCACTGACCGAAGCCGCCCAGCGTGCCACCGACGGTGAGCTGGACGTGCGTCTCGCGAACTCCTATCTCAATCTCGGCGAGTACGAGAAGTGCGCCGACTCGGCCCAGGCGGGCCTGCGGAAAGGCGGGTTGAAGAACTCGGACAATGCGCAGATCTCGCTCGGCATGTGCCTGTACAACCTGCAGCGCTACCAGGATGCGAAATCGGCGTTCCAGGCAGCCGCACGGACCGAGCGCTCGCGACGGACGGCCAACCAGTGGATCCAGGTGATCGATGCGGAGGTCGAACGCAATCGACAGATTCGCCTGGCGCAGGAGGCAGCCCGCAAGAAGGCGGCCGAGGTCGAGGCGCGGCGCGCGAAATTGGATCGCGCCTGACCGGCAGACTGCGTACAATATCGGGGTTTCGAGGGCGTTGGCCGGAAACGGCCAACGCCTTTTCTACGTACAGGATACTGCTGAATACGGACGACCCTGGGCATGCCGAAAGTCACCTACATCACCCCGGACGGGACGCGCCACGAGACCGACGTCGACGTCGGATACTCCGTCATGGAAGGGGCCATCAATAACAACATCGAGGGAATCGTCGCGGAATGCGGCGGGGCCTGCGCCTGCGCGACCTGCCACAGCTACGTCGACGAAGCATGGCTCGACAAGATCCCGCCGATGGACGACATGGAAGACTCCATGCTCGACGCCGCGTTCGAGCGCAAGGACAACAGTCGACTCACGTGCCAGATCGAGATGACGGATGCACTCGACGGGCTCGTCATCTACGTCGCCGACAACGAATACTAGGCGTATTCCGCCGCCGGCCGTGGACGCCGTACGGGCCCGCGCTCCGCATTCGGCACACCCGGCGCAGCACGCTTTGAGCTAGACTCAGCCCGTCCCCGGGGTGTCGGAGCGTGCAAATTGAAGATCTGGTCCTTGGCGCGAACGCTCGCGGAACAGACACCGCCCGAGCGCAACCGGTACGTCGACCTTCTCCGTGCCGTCTCCATCCTCGCCGTCATCGTCGGTCACTGGCTCATCGCGACCGCCTGGTACGTCGACGGTGAGCTGACTACCGGGCACCTGCTCAAGCAGAAGCCGGAAACGCAGTGGCTCACCTGGCTGTTCCAGGTGATGCCGGTGTTCTTCTTTGTCGGCGGTTACTCGCACGCCGTGTCCATCGAGAGTGCGCGCCGCAAGCAGCAGGACTACAGCCAGTGGCTGATCGGCCGCTTGTCCCGCCTGGTTACGCCGCTACTCCTGCTACTGCTCGCCTGGGTCGTCATTGCCGTGGCGATGCGCATCGCGGGTGTGCGCCCCGACGTGATTCAGTACATGTCCCAGGCGTCGCTGATTCCGACCTGGTTCCTCGCGATCTACATCATGATCGCGGTGCTGGCGCCGGCGGCATACCGCTTCTGGCAACGCGCGGGTTATGCCTCGATAGCCGTCTTCATGGCGCTGGCGGCGCTGGTGGACCTGGCTTTCTTCGCCGGCGGGTTCGAGTTTCTCGGCTGGAGCAATTACTTCTGGGTCTGGCTTGGCGTGCACCAGCTCGGCTTCGCGTGGCGGGATGGCCGGCTGCCGGGGCCGGCCGCGATGCTGGCCGTGGGAGTGGTGGGCCTGGCGGCGCTGGCTGCGCTCATCTTCGTCGGCCCGTACCCGTTCGCGATGGTCGGTTCACCGGACGAAGGCCTGTCGAACACGTTGCCCCCGAAGCTGACGTTGAATGCCCTTGCACTGGCCCAGTTCGGCTTCCTGCTGGCCATTGAGAAACCGGTACGCCGCCTGCTCGACAACCTGTCGGTGTGGGCGGCCACCGTGCTGGTCAACTCGATGATCATGACCGTCTATCTCTGGCATATCACGGTCATGATCCTGGCGGGTGCGCTGCTGTACCTGGCCGGCGGCATCGGCTTCGGCCTGGAACCGGGGACGACCGCGTGGTGGTGGTCGCGAATTCCGTGGGTGCTCGGGCTCGCGATCGTGCTGGTGCCGCTGGCCCTCGTCCTGTCGCCGCTCGAGCGTCGCGGCCGGCAGCCGGATGCGCCGGTACCGGGCGCGTTGCGCCAGATCGTGGCCGCAATGGCATTTTGCCTCGGTATTGCGCTGCTCGCGCTGTTCGGCTTCGGGGATCGGCCGGCCGACTGGGTGGACATGGCGGCCGTGGTACTGGTCGTCGTCGCAGCGACGGCAGGGGGCCTGTTGCCAAAGCTCCGGTAGGCGGGGCCGGCGCCCGCCATGCGCGGAGCGTTCGTGCTATCGCAACCCGGTCTCGAGGCGCCCGATGACCATCCGCTGGATCTCGGACGTGCCCTCGTAGATTTCCGTGATCTTGGCGTCGCGGAAGTAGCGCTCGACGGGCAGTTCCTTGCTGTAACCCATGCCGCCGTGAATCTGCACGGCCTGGTGAGTGACCCACATGCAGGTCTCCGAGGCGAACAGCTTCGCCATCGAGGCGTTCAACGTGTTGCGCCCGCCGGATCGCTCTGCTTCACCCTTGGCCCACGCTGCCTGCAGGACGAGCAGGCGGCTGGCCTCGATGCGCGTGCGCATGTCGGCGATCTTGTTCTGGATGGTCTGGAAGCCGCCGATCGGCTCGCCGAACGCCTTTCGTTCGCGCGAATACTCGAGTGCCGCTTCGTAGGCAGCCTGGGCGATTCCGAGCGACTGGGCCGCGATGCCGACGCGGCCGGCATCCAGGACCGTCATCGCAATCCGGAAGCCGGCGCCTTCATCGCCGATCCGGTTTTCGACCGGGCAGTGGTAGTCGACGAGCTCGATCTCGCAGGTCGCGGAAGCGCGAATGCCGAGTTTCGGTTCGTGCTTGCCGCGATTGAAACCGGGCTCGTCCGCATCGACCACGAACGCGCTGATGCCCGCCGGCTCGCCGCCCGCTGACACGGTCTGCGCGAACAGAATCACGAAACGCGCGACCGGGCCGGACGTGATCCACGACTTGCGCGCGTTGATCGTGTAGTACGTGCCGTCGTCGGAGAGCACGGCACGCGATCGCATGGCGCGCGCGTCCGAGCCGGATTGCGGTTCCGTGAGCGCGTACGCGCCGGTGACTTCGCCGGACGCCACCGGCGCCAGCCATCGCTGCTTCTGCTCCTCGGTGCCGAACTTGAGCAACGGTACGCCGTACAGCGAATTGTTGACGGAAACGATCGTGCCGTGTGCCGCGTCGGCGGCGGAGATTTCCGCAATGATGAGTGCGTAGCTGACGGGGTCGAGGCCGGAGCCTCCGTACGCCTCCGGCACTTCGACGCCCATGAAACCGAGTTCGCCGGCGGCGCGTACCGTATCTGCCGGGAATTCCCCGGACTCGTCGAAGCGCGCGGCTACCGGCGCGATCTCATTCTGCGCGAACTCCCGCGCAGCGGCCTGGATCATGCGCTGTTCTTCGGTCAGTGAAAAATCCATGCGTCCTCCGTCGTCGAACGGCAATTATACGAAGCGCCGGGGCCTGGCAGCATACCCCAATCATGGGATGGGCCGGGGCGCATGACGGCGCTGCCGATTCCGCATAGAATCCCAAGGATCCCAACCACAGATTCGAGGAGTTCACGCATGGCCATCAAGGCAGGCGAAAAGATGCCGTCCGGGACGTTTTCCATCATGACGGAGTCCGGGCCGGGCGCAATGACCACGGACGAGCTGTTCGCAGGGAAGAAAGTCGTGCTCGTGTCGGTTCCGGGCGCCTTCACGCCCACCTGTTCGATGAATCACCTTCCGGGGTTCGTCGAGCACGCGGACGACATCCGCTCCAAGGGCGTCGACACGATTGCGTGCATGGCCGTGAACGACGTCTTCGTCATGAACGCCTGGGGCAAGGACCGGGGCGTGAAGGACGACGTGGTCATGCTGGCCGACGGCAATGGCGAGTACGCCACGGCGCTGGGACTCACGATGGATGCCTCGGGCTTCGGCATGGGAACCCGCGGTCAGCGTTTCGCGATCGTCGTCGACGACGGCGTGGCAACGCACGTCGCGGTTGAGGCGCCGGGCAAGTTCGAGGTCAGCAAGGCCGAAGCGATACTCGCGCAGCTCTAGATCGACGGGCGGCGTCGCGCCCGCAGTGGGCGCGGCGCCCCTACAACTTGTCGGTCAGTTCCGGGACCGCGGTGAACAGGTCCGCCACCAGGCCGATGTCGGCGACCTCGAAGATCGGCGCTTCCTCGTCCTTGTTGATAGCCACGATCGTGCCGGCGTCCTTGATGCCGGTGAGGTGCTGGATGGCGCCCGAGATGCCGATCGCGATGTACAGGTCCGGCGCAATGATCTTGCCGGTCTGTCCCACCTGCATGTCGTTCGGAACGTAGCCCGCGTCGACGGCGGCGCGCGAAGCACCGACGCCCGCGCCGATCTTGTCGGCCAGTGCGTAGATGATGGAGAAGTTGTCGGCGCTGCCGAGTGCACGGCCTCCCGAGACGACGCGCGATGCCGTCTGGAGATCGGGCCGGTCGGAGTCACCGGACTGGAGCTCGACAAAGCGCGTATGCCCGGGCAGCGCAGCGCCCGGCGTGACGCTTTCGACGGCCGCCGAACCGCCGCTGGCCACTTCCTGCCAAGACGCGGTGCGCACCGTGCCGACGACCGTGTGTCCCTCGGGTGCCCGAACGGTGATGATGGCGTTGCCGGCGTAGATCGGCCGCGTGAACGTGCGTTCGCCTTCGACTGTCATGATGTCGCTGACCTGGTTGACGCCGAGCAGCGCGGCAACGCGCGGCATCAGGTCCTTGCCGAAGGTCGTGGACGGCCCCAGCACGTAGTCCGCGTCGCCGGCGAGCTCCACGATCTGTGGGGCCAGCGTTGCGGCCAGGGCGTGCGCGTTGACTGGCGCCTGCACGTCGAGTACACGGGCCACCGACGACAGCGCGGCGGCCTGTGCGACCGCGGCGCCGCCGGCGGCGGAGAAGACGGCGACATCGATGTCGGCACCGTCGATCGCCGCCGCACAGGCCACGGTCTTTGCGGTGCTGGGGTTCAGCTGTTCGCCGTCGTGTTCGGCGATGACGAGGACTTTGGGCATCAGACCAGCCCCTTCTGCTTGAGTGCTTCGACGAGTTCCCCGACGCTGCCGACCATGACGCCTTTCTTGCGCGCGTCCGGCGGTGCGTAGCGGGTGACTTCCAGGGCAGGGGAGGACTCGATGCCGAGGTCCTCCACCGGTATCGTGTCGAGCGGCTTCTTCTTCGCCTTCATGATGTCCGGCAGCTTGACGTAGCGCGGTTCGTTGAGGCGCAGGTCTACCGTGACGACAGCGGGCAGGTCGACCTCGATCGTTTCGAGCCCCGCATCGACTTCGCGGGTAACGCTCGCCTTGCCGTCGCCGAGGACCAGCTTCGATGCGAACGTCGCCTGCGGGCGGTCCCAGATCGCGGCGAGCATCTGCCCGGTCTGGCTGTTGTCGTCGTCGATGGCCTGCTTGCCGAGGAGGACCAGGTCCGGCGTCTCGCGTCGTGCGACGGCGTGAAATATCCGCGCGCGGTCGAGGGCGTCGAGTTCCGTGTCGGACTGCACGAGGATGGCGCGGTCTGCGCCCATGGCGAGGCCGGTGCGCAGCTGCTGTTGTGCGTCCGCCGGGCCGATGGAGAGTACGACGACTTCGCCGGCTTCCCCGCGCTCGCGGATGCGCAGCGCTTCTTCGAGCGCGATCTCGTCGAACGGGTTGATGCTCATCTTGACGCCGTCGGTTTCGACCCCCGACCCGTCACCGCGCACCCGGACCCGGACGTTGTAGTCCACGGCCCGCTTGAGGCCGACAAGAATTCTTTCCACTTCGCTTTTCTCCTGGCGCGGCAGCGCCCGGCGCTTCAGGGGGCGGTATTGTCCACGACCGTATCGCGGTGTACAAGGGCGGTACCGCGACCCGTCCCGTCGCGTGGCCGAGCTACAGAGGCAGGTTATTGCATGCCGGAACACCCGCTCCTCATTACGCCCGAGTGCCTCGCTGCTCGTCTCGACGATGCACAGCTTTGCGTCATCGATTGCCGTTTCGATCTCACCGACCCGGCGCGCGGTCGTCGAGACTTCGACGCCGGACACGTCCCCGGCGCGGTCCATGCCGATCTCGACCGCGATCTCGCGGGTCCGGTACGGCCCGAGACGGGAAGGCACCCGCTACCCGATCCTTCGGTGTTCGCACGGACGCTCGGCCGCTGGGGGATCGACCGCGGCACGGACGTCGTCGTTTATGACGCGCTGAACGGCGCGACGGCAGCGCGGGCGTGGTGGCTGCTGCGCTGGATGGGGCATGAGCGCGTCTCGCTCCTGGACGGCGGTTTCGAGCACTGGCTGCGGGGCGGGCATCCGGTGTCGGCAGAAGCGTCAGCGCGGCCCGCAACGACCTTCTACGCGCACCCGGGTTCGGCAGCGACCCTGTCAACGTCCGAGGTGGCGGAAGCGTTGCGCTCGGACGGCAGCTTGCTGCTGGTCGATGCGCGCGACGCGGTGCGATTCCGCGGCGACGCCGAGCCGATCGACCCGATCGCCGGCCACGTGCCCGGCGCGCGCAATGTTCCGCTCGCCGCCAGCCTCCGCGCAGACGGGCGCTGGCGCGCTGCCGATGAATTGCGCCGCCTGTGGGAGCCGCTCCTCGGTACGCCGCCTGGAAGGCCCTGGGCGGTCATGTGCGGCTCCGGGGTAACGGCGTGTCACCTGGCCGTTTCCGCCGGCCTCGCGGGCTTTCAGGCGCCCTCGCTGTACGTCGGGTCCTGGAGCGAGTGGATCCGGGATTCCCGGCGGCCGGTCGCGGTCGGCGCCGCCGGCTGAGCGGCCGGCGGCGTGCGGAAGGCTCGTCAACTTAATCTGATTTTTCTCCCGGATCGTGCCACAATCCCGATCCGGCGACAGGGGGCGCGGAGCGCCAGATCTGCCGGAGTTGAGTGGCATGAAATATTCAATAAAACAGATAGTTGTATTGTTTTTTTCAGGTACTCTTATAGGATGTTCCACGGCCTCCGGGCCGGCCGGCGAGGTGCCGTCGGCGAGCGAAGTCCGCGGGTCGGATTGCATCTTGGATGGGACTGTCCGAGACTATCGGGTACTGGACGGCAGCAACCTCGTCGTCACTGACGTGAGGAAGCAAAAGTACCATATGCGGCTCAACCGTCGTTCCGCCGGCCTGGATTCGGGCTGGGGCATCGGGTTCACGACACAGGGGTCGCGTATATGCCCGCGCAGCAGCGAGCTTGTCGTCAACGGTGGCTTCGAGCCGGATGTCATCAATATTGCGAGCATCCGCGCCATCGACAACCAGGAATACCAAGACCTGTTGGTTGCTTTCGGCAGGAAGACACCGACACCGGTCGAGACAACGCCCGACCATGACGTTCAGGGGGCGGATGTCGAAGAGCTGGACTAGGTCGTCGAGCATTCCCATGCGACGATCCGGTCACGCAATCCGCAATCTCCGTGCGGACCCGCCCGGCCAACCCTCCACGGTTGGCCGGGTTTTTACTTCCCGCCCCGAACCGGTCCGGATTTGACGTCGGCACTCGACGGAATCCGCGTCCTTGACCTGTCCCGCGTGCTCGCGGGGCCGTGGGCGACGCAGCTCCTGGGCGACTACGGCGCGGACGTCGTAAAGGTCGAGCGCCCGGACCGCGGCGACGACACGCGTGCCTGGGGACCGCCGTGGCTCGGCGACGATCCGCGCGGCGAGTCGGCCTATTACCTGTCCACGAACCGCAACAAGCGCTCGCTCGCCATCGACCTGTCGAGCACGGCCGGGCGCAAGCTCGTGGCGGCACTGGCACGGCGTGCCGACGTGGTCGTGCACAACTTCCGGCCGGCGGCCGCCGTGCGGCTCGGCGTGGATTACGACGCACTCTCCGCGGACAATGACGCGCTCGTGTACTGCGTGATCTCCGCCTTTGCCAGCGACTCGTCGCGCGCGGACGAACCCGGCTACGACGCGATGATGCAGGCGGCGGGCGGGTTCATGAGCCTTACGGGGGCTGCGGACGCGGACGGCGGGTCGCCGCAGAAAGCCGGTGTCGCAATCGCGGATATCATGACCGGCATGTACGCCGCGACGGGGATCCTCGCCGCCTTGCACGCGCGTGCGTCGGGCGCGGGCGGCCAGCGCCTCGAGGTGCCGCTGTTCGACGCGCAGGTCGCCATGCTCGCGAACCAGAACATGAACTACCTCGTCGGCGGCCAGGTTCCCGGCCGCCTCGGCACCGCGCATCCGAACATCGTGCCGTACCAGGCCTTCGCCACGGCCGATGGTCACCTGATGCTGGCGGTCGGCTCGGATCGCCAGTTCGCGGACGTCGTGCGCGTACTCGGACTGGAGGCGGATCTCGGCGGCCCCGCGTTCGCTACGAACGCGCAGCGGGTGGCGCAGCGCGAACAGGTTGCCGGCGTGCTCGCAGCCGTGTTCCGGGCTCACCCGACGGAGCATTGGCGAGGACGGCTGGCGGCCGCGAGTGTCCCGTGCAGTGCCGTCGACCGCCTGGATACGGTTTTCGCGTCCGACTACGCGGCGGAACATCTGCTGCGCACGATGCCGCATGCGTCCGGCGTGCCATTGCCGGTCGTCGCGAACCCCGTCCGCTTCGGGCGCACGCCAGTGAGCTATCGTCACGCACCCCCGGTACTGGGCGCGGACGCCGACGCGGTTTTGCGCGACTGGTTGGGTTATTCTGCCGGCGACATGCGGCGGCTCGCGGATGCGGGCGCCGTCCCGCTCACAGGAAGAGATCTGCAATGAATTCTGCCATCGGCAGCAGCGATGCACTGAAGGACGTCAAGTACGAGATTCGCGGACAGCTCGCGCACCGCGCCATCGAGCTGGAAAAGCGCGGCTACGAGATCATTTCGCTGAACATCGGCAACCCGGGCCTGTACGGTTTCCGCACGCCCGAGACGATGCGGCTCGCCATGATCGAGAATCTGTCGCTCGCCGAGCCGTACAGCCATCAGAAAGGGATTTTCCCGGCCCGCGAAGCAGTCGTGATGCAGCAGCAGAACCGCGGCATCAGCGGTATCAGCGCGGAAGAGGTCTTCATCGGTAATGGCGTCAGCGAACTGATCGACCTGACCCTGCGCGCGTTGCTGAACCGCGGCGACGAAGTGCTGGTGCCGAGCCCCGATTACCCGTTGTGGTCGGCGGCCGTGACGCTGAACGGCGGGACACCGCGCTACTACGATTGCCTGCCGGAGAACGAGTTCATGCCCGACCCGGAAGCCATCGAGGCGCTGGTCGGGCCGAAGACGCGGGCGATCGTCATCATCAACCCGAACAACCCCACCGGCGCCGTGTATCCGCGCGAGGTTCTCGAAGCGATCGTCGCCGTGGCCGAGCGTCACGGGCTGCTCGTCATGGCCGACGAGATCTACGACCAGATGGTCTACGACGACGCCGCGTTCGTGCCGCTCGCGACGCTGGTGAATGACGGCGTGTGCCTCACGTATTCGGGGCTGTCGAAGGTGTACCGCGCATGCGGCTACCGCGTCGGCTGGTGCGTCTTCAGCGGCGACCTCGAGCGGGCGCGTTCGTACGTTCATGGGATGGAGTTGCTGGCCGCATTGCGGCTGTGCAGCAACGTGCCCGGCCAGTGGGCGGTCCAGACCGCGCTGGGCGGGTTCCAGAGTATCGGTGAGCTCGTCGTGGCCGGTGGACGCCTGCACCAGCAACGCCAGGTCATCATCGACCGCGTCGAGCAGAGCCCGTACCTGCACCTGGTCGCGCCAAAGGGCGCGATGTATGCCTTCGTGCGGCTGGACAAACGTTTCGAGGGCTCGCTTGACGACCGCCGGTTCGCGCTCGAGTTGCTGGAGACGATGCACGTGCTGGTGGCGCCGGGCTCCAGCTTCAACACCCCGTACACCGATCACTTTCGGATCACGACACTCCCGGACACGGAAACGCTGCACACGGTTTTCGACCGGATCGACAGCCTGCTCGATCAGCACCGCTGATCACTGCGAGAGTGAGCGACTACCCGGTACTCGACGACTTTTCCGAGGACGGTGCCACGCACATCGTTGCGGCGAACCGGCGCCTCGCGCGGGCACTGCAGCAGGCGTGGGCGGACCGCCAGGTCGCAGCCGGCCGCGCGGCATGGCGAACGCCGGCGATCCACGCGCTGTCCGACTGGTACCCGGCGCTTGCCGAGCGCGTCGTCGCCGACAGCGAGTTTCCGGCACGCATTAATGACCTGCAGTCGCGGGTTTTGTGGGAACAGTGTCTGCGGTCGGACATCGACGACCCGTTCATACGCTTTCCGGCGCTCGCGAGGGCTTGCCGCGACGCCTGGCAGCGCCTGCACGACTGGTGCGTGCCCGTCGTCGAAGTGCAGGAAGCCGCGCGAGGCCAGGATCAGCGCTGGTTCGCGCGCGCGGCCGGTGCGTACGCGGACAGGCTCGCGGACGGCGGGTGGCTGGACACGGCAACACTGCCCGCGGCGATCGTCGACCGCTTGCGCGGCGCCGCTGCTCCTGCGCTGCAAGAGGTTCGGACCTGTGGTTTCGACCGGATGCCGCCCCGTCTTCAGACGGTGCTGGAAGCGCTGGCAGCGACCGGCGCGCGGATCAGTGACGCGCCGATGCCGGCAGGGCGTCCGCGGCGGTTCCTGCGCTTCGCGAACGCGGACGGCGAGTTGCGCGCGGCCGGTGCGTGGGCACGGCACGCGCTGGAGCGGGCACCTTCCTCGCGCATCGCCATCGTCGTCACCGCGCTGGAGCGGGATGCCGGGCGCGCCGCGTCGCTGATCCGGGAGGGCTTCGTGCCGGGGTGGCAAACGGCGTCGTCGCGGATCGCGGCGGCCGTCGAGCTGTCGTACGGACGGGCGCTGGGCGACTATCCTGCCGTCGCGACGGCAATGCTGGTCCTGCGCTGGCTGTTTCACGATATCGGCAGCCCGGACGTCGGCCACCTGCTGCGCTCGCCGCACATCGGCAGCGGACTGCTCGCAGGCCGGCATCGACTGGATCTCGCGCTTCGCGACCTGCCGGACAGGGACTGGTCGCGTGCCCGGCTGGTTGACGCGGTCGGCGCGGCGGCTGACGCCGACGGCCGCGACTGGATCGAGCGTGTCGTGCGGCTTGATGCGCTACTCGATCCCGCAATCACGGTTCGGCGCCCGGGCGAATGGGCCGCTTGCTTCGACGCCGTGCTCGGCGAACTCGGCTGGCCCGGAGAAGCCTCGGAGTCGAGTTCGGACTTTCAGCTCGCGAACCGCTGGCGAAAGCTGTTGAACGAGTTTGCGCGCCTGGAACTCGTGGTGCCACGGATGTCCGGCGTCGAGGCGATCGGCCGTATCGCCTCGATGGCGGGCGAGGTGATATTTCAGCCCGAAAGCGACGACGGCATCGTGCACGTGCTGGGCCCGCTGGAGGCCGCGGGGCTCGCCGTGGATGCGCTGTGGCTGACCGGCGCGACGGCCGCCGACTGGCCGGCCGGACAGCGTCCGCTGCCGCTCGTCTCGCGCGAACTTCAGCGCCGCTACCGCATGCCCGACTCGACCCCCGAACTCGCGGCGGCGCATGCGCGGCAGGTCCTGGGAAGGATTGCGGGCATGGCGGCGGACTGCACGTTCAGTTGCGCCGCACTGGACGACGACGCCGAGCAGATGCCGACCACGTTGCTCGGCGCGGGCGAGATCCTGCCGTCACCTGACGACCCCGGCTGGTTCGCGGCGCGGTTCTGCGGACCCGACGGCGTTGTCGGCATCGAGGACCGCGTGCCTGCGGTGGCGCCGGGGGAAGCGATCGGTGGCGGGGCGGCGACGCTGCAGAAGCAGGCCGTCGAGCCGTTGCGCGCGTTCGTCTCGGGCCGCTTGCGCGCTTCCAGGCTGGCTCCGTTCGTCCGGGGCATTGCCGCGAACACGCGCGGCAACCTCGTGCACGCGGCGCTGCAGGCGCTGTACCGCGAGCGTCCGGATCGCGACGCGCTCCGCGAATGGTCCGACGCGGAACGCGCCGGCCGCATCGAGGCATCGGTGCGCCACGCCTTCGCCCGCCACGAACGCCATGCCGATGCGACGCTCGCCGCGGTGCTGGCGGTCGAGAAGGAACGAACGAAACGCCTGCTCGCCGCGGTGCTCGACACCGATGCCGGGCGCCAGCCGTTTCGCATTGCAGCCGTGGAGAGCCGGCTCGATACCGGGATCGGCACCCTCGCGCTGCGGCTGCGCGCGGATCGCCTTGACGTCCTGCCGGATGGCGGCATTGCGATCATCGATTACAAGACGGGGCAGGCCAAGCGCTTCCTCAAGGACGGTGAACCCAATGATGTGCAACTCGTCGTGTACGCGAGCGCGCTGCGGGAACCGGTGGCGGGGCTCGCGCTGTTCAACGTCGAGAGTCGCCACTGCGGCTTCGACGGCGCAGGTCCGGCGTTTGGTGATGGGGACGGGTTCGCGGAGGACCTGGTGCGCTGGGAGCAGGCCGTGCGCGTGCTGGCCCAGGGCATTGCCGCCGGCGACGTGCGCATCAACGTTCGCCAGGGTCTCCGTGATTCGCGGCCGCTCGCGATTCTGAGCCGGGCGGCGGAGGTGCTGCGTGACGGCGACTGACGGCGCACTGCTGGCGGCCGACATCGCGGCCCGCCGCGATGCACTGGACGTGAACCGTTCGTTCATCGTGCAGGCGCCGGCCGGCTCGGGGAAAACCGAGCTCCTGATCCAGCGCTACCTGCGGCTGCTCGGTACCGTCGCCGAGCCTGAGGAAGTCCTGGCGATAACGTTCACGCGCAAGGCGGCGGCGGAGATGCGCCTGCGCGTCGTCGATGCGTTGCGCGATGCCGATGCGGGTATCGCGCCGGCCGAGGCGCATCGGCAGGTGACCGCAGCAGCGGCACGGCGCGTGCTGGAACGCGATCGGGATCGCAGCTGGGGCGTGCTCGACAACCCGGCCCGCCTGCGCATCCAGACGCTCGATGCGCTGAACATGTCGATCGCCCGTATGCTGCCGATCTCGGCGGGCGGCGGCGGCACGGCCACGATCATCGAGGGCGAGGCGATGAACCGCCTGTACCGGCAGGCCGCGGCCGCCACGCTCGAGTGGCTGGGGAGCGGTGGCGAAACCGGCGACACGGTGCGCTCGGTCTTCGAGCACATGGACGCGAATACGAACATCTACGTGTCCCAGCTCGCCGCCATGCTCGGCACCCGCGACCAGTGGCTGCCGTTCGTCGGCAGCGGGCGGTTGACGGACGAGGACGCGGCCCGGCTCAGAGCGTCGATCGAGACGCGGCTCACGTCCATCATCGAGCGCGCGATCGGCGATGTCGCGGCGACGTTGCCGCGCGAGTTCGCGGATGATCTCGCTGAACTCGCGGCGCACGCGGCCGGCAATCTTGCGGACTCCGGAAATCCCGAACACGCCATCTGCGGGTTCGGCACCGAGCCTGTACTCCCGGGCGCCGGTGCGGAGGACGTCGGACGCTGGCTTGCGTTGTCGGAGCTTGTGCTGACCGGCGGCGGCACCGTGCGCAAGCAGGTCAACGTCAGCATCGGGTTTCCGCCGGCCGACAAGGACGCGAAAGCACGCATGAAGGACCTGCTCGACTCACTTGCCGAGAGGTTCGACTTCATCGCCGCGCTCGACGGCCTTCGCGGCTTGCCGCCGCCGCGCTACGACGATGCGCAATGGGACGTACTGCGCCACCTGTTTCGCCTGCTGCCGATCGCGATCGTCGAGTGGCGTCGACTGTGCGCGGCGCAGGGGGCCACCGACCACATCGAGATCGCACTGGCGGCATCCGGCGCCCTCGGGACCGCCGACGCGCCGGGCGACGTCGCGTTGCTGCTCGACTACGAGATCCGGCACATACTCGTCGACGAGATGCAGGATACGTCGAAGGCGCAGTACCGGATGCTCGAGGCGCTGACCGGCGGCTGGTCCACTGGCGACGGACGCACACTGTTCTGCGTGGGCGACCCGATGCAATCGATCTACCGGTTCCGCAACGCGGAGGTCACGCAGTTCCTGGGGGCGCGCCAACGCGGCATCGGTGCCGTACCACTTGAATCCCTCGTGCTGAGACAAAATTTTCGTTCCGGCTCGGGACTGGTCGATTGGTTCAATGCCGTGTTTCCGTCGATACTGCCTCCGCGCGACGATGCACTGTACGGAGCAATCCGTTATGCGCCCTGCGTGCCGGCGCCGGCACTGGTCGGTTTCGGCGAGTGTCACGTGCACCCGGTTTTCGGCGCGGATGTCGCGCGCGAGGCGGCGGTTGGCGGCGAACTCATCGAACGCCTCAGCCATGACCATCCCGACGATACAATCGCGATCCTCGTGCGCGGGCGCACGCAACTGCCGACGTTGCTGCGCGCGTTGCGCGACGCGGGGGTCGCCTACCAGGCCGTGGAGATCGACCGGCTGACCGATTTGCCCGAAGTCATCGACGTCCTCGCGCTGACGCGGGCGTTGGCGCACGAGGCCGATCGCATCGCGTGGCTGGCGCTGCTGCGCGGTGCGTGGATCGGTCTCGACTGGACCGACCTGCATGCCCTGGTCGTCGGCGATCGACGCAGCACGCTGCCGGAGCTCCTGCGCGACGAGGAGAGGCTCGCCGCGTTGTCGGCGGACGGCCGTGCAGCGATTGAACGCGCGCTACCGATCCTGCTGGCCGCGATGCGCCCGGATCGCAAGGCGACGCTGCGGCAGCGTGTCGAGCGTGCCTGGATTGCCCTGGGCGGGCCGGCGATGCTGCGCGACGCGGCGGAAGTCGACAACGTCTACCGATTCCTGGATGCAATCGGCTCGCTGGAGAGCGCGGGCACGCTGTCCGACGTTGCGGAACTGGAGGACATGCTCGACGGCGTACGCGCATCGACGAGCACGCCGGCCCGCGTGCAGGTCATGACGATGCACAAGTCCAAGGGACTGCAATTCGATCACGTCGTGCTGTTTGGGCTCGGGCGCCAGCCGCGAAACGAGTCGGCGCCGCTGCTCGGCTGGGTCGACATTCCGACGGACGACGGCGACAACGCGCGCATCATCAGTGCGATCGGGCGGCGCGATGACGTCGAACACGACCCGCTGCACCAGTTCATCGGGCGCATGTCGAAGGACAAGGGCGACCACGAGACCGGCCGACTGCTCTACGTCGCCTGTACCCGGGCGAAGCGCTCGCTGCACCTCGTCGGGCACGTGTTGACGAAGGACGGCGGGCTCCGGGCGCCGGCGCGGAGCACGCTGCTCTACCGGCTCTGGGCCGCCGTGGAACCCGCGTACCGGGATGCCCTGGACGCCGATGGCGCCGGCGCCGACAACGCGGACGACCCGCTGTTCGTGATGCCGCCGCTGCGGCGGCTGGCGAAGCCCTGGATGGCGCCACAGGCCGCGCTGCCGGTAGCGCGCCCCGCCGAGCCCGACGCGCCGGCCGCGCCGCCGGTCGAGTTCGACTGGGTCGGGCATGACGCGCGCCTCGCCGGAACGCTGGTGCACCGCTGGCTGCAGCGCTACGCGGACGGGCGCGAGTCCATCAGCGACGGCATTCCGGAGGACTTCGCGCGGCGCAATGCGCGGTGGCTTCACGAGCTCGGCGCGTCGAGCGCGGCCCATGCATCCATCATCGACCGCGTGCGTGGCGCGGTCGCGAACGTGCTCGCCGACGAGACCGGCCGCTGGCTACTCGCCGGTGAGGGCGATGCGGAACTCGCGCTGACTGGCGTCGTGGACGGGGCCCGCGTATCAATCGTGATCGACCGCGTCCTCATCGATGCGGACGGCACGCACTGGATCGTCGATTACAAGACGAGTTCGCACGAAGGCGGCGACCTGGATGGATTCCTGGCATCGGAAGTGCGGCGCTACCGGCCGCAACTCGACCGCTACGCGACGGTCTACGCGGCGTACGCCAGCCGGTCGCCGCGCTGCGCGTTGTACTTCCCGCTGCTCGGGCGTTTCGTCGAGGTGCCGACGCTTCAGTAGCGCCCGGACAGGCGCAGCTCGTAGCGGCCCTGTGCGTCCGGCGAGCCCAGGAAGCGCATCTGGTCGTGAACCTTCTGCGGAGTCTGCGCTGTCGGTGCCACCTGGCCGAGGAATTCGTAGGTTCGGTCCGGCGCCACTTGCAGGCGGCCGGCGATCGTGATGACCGCGTCGTCGTCGCGCACGCTCGCAACGACCGTACCGTCCTGTGTCTGAAATTCCGCGCGGTAGCGCCCGAGCGCGCCGGGCGTCACGAGCGGCAGCACCAGGCCGCCGACCTCGATCGAGCCGGTGACATCGGCGGGGATGCCGTCCGACGACAACCGGGCGGTCGGGAAGTTTGCATTCGCCGTGCCCTGCAGGCCGGGGACGCCGACGACGGACTGGAGCGCGCCGAGTGGAACCGACGCACGCAGGTCCTTGAGGGTCACATCACCGCCAAAGCCGATGCCGGCCTGCACATCGATGAAACCACTGGACGGCACCGCCTCGAGATGCCACGCGAGTGTCGCCGTTAGCAACCGGCCGGGAACGAATCGCCACTCGAGATCACGCAGGTAAATGCCGCCGATGTCCGCGTTCGCGGCGCGCCCGCGCCAGACCGTGCCGTCGATGCCGGCCAGTGCGAGACCCGGTGGCGATACCCAGTGGTACGCAACCCGCGCGGGAAACAGTGCGACGAGCCCGACGACAAAAGCCGCCGTGCCGGCGAGGATCAGGCGGCGGCGTGAGGCCATCAGGGGCTGCGTTCCAGTGTCAGCGAGGCGTTGATGCGGCCGGGCCCGGCGCGGCTCGCGAGCGACAGGCTGCCGGCCTGCACGTTCATGCCGTAGCGCTGGTCGAGCTCGCCGAGCCACACGACGAGCTGGTCGAACGCGACGTTCTCGAATTCGACGCGGATGCCGTTCGGCGTCGGCTGGCGGCGTTTGACTGCGGCATTCAGGCTGAGTTCGCGCAGCGTGCGGTCGACGACGACGACGGGCGATTCGTCACTCGCGACGGCGGGGCGCTGTGCCGGCGTCTGCTCGTTGCCCATTGTCGCGCTGAGTACGCGCAGGTCCCGGAGCGAGGTCTGCCAGTCCGCCACGCTGCTGCGCATCGACTCGTGCGCCCGGTCGAGCGGCAGCCACAGCCCGCCCCAAAGCAGTATCACGGCGGTCACGATGCCGCCGATGAAGACAAAGAGGCGTTCGCGCGCTTCGAGATTGTCGAACCAGTCCTTCATCAGCCCGCCTCCTTTATCTGGATGCGGCTGCTGACCCGGTCACCCACGTTGTCGGCGGATTGCAGGGATGCCGCGAAGCGGCCCGACGCGTCGATCGCCTGGACGACGCGATCGAGTGTCGGGATGTCCGGTGCGCTCAGGCGAACGTCGATGACGCCGGCCCGGTACGAGATCGCTTCGACCGACACGGTGTCGTTCCGCGCGACGGCGTCCGCGAGTGACGCGAGCGAGGGCAGGAAGACCTGCGGTCCTTCGGTGGTGGCGCCTCGGCTGCGTCTCAACGAATTCACGGTGCCTACCGGGTCCGCGATATTGCGCTGGTCCGCCGGGCGCAGGCGCCGATACTCGGTGGCGAATTGCTCCTGCAGTGATGCCTGCTCCGCTTTCAGCTGCACATAGTCGGTGACTTTCGAGACGAGGCCGACGGCGGCAAGGGCGATCAACAACGCCGCGGCATAGCGCCATGGGTGAAGCCACCCGCCGAGCTGGCGCTTCTCGCCGTAAGGCCCTTGCAGCAGGTTGACGCCAGCGCCGCTGGCGATCGTCGTCGCGAGACGTGGCAGCGCGCCGTCGGGCAACAGGCGAACGTCGACCCCGTCGAGCTCCTGGCGCAGCAGCGCCCAGTCGCGCTCGTAACGATCACCGAGGGCGGCGTCGCAGTAGGCGAGCAGGTGCCGCGGCGTATCGCCGTCGTCGGCCGCCGGCTGGAGGACCCCGGTTGCCGCCAGCGCGTCCGCGGGCCCGATGTCCGGCAGGACGAACGCCGTTTCGTCACCGTCGTTGTACATCACCCCGTCAGCGGTGACGAGCAGCGACAACGTGTTCGGCACGACTGCGAGACCGTGGTTCTCCGGGACGACACGGCTCGGCATGATGCCGGCCGCGCGCAGTGTCGACAGCCACGCGTCCAGCCGGTCCCTGGCCACGACGGCGACGGGCAGGCGACCGTCCTCGCGGCGCTTGCCGGCGGCGAAGTGCAGCTTGTCGACATCGTCGGCGAGCTGGTCTTCGAGCGCAAATGGCAGCGCTGCCGCGAGGCGCGCGCCGCGGGCCGGGATGTCGACGACGGTTGTCAGCACGTCGGTGCCGGGCACCAGCACGACGACCGGACGCTCACCGGCCTCGGCGGCAGCCTCGGCGAGCGTGCCGCTGCCGGGGTTTCCGCGCCGCGCGCCGCTCGTATCGACTGCCGTCCAGCTCGCGCTGTCGTCGTGCCCGGGATCCAAGCGTAAGACCAGAATGTCACTCATCGTCAGATTGTCCCAAAACTGCGCTGGATTGGCACGACTTCAAGCGAGCCGCCGGTGTCCCGGTACAGCAGGCTGTAATAGTTCACGCGCACGGTGGCGATCTGCACCACGACGCGGAGTTGGAAGAAACTGCTGGTCCCGTCGATGCGCTCGAGCATCTCGGGGGCGACCAGCGTGCGGAAGCGGTTCTCGACGTCGACGAATCCGCCGTCTTCCCGTTCCGAGATCAGGCCCTCGACGTCGGAGACGCTGAGTGACTCGTCGAGCGACTGCAGGACCGCGGCCGGCGCCGTGTTGACATTGATGTTCGTGCGGCCAGGCAGCGCCGTGATGTACGGCGCGAGCGCATCGAACGTCGCCTTGTCCATGCCTTCCAGCGCCATCAGCTCCGAGATCGACGTGACCGGCTGGTTCGCAGCGAGGTAGGGCGGTACCTGGCCGCTGTAGATCGAGTCCTCGGCGCCATCCGGAAAGCCGGCATCGCGATCGGCGTCCAGCCAGTCGGCAGCGAGGCCGGCGAAGCGAGGGTCGAGTTCGAGGATGACCAGCAGCCGTCGCAACTGCTCCAGTGCGACCGGGTCTACGTCACCGTTGTTGCCAATCAGGTTGTTGACATTGAAGCGTCCCTGCAGGTCTTCGAGCTCGCCGGTCAGTGCGCCCTGCACGGACTGGCTCTCGATCGGCAGCACCGGGAATTCGGCGGCCCAGATTTCCCCGAGATGGTCGTTGTCCGAATCTCGAGCGTCATCGCGCAACAGGGTGCTGACCCAGTTCTCGGCGCCGTACGCGGCCTGCGTGCCCTCGTCGTGGAAGATCTGTGTCATCGTTCGACGCAGGTCGAGCGCGTTGTCGAACGCAAGCGTTGCGGTCAGCGTGCCGACGAGGGCCACGATCAGCAGTGCGGTGATCAGCGCAACGCCCGATTGCCGGCGAATCATGGGGCCACCTCGAACCAGCGAGTGATTTCGCCTTCGTCCTCGAGCGTCAGCACCACCTCGACGAGTCGCGGTCGCGAATAGGCGGCGGCGCGCCCGCCGGATCCTCGCGGTGGCCAGGTTTCACTCCATTGGCCACTGCCGAGATAAAAACGGAACGCGAGGCTCTCCACCTCGTCGAGCAGGACGGTCGCGAGTGGCTCGGTTCCGAGCGTGGGGTCCAGCACCGTCCAGTGCACGCGGACGAGCTCGCCGTCCTCAACGCGGTAGGCGGCGCGTTGCAGTGTGCTTCTCGGCATGCCGGCCGGGTTCGGCCAGCCCGCGTGCGTGACTTCCAGCGCGAACTCGCTGCCCTCGGTCACGATGAACGCCGGGCGGATGGAATCGTCGAGCGGGTCGCGTACCGGTCGCGGCGCCGCCTGGACGAGATCGCGCCCGAGCACGCGCATCGCGCCCTGGACTTGTCGCAGGCGTTCCATGCGGTCGCCGAGGATCTCGACGTTGATCATCGTGGCCGAAATCGTCTGTTGCGCGATGATCGACAACACCGCGAAGATCGCCAGCGCGATCAGCACTTCGATCAACGTGAAGCCGGAGCGGCGGTTCAATTCGTCTCTCCGGGTGGTGCCGTATCGCGGTCGCGAACGCCGCGGGTCCAGAGGTTGTTCGCGATGCCTGGCGGCGTGGGGTCACCGATGAACCCGGTGACCGTGCGAATTGCGTTGTCATCGCCGGCGTGCGACACCGTGACGTCGATGCGCAGCAGTCTCTCGATGCCGGTTTCCGACACGACTGCTTCCCAGTCCCATTCGCCACCCGCGAATTCGACGTCGCCGTTCGTTCGGCCGAGCTCCGGGACCGTGCCTTCGGCCCGCATCTGCGCGATTCGGTTCTGCGCGATCCAGCTAGCGTAGGTGCGGTCGCGCATCAGGTTCGCATTCGTGAGCATCCGGCCCATCGTCACCGTGACGGTCGTGAGAGCAATCGCGATGATCAAGAGGGCGACGAGTACCTCGACGAGCGTAAAGCCTGACTGCGCCCGGCGCTCAGCTTCCGGCCGCATCTTCATCGCCGAACTCGAGGTTGCCGAGAAGGTCGCCGCGCAAGACCTCCCGCGCGTTGTCGAAAGGCCGCATCAGCGCAATCTCGAACGGCGTCATGTCGCCGCTGGAGAAGATCAACAAGTGCGGTGCGTAGTTGCCGATGGATGCGCCGGTGCGCGGATCGTAGCGGATTTCCTGCGGTTCGCTGTCCAGTCGGATCTTGCGGTCCTCGAGCAGCAGCTCGATCTCGATGCCCTCCGGCAGCTCCCAGTGGCGCAGCGCGTCGTCGTCCGGGACGATGGCCCACTGGTTCGTGTACGGGTCGAACTCGACGAATCGGTAGCCGGTCGACAGCAGTTCGATGCCGAATTCCCGCCCCTGGAACATCGCGTCGTCCCGCGCGGCGCCGATCAACGCGGCGAGCCGCCGTGTTTCGCGGTCCAGCTCGCGGTCATTGCCGACGAGGTTCGTGGACAACAGCGCCACCGACACGACGATGCCCACGATGACGAGGGCGACGAGGATTTCGATCAGCGTAAAGCCGCGGCCGCGGCCCGGCGCGTTCATCTACTCGGATATGTTCCAGTTGCCGCGGTCGGCGTTGGTGCCGTCGCCGCCGGGCCGACCGTCGGCACCGAGCGTGTAGATATCCACCTCGCCGTTGTTGCCGGGGTTCAGATACAGGTACTCATTGCCCCACGGGTCCTTCGGTACATTCTTGAGGTAGCCGCCGGGATTCCAGTTGCGGACGTTCGGGTCGTTCGGTTTGGTCACGAGCGCCTGGATTCCCTGCTCGGACGTCGGGTAGGCGAAGTTGTCGATCCGGTACAGGTCGAGGGCCGACTCGATGTTGCGGATGTCGGCACGCACCTTTTCGATCTGCGCATCGTCGATCCGGCCGATGACGTTCGGGGCGACAATGGCGGCCAGCAGGCCGATGATGATGACGACCACCATGATCTCGATCAGCGTGAAACCGCGTTCGAGGTGACGAACGCGAGTCCGGGAAGTCCTGTTCACGTTATGCTCCATTCATGCCGCACGACGGGCGGCCAGTGCCGAAATTGACGGGATAAAGACGTAAACGCGAGTATATCAAACATGGGGTTACGCTCTGACGTCAGCATCGCTTCGCGGCTCCGGTCGTGGGCACTCCCGGCCGGCCTTGCCGCGGTCGCCGTGGCCGCGCAGGCAGCCGGGATCGCGGGTGCCTGGCGCTACGAGCGCGCGGGGCTCGCGGCCGGCGAATGGTGGCGGCTCGTGACCGGGCACGCCGTGCATCTCGGGTGGTCGCACGTCGTCCTGAATCTCGCCGGGCTCGGCCTGGTGTGGCTGCTGGTCGGCAGCGCCCTGGGGGCGCTCGAGTGGGGGCTGGTGCTTGCCGCCAGCCTGGTGGCCATGGACGCGGGCTTCTGGTTCCTCGCGCCGGGGCTTGCGTGGTACGTGGGCCTGTCGGGCCTGCTGCACGGCCTGCTCGCGGCCGGGCTGCTCGTCAGTGGCGCGACCTGGCCCGATCGCCGCGTGGAAGCGATCGTGCTCGGCGGGCTGGTGGCCGCAAAGCTCGCGTGGGAGACCGGGGTGGGGCCGCTGCCCGGGTCGGTCGAGGCGAGCGGCGGGCCCGTCGTGGTGGCCGCGCACCTGTACGGAGCGGTCGGCGGGGTCGCGGGAGGGGCCCTCGTCCTGATCCGACGCCGCGCCGGTCATTAGAGTCGTGCCGCGCACCCCGATATACTCTCCCGACCCGGCAGGAGAGACCGGGCGGAGCAATAATGACAACAGCGATACTCTTCCCGGGCCAGGGCTCGCAGTCCCCGGGAATGCAAGCGGACCTGGCCGGCCGCTTTCCTCTCGTCAATGACGTTTACGCCGAGGCCAGCGAGGTGCTGGGCTACGACCTGTGGGCGCTGGTCCAGTCAGCCCCGGCGGAGAAACTGGCCGAGACCACGGTGACGCAGCCGGCCATGCTGGCGGCGGGCGTCGCGGCGTGGCGCTGCTGGGTGGACGCCGGCGGTGATGCGGGGCAGCTCATGTCCGGTCACAGTCTCGGCGAGTACTCGGCGCTCGTGTGCGCGGACGCGATCGACTTCGCCGACGCGATGCGCGTCGTGAAGCGGCGCTCGGAACTGATGCAGGCGGCCGTGCCGGTCGGGCAGGGCGCCATGGCCGCGATCCTCGGCCTGGACGACGACGTCGTCGAGGCGGTCTGTGACGAGGCCGGCCAGGGCGGTGTCGTCGAGCCGGTGAACTACAACTCGCCCGGCCAGGTCGTCGTCGCGGGTGCCGCGGATGCCGTGGCGGCCGCAGTGGAGCTTGCGAAGTCGCGTGGTGCCCGCCGCGCTATCCTGCTGCCGGTCAGCGTGCCGTCGCACTCCTCGATGATGCGGGAAGCGGGCGTAGCGCTTTCCGAGTCGCTGCAGGCGGCTGCGTTTCGCACGCCGGCCGTAACGGTGATCGGCGCAGCCACCGCGAAACCCTATACAGACGCGGACGACATTCGCACCACCCTGTCGTCGCAGGTGTACCGCCCGGTGCGCTGGACCGCGACGATCGCGGCACTGGCGGCCGGTGGGGCGAACACGTTCGTGGAATGCGGCCCGGGCAAGGTGCTGGCGGGGCTGGTGCGCCGCATCGACAAGTCACTGACCGTTGCCACGATCGACGGCGTCGACGGGCTGGACAAGGCGCTGGCCGCCTGACGCGGCGGCTGCACCAGACCAATAACGAATACTTCGAGGAGTCGAATGAGCACGATTTACCAAACCGACCTGCTGAAAGGGGAGGTCGCACTCGTGACGGGTGCGTCGCGCGGCATCGGTGCCGCCATCGCCATCGCGCTGGCTGACGCCGGCGCCACGGTCGTCGGCACGGCGACCAGCGAAAAGGGTGCGGCTGCCATCAGCGACGCGCTCGGTGATCGCGGTCGCGGCATCGCGCTGAACATCGCTGACGACGAATCAGTGCAGGCGGCCGTCGCGGACGTGCAGGGCAATGAAGGTGCGCCGACGATCCTCGTGAACAACGCAGGCATTACGCGCGACAACCTGCTGATGCGTATGAAGCAGGAAGAGTGGGACGATGTGCTCGGCACGAACCTGAGCGGCACCTATCGCGTGTCGAAAGCCTGCCTGCGCGGAATGATGAAGGCAAAGAAAGGCCGCATCGTCAGCATCGCATCGGTCATTGGCATCATGGGCAATGCGGGCCAGGCAAATTACGCGGCGGCGAAGGCCGGCATGATCGGTTTTTCGAAGTCGCTCGCGCGTGAAATCGGGTCGCGCAACATCACCGTGAACGTCGTTGCGCCGGGCTTCATCGACACCGACATGACGCGCGTGCTGCCCGAGGAGCAGCGTACCTCGATGTTGACGCAGGTACCGCTCGGCAGGCTCGGTGATGCGAGCGATATCGCGAACGCCGTGGTGTTCCTGGCATCGCCCGCGGGTGCCTACGTGACGGGCGAAACACTGCACGTCAATGGCGGCATGCTGATGGACTGAAAGCCCGCGAAAATCTCGACCAAAGCGTATAGAATGCCGTCACTGTTTCACTTACAATACGCATCCTCGGTAAGCCGCCCCTAGGAAAATCAAGGACTTACCGGTATTTATAGCCTTCTCAGGAGAAGCTACCCAATGAGCAGTATTGAAGAACAGGTCAAGAGCATCGTCGCCGAACAGCTCGGTGTGAAGGAAGATGAGGTCACGAACGATGCTTCTTTCGTCGATGATCTGGGCGCGGATTCGCTCGACACGGTCGAGCTCGTGATGGCACTCGAAGAGGAATTCGAAACCGAGATTCCCGACGAGGAAGCCGAGAAGATCACGACCGTACAGCAGGCTATCGACTTCGTTACTTCGCGTTTGAAGAGCGACTGATCTTTTTCCGGCGCGGCCCGGGTCGCGCCATTTTTCCACCCCGGCGATTCCGCCACTCTTCACGGTATTCCCTTGAGCAAGCGACGCGTCGTCATCACGGGTATGGGCCTCGTCTCACCTGTCGGTGGCAAGCTCGACGTTGCATGGGAGAACGTGTGCAGCGGCAACTCGCAGATCGGTGAGATCACCAATTTCGACGCGAGTACCTATCCCACCCGTATCGCGGGTACGGTGCGAGACTTCAACGCTGACGACTACCTTGCGCCGAAAGACCAGCGCAAGAACGATCCGTTCATTCATTACGGTATCGCGGTCAGCACCGAAGCATTGCGGGATGCCGGGCTCGCCGTCACCGAAGAAAATGGGCACCGGATCGGTGTCGCGATGGGTGCCGGCATCGGCGGCATCCGTTTCATCGAGGACAACGTCGAGAAATTGCAGAAGGGCGGCGTCCGCAAGGTGTCGCCGTTCTACATCCCGGGCAGCATCATCAACATGACGTCCGGCCAGGTGAGCATCCTGCAGCACCTGACCGGCCCGAACCTGTCCATCGTCACCGCCTGCGCCACTTCGACGCACTGCATCGGCATCGCCGGCCGCACCATCGCGTACGGAGACGCCGACGTGATGCTGGCCGGCGGCTCCGAGTATGCAACGACACCGTCGGCCATGGCCGGCTTCTGTGCCGCGCGCGCGATGACGACGCGCAACGATGACCCGACAAGAGCCAGCCGACCGTTCGATGTCGATCGCGACGGCTTCGTGCTGAGCAACGGCGGCGGTTGCGTCGTCCTCGAGGAACTCGAGCACGCGAAGGCGCGCGGCGCCCGCATCTACGCGGAACTGATCGGCTTCGGCATGAGTGGCGACGCGTACCACATCACGTCGCCGCCCGAAGACGGCGAAGGCGCGCGCAAGTGCATGACGGCCGCGATCCGTGACGCCGGTATAGATCCGGGCGACGTCGATTACCTCAACGCCCACGGCACGTCGACACCCGCCGGTGACATCGGCGAGACGGTCGGCATTCGCCGCACGTTCGGCGATGCCGCCGACCGCCTGATGGTCAGTTCGACGAAATCGTCGACCGGCCACATGCTCGGTGCGGCCGGCGTGGTGGAGGCGATCTTCTGCATCCAGTCGCTCGTGCACCAGGCCGTGCCGCCGACCGTGAATCTCGACAACCAGGACCCGGCCTGCGACCTGGACTACGTCCCGAACACGGCACGCGATGCACGCGTTCGCATCGCGATGTCGAACTCGTTCGGGTTCGGGGGCACGAACGGAAGCCTCGTCTTCCGGGCGTTCGAGTGATCGTGCGGTCGTACGGGCCGCCGCGTTGAAGCGTTTCCTGATCGTGCTGGCCGCCGTGCTGGCGGTCGCCGTCGTCGGCGCCGCCGTCGCCGTGAACCAGGCACGGCAGTATCTCGACACGCCTCTGAACGTGCCGCCGAACGGCCTGCGTCATGTCATACCGGCCGGCACGCCGTTCGCGACCGTCTGCGAAAACCTGGCCGCGGAGGGGGTGCTCGGGCACTGCACGCTGCTACGCTGGTACGCGCGTTGGACCGGTGATGCCGGAAAAATCCAGGCGGGCGAGTACCTGATTGCGGCCGGAACCACGCCGGATGGCCTGCTGCGGCAGTTCACGAGCGGTGCCGTGGTGCTGCATTCGTTCACGCTCGTCGAGGGCTGGAATCACCGCGAGTTGCTCGCGCAGCTCCAGCGGCACCCGGAGGTCGAGAGCACGATGACCGGCGAGGACTGGCCGGCGCTGCTCGAAGCCCTCGGCGCGGCGCACGAATCGCCGGAAGGCCTGTTCCTGCCCGAGACCTATCACTTTCCGCGCGGCACCGAGGACCGATCCGTGCTGACGCAGGCGTACCGCCTGATGCAGTCCGCGCTGGCCGAGGAATGGGCCGCGCGCGACGAGTCGGTGCCCGCGAGCACGCCCTACGAGGCGCTCATACTGGCGTCCATCATCGAAAAGGAAACCGGCCGTGCCGACGAGCGGCATCGCATTGCGGGCGTCATCGTGCGACGGTTGCAGCGCAACATGCGCCTGCAGATGGATCCCACCGTCATCTACGGCATCGGCCCGTCCTTCGACGGCAACCTGACCCGCAAGCACCTGCGGACCGACACGCCATACAACACCTACACCCGTGCCGGGCTGCCGCCGACGCCCATCGCGATGCCCGGGCGGGCGGCGATTCATGCGGCACTGCACCCGGCGGATGGCGAGGAACTGTACTTCGTCGCGACGGGCCTCGGCGATGGGAGCCACAGGTTCTCCGTGACGGTTGAGGAACACGAAAAGGCGGTGCGCGAGTATCTTCGGCGGCTCCGCGGCAGAGGCAAGTAAGGTAGGCTTTGGGAATGGCGCCGGGAGAGCCGAGATGACGCGCGGGCGATTCATCACCTTCGAGGGTATCGAGGGCGTGGGCAAGTCCACGCAGATCGACCGTTTTGTGGCCGGTCTCGAGCGCGGCGGCGTCGCGGTGCTGCGAACCCGTGAGCCCGGCGGCACGCCGACCGCCGAACGCATTCGCGACGTGGTGCTGGAGCATGGCGACGAGGCGTTGCCGCCGATCGCGGAGCTGCTGCTGATGTTCGCGGCGCGGGCGGTGCTCGTGGAAAACGTGATCCGGCCGACGCTGGCGGAGGGCCGATGGGTGGTTGCCGACCGTTTCGTCGACGCCAGTCGCGCCTACCAGGGCGGCGGCCGCGAGATGCCGGCCGAACGTGTCGAGGTCCTCGCGGAATGGGTACTGGACGGCATGGTGCCGGACTGCACGGTGTTGCTGGATGCGCCGGTCGAGGTCGGCCTCGAGCGAACGCGGCGGCGCGGCGCACAGGACCGGCTAGACAGCGAGACGGAGGCCTTTCACCAGCGGGTGCGCGCGGCCTACCTGGGCCTCGCCAGGGCGGAGCCGGCGCGGTTCCGAGTGGTGGACGCGCAGGGTGGCGTCGACGAAGTCGGCGCGGCGATCGACACGATCGTGTCCGACCTGCTGGCGGAAGTGAACCAGAATTGACTTTTACTATCGGGCCTAAGTTGCGGATTTAATGGAGTTACCGTGGCTACAGGATTTCGCGGCACAGTGGTCTGAGGCCACCGCCGCGGGGCGCGAGCCTCATGCCGTGCTGCTATCCGGACCCCCCGGTGTCGGCAAGCGCGCGGCCGCAGCGTGGATGGTGCGGCGGAAGCTCGGTCTGCCGGCCGACGCGCTGCCGGCCTGGCCGTTCGAACGCCCGCAGCACGCGGACCTGCGCTGGCTGGAGCGCCCCGAGGACCGGCACGCGATCCTGATCGACCAGGTCCGTGAGCTGGTCGCGGGCCTGGCCCTGACGAGCTACGAAGGCCGGGGCAAGGCCGCGGTCATCGAGCCGGCGAACGCGATGAACGCGAACTCGGCGAACGCTCTGCTGAAGACGCTCGAGGAACCGCCGGGAAGCACCTTGCTCGTGCTGGTCGCCGATCGACTGGGGCGCTTGCCGGCCACGATCCTGAGCCGGTGCCAGCGCATCACGTTGCGAGTGCCGCCGGAGTCCGAGGGCCTTGCGTGGCTCGATCGCCTGCGGCCCGGTATGGCCTGGGCGGAACCGTTGAGGATGGCCGGGCTGGCACCGATAGCGGCGGTCACAGCGGCCGAGCACCTCGACGCCTGCAACGCCATGGCCCGCGATCTCGCGGCGGTCGCGGGCGGCGACGCGTCGCCGATCGACGTAGCGGAGAGCTGGGCGAAGCAGGAGCCGGGCTTCGTCCTCGAGTGGCTCGCGCGACAGATCGAGTCGGCGGCGCGGGCAGCCGTTGCGGGACCGCAGGCGGCCGTCCACGGTGCATTGCCGGATTCTGTGCTGCAGCGCATGGACAGCCGGAACCTGTTTTGCTATCTAGACCGAATCAACCGACTTCGCGGGCAGCCCGGCGGCTCCTTCAACGTCCAGCTGGCGTTCGAGGGTCTGCTGATCGATTGGGCGACGGGCCTCCGCGGGCCGGCGATGGGCCACAGCCACACGGGACAAGCAAGGACATACGGATGAGCAAGCCGGGACTGCTGACACTGACCATCAAGGACAAGAGCGCGCTGTACCTCGCGTACATGCCGTACATCGTCAATGGTGGCCTGTTCATTCCGACGAACAGCTCCTATCGCCTTGGCGACGAGGTGTTCATGCTGCTGAACCTGATGGGCGAGGAGGAGAAGATCCCGGTGGCCGGCACGGTCATCTGGATGACGCCGAAAGGCGCGCAGGGGAAGCGGACTGCCGGCATCGGCGTACAGTTCAGCGACCAGGACCAGGGCAACACGCAGAAGAAGATCGAGAACTACCTCGCCGGCGCCCTTGGCGGCGACAAGCCCACGCACACGATGTAGTTCGCCGCGCCGGCGAGTCCGCCGGCGCCGGAATCAGGCCGGTTCCTTGTTGATGCCGCCGCGCAGTATGTAGGCCTGGAAGCCCCGTTCACTGAGTATGTATGCACCGGCGGAGCTGCGCCGGCCGGTGTCACAGCACACGATGTACTTGCGTGACTTGTCCAGCGTGTTGATCTTCAGCCGGATGAAGTACAGCGGGATGTTCACGGCGCCGTCGAGGTGCTTGTTCTCGAACTCGCTGGGCAGCCGGACGTCGAGCCACTGGCCGCCGTCGCGAACGAGCTGCGTTGCCTCGTCGATGTCCACCCAGTCCAGCATCGGCTCGTTCAGCAGCTTCTTGAAGTCATCCTTGCCGAGCCGCATCACCGACCCGTCGCGGGTCATCGTGACGGTGGCATTGCGCTTCGCGTCGGAGATCAATGCTTCCTCGCCGAACGTGTCGCCGACCGACAGTTCGGCCAGCTTGATGCCGTCCTTGCTGAGTGGCGTTTCGCGGGTGACGAGCGCCGTGCCGCGCGTGAGTACGTAGAAGTAATCGCCCTCGGCGCCCTGTTTCAGGACCACGTCGCCCGACTTGTAATTGATCTGCTGCATTCGCATGAAGATCGCCTGGATGTTCGCCGGCGGGATCTTGTGGAACGCCTTGGTCTGCAACAGCA
Organism: uncultured Pseudomonadota bacterium; assembly: GCA_913055625.1. Classification (GTDB taxonomy): domain Bacteria; phylum Pseudomonadota; class Gammaproteobacteria; order Steroidobacterales; family Woeseiaceae; genus UBA1847. The sequence goes on along the minus strand of CAJXJW010000004.1, from coordinate 162,282 downwards.
TCGTCATCCAGTCTTCGTTGCCGGCGTCGTCCTTCGACCCCTGCAGCTCGGAGACTTCGTAGGTTCCGGTCTGGTCCCACGTGAGCATGACGTCGAGCAGGTCACTGTCGATGGACATGAACTGGACGCGGTCGCGCGCTTTCGCGGTGACGCGGCGAGGGTAGACCGGGGCGACCGGGTTCCGGGCAAAATCGGAGCCGCCTTCGACCGTACCGACCGTCTTGCCCTGGTCCTGCAGTTCCAGGGTTCCGGAGACGACGTAGAACGTGCGCTTCTCGGTGTCGCCTTCCTTGAACAGGACCTGGCCGGGAGACAGCTCCCGGACCTGGACCTTGCGCGCGAGGGCAGCGAGATTGTCCCGTTTGAGTCCGTCCAGCGGCGAAAAGCGCCTGAGCAGTTCCGACGTTGTCTGCTCGTCCGTCATAGTCTACCTGTTCGCTCGTTTGCGACCGCCATGCGGGCGCGGAATTGTCATTTGCGTGTTTCGGTGCTCCGGCAAGGCGGGCACGCGAGGCATTCTACCTTTAATTCAACGACTTCCGGAACTCCGAATGCATCGCATCGTGATGTTGCGCACACTTTACATTAACCGGCCTGCGGACCCGTTCACCCTTGGGCGGCCGGAGCGCCCCGTCAATTGCCGATTTCGGCCCAGCCGGCGTGTGGCGCGAAGCGATCCCCGTGCTCGCGGGACAGCGCTTCCAGGCGCGAAACGACCTCCGGGATGCCGCGCGAACGGGCGTAAGCCAGGGGCCCGCCGCGGAACGGGGCGAAGCCCGTGCCGAAGATGACACCGGCATCCAGCAGGTCGGCGTCGGTGATGACACCCTCCGAGAGGCAGGCAACGGCCTCGTTGACCATCGGCAGGATCAGGCGATCCTCGGCATCGGCCGGCGCCGGATTGCCGCCTTCGTCCTTCTGAGGTTTGCCGTCCGTCCAGGCGTAGAAGCCGGCACCCTTCTTGCGGCCGAGCTTCCCGTCCTCGACCATTTTCTCCAGCAGCGCGGGAATCGGCCGTCCGTAGGCACCGCCGAGCACCTTTGCGACGTGCAGCGCGACGTCGATGCCGACGCTGTCCACGAGCTCGATCGGGCCCATCGGCATGCCGAAGCGCACCGCGGCCTTGTCAATGGCCGTCAGGCTGACGCCGTCGCCCGCCATGATCAGCGCTTCGTTCGTGTACGGCGCAAGGATGCGATTCACGACGAACCCCGGCGCGCTCGCGCACTCGAGCGGCAGCTTGCCGATCTTTCGGACGAAGCCCAGTCCAATGTCGAGCGCAGCCCGTTCCGTATCCTCGCAACGGATCAGTTCCACCAGTGGCAGCATCGCCACCGGGTTGAAGAAGTGCAGCCCGACGAAACGCTCCGGTTCATCGAGCACCGTGCGCAGCTCTTCCAGCCGGATGCTCGACGTGTTTGTGGCGAGAACCGCGCCGGCCTTCATGCGCGGTTGCAGTGATTGGTACAGTGACTGCTTTGCTTCCAGGTTCTCGTAAATCGCTTCGATCACGAGGTCGGCCTCGGGCACGCCGGCGCCGTCGACGTCGGCGACGAGCCGGGAGGCAGCGGCAGCGCGTTCCTCGTCATCACGAATGCGCTTCGCAAACAGCTTCTGCGCGCGCTCCAGCGCGGGTGTCACGTACTTCATCTCGCGGTCCTGCAACGTGACGTTCAGTCCGCGCAGGGCGCACCAACTCGCGATATCACCGCCCATCACGCCGGCACCGACGACGTGCACGTGTTTCACCTCGGGTGCATCGTCGCTGCCCTGGCTCTTGAGCCGGTTCTGCAGGAAGAACACCCGGACGAGGTTGCGCGACGTCTCGGTGCACATGAGCTCGGCGATCGAGCGCGCCTCCGCGTCATACGCGGCGTCGCCGCGCGCGCCGTGCCGTGCCCAGAGGTCGACGATGGCGTACGGTGCCGGGTAATGTTCGCGCCGAGCCTTCGATGCGACCTGCTTCTCGAGTACCTTGCGGATCAGCGGCCGCAACAATGCGAAGCCGAGCAACCGCTCGACGAACGGGGCTTTGCGGCGAGATGGGCGCGTGCGAACGAGCGTGCCGGCGTCCGTCCGCCAGGACGCTTCCGTCGAAATGCGGTCCACGAGGCCGATTCGGCGGCCTTTCGCGACGTCGACCGGCCCGCCGGTGAGCATGAGCTGCATCGCGGGCCGCACGCCACAGAGCCTCACGGCACGAACGGTGCCGCCGAAGCCCGGGTGGATGCCGAGCTGCACCTCGGGCAGCCCGAGGATGCGCTTGCCGCGGTCGATGGCGATGCGGTAGTCGCAGGCCATCGCGAGCTCGAGACCGCCGCCGAGCGCGTGCCCGTCGATGACGGCGACGGTCGGGCAGGGCAGGCCCTCGAGCCGGTCAAAGACCTTCTGGCCCTGGCGCGTCAGCTCGTAGCCCTGTTCGGGCGTGCTGATCCGGGTGAACTCGTTGATGTCCGCGCCCATGATGAAATGGCCGCGCTTGCCGGAGCCGATGACGACGCCGGACGGGAGCGCTTTTTCCAGGCCGTCGAGGACGTCATCGAGTTCCGCGATCACCGACGCGGAGAGGACGTTCGCGCTGCCGTCCGCCTTGTCGAGGGTCAGCCAGGCTATGCCGTCGCCATCGGTGTCGAGTGTCCAGTGTTTGTCGCTCATGAGGATTTCCCGGTGCGCCGTTTTGGTGCCTGCGTCGATACTGCCTGTCCGCGGGCCCGCGGATCAACCTACCGTGAAGTCACACAGCAGGGGCAGGTGGTCCGAGTGACGCACATCCGGAATGCGGAAGTCGTTCACGCTGATGCCGTCCTGGTAGAGGATGAAATCGAGTTCCTTGCGCGGTGCCCGGCTCGGGTACGTCGGCTGGCCGTTCGTATTCGCCGAGCGCAGCCCGGCGGCCTTCATGAACAGGTAGATCTCGTTCTCACCCCAGAACGTGTTGAAGTCGCCCGCGACGATGACGGGCTTTTCCGTGGCATTGATCAGGTCGTACAGGCGCCGTAGCTGCAGGTGCCGGTGCCGGTACTTGAGCGACAGGTGCACGAGGAAGACGGCGAAATCCTGCATCTCCAGTTCGATGATCAGCCGCTTGATGCCGGTATCGAAGTAATGAAACTTCTCGCCGTGAACCCGCTCTGCCGCGAGGAACGCATTACCCTGCTTGCGCACGATCGGAAGCATGTGATTGATCGAGCGCTCACCGTACTTCGTCTCGTACGACGTGTTCATGCCGAGACTCGCGGCAATCGACTCGGCCTGGTTGACCATGCGGCTGCGAATCGAGCCGGTGTCCACCTCGATCAGGCCGACGATGTCGGGGTCCACCGAGCGAATGAACCGCGTCAGTTCGGGCAGCACGTTCTGATTGCCGAGGACGTAGCCGGCGCCCGGCAGCGGCATGTGCATGCTCGCGCCGCCACCGACGGCGTAGCGAATGTTGTACAGCAGGAGCTTCATCGCGCGTATTGTCCGCTCAAATTGGTAGAATCGCCATTACACCCTGATTACAGATCCGGACCAGAGGGGGTTGGATCGTGTCCGAAGACAATCCGATTCGCGTATTCGTAACGCATGCGTTCAGCGAGTCCGACGACTACCTGCGGCTGTTCGAATTCCTCGAATGCGTCGATCGATTCTACTACCTCAACGTCAGCAAACCCGAAGAACGTCCGTCCGGGGGCATGAACGAGATCAAGGATGCACTGATCCAGCAGATCAAGGACTCCGAGGCCGTGTTCGTGTTGCCCGCGTTGTACGAGAAGCAGCCGGACCTGGTGAATTTCATCATGGATGCGGCCGACGCGAACGGGAAGCCGATGATCGTCGTCCGCCCGTACGGTGGCGTGATGGAGACGCCGAAGGCGCTGGTCGAGCGCACGAACGAGCACGTCGAGTGGAATGCGCGCGACATGGTCGATGCCCTCAAGCGCCAGGCGCGCCTGGAAGACACCAACCGCTGGGAGGTGGTGGACTTCCCGGGCTACGATGCTGACGGCAAGATAGAGTAAAATAATTCAATAAGTTATTGGCGGTTCCTAAAGTGATGTCTGCATCCCGGCCGCTGGTCATCGCGCACCGCGGCGCGTCCGGCTACCTCCCGGAGCACACGTTGGCGGCGAAGGCGCTGGCGCATGCCTGCGGTGCCGATTTTCTCGAACAGGACGTCGTCGCGACCGCCGACGACGAACTCGTCGTCCTGCACGACATTCACCTCGACCGGGTCACGGACGTGGCCACGGTGTTTCCCGGGCGCAGCCGCGTCGACGGCCGCTACTACGTACGCGACTTCTCGATGGCCGAGTTGCGCAGGCTGCGGGTGACCGAGCGGGTCGGGGAGGACGGGCGGGCCGTCTACCCGGGCCGCTACCCGGCGCACAGCGGCGAGTTCCGGGTGCACACGCTGGCTGAAGAGCTGGCGCTGGTCGCGGAACTGAACCGGTCACTCGGGCGCACGGCGGGTGTCTACCCGGAGATCAAGCGGCCGGCGTGGCACCGGGAGGAAGGAGTGGACCTTGCCGCACGCTTGCTGGCGGTGCTCGAGGAACACGGCTACGCGCGGGAGGACGACCCGGTCCGCGTACAGTGTTTCGATGCCGCGGAAGTGCGGCGCCTGCGCGAGGAACTCGGCTGCCGGATGCCGGTGGTGCAGCTCATCGGCGACAACGCGTGGGGCGAATCGTCGACGGACTACGACGCTCTCCGGAAACCGGACGGGCTTGCACGCGTGGCCGGCTTCGCGGACGCGATCGGGCCGTGGCTCGAACATTGCTACGCGCTTGAGGACGGGCGGCCGGTAGCGACGTCGCTCGTCGGTGACGCGCACGCCGCCGGGCTCGACGTGCACCCGTACACCGTTCGCGCGGACAGCCTGCCGCCCGGCTTCACGTCGCATGACGCGCTCGTGGCGTTCTGTGCGGACGAACTGGGCGTCGACGGCCTGTTTACCGATTTCCCGGATCGGACGTTGCTCGTGCTCGAGCAGCGCTGAGCGTTTCGTCCAGGCTGCCCGTCGAGAATCCGTTGGCAAGTGACGGGAAAGTAAAGGGTTTTCGGCGGTATTGCGCGGGAAAGGGCCGGTCGGAACAACTTTAACGGACGGGCAAAGTGTTCACAGGATTGAGAACTCCGTCCTTTTTCGTGGCCCGAAAGCGCATAATCATTGGGTGATGTTCGCCGAGATCCCACATAACGTCGTGCTGCTGGCCGTCGGGGCTTTTCTCCTCGGCTGGATACTGGCATCGATCAGCGCTCGCATGAGCGGTGTGACATCGGCCCGCAGGCGCGACCCCCGCGACGACCGGATACGCAGCCTGGAAGCCGAGCATCGCATTGCACAGTCGTCGTGCGAGGATCTGCGCACGAAACTCGAGACCCGCGACAAGGAACTCGAGGACGCGAAGGGCGAAATCGAGAAGCGCGACAAGGTCATCGCGCACCAGCAGGAAACGGCCGAAAAGCTGCGGACAGACCTGCGGGATTCCGTGAAGAAAACCCGCGAGTTGCGGACGGAACTCAGCGAGCGCGCCACGGAGAATACGCGCGCGGAGGTTCGTCAGCGAGAGCTCGAGACCGAACTGTCGGTGGCCCAGGCATCGACCGACCTGATCGCAACCGGCGTGCTGGACTATTCCTTGAACGACGATGACGACGACGGGGAAGACACGCTCACCGGCAGCCAGCCGCTCCCCAAGACCGCCACCTGACCGCGCCGGCGAGTCGTTCGCCGCGGCCGCGCTACAATGCGGCCTTCGCACTGACCCGGCTGATAATCGATGTCGATTTCCCCGTTTCCACGGCTCCTCGTACTGTGCGGGCTACTGGCCGGCTGCGGGCCAGCCGACGTGCCGTTCGAGCTGCGGTTTGCGGCAGCGAGCGGGAACGCGCCGGTCGACTGCGCCGGCAGGCTCGCGGACCTGCGCTTTTACGTGACTGACCTTGCCGTGCTGCGCCCGGACGGCGGCCGGGCACGGGTGGACCTTGCCGCGAACGGCCGGTGGCAGGGGCAGGGCATCGGCCTGATCGACCTCGAGGACGGCACCGGGTCGTGTGCGAACGGCACGCCGGACGGCAACGACCGGCTCGTGGGCCGCGTCCCGCCCGGCGACGTGGCCGGACTCTCTTTCGTCATCGGCGTGCCCTTCGCGTCGAACCACGCGGACCCGCTCGCCGCGGCCGCGCCGCTCGACGACATGAGCATGCACTGGCACTGGCGCTCCGGCTACAAGTTCCTGCGCGCGGCGGCCACGGACGGTAAGCGTCGAGTCTCCGTGCACCTGGGCAGCGCCGGTTGCCGCGGCGCGGTCACCGCGATCGAGGGCTGCAACTTTCCGAACCGTGTCGCCGTGACGCTGCCCGACTGGCGGCCCGGCAAGTCTGTGACCGTCGACCTGGGACAATTGCTCGAGGCGGTGCCGGTGGGCGCGGAACCGGTCACGCACTGCGAATCCGGCCCGGCCGACCCCGCCTGTGCCGGGCTGATGCCGGTGTTCGGTTTCGACGTGGCTTCCGGCGCCCAGGTGATGCCGCAGCGCGTGTTTCGAACGGGGCCGTGATGTGGCGTGCGTGGGGACTGCTCGCGGCGGCCGTCGTGGCGTCGGCAGGCGTGCTTTGGTGGGCCGGTAAAGGCGAGCCGGCGTACGACTGGGGTATCGATGCGCGCATACCGGCGCCGCCGGTCCCGGCCGACAACCCGATGTCGGCTGCGAAAGTGGCGCTCGGGCGTCGCCTGTTCTACGACCGGCGACTGTCCATCAACGGCACGATGGCTTGTGCGACCTGCCATATCCAGACGCTGGCGTTCACGGACGGCCGGCCGGTGTCGATCGGTGCAACCGGCGAAGCGCACCCGCGCGCTGCGATGTCGCTCGTGAACGTAGCCTATGCAAGCCGGCTGACGTGGGCGAACAACCTGCTGTCGCGTATCGAAGACCAGGCACTGATTCCGTTGTTCTCAGAGCACCCGGTAGAGATGGGGATGAACGGCCGCGACGATGCGATCGCGGCACTGCTGCGCGAGGACCCGCTGTATCGCGAGCGCGTCGCCGAGGTCTTCCCGCAGGACGAGGATCCGTACTCGGTACTCAATGCCGTGAACGCGATCGCTGCGTTCGTGCGCAGCATCGTGAGCTTCGACAGCCCGTACGATGCGTTCCTGCGCGGCGACACGGATGCGCTGTCGCCCGCGGCACAGCGCGGCATGGCGCTGTTTTTCTCGGAACGCTTCGAGTGTTTTCACTGCCACGGCGGGTTCAACTTCACCGACAGTTCGACGCATGCGAACGCGACGATCGAATCGGTGGGCTTTCACAACAACGGCCTGTATAACCTGGATGGCGATGGCGCGTATCCGCCCGACAACACCGGCCTCATCGATCTCACGGGCCAGCGCCGCGATATGGGCCGCTTCAAGGCGCCGTCGCTGCGAAACGTCGCCGTGACCGCGCCGTACATGCACGACGGCAGTCTCGCGACCCTCGATGATGTACTCGATCACTACGCAGCCGGTGGCCGCCTCCTGGCAGACGGGCCGCTGGCTGGCGACGGACGACGCAACCCGTTCAAGTCCGAGTTCGTGCGCGGCTTTGAAATGACGGCGGTAGAACGCGCCGACCTGCTGGCATTCCTGCGTTCGTTGACCGACGAGCGCGTACTCACGGATGAGCGCTGGTCAGACCCGTTCTGACGCTGGGCGGCGCGACGTCCGGCCGCTACAATCGGGCGACCAGAACAAGAACGAGGGGGTAGGGGACATGACCATCATGAGTCTCTGGTTGCCGATCGTCGTGTCGGCCGTCATTGTGTTCATCGGCAGCGCGCTGGTCTGGATGGTATTGCCGTGGCACAAGTCGGACTTCCGGAAGACGCGCGACGAGGAGGCTGTGCGTGGGGCATTGAAGGGCAGCGAGCCGGGCTACTACATGCTGCCGTATTGCATGGACCCGGCTGAGCTCAAGAACGAAGACGTCGCGAACAAGTACCGCGAAGGCCCGCTGGCCTACATCACGGTGATCCCGAGCGGCATACCGTCGATGGGGCCGAAGCTGGTGTTGTCGTTCGTCTACTACCTGGTCGTTGGTGCCATCTGCGCGTACATGGTGAGCCGCACGGTGCCGGGAGCCGACTACCTGCACGTGTTCCGGGTTGCCGGGACGACGGCGTTTCTCGCGTACGGCGTCGCGTACCTGCAGGACAGCATCTGGTTCGGCCGGCCGTGGTCGCTGACCGCCAAGAACCTGTTCGACGGACTACTGTACGGGCTGCTGACGGGCGGAACGTTCGGCTGGCTGGCCTGAGTTAGACGCCGATGTCCTCGTTCCACAGTTCGGGGGCGCGTGCGACGAAGGCGTCCATCATGTCCCGGCAGCGCGTGTCGTCGAGTTGCACGAGTTCCACACCGCGTTCGCGCAGGTGGTCTTCGGGCCCGGTGAACGTGTGGTTTTCGCCGATGACGACTCGCGGAATGCCGTACAGCAGGATCGCACCGGAACACATGTCACAGGGCGACAGCGTCGAATAGAGCGTGGCGCGCGCGTAGTCATGCGCGGCGAGACGCCCGGCATTCTCCAGGCAGTCCATTTCCGCGTGCAGTACCGCGCTGCCTTTCTGCACCCGCTGGTTGTGGCCGCGCCCGACGATCCGGCCGTCGATGACCAGCACCGATCCGATGGGAATGCCGCCCGCGGCTTCGCCCTTGCGCGCCTCCGCGATAGCGGCCGCGATGAACGGCTCGTGATCAACGGCGCTCACAGCGCGTTGGCCAGCCGCACGTAGGCTTGCGGATCGATAACGAACACGAACAGCAGGCCGGCGAGGGCGCCGCACAGGTGCGCGTCGTGATTGATGTTGCCGACCTGCTGCCTCGCCGAGTACCACGAATACGCGACGTAGAGGATGGCAAAGAGAAACGCCGGCATGGGCACGAAGAACACAAGCAGCATGCGGTCGGGGAAGTACACGATGAATGCGAATAGCACCGCGGAGATCGCGCCCGACGCGCCGAGCGTTGCGTAGGCCGGGTTGTTGCGGTGCTTGATCACCGAGCACAGTGAACTCATGATCAGGCCCACGGTATAGAGCACGAAGAAGCGTGCCGTACCCAGGAAACGCTCCATCGGGAACGCAAAGAAGAAGAACGTGATCATGTTGAACAGCAGGTGACCGATGTCACCGTGCACGAAACCGCTCGAAATGACGGTATAGGAATTCTTGCCGTGCGCGATGTCGTACGGACGCATGACGAAGCGCTGCAGGAGCTCGGGCATGCGGTTCAAGGCAAGCAGGCTGATGGCGATCGTGGCGATGAAAATGGCGGCGGCCACTGGCGTTGCGAATCCCTGCATGGGTCGATTCCGATCTCTGGACGAGTGACGGCACTGTAAATGGCGCGCGCCGTGGGCGCAAAGTCTACCGCAGTGCCATCCGGGATTCTGCCGATGGCCCGGTCGGTACGGACAGTGCGACAATCGATCGATGGACCGCAGTAGGGCCAATGTCGTCGGCGCCCCCGCAGGCGATTCGCGCCATGACCGGTGAAGTGAAGAAAGCACGGCGCAAGATCTGGGTCGACTTGCTGTTGTACCCGACACACACTCTGCCGACGGCCGCTGCCCCGGTGCTCGTCGCGACAGGGCTCGCGCTGCACGATGGCGTGTTCGCGCCGCTGCCGGTTTTCCTGGCGTTCCTGGGTAGCTGGTTTATCCACGTGGCCGGCGTATTCACCGACAATCACGAGTTGTTACGCCGTCACCCCGGTATCGCCGAACATCCGGAGTTGCTGCGTGCGCTGGACGAGAAGAGCCTGCGGTTCGGCTGGCTGCGCATCGCCATCGCAGGGTGCTTCCTCGCGGGCGTACTTTCAGGCCTGTACCTGGTGTGGGTTGGCGGCTTTCCGGTCGTCATCATCGGCGCGGTGGGCCTCCTGGCCAGCTTCGCGTACGCCGGCGGCGCCTTTGCGTACGCCAGGCTCGGATTGGCAGACCCCATCTTCTTCTTGATGTTCGGTGTGCTTGCCGTGGCAGGGGGCTACTACATTCAACTTGCGGCACACGTTGGCATCGAGACATTCTGGCTCGGCGCGATCGGCAGCCTCGGTTTCGAGGCGCTGCTCGTCGGTTTGCCGATCGGCGCATTGGTCACTGCCGTGTTGGTGATCGACGATATCCGTGACATCGAGTTTGATGCCCGCAAGGGTTGGAGGACGACGGCCGTACGGTTCGGCATCCGCGGCAGCCGGGTGGAATTCCAGGCATTGCTGCTGTTTGCCTACCTGGCCCCGGTCTGGCTCTGGCTGCTGCTCGGGTTCTCGCCGTGGGTCTCCCTGGTCCTGTTGACGCTGCCGGAAGCCTGGCTCATCAACCGCAAGGTGGCCGATTGCGACGACCGGCAGGAACTGCTGCCGACGACGCCGCGCACGGCGCGTCTCGGTCTTGTCTATGCGTTCTTGCTGGCCGTCGGGTTGGTGCCGGCTGCTTAGGTGTACTGCCGACCAAATTCATTATTTAACATAATATACATTATGCGAACTATTATCAGGCCAAGGCACGAAGCACGTCTTTGAACTCTTTCATAGCCCCACCCAATCAGGAGTCCGTGTTCGTGAAAACCGCTAACGTCTGAAGTTGGCTGGTGGATTTGAAAATAACGGGTCAGGTCTTGCCTTTGGCGGCCTCGAGCATTTCTTGGCGGCGCGCTAGGTTGTCCTGGCTCCAGGTAGTCTCGTAATCGTAGAAGACGTCTTCGACATGTTCTTCGTTGGATAGATTTACCCAAGGCAGTTTTGTCGTGGTGAAGATGTGCACGTCCGGCGGCAGGCGTCCAGGGTCGTCCAATGTGCCGACACGAATAAAGCGAATCGAATTCCGAATGCCACCCATGTAGTAACTGCTCCATACGGCAATGCTGCATTTTGGACAACGGGCTATTTCTTGCCCTTTGCCGCTTGGCGAATCAACCATCTCTGCTTTGACCTCGCCCTTCAGCACCTCTACCTCAATGGCGTCATAAAGCGCATTGATGACGAAGGCCGACCCGGTCTGTGTTTGGCACCAACTGCAATGACAGCAATGCACGATGAAAGGGTTGGTCGTAAGGCGATATCGAACATCACCGCATGCACAACCCCCTTCAAGAGGAGTCGACTCCGAGATCATGCGTTGAGCTCCTTTCGTGGCCGCAAATTCCTAGCCCATGTCCGACATGACACGTCCGACATTTGCCAACACTTCACCGTGCTCCTTCGTCGGGCTGAAATCAATGAACTTGAGATCTTCATCGACAATAGCCGTATGGCCTGGGGGTGCGTAAAAAATATCGCCCTTCTCGAAGACCTCCGCAGTGCCATCGTCATAGATAAATCGAAACGCGCCTTCAAAAATATATCCCCAGTGCGGACAGTGGCAACTGTCATTCGGCAGCCCACACAGCAGCGGCGTGAAGTCTGTGCCCTTTGGTAGCTCATGATAAACAGCATCCATGTTCCCCAGACCTTCCAGCCTGCGCATCGTCATTCCCGGAGCTTCCATCATGACCGGTATATCTTCTTTCTTGATTTTCATGTTGCTGTCCTCGATTTGACGGCAGTTGCGGTTGTTCGCGGCACTACCTCGCAGCGTACACATGACGAATTTTGCTAACAATTAGCAAAATCTGGAATGATAATGTGCAAATATGCACACTTGATGAGGCCGGTCATATGAATTGGGACGATCCGAAAATCATCTTGGCTGTTGCGCGTTGCGGTACCGTGAGTGGTGCGGCGAAACAGCTGAACGTTCAGCACTCGACGGTTTCCAGGCGAGTCAAATCCCTGGAGAAGCAGTTGGGCACCAACCTGCTCCGACGCAAGAACGGTGCTTATGAATTGACCCGGGCAGGCAAAAAGATCGAGGCGGCGGCCCTCAAGATCGAAAAAGAAATCGCAGCTATTGATGGTGCCCTGGTCAGCGATGCCGTTCCCATGGTCGGCCCGCTGCGGGTCACGACCATCAACAGCCTGGCATCGACCATCCTCATGCCGATCTTCGGGGCGTTTAGCCGAGAGTATCCGGAGATCGATCTGCATGTCATGGTTTCGAATGACACTGTCAGTCTCACCAACAGGGAGGCGGACGTCGCTATCCGGCTCAGCAATGCACCGCCGGAAAACATGATTGGCAAACGCGTTGTGACCATAGCCTCAACCGTTTATGGAAGTGTCGAATACCTGAGCCGCCACAGGCTGAGCAAGTCACCTCTGAAATGGCTCGGTGTATCGTGCTGCGGATTTCACAAGTCCTGGACCAAGGAGTCGAGTAATGCAACGACTCACCAGTTCAACTGTGACGATGCACTATTGACACTAGCCGCCCTGCACGAAGGCATGGGCGTATCCTACCTTCCCTGCTTTGTCGGCGATGCGGACGCGCGACTGGAGCGATACTGCAAACCCGACGCCCGACACGCCCTGGGACTGTGGATCCTTTCGCATCCGGAGTCGAAATCGAACGCTCGACTATCGGTATTCCGCAAGTTTGTGGCCGATGCATTGAAAAAAGAGCAACGCACCCTCTTCCCAGCCTGAGTTTCTGTGGCCGACTTGTCGACGAGATTCTTCTGTCGTGCACGGTGAGGCATCTGAGCCCGTTATTCGCAGGTTGCTGGACAGGGGCAATGTCCGGTTCTTGCATATCCACAACGCGAAGCCGGGCTGCTACGCCGCACGCGTCGACAAACTTTGACGAGTCCGCTCCCGGACCCGCCGCACTAGTTCGCCGTCCAGACCGTCATTCCATCCTTGATCGTTTCAAGCACCTGGATGCGATTGATGGTCATCGGGTCGACGGCCACCGGGTCGTCGGACAGGACGACGAGGTCGGCGACCTTGCCCACCGTGATGGAGCCCTTCTCGTCAGCTTCCCCGAACTCCTCGGCGCCCCACAGGGTGACCATCTTCATGGCTTCGTAGGCGCTCACGCGCTCGCCCTCGCCCATCACCTTGCCGGAACGCGATACGCGGTTGACGGTCGCCCACGCGACCTGCAGCAGGTTCGGCAAGGCGACGGGTGCATCCGTGTGGCTGGTGACGTGCAGGCCGGAATCGAGCAGTGAGCGCATCGGCGAGATCTGCACCGCGAGGTCCGGGCCGACGATGGTGTCGTACCAGTCGCCCCAGTAGAACGTGTGCATCGGAAACATCGACGGGAATACATCCAGCTCCTTCAGCACCGGGATCTGGTCCTGGCGCAGGAACTGGCCGTGCACGAGGATCGTCTCGCTCGACCGTTCCGGGTAGCCGCCGACGATGGGACGCAGGGCCGTGAGCATCTGGTCGATCGCGGCATCTCCGTTGGCATGTACCTTGACCGGCCAGTCATTGGCGTAGGCGGTCTCCAGGTAGTCACGGACCTGCTCCGTATCCGGGATGGCCGGGTAGCCGGCGTAGTCCTCGCCCTGTCCGTCCGGCGGTAGCAGGTAAGGCCGGGTGCGCCAGGCCGTGCGTCCCTGTGGCGAGCCGTCCAGCGTGACTTTCAGGCCGCCGAGACGGTAGTGGTTCTCGTAGGATTCGCCGTAGTGCTGCTCGAGCTGGTCCATGCCGGTGTAGTCCTGCCAGCCGATCACGTCGATATCCAGCAGCCCTCGCTCCGCGGCGTTCATCAGGTCGGCGTTGGCCGTGCCCAACATGCGCCCTTCCGCGGCGGTGGTGTAGCCGTAGCTCTTGGCCAGTTCGAGCCCGCGCTGCAGGAAGTAGTCCTTGTCCTCCCGCGCCGGGGGGTTCAGGATTTTCATGACGTACGGAATGCTGGCCAGTTCCTCCAGCACGCCGTTCGGCGTCCGGCCGTCGTCTTCGCGGCGTATGATCCCGCCTTCGGGGTTTTCGGTGTCCGCATCGATGCCGAACGTCGCCAGCCCGGCACTGTTCATGACACTGAAGTGGCCCGAGATGTGCACCACGATCACCGGCAACTCCGTCGATACGCGGTCCAGGTCGTGGCGTGTCGGGTGCCGCCCGAGCAGCGAATCGTCGTAGCCGGTGCCGAACACCCAGCCGGTGCGGCTGACGTCGGGGCCGTCGGCAAACTCCTTCAGCCGCGCCACGATGTCGTCGATGGTATTGACCTCACCGTCCGGCGGCGCCAGCAGGTTGGCGCCGATCGCCTGCGAGCCGAACTGGATGACGTGCGCGTGGCCGTCGATGAACCCGGGCATGAGGGTGCGCCCGTCAAGGTCGCGCACCTCAGTCGCGTTGCCCTGCAGCTGCATGGCGTCTTCGAGCGAGCCGGCAAACGCGATCCGGCCTTCGTCTATCGCGATTGCCTCGACGTAGGTCGGCTCGTCGCCCTCCATCGTCAGGATCGGACCGCCGTGCAGAATCACGTCGGCGGCAGGAGGCGCCGTCGGCGGCGGCGCATCGGGCGAAGGCTTCGAACATGCGGCGATGGCCGCGACGGCTATGGCGAGGGCGTACCGGTACATCATATTTTCCTCGTTGGCGCGATGGGTTGACCGAGTCGAGCCATCGCGGTCTCACGTCGACCGCGATGAGCGAGTCTTACTGACTGCTTGAATGAGGGCGCTCGGTGACGGCCAGGTGGTACGTCGCCAGCGCCCGCTAGAGGGGCATTATCCAAAACTTTGCCCGCTCAGGAAAATGTCGTGCGGGTGCTTGCGGGTCTGTCCCGCCCGTCGGGATCGTCCGCCGGTTTAGAATGCCTGACCAGGACCAGTTTTCAGGCCCCGCGGCAGTGTGACGCTGCCATCGGCCAGCAAGAGAGGATTGCCCATGACGACAACACCGCCCTTCCAGATCAAGGCGATTGACCACATCGTGCTCCGCGTGCGCGATGTGCAGACCATGATGACGTTCTACCAGGACGTCATCGGCTGCCACCTCGAGCGTGAGCGGCCCGACCTCGGCTTGTTCCACTTGCGCTGTGGCGGCTCCCTGATCGACCTCATTTCCGTCGACGGCAAGCTGGGCGCGCCCGGTGGCGCGGCACCGGCAAAGGAAGGCCGCAACCTGGATCATTTCGCGATCGGGATTCAGCCGTTCGACGAGGACGCTATTCGCCGGCATCTCGCGCGCCACGGCGTCGATGTCATCGATTCGGGCGAGCGCTACGGCGCCGGCGGCGACGGCCCGTCAATTTACATCCGGGATCCGGAAGGGACGGTCGTCGAGCTGAAAGGCTGAGGCGTCACGACGGCTGGCCGCGTCCGGGCTACGTGGATCGGCCGTCGAACTGGTTGGGCGTCAACGCCCGCGGGTCCACGCCTTCCAGCGTGTTCACGTTGATCGCCGCGATCGCCGAGCCGTCCGGCATCGCGCCGTAGGAGAAGCCCTGCACGCCGCAGGTCTTGCAGAACTGGTGCGCGATGATCTTGCGGTTGAAGCGGTACTCGGTGAGGTTGTCGTCGCCCTTCAGCAGCTTGAACTTGTCGCGCGGTGCGAACGCGAGCACCACGCCCATTGGCTGGCAGCGCGAGCAGTTGCACGTCACGCAGCCGTCCAGGTCGACGTCGACTTCGAATGCCACGGCGCCGCACTGGCAGCCTCCGCTGTAATGTTGTTCCATCGATCTTCTCCCGTTGGTCATCCTGGCGGTTCGGGTTCGCGACTCAGGTGCCCTCTTCCCGCGCCGGCTTGCAGGCCAACCGGCCCTTGAACGTGAGCGCCGCGTAGAACAGCTCCACGTCGATGAAGCCGGCACGGCGCAGTATGTCTTCGTCTTCCTCCGGCGGCAGCACCGGCAGCTTCATCATCGTGCCTGCTCCCGTTTCGCGGTGCTATTCGCCGGCCTGGGGCGATTCCACCAGGGCCTGCAGCTTCTCCGAGTCCAGGTGCTTCTCGAGCCCGGCCATGCCCGCCGCGACCTCGGGGCTCGCGAACAGTTCCTGGCCGGCCACCTGGCCGAGGACGGAGAACGCCGTTTCGATGGTCGAGGCGCCTTCGTACTTCAGCGCCTTCTCGGTCTGGGTGCGGCAGGACTCGAGCAGCAGGCCCATGAACAACTCCGCGATCGTCTTGTTCGCGTCGTCGAGCTGCTCACCCGTCACGTTGCTGATCGGCTGCACCGCGGGGTGCTGCGACGCCGCGACGAACATCCACCGAACCAGCGCGATCCGGTCCTGCTGCGACGTCGATTCGACGAGGCAGCGTGCCAGGTCGTCTCCGTAGACGCCCGCCTTGGCCGGCAGTGCGACGCCGGTCGCGAGGAGGATCAGGACGACGCGAAGGATCGAGTGTTTCATGCGGGCTCCGTTGGCGGCGACGGTCGCGCCGCGGCTGTGCAGGAACCCCGACTTTACGTGATCTTGCCGTTGGCGTCGTGCGCGTCCAACGCGCGGCTGAACCGTCGCACGGTCGGGCCGATGAGCGGCCGGTACAGGTAGCGCAGCACCCGGCCCGGCCATCCGCGCCCGCGCTCTTCGTGCGCGACGCGCGCCCGCGGGTGGTCCATGAAGCGATAGCCGGACACGCGGTAGTCGGCATCCGGTTGCAGCAGCGTGAGCCGGCTCAGGTACTTTACCGACTTGTACCCGTAATGCGCCGGCGCGACGAGTCGCAGCGGTGCGCCGTGCGCGATGGACAGCGGCTCGCCGTTCAGTTGGTCCGCGAGCAGGACGTCCGGCGCCAGCAGGTCATCCAGAAGCAGCGCCGTGTGCGCGCCGTCCTGGCCGCGCAGCGCGATCAGCGTCGCGTTCTCGTCCGGGTGCGCCGCGGGCACCACGGCGCGCGACCAGAAATCGGCGAACCGCACCCCGCTCCAGCGCAGGCCGCGGACGCTCCAGGTCGTGACGCAATGAAAATCGCTGACCTGCTCCACGCGCGGCAGGTCGCGCAAGGGATCCGTCAGCGTTAGTGGCTTGCCGACCGCACCGGTCACCTCCAGCGTGCAGGCGCCAGTCGCGCTCGGGAACCGGTCCGCGAAGCGCGTCAGGCCGAAGCGGTGGAAGGATTGCGCTTCACGTTGTCCGGGTGGAAGGGTTGCCACGGGGTCTCCGCCGGGTGTCGCCGGTCGTCATCCGCGCATGCTACCGCGTCCGCAATACCAGCACCCAGTCATTGCCCGCTGCCGCGTCCCCCGGCGGGTCGAATGCGGCGATACCGTCATCCGCGCCGATGTCGACCGCCGTGAACGAGCCGTCGCGCGGCGAGTACCAGTGGGCCGTCGGGTCCGCATCGGCGACGCTGCTCACGTCCAGCGAGAAACCCCGGCCGGTGTACGCGTACGCGACCAGGAAGCCGTCGCCGCGCAGCACCGGGATGCGCTCGTAGCCCGTGCCGTTGTCGACGACGAGGTGTGCGGCGGGCTCGCGCGTGCCGAATGCCACGCCGTCCATCAGGGACTTCACGTGCCGCATCTGCCCCGCCCCGTCCGCGCGCAACGCATCGCGCCACGGTATCTCGGCATGGAATGCCGGGTTGTGCGCGCCCGGTACGTACATCTGCATCACGCTGTTCTCGCCGTAGGTGTGGCCGAACGCGCCCGACAGCACGGACCACCACGCGTAACGCCGCACGTCCGCCGCGGTCCAGCGGGGCACGTCCGCGTAGTGCAGGTCGTAGGGGATGTTCTCGTACGACGGCTCGCCGTCGATGAAGGGTTTCGCAGGCAGGCGCGCCCAGTCGTCCTCCGCGTAGCGCCAGTTATCCTCGCCGAAGCCGTCGAGGTCCTGCCCGTAGGAGCGGTGCCCGGACTGGTACATGTTGAAGTCGAGCCACTCCGCGTGGTGGAACGTCCACGACGAATCCGTGCGGCCGCGCGGGTGGAACGTCATCAGGTGTTCCGGGTCGAGCCGCTTCAGCGTCCGCCCGAGCACCGACCATACCGCGGTACGTTCCACCGCGAACGTGTCGCCGCCGTTCAGCCACACGATGTTCGGCCGGTCCCGGTAGCGCTCGGCGAGGAACGTCACGTACGGCACGACATTCTCCGTGTCCAGGTCGCCTGCCATCGCGATGTCACCCCACGCTGGCACCAGCGCCAGGTAGATACCGAGCTCCTCGGCCACGCCGAGCGTCCAGTCGAGGTGGTCCCAGTAGTCGTACTCCCCGGCCACGGCCGGGTCGTCGCCGGGCGAGTTGTTCGGCCGGGCCGGGTCGCCGTCGATCAGCGCCGGCACCCCGCCCTTCGTCGTCATGCCCACCGTGTGCAGCACCATGACCTGGATGACGTTGTAGCCCTGCTGTTGTCGCGTCCGGAGGTAATGCTCGGTCTCCGCGCGGTCGAGCCGGCTCAGCATCAGCCAGCCGGTGTCACCCAGCCAGAAGAACGGCCGGCCGGCCGCCTCCAGCGAGCGGCCGTCGGCCGACACGGACAGCGGCGGCGTCGCGGCCAGCGCGGGGCCCGCAAAGAGCAAGATCAACGTCGTCAGGAAGAATGGCCGCATGCCGCCCCCGGGGGATGTGTGCAGTGCCCAGCCGAGGCTGACTGGCGAGGCTGGATGGGACAGGCATTATGACGCAATCTGATCTCTTGTGCGCTAAAGTGAGCAGATCGAACGCGGGGGACACCATGACGACTTTGACCCGACGGACGCTACTGTCCGGGCTCGCCGGGATGGCGCTCGGAACCTGCGCGCGGGCGCCGGGGGACGCGGCCCGGGATCCGCTGGCACCCTACCGCACGCCGTACAAGCACCCGCGCCTCGTGCTCGCCGCGAGCGGCGCCCCCGGCACGTTCGACGAGTCGGCGGTCGACAAGCCGTTCGTGTTCCGCCACGACGGCCGCTTCCTGATGACTTACGTCGGCTTCGACGGCCAGGGCTACCAGACCGGGCTCGCGGAGTCCGACGATCTCGTCGCCTGGCGCCGCCGCGGCCTGGTCCTCGCGCGTGACCCGAACGACCCGGTCACCCGCCACAACATCGCGATGGATTCGATCCTCCGCGAGAATGCGCTGCACGGGCCCGCGCGATTGAAGCAAGTGGACGGCCGCTACCTCGGCGCCTGGAACGCCTATCCCCTGCCCGGTTACGAAGAAGGGCCGGCCGTCATCGGCCTCGCCTGGAGCGAGGATCTCGTCCACTGGGAGCGCACGGCGCCTATCCTCACGCCGGAAGACGGTGCCGACTGGGAGCGCGGCGGCCTGTACAAGCCGACGATCATGGAGCACGAAGGCACCTACTACCTCTACTACAACGCGAAGAACGCGGCGGTGCCGTGGCACGAGCAGATCGGCGTCGCGACCTCGCGGGACCTCGTGCACTGGACGCGCCATCACGGCAACCCGATCATCGAGAACGGCCCGGCCGGCGCGCCCGACGATCGTTTCGCGGCGAACCCGGTGGTTCTGCGGCACGACGACGAGTGGGCGATGTACTACTTCGGCCTGTCGACGGACCGCGCGGCGCGTGAGCTCCTCGCCGTCGGCCGTGACCCGTTGACGTTCGACAAGGTCGCCGAGCCGGTCATCGACGTGGGCGCGCACGGATCGATCGACGAGACCTATGCGCACAAGCCATCGCTGATCCACCACGACGGCGTGCTCTATCACTTTTATTGCGCCGTCTCGGGCCAGTGGCCGAACCAGGTGCGCGGCATCGCCGTGGCGCGTTCGGCGCCGTGGTGACCGGCGGGCGCGAAAGGTGCACTCGGGCGGCGGCCAGGCACGACCACCGCCCGAATGCGCTTCGCAGGGGGGGATCCAATGCGAAGTCAGTGCCGAAGCGAGCCGGGTCGCCAGTGGGGGGGAGCGGCGTCGCCGGCAATTCGCTAGGTTTCAGTCACATTCACTCATTATAGCTATATAAAAGATCATTTGTCTGTAAAACTTCGGGCGAGACCCGGTGGGACCGTCCTTTGAGATTCATCCATGAAACATTCTTCATTCAAAAAACGTCATTTGCTAGACTGCCCGGGTCAATCGGGGGCTTGAGGCAGATGGCAACTACCGGCGCAGGATGCGCGCTCAAGGGCATGACCTGGGACCACGTCCGTGGCTTCGACCCGATGGTCGCAACGGCCGAGATTTTCGCGGAAACCCATCCGGGAACCACGATCAGCTGGGAGAAACGCTCGCTGCAGGCCTTTGCCGACCGGCCGCTGGAGGCGATGGCGAACGACTACGACCTGATGGTCATCGACCACCCGCACGTCGGGTCGGCGGCGCGTAGCGGGTTGCTGCTTGCGCTGGACGGCGCCGGCCACGACGATGCCCTCGCGAGGCTCGCCGCCGAGTCCTGCGGCCCGTCGCACCCCTCCTACGTCTTCGGCGACCGGCAATGGGCGCTCGCGATCGACGCCGCGGCGCCGGTGGCCGCGTACCGCCCCGATCTGCTCGAGGCGGTGCCGACGACGTGGCCGGCGGTCATTGCCCTCGCGGAGCGTTCGCAGGTCATCTGGCCGCTGCTGCCGATCAACGCGCTGATGTGCTATTTCACGCTGCTCGCGAACGTCGGCGAGCCGTTCGGGCGCGACCAGCGCGGCGCGGATGTGGCCACCGGCGTGCAGGTTCTGGGCGAGATGCTGGCGGTCGCGCGCCACGTGCCGCCCGCGTGCCTGTCGATGGACCCGATCGGCGCGTATGAGTGGCTCGCGTGCCGCACCAGCCATGCCTACGTCCCGTTCCTGTACGGCTACACGAACTACTCGCGGGCCGGGTTTCGTCCCCACCGCGTGCGCGTGGCCGACATGCCGGCGCTCGGCAACAACGGGCCGGTCGGCTCTGCGATCGGCGGCACCGGCATCGCGGTTTCGGCGGCAACGAAGCACGCGGACCTCGCCGTCGAGTACGCGTACTGGATCGCGTCGGCCGATTGCCAGCGCGGCGCGTTCTTCGAATCCGGCGGCCAGCCGGCGAACCGGCTTGCGTGGACGGACGCCGAGTGCAACCGTGTCACCGACGGCTTCTTCCGCGACACGCTGAAGACGCTCGAATCCTCGTGGCTGCGGCCGCGGCACGACGGTTACATGCCGTTCCAGGACATTGCAGGCGACATCGTTCACGCCTGCCTGACGGGGCGGCAAACGCCCGAAGCGACGGTGCGAGCCGTCAACGACGCTTACGAGAGGAGCCTCGCACAGTGACGCAGTCCACCGAACACGGCGCGAACCCGGGCCTTCCCCTCGACGGCGTTCTCGTCGTCGACCTGAGCCAGTTCCTCGCCGGCCCGATGGCCAGCCTGAAGCTTGCGGACATGGGCGCGCGGGTCATCAAGGTCGAGCGGCCCGGCCAGGGTGATCTCGCACGGCAGCTCTACCTGTCGGACACCGACGTCGGCGGCACGAACACGCTGTTCCAGGCCATTAACCGCAACAAGGAAAGCTACACGGCGGACCTGAAGTCGCCGGTGGACGTCGGGAAGGTGCAGAAGCTGATCGAGCGCGCCGACGTCGTCATCCAGAGCTTCCGGCCGGGCGTCATCGAACGCCTCGGCCTGGACTATGCGTCGGTGAAGGAGCTGAACCCGCGCATCGTTTACGCGTCCGTGTCGGGCTACGGCAGTGCGAAGGCGTGGGAGCGGTTGCCGGGACAGGACCTGCTCGCGCAGGCGCGCTCGGGACTGATGTGGCTGACGGGCGACGCGGAGCACCCGCCGACGCCGATGGGGCTCGCGGTGGCCGACATGATGACCGGGCACGCGGCGCTCGAGGGCATCCTGGCCGGCCTCGTCCGCAGCTTGAAAAGCGGCCAGGGCGCATTGGTGGAAGTGAGCCTGCTCGAGTCCGTTCTCGATATGCAGTTCGAGGTGCTCACGACCTGGCTGAACGACGGGCAGAAACCGCCCGCCCGGAGCAAGATCAGCGGCGGTCACGCCTACCTCGCCGCGCCGTACGGCGTGTACCGGACGAAGGACGGCTTCGTTGCCGTCGCGATGACGCCGGTCGAACGCCTCGCCGAGTTGCTCCACTGCCCGGAACTTGCCGGGTACACGGACCGCAAGCGCTGTTTCACCGAGCGCGACACCATCAAGGCGATCCTCGCCGAGCGGCTGCGCACCGAGACGACCGCGCACTGGATGAAGATCTTCAACGCCGCCGACACCTGGGCGAGCGAAGTCCTCGACTGGCCGGCGCTGATGGAGACAGAGGCATTCCGCCAGCTCGACTTCATCCAGGGGCTGGACACCGGGACCGGCAAGCCGCTGCGCGCGACGCGCTGCCCGATCCGTCTCGACGGCAAGGTCATCAAGAGCAGCGTACCGGCGCCGACGGTCGGGCAGCATACCGACGCCATCGAGGCGGAGTTCTTGCTGAATGCGTCCTGACGTATCGTTCGCGAACATCACGGGGGTGACGACATGAAACGTATGGGCATGATGATCCGGCTGCGGCCGGAGCACGTCGCCGAGTACAAGCGCCTGCACCGGGAGGTATGGCCGGAGGTGCTGCGGATGATCGAGGCCTGCAACATCACGAATTACACGATCTTCTTCCGCGAACCGGAGAACCTGCTGTTCGGCTACTGGGAGTACCGCGGCACGGACTTCGACGCCGACATGGCGAAGATGGCGGCGGACCCGGACACGCAGCGCTGGTGGGCCATCTGCAAGCCGCAGCAGCAACCGCTCGATTCCGTCGGCGATGGCGAGTGGTGGGCGATGATGGAAGAAGTCTTCCACCATGACTGACGTGAGCGCGCCGGAGCTGCTGCTCGACACGCACCAGCACCTCGTGCTGGCGGACCGCTTCGGCTACGCGTGGACCGACGGGCTGCCCGCGCTGCGGTGCCGTGCGTTCACGCTGGACGACTATCGAAACAGTACCGAGGGCTGCGGCATCGGCCGCACGCTGTTCATGGAAACGGCCGCCGACGAGGCCGACTGGCAAGACGAGGCTCGCCACGTTCGTTCGCTCGCCGACGACCCGGGCAACCGCATCGCGGGTGTCATCGCGAGTTGCCGGCCGGAGTCGGATGCTGCAGCCTTCGATGCCTGGCTGGACGAGACCGGGCCCTCGGGGGTCGCCGGCTACCGCCGCATCCTGCACACCGAGCCCGATGCGCTGTCCGACAGCGACGGGTTCGTGCGCAACGTTCGAGAGATCGGGCGGCGCGGCAAAACCTTCGACCTGTGTTTCCTGCAGCGCCAGTTGCCGTTGGCACTGCAGCTCGCGGAGCGTTGCGACAATACGTCGCTCGTGCTGGATCACTGCGGCGTGCCGGACATCGCATCCGGCGATTTCGCCGAATGGCGGGCCCAGGTGCGGAAGCTGGCCGCCCTGCCCCACGTGCACTGCAAGCTGTCGGGCGTCGTCGCGTATTGCCCGGAAGGCAGCGACATCGAGGCATCGATTCGCCCGTACGTCGAGTTCTGCATCGAGGTTTTCGGCGCCGACCGCTGCGTGTGGGGCAGCGACTGGCCGGTGTGCAACCTGACCTGTGGCGTTGCCGGCTGGGTCGCCGCGTTCCGGTCGATACTCGCCGCCGAATCCGCCGATGCGCGGCGTGCCATCTACTCGGCAAACGCGGAGCGCATCTACGCCGTACGTGCATAAACTCCCGCGACCGGCACTTCCCGGCGCGCCAACCTGAAGAGCCTCTCCATGATTACAAACGTCTTCTCGGGAATCGGCCTGCACGCGATCGGCGGGCTCGCGGCGGCGGCCTGCTACGTACCGTTCATCGGCACGCGGCGCTGGTCGTACCAGACGACCTGGCTGCTGTTCTGCACGGCCGGCTGGTTCGTGATCCCGGTGCTCGTGGCCTGGCTCACGATCCCGAACCTCGCCGGCGTCCTGTCCGACACACCGGCGGACGTGATCGTGAAGACGACGGTACTCGGCGCGATCTACGGGTTCGGCGGCATGGCGTTCGCGCTCAGCATCCGGCACATCGGCTTCTCGCTGACTTACGCTATCGCGATCGGCATTTCCGCCGTACTGGGCACCGTGATTCCCGCGATGCTCGCCGGCACGTTGATCGAGAGCTTCCAGAAGCCGGGCGGCCTCGTCGTCCTCGCGGGTTTCGCGGTGTCGATCGTGGGTGTCGCGATGTGCGGCTGGGCAGGCGTGCACAAGGAGGCCGAACTCAATGCGAAGAGCGCGACGGGCGCGACGGACTTCAATATCCGCAAGGGCCTGGTCCTCGTCGTCCTCGCGGGCGTGTTGTCTGCGATCTTCGGCCTGTCGCTTGCGGCGGGCGCGCCGATGGACGAGATCGCGAGCCGCCACGGCGCGACGAATTTCCAGGCACATGCGAAATACATTTTCGCGATGGGCGGCGCGTTCCTCACGAACCTCGCCTGGTGGAGCGTCGTGCACGCCCGGAAACGCACGTTCGGCGAGTACGCCGCGCTGAAACCGTCGGAAGATGATGGCGGCACGCTGCCGATGCACTACGCGCTCGGCATCCTGTCCGGTGTGTTGTGGTACGGGCAGTTCTTCTTCTACGGCCTGGGCCACCTGCGCATGGGCAATTTCGCGTTCATGAGCTGGGGCATCCACATGACGATGCTGGTGTTCTTCAGCTTCGGCATCGGCTACGCATTGCGGGAGTGGCGTGGCCTCTCCGGCCGCACGACCGGCATGCTGTACGCCGGGCTCGCAACGCTGCTCGCGTCGTTCGCCGTCATCACGTGGGGGTCGTGGGTGGGCAACCCGGCCTGACGGGTCGCGCGCGGTGCGCTAGAAGCCGCGGAACGTCGCCGCGACTTTCGACATGCCGGATACGCCTTCCAGCACCAGTGGAACCGTCTCCTCGAGCGTGAGCGGTGCATCCGACCCGGCCGCGTAGGGAACGGTCAGCGTCGCGACGATCTTGCGGGGATGGCCGGCGGTCACCGGCACGCAGACGTCGGTGATGCCCGTGATGAACGTGCTCGGAATCTTCGCGAGCCCGAGGCTCCGGATCATGCCGAGTTCGTCGTCGAGTTTCCGGCGCTTGTCGGCCGCGCCGGCGCCTTTCACGAGGTCGCGCAGTACTTCGCCGCGGTCACCCTCGTCCAGCCATGCGAGAAACACGCGCCCGGCGGCGGATTCGAGCAGGCCGCGTGACGTGCCGACGCGTACCGAGAAGCCGACCGATGCCGGGTTCTCGACGCGGGCGATGACGACGATGTGATTCCCGCTGCGCACCGACAGGTGGCAGGATTGCTTGATCGTTTCCGCGAGTTCGCGCATCAGCGGCACGAGGTGCTCGATGAGCGTGGAGTTCGGCGGGACGCGCATGCCGAGGTCGAACAGGTGGTTCGTAATGCAGTAGCGGTCCCCGTTCTCGCCCTTGCGGATGTAGTTCTTCTGCTCGAGCACGGCCAGCATGCGGAAGATCTCGTTGCCCGAGCGGCCGAGTTCGGTGGCGATTTCGGTCATCGACATCGGGACCTGCCGGGTCGCCAGCAGTTCGATGATCTCGAGCCCCTTCTCCAGCGCCGGTGCCTTGTAGATCCGTTTCGGCTTCGCTTGCGTCACGTCCTGTTTCCTGCCCTCGGTTATCCGGTTCAGGTTCTTCAATACCATTTCGGCCGGTCGTGACACAATCTGTTCGCAGATTCGCACCCGTGGTCGAGTATCATTGAAAAAGCCATTCAAATATAAAATACTGGGCGACCGGGCCCGGCAAACAGGACAGGCATGGAAAACACCCAGTATTTCGAGGACTACGAACCCGGCGCCGTGCGTCAAACGTCGGGCCGCACGATCACCGAGACGGACATCGTCTTTCACGCCGGACATACCGGGGACTTCTTCCCGCACCACGTCGACGAGGAGTTCTGCAAGACGCAGCCGTTCAAACACCGGATCGCGCATGGCACCATGACGTTCGCAATCGGCATCGGGCTGACCGCGCAGGAGATCAACCCGGTGGCGTTTACCTACGGCTACGAGCGCCTGCGCTTTCCGACGCCGGTCTACATCGGCGACACGATCCGCACGACGGTGACGATCAAGAGCAAGAGCGACGATCCGAAACGGCCGGCGTACGGCCAGGTGGTGGAAGCATGCGAAGTGCACAACCAGGACGGGAAGACGGTGCTGTATTGCGAGCACATCCTGCTCGTCGAGAAGAAAGGCGCGACGCCCGCCTGACGGCTTCGTCGTAGCGCCTCCTCGAGCCCCGTGTCACCGACCGACTCCCAGGCCTGGCCGCCACCGACGAGCGCGGTGCCGATCGTCATCATCGGCGCCGGGGACATCGTGCGGGACGCGCACCTCCCGGCCTACCGCAACGCCGGCTTCGACGTTGCCGGCATCTGCGACATCGACGGTGGCCGCGCGGCGACCATGGCCGCCGAATGGAACATCCCCGCCGTGTACGCGGACGCGGCCGCCGCCGCAGTGCACGGCACGGCGTGCGTGTATGACATCGCGACGCCGCCCTCTGCCATTGCCGCTATCCTGACGCAGCTCCCGGACGGAGCCACCGTACTCATCCAGAAGCCGATGGGCGAGAACCTCGCGCAGGCCGGGGAGATCGTCGCGATCTGCCGCGCGAAGAACCTGGTCGCGGCCGTGAACTTCCAGCTTCGCTTCAGCCCGATGATGCTTGCGATCCGCGAGGCGATCGCCTCCGGCGCGCTCGGCGAGATCCTCGACGTCGAAGTGCGGGTCAACATCGCGACGCCTTGGCACATCTTCCCGTTCCTCAAGCGCATGGAGCGTGTCGAGATCGCCGTGCACTCCATCCACTATCTCGACCTGGTGCGGTCGTTGGCCGGTGAGCCGGCCGGCGCGTTCGCGCGCACGCTGCCGGACCCGCGCGTGCCGGATCTCGCGCAGACGCGCACGTCGATCATCCTGGACTACGGTCCGCGCCTGCGCGCGCTGTTGTCGATCAACCACAACCACGACTTCGGCCCGGACTTCCAGGCTGCGACGATACGCTTCGAGGGAACGCGCGGCTGCGCGGTGGCGAAGCTGGGCCTGCTGATGAATTACCCCGACGGGGAGCCCGACGAACTATGGCTCGCGGACGCCGGCAACGGCTGGCGGCAGGTGCCGTTGCAGGGGAGCTGGTTCCCGGACGCGTTCGCGAACGTCATGCGCAACCTGCAGCGGTTCCGCACCGGCGAGGACGACGTGCTGCTGACGCGCGTCGACGATGCATTGAACACGATGCGCCTCGTCGAGGCCTGCTTCCGCGCGAACGACGCGCCGTCGATTTCCGCCTGACGCGCGTTCAGCGCAACCGGCGCTCCGCGGACGCAAGCCCCTCGGCGTGCGCGCGCACGATGACCCGCCGTGCCGCCGGGTCGGGCTCGAACACGAGCATCGTGCGGCCCCGGTAACTGCGGCGCGGGTTTGCCCGGTAGGACTCCGCTGAGGCCATGTCGCCGCTGCCAATGCCGTGTATCCGTCCGCCCTCGACCTCGAAGCGTATTGGCCGGTCCGCGGCCGGGTGGCCGATCCCCTGTGCGTCGGTGATCTGGACGATTGCGAAGCAGAGTCGACGTTCACGGCAACCGCGCAGCTCGTCATCGTTCGAGAACTGCAATCGGGCGGGCTCGCCGGCCGTCTGCAGCACGAAGCGTTCGTCGCCCGCGCGAATTTCCAGGCGTCCGGGCTTGTACGGTACGGAGAACGATGCGCGAAATGCGTCTGCCTCGGTCGTCGGCGCGACGCCGACCGGCTCGCCGGCCAGCGTCACGCGCACCAGCGGGTGCCGGCTGTAGACGTCCAGCGTGAGCTCACGGCCCTCCTCGCCTGGCCAGGTCCAGGTCGACAGCGCCGGCGGCACGGACCACTTCGTCAGGTTCCAGGTTTCGCCGGCGGGCGGCGGCACCCGCACGGCCGCGTACAGCGTCTCGCCCTTGTCCCAGACGATGTTGCGGTAGTGCGAGACCGGCTTGCGGAAGCCGGTGATGTCGATGTCGCCGCTGAGCGCGCCGTGATACGGGTAGTGCTCGCCGACCCAGTGCGGCCGGGCGTCCTTGTCAGGGGGAAAGACGCGGCCAATGCCGGCTTCCCCGAGGTAGTCCATCGCGCTCCAGACGAAGTCGCCGACGACGTAGGTATGTTCGCGAGCGAGCTGCCAGTTCGCGAACGCCTCGTCCTGGTAGGACTCGGAGGCATAGACGATGCGGTTTGGCCGCCGCCGGTGGTCGTCCGGCGCGCGCGCGAGCTCGTAGTTGTAGCCGGCGATGTCGAGCGCGTCGAAGATCGCGTCGAGGCGCGACCAGTCGCCGGTCGCGCCGAGTCCGTTCAGGCCGATCGTCACCGGCCGGGTGCGGTCGAGTTGCCGCACGATGCCGGCCATCGCGTGCGCGATGTCGATGCCGGACGGCTGGCCGCGCTCGTACACCTCGTTGCCGATGCTCCACATCACGACGGACGGGTGCCGGCGATCCCGCAGGACCATCGCGCGGAGGTCCGCTTCCCAGTGCTCGTCGAACAGCGCGGCGTAGTCGTTCGGCACCTTCGCCACGCGCCAGCCGTCGAACGCCTCGTCGATGACGAGCAGGCCGAGAGCGTCGGCGGCGTCGAGGAAAGCCTCTGACGGCGGATTGTGAGCGGTGCGGACGGCATTGAATCCCGCGCGCTTCAGCGTCAGCACCTTGCGCCGTTCCGCGTCGGCGTGCGCGGCGGCGCCGAGCGGGCCGTGGTCGTGGTGCACGCTGCCGCCGAGCAGTTCGACCGGCTCGCCGTTCAATTCGAAGCCGCGGGCTGCGGACCAGTGCAGCGTGCGCAGGCCTACCGGGATGCGCGTCGCTTCGAGCGCCTGGCCGCCCGCGTGCAGTTCGGCCGACAGCGTATACAGCGCCGGCGAATCCGGCGACCACGGGTTCGGCGACGGCACGGTGAGCCGCGCGCTGACCGCCAGCGTGCGCCGATCCTCCGGGGGCGCCAGTGGCACGGACTCGCGTGCGACCTCCCGCCCGTCTGCGTCCGTCATCACGAAGCTTGCGCGTGCCTCCGCGCCGAGTTCGCCGGCATTGACGATGTTGACGGCCACGTCCACGGACGCGGCATCCGGCTCGAGCTCGCGTGTCGTCGCGGTCAGGCTGTCCGGTTCGAAGTGCGTGGCAGGACGCAGCTCGAGCCGTACCGATCGGAAAATGCCGGAACCGGAGTACCAGCGGCTGTCCGGCTGCGGCTCGTTCACGACGCGGACGAGCAGCTCATTCGCAGAACCCGGCACCAGGCGCCCGGACAACGGCCGCCGAAACGGCGTATAGCCGTAGGCGTGCTCGCCGACGGGCACGCCGTTCAGCCACACCTCGGCGTTACGGTAAACGCCGTCGAAGTAGATCGACACGTCGGCATCGGCCCATGACGACGGCGCGTCGAAGCGCTTCCGGTACCAGGCGCTGCCGGTTTCGAAGTACCCACCGCCGCCTTTCGATCCGGCCTGCGCCGATGTCGGCCGTTCGATGCTCCAGTCGTGCGGCACCTGCACGGTGCGCCAACCGCTTTCCGGCGGCGTGGCCGACGAGCCGCCGCGAACGAATGCCCAGTCGCCGTCGAGCGGCACACGTTCCTCTGCGAGGCCCGCACCGGCCGACACGAACAGCATCGCCGCCAGCGCCGGCAGGAGCGTCCTCACCGCGGCAGTTCCGTGACGACCGGGTTCAGCAGGCGGACCGGGCCGAGCAGGCCCGATGCGACGAGGGGTTCGTCCGGTTCGTAGAACTGCCACGTCGTAAACGTCACGCGCCCGCCGTCCGGTTCGGGTTCGCCGCGCAGGTACCAGTCGGGGAACGCCTTGATGCCCTTGCCGAAAAATGGCGAACCGTCCCGCCCGCTGTCGTAACCGAATTCGACCTCGGTCGGCAGCGCGGCGTCGCCGATCAGGCGATTCGTCCAGAGGTTGGCAACCGAGATCTCGATCTCGTTAGACCCGGCGCGGACCGCGTCCGTGACGTCGACGCGGTACGGTTCCTTCCACAGCGCGGGAAAGGCCTCGCCGTTGACGCGCACCGTCGCGACCACTTCCACCCGACCCAGGTCGAGCACGACGCGCCGATCCTGCGCCCGCCATTCGGCCGGGACGTCAACCGACGTCGCGTAGGTGACGTTGCCGGAGTAGTAGCGAATACCGTCGTAGGGGTGCCGGTGCAGTGATACGAGCGCCGGCAGCGTCGCCGTCGACGGCGCGCCCCGGCCCGGCTCGAACGAGAGTCGCCACGAGCCGTCGAGCGTGAGCGGCGCCGGCACCTCGATCGCGGTCTCAGGCCCGGTGTCCAGTCGGTAACGCCCTGTCTGCCACACGATCGCGAGCGCGCTGCCATCGTCGTTGCCGCGCAGCTCGACGGCCGGCGGACCGATGGGCGACGGCAGCCCCCCGCTGGCGAGTGCGCGGATCTCGGATTCGTCCAGTGCGCGGTCGTAGACCTCCGGGTCGCCCAGGTTGCCTTCGAACGTGTAGACGCGGCCCTGCGTCGGCGGCAGCGGGATACCCGAGGCCCGTGCGATGCCGTCCAGCCCCCGGAAATGGAGCACGGCATCCGGCGGCGATGGCGGCAGCCCGACGGCCGGGTGCACGACGGAACCGGATGCGAGGCCGTCCCTCGCCCACTCGCCGTTGACGTACAGGCTAGGCCGGCCATCGCGGTAGACGACGGCCACGTGCGTCCAGCCCGACACCGGTTGTTCCGACACCAGCACCGCCGGCGATTGCGCGCGCGAACGCTCGACGACGTAAATGCCGTTGCGCCCGACCGCGAGGCCGGCCGCGGCATGCCCGTCGCCGAACAACCGGTCGCCTTCCGGCGCGGAGATCGCGTAGAACTTGCCGGTTTCGTCGATGCGGCCCGTGGCGGACGGGTCCGGCATCAGGCGCAGCTCGATGTCCGGTTTCACCCACGCCGCCATCGTGAACGTGTCCGTGATCGCCGGCAGTGGCTTGTCGCCCACCGCCGCGCTTGACAGGGCCACGTCGCCGTCGCGGTACAGCGCTTGCGGCCCGGCCGGCGCCTCACCGGGCGGAATCAGCACGAAGATCGACTCGGTGGGGCCCAGTTCCAGCGGGACCCGAGTGCGGCCGCCGCTCACCGAGTGCAACGCCATCGGGTAGTGCTCGCCGGTCTCCGCGTTCCATGCCTGCGGTACACCGCCGGCGGCGCGGAACGACGCGACGAGTTCTTCGGCGCGGCGTTGCCGGTTCGCGATGAAGTACAGATCGCCGGCGTCGGTCCTGCGATGATTCCAGGACAGCGCGGCGTCCGGGCGTCTTGCTTCGTAGCGAAAGTCCGGCTCGACGCCGAGCGTTTCCAGCACGGCATCGAGCGGCTGCGCCGGCAACACCCGGGAACCCGACCACAGCGCGCCGGCCCGTTTCAGCATGTCGGCCTCGCTGTCCGGGTATCCGCGCAGTGTCAGCGACGAGCTCGGCGCCGGCCCCATCACGGCAGCGCCCTGCGCCACGAACCCGGCGAGCTTGTCGAACAGCGCCGGCGTCATTCCGGACAGGTTGTCGGGCAGCACGAGCAGCCGGTACCGGTTCCCCTCCGGCAGTACGAAATCGCCATCGTCGACAGACACGCGCTCGAGCAGCGCGCGTGCGTCGATGTGGTCGTAGTCGTAGCCGGCCGGCATCGCGGGACGGATCCATTGCGCGACGCCGGGCGGCCGCTCGCCGGTGAAGAACAGCACGTCCGCGACCGGGTGTCCCTGCTGAAGCAGGTACTGGGCGCGGCCGATGTAATCGAGCCACGGACGCGCCTGGCCGAACCAGGTGTTCGTGCGGTCGAAATGAAAGCCCCACGGCCCCATCGCCATGCCCGGGACCGCGGTGGGATGCGGCTGGTGCACGTAGCGATGGAACAGGATCCGGTTCATGCCGAGGCTGAACATGTAGTCGCCCTCGGCCTTGAGCGCGTACGGATACGCGAGCCAGCGCGACGTCTTCTCCTCGCCGGTGAACGCTTCCGCCGAGACGAGTGGGTTGCCGTACACGTGCGCGGCCGACGCGACCACCTTGACGGAGCGGTTTGGCGTCCACGGTGTGCGCACCCAGAACTCGGTCATGGGCACGGGCGCGCTGCCGGAGACCTCGAGTTCGTCGAACATGCCCTGGCCGTAGCCTTCGACGTAGAGGTCAAGCCCGTACTCTTCCGCGAGTCCCGCCATGTGGTCGTAGTAATACTCGGCCATCATCGCAGCCTGCACGCTGCGAAAATCGAACAGGAAGCGTTCCGAGACGCCGGCGTCGCCGACGATCCGGCCGGTCAGGGCCGGCAGGTACGGCGTGAGGTCGTAGCCGGCGCGCGCCGCAAACTCCTCCGGCATCGCCGCCGTCCAGTTCTGCATGCCCGCTTCGTAGCTGTCGATCTCGATCATGCCGAAGCTGTCGCCGGTCAGCGGGCCTACGGCATCGATGACCCGCCCGACCGTGTTCTCGAAGCTGAGTTCCGTCGCGTGCGGATCCAGCTTGTCGGATTCGAGCCCGGTGCCCGCCGCCGACGCGGCGACGTTCAGGTGCGCGGTGGTCGTGTAGCCGACACGGAGTATCGTCCAGTCGCCCGGCGGCGCGTCCCAGCGCAGCCGGCCCGAAGCGTCCATGTACGCGCTGACGTCGATGACGGAGGCCGGATCGATGGCGTCGTCGGCGTGTGACGCCTCCGGCACCGCGACCTGTTTGCCGACCTGGTACGCGAGGTTGGACTTGAACTCCCATTCCCCGATGCGCGGGCTCGCGTCGACGGCCACTTCGCCGAGCGTGCCGTCGCTGAGCGCAACCAGCCGCAACGCGCGTGCCTCGATAGCGGGGAAATTCACGCTCGACGGCGCAATGATGCCGTGCCGCCCGTGGCTTGCGAGCTCCGCCAGTGGCTCGAACGTCTCCTCGTCGGTGGCCGCCTCGATGCGCAGGCGAGGAATGTTGCCACTGAGGCCCGAATTGACCGTCAACGAACGAGCTTCGACCCGCCCGTCGAACATCAGCGTGACCGCATCGTCGGTCTGCATCGCGACGCTCGTGTCCAGGCGCTGGTCCGTGAGCATCCCGGGATCGAGCGGGCCGGTCACGTTGTGTGCGACGCGCACGAGCGCCGCCCTCGCCGCCTCGGGCCGGGGGCTCGGGAAGGCCACGACGCGCGCATCGCGGTAGTAGTCGAGAAGCGCCTGCGGCTCGGGCAGTGTCTGGTCGACGGGCCCGCCGCCAGCAACCCGCGTCACGGTCCACGTCAGGTGCTTCATCGAGTCGTCCGGCGTAATCCACGGCCCGCCGCTGCTGGACCATCCCGGCGCATTGTGCATGCCGATGTCGACGCCGACGCGCTTGCCCTCGCGTACCGCGTGCGTGATCAGGTCCAGCCATTGCGGCGACAGGTACGGCGCCGGTCCGTCCGGGAAGTAGTTGCTGCCGTCGAAGATCATCGCGCCGCCGATGCCGACGCGGCTCATGGCCTCGAGGTCGAGCGTGATGCCTTCGCGGCTGATGTGGCCGTTCATCCAGAACCACAGCGTCATCGGCCGCGCGTCGCGCGGCGGCTCGCGGAAGACGTCCGGGTCCGGGCTCGCGACGACCGCAGGCGCGGCGCACAGGAAGGCCAGCAGGACCGCGCGCATTGGCGTGATCATTCGGCGGCCGCTGCGCCCAGGTCCTTCGACGTGGCCAGCGCGATGACGCGGCCCCGATCGCCGACGGCGCAGTAATAGTGATACACGACCCCGTCGTGCTTGATCACCCAGGGCTTGTGCGCGAACGTCTCGTCAAACGGCTCGCTCGGCTCGATGAGGTGCGGTCCGTCCCACTTCGTCCAGTGCACGAGATCGTAGGACGCGGCGAACGTGTCGAAGGCACCGGGATTCCAGAACGCGCCGAAGTAGAACATGACCCACACGTCGCCCATCTTCACGATCTGCGGATCGCCGCTGATCGCCCACGGTGCCTGTCCCACGTTCGAGATGACCGGGCCGTTGCCGTAGCGCGTCCAGTGCCGCATGTCGTGCGACACGGCCATGCCGATCGCTTCCTGCCCGTACATCGCCGCCTTGCCGTTGTAGTACATGACGAACGGTGCGCCGAGTGTCTCGTCCTCGTCGCGGAAGATGAAACTCTTGTACAAGGTGCGGTATTCGAAGTCGCGATTGTCCGGCTGGTCGCGGTGCAGCACCGGGTTCTCCGGGAGCCGGTCCCACGGCCGAACGGCGATCGGGTCATCCGTTGTCGCGAGGCCGATCGCGAGCGGGTCGGGCTCGTAGCCCTGCCCGGCACCGCCGATGTACGAGAGCCAGTACTTGCCCTCGTGCGTGCCGAGCGCGTGCGACGAGTCTTCCCAGCGCGTGTCGTACAGCGCGAGGCTCGGGTTCGTCTGCCAGGCGTCCCAGCCCTCCTTCGAGAACGGCAGGATGATGCCCAGGCGCTCCCACGCGACGAGGTCGTCGCTGACCGCCAGTTCGGCCTCGTAGCCGATGTCGTCCTTGAACGAGACGTACACCATGTACCAGCGGTCCCCGTGCCGGAACACGGCGGGACTGTCAAGAAGCTCGCCCTCCCGGCCCTCGAGGATGACCCCGACCTTGTACGGGGTCCGGACCTCGTCGTAGATCGCCTGCATGCGTTCCTGCGGCACGAAGCGCGGGCGGGAATCGGGAAACGGGATGACGTCCGGTCGCTCGTCGGCAACCGCCCCGCTCATGACCAGGAAGCCGGCGATCACGGCCGGCATGCGTGCGAATGCGTTCAATGTGCCCCCTTCCGGTCGCGACAGAGGGACGGTGGCCCCTCGCGCTGAACTGGCATAATAAGGTACTAAGTATGCCTGTCAACGGTCATCGGGCGTACGCGCCCCCCACCGACGGGCCCACCGTCAGCAGGCCGCTTCGTCAGAGGCGGTCCGCAACCCGCTCAAGGCGCTCGCGCACCTCGGCTGCGAAGGGCTCGAGCGCCGGGACGTCCGCGAGCCCGAGCACGTGTACGGGATCGAGGAAACTCACGTGCACCCGGCCGGTATCGGACTCCCGGACGACGACGTTGCACGGCAGCAGCAGGCCGATGTCCGGCAGCATCTCGATCGCGCGGTGAGCCAGCGCGGGGTTACAGGCGCCGAGAATGCGGTACGGGCGCATGTCCTTGTCGAGTTTCTTCTTCATTGTCGCCGCGACGTCGATGTCGGTGAGCACGCCGAAGCCTTCCGCCGCGAGCTCGTCGGTGACCCTGTCGACCGCGGCCGCGAAGCTCAGCTCGAGGTCGCGGCCGAAGCCGAAGGCGCTGCTCACTGTCCCGACTCCGGCTCGGCGCCGCAGTAGATGTCGTGCAGGAGATGAATGATCTTGTCGGCCGGTCCGGGCGCCAGGGAATAGTAGATCGTCTGTGATTCGCGCCGGGTCCGGACCAGCCCTTCGCGGCGCAGGCGCCCCAGTTGCTGCGAGAGCGCGGACTGGCTGAGCGGGATACCGGCGTTCAGCTCGCCGACCGACATCTCGTCCTTCTCGGCGAGCGCGCACAGGATCATCAGGCGGTTCTCGTTGCCGAGCGCCTTCATCAGCGTCGCCGCATCCATCGCGTGTTCGCGCATCGTCTGGAGCGCGTGTTCGTTGCCGGGCGGGCAGCCTGCCGTTGCCTGTTTCGCCATGTTGGGTGACTCCTGGAATCCCGTGCGTGTCACTATAGCCGATATATTAGGGAACTTTCAATAAGGCTTGACTAATTTAGTATACCGGCATATACATACGGCATGACACCGACGAGCGGAGACCGACAATGGCAACGATAGCGGTATTGGGCGGCGGGATCGGGGGCCTGACCCAGGCCTACGAGCTCCGAAAAACACTTGGCAAAAAACATGACATTATCGTCATAAGTGATTCAGATCGCTTTGAATTTACGCCCTCCAATCCCTGGCTGGCAGTGGGCTGGCGGGTCACGGACCAGATCGTGGTCGAGCTCCCGGACCTGCTCCGGCGGCACGGAATCCGCTTCGACGGCCAGGGTGCCCGGCGACTGCACCCCGAACGGAATGCGATCGAGTTGAACGACGGCAGCAGCGTCGACTACGACTACTTGGTCATCGCCACCGGCCCGAAGCTCGCGTTCGACGAAGTGCCGGGCCTGGGCCCGCACGGTGGCCACACGCAGTCGGTCTGCAAGACCGGTCACGCCGCAATGTCGCACGATGACTTCGAGCAGCTGTGTGCTGACCCGGGGCCGGTCATCGTCGGCGCGGCCCCGGGCGCATCTTGTTTCGGCCCGGCGTACGAGTACGCCTTCATCCTCGACACCGAGCTCCGCAAGCGCCGGATTCGCGATCGTGTGCCGATGACGTTCGTGACCCCGGAGCCGTACGTCGGCCACCTGGGCCTCGAGGGCGTAGGTGACACGAAGAGCCTGATGGAGTCCGAGCTGCGTGACCGGCACATCAAGTGGCTGACGAACGCGAAAATCACGTCGGTCGAGGACGGCACGATGCACGTCAGCACCGTCGACGACGACGGCGAACCCGTGAAGGACCACGCTTTGCCGTTCCGGCATTCGATGGTCCTGCCGGCCTTCAAGGGTGTCGACGCCGTGTTCGGGATCGAGGGTCTGACCAACCCGCGCGGGTTCATCCTGATCGACGAATACCAGCGCAATCCCGCTTACCCGAACATCTACTCGGTCGGCGTCTGCGTCGCAATCCCGCCGGTCGGCCCGACGCCCGTACCGACGGGTGCGCCGAAGACCGGATACATGATCGAGTCGATGGTCACCGCGACGACGCACAATATCCGCGATGCGATTGACGGAAAGTCGCCATCGACCCGCGCCACGTGGAACGCCGTGTGTCTCGCGGACTTCGGCGACGGCGGCGTGGCCTTCGTGGCCCTGCCCCAGATCCCGCCCCGCAATACGAACTGGGCCTCGAGCGGCAAGTGGGTGCACCTGGCCAAGATCGCGTACGAGAAGTACTTCCTGCACAAGGTGCGCACGGCCAAGACCGAGCCCTACTATGAGAAGGCGGTACTCGGGATGCTCGGTGCGACCCGGCTGAAGGAGTCATCGCAATGAGAGACGCGCTCACGCGGCTGGCGATTCGGCGGCCACGGACGGTGTACGCGCTCGTCCTTGCGGCCACGCTGGCCGCGGCCGCGATGCTGCCGCGGATTCACATCGACACGGACCCCGAGAACATGCTGTCGGCCGAACAGCCGGACCGGGTCTTTCACAACCGGGTCGAGGATCGCTTCGTGCTGCACGATGCGATCGTGGTCGGCGTCGTCAATGAATCGCACCCGAACGGGGTGTTCAACGCCGCTTCACTCGGGAATCTGCATGCGCTGAGCAAGACGATCCTGGCGATGGACGGCGTCATCCCGCCTGACCTGATGGCCTTGCCGGAGGCGGACAATCTCTCCCAGGAGGGGCCCGGGACGATACGCTTCGAGTGGATGATGAAGGAGGCCCCGGTCACGGACGCACAGGCGCTCGAGATACGTGACAAGGTGGCGCGTCTGCCTTTGTTGATGGATACGCTGGTCTCCGGCGACGGCCGCGCGGCCGCGATCTACGTGCCGATCGAAAGCAAGGACCTGAGCTACGGGATCTCGCGGCAGATTGCCGACGCGGCCGACGCCCTCCCCGGCGACGACACCTGGCACATCACCGGCCTGCCCGTGGCCGAGGACACGTTCGGCCACGACATGTTCGTGCAGATGGGGATCTCGGCGCCGCTCGCCGGGCTGATGATCTTCCTCTTGATGCTGTACTTCTTCCGCAGCGCCGCGCTCGTCGTCGCGCCCATGCTCGTTGCCATGGCGACGGTCGTCGTCACGATGGGGCTCCTGATCGGACTTGGTTTCACCGTGCACATCATGAGTTCCATGATCCCGATCTTCCTCATGCCGATCGCGGTCGTCGACTCGGTGCATATCATGTCCGAGTTCGCGGACACGTACCGGCCCGGCGCGGACCCGAAGCAGGTGATTCGCGGCGTCCTCGGACACCTGTTCACGCCGATGCTGTTCACGTCGCTGACCTCGGCCGTCGGTTTCGCGTCGCTGCTCCTCACCCCGATCCCGCCGGTGCAGATCTTCGGCGCGTTCGTCGCGTTCGGCATCCTGCTCGCATTCCTGGTGACGATCGTGCTGATCCCGGCCTACATCGTGCGGATGCGGCCGGCGTCGCTCGCGAAGATCGTCGCGGCGAGCGGCAAGCCGCGTACCGAAACGCCGCTGGCCCGCCTGCTGCGCCGCACCGGCCGCGTTGCCCTGCGGCGCGGCAAGCTCATCTCCGTGGCCGCAGCGCTGTTCGTGGCGCTCAGCATCGCCGGTATTGTCCGGATCGAGATCAACGACAACCCGGTGCGCTGGTTCAAGGCCAACCACCCGGTGCGGGTGGCGGACACCGCATTGAACGAGCATTTCGCCGGTACGTACGACGCGTTCGTCGTGCTCACGGCCGACACGACGGCGACGATCGACGCGTTCCGCACGCATGCGACGTCAGCGGCAGGCTCACTCGGCGCGCCGTACCGCGAACCTGTAACGCAGGCGCTATCAGCGCCGACCGACGACGCCAACGCGTGGTTCGGGAGCCTGATCGCCGTCATTGACGATGCCCTGTTCAATGCGGAAGACGACGCCGATATCGCGCAACTCGAGACGCTGCTGGCCGACGCCGAGTCGGCGCAGTCCGCGACGCGCAGGTTCCAGGCGCCGGCGGTGCTCGCGGAGATCGAGGCTTTGCAGGCCGCGTTGATGGCCTCCGGGGACGTGGGCAAGACGAACGCCCTGCCCGACGTGGTCAAGGTCGTGAACCGGGAGCTTCGCGGCGGTGATGCGGCCGATTACGTCGTTCCGGACACGGCGAACGGCGTCGCGCAGACGCTGCTGCAGTACCAGTCGTCGCACCGGCCCCAGGACCTGTGGCACATGGTGACGCCGGACTTCTCATCGACGGCGATCTGGCTGCAGCTCAAAAGCGGCGACAACCAGGACATGTCGCGCGTGATCGCGGCACTGGACTCGTATCTCGCCGAGCACCCGATGCCGGACGGCATCGAGCTGCGCTGGGCCGGCAAGACCTACATCAACGTCGTCTGGCAGGACGCGATGGTCAAGGGCATGCTGTACAGCCTCGCTGGCGCGTTCGTCGTGGTGTTCGTGATGATGGCCCTGCTCTTCCGCAGCCCGCGGCTCGGCGTGCTGGCCATGGTGCCGCTCAGCGTCACGATCCTCGGCGTGTACGGCGTCATCGGCTGGATCGGCAAAGACTACGACATGCCGATCGCCGTGCTGTCCTCGCTGACACTGGGGCTGTCTGTCGATTTCGCGATCCACTTCATCGAGCGCTGCCGCGCATTGCTGGGCGATACGGGGGACTTCCCGGCGGCGATCGACCGGCTCTTCGAGGAACCGGCGCGCGCCATCGCGCGCAACGCGATCGTCATCGCGATCGGCTTCACGCCGTTGTTTTTCGCGCCGCTCGTGCCGTACATCACGGTCGGCGCCTTCATGGCCGCGATCATGGCCCTGTCCGCCGTCACCACGCTGGTGCTGCTGCCGGCATTGTTGTCGTGGGCGGGCCCGTTCCTGTTTCCGGCGGCACGGCGCGCGGGCGCATTTGCCGCGCCGCAGGCCGCCGGATGAAACCGGGAGAAATGGAATGAAACCCATCACACCAATCCTGCTCTTGTTGCTGGCCTCCGCGACCGCGTTGGCGGAGGACACGACGCTCACCGATGCCGAAAGGATCGTGGAGCGCGCGAACCTCGCCGCCTACTACGCCGGGGCCGACGGCCGATCCGAAGTACGCATGATCATCACGGACGGACAGGGCCGCCAGCAGCGGCGCCAGTTCACCGTGCTGCGCCGCGACGTGGACGATGCGGGCGACCAGCAGTTCCTGGTCGTCTTCAGCCAGCCGGCCGACGTCCGCGGCACCGTGTTCCTAGTCGACAAGCACATCGACCGTGACGACGACCGCTGGCTGTACCTGCCGGGCCTGGACCTCGTGAAGCGGATCTCCGCCGGCGACAAGCGCACCAGCTTCGTCGGCGCGCACTATTTCTACGAGGACGTCTCCGGCCGTCGACCGGGCGACGACGTGCATCGGCTTGTGGACACCACCGATGAGTTCTACGTGCTGGAGCACGCGCCCCGCGACGCCGCCAGCGTCGAGTTTGCGGCCTACACGACCTGGATCGACCGTGCCACGTTCCTGCCAATGAAGATCGAGTACCGCAATGCGTCCGGCAACGTTTATCGTCGCGTCGAGGTCTTCGAGGTCGAGACGATCGACGGGCACCCGACCGTCACGAAGAGCCGCGTATCGGACCTTGCCGGCGGCGGAAAGACCGACATGCAGTTCCGCTATATCGCGTACGACATCGGCATTCCTGCTGACGTGTTCACGGAACGCTCGCTGCGGAATCCGCCGCGCGAGTGGCTGGAGCGTCCGGCGGACTGATCGCATGCCGAAGCTCGCCACCCTGCTGCTGCTTCTTGCGCTCGCGCCGCTGTCGATGGCGCAGGTCGACGCGCCCGACGACGACCCGTGGGGTGAAGACGCCTGGGATGACTGGGAGGACGAAGGCAGCGCGGCCGCGCCGTGGACCGGTTTCGTCGAGGCCGGCGCCGGCGGGCGCTTGCGCGACGACCCGGCGCTCGACGGAAACGTCACGCTGGAGGAATTCCGTTGGCGCATCGAGCGAGAGTGGCAGCCTGGCCGGTTCACGCTCTCGCTGCGCGGCGACCTGGGCTACGACGGCGTCACGAGCGAGTTCATCGCGGACGTGCGGGAGCTCGCCGTGGCATTCCGCGCCGGTGACAAGACGGACATCAAGGCCGGGCGGCAGGTGCAGACCTGGGGCGTCGGCGACCTGCTGTTCCTGAACGACCTGTTCCCGAAGGATTACCCGTCGTTCTTTTCGGGCCGCGACGACGAATACCTGAAGGCGCCGAGCAACGCCGTACGCGTGACGCACTACGCGGACATCGTCAACGTGGATTTCGTCTGGACGCCGGTGTTCGAGCCGGACGCGTACCTGACCGGCGAGCGCTTTTCGTTCTTCTCGCCGCTCGCGGGCGGGAACGTTGCGCCGGACCCGCCGCTGGATGCCATCGAGCCGGACAAGGATTTCGGCAACGGCGAGTTCGCGGTGCGCCTGTTCCGCTCGGTGGGCGGCACGGAATACGCCGCGTACCTCTACCGCGGCTATTTCAAGCAGCCGACGGCGCTCACGGCATCATTCGAGCCAACGTTTGCGCCGCTGTCGG
This sequence comes from uncultured Pseudomonadota bacterium, assembly GCA_913055625.1. GTDB lineage: Bacteria > Pseudomonadota > Gammaproteobacteria > Steroidobacterales > Woeseiaceae > UBA1847. Next base: position 121,295 of record CAJXJW010000004.1, on the reverse strand, counting down.
CGTACGGCGCGAGCCTGCGTCGCCCCGTGGGGCCGGGCCTCCTGTCCGCCGAGTTCGCCTGGTACGACTCCCGCGACGACGGGGACGGGACGGACCCGCTGGTGCCGAACAGCCAAATCCGGTTTCTCGCGGGCTACGAGTGGGAGGCCATCCCGAACCTGACCGTCGGCCTGCAGTACTACGTCGAGCGCATCGCGGATCACGAAAACCTCGTTGAGAATTCCCCGTTTCCGTCGCTCGAGCCGGACGAGATTCGGCACCTGCTCACGAACAGGCTCACGTGGCGCCTGAGCCGCGACCGCTACACGCTGTCTTTGTTCACGTTCTGGTCGCCGAGCGACGAGGACTTCTACCTGCGGCCGTCGTTCCGTTTCCGTCGCGACGACCACTGGGAATTCGTCGCCGGCGGCAACCTGTTCGGCGGCGATGCGCCGCAGACGTTTTTCAGCCAGTTGCAGGATGGCAGCAATGTCTACCTGCGTATCCGTTACAATTACTGAGGTATCACCATGAAGAAACCCATGAGTCTCGAACGCGCCGTTGAAGCCTTTGCCGGCTTCATGGTCCTGTTGTCTGTCGCACTGACCTGGTTCGTGCATCCCGGGTTCGCATGGCTGACGGTCTTTGTCGGCGCGAACCTCTTCCAGCAGGCGTTCACCGGCTTCTGCCCGGCCGCCATCGTGATGCGCAGGGTCTTCGGCCTGCGTCCCGCCGCGGAGTGTGCCGCCTGAACGAGTCCTGAGGCCGGATAAAAACGATGAACGACGTCCTGCTGCTGTCGCGACTGCAATTCGCGGCCAACATCAGCTTTCACATCCTGTTCCCGATGATCTCCATCGCGCTCGCCTGGGTGCTGCTGTTCTTTAAATGGCGCCACAACCGAACCGGCGATCCGCGGTGGATGGGGGCCTACCGGCTCTGGGTCAAGGTGTTCGCGCTCACGTTTGCGCTCGGCGTGGTCAGCGGCATCACGATGAGCTTCCAGTTCGGGACGAACTGGCCCGGATTCATGGAGACCGTCGGCAACATCGCCGGGCCGCTGCTCGCCTACGAAGTCCTCACCGCGTTCTTCCTCGAAGCGACGTTTCTCGGCATCATGCTGTTCGGCTTCAACCGTGTCAGCAACCGCATGCACACGGTAGCGACGCTGCTGGTTGCAATCGGCACGAGCCTGTCGGCGTTCTGGATCCTGGCACTCATCTCGTGGATGCACACGCCGGCCGGTTTCGAGATGCGGGACGGAGTGGCACACGCGGTCGACTGGTGGGCCGTCATCTTCAACCCCTCGTTCCCGTACCGTTTCGTGCACACCTTGCTGGCGTCGTTCCTCACGGTCGCCTTCCTGCTGGCCGGCCTGTCGGCATTCCGCATCTCGCGCGGCGACGAGACGCCGGCGGCGCGCTCTGCGTTGCGCGTGGGCGTGATCATGGCCTCGGTCTTTGCGCCGCTGCAGATCGCTGCCGGCGACCTTCATGGACTGAATACGCTCGAGCACCAGCCGGCAAAGGTGGCCGCGATGGAAGCTCTTTGGGAAAGCCGGGCCGGCGCGCCCCTGGTGTTGTTCGCGCTGCCCGATGATGAAAGGCGGGAAAACCGGTTTGCGCTGGAAGTGCCCTACGGCGCCGCCCTGATCCTCCGGCACGACCCCGACGGCGAACTATCCGGCATCGACCGCTTCCCGGACGCGGCGCCCCCGGTCGCGCCGGTGTTCTGGGCGTTTCGCATCATGGTCGGCACGGGCCTCCTGATGCTGGCCGTCGCGTGGGCCGCCGCGTGGCAGTTGCGGCGACGGCGGTCCGTCAGCGCAACAACGCGGCGGTTGCTCACGTGGATGACGTTCTCCGGCTGGGTCGGCGTGCTGACCGGCTGGTACACGACCGAGATCGGGCGCCAGCCGTTCCTGGTGCAGGGTGTCCTGCGCACGGCCGACGCGGTGACGACGGTCCCGGCCGGCAACGTTGCCGTGACGCTCGCGGGCTACCTGGTGTTGTACGCCGTCCTGATCATCGCCTACGTGTCGGTCGTGTTCCACCTGGCGCGCCAGGCCAGCACGGCGGATGCGAAACGGGGCGAGCCCAAGGCGCATGGCCCTGCCGTCCTGCCGTCACAACTCGCTGGGGAGCACGCCCATGGCTGATCTCATTCCGGACCTCGGTGCCGCTGCGGGCTGGCTCCCGCTGGTGTTCATGATCGTCATGGGCCTCGCGATCCTCGCGTACGTCGTTCTCGACGGCTATGACCTCGGTGTCGGCCTCCTGATCGCCCTGGCGACCGACGCGGAGAAGGACACGATGATCGCGTCGATCGGCCCGTTCTGGGATGCGAACGAGACCTGGCTCGTACTGGGTGTCGGCATCCTGCTGGTTGCGTTCCCGTACGCCCACGGCATGGTGCTCGGCGCGCTGTACCTGCCCGTGGCCGTCATGCTGATCGGCCTCACGCTGCGCGGCGTGGCGTTCGACTTCCGCGTCAAGGCGCAGGCGCATCACAAGGTTCTCTGGAACCGAGCGTTCGTCGCCGGATCGCTTCTCGCCGCGCTCGCGCAGGGCTACATGCTCGGCCGCCTCGTGACGGGCTTCGACGATGATGGCTGGAGCCGCGCATTCGCGGCCCTGATTGCCGTCTGCCTGGCGTCCGGTTACGCGATGCTCGGTGCGACCTGGCTGGTGCTGAAGACTGACGGCGGCCTGCAACGCCGCGCCATCGCCTGGGCGCGCCGCTCCGTGCTGCTGCTGGCGCTCGGTGTCGCGGCGGTCTCCGCGGCGACGCCGCTGGTCAGCCGCGAGATCTTCGAAAAGTGGTTCGGGTTGCAGAACCTGATTGTTCTGTGGCCGATACCGGTGATGACCGGCGTGTTCTTCTTTATCGCCTACCGCGCGCTGCGGCGGCTGCCGCTGCGCCTCGACAACGACAACAACTATGGCGACTGGGTGCCGTTCGCCACGACCATCGGCATCTTCGGCATGGCCTTCCACGGCCTGGCCTACAGCCTGTTTCCCTACATCGTGTTGAACCGGATGACGATCTGGGAAGCCGCAGCGGCACCGGAGTCGTTGATGTTCATCCTAGTCGGCACGCTGCTCGTGCTGCCGGTCAATGTCGGGTACACGATCTATGCGTACCGCGTGTTCCGAGGCAAGACGCGCGAGCTGACGTACTACTGATCGGGCATCGCTCGGCCACGATAGCAAACGCCGACGTGGGCTAGTGTTCGGCGGCCAGCAGGATCGCGCCGAGCACGCCCGCGCGGGAGCCCAGCGCCGGTAGCATGAGGTAGTCCTCCAGCGCCTGCGTTGCCTCGAGTGACGGGCGGTAACCGGCAAGGCGTGCTCGCAGGCGAACGCGAACGCGCTCGAGCAGGCGCGCGTTGCTGACGCCGCCACCAACCACGATGCGGTCCGGCTGGAAGGCGAACGTCAGGTTCGCGAGAAACGTCGCGAGGTAGTCGGTTTCGATCTCCCACGCGGGATGGTCGTCCGCGAGCGCCGACAACTTCTGGTTGTAGCGCGCGACGATCGCCGGGCCGGAGGCCAGACCTTCGATGCAGCTCCCGTGGTACGGGCAGACCCCGCCGAACTCCGGCTGGTCGGCCTCGCTTCGCGGCACGTACATGTGCCCCATTTCGGGGTGCGACGCACCCCGGTAGATGCGCCCCCGCTGGACCGCACCGACCCCGATCCCGGTCCCCACGGTCACGTACAGCGCCGTTTCCAGGTCGCGCGCACAACCCCAGCGGTGCTCGGCGAGGCCGGCGGCGTTGACGTCGGTGTCGATACGCGCCGGGAGGCCCAGCGTCTCACGCACAGCGCTGGCAATATTGAAGCCGCTCCAGCCGGCTTTCGGCGTGTTCAGCAACTCGCCGTAGCGCGGCGAGCGCGGGTCCACTTCGACCGGGCCGAATGACCCGATGCCGATCGCGGCGCAAGGCCGTCCTGCGCCCGCCTCGTGCCGGAAGAAGGCAATGGCGTCATCCAACGTCGCGGCCGGGTCCCGGGTCGGGAACTCCGTCGTCGCGAACAGCTTGCCGTCGGCGTCGCCGACCGCACAGACGAACTTCGTGCCGCCTGCCTCGATGCCGCCGTAATAGCGGGCCTCAGGCATTGTCGGCCACCGTCCGGCCATGGGCCGCAATGTCCTCGCCGAGTGACTCGACGCTCCGGCCCTTTGTTTCCGGCATCAGGAAAATGACGTAGAGAAGCTGCAGGAACATCATCGCGGCGAAGAACGCGAAGATGCCGGACGCCGGGAAGCGGTTCAGGAAGAACGGCATCAGCAGCGCGATCATTGCCGCGGCGACCCAGTGCGTGCCGCAGCCGAGCGATTGCCCTTTCGTGCGGATGCTGTTCGGGAAGACTTCCGCGATGAAGACCCAGATGACGGCCCCCTGCCCGATCGCGTGCGAGACGATGAACAGGAACACGAAGCCCACGACGACCATGCCGCCCGCGCCCGATGCGAACGCCCAGGCCACCGCGCACAGCGACACGATATAACCGACCGACCCCGCGAGCATCAGGAAACGGCGGCCGCTGCGATCGATCAGGTACAGGCCCAGCATCGTGCCGAGCAGGTTCACGACCCCGATGCCCGCCGTGGACAGCAACGCCGAACTTGCATCCAGGCCGGCGACCTCGAATACGCGCGGTGCGAAATAAATGATGAAGTTGATGCCGGACAGCTGGTTGAACAGTGCCAGCAGGAACACCAGCAGCGCCGGGAACGCGAATTGCAGGGAGAACAGGCGGTCCCGTGCCGCGTGCGCCGCGGTCTCGCGGATCTCGCCGAGCACTCGCGTGACGGCGTCCGGGTCTATCGAATTCAGCACCGCGGCAGCGCCGGCCTCGTCGCCACGGCACAACAGGAGCCAGCGCGGGCTCTCGGGCACACGCAGGACGAGGAACAGGAAGATCGCCGCGGGAATGGCCTCGATCCCCAGCATCCAGCGCCAGTCGAAACCGGCACCGGCGAGGAGGAAGTTCGACAGGTACGCGACGAGGATGCCGAACACGAGCTGAAACTGGTACAGCGCCACGAGTCGCCCGCGCACCGAGGCGGGCGCGATCTCCGAGATATACGCCGGAACGACGATCGACGAAACGCCGACGCCGAGACCGCCGACGAAGCGCATTACCGCGAAGAAAGTCGGGTCCGTCGCAAGTGCCGAGCCGATTGCCGACAAGAGGTACAGGACGCCGATCAGTACCAGCGTGCGGCGGCGCCCGAACGCGTCACACGGCAGGTGTCCGGAGAGCGCGCCCAGCACCGTTCCCCACAGCGCCGACGACATCACCAGCGCGCCGTGGACGAGGTCCGAGGTTTGCCACAGTCGCTGCAACGGCTGGTCCGCACCCGAAATCACCGCGGTGTCGAAACCGAACAGGAATCCGCCCATCGCGACCGCGATCGACCACCAGACCACTCGTCCCATGTCTGCCCCTTTTCGTGCCGGCGCGTGCCTGCACCAGCGCCGCACTTTCCGGCCGCGGCGCACCGACTGTGCCGCAGGCCGGCGGGGTGCGCAAGCCGCGTCAGGCGTCGTCGTCGAACACCTTCTGCCAGTAGCCCACGTCGATCCAGCGATCGAACTTGTAGCCCACTTCCGCGAAGCGACCGACGGCGCGAAAGCCCAGGGCTTCGTGCAGCCCGATGCTCGCGGCGTTCGGCAAGGAGATACCGCCGATGACGGCGTGCATGCCCGTGTCGCGGATGGCGTCCAGCAGCGCGGCATACAGCGGCCGTCCCAGGCCGCGGCCGGTGTGTGCCGGGTCGAGATAGATCGTCGATTCGACCGAGTATCGGTACGCGCAACGGCCCTTCCAGCGCGATGCATACGCGTAGCCGGCCACGGCGCCGTCCGCGTCCACGGCGAGCCAGGGCAGCCCGAATTGCGCCGTTTCGGCCATGCGCTGGGCGATGTCGTCCGCGGAAACCTCCTCGGTTTCGAACGTGATGATGGTGTCGCGGACGTAGTGGTTGTAGATGCGGCTGATGGCGCCGGCATCCGCTTCCCGGGCGGGCCGCAGGTCAATGGACATCGTCGTACTCCTCGCGCAATTGCCGCGGTCGTCTCTGCGGTATGCTGTCACACGACCGGCGGCACGAACAGCCGCCGGCGAACAGCGGGGTCGACGTCGATGCAGGCACGAATCTCAAACCTTCGCCCGGCGCTCGCGGCCGCGCTGCTCACCGCAGCGGCCGTCTCCCCGGGCCACGCGCAACAGCCGGCGATCGATCCGGGCCCGTGGGCATTGACCGACGATCATTTCCGGCAGCCGGAGGCGCCGGCCGGCTCCCTCGAGGGGCCGTTTGAATTCCACAGCGAGATTTTTTCGGGCACCGCGCGACGCTACTGGCTGTTCGTGCCTGCGCAGTACGACGCCACTGCCCCGGCCTCGGTGCTCGTTTTCCACGACGGCCAGCGTGCCACGAACCCGGTTGGCCCGCTGCGCGTCCACCAGGTCATGGAAAACCTGATCGCGCGCGGCGAGATGCCGGTCACGATCGGCATTTTCGTCACGCCGGGGCACACGGCGCAGGCGTACCCCGACGATCTCGGCATGAGCAACCCGAACCATCGCGCCGAGGAATACGATGCCGTCAACGACCGTTATGCGCGTTTCCTCATCGAGGAACTGTTGCCGCACGTCGGTGAGCGCTACCGCCTGACCGCCGACCCGGAGCAGCGCGCCATCGGCGGCACCAGCAGCGGTGCGATCGCCGCGTTCACGGTAGCGTGGCACCGGCCCGATGCATTCCGGAAGGTTGTCAGCCTGATCGGGAGCTACGTGTCGATTGGCTTCCGGCCGGACGAGACGCCAGTGCAGCTGGGCGGCCAGGACTACCCGGCCCTGATCCGGCGGTCGGCGATCCGGCCCATCGCCGTGTTCCTGCAGGACGGCAGCAACGACCTCGATAACGAATGGGGCAACTGGTTTCTCGCCAATCAGCAGATGCTCGCCGCGTTGCAGTACGCGAACCGCCGGGCGGACGAGGCCGCGGAGCCGGGTCCGCGCTATCGCGTGCGCGCCGTCTGGACCGAGGGCCGGCACACGGATTCGGACGGCGGGGCCCTGTTGCCGGACGCGCTGCGCTGGCTCTGGAACGACGCCGCGGGCGACGTCGCGCAGGAGCCGCCGGTCAGTCCGAGCCCTTGAGAACAATGGTTGACGGTGCCGCCGCCGGCGGCGCCTTCGACTTGCCCTCGAGCACGAAGACGTTGCCGGTCAGCACGAGGATCGTGCCGGCGACGATCCAGCCGTCGAGCTCCAGGCCCTCGAAGGCCATCGACAGGATCAGTGCCACGACCGGGAACATGACGAGCGCATAACCGGCACGGTGGGCGCCGATACGGCCGAGCAACGTCAGGTAGGCGCCGAACGCGACGATTGAACCGAAGATGCTGAGGTAGGCGAGCGAGATCACGTAGCCCGGGGTGGCTTCGAACGTGAACGGATGGCCTTCGATCAGGCTGACGAGCCCCGTCATGCACGCGCCGTAGAACATGCCCCACGCATTCGACTGTACGATCGGGAGCCTCAGCGCCTGTGCGCGCTGCGAAGCCATGTTGCCGAAGGATGCCGCCAGCGCGCCCAGCACCGCGAGCAGCGATCCGAACAGCACGGAGTCCGTCAGCGACACGTCGACGATGCGCGGCGCAAAGAGGACGACGATGCCCACGATGCCGAAGCCGGCCCCGAGCAGCACGCGCCAGCCGGCGCGCACGCCGAAGAAAACGCGGGCCAGCAGGATGTTCATCCAGACGATGGTCGAGAACGCGATGGCACACATCGCGGACGTGATGAAGATCTGCGCGCGGTACGCGAGGATGTAGTTCAGGCCGAACAGGAACAGCCCGAGGACTGCAAACCACGCGTGCGCGCGCAGGTTGAAGCGCAGCGATCGCCCGCGCACCAGGCACCAGGCGAACAGCAGGAACGACGCGATGCCGTAGCGGTACACGATGGAAATCTCGGGCTCCACGACACCGAGCTGGAACTCGATCGCGAACCACGTCGAGCCCCAGATCAGGACCGTGATCGTGTACAGCAGCGCGTTGCTCATTCTTCCGTCCCGCAGTCGTTGCGGCGCATTGCGTTCGCAATCAGCGCGCCGCGAAGGTTCCGGTAATGGTGCATCCGCAGGGCGGGCCCGAGCAAACCGTCGAACGCCCGTCGCCAGGTCATCTTCGGCAGGTTGTGCAGGTCGGGAAAACGCGCGGCGTCGCCGCTACGCCATGCGCCGCGGGCCGCGACGCTCGTCGGGTGGGGGCAGCAGTTCGACATGGGCGGATCCTCGGGTTGGGGTTGGCACACGGCAGTTGACTATACGCCGGGTCTGTGCCTATAACAGATACAGTTTTCGACAAATGCGACCTTAACAGTATGCCCGAACTGGCCCGCGATGCCGGCACCTACCTTTACCGGCAGGTCATTGAACTCATTAACGAAAGCGTGGAAACCGGCGCCCTGCGACCCGGCGACCGCCTGCCGTCACTGCGCAAGATGAGCCAGCGCACCGGCGTCAGTGTGCCGACGGTGCGCCAGGCCTATATCGAACTCGAGCGGCAACGACGCATCGAATCCCGGCCCCAGTCCGGCTTCTACCTGCGCCACCGCGCCGGGAACGACATCGTGCGGCCGACGACGTTCCGGAAGAACCGGCCGGTGATGCTGGACGACCGTTCCTTGATGCAGCGGGTCTACGACGGCATCAACCATCCCGACCTCGTGCCGCTCGGAATCGCGAACCCGACGATGGCGCGACCGGCCGCGAAATCCCTGCACCGCGCCATGAAGCGCGTGATGGCCCGCGCCGAGGACCGCAGCCTCGGCTACGCCAGCACGCTCGGCGAGCCGTCGCTGCGCCGCCAGATCGCGTTTCACTACTTCGACACCGTCGGTGCGCGGGTCGACCCGGACGCGATCTGCATCACGAACGGCGGGCAGGAAGCCCTGCTTCTCGCGCTGCGCGCGGTCGCAAGGCCTGGCGATATTATCGCTGTAGAAACACCGACTTATCACGGAGTCCTCGAGTTGATTGACAGCCTCGGCATGCTGGCCGTCGAGGTGGAGACCTGTCCCGAGGAAGGCGTCGTCGTCGACGAGGTGGATCGCACGCTGAGCGAGCACGACGTTGCCGCGTGCGTCTTCTCGACGACGCTCGGCAATCCGCTCGGCGTCAGCATGCCGGACGGCGACCGGGTGCGGCTGCTCGACGTGCTCGCGCGGCACGGCGTGGTTCTGATCGAAGACGACGTGTACGGAGACCTGCGCTACGACGGCGTGAGGCCCACGCCGGCACAGTTTGCCGGCGGCGGCGCGAAGGTGCTCACCTGCGGCTCGTTTTCCAAGACCGTCGCGCCGGGCTACCGCATCGGCTGGGTCGTCGCCGGGCCGGACATCGACCGCGTTGCCGCGCTGAAGCGCGCGTTCTCCTGTTCGTCGGGGCTGCTGCAGCAACTCACGCTGGCCGAATTTCTGGCGACGGGCGACTACGCGCGCCACCTGAAAGGCCTGCGGCCCGTCCTGCAGTGCAATGCCGAACGGATGGGTGCGCTTGTCGCCGAGCACTTCCCGGCGCGGACCCGGACGTCGAAGCCGATGGGCGGCTCGATACTGTGGATAGAGATGCCGGAGAGCGTCGATGCCGTGCAGTTGTTCGACGACGCGATCGCCGCCGGCATCAGCATCGCGCCGGGGCGCATCTTCTCGCCGTGCAACCGCTACGGCCATTTCCTGCGCCTCAGCAACGGCCACCCGTGGAACGAAAGGATCGAAGACGCGATCCGCTGGCTCGGCCGCGAAGCGACCGAACGCGCGCGCTGAAGCGCCGCGCCGGCGTCAGGTGATGCCGGCCTTCCTGAACGGCATTTCCCGCAGGCGCGAGCCGGTCGCCGCGAACCACGCGTTCGCAATGGCCGGTGCGACCGGGGGTACGCCCGGCTCGCCGACACCGCCGGGCGGTGCATCGACGGGGAGAATGTGCGTGTGAATCGCCCGCGGCGCCTCGCTCATACGCACCACCGGGTAGGTATCGAAGTTGCCCTGCACGATCGCGCCGTCCGTGGCCGACATCTCGCCGTGCAGCGCCAGGCTCATGCCGAAGATGCCGGCACCTTCGAGCTGCGCCTTGACCCGGTCCGGGTTGACCACGAGCCCGGCATCGATGGCCATCCACATCTCGACGACCCGCATCCTGCCGTCCGTGTCGGCCGCCACCTCCGCGACCACGCCGACCGTGGACAGGAATGACCGGTGCACCGCGATGCCGAGTCCGCTGCCCGGCGGCATCCGGCGGCCCCAGCCCGCCATCCCGGCGACGGTGTCCAGCACCTGCGCGATGCGCCCCGTGTCGATGGGGTGTGTGTCGAGACCCTGGCCGTAATTGCCGTATTCCGCGCCGTCGTCTGCCGGGTCCACCCGCCGCGGCTCGCCGAGAAGCTGCTTCAGGAAAGCCGGCGGATCGGTCTTCGCCAGGTGCGCGAGTTCGTCGGCGAAGCTCGAGATGGCGAACGCGTGGTAGATGTTGCACACGGACCGCAACCAGCCGATGCGCACGTGGGGCTTCGCATCGCAGGCCTCCATGCGCAGGTTCGGGATCGCGTACGGGATGTCGGTGAAGCCCAGACCGAGTTCACCGCCCGACGGGCCCGCCGCGTTCACATCGAACGTCGAGCCGATGGACGGGAACGCGGTGCGGTGATGCCAGCCCGTAACCTTGCCGGCCCCGTCGAGGCCCGCCTCGAGATGCTGGGCGCTGACGCTGTGGAAATAGCCGTGCCGCAGGTCGTCTTCGCGGGTCCACGTGACCTTGACCGGCTGGCCGGACTCCCGCGACAACCAGGCCGCCTCCGCCGCGAAGTCGGGCTTGGACTTGCGGCCGAAGCCGCCACCGAGCAGCGTGACGTGCGCCCGAACGCGCGTCTTGTCGATGCCAAGCAGGCCTGCCACGGTGTCCCGGGTGGCCTGCGGGTTCTGGGTGCAGGACCAGACGTCGCAGCCGTCGTCGCCGACTTGCGCGAGCGCGGCCGGCGGCTCCATAGGGGCCTGCGCGAGGTGCGGCGCGTAGTAGTCTGCCGAGTGCGTCCGGGCGGCGCTCGCGAGCGCACCTGCAACGTCGCCACGATCCAGCACTATTCTCCCTTCTTTTTGGGAACTTGCGGCTAATTCCTCACGGTATTTCTCGGAATCGTATGCGCCGTTCGGGCCCGGCGCCCACTCGATCTCGAGTGCGGCGCGCCCCTGCATCGCGCTCCAGGTGTTCGTCGCCAGAACAGCGATGCCGCCGAGCGGCAGGAAGCCCGGCGCTTTGCCCGCCTCCGGGTCCGGCAGTCGGATGACGTCGACGACCCCCGGTACGGCCTTCGCGGCCGTCGCGTCGAACGCCGCGACCGCACCGCCGTGCGTCGGGCAGCGCTCGATGGACGCGTGCAACATGCCTGGCAGCGTCGTGTCGATGCCGTAGTTCGCGGCGCCGACGGACATCGCGAATCCGTCGATCGTGTCCAGCGACTTGCCGATGTAGCGGTAGTTCGCCGGATCCTTGAACGTCGGAGACTCGGGCGCCGCGACGCCGTCGGTCAACGCGACCAGGTCGCCGTAGCCGGCAGAGCGCCCGCTCGCTTCGTGGTGCACCGCGTGTTCGCGGGTGGCGCACTCAGAGGCCGGCACGCCCCATTCGGCCGCGGCCGCTGCGATGAGCATCTCGCGCGCCGTGGCGCCGGCACCGCGCAACAGGTCGAAGTGCCGGCGGATGCTCGTGGATCCGTCCGTGTTCTGGTCGCCGTACTTCTCGTCGCCGAGCGCCTGCTTGAGCTCGATGCGGTCCCAGTCGGCATCGAGTTCGTCGGCGATAACCTGTGGCAGGCAGGTGCGAATGCCCTGGCCCATCTCGGAACGGTGGCAGACGATCTCGACGATGCCGTCGGTGCGGATGTTCACGTAGACGTTCGGCATGAACGCGTCCGTGGCGGCGGCCGACACCGGGGCCGCATCCGTGTCCGGGGTCCGCGAGCAGCCGGCCCCGACCGAAAGTGCGAACACGAGGCCACCGCCTGCCTGGCCGGTGCGCTGCAGGAACTCGCGCCGGCTGATGCGCCGCAGGCCGTTCACGACGATTCTCCGGCGGCGCGATGTATCGCCGCGCGGATGCGCGTGTAGGTGCCGCAGCGGCAGATGTTGCCGCTCATGGCCGTCGCGATTTCGGCGTCGCTCGGCGCTGGATTGCGGGCGAGCAGTGCCGCTGCGCTCATGATCTGGCCGGACTGGCAATAACCGCACTGGGGGACGTTCAACTCGCGCCAGGCCACCTGGACCGGGTGGCTGCCGTCGGCCGACAGACCCTCGATCGTCGTGATATCGCGGCCGTCCGCGGCAGAGACCGGGAACGAGCAGGAGCGCACGGGTTCGCCGTCGACATGGACGGTGCAGGCGCCGCACAGGGCCTTGCCACAGCCGAACTTGGTGCCGGTGAGCCCCGCGAGGTCGCGAAGCGCCCACAGGAGCGGCATGTCCGGTTCCGCCTCGAGCGTGCGCTCGGTGCCGTTGATCGTCAGAGTAATCGCCATTCCCGTCTCCCCAATGCCCGTCCGGTGCGCAGCGCGCGCACCGAGTCTAGCACCTGTCGGGAAGCGGGGCGTTACGCGGGAGCGCCCTCAGCCGCGATTGTACGGATTGCCGTCGTCGACGGCCGGAGCCGGTTCTTCGAGAGACAATTCCAGCCCGTCGGGCTCGTCGAGCAACTGGCTGCAACGGCGCTGGATCTGCTCGAGCTGCAGCGTCACGCTCGATGCGGCCAACGGGGTGTCCTTGTAGGCGTCGTCCATTTCCTGTCTCTGGCGGGCACTGTCTCCGTTTGGCGACAGTTCTTGGGGCCAGTATAGGGAGCGGCAAAGGGCAAAAGTGTGAACCATGTCACAGCAAAAGCGCCGAAAATCGCCGAATGGCCGGGATTATGTCCAGTTCGACGCCCGGGATCCGCTCAGTAACGAATCAGCGCCGACGCCCAGGTCAGGCCCGCGCCGAAGGCTTCCAGTAGCAGCAGCTCGCCGCGTTTGATCCGCCCGTCACGCACGGCGATGTCGAGGGCCAGCGGGATGGACGCCGCGGACGTGTTCGCGTGCTCGTCCACCGTGACCACGACCCGGTCCATCGGCAGGCCGAACTTCTTCGCCGCCGCGGTGATGATGCGCATGTTCGCCTGGTGCGGGACCAGCCAGTCCAGTTCCTTCTTCTTGATGCCGTTACCGTCCAGCGTCTCGTGGGCAATCTCGCCCAGCATGCTCACGGCCTTGCGAAACACCGCGTTGCCCTGCATGACGATGAACGCCTTGCCGCCACACAGCGTATCGTAGCCGGTCGACACCCCGTACGGGACGTGCAGCGTCTCCTCGAGGCTGCCGTCCGAATGAATGTGCGTCGAGATGATGCCTTCCGTGTCGCTGGCCTGCAGGACGACCGCGCCGGCACCGTCGCCGAACAGCACGGCCGTCGAGCGATCGTCCCAATCGAGGATGCGCGACATCGTTTCCGCACCGATGACGAGGACGTTTCGGCCGCCGCCGGTTCGGATATAGCGGTCCGCCGCGTCCAGGGCGTAGACGAAGCCCGAACACACGGCCTGGATGTCGTAGGCCGCGCCGCCGGCCATGCCGAGCTTGCGCTGCACGATGCAGGCGGTCGCCGGGAACACTTTGTCCGGCGTCGTCGTCGCAACCACGACCAGGTCGAGGTCGTCAGCCGAAACACCCGCTGCATCCATCGCGCGGCGCGCCGCCTGTACCGCCATGTCCGACGTGGTCTCGCCCTCCGCCGCCACGTGCCGGCGCCGGATGCCGGTGCGCTCGCGGATCCACTCGTCGGACGTGTCGATCCGCTTCTCGAGGTCTTGGTTCGTTACGACCTTCTCCGGCAGGTAGCTGCCGGTACCAGCGATTCGGGTGCGGATCATGCGGAGGCTCCGAGGTTCGTATCAGGTGTGCGGGCGCAGGAAGTCGGCGATTTCACGCAGCGTCGGGACGTCGAACAGGTCGCTGATGTCCAGCTTGCCGGGATAGCGCTCGTCGATTGCGAGCACGATCTCGGTCAGCGTCAGGGAACTGACCCCGACTTCGAACAGGTTGTCGTCGGGCCCGATGGCGCGTTCCTTCGCGAACTCCCGGCAAAGGGTCACGAGCTCCGCGACCAGCGGGTCCGACGCGCCATCCACGCCGTCGGCGCCGGTCGGCGCGAGCTGGCGCAGCACGTCGTCGAAGCCACCCGCGCGGTAGTCGCGAACGAGGTGCGCACGTTGTACCTTGCCGCTCGTCGTCTTCGGAATACGCCCGACCGGGATCACGTGGTCGACCTCGAGACCGACGTGCTCGCCGATGCAGTCGCGAACACGCGCAGCAAGCGGTGCGAAGCCATCGATGTCCTGCCGGTACAGAATGAACACGAGCAGTTCCTCGCTGCCGCTGCCGGCGGGCGCGGCGCCGGCGACGACGACCTTGCCCAGGTCCAGTTCGTCGATGCGGGCCACGATTTCCTCGATGTCGTGCGGGTAGTAGTTCTGGCCGTTGACGATGATGAGGTCTTTCTGGCGGCCCGTGATTGCGAGCTGACCATGGACGATGACGCCGCAATCCCCGGTGCGCAGCCAGCCGTCGGCCGTGAACAGGTCGCGGGTGGCGTCCGGGTCGCCGTAGATCCGGGCGGTGACGCTGGCGCCGCGGAGCTGGATGTTGCCGACGCGCTCCTCCGGCAACACGGCGTCGTGATCGTCCGTAATCCGCAGCTCGACGTCCCGTATCGGCGCGCCGCAGCGCACGAAACTCAAGGCGTCCGGGTGCGCGTTGTCGACCGGCGTGATCGCGTCCCCGATGCGCAGCGCGTGACGGTCAACGACGATGCGCGACGGCTCGTCACCCGGCCGGCCGAACGTAACGCCGACGGTCGCTTCCGCGAGGCCGTATACCGGGAACATTGCGGCACGCCGCAAGCCGAGCGGCGCGAGCGCGTCGAGAAACGCTTCGCAGAGTTCCCAGGAAATGGGTTCCGCACCGTTCAGGATCAGTCGTACGCACGAAAGGTCAGTGCCGTCCGGCAAGCCCTTGCGCTCGAACAGTTTCAGGAAATGCTTGTAGCCGAAGTTCGGCGAACACAGCTGCGTCGCGCGCAGTTCGTCGGCTTTCTGCAGCCACAGCAGCGGGCGGCGCACGAACACGTTCGTGTCCATGACCGCGTGCTGCATGCCCGCGGCGAGCACGCTCAGGTGGTAACCGATCAGGCCCATGTCGTGGGTGAGCGGCATCCACGACAGGCTGCGGTCGGCGTCCTGCCAGTCCGCGCCTTCGACGATCGCACGAATGTTGTGGCACAGGTTGGCGTGTGTGAGGCACACGCCCTTCGGGTCGCTGGTCGACCCGGACGAGTACTGGATGAACGCGAGGTCCGACGGCGACACGGTCGCGAGTTCGCCGGGGGACGATGGCACGGTATCGTCGCTCAGGATCGTGCGTTCGCGCAGCCGTTTCGTGACATCGGCCAGGTCCCGCTCGCTTGCGAACGCCAGCAAGCGCTCGCTGAGCGCGGCCTCGGTGTACAGGCGGCCACGTTCGAGCTGGCTTAGGATACGGAACAGCTTGAAGCGGTGCTCGTCACTGATGCCGACCGCGACGGGCACCGGCGTGATCCCGCCCAGGATCGCCGCCCAGAACGCGACGACGAAGCTCTCGTTCTTCGTCGTGAAGATGACGAGTTCATCGCCCTGCCGCATGCCGAGCGCCTGCAGCGCGCCGAGCCGCGCAATCGCCCGATCCCAGAGCCCGGCGAACGTCAGCGTGGACTCGTCCTTCTCGCCGTCGATAAAGCGTATTTCCCGGTCGCGGCGGCGGGCATCCGCCAGCAACTCGATCATCGTGTCGTATAGCTTCATGTCATGCCTGGCGAAGTTCGGGCTGCAGAAAAATGTCCCGGGCCGAGCGCAGATTGATGCCCAGTTCCAGCCCAGGGTCTTCCGCGCTGACGCGGCGAAGATGAAAGGCAGGCAGCAATCGGCCCAGGTGTATCTTCATCTCGAGAAACGAGAAGTACTCGCCCAGGCAGCGACGCGGGCCGAGTGAAAATGGAAAGTACGGACGCTCCTTGCGCGCGGTGCCATCGGCCGCGAAGCGCTCCGGGTCGAAACGGCCGGGATCCGGCCAGTGGCGCTCCGTGCGGTGCAGGATGTAGGGCGACAGGTAGATGTCGGTGCCGGGTTCGACGTCGTAGTCCTCGAGTTCGTCGTCCGCGATCGACCGCCGCGTGTACAGCCAGACCGGCGGGTACAGGCGCAGTGTTTCCTCCAGTACCTGCTGCGTCCAGGTCATGGCGGTCGTATGCTCCGGCGTCGGCACGCCGTCGTCGGGGAGGCAGGCCCGTGCCTCCTCGATCATGCGGCGCTCGACGTCAGCGTGACCGGCCAGCAGGTACCACACCCAGTTCAGCGTGTTGGCCGAGGTTTCGAAACCCGCGACGATCAGCGTCATCAGTTCGTCCAGCAACTCGTCGTCGCTGAACGGCGTGCCCTGCTTGTCGGTGGCTTGCAGGTACATCGACAGAAAGTCGAACGTGTCTTCGTCGCGTGCGCGGCGCGCGGCGATCAGCGCGAGCAGACGCTGGCGAAGCTCGCGCACCTTCATGACCACGCCGAGGTCGCGCGTCGAATCCTTGCTGAGAAAATCGAACGGGTTGTCGCCGTCTGCGGCGAGCTCCGTTTCGTAGTCGCTGCCGAAGATGCAGCGCAGTATCAGCTCGAGCGCGAAGTCGCTGGTCTGCGACGTGATATTGATGGGTTCGCCCGCCTCCGCGGCCCGCCGCCATTCGCGCTCTCGGTGCGCCGTGCAGTCCACCATGACGCTCATCAGCCGGTGCACGTTCTGCACCTTGAACGCCGGCTGGATCATCGTGCGCGACCGTCGCCACACGTCGCCGTCGCTGACGATCAGGCCGTTGCCGAGGAGCATCTTGACTCGCTCGAAGCCCGGTCCCTTGTGGTATTTCGCGTGCCGCCGGACGAGGATGCGCCGCACTTCGGCGGGATCGTTGACGAACCAGGCCTCGCGCCCGCCGGGTTTCGTCATCGACACCATGTCGCCGTAGCGGTCCCGAAGTCCGGTCAGTGTTGCCAGTGTTTCGGGATCGATACCCAACGCAACGGGCTCGTCGGGCCCCGGAGGGCGCCGGGTAACGGATTCGGTGTCGGGCATGGGTTGCGGGGAATTGTCGGCTGGATCGCGAACTGTGCCGCCGGATTCTACATTGACCGGCTCGGCACCGATACCGCAAACTGCAGGCACCACGTCGACCCCGAAATCCCCTTGGCACAACGAGCGACAGACGAATCCCGCGAAACCGTGGACTACAATTCCGTCGAGTCCCGGCGCAGCAGCGCGTCGAAGCGCCGCATGAGCACCGGGCGCAGGATCTACTACGCGATCGGGCTGCCGATCCTGCGCGGCATCATTCGCGTCCTGACCGCAACCTACCGGTTCGAGCCGCTCATTGGCGCGGAGCACATCGAACCCTATGTGGACGGCAAGCGTGTCTGCGCGCCCGCCTACTGGCACCAGCAGCATGTGTTGTGTTCGACGCAGGTACGGCGCTGGATCGTGCGCGGCTTCAAGCCCTGTTTCCTGGTGTCCGGTTCGGTCGACGGCGAAGTGCCATCGCGCATCGCCCGCGCCTGGGGCGCCGAGGTCATTCGGGGTTCGGCGAATCAGAGCGGCGCCCTCGCGCTGCGCGACATGCAGGCGATGATGAAGGCCGGGCATTCCATCGTGACGACGGCCGACGGGCCGCGCGGCCCGCGCTACGAATTCAAGGCAGGGACGGTGTTGATGGCCCGCATCGCCGGCGTGCCGATATTGCCGATGGGCTGCGCCGCCGACCGGGCCTGGTATCTCGATCGCTGGGACGCGTTCATGATCCCGAAGCCCTTCGCGCGCGTCAGCGTCGGCGTCGGTGCACCGCAGGAGATACCGCGCAGCGCACCGCTCGACGCCATCGAGCCGTACCGCGCCCGCGTTCAGGAAGCAGTCATGTCCGTCATGCGAGACTGTGAGCATGCTGTCGGCAAATCGACCCACTAGATTTCTCCCGGCGCTGGCCGCCCTCGTGCTGCTGGCCTTCGGTGCCGTGCAGGCGGCGCCCACCGGGCTCGTACCGTATTCCGCGGAATACAAGATCAAGATCAGCGTACTGAGCGGACAGCTCACGGCTCGCCTGATCGAAACCGGCGACGGTTACGTCGCGGTGCACAAGGTCACGCCGACCGGCATGGCGCGCATGCTGGTGAATGGCGAGATTGAGGAGACATCGGGCTTTGCGGTGGACGAAAGCGGCGTCCGCCCGCTGCGCTACCAGTCTCGCGACACGATGACCAAGGACAAGACGGACGCGGATTTTCAGTTCGACTGGGTGGCGCGCTCTATCACCGGCGTCGTCAACGGCTCCCCCGTGACAATCGATTTCGACGGACGCGCACACGACCGGATCTCGATCCAGTACGCGATGATGCGCGACATGATTGTCGGCGCGGCCGACGACAGCTACCTTCTGTTCGATATCGACAAGTTCAAGACGCTGCAGATCACCCGTATCGGCACGAAGGAAGTGGAGGTGCCGGCCGGGCGTTATACGGCCATCGGCATTCGCCACCAGGCGGAAGGATCTTCGCGGGTGACGACGCTGTGGTGTGTTCCGGAGCTGGACTACCTGCCGGCGATCATCGAGCAGCACCGCAAGGGCAAGCTCAAGATGCGCGCGACGCTCGAGCGCTACGTGCCGGAGTCGGTGCAGCAACCCGCGGCCGCACAGGTCAACTGAACAGTATCGCGAGCTGCAGGCCGAGAAAGATCGCCGCGGTCACCAGTGCACCGGCCAGCGCGCAGCCGGCCCAGCGAAAAATGGCCGGCGCGTGTGCCACCCCGGCGGCAATCGGCACGACCGGCAGGGCCAGCACGAACGCGACGGGGTAGACCGTGCTCGCAAGGCGCGGCCAGCGCCACGCCCAGCTCTTCAGCTCCGGACGCCCGCCCGCAACCTGCACCAGGAGCTCCAGGTCCCCGAGCAGCGCCGCCGCGGCATGACGCGCGGATTCGGCCGACTGCCCTTCCGCGCACCCGGCATCGACGAGGTCCGCGTAGTGGTCCTCGAGTTCCTCGCGCATGCGCGACGCAACGGCCGGCGCCGTGCCCGCGAGGAGCAGGCGTTGTTCCAGGGCGCCGAAATCAGGCGCCGGCACCGACCGGTTCCTCGAGGGCGACGTCCACGCCCGCCCGGACGCGGCGCCATTCGTCCGCGAGCTTCCCGAGGCGAGCCTGCCCGCGCGACGTCACCGAGTAATAGACGCGGGTGCGTCCGCCCACGGCCTTGCGCCGCGATTTCAGGGAACCGTTGCGTTCCAGGGCGTGCAACGCCGGATAGATGACGCCCTCACCCAGCGAAATCGCCTCGCCGGTGACCTCCCGCACCGAACGCACGAGTTCGTAGCCGTACATCTCGCGCTGATCGAGCAGTCGCAGGAGCAGGAGCTCCGGGACGCCGCTCATGAACGGGGGGTTGGTCTGGGCCACGCGTGTCCTCCTTGAAGCGGCGGATTATACCTTGAACGAAAAGGTATGCCAAGACTTACTTTTTGGTTCTAGGTATGTAGACTATACCTTGAATCCAAGGCATACCGCCGCGGCGGGAACCGTACTCGAGGACAGACCCATGGCCCGATACCCGACAGCCGCGCTCGTCGCCTGCACCGTCACCGCGGCGCTCTTCTTCGTCATGCAGGCACTGGTCCGCAACAGCGCCGCAACGCCGCCGGAACGGCCCCGTACGCCCACGATGCTGAGCATGGTCGACATCGACGACTCGCCACTCGAGATCTGCGAACTCAGCCTGCCGCCCGAGCGATTGCCGCCGCTGCAGACGCTGCGCAACATCGAGTGGGAGGACCCGGGCCAGGCTCGTGTCGGCCTGCCGCCCCAGCGCGTGCCGGAATGGCGCGAGCGCCCGAGATCCGGCCTCGCCTACGACGGACCGCTTGTCGCCGTCATCAAGCCGCAGCCGGTGTACCCGTCGCGCGCCACTGTGCAGGGGCTGGAAGGCTACGTCGACGTTGAGTTCGACGTGACGGCGGCCGGCACCGTCGTCAATCCCCGCGTCATCGCGTCGAGCCATGCCGTGTTCGAGAAGGCGGCGCTCGATGCCGCACTGCGCTTTCGCTTCAGGGCGCGCGTGGTCGACGGCGTGCCGCAGCCGAGCTACGGCCTGCGCAACCGGTTTACGTTCCGGATGGAACGCGGCTGAGAACATCCCGGGCGGCGGCGGATCGGAGGGCCTTTCCTTCCCGCCGGGTCTGCCGGTTCACCGCCGTCCGGGACTTGCGCGTTCAGGTTCGCTCGTAGCGCTGCACGACCGACAGGTCGAGCTCGCCCTTGCGGAAGATCGACACACGCCGTACCAGGGCCGTGCCGTCGCCCTGCAGCGCGTAGCGCTCCACGAGCTTGTTGCCCTCCATGTCCAGCGTCTCGATGACGTAGTCGCCCCCGTCCCAACCGGAGACGCGGTCTGCTTCCACCGGGCCGACATTGACCACGCGGTTCTCTCCGTAACGGTATTCCTCGACGATGGCGCGGTCGAAGCTGATGAACAGGCCGTGCTCCGTCTGAGTGATCTTCAGCATCGCTCCGGTCTCGAGGAAGACGTGCACGAGAGAGTCCCGGCTCGCGCGCGGTTGCGAGCGACGCTCGCGGGACGCCGACGGAATTGCGATGCCCCCGTCGTTCGCCGCACGCCACTCGGCATCCGAGAGCTTCTCGTTGCTGCCTTCCGTTTGCAGCCGCCAGAGCCCCGTCAGGTCGATACCCGCCGGCACGGTCTTGCTGCGAGGTACGAGCACCTCGCGCGCGGAACATGCCGAAAGCAGCAGGAATGCCGCGGCCGCCGCCGCAATCAGTGCCCGGACCGGCACAATCAGGCGGCGTCCAGGAACGATTCGCAGGCCGCTCTCGACGCGGCCTCGGGGTCCTTGCCGCAGAGCGCCGCGACGGCGCTGCGGATGCTGGCGAGTGCCGGCGGGCCGCCGTACTCCTCGCTCCACGTGCGCAGCCGGCCCTCGAGACGCTCGAGCTGGGCTTTCGGCCGGTTGTACAGGCCGCCGCCTGCCTGCACTTCGCTGATCAGGGAGACGGTGACCGCCTCGATCGTCGCGACGTCCTCGGGCGCCATCTCCAGCAGGCCGACGAGGTACATGTAACCCCACTGGAAGCGCGTCGCCGGGCCCGTGGAGGTGTCGTAGCCCTTTCTCAGCCAGTCGATTGCCGCGTCGAAGTTGCCCGCGCGCTGCTCGATGTCCGCAATGTCCGGCATGAAGTAGTACGGTTGGTTGGAGATCCCGACCTCTTTCAACAACAGCGCCTTCGCGACGTCGTCCATGCCGGCGGAATGGAGCACGTTGGCGGCCGCGTTGATGATCGGCTGTCGCTCGCTCGGATCCGGCGTGCTCTCGTCGGCCCACTGCACCGCCGTCTCGATGCGGGTCTTCAGCGCGTCGGGCAACTCGGCGTCTTCATCGTCGATCCGGGCGAAACCGATGCGGCCTTCGAGCGTGTAAAGGCGTTCTCGCTTGTACACGGTATCGTCGGCGTACAGGTCATCGTAGGCCGCCAGAAAGCGACGCGTGAGTTGCGCGCGTTCCGGCGAGCCGCTCTCGGTCACGGCAGCCGTCAACCGCGCGCCGTCGAACAGGACGGCGAAGATGTTGTCGCGCGTCAGCTTTGCATCGCCGATCACCCGGTTGATGACGAGGCGTGCCTCTTCCTTCTCGGCATCGCCCAGCGTCGCCGGCGCGTCGTCGCCATCGGCGAATTCCAGGGCGTCGAGTCTCGCGTCGAGCCAGTTCAGGTACAGGATCGAACGCGGACTTTCGAGCGGGGCCGGGCACGCCTCGTACATCCGGCGAAACGCCGCCGCCTCGTCGCGGTCGGCCAGGATCGTCGTGTCCTGTCCCCACGAGTAAAAGGCGAGTTGCGTGCATTCGCTCGCCGACACCCGGGTCTCCCCGCCCAGGATGCGTACGACAATCGATGCCGCCGAGGCGGAATCGGCCAGCGTAAGGTCCAGGACGTTCGCGTAGGCCTGGATGTCGATGCCGCCCGGGATGCGCGTCAACTCGCCGCCCTGCGGGTCAAAGACGATCATCGTCGGGTAGCCACGCACACCGAAGCGCTCTCCCGCCGATTGCGCATTCGGGGTGTCGCCGTCGAGGTAGACCGGCACGAACAGGCGCGATCGTTCGATGAACGCCGGGCTCTTGAACACGGTGTTGTTGATCGCGTGGCACGGCGGGCACCAGACCGCCCCCCAGTACAGGAAGACCGGCTTGTGTTCGCGCGCCGCTGTCGCGAAGGCCTCGTCGACGGTACCGTCGAACCAGTCGATGCCGGGCGCCGCGCCGGAATCGGCAGTCTTGCCCTTCGCGCTGCCGGCGGCCATGCTGGCACCGCTCGTGGCCAGGAACACCGCGAGGGTGAATGCGGTCAATGTCTTCATGTTGCCACCTCGGGAATATTGACCGGAAAATACACAAAATCGTTCACCGGTGACAGCGTCAACGCCGGCACGGCAGGCGCGTTGGATGTGTCTGGACGGGCGGAAGGCTCGTTATCCCTGGAACTGAACCTGGAGACCCTGGAATGAAGCCGAGTCGACTCACCGTACCGACACTCCTGGCCGCGCTGCTGCTCGGCACCCCGCCGGCACAGGCGGATGACGAACTGACGCGCCTCGACCCCGAGCAGCGCCGGGCCTGGTGGGCGGGACTGTCGGAAGACGAGCGCGTGGCGCAGATCGACGAATGGCGGGCTCGCCGCGATGCGATGTCGCCGGAGGAAAAGGAAGCGCTGAACGCGATGATGCAGCAGCGGCGCGAGGAAGTCCGCGAGCGCTGGAACGCCATGAGCGACGCCGAGCGCGAGGCTTTTCGCGAGGAACTGCGCGAGCGCCGCGAATCGCTGACGCCGGAACAGCAGGCCGCCATGCGCGAAGAGATGCGGGCGCGCCGCGACGCGATGACGCCCGAGGAGCGCGAGGCGATGCGCCAGAAGATGCGGGAGAAGCGCGCATCGATGACGCCGGAACAGCGCCGCGAAGCGCGGGACCGCTTGCGCGAGCAGCGCGGGCAGCAGGGACAGTAGACCGGTTCAGGTGCCCCGGAACTCGCGCGCGAGTCTCCGGCCGAACGATCGCCGGCAGGTGACCCGCACGCCGTCGAGATCCAGCCAGCCGGCCAGCGTCGCGAGTTCGCCGGCAAGCGCCGGCGCGACGGTGTCCGCCCGGGCACCGTCCTCGAGGTGCGCGGCGCGAACCAGCAGCGTGCGGGCCGGCCGATCGGCCTTCAGGTCGACGCGCGCGGGCAGTTCGTCGCCGAGACGAAACGGCAGCACGTAATAGCCCCAGCGGCGCTTCGCGGCCGGAACATAGATCTCGATCCGGTAGTGAAAGCCGAACAGGCGCTCGCCACGCGGCCGGTACCAGACGACCGGGTCGAACGGCGACAGGAGCGACGCGCCGTCGATGCGTCGCGGAGAGCGCGCGGTCGCCGAGAGAAATGCGGGCTGCGGCCAACCTTCCACCGCGACCTCCCGCAGGCGCCCCGCCGCGGCCAGCCGCTCGACGAGCGGCGCCGCATCACGCGGCGACATGCGCCAGTAGTCCGCAAGGTCCTGTAACGTGGCGATGCCATACGCGCGCGCGGCGCGCTCCAGCAGTTCAGTCTTCGCCGCGTCGGGCGAAAGCCGGCGCTCGAGATGTTCGCGCGGAATCGTGCGTTCCGGAAGATCGTAGACGCGTTGAAAATTCGGCCTGCGCTCACGGACCGCGAGACGACCGCTGCCGAAATGGTGCTCCAGCGCCCAGCGCCGCATGGAGCGGTGCCACTCGCCGGCCCTGCGCTTCGGGCCGTCGACCGCCGGCAGGTCGTCCGCCGTCAGCGCGCCGCCGCTGGCGACCTGTTCCAGGACTTGCTGCAGGTAGGGTTCCGCGTCGCCGAGGTGTTTCAGCGGCGACTGGCGCCAATGACGCCACGCGTCGCGGCGGTGCGCGAGCAATGGCCACGTGTCGACCGGCACGACGGAGGCCTCGTGGGCCCATTGTTCCGTGTGCCGGCCGGAGCGGTACAGGTAGCGTTCGAAGCGCTCGCGGTCGTACGGGCCGAGACGCGAGTACACGACGAGGAATTGCGCGGGCACCAGCACGTTGACGAAATCGAGTTGCAACAGCCCGAGTCCCTCGACAACACGGCTGAAGTGCCGCGCATCGGGCGCGGTGCCAGGGCGCGGACGATCGAAGCCCTGCGCCGCAAGCGCGATGCGCCGCGCTTCCGCGGCGGAAATGCGCACGCGCCGGCGCACGGCGTCAGCCGGACTGCAGCCCGTCGCCGACGTGGCCGGCGAGCACGCGCAGGTGCCGGTCCACCGTGACGCGATGCGCCTCGGCGTGCACCGTGTCCAGCAGGCGCCACCGCGCGTCGCAGCGGCCGTGGTCGAAGCGTACGTCCAGCCAGCCGCGGCGGTCCGTTTCCATGTACACGAGCGGCGGATTCACCGCGAGCGTAGCATCGCGAACCGCGCCCGGGTGCGCCTCGGGCAGGTACTCCGCAAAGCCCGGCGAGGCGATCGAGCCCGTCATCAGTTCCACGGCGACAGCGGAGTCTTCCCCGGGCAGGTACAGGTTGCCCGCCATCGACGTATGCAGGTCGCCGCTCAGCACCACCGGGTTCGTTGCGAGCGCCGCGAGGTCGGACAGGAATTGCTGACGGGCCACCGGGTAGCCGTTCCACGTATCGAGCAGCATCGGCGGGTTGCCGCGGCTCATGTCGATGTAGTACTGCAGTTGCTCCGGGGGCAGCATCGAGTCGCGCGTCCGGTCGAGCAAGGGCTCGAGTTCCGGCGAGAGCGTCGGCGTCAGCATCACCTGCTGGCCGATCACCTGCCACGTGCCGTTCGCTTCGCCCAGTACCTGGCGCAGCCATTGCTCCTGCGCGGCGCCGAGCAACCGCCGGTCCGGGTCGCGCATCGCCGCCCCGATGGATTCGGCCGTCGCCCCCGGCGCCGCGTCCGGCTGCTGGTCGCGGCCGACGAGCCGGGTGTCCAGCATGATCAGCGTCAGCAGGTCGCCGATGCGGAACTGGCGGTAGATTGCCGTGTCGCCCTGCCGGTGCCCCACCCGGACCGGCATCCATTCGAGCCAGGCCTGCAGCGCGGCGTCGCGCCGCGTCCCCCAGTCGCCCTCCCCGGGCTGGTGATTCTGGGCACCGCCGCGCCAGGCGTCGTTCGCGATTTCGTGATCGTCCCACACCGCGATCATCGGGTGGGCCGCGTGCAGGGCCTGCAGGTCCGGGTCGCGCTTGTACTGCGCGTGACGCGCGCGCAGGTCGGCAAGCGTCACGGCCTCGCCGCGCGGTTCCGGCACCCTGCCGAGTGCTTCTGCCCGCTCGGTCGCGTACCCGCCGAGCCCGTATTCGTAGAGGTAGTCGCCGAGGTGTACGACCGCCAGCAGATCGTCCTGCATCGCGATGTCGCGGTACGCGTGAAAGTAGCCGTACGGGTAGTTCGCGCAGGACGCCACGGCGAAGCGCGCGCTGTCGACGTGGCCGACGGGCAGCGTCCGCGTCCGCCCGACGGGCGAGCGCACCGGGCGGCCGTCCGGCGCGTCGGTCTCGAAGCGGTAATACAGCGACTGGCCCACCGGGAGGCCGGTGGCATCGACCTTGACCGTGTAGTCGCGGTGGGGCCCGGTGCGCTCGATGCCGGCCGCCACGACGCGGGCAAAATCGGGGTCCCGGGCGACGGTCCAGCGCAGGTCGAGCGCGGCGGCCGACGTCCCGGACACGCGCGTCCACAGGACGACGCGGTCCGACAACGGGTCGCCGCTCGCGACGCCGTGCTCGAAGGCCGGGCAACCGGCATCGTCGGCGCGGCCGGGTGATGGGGCCAACGCGCTGCCGAGCACGCCGGCCAGGAAGTGCCGTCTCTGCATAAGAAAGTTTCTCAGGTTTGTTCTATGAGTCTTTGTTTTAATGCATTATTTGTGTGTAAGAAGTGCGCGATTGACGCCAGTGTCGCGAGCAGGCCGGCGGCGGACGCGGCCGCGCCGGGGACGTCGCCGACCAGCGCCATCCACGCCAGCAGCAGCGGGTTGACGACCAGGAGCCGGCGCCATTCCATTCGGCGGCTCTCCGCGCGGCCCTCGTTCAGGCCGCCGAGGACGTACAGCCACGCCCACAGCAGCAGGCAGGGCGCGACGACGGCGCTGGCGCCGGCCTCGGTGAACCAGCGGGCGATGAACAACGTCAGCGCGGTCGCGCCGAGAAACTGGACGAGGACGTAGTTGCGCTGTGCCCGCGGCACGTCGGGGTCGAACTTCCGGAAAGCATCGAGCGGCTGTTTGGGCGCCGGGTATCGCGCGGCCACGTCCGCCGGGCGCCACCCGGTGCGGCGAAACCAGACGGCCAGCTTGTCGCGCCATCGGCGCGTCCGCCGCGCATCGAACAGCAGGTAGTCGTACACCTGGCAGTTCGCCCAGAACGGGTTCCAGTTCGAGAGCGGCTTCCGGACACCGAAGACCACCGGGTCGTCGTCCCGTTCGTCCGCGTAGGTGCCGAACAGACGGTCCCAGACGATGAACATCCCGCCGTAATTCCGGTCGATGTAACGTTCGTTCTGCGCGTGGTGAACGCGGTGATTCGAGGGCGTGACGAGCCAGCGGTCCAGCACGCCCATGCGCCGGACGACCTGCGTGTGTACCCAGAACTGGTAGATCAGGTTGACCGCGTTGACGGTCAGCAGGACCTCTAGCGGAAACCCGACCAGGAACAGCGGCAGGTAGAAGACCCAGCCGAACAGGAACCCGGTGCTGGTCTGCCGGAGTGCCGTCGACAGGTTGTAGTCCTCGCTCTGGTGGTGCACCGCGTGTGCCGCCCAGAGGATCGATACCTCGTGGCTCATGCGATGGAACCAGTAGTAACAAAAGTCCCATGCGACCGCGGCCGTGACCCACAGCGCAATGCCGCGTGCCGACGCATCGAACCAGTCGAGCGGCATGTCGATCAGCGCGAGGTGTTGCAGCACGAACCCCCAGGCGACGAGCGGCAACAGGCGCGTGAAATAGCCGAACGTCGTGCTGAGGATGCCCGCGCTCAGGCTGTTGATCGCATCGTTGGCCCGGTAGTAGCCGGTGCCGCGGACGCGGTCTATCGCGAGTTCCGCGAGCAGCGCCAGCAGGAAGAACGGCACGGCCAGGGCAATCAGGTCCATGGCCGGCATGGTAGCACTGCGGTAAGCTGCCGCCGTCACGAATTCGGGGTGAGGCGATGATTCACGGCGACGAATTGCGCCTGCTGCGCGACGCGCTCGGGCGGCTTGCGGAGGGCAGCGCGCACCTGCCGGCCTGCAAGGCGGAATTCGACGCGGACCGGGCGGCCGAGGTTCTCGACCGCGTCGCCCGGCGCATGCAGGACAACTACCCGTACCATCACCCGTTGTACGCGGGCCAGATGCTGAAGCCGCCGGACCCGGTGGCGCGGATCGCCTACGCGTTGTCGCTGTGGGTGAACCCGAACAATCACGCCCTCGACGGCGGCCGGGCCAGCTCGGCGATGGAAAAGGAGTGCGTTGCCGGGCTCGGCCGACTGTTCGGCTGGGAGGCACCGCTCGGGCACCTGGCGGGCGGCGGCACGGTCGCGAACCTCGAGGCGCTCTGGGTAGCCGGGACGCTGCACCCGGGCAAGCGGATCCTCGCGTCCGACCAGGCGCATTACACGCATAGCCGGCTGAGTGCTGTGCTCGGCCTGCCGTTCACGCCGGTGCGGAGCGACGATGCCGGCCGCATGGACACCGCGCACCTCGCGGAACTGCTCGACGAAGGCGACGTCGGAACCGTCGTCGCGACGATGGGCACCACCGGCTTTGGCGCAGTCGACCCGCTGCCCGCGATACTCGATCTCGCGCGCGACGCCGGCGCCCGGGTGCACGCCGACGCGGCCTACGGTGGCTATTTCCGGCTGGCCTCGACGCTGGGCCCCGGCACCCGCGCGGCCTTCGAGCGCCTGGGCGACGTCGACTCCATCGTCGTGGACCCGCACAAGCACGGCCTGCAGCCCTACGGTTGCGGCTGCGTCCTGTTCCGGGACCCGGCTGTCGGCGCACTCTACAAACACGATTCGCCCTACACCTACTTCAGCTCGGCGGAACTCCATCTCGGCGAAATCAGCCTCGAGTGCTCGCGGGCCGGCGCGGCCGCCGTGGCCCTGTGGGCGACGATGCAGATGTACCCGCTGCTCCCAAACGGCGAGTTCGCTGCCCGCCTCGATCGCAGCCTCGACGCCGCGCGGGCGATGCACACCGCGCTGGCCGCTACGGAACTGTACCGGCCGCTGCTGGCGCCCGAGCTCGATATCGTGGTCTACGCGGTGCGCCGCGACACCGCGAGCGCGTCGTCGTCGGCGGCGCGCTCGGTGTTCCGCGACGCCGCGGAACAGGACCTCCACCTCGCCCTCATCGACGTGCCGATCGCGCTCGTCCAGCGCGCCGAACCGGGGATGGCCGCCGACGCCGGGACCGTGAGCTGCCTGCGTTCGGTCCTGATGAAGCCCGAGCAGGTCGACTGGGTCGACCGGATCGTTGCTATCCTCGCGTCAGCAGCCCGACGAGCGCCCGCGTGAGGGCCAGGCCGGCATAGAAGCAGCCGAATCCGCCCGCGAGGGTCCCGGTGAAATACAGAAACGGCGTGACGACCTCGTTCCGGTGCAGCATCGCGGTGACCTCGAGCACGAACGTCGACAGGGTCGTGAAACCGCCGCAAAAACCCACCGCGAACAGCAGCCGGTAGTGCTCGGGGAGCAGGAAGCTTTCGTGCAACGATTCGGCGCTCGACAGGAAATACGCGATCACGCCGATTACGAAGCAGCCGAGCAGGTTTGCGCTCAACGTGCCGAGCGGGAACGCGTCCGCGGTCTGCAGCCACGCGTGCAGGCCGAACCGGGCGAGCGCACCCAGCGCGCCACCGACACCCACCAGGGCACAGCTCGTCAGCACGGACTGGATCATGACGGCTCCCCGACGCGGCGCGCGGTCTCGTGGTATTCGCGCTCGAACTCGAGAACGATGTCGCGCGCGGGCCAGACGTCGTCGATCGTTCCGACGCCCTGCCCTGCGCCCCAGATGTCCTTCCACGCCTTCGCGCCGTCGGCGTCGCGTTTGGCGAAATCCATGGTGTTCGCCTGCGCCGGGTCCAGGTCATCGGGATCGAGCCCGGCGCGCTCGATGCTGCCACGCAGGTAGCTGCCGTGGACGCCGGTGAAATACGGCGTGTAGACGATGTCGGCGGCCGTCGAATCGACGATCATCTGCTTGTACTCCCCGATCGCGTTGGCTTCCGTGGATGCGATGAAGCGCGTACCCATGTACGCCATGTCCGCCCCCATGGCCCGCGCGGCGACGATGTCCCCACCGTGCGTCATGGCACCTGACAGGATCAGCGTACCGTCGAACTCCCGGCGAATCTCCCGGACGAGCGCAAACGGACTCAGCGGGCCCGCATGCCCACCGGCCCCGGCCGTAACCGCGATGATGCCATCGACGCCCTGCTCGATGGCTTTGCGCGCGTGACGCAGGCTGATGACGTCATGGAAGACGAGCCCGCCGTACGCGTGCACGGCGTCGACGACGTCCGCCGGCGGGCGCAGGCTCGTGATAATGATCGGCACTTCGTAGCGCACGCACACATCGAGGTCGTGCGCGAGGCGTGCGTTGCTGGCATGCACGATCTGGTTGACGGCATACGGCGCGACCGGTGCGCCGGGATGGGCATCGCGGTACTCGTCCAGTGCCGTGCGGATACGAACGATCCATTCCTCCAGGCGCCGGGCGGGCCGCGCGTTCAGCGCCGGAAAGGCGCCGATGATGCCGGCGCAGCATTGCGCGATGACCAGTTCAGGCCCCGAGACGATGAACATCGGGGCACCGATCAGCGGCAGGCGCAGGAAAGGCTTCAGCGTGTCGGGAATGGCCATGGCGCTCCTTACCGGCGCCGGAACAGCCCGGAATTGCGGCCGCATGCTATCACAGCGCCGTGATGCGCTTCACATTGCCCGTTGTGGCCCGTTGCTAGACTTGATGGCATGGGCAGAAGCGACCACGAAACCGGTGTGCACGACCTCGCGCTCGGCGTCATCCATGCGTTGAAGATGGTGGACGTCAAGGCGCTGTCCTACGTGCAATTGCGTCGCCTCTACGCGAGCCTCGTCCACACCTGCAATCTCGTCGACGAGGAGATCGCCGAGCGCTCCGGCGGCAGCGAGCTCGGCGAGACGGTCCGGATCACGTCGCCGAAAATGAGCGACTAGGGAACCACCTCCGCGATCGCGATACCCACGCGCCCCGCTTCCGCCGGCCGCACCACCGCCGAACCGAACCAGTCTCCCTTCGTCGGTGTCGGATTACCCGATGCCGACGCGCGGACCACGACCTCGACCTCCTCGAACGCGGACAGGTTGCGCCCCGGCAGCATCGAGTCCTTGTCGGAAAGCGTGATCGTGCCGGGCAACTCGCCGAGCGTTCTGCGCGTCACGGCGATCGGCGGGCCGCCCCCGCCCGGCGTCCGGGCCAGCACGAAGACGGTCGTGCCGGCACCGAGCGCGCGGCGCGCGCCGTCGGCAACACTCACGTCGATCGCGATCTCACCGGCGGGCGCGTTGCCGTCGATCGGCGGGTGCGCCGCCGGGAGGGCCGGCACCGGCTCGCCCCGCCATGCGGCGATGCGCTGCGTCAGCATGCCGCGGACTTCCGCGGGAGGGTCCGTGGCGAGAAGCTGCTCCCATCGATCCGCCGCGAGCGCCGTGTCGCCGCGATTCGCCGCGCCGATGCCGGACCAGAACAGCGCGTTCGGGTTCGTCGGCGCGAGGCGGATGGCATTCTCGAACGCCGCGACGGCTTTCGGCGAAATCGTCTGTCCGCCGGACTGCGCCAACGCAACGCCATAGTCGATCAGCGTATCGGCGTTGGCGGCGTCCTCGAGCGCGATCGCACGCTCGAACGCGGCCGAAGCTTCGTCGAAACGACCGAGGTTCAGGTACGAACGGCCGAGCATCTTCCAGCCTTCGAGGTCGTCCGGCTGCTGCTCGAGACGCGCGGCAAGCGACGCGACCATCGCATCGATGTCCATGCTGCCGGCATCCATTGCCATGCTGCGCCCGGACGGAACATCCGGACGCCCGTTCGCCGCATAGATCCCCGCCGCGAGCCCGATCACCGCCACGATGGTGAGCATGGCGGCAGCGGTCGAACGCGCCTGTCCGCGCAGCATCGGCCAGGTGGCCGCGGCGGCCGCGGCGAGGCTCATCAAACCGGCTATCAACCAGAACATCGGACTCAGCTCCCGTCGCTGTCGATCGGCATTGCCATGCGGCGCCGCAGTACCATGACCAGGGTCACGAGCCCGGCGAGCAACAGGAGTCCCGGCGCCAGCCACAGGATGAGTGTCTTGCCCGACGCACGGGGGCGGTACAACGCGAACTCGCCGTAGCGTTCCACCAGGAAGTCGTAAATCTCGGCATCCGTCATTCCATCGTCGAGCATCCTGCGGATTTCGCGGCGGAGGTCCGCCGCCAGGAACGCGTTCGAATCACGGATCGACTGGTTCTGGCACTTGAGGCAACGCACCTCTTCAATGATGTGCTCATAGCGTGCCTGCAGCTCCGGGTCCTCGAACGCCTTGTCCGTGTCGATGGCCGCCGCCGGCACGGACAACAGCAGCAGGTTCGCAATTGCGACGAACTTCTTCATGGTGCAGCCGCTCCTCCGGCAAGCAGTGGCACGAAGTCGCGCTGCCAGATGGCGTCCGTCAACGGGCCGAGGTGCTTGTGCAGCACCGTCCCGTCGGCGTCGATCAGGAACGTCTCCGGCGCGCCGTACACGCCCCAGTCGATGCCGGTACGGCCGTCGCCGTCGAACCCGGAAATCACGTACGGATCGCCGTACTGATCGAGCCAGCGCAACGCGTCGTCGCGCTGGTCGCGCCAGTTGATGCCGTAGATCGGGATGACGTCGCGTGCGGCAAGGGCCATGAGGAACGGATGCTCTTCGCGGCAACCGACGCACCACGTTGCCCACACGTTCACCAGCGACTGTTGGCCACGCAGTCGTGCATTGTCCAGACGCTCCTCCGGGTTCTTCAGCGCCGGGAGATCCACGCGCGGTGCCTGCTTGTCCAGGTACGTGGACGGCAGCTCGCCCGGGTCGCGCTGAAGTCCCATCGAAAAGACCGCCATCAGCCCGATGAACGCGGCAATCAGCAGTATGTAACGCAACATCATGCGCGCTCCGCCGCCACCGCGGCGGCCGCAGGCGCACGCGCCGCGGCCGGGGCACGGTAGCGCCGGTCGCTGACCGCCAGCAATCCGCCGAATGCCATGATGAGCGCTCCGAGCCAGATGAAGCGCACGAGCGGCTTGTACTGCACGCGCACGCTCCAGGCGTCGCCGCCGAGAGGGTCGCCCAGTGAAATGAGCAGGTCGCGGTTCCAGCCGGGCAAAATGCCGGCTTCCGTCAGCGGGCTCTGCTGCACCAGGTACTGCCGTTTCTGCGGACGGAGCTGCGCGATGAACTCGCCGCCGCGGCGCACGTCGACCGCGGCCTCACGCGCGGTGTAGTTCGGGCCCTGCACGTCGATGACCTCGCGCATCTGGAACGTGTAGCGGCCGGCATCGATGGATTGTCCCGGCGCGAGCGCGCGGTCCGTCTCGATACTGAACGTCGAGACGACGGCGACGCCGAGCACGAAGACGCCCACGCCGAAATGCGCAACGCACATTCCGAGCGTCGCGCGGGTGATACCGGCACTGCCCGCGGCGCGCCGCCATGACCGTAGCGGCAGGATCAGCGAGCTGGCCATGATCCAGAACGCGGCGACCACACCCACGGTGAGCAGGAGCCCCGACGTGCCATAGGCGACCCACGGCAGCGCAACGCCGATGACAAGTGCCACGGCCGCCGGGATGCGCAGCATGCCGCTGAGCGCAGCCCACGGCTGTGAACGCCACGCGGCATGCATGCCGATGCCGATCAGGAGCAGCAGCGGAATCATCGGGATGGAGAAGGCAATGTTGAACCACGGCGCACCGACCGAAATTTTACCGGCGCCGATGACGTCGGCGATGAGCGGCGCGAGTGTCCCGAGGAACACCAGTGCCGCCGCGATCACGAGCAGCACGTTGTTCAGCAGCAGGAAGGTTTCCCGCGACAGCGGGTGAAACCCGGCTTCCGAGTCCAGCTTTGGCGCGCGAAACGCATACAGCAGCAATGCCGCCAGGACCACGATGCCCAGAAACGCGAGAATGAAATAGCCGCGCGTCGGGTCGCTGGCAAACGCGTGCACGGACACGATGATGCCCGAGCGGACGAGAAACGTGCCGAGCAGGCTCAGCGCGAACGCGGCGATCGCCAGCAACAGCGTCCAGCTCTTGAACAGGCCGCGTTTCTCGGTGACCGCGAGCGAATGAATCAATGCCGTGCCGACGAGCCACGGCATGAAGGACGCGTTCTCGACCGGGTCCCAGAACCACCAGCCGCCCCAGCCGAGTTCGTAGTAGGCCCACCAGCTGCCGAGCGCGATACCAACGGTCAGGAACAGCCAGGCCACCGTCGTCCACGGTCGCGTCCAGCGCGCCCAGCGCCGGTCCAGGTCGCCGCTCAGCATCGCGGCCACGGCAAACGCGAACGCCACGGAAAACCCGACGTAGCCGATGTACAGGATCGGCGGATGCATCGCGAGGCCCGGGTCCTGCAGCAGCGGATTCAGGTCACCGCCATCGACCGCGGCCGGGCTAAGCCGCTCGAACGGGTTCGACGTGAACAGGATGAACGTGAGAAATCCGATCGACAGCCACCCGAGCACGCCCAGCACGAGCGCGCGAAACCGGTCGTCGAGCTGTCGGCTGAAGAACGCCACGGCAACGGTCCAGCCCGCGAGAATGAGCAGCCACAGCAGCACGGAGCCCTCGTGTGCCGCCCAGGTTGCGGACACCTTGTAAAGCGTCGGCAACGCTAGCTGGGAATTCCTCGCGACATAGAGCACGGAGAAGTCGTCGCCCAGGAAGGAGGCAACGAGGCACGCGAAGGCCACCGCGACGAACACGAACTGCCCGGTGGCCGCCGTCCGGCCGACGTTCATCATGCCCTCGTTCGACCGGGCCACGCCGAGCATCGGCAGGATCGCCTGGCACAAGGCCAGCGACAGCGCGAGGATCAGCGCGAAATGGCCGACTTCCGGGGTCATCCCGCCACCTCGCAGTCCGCGCCGTTCTCGCGCAGTGTCGCGGTCTGCTCTTCGACGTGCGAGGCCATCGATTCCGCGACCTCGGGCGCCATGTAGTTCTCGTCGTGTTTCGCAAGAACCTCGTCGGCGACAAACACGTCGGAACGCATCCGCCCGTGTGCCACGACGCCCTGCCCTTCGCGGAACAGGTCCGGCAGGACGCCCGTGTACATCACGGGCAACTCGCACCGCAGGTCGGTCACGACGAAGCGGACGTCGAGCGAGCCTTCCTCGCGTTCGATGCTGCCGTCGAGGACCAGGCCGCCGACGCGGAAGTTGCGCTCCGACGGGTAGTTTCCGGCCACGACGTCGGACACGCTCACAAAAAACATCATATTCTCGCGGAACGCCTTCAGGGTCAGCGCCGCCGCGACGGCGAGTCCCGCCACCGCGAGGCCGACGGCCAGCATCCGTTGCTGTCGGGGTTTCACGATCGATTCTCCAATGCCTTGATGCGCACCTCGATGTCCCGGTAGACACTCCGGAACCGACGGCGCGCCGCCCATTCGTTATAGACCAGAACGGTAGCGGTGAGTGCGAACGTACTCCACACGTATATTCCGTAACCGCTCATCCCGAGCGTTTCCGTCATGCGCTGTCTCCCGGCGCCAGCACGAGCTCCCGGACCCAGCGGGTACGGCCTTCACGACGCAGCACCTCGGAGCGGACGCGCCGCAACAGCAGAGCGCCGAACACCAGCGAGAAGCCGAGAATGTTCGCGAGCAGCGGATACAGCATGGCCGCGTCCATCGCCGGGCCGCCCTCGCGGATCAGCGTGGCGCCCTGGTGCAGGGAACTCCACCACTCGACCGAATAATGAATGACGGGCACGTTGACCGCCCCGACGAGCGCCAGCACCGCGCTCGCCTTGTCCGCCTTCGTGGTGTCGTCGATGGCGCTGCGCAATGCCATGTAGCCGATGTACAGGAACAGCATGAGCAGCTCCGACATCAGGCGCGGGTCGCCCCATTCCCACCAGGTGCCCCACATCGGCCGTCCCCACACCGATCCCGACGCGAGCGCCAGGAACGTAAAGGACGCGCCGATCGGCGCCGCGCTGGCGGCAACCGCGTGGGCGAGTTTCATGCGCCAGATCAGGCCGATGCCGCCGGCGATCGCCATGATCATGTACGCCATCATGGACAGGTACGCCGCCGGCACGTGCACGTAGATGATGCGAAATGCATCGCTCTGCTGGTAGTCCGGCGGTGCCACGAACAGGCCGGCGAACGTGCCGTAGGCGATGAGCGCGTAGCCCGGCCAGGCGAGCCAGGGAATCAACACGGACGCGAGACGGAAGAAATGCGGCGGTGATGCCAGCTGATGAAACCATTTCCACATAGGGGGCTATTCTACTCGTTACTGACCCGGAGGGCGGCGGCAGTTGCGTACGGCGCAAGGCTGAGTGCGCCGAGCGCATACGCTGCCAGCGCCAGCACGCCGGCCGCATAGCCGTCGCCGGCCGCGGCGAGTGACACCGTCCGCGTGCCGAAGATCAACACGGGCATCGCCAGCGGCAGGACCAGGAGGCTCAGCAGCGCGGTGCCGCGGTGCAGCCCCACGGTGAGCGCGGCGCCGATCGAGCCGATGAGGCTCAGGCTGATCGTGCCGAGCAGCAGCGTCAGCATCAGCACCTGGATCGTGGCGCCCGGCAGCCTGAATGCGACGGCCACCAGCGGGCTCAGCACCACCAGTGGCAGGCCGTTCGTGAGCCAGTGTGCGAACGTCTTGCCGAGCGCCAGCACGACGAGCGGTTGCGGGCTGACGAGCAACTGTTCGAGGCTTCCGTCCTCGTGATCCGCCAGGAACAGGCTGTTCAGCGACAACAGCATCGCGAGCAACGCCGCGACCCACAACACGCCCGGCGCCGCAAACTGCAGCTGCTGGACGCTCGGCCCCGTCGCCAGCGGAAACAGCGTGCACACCATTGCGAAGAAAAACAGTGGATTGAGGACGTCGCCCGGCCGCTTCCAGGCCAGCAACAGGTCCCGCCGCAGCGTTGCGACGAACCCGTCCAGCAGCCCCGGAGTCCTGGCGGAGCCGTTCTTCATTGCAGCCTCAGCCGCGTCGTCGGCACGTCGATCGACACGTCCTGGTGGGCGGCCATGATGCAGAGACCGCCGCTGCCGACGTGTTCGCAGACCAGTTCCTCGACGAGGGCGCGGCCTTCCCGGTCCAGGTTCGTGAACGGCTCGTCCATCAGCCACAGCGGCGCCGACGCGAGCAGCATCCGCGCCAAAGACACCCGGCGTTGCTGGCCGGCGGACAACGCCCGCACCGGCAGCTTCCTCAGTCGCAGCACGCCGAGGCGTTCGAGGGCCTCTTCCAGGTCGCGGACGCGTGTCGGGCGCAGTGCCGATTCGAAGCGCAGGTTCTCGATGGCCGTGAGGTCCGGCTTGAGCCCGGTGCGGTGCGACAGCCAGGCGGCGGACGCGAGGAACGCCTGGCGATGGCGGCGCACGGGCTGCCCGTTCCAGCGGAGCTCACCGTCGTCCGGTTCGAGGATGCCGACGATGGTCTTCAACAGGCTCGTCTTGCCGGACCCGTTGCGACCCTCGAGCACCAGCAATTCGCCGGACGACACCGAGAACCCGAGATTGGCGAACAGGCAACGCTCGCCACGGACCAGCATGAGGTTGTCCGCGAGCAGTTGTGCGCTCAAGTGGAATGCACCCGCACCGGCCCTCGAAACCTTCCCGCAACTTCGCCATTAACCATTATTAAAACAATCGCTTGCATATTATTCTTAAACCTTATTCAAGGCCTGTGCTCCTTGGTCCCGCCGCGCTCGATCCTACCGATTGGCAAACAATTGAACCGGGCGAAAGGCGCACGTAGACTGACTGACCGGGCCGAATTTGTACATAACAAAAGGCCGGGTCATCAACAATAACGAATCCTGCAACTAGCAGCCTGGAGCGGCATCGAAGTTATGGATCTGGCGTCCGCCGGCCTGCGCGACCAACCTTTCCGTACCCACGGAAAGCCGGCGACGCTTGTCCCATACTCGAGCTTCCGTGCAGCGCTGTCCGCGCTGGAGCGGGCCCGCCGGGCGCCAATGGGCATCACCCTGCTCCAGGGGCCGCCCCTGTCCGGAAAGTCGACGCTGATCCGCAAGTATCTCGGGGCGCTTCCCGATGATGTGTCCGCCGCCCTGCTGAACGGCGCCGGCCTCGACCGGCAAAACCTGCTCGAATCCCTGCTCCGGCAATTCGGCTATACCATCGAATTCGATTCCCCGGAAGAACTCTTCGCGATGCTGCGCATGTTCGTGCTGCACCAGACCGCGACGCATTCGCCACCGGTCATCATCGTCGAGAACGCGCATGCGCTGAACCGAAGCGCCCGTCGCGCCATCGGCCAGCTCGCGGCGTTGAAGGTTCGACATTTCACCGCGGTTCGGCTCGTGCTGGCCGGCGATCGCTCCCTTGCGGATCTGCCCGCGTCACCCGAGTTCGAAGGCAGCTGCCTGCGCATCGCGGGCGACATACACCTGCGCCCGCTGGCGATGGACGAAACGTCGGGCTACCTGCACGCGAAATTGCGTGCAGCCGGCAACATGACGCCCGAGTACGTCTTCCCGCAATCCGTGTGCAACGAACTGTGGCGAGCAACCGGCGGCTGGCCGGGCGTACTGGACCGCGTTGCGCTCCTGGCGCTGGCCAAAGCGCAGGCACTGCCGGTATCGATCGACTGCATCGAGCGCCCCACCATCCCTCGCGGCACCTGGGAAGACGTGGCGGAGACGCGGATTGATGCACCGACCGATGAGCCGACACCGCCACCGACGCTGCTCGTCTCGCACGACGGCAAGCTCCTGCAGACCGTCGAACTCACGTCGCAGCGCCTGTTGATCGGGCGCTCCGAACACAACGACATCGCCGTCGAAAGCCGATTCGTCAGCCGGCACCACCTGCTGCTGGTACGCAACGGCGGATCGACGATCCTGATGGACCTCAACAGCACCAACGGCACCTTCGTCAATTCGAAACGCGTGTCGAATCATGTCCTCATCCATGACGACGTCATCAGCGTAGGGCATCACCGGTTGAAATATTCCGACCCCCACGCCACCCGGCGCGGCTCGGTCGAAGGCAGCGAGTTCGTCGAAACGGCGGTCATGAAGACGCTTGCGGACATGCGATCCCTGCTTGCCCGGGAGAACACGGCAATCCTGCCGGTGCCGAGTGAGAACGAGCCGACGCTCGGCGCGTGATCGCAACGGGTGTCAGCGCCGGTAGAAGTGTTCCTTGAAATGCCGGCGGCACATCGACAGGTAGCGATCGTTTCCACCGATTTCGATCTGTGAGCCTTCCCGGATCGCCTTGCCCTCGGCGTCCAGCCTCAGGACCATCGTCGCCTTCCGGCCGCATTCGCAGATCGCCTTGAGCTCGTTGAGGACGTCCGCCCAGGCGAGCAGGTACTTGCTGCCCTCGAAAGGCTCGCCGCGAAAGTCGGTGCGCAGCCCGTACGCCAGCACCGGGACGTTCAGTTCGTCCGTGACATCGCTGAGCTGAAACACCTGCTCTCGGCTGAGGAACTGCGCCTCGTCGATGAGCACGCAATGCAGGGGTCCCGATGCCAATTCCCGCGCGACGATCTCGTGCAGATTGTCGTCGGGGCGGAACACGACGGCGTCGGATTCGATCCCGATCCGCGACGTAACCTTGCCGACGCCGTAGCGGTTGTCGAGTTCGGGCGTGAGCACGACCGTGCGCATGCCCCGTTCGCGGTAGTTGTAGCTCGACTGCAGTAGCGCCGTCGACTTACCTGCGTTCATCGACGAGTAGTAGAAGTAGAGTTTCGCCATGGCGCCATTCTCGCACCATGGGGCCGCGGAATCACTGCCGGGCGAGCTACCGCCGGAACGGGAGCAGCTTGCCCGTTACGCGCCGCCGGCTGGCAGGCAAGGCGCCGTGCCGGCAGTCGCTGCAGACATTGCGCACCTTGCGGTCCGCCGAAATGATCTGCGGCACCGGCGTGACGCGACCGTTTCGCAGGCATTGGCTGCAAATGACGAGGTTGCTGAGATTGTTCAGCAAGCGATAGTCAACGTTGTCCTGAACGACCGTGGCCATGTCGGTCTCCCACGAAGTTGAGAGACGATTCTGAGGTGTGGCGAGTGATCCACGAATGACAGGCCGCGTCGGCGTGTCAAAAGTGTTAACCAGTCGAGGTTTCGGCTGTGATGCGGTTCCGGTTTCGGAACTAGACGGGGGTGACGTGGAAGTACTCGAGCAACAGTCGCTCGCGATCCCGATCGTATTGAACGAGTGCATGCTCGTAGCGCGCTAGCCGCTCGGAGCTCGCCGGGTGACGCAGCCAACCGGCATGGGCGGCATCGACCTGGGCTCTGAGGACGGCAGACCTTCGTTCGAATTCTTGTTCGGTCATGCGAGGATGATAAACTCCCGCGCCGTGAAATCAAACGTATGGATACCGGCCGTGAAGCCCATGGATGGCGAGAGCGACGAAGAGCGCGGCGCGCGACTGATGCAGCATTACGAACGTGTTATGAAGCGCCTCGGGCCGGGCGGTCGGCCGGACCGTGAGTGCGCTCCGGCGCAGCCCGACGAAGACTGATCCTGAGGGCTTGGTGCCCGGGGTGGGACTCGAACCCACAAGGGATTACTCCCAGCGGATTTTAAGTCGTGGTTGCGCAGGTTTTCAGTGGTTCTCACCGGTGCTGAATTGTGCCGTAAGGCCACGACTCTGCGGGGAAAACTCCGATTTTCCGATGCTGGTCAATTCAGCCTGTTTCGGGGCGTTTCTGGCGATGCGTGGCCCAAAATTGGACCAAATCTGCGGTGCGGACCCGATTAGACGCAGCCGACGAGGGCTTCAGAGCCGCGGCAAGAGCAATAGGTCGAGGCCTCTCCGAACAGATACCCAGCGAGAATGTACGCGGCCCAGACGATAACAATCGCCGCTGGCAGCCATTCGAACAACCGGGACGCAAAAAGCAGGCCTCTGGCCACTTTGGTGCGCCTCACCTGCGATTCGTAAGCCTTCACAACTGCCTTGTTTTGCGGATGCGAAGCCGGAATAGCTCGATGCGGGTCACCGCTGATTCTTTCCTCGACCTTCTGAATCTGCCTCTTTATTGGGTCAATTATGGACTTGAAGAGCCGGATGTTCTCCCGGCGACGTCCGACATCGGCGCAATAGCGGACGGCGAACGCCACAGACCAAAAGACGAGGACAACGGCGGCGACTGAGCCCGCCAGACATTCCTTGCCGGCAATAATAGGCACCCCCGCGATCGAGATACCCGCCAGAGAGACGTCAAATAGGTCGATCACAATGACCGTAAACGCGACCAGGCTGGCATTCCGACGCAGTCGGTCAGCAGATCTCGACGTATAGTCGTCGAGCAGAGGCAGATATTTGAGGGGATCGTAGGCCATCTCTGGCCCGATTATCGCACGAGCCGATCGGTCAAACCTCTGCCGTCGCTTGGTCGGACGATCATTTCGAATAAGCAGCGCGTGCCATCGAGCTTGTCGCCGAATACAAGCATCCGAAGGTACTCGGATTTGATCGATTTGCGATCCACGCCCTCAAGAAAATGACCTTTGACCGGCCCGCGCAGCACTTCGGGGAACGCACATTCTCGATAGACCACCGCTACCTTGTCCCCGTTTACTAGGCGCATGGACCCAACCAACCGCGTGCCCATAGAAGTCGCACCGGGGCACCGGCAACTGACAGCGTCGCCAGTCAGTATGAATAGACTGGTCTCGATCGACGCGGCCGGTTGCGGCGCCGGGATATGGACTATTCGCTTGCCGAAGCGCTCGATTGGAGAAGCCACAGCGGCCAATGGTGTGTAGATTTGGAGCGCCAGAGTGACACCAGGCGCCAACTCCGAAGGTCGTGGCCAACGTTGGATGAGGCGACTGTGCTCTGCCTGCCGCGGCGCTGAGAACGCGCGGCTATAGAAGCCTTCGATGTAGGCAAGTCGCCAATCGCCTGACCTATGCAAGCTAGCCTTGACCGCGCTGCCGACTTCGCGACACGCAACATAGACATCGGGGAAGTTAGGCGACGTCCAGCACTTCCAAGTAGCCGCCCGCTGACCGCTCGAATTTGCGACAACAAAACGGACACTTCGCTCAAGCATCGACGCACACTTCCTCAAGTATCTTGGCGGTGTGTATGGAAGGCCCACTGACGCAAGGCACGATGCTTGGCGCAAGTTCCGGAGCCCAAACAGACTCCCACCCATAGGCTTAGAAAGCGCGTCGCAACTAAGTCTAGCCTCGAAAAGAAATCGCGCAGTCCAAGTCGGCCGACAAATAGAGATTCGGCGCAATCACTTGGAGGGCCTAAAAGCCGATGAAGCTTCAATTACGCCTTAGCATTCCAAGTATCAAGATTCGAACTAGGGGTGCCACAGATTGGCCGAAAGCCCCTACTTAAACACCGACCTCATCAACTCTTTGTACAAAATAGATTCACCGCTCGTTCCAGGCGGGAAAGTCTCAACATTAAAGTCCTTGTCTCGCAAGGTGACCGGCGACAGATACTTTGCGAACTTTATCGTGCTCGGAATCTCTCCAAAATTATCACCAACAATATCCAAGTATACGGGCTTCAAGAATCTCATTAGCGCCTTGAACCCGTTGGTCTTCGGTAGCACGTTGCCCTTTCTCTTGACGTTTTGCCATGAGTTCGGCCACTTCTGAACTACAGCACTGAAGTAATTAAAAAGTATTCTTGCTATGTCGTCTTCCTTGGCCGCTAGCCACAAACCTCGGAAAGGCAACGCCTGCAATTCCTCCAGAGTTGGGCCCTGAAGTCGAAGTTTGCGCAAGAAACTGTTCCTGTCCTCTGTCGGCTTTTTCGATACGAAATTCATTAGCGACTCGACAAATGCCGCCTGTGTGAGCGTTTCGTTTTCGACTCCTGGCGTCGCAACTCCCAGCCTCTTAATTCGATCATGGAATGGGCTTGACTTGGAGTTATTAAGCGCGACAACTATCTCGTGACAGGACTTCTGCGGACTCCGAACTCGCTCATAGGAAAACAAGTCGTAAACAAGACTTCTGTTCACCTTTGTTTGAGCCAAATTCACAGTAGCGAATATGTTCGCCTGAGTTGCAACATCCACTTCAACAAAGATTGTTACATTGAGTTCGAATGTATCGCTCGGATCCAAGACCTTCAAGCCTTCGACGCGATGCTGCCCATCTAGAATCTTGGCGATGTCATCGAACTTGGTGGCCTTCGACTCATGAATTTTCAGAGTGCGCCGTCTGCCGTCCCACGAACAATTCGCGTCTCGGATCGAAATAATTATTGAAGTTGGAAACGTCGCATCAACGTTTCTAACGTATTCCTCAATTTTCCGAACGCGTGAGCGAGATAGCTGCCTTTGAATACCAATGAAATCATCAAGTTCAGAATTCAATTCTCGCTGATCTACGAAACAAATCTTGAGCAAATCAGAATGACTAATGACGCCAACGTAGAACTGCCCGATTGGCTGATCGATCTTTATGCATGGGATCTCAATTGACTTGGTCACGGGAGGCTGTCCTCAATCTCAGTCGCTCTATCTTTAGAGGATTTTCCAGGGTCCGGATTCGTAACGATCAATTCGTAAACAACTGAGAAGTACCAAATTAGAACGCAAAGCGCATACAGCGTACCGGTAATGATGAAAAGCGTATCTGTATCAGCAGGAGCCTGTCTAATATGGAGTGCGTAAATATACGATGCACATCCAACACACAAAATGACGCCTACAATATTCGTCATTACGTACACTTTGGCAGAAACACTGTAGTTCATCAGCAAAGTGAAGAGGACTGGCGCCAAAATTGCCGCCAAGTACACGACGGCTTCGCCCATTCGGACTTGCTGTCGGATCGAATCGAATATGGATTTGCTCGA
This sequence comes from uncultured Pseudomonadota bacterium, assembly GCA_913055625.1. GTDB lineage: Bacteria > Pseudomonadota > Gammaproteobacteria > Steroidobacterales > Woeseiaceae > UBA1847. Next base: position 78,015 of record CAJXJW010000004.1, on the reverse strand, counting down.
AGGGTCTAGGCTTGAATCTATAAGCAAGAAGCCTAGTGGAATGTTGCTTAATACCCAGATGAACAATATCTGTCCGGCTGCATGAAGCCAGTGAGTTCTGCTTGCCCCCTGATGCAGAAGCATTATCAGAAACACAATCGCGACCAATCCGGTGAGGGCGAGACTAATACCCATTACTGATACCAGCCTGTCGCTGACTGCTTGGCCGAGAGACGGGCAGGACAACTTCTATCGGATAATGAGCTCTTCAAAACTCGAACGCGACTGGTTACTTGAGGAAATAGAGCTGTACCGGGAGACGACATCAATCTCGAATTCGTCGCCATATAGCTCTTTGATCGATGGGTGATTCGCATTGGTCATCAAGAGGGTGGCTCCACGAGACTTGGCAGCCTTGACCGCTGCACAAAGGTCGACCTGGTCCGCCCAAGAAAACAGAGTTTCGTTGTACTTTACGAACCCGTTTAGGTTGTGACGAACCGTATACGGAGGATCCACGAAGAGTAGATCGCCGCGTCGAGCTTCGAAAATCGTTTCACGAAAATCCGCACAGCGGATATCTGCACTTTGAAGCAAATGATGAACGGATTCGAAGTCGTCCGTATCAAGTATAGCTGAGCTCTTGGTGCCTATTGGAACGTTGAATTGCCCGTTTCTATTGACTCGATAAAGCCCATTCCAGCAAGTGCGATTCAAGTAAATAAAGCGAGCGGCCTGAGTGTGTTTCGTTCTCGGCCGGCTTGCCCTTATATGATAGTAGTACTGTTTTGAATGGCGTCTATTGTGCTCGACCAGCTTCGCGTAGACTTTTTTCCAATCGGAGCGAAGCGTGTTGTACACATTAATTAGCTCTGGATTGGCATCTGCCAAGATTGCTTTGTCTGGTTGGCAGTGAAAATACACAGCGCAGCTGCCGGCGAATGGCTCGATATACCGGTCAAAATCAATGTTCAAGTGTTCTGAATGGTTGGTGACGAACCACCTCTTGCCACCCGCCCATTTCAAGATTGGCTGCAGTTTGGGAGTACCCAGTTGTCGATTGGCTATCACGGAGTCCCCAATTCCATTGTCCGCAGCAACACGGTGCTCGACGCTGGTCGAAGGCTATCACGTGACGATACAGAATGACCATATAAAGATTCGGCCGACGACGATGGATGTTGCACCATCGGCGCCGGCCACGTTCGAGAGAACGCCCGCCGTCACGCAGCGGTAGCGGCCCGCCGCGCCAGCACTGGAGTTGACCGGCCGCGAGCGCTGGCGCCTTTTTTGCACAACCCCCGAGGCAATCCAGTGCGGGGCGCCGCGGATGCATAGCATCGCGCGGCCGGGTTAATCGCAAAATTCAGCCTTAGCCTGAATTAGAACCAATGAGCGAGCGACATCCTCGTCGACCGTTACAATCTCGCCCACTTCGATAATGCGGCCTTGGTGTCGGAAGGCGCGGCCAGTGCGACGAATGCGCCGCGTCGGCGTGGGCTTCCGACTCAGATGCGCCCGCAGATCGTCGACGACGGTCATGAAATGCTACTCGCAACGCTGAACGCGGCGGGTTGCGGAAATAGCACGTCGCAGGCCACCAGGACGCGGCACTGGAGGATTCCGGCTCGGAACAACGCCGAATCGAATCTGTTGAAGTCGAGCTGGACTCCTCTACGCCCATACAGGAGCAAAGTCGCTGTCGACCATGCACCTGCAGTCAAAGTCGCGGCCGGCATCGATGTCGAAACTGTGGCGGTCCGATCGGCGACTCGGTCATTCTTCCAGACGAACTGACCGGAGCCGGATGTCAGTTCGCGTAGCTCGAGCAACTCGCGAACGGCGGGCGGCGCCGCGAAGGTGATTTCTGAGTCTGGGGCGTTTGCGTTGGCGCATGCGCCCTTCATCGCAACCGCCTTGGCGTGCGAGAAGCTGCTCCCGTCAACAGCGTTTGCTCCGGCGACATTGACGATGCCGAGCGGCTCGCCCGAGGTGCCCGAGCCGCCAAGCGCCGCGGCATCGACAGCTGTCGCCGCTGTCTTGATTAGCTCGCGACGGACGAAGGATTCAATCGAAGCTTGCTGCAGCAGGCGGCGCGAGAACTGCAGTAGCCCCACCGCAATTTTTGGAGCGGCTGCTATCTGCAACATTGCTGGCGTCGACGGAGAAGCTGAATCAGTCTCGGACGCCAGCCAAGCGATCGACGTGGTTGTACTGCCGACCGGAACGGCCGCACCTTCGGACACGTTATCGACGATCTCGATCCCGCCAGAAACGACGACGGAATGCGGGCGCAGCAAGTCGCGTGCCGTGATGCGTTGATCCCCGACCAGGAAGCCGCCCGCAGAGCCGGCGCCGACATTGAGATCTCGGGTCACCAACGCAGACCATGGAATCTGCCACGTGAGCGGATCGAAGCCTTCCCCACCGGCGTATTCCCTCAAAAGGTCGCCCTCGATGCCGCCGAGCTTGGGGGTACGAGGGTCTTCGAACATTGCCCGAAGCGCGCCGGCGAAGCTGAAGCCAGAGCGGTCGGCGACCGCTCGCTGCGCGGCCTGCGCTTGGAACTCCGTGATCGTGGTTCCGCGGCGGACTGCCTCAAGTGCAAGCTGGCCAAGCCCGAACTGCGCGCCGAGTTGAATAATCGTCGCAGCGCGGTCTCGCTCGAGAACTGCCGATCTACTCATTTTCGTCCTCCATTGCGTACCCGCGTCGAGTTAATCACGCCGCGCGTCTCACACAGGACGGTTCGAGAAATTTCGGCGTGGAGTCGATAAATCGTCGACCTGCTCGCGTATGCCGCCAGCGTTGTCGCGATTCGCTGCGCGCGCCCATGGACACGATAGCCACGGGCCTTGTCAGCGTCGGCCTCGACGCGAACCAATTCGAGCAGCGCCTCGTGGCGCCGGCGCTTCGCGGCGTTGGCCAGTTCGCGGCCACGGTCGAGCGCAGCCCGGACTCTGCGGCCCGTCGCGGCGTCACGGTCGTTATCCCCTTGATTGGTCACCGAAAAACCAAAGCGAAACGAAACCCTATGTGGTCCTAAAAAGTCTCGAAATCCACGCGCTAGCGCGCCCGCGGTAGGGGCACCCGGGGAGAGGGACCCGTTGCCCGCGGACTGTCGGCGCAAAGCGAGTCATCGGTGCGCTCTGTCGTTCAGTTGCCGCTCAAGCTGCTGGTGCTGGCGGTCAGACAGGACGAAGCCAAATTGCTGACGGACCACATCCGTCTGGCCATTCCAATCAGAGCCGGTTACGCGGGCCTCGAGACATGCCTTCAGCAACAGATCGAATTCAGGTTGCCTGCCGATCCGACGAACTCCAGGCGGAACGGTGGTATCGCAGAGCACGTCGGTGACGTGCCTTGCTTCCGACTGAGTTTGCGGTCTGGCAGGAGTAAGTCGACACAGTCTTTCAGGCGGGGATACCCTCTTTTCTGATTCTGTTCTCCCCTCTTCCTCTGGGGGCGGACGACCTCCGGAGAAAATTCGACGTAACTCTTTGACTTCTTGCGAATCCGAGTCCAACGCTATTTCCTCAATAAGCCCGACTTTGGTGAGACTTTGAGTCAATCTCGGATCGACTTGCGCGCGACTTCGAATGTACTTCGGGTCGGCGGGAATCAAGTTGCCGGTTTCGGAAGCGAGCATCAGGAAACAAAGGAATGCTCCTCGTTGCGGCATCGTGAGAGCCTGAAAATCTGGATTAGCGAGAAGTATCCTTGGCAGCCTGCACCAAGCCCAAGGTGCTTTAGGTTTTTTGCGAAGGTCGCCGTATTGAAACTGGTTCCAATCGGCGACCCGGAGGAATCTGCGCTCCCGGATGCTCATGACTGTCTGCCGGGCAGGCTCGCGCCTACAAAGCCGCGAGAGAACCGTTGAAAACGACTAAAAGCCGGCATCCAAACATCCATCGGCCGGCTTCGAGAATTTGCGTACAACGACGTGAGCGGCTCCGTCGCGCAATAGCTGATTCGCCAGCCAAATCGAATCTGCTCGATCGGCACAGCCAACCTCGAGGACGATCGCCGGGTACGCGGCTGCGGGCCAACGATAAATTCGTGGGTCGCGACCAGGCAGAAGCCAGAGCACCGGAATTTCGGACAGATTTGCTTGCTCTTCTGCGCCGCTGCCCATGAGAACGACCATGGGGGCGACGGGGGCGTCGAGCCACTCACGGGCGCCAGGAGGCTGCGGGGTCACGAGCAAAACGCCCTGTCGGCGGCCGGATTGCCGCGCTTGCGCTGCAGCGCCGACCGCTCCTGCAGGCGACCCCACGCCGCCAGCTGCCGTAACGTGTGGCGGCACGAGCGGCACAAGCGATGAAAATCGCGGGCAGGAACAAATTTCCGCGTACACCGGGCACACGATCTGGAGGCCGCAGTCACGCGGGCGTACCAAGTCGGCCGGCGGCGATTAGGGCGAGAAAGGCTGGTTCGTCGATCAAAACGCGGCCGTACGTCTCAACGAAGCAGGCCAGTAGGTCACGAGCTCGCCGCAGCTCTTCCTCGTCAACAACCGCGCCGCGGTCGGCCTGGGCAACCACGGCACCGGCCCGATGCTTCATGCTCCTCAGTCCAAGGACACTCGGCCACGGATGAAAATTGGGCCACCTCGAAAGTGGAACGTACCTGCGCGAAGCCGGTGCTGGACGGTTTTGGGGGGTGTTCATGGCTGCCTCCTTTTTCGGAGGCTAGATACTTACCGAGGCGGCAGCAGCGATGTAATAGGAAGTCGTAAGTTTTCCCCGGGAAGACTTACGACTTCCGCCAGTGCGCGAGTTCGTCTTCATCCCTGATTCGCATGTTGATGCCACGTGGCGTCATGGTAGGCTTCAACGACTTCCCAGCCTTGGTTCGATTGCCATTGTGTTGATGGAGTGCGGCATCGATCTCGGCATTGCTGTGCTTTCGCTTCGCAGCATCCCGCTTCTTCTTTTCGATCATCGCGTCGCACGTATCAAGATAGCGAGCATAGTGCTCGACTTTCAGCAGCTGAAGTTCCAGCGCATCGGGCAACTTGTAGTCGGAACTGCAAATCTTTAGCGGTTGACCCAGCACCGAATCCGGAACCTTGAGGTTGCCACTAGCTTTGAGCAACTCTAATAGTGCGTCAGCTTTTTCCGAAAGGCTTTCGTGCCGGCGAAGCCGCTCTACGCGAAACCAGGGAAGGCTGTATTCGAACATCTCGACAAAAGCCACCCGATCCTCAGGGGTCGGGTCAGACGGGTCAATCTCCACCTTGTCATCTAGCAGACCCGAAGGATCCGGCGTGCGCGTCACGCTCACGACTTTCCTCCCCCGAACCTGCGCTCGGCCATGGAACGCACCAGATCGGCCGTGTGCGCCTCGCTGACGTGCGAATACCTTTTCACCATCGACAGCGTCTTGTGCCCCAGTACCGCGGCCAGTTCGCTGGGACGCGCGCCGTTCATCGCAAGAAAGCTTGCGCAGCTATGCCTGAGGTCGTGGAACCTGAAATCAGTGATCCCGGCCTCCTTGAGTGCCCTCTTCCACCCGGCCTGAATGTTCTTGGGGAGATCGGGCCGGGACCACGCAAAGAGCAGATCGGTGTCGGCGCGCTTCCTCTCGCTCAACGCTGTCACGGCGCCCAGAGCCGGCTCAACGAGCGGCACGGTACGGACATCCCGGTTCTTGGTTTTGCGGAACGTCACGGTCTGCCGGTCCAGCGAGACATCGCTCCAAGTCAGCCCCATGATTTCGGCATATCGGCCGCCGGTGGTTAGCGCCAGCTTCACCACGATATCGAGGTAGGGATCCGTGCTGGCCGCCGTGGCTTCGAGCAACCGGTGCAGCTCATCGTCGGAGAGGAAGCGATCCCGGCCCGCCGGTTCCGGAAGCTTGTCGACCAGGCGCATCGGATTCGAGCTGGCCCAGCCCCAGCGCATCGCCGAAGTAAACAGCTTCGAGAGCGACGCGAAGTAGCGGTTCGTCGTGCCTGCGGACCGCAAACCGCCCCGTTTCGTCTTCGAGCGCCGCAGCAAAGCCATGGTCTCCCGAATCGGCTCGGCGTCATTACAGAGCTGCGCCAACGTCATCTTGCCTAGGTGCTTCCGCCAGAACTCGAGGTGGCGCTTCCGATTCCGCTGCTCGCTCTCCGAGAGTGCAAGCAGCTGGTCGTCGAGGTAACGGTCGATCGCGTCGGCAAGCGAGTGCTTCTTCGATTTCTGCGACACGAAATGCCGGCCCTCGAGAATGGCCGCCTCGGTCGTCGTGGCCCAGCGCTTCGCGTCCGATTTCGATTTGAAGGTAGCGGTTTGGTCGGGGTATCCGGATCGCCGAATCCTGACGCGCCAGACTTTCGCCCCGCTGACCCCTGCCCGCTCGGTTATCGTTGCCATATTCACCTGCCCGTTGCTGATGGGTGCTCAGCGATTGGACCATTCGTGGACCAATTGTCAACGACGCTGGGAATGGCAGGCTATGCCGCGATCGTAACTATTTGAATTCTTTGGTGCCCAGGGCGGGACTCGAACCCGCACGTCCTTGCGGACAGCGGATTTTAAGTCCGCAGCGTCTACCAATTCCGCCACCCGGGCTGCCTTGTGGCACGAAAAAACCCCGCTTGCCGGCGAACTGATGCTTGTGAAAATGGAGGCTAGGGTCGGAATCGAACCGGCGTCCACGGCTTTGCAGGCCGCTGCATAACCACTCTGCCACCTAGCCAGGGTGCCACTTCGCAGGCGACGCAGTATACCGACCTGCTGCCGGGGGTCAATTTGCCAACCGCCCGTTCCCGGGTGTCAAATGTGGGCGCCAGCGCCACTTGCCCGGCGTTGACGGAGTGTCCACCTCGTGCGAACCGCGTTCCTGCTGCTGCTTGCCCTTCAGGCCGCCTGTACTGGCCCTGCACCGCCGGTCTCTGGGCCGGCCGAACCGGTGGCCTTCCCGGGCAACCTCGGCAGCCTTGGCCCGCGGCTGACCACTGGCGGTGGCCGGCAGCTGCTGCTGAGTTGGATGGAACCCACCGAGCACGGCGGCACCCTGCGGGTCGCGGACTGGAGCGGCAGCGCCTGGAACGCGCCCGTCGACGTGGTGTCCGACCCCCGCATGTTCGTCAACTGGGCGGACACGCCCTCGGTGCTCGCGCTCGAACGAAAAGCGCAGGGCCAGTCCCGCTGGGTCGCACACTGGCTCAGCAAGAGCGGGGACGTGCCGTATGCCTACGACGTGCGCGTCAGCGCGTCAGACGACCGGGGCGCATCGTGGTCGGGCGCCGTCACCCCGCACACGGACGGCACCCCCACCGAACACGGCTTTGTGTCGAAGTTCCGTGCGCCGGGCGGTGTCGGGCTGATCTGGCTCGACGGTCGCAAGACCGCCGGTAATGCGGGGCCCGAGCTCGCCGCAACCGGGATGACCTTGCGTGCAGCGACGATCGCGGGCGACGGCTCCCTCTCCGGCGAACACGTTATCGACGATTTCGTCTGCGACTGCTGCAGCACGGCGGCAGTGGTGACCAGTAGTGGCATCCTCGTCGCTTACCGAGACCGGACGGCCGACGAGATCCGAGACATCTACGTCAGCCGATTCACGAACGGCAAGTGGAGCCCCGGAAAGGCTGTCGCCGACGACGGCTGGCAAATTGCCGCGTGCCCGGTCAACGGCCCTGCCCTCGCGGCGTCCGGTTCGCTGGTCGGAGTCGCCTGGTTCACGGCCGCCGGCGACGTGCCGCGCATTCGCGCGGCCGTGTCGCGTGACGGGGGCCAGAGTTTTTCGAGTCCGGTAGACATTGCATCCGGCCGGGTCCAGGGCTACGTGGACATCGCGTGGCTCGACGCGGCGCAATTCGCCGTGACCTGGGTCGAACCGGAGGCCGACGGCTACGCGGTACGGCTGCGTGGAATGACGACCGGCGGCAAGCTCGGCGAGGTCGTGACCGTGGGCGCAACGTCGCTTGGCCGCGTCGTGCCGCAGATGGAATACCGCGACGAAAGCCTCATTCTCGCGTGGACCGACAGCGCCGACGATGCGCCCGGGGTCCGCGTCGTCCGCGTACCGATCGTGTCGCGCAAACCATGATGGCCGGGCGCGGCGCCTTGCGATCCGCGGGGTGGACGGTCAGTATTGGACGCAACCTGATACGCCTGCGGATGTAGCTGATGTGCGACGACTACGACAATGCGATGGGGGATCCGGCCGACGTCTTCGACCGCCCGCGCGACGTGCTCGACAGCAGTTTCGACGTCGAGCAACAGCGCAACATCCTGCGCAGTTGGGAGGACCAGGTCGAGAAACGCCAGATAGCCACCACGGAAGGCATGTCCCGGCCTGCCGGCGCCGAAGATTGCGCCGCATTGCTTGCCGAGATCGCGGACGCGCTGCGCGTCCTGACAAACTGACATTCCATGCACCGGAGATTCCGAATGACTGCAACGAAGATGGCACGACTCGTCGCCACCAGCCTGCTCCTCGTCGCGGCCCACGCGGCCAGTGCCGGCCCGATCGACGCAAAGGTGCAGGCGGCGATGGCGGCCGAGGCGCGTCCGCAGGCCGACCGTGACCGTGACGCGAACCGCCGACCGCTCGAGACCCTGTCGTTCTTCGGCCTCGAAGACGACATGCGCGTGCTGGAACTGATTCCCGGTGGCGGCTGGTACACCCGCATTCTCGCCCCTGTCCTCGCCGACAACGGCAAGCTGTACGTCTCGATGGGGACCGGGCGCGTCAGCGAGGGTGTCCTGAAGGAGCCGGGCTTCGGAAAGGTCACCGTCGTCGACGCGGGCGACAACATGCGTCGCGACGATACGATCGGCCTCTACGTGGTCGACGCCGTCGATTTCGGGCTCACGAATCTCGACATGGTGCTGACGTTCCGCAACCTGCACAACTTCAACGCGGAGTCGCGCAAGAAGATGAACGACGCGGTCTTCCGGTCCTTGAAGCAAGGCGGCCTGTACGGCGTGGTGGATCACACCCGGCGCCACATGCAGGCCGACTACAGCGAGAATCGCCGGCGCCTGGATCCGGTGCTGGTCATCAAGGAAATGCTCGACGCGGGGTTCGAGTTCGTGGGCTATTCCGACCTGCACTACCGGCCAGACGACGAGTTGGTGTACGAGGTCGGCCGGCACACGGTGACGGGCAACACGGACCGCTTCACGCTGCTTTTCCGGAAGCCCTGACGGGCGACGCGGGACCAAAAAAAACGCCCCTCTAGAGGGGCGTTTCGGTACCTGGAGCGGGAAACGAGGCTCGAACTCGCGACCTCAACCTTGGCAAGGTTGCGCTCTACCAACTGAGCTATTCCCGCGGAAAGGATCGGCAATTCTAGTCGCTAATCGGCCTCTGTCAAGTCAGATGGCCAGCAGGAACACGAACGGCGCCGCAAGCCACAACAGTCCCTTGACCAGGAAGAACAGGAAGGCAGCGGTGCCGATCCGGCGCAGTAACGCAAGGCGCTGCGCGTCGGTAAACAGGTTCATGAAAGGTCTCCTTGAGCGGGTTCGAGGAATGGCCCCGGCCCGCGGCCGGGGCCCGGCCATCAGGCCGTTTCCACGCGGGCACCGCCGGCCAGGCGGCGGCGGAACGACGGCAGCAGCGCCGGCACTTTCCGCTTGTACTGGCGGTACTCCGGGTGGGCGGCCTCCAGGTCGCGCTCCTCGAGCTTGATGCCGACCAGGATGTACAGCGAGGCCACCACGGCGAAGACGAGGTGCGTCACCGTCATCGTCGGTGTAAACCAGAAGATGCCGAGCCAGCCGACGTAGATCGGGTGGCGCACGATCCGGTACAGCGCGGGGGTCCTGAACGCCATGGCCGCCATCGGACGATCGATCAGTGCGTGCAGCGACTGCCGCAGCCCGAACAGCTCGAAATGGTCGAGGAGAAACGTCGCGTACAACAACAGCGCCCAGCTCGCGAAGTACAGCGCCGTCAGGGTGATCGCCAGCCAGTTCGTGGTCACGTTCCAGATCACGCCGCCGAGCGGCGCCCACTGCCACATCAGCAGTCCGAGGCACAGCGTGGACAGCAACACGTAGGTGCTGCGTTCCGCCTGGGGCGGGATGAAGCGCGTCAGCCAGCGCTTGAACGCGGGGCGCGCCATTCCGCTGTGCTGCACCGCAAAGAGCGTGAGCAACGCCAGGTTGATGGCGAGTGATGTGCCGAGAGGTGCGAGCGGCGCCGAGTCGATCGCCTTCGGTACGCCGATGTTGCCGATGAAGCCGATGGCGTAGAGAAAGCAGCCGAAAAACAGGGCATAGCTCGCGACGCCGTACAGAAAGATCAGTGTGCGTTTCATGGTGGTCTCCGGTAAGTCTTTGTTTGCAGGGGCCTTGTGGCCTGCCCTGCATTCTCGTCGTACACTGCGCGCTAAGTCCTGACCGGGGACGGACGAATTCGTGACCATTTGCTGACGGAGGGCTGCGGCGCGTGATCTACCGATTCGGCGCCTACGCGCTCGACGATTCCGCCCGGGAACTGCGCCGCGACGGCGCGTTGGTCGACACCGAGCCGAAGGCGTTCGAGCTGTTGCTGTACCTGGTGCAGCACCGGGACCGCGCGGTCAGCAAGGACGAGCTCCTGAACGCCGTCTGGCCCCGCCAGGTCGTCACCGAGACCGCCCTCAGCCGTTGCGTGATGAAGGCCCGCCGCTCCGTGGGCGACGACGCGGACAGCCAGGCGATCATTCGCACGCTGCACGGCCATGGCTATCGCTTCACCGCCGATCTCGTCGGGAACGGTTCGGCCGCGCCGAGCGCCATCGCGGACCCGCCGGCGCCGACCCGCCTGTCCGCGGCACGCTGGTTGCCGGCCGCGGCGGCCACCCTGCTGATCGCGGGCGTCCTCGGTTGGTGGCTGCAACACTCGGCGTCCCCCGCCGACCCCGGCATGGTCGCCGTGCTGCCGGTGACGAACCACACCGGGGATGCCGAGCTCGACTGGGCGCGGGTCGGGATCATGAGCCTTCTCGCACGCATGCTCGAGGAACAGGGCGTGCGCGTGGCCGAGGAGCGGCCGGTACTCGCGACGATCGGCAGCAATCCGCTCGATGCGCCGCCCGATGCCGACCTGGTTCAACGTCTGCGGCAGCGCGCCGATGCGGACTCCGTGCTGTATACCGTGCTCGACCGGCGCAATGGTCTGGACCGCATCGAGGCGGTGCTGACCGGGCCCGACGGCCGCCAGGTCCGTCGCATCATCGTCGGCGACGCGCCCGCCGCGCTGGCAGCCGACCTCGCCAACGTCCTCGGCGAGCTGCTGCAGGGCGCGCAACCGCCGCCCGACGAGGAACGGTTCGCCAAGGTTTCGACGGACCCGTTCGTTAACGAGCTCTACGCGCGTGCGCTGAACCTCGAACTACAGGGCGACCTCGCCGCCGCCCGGGACATGTTCCGGCTCGCAAGCGCGGAGCAGCCGGAATTGTTCTGGCTGCGTTATGAGATCGCGCTCTGCACGCGTGACCTCAGGGAGTGGGAAGAGGCCGAGCGGCTGTTCCTCGAGCTGCACGAGGACGCGCGCTCCGGCGCGGATCCGCGCGCCCTCATCGTCACGCTGAACAGCCGCGGCGTGATGCACCTCATCCGCAACGACTACGCCGCGGCCGAGGCCGATTTCAACGCGGCTTTCGAGGTCGCCGCGGAACGCGGAGACGCGGAAGACCGTGCCACGATTCTCACGAACCTGGCACTCATCAATTCACGCTACGGGCGCGTCGAGGCCGCGAAAGCGAACTACGAGCAGGCCCTCGCCGAGCTGGACGACGCGAAACTTCCGCCCTCCGGCCAATTGCTCAACAACTTTGCCGGGCTGCTGATGCATGCCGGCGATCTCGACGCGGCCCGCCTGTATTCCGAGCGCGCCATCGAGTACTTCCGGCTGCACGGCCAGCGACGCTACGAGGCGCCCTCGCTGAACCGCCTCGGCAAGATCCTGCGGCGGATGGGCGATCTCGACGGCGCACTTGCGCGCCACGAGCAGGCACTTGAAATCTACCGCGACCTGGACAACCCCGGCGGTGCCTTGAGCGCCATGAGCGCGCTGACCGGTGTTTATCGCGAGCGCGGCGACCTGACGCGCGCAAGCCGGCAGGCCGACGACGTTGCGGCCGCGGCTGAAGACTACGGAGACCCGCTGCTGATCGCGGACAGCCACATGCAACGCGCGTTCGTCGACGTCGACCTCGGCAATAATGCGGCCGCACGCACCGAGTTCGCCGCGGCCGAGGCCATCTTCGCGGGCATCGATGATGCCGACGGACTGCGCGGCGCGCGCCTGGGCCTGGCGCAGGCCGCCCTGAACAACGGGGATGTCGGGCTTGCCGAGCAACTCGCGGCCGGGCTGCTTGCCGCGGCGGTGGCGAACCAGGATGCGGCGTCGGAAGCCCGCGCCCGTTGGCTGGCCGGCAAGATCGCCGAAGTCCGCGGAGATGCGGAGCGGGCGCGCGAGCTGTACGGCGAGGCGCTTGCCTACGGGCGAGCCAGCAACGATCGTCGAACGTTGGCGCAGGCAGCCGGCAGCCTGGCGAGCATGGCCATCGAGGACGGCCGCCTCGACGCGGCGACGGGCTACGTCGAGGAACTGCGGCCGCTGGCCGGGAGGGAACTGGATTTCCTGCGGCTGGACGCCCGGCTGGCCGCGGCCACCGGGGACCGGGACCGTGCAGCGGGCATCCTGCGGGAGCTTCGACAGCGTGCCGGCGAGGCCTGGCGGACGGAAGACGATGAACTGCTCGCGAGCCTCGAGCGCTGACGGTCGCCGTCAGGGCTCGCCCACATCGCGTTTCATCGATGGCCAGGCGGCCCGCAGGTAGACGAACATCGAATAGATCGTCATCACCGCGGCAACGATCAGCAGCCCGTAGCCGAGCTTGTAGATATCGATGCCAAACAGCGGTTCCTGCCACACCATGAACGCGATACCGAACATCTGCAGCGTCGTCTTGATCTTGCCGGATAGCGCGACCCGCACGTTCGCGCGCTCACCGACGGTCGCCATCCACTCGCGCAACGCCGAGATCGTGATCTCCCGGCCGATGATGATCATGGCAATGATGTCTTCCCACAGACTCGACTGGGCCTGGACCAGCATCACGAGCACGATCACGACCATCAGCTTGTCGGCGACCGGGTCGAGGAACTCGCCGAAGCGGGACTGCTGCCCGTAGCGGCGCGCAACCCAACCGTCGATCATATCGGTGATGGCCGCGATACCGAAGAGGATCGCCGCGATCGGCCGCGCGTGCGGAATCGAGCTGTAGAAACAAATCACGACGACCGGGATCGCCGCGATACGGAACAACGTGAGAATGGTCGCGAGATTGAGTTTCAAGGGACTGCCGCTGGAGGGTTCTTATTCGATGTGAAGTTCATTGTATATGGTTTCGGCAAGGGTTCGCCCTATGCCGCGCACCTTGACGAGATCGTCCACGCCGGCATTCATCACGCCCTGCAGACCGCCGAACTGTCGCAGCAGTTCGCGGCGCCGGGCGGGACCGAGCCCCGGGATGCTTTCCAGGCGTGATGTACGCCGTGCCTTGCCGCGGCGCTGCCGGTGGCCGGTGATCGCGAAGCGATGCGCTTCGTCCCGGATCTGCTGGATCAGCAGCAGCGCCGGCGAATCCGGCGGCAGTCGCAGCGCGGTCGTTCGTCCCGGCAGGAACAGCTGCTCCATGCCGGGCTTGCGCGAGCGCCCCTTCGCCACCGCCACGACCCGCAGCCACGCCAGCTCGAGGTCCGCGAGCACGGTCATCGCCTCGCCGAGCTGCCCGCGCCCTCCGTCGACGAACAGGATGTCCGGCATCGGCACTTCGCCTTTCTGCACCCGCGCGTAACGCCGGCGCAGTGCTTCCGCCAGCGCCGCGTAGTCGTCGCCCGCGGCCTCGGGCTTCAGGTTGAAGCGGCGGTAGTCGCTTTTCAGCGGCCCCGCCTGGTTGAACACGACGCAGGACGCGACGGTCGCCTCGCCGCCCGTGTGGCTGACGTCGAAGCACTCGAGCCGATCGGGCGGATCCTCCAGCTCGAAGACCTCCGCGAGTGCCCGAAACTGCCGCTTCAGCGTCACGTTGCTGGCCAGGCGCACGTTCAGCCCGTTCTCGGCGTTCGTGTCGGCGAGCGCGCGCCAGCGCTGCCGGTCGCCGCGCACGCGATGACGCACCTCGACCTTCCGGCCGTTCTTCTCGCTCAGCGTCGCGGACAGGAGTTCCGCGTCCTCGATCTCGAAGCCGACGACGATCTCGTTCGGCGCATCGCGCCCGAGGTAGTACTGGGCGACGAAGCTGTTCAGGATGTCGGCCGGCTCCCGCTCGCCGGCCGTCCGCGGGAAATAGTCCCGACTGCCCATGACGGTGCCATTGCGCACGAACAGCACCGTGATACAGGTGACGGCGCCGTTGCCCGCGAAGCCGAGCACGTCCAGGTCCTGGCCGCGGTCGCGCGACACGAGCTGGCGCGCCGCCACCTCCTTCAGTTTCGCGATCTGGTCGCGGTAGCGCGCCGCCTGCTCGTAAGCCTGGTCGGCCGAAGCCGCCTCCATGCGCCTGACGAACCGGTCGATCACGTCCGCGCTGCGGCCCTCGAGGAACTGCAGCGCCGCCTGGAAGTCCTGCGCGTAGTCCTCTTCACTGATCAGGCCCACGCAGGGCGCAGTGCAGCGCTTGATCTGGTACTGCAGGCACGGTCGCGAGCGATTGCGGAAAAAGCTGTCCTTGCACGGGCGGATGAGGAACAGTTTCTGCAGCTCGTTCAGCGTCTGCCGGACCGCCGTCGTCCCCGGGTACGGCCCGAAGTACCGGCCGGGCCCCTTGCGTGGTCCGCGATGGAAGCGCAGCCGCGGAAACGCGTGATCGGTCGACGCGTAAATATAGGGGTAGCTCTTGTCGTCCCGCAGCAGGATGTTGAACCGTGGCCGGTGCTGCTTGATCAGCGAGTTCTCGAGCAGCAGGGCTTCGGCCTCGGTGTTCGTCACCGTGACCTCGACGTTGGCCACCTGTGCGAGCATCACCGCCGTCTTCGGTGCCTGCTGCGAGCGCGTGAAATAGCTCGATACGCGCTTGCGCAGGTCGCGCGCCTTGCCGACGTAGATGATCTCGTGCGCGGCATTCAGCATGCGGTAGACGCCCGGGCGGTGCGTCAGCCGGCGCAGGAAGTCTTTCGCATCGAAGGTCGGTCGGTCGCTCACGGCTCCAGCATCAGGCGGGCCTGGTCGAAGACTTCGGCGAACATCGCCTCGGTCAGGCGCCCCGTATTCGTGTTGTAGCGGCTGCAGTGATAGGAGTCGAGCAGCCGGAAACCGGATAGCGCGTGAACGGCCCCGTGCGCGAATTTGAAATCCGCCTGGCGCCCGCCAACCGCCTTGATAATAGCGCGGTGCGCGATGCCACCCAGCGCGAGCACGACCGCCCCGGCCGGCAGCGTGGCCAGCTCGGCCGCGAGAAAGCGATTGCAGGTGTTGATTTCGGCACCGACCGGCTTGTTGTCGGGCGGCAGGCACTTCACCGCGTTCGTGATGCGGCCGCCCGTGAGCTCCAGGCCGTCATCCGGCGCGACGGACTCGGGTGCGCTGCTGAAGCCGTACTCGTGCAGCATGCGGTACAACAGGATGCCCGCATGGTCGCCCGTGAACGGGCGGCCCGTGCGGTTCGCGCCGTGCATCCCGGGCGCGAGGCCAACGACCAGGAAACGCGCGTCGGCATCGCCGAACGGGGGAACCGGCCGGCAGTAGTAGTCCGGGTAGCGCCCCTGTACGTCGTCGAGGAACGTCGCGAGCCGCGGGCAGTCCCGGCAGCCCGCGTCGAATACGCGCGCGTCCGGCAAGGCCTCAGTCGTCCATGTGGCGAATGACCGCGTCCCCGAAGCCGCGCGTGCCGACGAGCTTCGCGCCGGGCACGAGGTGCGCAAGCTCGCGCTCGACGTCCTGCTTGCCGTGCGGACGTTCCTTGCGCTTCGGCTGGTGAATCGCCTCGCGCAGGCGCGCCAGGTCAAACGTCAGCTCGCCGCCGGCGATCGTGTTCGCCACGCCCTTCATGATCAGCGCGGACGCCTCGGTCCAGCCGAGGTACTCGAGCATCATCGCGGACGACAGGATCAGCGAACCGGGGTTCACGCGGTCTTTCCCGGCGAAGCCCGGGGCCGTGCCATGCGTCGCCTCGAACACGGCGACGGCGTCACCAATGTTCGCGCCCGGCGCGATGCCGATGCCGCCGACCTGCGCCGCGAGCGCGTCGGAGATGTAGTCGCCGTTCAGGTTCAGGGTCGCGATCACGTCGTATTCTTCCGGCCGCATCAGGATCTGCTGCAGGAAGTTGTCGGCGATGACGTCCTTGACGATGATCTCGTTGCCGGTCTTCGGGTTCGCGAAGCTGAGCCAGGGTCCGCCGTCCTTCTCGACCGCGCCGAATTCGGTCTTCGCGAGTGCGTAGCCCCAGTTGCAGAACGCGCCCTCGGTGAACTTCATGATGTTCCCCTTGTGCACGAGCGTGACCGACTGCAGGTCGTGGTCCACGCAGTGCTGCAACGCCTTGCGAATCAGGCGCTCGGAGCCCTCGCGGGACACCGGCTTGATGCCGATGCCGGAGCTCTCGGGGAAACGGATCTTCTTCACGCCAAGCTCGGTCTGCAGGAAGTGGATCAGCTTCTTCACTTCCGGCGAGCCGGTCGGGTACTCGATGCCGGCGTAGATGTCCTCGGTGTTCTCGCGGAACACCGTCATGTTGACGAGTTCCGAGTCACGCATCGGCGTCTGCACGCCGGGGAAGTAGCGGATCGGGCGCACGCACGCGTACAGGTCCAGCGTCTGCCGTATCGCGACGTTCAGCGAGCGGATGCCGCCGCCGGTGGGCGTGGCCAGCGGCCCCTTGATCGAGACGATGTAGCGGCGAAACGCGTCCAGTGTCTCGTCCGGCAGGAACGTGTCGCCGCCGTAGACCTCGTTGGCCTTCGCGCCGGCATACACCTGCATCCAGCAGATGCGCCGCGCATCGCCGTACGCTTTTTGGACCGCCGCGTTCACGACGTCCAGCATCACGGGCGTGACGTCGATGCCGATACCGTCCCCCTCGATGAACGGGATGATCGGCTTGTCCGGCACATTCAGCGAGTGGTCGGTATTGGCGGTGATGGCCGTGCCGTCAGCCGGCACGTCGATGTGATCGTATTGCATTCGTTTTCTCGGGGACCGTTGGAGGCGCCGCCGCGCGGGCGGCGCTCGGGGGCGTGCATTGTACCGATCCTGCGACGGCCGACAAAATGGCGGCTTACAATGCGCCATGCCCCTGATTCTGCTCAACAAGCCGTTCCGCGTGATGTCCCAGTTCTCGGGCGATGGCTCGCGCGCGACGCTCGCGGACTACGTCGACGTGCCGTCGGTCTACCCGGCGGGCCGACTCGACTACGACAGTGAGGGGCTCCTGCTGCTGACGGATGACGGGCGCCTCCAGGCGCGCATCAGCCAGCCGCGGTCCAAGGTGGTCAAAACGTACTGGGCCCAGGTGGAGGGGGTTGCTGATGCCGACCGGCTCGCAAAGCTGGAACTCGGCGTGCGCCTCAAGGACGGGCGCGCCCGCGCCCTGGCCGCGCGGCCGATCGATGCGCCACCCGGCCTCTGGGAGCGGGACCCGCCGATCCGCTACCGGGCCAGCGTTCCCGACAGCTGGATCGAAGTCCGGCTGCTGGAGGGCCGCAACCGCCAGGTGCGGCGCATGACGGCGGCCGTGGGACTGCCCACGCTCAGGCTGATACGAAGCGCCATCGGTCCGTGGTCGCTGGACGGGCTCGCGCCGGGCCGGTACCGCTCCGTGCCGACCGACGACGCGTGGCGCGCGCTCACGCGGCAGCGCGGCGGGCCGTAGTGCTGCGCTGAATCAGCCGCGTCGCAACCCGGCAATGCGCATGGCCACTTCCATCGCCTGTTCGTAGTTCAGGCGCGGGTCGACGGTCGACTTGTAGGCGCGGGCCAGGTCGTTGTCGGTGAGGCCGCGGGCGCCGCCCGTGCATTCGGTAACGTCTTCGCCGGTGAGCTCCAGGTGCACGCCGCCGAGGTAGCTGCCCTGCTCCGCGTGCACGCGGAACGCGGACTCCAGTTCGGCCACGACGTTGTCGAAGCGACGCGTCTTGACCCCGTCCGCCGTGCTCTCGGTGTTGCCGTGCATCGGGTCGCAAACCCAAAGCACCGGGGATCCGGTCTCACGCACCGCGGCGATCATTTCCGGCAGGTGCTGCTCGACGGACCTGGCGCCGAATCGGTGAATCAGCGTCAGGCGACCGGGCTCGTTGTTCGGATTGAGCACGCGGATCAGCTCCTGGAGCCACTCCCGTGTCATGCCCGGGCCGATCTTGATCCCCATCGGGTTCGCAATGCCGCGGAAGTACTCGACGTGCGCGCCATCGAGTTGCGCGGTGCGCATGCCGATCCACGGAAAGTGTGTCGTCAGGTTGTACCAGCGGCCGCGGCGTTCGAGGTAGCGTGTCTGCGCCTGCTCGTACAGGAGATGCAGGCCCTCGTGAGCCGCGTAAATGTCCGCGCGCTGCGCATGGTGCAGCTCGCGCCCCAGGATCGTCTCCATGAAATCCAGCGAGCCGGAGATCGACTCGACGATGCCGCGGTACTCATCGGCCATCGGCGAATGGCCGACCCAGTCGAGATCCCAGTATTCCGGGTGATGCAGGTCGGCGAAGCCGCCATCCACCAGCGACCGCACGAAGTTCAGCGTGAGCGCGGCGCGCTCGTAGCCACGCAGGATGAGCTGCGGTTCCGGCACACGGTCGGCCTCCGTGAATGCGCTGCGGTTGACGAGGTCGCCGCGGAAGCTCGGCAGCGTCGTGCCGTCGCGCGTCTCGGTGTCCGCGGAACGCGGCTTCGCGTACTGCCCGGCCATGCGGCCCACGCGCACGATCGGCTTCTTGAGCCCGTACAGCAGCACGAGGCTCATCTGCAGCAGGATCTTCAGCTTCGCGACGATGTTCTCGGACGTGCACTCGTCGAACGTCTCCGCGCAGTCGCCGCCCTGGAGCACGAACGCTTCGCCCCGCTGCGCCCGGGCGATGTGGCTTTTCAGCGCATCGACCTCCCAGGACGTGACGATGGGCGGCAGCTTCGACAGCGCCGCCACCGTGCGGTCGAGTTCCGCCTGGTCCGGGTACGTCGGTTGCTGCTGCGCTTCCTTGCCTTGCCAGCGGGCCGGGTGCCATTCGGTGGCGGGAATGTTGCGGGTCACGGGTGTCACCAGTGGGTTCGTCAAGAAAACCGTTCGACAAAAAAGGGGCCTTGCGAGCCCCGGTTGCGGCGAACTATGCCACGCCGCGCGACGGCGGGGCAAAAGTTTCTCGTGTAATCAGGGGCTTGCAGCGGTGCCGCCGGGCGTCCGGCACGCGCACTCGCCGCCCGGCTGCAGGCCGTTCTTTTTTCGTGAATTTTTGGCACAATTGCCGCCTTTCGCCTGCCCGTCAGCAGGCCGCCGGCCGCGCACTCGCGACCCGCGCAGGACACGCACTGGAGCATTTATGCAGGACATCCTGGTTCTGGGCGCCGGAAAAATCGGCGCGCTGATTTCCGGCTTGCTCGCCGAGAGCGCCGACTACAACGTACAGCTCGCCGATGCGCGCCCGGGCGCCGCGGCCGAAGTGGCGGACGCGCACGCGCTCAACAACATCAGCGCCTATGACCTGGACGCGGCCGACAAGGATGCGCTGGCGGCGCACATCGCGAAGCACCGGCCGATCGCCGTCGTCTCCGGCCTGCCCTATTTCTGCAACGTCGGCGTCGCCGAGGTCGCGCGTGCCGCGGGCCTGCACTACTTCGACCTGACCGAAGACGTGGAAGTCACGAAGGCGGTGCGCGACATCGCACAGGGTGCCGAGCAGGTGTTCGCCCCGCAGTGCGGGCTCGCGCCCGGCTTCATCAGCATTGCCGCGAACGAGCTGATCACGCACTTCGACAGCCTGCGCTCGGTGAAACTCCGTGTCGGCGCCCTGCCCCAGAACCCGAATAACGTCCTGAAGTACTCGCTGACCTGGTCGACCGACGGTGTCATCAACGAGTACGGAAACCTTTGCCGCGCCATCGTCGACGGCAAGGAAGTCGACGTGCTGCCGCTCGAGGGCCTCGAGGAAATCGAGATCGACGGCACACTGTACGAAGCGTTCAATACGTCCGGTGGCCTGGGTTCGCTGTCCGAGACCTATGGCAGTCGCGTCAGCAGCATGAACTACAAGACGATGCGCTACCCGGGCCACTGCGAACAGATGCGCCTGCTGATGAACGGGCTGCGTCTCAACCACGACCGCGATACGCTGAAGCGCATCCTCGAGAACTCCGTGCCGCAGACCCTGCAGGACGTCGTCATCATCTACGCCGCCGTCACCGGCGAGCAGGATGGCGAATTCCGCGAGGAAAACTACGTGAACAAGGTCTACCCGCAGGTCGTCGCGGGCCGGCTGTGGTCCGCCATCCAGATCACGACGGCGGCGGGCATCTGCAGCGTCATCGACCTCGTGCTGGGCGCACCGGGCCGCTTCAAGGGTTTCGTCGCGCAGGAGGAATTCCGCCTCGACGACATCCTCACAAACCGCTTCGGCCAGTTCTACGCCCACGGCGGTTCCAGCATTCAGTCCGCGAGCCTCGTGGCACGCGGCCAGACGGGACACCAGCGCAGCGGCAAGCGCACGGTCGTCAGGGAGGCGCAGGCATGAAGAAGCTCCTCGACAGCCTGGGGCTCGGCGACGTCAACGCCGGCACTTGGATCGGCGACCGCAGCCTCGAAGACGCCAAGGCGCCGGTCATCGATTCCTTCAACCCGGCTACCGGCGAGCGCATTGCCGGCGTGCGATCGACCACGCCCGAGGAATACGAGCAGGTCGTCGCCGCCGCGCGTGATGCGTTTGCCGATTGGCGCATGATTCCCGCGCCGGTGCGCGGCAACGCGGTGCGCCTGATCGGCGACGCGCTGCGCCGGCACCGCGATGCGCTCGGTAGCCTCGTCACGCTCGAAATGGGAAAGATCCGGGCGGAAGGCATCGGCGAGGTCCAGGAGATGATCGACATCGCCGACTTCGCGGTCGGCCAGTCGCGGATGCTGTACGGCAAGACGATGCACTCGGAGCGCCCGTTGCACCGGATGTACGAGCAATGGCACCCGCTCGGCATCGTCGGCACGATCTCGGCGTTCAACTTCCCGGTAGCCGTGTACTCGTGGAACGCGTTTATCGCGGCCATCTGCGGCAACGTGAACATCTGGAAGCCGTCGCCCAAGACGCCGCTCTGCGGGGTCGCGGTGCAGAAAATCATCAACGAGGCGCTTGCGCGCGAGGATCTCCCGCCGGCGTTCTCCCTGATCAACGACGGCAGCAATGCGCTTGCGCAGGAATTTGTCGACGACACCCGCATCGACCTCGTTTCATTTACCGGCTCGTGCGCGGTTGGCAAGAAGGTCGGCGCCCGCGTCGCGGCCCGCATGGGCAAGTGCCTGCTGGAACTCGGCGGCAACAACGCGATCATCGTCGACGAGTATGCGAACCTGGAACTGGCGGTCCCGGCCATCGTGTTCGGTTCCGTCGGCACGGCGGGGCAACGCTGTACCTCGACGCGCCGAGTCCTCGTGCACCGTTCGCGCTTCGACGACCTGAAGAATGCGCTCGTGAACGCGTACCGACAGGTGCGCATCGGCGACCCGCTCGATGAGAAAACGCTGATGGGCCCGCTGATAGAGGCGTCCTCGATCGAACGCGTCGAAGCCGCCATCGCTGCCGTTCGCAAGGCCGGCGGCGACGTCCTCTGCGGTGGTGAGCGCCTCGAGGGCCCGGGCAACTTCATCACGCCGGCGATCGCAGTCGCACAGAACAACTGGGAGATCGTCCAGACGGAGACGTTCGGGCCGATCCTCTACCTGGTGCCGTTCGACACGCTCGACGAGGCCATCGCCATGCAGAACGGCGTCGTTCAGGGCCTGTCGTCGTCCATCTTTACGGACAACCTGCAGCACGCCGAAACCTTCCTGTCCGCACGCGGTTCCGACTGTGGCATCGCGAACGTCAACATCGGCACGTCCGGTGCGGAGATCGGCGGTGCCTTCGGCGGTGAGAAGGAAACCGGCGGCGGCCGCGAGGCCGGTTCCGATTCTTGGAAGGCCTACATGCGCCGCCAGACGAACACGATCAACTGGGGCACGGACCTGCCGCTGGCCCAGGGCATCAAGTTCGAATTCTAGGCTATAAGGCCTCGAAGCGATTCGCGTCGCGGTTCTTGCGCACTTTGCCGGCCGGGAAAATCCGGCCGCTCATTGCGAGGTACACGCCCGGTGGCGCCATCTGCACCGCGCCGACCGCCATGCCGACGTTGAAGACGGCATCGGTGGTCTTGAAGCGCGCCGGCGACAGCGCGCCGGTCAGCACGATCGTCTTGCCGGAAAGGCCCGCGAGCGCCTCCGCCGTCTCCGCCATCGTGTCCGTACCGTGCGTCACGACGTAACGCTGGCCGTCGTCGTTCGCGATGGTCTCTCGAAGCAGCGCGCGGTCCTCGTCCGTCATTTCCAGGCTGTCTTTCTGCAATAGCGGCACGATCTCGTAGGCGAAATCGACGAGACCCTCGGCGAGGATATGGGCAACCTGGGAGTCTCCCACGGCGAAACGGCTGAGCGCGTCGAAATAGATCTTGTCGATCGTGCCGCCGGTGGTGATGAATCGGATGAACATGGCCTGCTATGATGACAGCATGAACGAAACGCGTCGATCGCTCGGCCCCGTCCAGCGCCTGGCCGCCACGGTGTTGCTGGCGGTGTGTGGCGTCACCCAGGCCCACGCGGCGGGCAAGGTGGTTGTCCTCGATGTCGAGGGCGCCATCGGCGTTCCGACCGCCGACTATCTCGAGAGCGGCTTTGCGCACGCGCGCGAGACCGCCGCGGACCTCATCGTATTGCGTATGGACACGCCGGGCGGGCTGGTGTCCTCCACCCGCGACATCATCCAGTCGATCCTGTCATCGCCGATTCCGGTCGCCACCTACGTCGCGCCGGCTGGCGCCCGGGCGGACAGCGCGGGCACCTACATCCTGCTCGCGAGCCACATCGCCGCGATGGCACCCACGACGCACCTCGGTGCCGCGACGCCGGTCTCGCTGACGGGCGACGGCGCATTGCCCGCGCCCGCAGAGGCGCCGCCCGAGGACGAGGCGTCCGAACCGGCTGCGCAAGAAGACGGCGGCGGTGAGGCCGACGAGAGCGAAGACGCGGAACCGGCGCGCACCGGCAGCGCGATGGACAACAAGGTGCTGAACGACGCGATCGCGTACATCCGCACGCTGGCCGAGCGCCACGGCCGGAATGCCGACTGGGCCGAGAGCGCCGTCCGCGACGCGGCGACGCTCACCTCGACCGACGCCCTCGCGAAGAACGTCATCGAGATCATCGCGGAGGACGAGCAGGACCTCCTGCGCCAGATCGACGGCCGCGAGGTCACGGCCGGTGGCGTGGCGGTGACGCTTGCCGTCGCGGGCGCGGACATCGAAACGTTCGAGCCGAGTTGGCGTATCAAGTTGCTGAACGTGCTGGCGAATCCCGAAGTCGTGCTGATCCTCGGCATGATCGGCCTGTACGGCCTGATGTACGAAGGCTGGAATCCGGGCGCAATCGTTCCCGGTGTGGTCGGCGTCATCTGCCTGCTGCTCGCGGCCTACGGCCTGCAGGTGCTCCCCGTGAACTACGCGGGGCTCGCGCTGCTGACCGTCGGCATCGCGCTGATGGTCGCGGAGGCATTTGCGCCGAGTTTCGGTGCGCTCGGGCTCGGCGGCATCGCCGCGTTCGTGTTCGGCGCGATCATCATGTTCGATTCGGGCATTCCCGGCTTCGGTATCTCCATTGCGCTCGTCCTCACCATCGCCATCGTTGCCGCGGCCGCCATCATCTGGACCGCCGGCTACGTGCTGAAGCTTCGCCGTCGCGGCGCGGTCTCCGGCGCGGGCTCGATCGTCGGCGGCATCGGCACCGCGATGGAGGACTTCACTGGCGCCGGCAAGGTCTGGCTCGAGGGCGAGGCCTGGGCGGCGCACAGCGACCGCGCCATCGAGAAGGGCCGGAAAGTTCGCGTAAATGAACTCCGCGGACTGACGCTGCACGTGGAGCCCGTTGCCGACTCGGACACGCCGGCAACGCTGCGCCCGCAAGAATGAAACCTGACTGCTGACTGGAAACCGCAATGGACCTCATACCTTATCTCGGCTTCGGCCTGGTCATCCTGATCGTCGTTTTCACGCAGATCTTCAAGGTTCTGAAGGAGTACGAGCGCGGCGTCATCTTCTTCCTCGGCCGCTTCCAGAAGGTCAAGGGGCCGGGCCTGATTATCCTCATCCCGGTCGTCCAGAAGATGATCAAGGTGGACCTGCGCGTCGTGGTCATGGACGTGCCCACCCAGGACGTCATCTCGCGCGACAACGTGTCGGTGAAGGTGAACGCTGTCATCTACTTCCGCATCGTCGACCCGGAAAAGGCCGTAATCCGCGTGG
This sequence comes from uncultured Pseudomonadota bacterium, assembly GCA_913055625.1. Taxonomy (GTDB): domain Bacteria; phylum Pseudomonadota; class Gammaproteobacteria; order Steroidobacterales; family Woeseiaceae; genus UBA1847. Next base: position 53,589 of record CAJXJW010000004.1, on the reverse strand, counting down.
AGAACGTCTTCGAGGCCACGAGCCAGCTCTCGCAGACGACGCTGCGCTCCGTCCTCGGTCAGCACGAACTCGACGACATGCTCGCCGAGCGCGACAAGCTGAACGAGGACATCCAGAACATTCTCGACCAGCGCACCGACAATTGGGGCATCAAGGTCGCGAATGTCGAGATCAAGCACGTCGACCTCGACGAGAGCATGATCCGGGCCATCGCACAGCAGGCCGAGGCTGAGCGCTCACGGCGAGCCAAGGTCATCAACGCGGAAGGCGAAAAGCAGGCGGCGACGATGCTGGCCGAGGCTGCGAACATGCTGGCCAAAGAGGAGCAGGCACTTCAGCTTCGCTACCTGCAGACGCTGAAGGAAATCGCGAGCGAGAAGACGAACACGATCGTCTTCCCGCTGCCGCTGGAACTCGTCGAGCCCATCCTGAAGATGAAAAAGAATCCGCCGGGCGGCGCATAGTCCTCAACCGGACAACGGCGGGATCAGCACACGGATTGCCGCACCGCCGAGTTGGGAGCGCCCGATCTCGAGTTCGCCGCCGTAGGAACCGGCGATCTCACGGACGATGGCCAGGCCGATGCCGTGGCCGGGTGTCGATTCGTCCAGCCGGACCCCGCGGTTCGTCAGCGCTCCCACCGCTTCTTCCGGAATCCCGGGCCCGTCATCTTCGACGACGAGCTGCAGGCCGCTCGCCGCGCGCCGACCGCCGTTCGCGGGCCGTATCGACAGGCTGACCCGCGCTCGGCACCACTTGCACGCGTTGTCGAGCAGGTTGCCGGCAAGCTCGAGGAAGTCACCCGCGTCCCCGCGGAACTTCATGCCGGGTGCCACGTCGACCGCAATCTCCGGTGACTTTTCCCGATAGACCTTGCGCAGGCCGTTGACGAGCTTTTCGACTTCCTGGGCGACCGGCACCGGCGCAAGGCCGACCTGGCTCCCCGCCGCTGGCTTGCGCAACTGGTAACGCACGATGTCGTCCATCCGTCCGACCTGCTCGTCCAGTCGTTCCCGGAGAACCCGATCGCCAGACTCATCAAGCAACGAGCGCACCGCCGCGAGCGGCGTCTTCAGGCTGTGCGCGAGATTGTCCAACGTGTAGCGGTAGCGGTCCGAGCGCGCGCGTTCGCTGTCGATCAGCAGGTTCATGTTGCGAGCGACGCCGGCCAGTTCGTCGGGAAACGATTCGGAGAGCTGGGCGCGGCCGCCTTCCTCGATCTCGACGATCTCCGATTCGATGCGCCGGAGCGGCGACAGCAAGCGCCGCATCAGCAGTGCGATGGCCAGCAGCATGATTGCGGCGACCGCGGCGAACCAGCCGAAGAGCTGCCCCCGGTAGTTCGCGACCTGCGCATGAAACGCGTCGAGACTCTCGTAGACCCGGAACACGTACGGTACCAGTTCGCCGTCGCCGAACTCCCATTGCACCGCGAGGCTCAGGCCGAGCAGCGGCGTGCCGTCGCCAAGTTCGCTGCGCGTGAAGACCTGTTCCCCGGGTGGCGGTTCGGGGCCCATCGGCAGCTCGAGGCCCAGTGCCGAGCGCGACTGCCACACCGGTGCGCCGTCGGCGCCTTCGAGCTCGGCGTACAGCCCGGACCCGATGGCATTGAAGCGGCTTTCGACCAGGTCGATCGGCAGCGTCAGGGAATTGTCGGCGGCGGGCTCGGCGGCCGCGAGCAATTGCATCAGGTATCCGTCGAGGATCTCCTCGCGGGCGCTCTCACCGGCGGAGACAAACGCCGTGTCGAGCACGACGATCGTCGCGCCGAAGAAGACCAGCAACAGGACGCTGACCGAGACGAGCAGTCGTGCGCTGAGCGACGACACGGGCGCGTCAGTCGGTCTGTTTGCGCTCTAGCGCGAATCGATACCCGCGTCCGCGCAAAGTCTCGATGGGCTTGACGCCGTTGCCGGGGTCGAGCTTCTTGCGCAGGCGCCCGATGAACACCTCGATGACGTTGCTGTCGCGCTCGAAGTCCTGATCGTAGAGACGGTCCGTCAGCTCGGACTTGGAGATCACTTCGCCGGCCCGGACCATCAGGTACTCGAGGATCTTGTATTCAAAGCTCGTAAGGTCGACGGCAGTCCCGTCCACCTTGACCTCCTGGCGCGACATGTCGAGCGCGATCGGCCCCGCCTCGAGCACCGACGATGCCCAGCCGCCCGAGCGCCGCAGCAGCGCGTTGACCCGCGCGCTGACCTCTTCGTACTGGAACGGCTTTACGACGTAGTCGTCTGCGCCGGCTTCGAGGCCATCCACCTTGTCCTGCCAGCGGTCACGCGCCGTCAGGATCAGGATCGGGAACGTGCGGCCCGCGGAACGGGCCTCCCGGATGATCTCGAGCCCGGAGACCTCGGGCAGGCCCAGGTCGACGATCGCGAGATCGACCGGGTACTCCTGGGCGAAGTACCGTCCTTCGCGTCCGTCCGCGGCTTCGTCGACGGCAAATCCCTCGTTGCGAAGACGTGAGGCGAGCGTCTCGCGCAGCGCATCGTCGTCTTCGATCAGCAGCAGTCTCATGACTAGTCCCGCCGGCGTCCCGGCACCTTGAACGTCTTGATCTTCCCGTCCTTGGTCATCGCCCGGATGTGATGGGTCTCACGACCGTTCGCCACCCGGGTTTCGGCCGAGATGATGCGTTCGACGTCACCGCGCCGCCGGACCGACTCCACGGCTTCGGACAGGGACATCGCCCCGCGCTGCGCGGCAAAATGACCTTGGTCCGCCGGCGCCGTTTCCGGCGCGAAGTCCGCCGCCCGGTCCCGCTGCAGCGCCGCGGCCGGTCCGGCGAGGACCACGGCCAGCAGGGCCCCGGCGACAACCGGCAACGTCCGCGAGCTCGAGATGCGAAAGGCGTTCATGAAGATGCTGTCAGCGAGTGTCCTGATTGCGGGGCAGTGTCGTATGTCGCCGGGGCGAATGCAATGCACCGCGTCACGCCTGCGCCCTGGCCAGCCTACCCGGCCGGTCGGACGTCGACGCGTACCCGCAGTTCACGGCCCGGGTCATACGGCATCTGCGTGGCGTAGGTCTGCCCATGGTACTTGTACACGACCCGATAGCCGTCGATCCGCTGCTCGCGGGTCTCGCGCATCGTGGTGCGGCAACGCTCGACGGGGCGCGAGTACTCCTCGACCATCACGCCATTGCGGCGCGTTGCCGCCGTGTTGCCCACGGCCGCACCGATCAGCGTGCCGGCGACGGTCGCTGCGTCGTTGCCGCGGCCGCTGCCGAACTGGTGCCCGACCACGCCGCCGATCACGGCGCCGAGTATCGTGCTGCCGGCCGTGCCGGGGGCCGGCCGCTCGACAGAGTAGCGGCGGTCCTCCTGCCAGCACTCGCGCACGGGCGTCTTGACGGTGACATAGCGCACGATCGGCTCCGAGCTGATGACGCGGGCATAGTCGTACTGTGCACGCCGGGAATCCGCCTGGGCAGGCAGCGCGATCGCCAGTGACAGCGCGAGCGCAGCGCCTGCGGTCATTTGCTTCAGTCGTGTATTGCTCATGGTCCTGCCATCCCTTGTGTCGACCGGCCCTTCGCCAGCCTGGAACACAGCGTAGACAGGCGCCACTGAATCGTGGCTGAACGCTCAGCGATTCTCGTCGAGCCGCCTCTTGGCCTGGCGCCACTCGTGCTCCAGGTCAGCCATCGACAGGTCGCGGGCCGCCCGGCCCGTGTCGGCGATCGCGCGTTCCATGTCCCGGAACCGGGCCTCGAACTTGCGGTTTGCGCCGCGCAGCGCCGCCTCTGGGTCCACATCGAGGTGCCGGGCGAGGTTTACGATGGCGAACAGCAGGTCGCCGAATTCCTCCTCGATGTGGGCCTTGTCGCGGGTGCCGACAGCGTCATCCAGCTCGTCGAGCTCCTCGTGGATCTTGTCGCGAACGCCGCCCCGGTCGGCCCAGTCAAAACCCACGTTGCCGGCACGCTTGCCGAGCTTGCGGGCACGCATCAGGGCTGGCAGGGATGCCGCGATCCCGGCCAGGGCGCTCTTGTCCTCGCCGTCCGCCCGTTCGCGGGCCTTGATGCGCTCCCAGCTGCCGTCCTGCTTGCCGGCGGCGATCTGGTCGTCGTCGCCGAATACGTGCGGGTGGCGCCGGAGCATCTTCTCGCTGATCGCGCCGGCGACGTCATTGAAGTCGAAGTGCCCCGCCTCGGCCGCCATCTGCGCGTGGAAGACGACCTGGAACAGCAGGTCGCCGAGTTCGTCCCGGAGCCCCGCCATGTCCCCGCGATGGATGGCATCGGCCACCTCGTAGGCCTCCTCGATCGTGTACGGCGCGATCGAGGCGAAGTCCTGCTCCACGTCCCACGGGCAACCCGTCCGTCGGTCCCGGAGGCGCGCCATGATCTCGAGTAAATTTTCGATATTCACCATAGCGCGCTGATTAATAAAGCTTTTCGCGCAATTTCATCAGCATGTGCGCGGTCGCGCCCCAGATCCGGTGCGGCCCGTAGCGGTATTCGAAAATCGGCACCTTGCGGCCGCGGAAATCGCGTTGCGCGCGCTGCGCATTACCGGGGTCGAGCAGGAAGGAGAGCGGCACCTCGAACACGAGCTCTACCTCGTTTCGGTCGAGGACGAATTCGGCGTCCGGCGCGACACTGCCGACCACCGGAGTGACCGCGTAGCCGGTGACCGTGGGCATCGCTTCGAGGCACCCGAACACGGTGACCTGCGACGGCGCGATGCCGACCTCCTCGTGCGTCTCGCGCAGCGCAGTGTCGACGATCGACGTGTCGGCGTCCTCCATGCCACCGCCCGGGAACGCGATCTGGCTCGCATGGTGCTTGAGGGCCGACGAACGTCGGGTCAGCAGCACCGTCAACCCGTCCCGCCGCTCGATGACCGGGATCAGCACGCCCGCCGGGCGCAGCGCGCCGGTCAGGCTCTCGCGGAACTCCGCGGGCCAGTCCTCGCTGCCCGGCGGCAACTCGACCGCAACCGGGTCGTCCGGCACGCACAGCGGCGCGAGGCGCGCTTCCAGCAGCGCCAGCGTGGGATTCGCGTTGCCCGTCATCGGCTCAGTGCTTGATTCCGCCCTCGGTGAGCGCGGCCGGGTCCAGCAGGCGGTCGAGCTCGGCGTCCGTCAGGTCGGTCATTTCGCGGGCGACGTCTTTCACCGGGCGCCCTTCCTTGTAGGCCCGCTTCGCGACCGCGGCGCCCAGCTCGTAGCCGATGACCGGGTTCAGCGCGGTGACCAGGATCGGGTTGCGGTCCAGGGCCCGGTTGATGTTGTCGCTGTTCACCTGGAACCCCGCGATCGCCTTGTCCGCGAGGCAGGTAGTTGCGTTCGCCAGAAGCTCGATGCTCTGCAGCAGGTTGTAGGCCACCACCGGCAGCATGACGTTGAGCTGAAAATTCCCGGACTGGCCCGCGACCGTGATGCAGGCGTCGTTGCCGATGGCCTGCGCCGCGACCATGGCAACGGCCTCCGGAATCACCGGGTTGACCTTGCCCGGCATGATGCTCGAACCCGGCTGGAGCGCCGGCAACTCGATCTCACCGAGGCCGGCCAGCGGCCCCGAGTTCATCCAGCGCAGGTCGTTCGCAATCTTCGTCAGGCTGACCGCCAGCACCCGCAGCTGCCCGGACGCTTCGACAGCCGTGTCCTGCGAGCTCAGCCCCTCGAAGCGGGACTCCGCCGCGGTGAACGGGATGCCGGTCTGCTCGCCGAGCAGCACGGCCACTTTAGACCCGAACTTCGGGTGCGCGTTGATGCCGGTGCCGACCGCGGTGCCGCCCTGCGCGAGCGCCTGCAGGCGTACGAGCGTATCGCCGAGCCGCTCCGCCGCGTGCTCGACCTGCGAGCGCCAGCCGCCGAGTTCCTGTCCCAGCGTCACCGGCATCGCATCCATCAGGTGCGTACGCCCGGTCTTCACGACGCCGCCCACTTCTTCCGATTTTTCCTCGAGCACCTTCGACAGGTGCGCGAGCGCCGGCAGCAGGGTCTCGCGAATCGCGACGGCCGCACTGACGTGTACGCAGGTCGGGATCACGTCGTTGCTGCTCTGGCTCATATTGACGTGATCGTTGGGGTGCACGGCAGCGCCGAGCGCCTCGCTCGCGAGCTGCGCGATCACCTCGTTCGCGTTCATGTTCGAGCTGGTGCCGGAACCGGTCTGGAACACGTCGACCGGGAACTGCGCGTCGTGCTGACCTTCCGCCACGGCGAGCGCCGATTTCTGGATGGCCACTGCAATTTTCGTCGGTAGCAGCCCGAGTTCCGCGTTCGCGCCCGCGGCGGCCCACTTGACAAGCCCGAGCGCCGCGATGAACTGGCGCGGCATCGTCAGCCCGCTGATCGGGAAATTCAGGACCGCACGCTGCGTCTGGGCACCCCACCGGGCATCCACGGGCACTTCCAGTTCGCCCATGCTGTCCTTCTCGATGCGAGTCTTCCTGTCGCTCATTACGTCGATATCCTCGTCTTGATAGCGCTGCAATCGTGTATGATTCGCGCTTTGCGCGCGCAAGTCTACACCGCTTTCCGTCTCCGATTGCCAGCCCTATGAAACTGTCCACCCTCAGGGCTCTCTCGCCCGCCGACGGCCGTTATGCCGACAAGGTGTCGCCCCTCCGGGATCTCTTCAGCGAGTACGGCCTGATTCGTCACCGCGTTCTCGTCGAGGTGCGCTGGCTGCAGGCGCTGGCTGACGAAGCCGCAATCGGTGAGTTGTCGGCGCCGAGCTCGGTTATGAAGCAGGTCCTGAACGAGATCGTGGACGAATTCACGATCGACGACGCCGAGCGCGTCAAGGCCATCGAGAAGACGACGAATCATGACGTCAAGGCGGTGGAATATTTCATCCGCGAGAAGCTCGGCGACGGCCCGGAGACCGGCCCGCTCAAGGATTTCCTGCATTTCGCGTGTACGTCGGAAGACATCAACAACCTGTCCTACGCGCTGATCCTGCGCTCGGCGCGAGCCGACGTACTTTTGCCGAAGATGCGGGCACTGCACACGATTCTCGCCGGAATGGCGAAAAAGTACGCCGCCGTGCCGATGCTGTCGCGCACCCACGGGCAAACGGCCAGCCCGACAACGGTCGGCAAGGAACTCGCGAACGTCGTGCACCGGCTGAAGCGCATCGCCGGACAGTTTGCCGATGTCTCAATTCTCGGCAAGTTCAACGGCGCCGTCGGCAATTTCAATGCGCACGTCGTCGCGTACCCGGATGCGGACTGGCCAGCAATCAGTGACCGGTTCGTCCACTCCCTCGGCCTCGAGCCGAACTCGCATACGACGCAGATCGAACCGCACGACTGGACAGCCGAGTACTGTCACGCGCTGCAACGCTACGACACGGTGCTGATCGACCTGTGCCGCGACATCTGGGCGTACATCTCGCTTGGCTACTTCCGACAGAAAGTAGCGGCCGGTGAAGTCGGTTCGTCCACGATGCCGCACAAGGTCAACCCGATCGACTTCGAGAATGCTGAAGGCAACCTCGGGATGGCGAATGCGCTGCTCGGTCACTTCGCTGAGAAGCTGCCGATCTCGCGCTGGCAGCGTGACCTCACCGACTCTACGGTGCAACGGAACTTCGGGGTGGCGACGGGCTATGTGCTGATCGCCGTCGAGTCGCTCGTGAAAGGTCTCGGCAAGCTGCAGATCGACGAGCAGGCAATCAACCGCGATGTCAGCGCAGCGTGGGAAGTTCTTGCCGAGGCCGTGCAGACCGTGATGCGGCGTTACGGTATCCCGGAACCTTACGAGCAGCTCAAGGCGCTGACCCGCGGCCGCCCGGTCGACCGGGCACTGCTTGCCGAATTTATCGGCGGCCTGGACATCCCGGCCGATGAGCGGGAGCGCCTCCTGGCGCTGAGGCCGGAAGACTACACCGGGCTCGCCGAGGCCCTGGCAAACCGGGTTTGATGTCTTTTTTTGGCGACATCCCGCCATCTGTATTCCGCTGCTACCATATGTGAAAACCGGGAACGCCGGTCGGGCCGTCGGCCCGCGCCCGAAATGCAGCAACGGCGCGGGATGCGAACCATTCTCAGGCGGTTTCTGCGCCCCCAAAACGTGACGCAGTTGGCAACGGCGCGAATGGCGGTCCCGCTAATATGACGACTCATAACTCCGAACCGGTACGACAATCAATAACGCCGGGAAAGGACTGGAAGCGGGATCGCATGGCAGAGGCGCAGAAAGAAAGCAAACGCTGGGTCATTTCGACTCGCGAGGAGATGCGGGATGCCGCTGTCACCGTCGCGCGCGAGGCCAAGCGGCGTGTGTCCATCTTCACGCACGACCTCGAACCGGGAATCTACGATGACCCGGACTTTCTCGAGATCATCAAGCGGCTTGTGCTGTCGCAAACCTATGCCCGTATCCGCGTACTGATCGCGGACCCGACGCGCGCGATAAAGAACGGCAACAACTTCGTCCACCTCGGACGTCGGTTGAACACGTATATCGAATTTCGACACGTGCGCGAGGATCTGCGCACGCACGCCGAGTCGTTTTGCATTGCCGATGACAAGGCACTGGTGTATCGGCTGCAGGCCAGTCGCTGGGAAGGCATCGTGGATATTCACGAACCGGCCGTCGCCCAGCTCTACGGAAAGATGTTCGACGAAATCTGGCTCGCCAGCGAAGTGGAAATGGAATTTCGCCAACTGGGGGTTTGACGTGCTCGCAACTGATCTCACCGTTGCCGCCGTGGTGTTTCACGACGGCAAATACCTCATCGTTGAAGAAAAGGCGACCGGGCGCATCGTCTTCAACCAGCCGGGCGGGCACATCGAGGCCGGCGAATCGCCCGAACAGGCCGTCATCCGCGAGGTTCGCGAAGAGACCGGCTGCGAAGTCCGCTGCGACGACCTGATCGGTGTCTACCTCTGGATTCATCCGCAGACGCGCCAGCAGTTCCTGCGCATCATGTACGTCGCGGAGTTCCTGGACTGCGACGAATCGCTGCCGCTCGACACACCGATCGTGAGGCGCCACTGGCTCACACGCGACGAGATCGAACAGCGGCGCCTGAAACTGCGTTCGCCCGCCGTGCTGCGCTGCGTACAGGATTTCGAGGCGGGCCGCCGCGAATCCGATGCCCTGTTTGCCGGGCTGCTGCCGCTTACGAAGCACGTCGACCGGGTCATGGCGCGCGCCGATCTCGTCTGACTCCTGCTAAAATCCGCGCCCTATGGCGCATTACCTCGACAACCTGGCCGGCCGCGTGGTCGTTCTTGGCTTGTCCGGCGGCGTGGACTCCGCCGTCGCCGCAATCCTGCTCAAGGACGCCGGTGCGACGGTTCACGCGCTGCACATGACGAACTGGGATGACGACGACGGCTACTGCACCGCCGCCGCAGACCTGCAGGACGCGCGCGCCGTGTGCGAACGGCTCGACATCCCGCTGCATCACGTCAATTTCGCCCGCGAGTACCGCGAGCGTGTTTTCGAGCACTTCCTCGGCGAGTACCGCCGGGGACGTACGCCGAATCCGGACGTGCTTTGCAACCGCGAGATCAAGTTCGGTGAGTTCCGGCGTCATGCGGCGCGGCTCGGTGGCGAGTTGCTCGCGACCGGCCACTACGCACGGACCGCGACGATCGACGGCGAGCCGGCGCTCCTGAAGGCCGTCGACGCGGGCAAGGACCAGAGCTACTTCCTGCACGCCGTAGCCGCAGACGCCCTGGCACAGACCGTGTTCCCGCTTGGGGACCTGCGGAAGACGGACGTGCGGCGACTGGCGCACGAGCACGGGCTGCCCGTGCACGACAAGAAGGACAGCACCGGGATCTGCTTCATCGGCGAACGCCCGTTCCGCGAATTCCTGTCCCGCTTCGTCACGGCGGAGCCCGGCCCGATCCGGACGCCGGACGGCCGCGAGGTCGGCACGCACGCGGGCCTGGTGCACTACACGCCGGGCCAGAGGCAGGGACTCGCCATCGGCGGCCGTCGCGACGCCCGAGACGCACCGTGGTACGTCGTCGGCAAGGACGTACCGAACAATGTGCTGATCGTCGACCAGGGCGACAGCCCACTGCTCTACAGCGACACCTTGCTGGCTGAAGATGCCACCTGGATCGGTGCGGCGCCCGCGGGCCTGGCGGATGGCCTGCGCCTGTGCGCCAAGGTGCGTTATCGGCAGCCTGACCAGGCGTGCACCGTTCTGGGCACCGGCGGGGGCCGCGTCCGGGTCCGCTTCGATGCACCGCAGCGAGCAGTGGCGCCGGGCCAGTACGTGGTCTTCTACGACGGCGAACGCTGCCTTGGCGGCGCCACGATCGCGGAGACGCGGCGTGTGCCGGGCGAGCCACCCGACCGTCACCACGCGCTGAGCGCCTGAGCGCCGGCCGGCCGATTGGTCGGGCGAAAGGCGACGCCATTCGCTATAATTCGCCGCCCGAACGGGCCCGGTTTTCGCGGCCGGCCCGACAAGAATCATTCGCTGAATCCCGGAGAACGACAGATGAAGGACAGCTTCGGCTCCCGCTCGACGCTGGCCGTCGATGGCACGGACTACCAGATCTTCCGCCTCGACGCCGTCAAGGACGGTCACGCTGACCGCCTGCCCTATTCCCTGAAGATCCTGCTCGAGAACCTGTTGCGGTTCGAGGACGGCCGCGATGTGACCCGCGAGGACATCCTCGCGCTCGCGAGCTGGGATCCCAAGGCGGAGCCCAGCACCGAAATCTCGTTCACACCGGCCCGCGTCATCCTGCAGGACTTCACGGGCGTCCCCGCCGTGGTCGACCTGGCCGCGATGCGCGACGCCGTGGTCAAGCTCGGCGGGTCCGCGGACCGCATCAACCCGTTGTCACCGGCCGAACTGGTCATCGACCACTCCGTCCAGGTCGACAACTACGGCGCCGCCAACGCGCTCGACCTGAACAACAAGATCGAGTTCCAGCGCAACCGCGAACGCTATTCGTTCCTGCGCTGGGGACAGTCCGCGTTCGAGAATTTCCGCGTCGTCCCGCCGAATACCGGCATCGTGCACCAGGTGAACCTCGAGTACCTGAGCCGCGTGGTGTTCGACGCCGAGTTTGACGGCGTGCGCAGTGCGTACCCCGACACCGTCGTGGGCACGGACTCGCACACGACGATGATCAACGGCCTCGGCGTGCTCGGCTGGGGCGTCGGTGGCATCGAGGCGGAAGCCGCGATGCTGGGCCAGCCCATCACGATGCTGATCCCGCAGGTCATCGGCTTCAAGCTGACCGGCAAGCTTACCGAGGGCGCGACCGCGACCGACCTGGTGCTCACCGTCACGGAGATGCTCCGCGAAAGGGGCGTCGTCGGCAAGTTCGTCGAGTTCTTCGGTGACGGGTTGTCGCAGCTTCCGCTGGCGGACCGGGCGACGCTCGGCAACATGTCGCCGGAGTTCGGCTCCACCTGCGCGATCTTTCCGATCGACGGCGAGACGATCCGTTACCTCGAGCTGTCGGGGCGCGACCCGGCACAGATCGCCGTGGTCGAGGCCTACGCGAAGGAACAGGGCCTGTGGCGCGTCGACGGCCAGCCGGACGCGCTGTACACCGACACGCTCGAACTCGACCTCGGCTCTGTCGAGCCCTGCATCTCCGGCCCGAAACGGCCGCAGGACCGCATCCTGCTCAAGGAAGCAGACAGCGTCTACGCGAAGCACCTCGAGGCCGCCGTCGCGAACCGCAAGGCCGCGGGCAAAGCCAGCGCGGAAGTGAACGGCGAAAACGTCGAGATCCGCGACGGCGCCGTCCTGATCGCCGCGATCACGAGCTGCACGAACACGTCGAACCCGGCCGTCATGGTGGCTGCCGGCCTGCTCGCGCGCAACGCACGCGAAAAGGGCCTGAAGGCGCAGCCCTGGGTCAAGACCAGCCTGGCGCCTGGCTCGCGCGTCGTTACCGACTACCTCGAGAAGGCGGACCTGCTGGACGACCTGGACGCGATCGGCTTCTACACGGTCGGCTACGGCTGCACGACCTGCATCGGCAATTCCGGGCCGCTGCTCCCGTCAATCGCCGATGCGGTGACAGAGGGCGACGTCGTCGGCACCAGCGTGCTGTCCGGCAACCGCAACTTCGAGGGCCGCATCCACCCGCTGGTGCGCATGAACTTCCTGGCCTCGCCGCCGCTGGTGGTCGCCTACGCGCTTGCCGGCAACATGGACGTCAACCTGCTGACGGACCCGCTCGGCAATGACAAGGACGGCAAGCCCGTCTACCTGAAGGACATCTGGCCGTCGCAGCGCGAGATCCACGACGTGGTCGGTGCGAACATCGACTCGACGATGTTCAAGTCGAGCTACGGCAGCGTCTTCGAAGGCGACGCAAACTGGAAGAACATCGATTCGCCCGAAGGTGAGATCTACACGTGGGACGATACGTCGACGTACGTGAAGAACCCGCCCTACTTCGACGGCATGACGCGTGATCCGGCGGCCGTGCAGGACGTCAAGGGCGCCCGCGTGCTCGCATTGCTCGGCGACTCGGTCACCACAGACCACATCTCCCCAGCGGGCAGCATTGCCAAGGACAGCCCGGCGGCGCGCTACCTGATCGAACAGGGCGTGCAGCCCGTAGACTTCAATTCCTACGGCTCGCGCCGCGGCAACCACGAAGTGATGATGCGCGGCACGTTCGCGAACATCCGCCTGCGCAATCGCCTCGCACCGGGAACCGAGGGTGGCTGGACGCGCCACCAGCCTTCCGGCGAGCAGATGAGCATCTTCGACGCGGCACAGCGCTACGAGACGGAAGGCACGCCGCTGATCGTCATCGCGGGCAGCGAATACGGCACGGGCTCGTCGCGCGACTGGGCGGCCAAGGGTACGTTGCTGCTGGGCGTGCGCGCCGTGATCGCCAAGAGCTTCGAGCGCATCCATCGCTCCAACCTGATCGGCATGGGCGTGCTGCCCCTGCAGTTCCTGGATGGACAGGATGCGGAGTCGCTGGGCCTCGACGGCACGGAGACGTTCGACATCGTCGGGCAGACGGATCCGTCGGCGAAGACGGTGACCGTGACGGCCACGCCAGCCAACGGCAAGCCGGTCACGTTCGAAGCGCGGGTTCGCATCGACACGCCCAAAGAGCGGGATTACTACGAGCACGGCGGCATCCTCCACTATGTGCTGCGTCAGCTCGCTGCCTGAGCCGGCCGCAATCCGATGAACGCGACGACAGCAGCCCGCATGCTCAAGCGCCCGAAGTGGCTGCGGATCGTACTGATCGTGCTGCTGGTCGTGTTCCTCGTGCTCAGCGCAATCGGGATTTACTGGTCGCGCACGCCCAAGGTGTTCTGGGTCAACGAGTACGTCCAGGGCAACCAGCAGGTCGTCGGTTACTCGACGACGGACACGCTGGTACGGGTTGCCGGAACACTGCTCGACAAGCCGGGTGGCTACCTGACGAACGACATGCTGCCGCCCGGCGTCGTTCTCGACAACATGCCGAACTGGGAACACGGCGTACTGACGCAGGTGCAGGACCTGTCACGCATCCTCCGCAAGGAGTACAGCCGGAGCCAGTCGCAGTCCAAGGAAGACCCGGACCTCGTCATCGCGCAGGAGAAGTTCTTCTCGGAAAGCGACTCTTGGCTGTTTCCACCCACCGAGCGCCGCTACCGGGAAGGCATCGACGCGATCGTCCGCTACAGGGACCGGCTGAGTGGCGTGTCCACCGACGGGACCGATGCACATTTCTACGCACGTGCAGACAATCTGCGCGAGTGGCTGGCGGAAGTGGAGACCCGGCTGGGCAGCCTGACCCGTCGACTCGGCGACAGTGTTGCGAACACGCGCATCAACGAAAACCTGGCGGGAGACCCGTCAGCCGCGTCGGCGCGCAACGAACCGGACAACGTTAATGTGCGCACGTCCTGGTTCGAAATCGACGACATCTTCTTCGAGGCCCGCGGAACCGCGTGGGCGCTCCTGCACTTCCTGCGCGCGGCCCAGTTCGATTTTGCGACCGTTCTCGAAGACAAGAACGCAGAAGCCAGCGTGCGCCAGATCATTCGCGAACTCGAAGCCAGCCTTGCCCCGCTGCGCTCGCCGATCATCCTGAACGGCGGCGGCTACGGCCTGACGGCCAATCATTCCCTGGTCATGGCGAACTACCTCGCCCGCGCCAACGCCGCCGTGATCAACCTTCGGGAATTGCTGGACCAGGGCTAAGCCTGCTCCGAATTCAGTCGAGCGCTGTAGGAGCCCGCTTGCGGGCGATTGGCTTCCCGACTCTGTGACGTTTCCGCGGTAACGTCGCACTTTCGCTTTTTTCGAAAGTCGTCGTTCGAGCGGCTGCTTTCTGAATCTCGCGGACGGCGGCTGCCGGCCAGATGCGGCCGCCGAGGCCGGTCTCAAGAGTATTGACCGGGTATTGTTGAAGAGCTTCTAGAGTAGAAAAGCTACCTTTCCCTGCCGAACCAGTCCGTCGGTGTACACCAGAACTTGCACCCGCAAGACGGATCTACTTGCAGTGCTTCTTTTTCTCCAATCGCCGCCTCTGCAATTCTTTGTAGGTGCCGCCTGAAGCATAGTGCGACACTGTCTGAAAGATCACGATAATGACGGCCAAAACCGCGATCCCCAGAGAAGCTGGTGCTTCTTTGGGATCGTCGTATCCCAGCAGTGGAAAGATTTGGAAAATCAGGTAGCCGATCGGCACCATGAGCACCGCGCTCAATAGATAACCGAGGAGAAATCTTCGCCAGACTTTGTCCATTGATTACATCGCGCAGTATAGGGGCGAAAGCTTAGTCGGGTACCGATGATTCTCTGCTAACGGCAAATGCCGGCACATTCCTCAATGGCAGCAAAGGGTCAGAGGCTGACAGTTTATATCAGGGGGAACGACTGTCCGCTGTGCAAAGTGAAGGCGTCACTGATCCCCCACGTGGCGGATGCTATTGGCAAAACTTAAAGTGGTTTCGAGGAAATCCGCCACGTGGCGGATTGGACTGATTCCAACCCCTTCAAGCTACCCTTCGATCCTTGCCCCCGAGAAAAGGGGTCCAGCGTAAACGTGTCCGTACAGGTCTTGCCACCTCACTCGACACCTTATTCGACACCTAAATTCGTATCTCCAGGTGCTGCCGCTGTTACTCCTGCAGCTACCGGCCCGCAGCCTTCCTGATCGCCTGATGAAATTCAGTTTCCCGCAGCTCGAACCCGAGCTCTTCCCAGTATGGCAGGAAGTGCGCCGCCGTCGCGATCATGTCGTCGGCATGCTCCTTATCCAGGTAACCTCGACGATACTCGATATACTGGCTCCGCATCCTGAGTCGCACCGCGTTCTCCCAGTTCTGCAGTTGGTACAGCTCGACAGGCGTCAGCGAGTCAACGCCTTCGGTCAATGCCTTTACCCGGGTCGCCGCAAGCTGGTCGGACGTCGCCATTTCAACCATGGCCGCCTGGATCTGGTGCATCCGACGAACAGCGGCTTCGGTTTCCGCATGATTCTGGGCCTCCCGCAGCTCATAGGCCAGCAATGCAAGCCCGATCACTACGCCGAAGTTCGCCAGCAACGTGAGCCATTTGTTCAGATTGTCAGAGTTCACGGCAAGACCTCCTGGTAAAGGTGTCAGGTAAATTTATTGGAGGCCATTTGATCGCCTGTTTCATTGCCTGTGTTGCCGTTTCGGCAACAATCGCTCAGGGGAACAGGACCGCTTCCCGGTCGACGAATGCTCGCGCCATGTCGGTGCTCGGGTGGCTGCTGGCAAGTATCGCCGGATTGCTCGTGTGGGCATTCGTCTGCGCAGCGTTGATGGGATTCGGGTTCAGCCATAGCAGCAGCCTGGGCCTCAGCGGAATATTCGCAAACATACTGTTATTTGCTGGACCTGCAGCGTACCTTTGGACGGGGTACAGAATCATCGAAACGGTAAATGCGCGCCGAAGTCAGCGTTCCGACAGCCCCGAGTGACACGAAATCGGCCCGTGTTGGCCCTGAACGCTATTCTTTCGGGTCAACTGACAGCGTGACTATTCGAATACCACTTGCGCAGCGCATAACAGGCTCCAAGACCGGCCAGCAACGAGAATACGTGCGCACAAAGAATCAGGAAAACGAATAACGCCGGGTTATAGTCGAAAGTGTTGACTGCGTAGTTCGACACCTTTCTGATCGTAATGTAGGGAACGAGGTAAGTAGCTGCGGCGATCATCGCCCATAGCAGGGTGTTCTTCCGCAGTCGATTCGCCTGTCGACTCGCCGCAACAATGACCGCAATCAGGGCGATCCAGCCCAGCGGCGTAAAAAAGAAGATCAGCCATCCGTTCAGCGCTATCCAGTTATCCATCACTGCCCCCCCCTAACGGCATGACCTACGCTTCATTCAGGAAAGTATTACAGAATCCACGAACACGAATCGCTGCTCGCCAATTCAGTCGGCGATGAAATCCATTCGATCCACCATCCATTCCTCCACGTCCGGGTAATCGGGTATGACCTTGTGGTTGATGATTTCGCTGTAGCGCCCGCGAACGCGCACCTCAAACGGTGCCACACGGCTGTGCCCCAGCTCGTTGGCGCCTGACACCCTGATCCGGAACAGGCCCGGCCCGGGTGCTTTCAAGACGCGCGCCCGCAAGTGCAGCACCCGCGGATTGGAATGGTAGGACAGCGTGCCTCGGATGCAGAACTCGCCGCTGGCATCGCACACCCGTTCGTTCTGGAACAGGTATTCGCGTGGGCCCGATGACGCTGCCGCCGCAACGAGCAGTGCCGAAAGGCCAGCAAGCAAAGTAATGCAGCGCGTCAAGCTTGGCACCGCCACCGGAAATCGAGGCCCGGCTTCAGCACGGCAAACGTTTCGAGCAGGTTCTTCTCGCGGGAACTCATTCGGCATTACCGCGGAAACGTTTCTGGAACCAACATTAAATACCCTCCCTAACGTGTTGTTTTTATGCAAAGACCCGGGCTGCTGTCGACTAGTAGATCCCCACCCAGGTCGGGATCTGTTTCCAGGACTCGCCGAGCTTCCGGTCGAGGCGCCGGTAGTCCGGTTCGAAGCGCCGCACCAGAGCCCAGAAGCGCCGCGAATGGTTCATGTGCCGCGCGTGACACAGCTCGTGCAGCATCAGGTAGCGCACCAGCGACGGCTCCAGGAACAACAGGCAGTAGTTCACGCTGATCGTCCCGGCGGATGAATGGCTGCCCCAGCAGGTCTTCTGCCCCGCCACGCGCATGCGTGCATACGGCAAGCCGGTCGAGGCCGCGAGCGCCTTCAGCGCCGGGGCGAAATGGCGCTTGGCCAAACCGGCCAGCCAGCGCTTCAGGGCCGAGACGCAAGCCGCTGCATCGCCGGTCGCACCGGACAACACCACGATGTCGCCAAGCTGTCGATAGCGAACGCCGCGAGCCTCCGTGCGCGCTCGGTACTGAACGCCGAACGTACGCTCGATGCCCCGCAGTTCTATCCGCGCCGGCAGCCTGAACGGCTCCGGCAGGTGCTGTTCGGCAAACGACTCCCGGGTCTGCCGGATCCAGTCCCGGTGTTCTTCGACGAAGGCCTGGACGTCACGCGCCCGCGTTCGCCGCGGCACAACGACTTCGACACGCCCGCGGGGGTAGACCTTGATGGACAGGCGGCGCGCGCGGCCGCTTTCGCGCACCGTGAAGCCCGACAGGGTGTCGGGCTCCGGTACATCTTCGAACAGCGAGATCTGGCGCGCGGCGGTCGGCACGCCGCCGATTCTACGGGCTTTTAGGGCCGGTTGCCGCTGAATCTCACGGCGTCGCTCATCGACATCACGCCGTCGACACCGCCCACGACGGCAGACTCGGAGATGTAGAGCTTCACCTCGCGCTTGAGCCGCAGGGTCCCGTCGACGCGGCAGCCCGGGCCGATAATGATCTCCGGCACCCGGCTATCGCCGCCGAACCAGCCGACACGCTTCGGCTTTTCCACGATGACGTCACCGTGGACGGCGGCCCCGTCGGACAACTCGATGTCACCATTGACCGTCTCGACATCCCCGCCGACCTCGACGCCCTCGAGCGTAATGGCGCCGTTGACGTTGCCGACGTTTCGGTCCACGAAGGTCCCCGCACCGAGGTCGATGGCGCCGTTCACGGCCGATATACTGCCATCGATCTGGCCGTTGTCCGACACCCGGATCGTGCCATTCACCGTGTCGAGAGACTGCGTGCGCACCTGGCTGCCGATCTTGATGCCGCCGTTGACCGTGCTCGCATCCTCGATGACCGCATTGTCGTCAATACGGATCGTCCCGTTCACGGTCTCGACGTCCCCGTTCACGGTGGCGCCGCGGCCCACGGTGACGGCGCCGTTCACGGACGAGGCACCGCTCGCGGTCTCCCCGTCGCCGATGTGCACGCTCTTGTTCACCTCGGCGCGGGCCGCGACGGCCAGCAGCAATGTCGCGAGTCCGACGACGACGGCCTGGCTGCGGTTGCTCAGAAACATGGTGTTCATCCTCGTTCGTGGTGTCTGCTGTTTGGATACCGCACGGCGGCGTTTGGTTGCAAGATCGCGGCGGGTAGCCGGCCATCGGGCCTTCCGCTACCCTTGGCGCGTCTCCGGCTACAAAGACCCCACGATGCCTTTCGCCCTCGAGGCCCGCGATCTCGTCAAGCGCTACCCGGGCGTGCTGGCCGTCGACGGCGTCAGCTTCGGCGTCCCGGATGGCGTGTGTTTCGGCCTGCTGGGCCCGAACGGCGCCGGAAAAACCACGACCGTGGAGATCATCGAGGGCGTTACCCCGGCGACGTCCGGCGAGGTGCTGTACCGGGGCGAGCCGGCCGGGAGCCGGTTTCGCGAGGAGACCGGCATACAGTTCCAGGCTACCGCGCTACAGGACTACATCACGGTGCGCGAAACGCTCGACATGTTCCGCAAGCTCTACGACCGGCGCGCGGACCTCGATGCCGTCATCGACGCCTGTTCGCTCGGCGACCTGCTCGACCGGGACAACCGCAAGCTGTCCGGCGGTCAGCGGCAGCGGCTCTTCCTCGCCGTTGCGCTCGTCAACCGGCCGCGCATCGTGTTCCTCGACGAACCGACGACCGGGCTGGACCCGCAGGCACGCCGAAACTTCTGGGACCTCGTCAAGCGCATTCGCAAGGAGGGCACGACGATCATCCTGACGACGCACTACATGGACGAGGCGCAGGTGCTGTGCGACGAGATCGCGATCATGGACCACGGCCGCATCATCGCGCAGGGCACGCCGGATGAGCTGCTGCGCTCGCGCTACCCCGGCCTCATCATCGAGGTGCCGCAGAAAGACGTTATCGACGACCTTGCCGCCCTCGAGCACCGCGTGCTCGACGAGGCCGGCGTCGTGGAAATCGTGGCCTCGGACGTCTCGAAAGCGCTGGCAGACCTCGGGCCCGCCGTGCGGACGCTCAACCACATCAAGATCCGGCAACCGACGCTCGAGGACCTGTTCCTCGACCTGACCGGTCACTCGTTGCGGCCATGAAGACGCTGTCGCGCATTTACGCGATCTTCGTCGCACGTAACCGCGAGTTCCTGCGAGACCGCGGCACGCTGGCGTGGAACATCGTGCTGCCGGTCCTGCTGGTCGGCGGCCTCGCCGCGGTATTCGCCGGCGACGGCCGCGACCAGTACACGGTGGGCGTACTGCAGGCCGCCGGAACCGAGATTGCGCGCGAAGCGCACCCGTTCCTGCAGACCCGCTACGTCGAGTTCGTCCCCATGGCGGACAACGCCGCCGCGTTGCGCAAGGTCGAACGGCACCAACTCGACCTGCTCGTCGCCCTCGGCGACCCGGTGCGCTACTGGGTCAACCCGGACTCGCCGCGCGGCTACTTCATCGAGCGCGTACTGCTGCAGAGTGGCTCCGATGCCGCGATCGTCCGCGAGGACGTCACCGGCGACCCGATACGCTACGTCGACTGGGTGTTGCCGGGCATCCTCGGCATGAACATGATGTTCAGCTGCCTGTTCGGCGTGGGCTACGTCGTCGTCCGCTACCGGAAGAACGGCTTCCTGAAGCGCCTGCGCGCAACGCCGCTGAAGCCCGCCGAGTTCATCGTGGCGCAGGTCCTGTCGCGGCTGCTCCTCATTCTCGCGATCACCGCGTTCGTCTACACCGGGACACACCTGTTGCTCGACACGCGAATGGACGGCAGCTACGCGTTACTGTTGCTGATCACCGTGGCCGGGGCCGTCTCGCTGGTCTCGCTCGGCCTGCTGATCGCGGCGCGCGTCAACAGCGAGGAACTCGCCGGCGGCCTGCTGAACATGATCACCTGGCCGATGATGATCCTGTCCGGCGTGTGGTTCTCGCTCGAGAGCGCCGGCCCGCTCGTGCAGAAGATCGCCGGCATGCTGCCGCTGACTCACGTCCTCGACGCCGCCCGGGCCGTCATGCTGGACGGCGCAGCCTTCGCCGATGTCTGGCACCATCTCGCATGGCTCGCCGTCATGAGCGCGGCGTTTCTCGCGATCGGCGCGCTGATCTTCCGCTGGACCCCGGGGTAAGCGACACGTGATCGACCTCGTCGATATCGGCGCGAATCTCGCGCACGACAGTTTCGATGCCGACCGCGACGCGGTGTTGCAGCGCGCGTTCGACGCCGGCGTGCGCCGGCTCGTCATCACCGGCAGCAGCTACGACAGCAATGCCGCGGCGCTGGCACTGGCGCACGCGTATCCGGGCCAGCTGTTTGCCACGGCAGGTCTCCATCCTCACCACGCGAGCGATTACGACGATCGCCTCGACGCGCAGATTCGCACGCTGAGCAGCGACCCGGCCTGTGTCGCCATCGGCGAATGCGGGCTCGACTACTTCCGGAACTTTTCGCCGCGCGACGCGCAGCTCGATGCGTTCCGTCGCCAACTCGATATCGCGGAAGACGCCGGCAAACCCGTGTTTCTCCATCAGCGCGATGCACACGAGGACTTCATCGACGTGCTGGAACCGCGGCTGCCGTCGCTGTCGCGCGCCGTCGCGCACTGTTTCACCGGCAGCGCCGACGAACTGCGCACCTACATCAACCTGGGTCTCTACATCGGCATCACGGGATGGGTGTGCGACGAGCGTCGCGGCAAACCGCTCTACGACATCGTGGGCGATATCCCCGACGACCGGCTGCTGGTCGAGACGGACGCACCCTACCTGCTGCCGCGCACGCTGTCGCCGCGCCCAAAGACGCGCCGAAACGAACCGGCCTGGCTCATGGAAGTCGTGCGGGTCGTCGCGGCAGCGCGCGGGCAGAGCGTAGAACACGTCGCCGGCATCACCACGGCCAACGCGATGCGCTTCTTCGGCCTCTGACTCCGGTTCAGGACGTCGAGCGAGCCCGGATCGAGTCCCAGTGCGGGCGGAAGGCGTGCACCTTCACCTCGGCCGCCGCGCGACTGGCCTCGCCGAACTCGCCCGCGAGTTCGTCCAGCGTCGTGACCATCGACGGCACGCCCTTCGGAAACTCGGCGCCATCGAGGAACAGGATGCGCCCGGACACCGGCACTTGCCGTACTACCGCGCGAACCGCCGCGATGCGGTCATACAGCGCCGGCTGCGGATTCGGGAACGTGTAGCGCCGGTCGGCTCCGATAACGGTCCAGTCCTGCATCTTGTCGCTGCCGAAGACCGTGCCCTGCACTTCCTTCACTTCGAGCACGAGCAGACCCTGCGACGTCAGCAGCAGACGGTTCACGAGGATCTCGCCCTCGTCGCCGTTCGGCAGGACAAGGTCCTGCACGTGGTCGAAGCCGATTGTGTCGAGCACCTGGTCCAGCCGAGTGCCGCGCCGCCGGAGCACGCGGTACACGAGCCAGCCGCACAACAGCAGCAACAGGCCGACGACCCAGCCGAGATAGCGGGGTTGCAACAGGTCGGATGGCGTCATCGTTCAGTCAAAGGCAGCGCGCAGTGCTGCCGCGAATGCGTCCAGGTCCGGTTCGACCGGCACGCTGCGGCTCGGTCGCGCCAGTATAGCAGCGAGTTCGGGCGGCACCGGCACCTCGGTCCCGATCAGCGGCTCGACGATGGTTTCGAACTTCGCCGGATGCGCGGTCGCCACCAGTATCCAATGCGCACTGGCACGGTCGTTGTCGCTCATGTCGCGCCAGGCCCGGGCTGCCGTCGCGGTGTGCGGGCACAGGGTCAGGCCGTCGTCCTGGTACGACCGAGAAATTTCCTCGCGGATGGCGTCGTCATCGATGGCGACGACGTCGACCTTGTCCCTCAGCAACGCGGCGTCTCCGAGTACGTGGCGCAGGCGCTCCATGTTGCTCGGGTTGCCGACGTCCATCGCGGACGCGAGCGTCGCGACGCTCGGCCGCGGCTCCCAGCGCTCGGTGTCCAGGTAATCCGGGATCGTGCGATTCGCGTTCGTCGCGAGCATGACGGGCCCGACCGGCAATCCCATCTCACGGGCCAGCAGGCACGCCAGTGCATTGCCGAGGTTGCCGGTGGGCACGACGAAGCCGGGGCATTCACCGGTCGCGCGAAAGTGCCCGAGGCTCGCGTGCGCGTAGTACGTCGCTTGCGGCAGCAGCCGCCCGATGTTGATGCTGTTCGCCGAGCTGAAGCGGTAGAAACGGCTCAGGTCAGCTTCCGACAACGCGGCCTTGACCAGTGCCTGGCAGTCGTCGAACGCGCCCTGCACCCGCAGCGACAGGATGTTGTCGCCCCAGCAGGTGAGCTGGTGCTCCTGCCGCGCCGAGACCCGACCTTCCGGGTACAGCACGACGACGCGCATGCCGGGACGCCCGTCGAACGCGGCGGCCACGGCACCGCCCGTGTCGCCGGACGTCGCTACCAGGATCGTCAGCGGCGCCGACGCGTCCGCCTCGAGCCGGCCGAGGCAGGCCGCCAGGAAGCCTGCGCCGACGTCCTTGAACGCCGCCGTGGGGCCGTGAAACAGCTCCAGGATCGACCGGTCGCCGCCCGCCAGCGGCTGCACCGGCACCGGGAAGTGGAACGTCTCGCCGAGGATGGCCGGCAGGCCGGCGGCCAGCCGCGAGTCCGCGAAAAACGGCTCCAGCAGTACCTGCGCCACCTCGGTGAGGGACGCGGCGTCCGCGAAGTCGCTGGCATCGAAGGCCGGCAGTTCCTCCGGCAGGAACAGCCCGCCGTCATCCGCCAGGCCGCGCGACAGGGCCGTTTCGAGGTCAACCGGCCCTGCGCCGCGTGTGCTGAAATAACGCACGTCAGTCCTCGACCCGGGCGCCCGGCGCCGACATCGAACTGACCCACGACTGGCAATCGATGCCCATCGCGCGGCACGCCTGCTCCATCGACGTAGCAACGTTGCTGGCATGGGCGGAGGTCACGAGCGCGAAGATACTCGGCCCGCTGCCGGACAGGCTGCAGCCGGCCGCACCGCCACGCATCGCGGCGTCGCGCACAGCCTCGAAGCAGGACACGGCCTCGGCCCGTTGCGGCTCGATGACGACGTCTCGCAGCGTCCGCGCGATCAGCGCGTGGTCATTCGCGGCACACGCGGCGATGAAGGCCGCGAGATAGCCCTGCTGCTCCAGCCAGAGCGGCACACTGACACTGCGCAGCAGGTGCTTGCGGGCCTGCGCGGTGTTCACCTGCAATTCCGGGTGCAGCAGCACCGCGCTGATTCCGTCGGGCACAGCCAGCCGGACGGTGTCCGGCAACAGGGACTCCGGGCACAGCACCATGCCGCCCAGCAGGCTCGGCGCGACGTTGTCCGCGTGCAGCCCGCCGCTCGCGAACTTCTCGCCTTCCAGTGCGTACATCAGCAGCCGGGCCGCTGGCAGCGGCTCGTCCAGGAGGCCATTGACCGCGACCACGGCAGCCACGGCAGACGCCGCCGAGCTGCCCATGCCGGACTGCAGCGGGACGCCCTTGCGGATCGTCAGGGCGGCCCCGCCTTGGTCCCCGTGGGCCTGCCAGAAACTTTGCGCCGCGATTGACGCGGTGTTGCTGCCTACGTCGGTCGGCAGGTAAGGATGCGGCTCGCCGTCGAGCCCGAACACGGCATCGATCATGATGGCATCGCCGTCGGTGCGCCGCGCTTCGACGCGGTCCCCCACGCCGTCCAGCGCGAGGCCGAGCATGTCGAAGCCGACCGCGAGATTGCCGATCGATGCCGGCGCGAACGCCGTGACCCGGTCAGCCATGTCCCTCTCCCGAACTCAGGTAGCTCGCGAGCCGCAACAGGTCGCTGAATACGCCACCGGCCGTGACTTCCGGACCGGCGCCGGGCCCCTGGATGACGAGCGGGTTCTCCGCGTAGCGTGCGGACTCGAACTGCACGATATTGTCCGTCAGGTTGATGTTGCTGAACGGGTGCGACGCATCGACAGCCTCGAGGCCGACGGCGGCGCGCCCTTCGCGGTCGAGGCGCGCAACGTAGCGCAGCTTTTTGCCGGCAGCGCGCGCCTCCTCGAAACGCGCCTGGATCTCCTCGTCGTAGTCCGCCAGCCGGTCGAGGAACTCGTCGATGCTGCCTCCCCGCAGCGCCTCCGGCACCAGGTTCTGCACCGGAAAATCGTCGATCTCGAGCGATTGCCCGAGTTCGCGGGCGAGGATCGTGAGCTTGCGCGCGACGTCCATGCCCGACAGGTCGTCGCGCGGGTCCGGTTCCGTGTAGCCGCTCTCGCGTGCCTTGCGCACGATCGCGGAAAACGGCGTGGATCCGTCGTAGACGTTGAACAGGTAAGCGAGCGTGCCGGAGAGGATCCCCTGTACCGAGTAGATCTCGTCGCCGGTGTCGATCAGGTCCCGTAACGTGCTGATGATCGGCAGCGCCGCGCCGACCGTCGTCTCGTAGAAGTAGTGCGAACTGCCCTGCTCTGCAGTCGCTTCGAGCCGGCGGTAGGCATCCATCGGCCCGCTGAACGCTTTCTTGTTCGGCGTGATGATGTTGATGCCGCGCGACAGCCAGTCGGCGTAGCGGCCCGAGATGTCGCTGCTGGCCGTGCAATCGATGATGACGCCGTGCGGCAGGTGGTCCGGGTTCACGTGGCGCTCGAACGCGTCGAAATCCAGCGGCACGGCGTCGTCGGCAAAGTCGCGCTCCCAGCAATCGAGGTCGATGCGGCGCTCGCCGAGCAGCATGCCCTTCGACCGCGCGATCGCGCGAATGCGCAGGTCGAGGTTGAAGTCCTTCTCCAGCCGCGCAGCCTGCTTTGCAAGCTGGCGCAGCAGCGTCTTGCCAACGGTGCCCGGGCCGATCAGGCCGATCGACAACGTCTTCGCCGAAAGGTAGAAACCGGAGTGCGCTGCACGGAGTGCGCGTGTCGCCTCGTCGGAATCGACGACGACGGAGATGTTGCGCTCGGAGGAACCCTGCGCAATTGCGCGGATGTTGATGCCCGCGCGTCCCAGCGTGCCGAAAAAGCGCGCGGCCACGCCCGGCGTGCCGGCCATGCCGTCGCCGACCACCGCGACGATACTCTGCGCCGGCGTCACGTCGACGCTCTGGATCTGCCCGCCCTCGAGTTCGTCGGCAAATGCGCCGGCGATCACGTCACGCGCGCGATCGGCGAGCGCGCCGGGAACCGCGATACAAATCGAGTGCTCCGAGCTGGCCTGCGAAATAAGCGTCACCGACACGCCGGCACCGTGCAGCGCCGCGAACAGCCGCTCGGCGGTGCCGGGGACGCCGATCATGCCGGCACCCTCGATGTTGACGAGCGCCATGCCGCCGATCGCGGTGATGCCCTTGATGTCGTCGCTGGACTCGGGTGCCGCTTCGATGCGGCTGCCCGGATGCGCCGGGTTGCGGCTGTTGCGGATGATGACCGGAATGCCCCGCGACACCACGGGGCCGAGTGTCTGCGGGTGGATCACTTTCGCGCCGAAGTACGCGAGTTCCATCGCCTCGTTGTACGTCATGCACTCGATGACCCGCGCTTCCGGCACGCGGTTCGGGTCGGCGCTCATGATGCCGTCGACGTCTGTCCAGATGCTGAGTTCGTCCGCATTGGCCAGCGCCGCGAAGATGGCGGCCGAGTAGTCGCTGCCATTTCGCCCGAGCGTCGTCTGCAGTCCTTCCTCGTCGCTCGCGATGAAGCCCGTGATCACGACGATGCCGCTGAAGTCGGCCGGCAGCGCCTGCGCGAAGTGTTCCGCCGAGCGCTCCCAGAGCACGCTGGGCCCGAGTTCCGTCTCCCGCACCGTCAGCACGTCGCGCGCGTCGAGCCAGCGGCCGCCGCGCGCCGGGTCTTCCTTGCCGAGGACCGAGGCCAGCAGGCGTGCCGACCAGATCTCGCCGTAGCCGGACACCACGTCGCGGCTGCGGCGCGCCGCCGAACGCACAAGCGCCACGGCTTTCAGCACATCCCGGATGTCCTCGGCATCGTGCGCCCAGGCGTCCAGCACGTCGACGAGGCACTGTCCGTCGACGAGCGCTTTCGCCGTCTCCGCGTAGCGCGCGCCGACGGCGTCGAGAGCGGCCTCGAACGTCGATTCGCCGCGCTCCGCCTGGGCCACGAGCGCGAGCAGCGCATCGGTCATGCCGCCCATCGCCGACACGACGACCCCCACCCGGTCTTCGCTCGCATCGAGCATCAGGCCCGCCACGCGGCGGAAGCAGGCGGCATCCGCGAGACTGCTGCCGCCGAACTTGTGCATCTTGAAACGCTGGGTCGTCACGTGCTGCCGGTATCCGCGTTGAAAAAACGCGCAATGATAGCGGGCGGGCTACACGGAGTCGCCTGTTTTATTTGAAATTAATTTGGCCCGGACACGCCGCCGCGGACGGGCGGGAGAAATGGTGGGGCGTGTAGGGATCGAACCTACGACCAGTCGGTTAAAAGCCGAATGCTCTACCTCTGAGCTAACGCCCCGCTTCCCGTTTCGGCCAGGCCACGGGGCCTCCCCGGCGGCCGCGGCATGATACCGGATCAGCCTCAAATGACAAGTTCGCCGCCGGTCAGACGCCTTCCGTTTTCATGCGCTCCAGCCGCTGGCCCGCGAGGCGTGCGGCGGTGGTGTCCGGATAGTCGGATTGCACCCGTCCAAGCGCCGTCCGCGCATCGTCCCAGCGCTTCAGCTCGTAGTTGCAGTAGCCGATTTTCAGCAGGCCGTCGACGACCTTCCGCGACGAAGGGTAGTCGTTGACGACGATCTCGAACGCCTGGAGCGCCTTCTCGAACTGCTGCCGCACGTAATAGGTCTCGCCCAGCCAATACTGCGCGTTCGGTGCGTTCGTGCTCTCCGGGAACGTCGACAGGAACTCGCGAAACGCGACTTCCGCCTCGTCGTAGCGCTGTTCCTTAACGAGCTCGAACGCGGCCCGGTAGTTCACGTCTTCGGACCCGCCCGGCACGGGCAATTGCCCGGGCGCCAGTGTGCCCCCGTCCAGTACGTTCGTGCCGGCGCTCGCCGCCTGCAGCCGGCTTTCGAGCGCCTGGAGTCGCGCGTCGAGGTCGGCATACAGGTCTCGCTGTCGGTCCGCCGTCGACTGCGCGTTGTACTCGAGCGTCTCGGCGCGACCGTTCAGCTCGTCTGCGCGACGCTCCAGCGCGTTCACCTGCAGCGAGAGGTCGACCAGGCTCTGGTTCTGGACGACACGCTCGACCGACGCGAGGCGCCGGTCGAGCTCGTTCAGTCGAATCAGTACCGGATCCTCTTCCGGCGGCGTGGTGAGACAGCCTGCCAGGAGCAGCGGCACGAACAGCGCGAATACCTTGCGGACCATTGTCGAGTGCCTTCGGCCGCGGCTCAGTTCGTGTACCGGATCTCGACCCGGCGATTCTGCTGGTACGCGTCCTCGCTGCTGCCCTCGACGGCGGGACGTTCCTCGCCGAAGCTGACCGTCGAGATCTGCGCGGCAGAGGCGCCCTGGATCAGCAGCAGCCGACGGACGGCCTGCGCGCGCCGCTCGCCAAGGCCGATGTTGTACTCGCGGGAACCCCGCTCGTCCGCGTGGCCTTCGAGCCGAACGCTGGCAGACGGGTTGTCGGCGAGCTGCAGCGCGTGCCGCGTCACCGTTTCCGTATCCTCCGGCCGCACCTCGGAGGAATCGAACTCAAAGTAAATGACGCTGGCCGGGCCCTCGTCCATTTCGTCGTCCCACGGGATCTCCTGGCCTCCGGCGCCGTCGGGGCTGTCCCATTCGCTGGTGCCGCCTTCGCTGCCGCTGCCATAGGTCGTGTCCGTGGGCTCGGGGTCCGGGACCGTGTTCTTCGAACAGCCCGCGACGCCGAGCACCGCGAACAGGACAAGAATCAGTTTGTAGTTTGCCATCTTGCGTTCCTTCAATCAGGAAAATGCCCAAACAAATAGCTGTTTTAAATCAGCTAATTAATAAACCTTTCTAAGACTGCACTTCAATACCGCGGGAACGGCGACCAGACCGGCTCCCGCACGTCGCCGTCACCGGATGCCATCCGCTGCCGGATCAGGCCGTTCGCCGTCACCGTCTCCAGCACCCCGTTCCCGGACTGGCGCGTCGCGTAGATCAGGATGTCACTGTTCGGTGCGAAGCTCGGGGACTCGTCCTGCCGCCCGGTCGAGAGGACGAGAAAATCCTTCGTCCCCAGGTCCAGGATGGCGATCCTGAAGGCACCCTGATCGTTGGTCACCGTGGCCAGTTTCTTGCCGTCGGGGGACAGGCGCGGCCGCGCATTATAGCTCCCTTCGAAGGTCACACGCTCGGCATTCCCGCCGCCCGCCGGCACCCTGTAGATTTGCGGACCGCCCGCCCGGTCCGACGTGAAATAGATGTAACGGCCGTCCGGCGACCACGTGCCCTCGGTGTCGATCGCGCGGTGGTTCGTCAGCCGGACTTTCTCCCGCGTCGTGACGTCGATCGTGTAGATGTCCAGATTTCCGTCCACGCCCCCCAGCGTCACGACGAGCTTCTTGCCGTCCGGCGAGAACGACGGCGCGCCGTTGATGCCCGGCTCCGCCGACAACTGGATCCGGTTGCCTGTCCGGAGCTGTTGAACGTAGATCGAGGAACGGCTGCCTTCGAAGGACACGTAGGCCAGGCGCCGGCTGTCCGGCGACCACGCCGGCGACATGATCGGGTCCTTGCTCTCCATGATCGTATGCTCGGTTTCGCCGTCGTAATCTGCGACGACGAGCCGGTAGCGGCTGCGCCGACCCTCTTTCGTCGCGGAAACGAAGGCCACCTGCGTCGCGAACACACCGGGAATGCCGGTGAGTTTCTCGTAGATCATGTCCGCCGCGCGGTGGGCTGCGCGTCGCAAGGTGCCGCGCGTCGCCGGCATGCGGTAGCCGACGAGCTGCGTGCGCTGGTAAGGGTCGAAGAGCTGGAACTGCACCGAGAAATCGTTCTCGCCGGTTTGCTCGACGGTGCCGATGACGACCGCCTCGATTCCGAGCCGCGTCCAGTCGTTGAAATTGATGTCCGTGCCCGCTGTCGGCTTCTGCAACATTTCCGTTTCCGGCACCGGCGCGAAGCGGCCGCTCCGGTACAGGTCGGCAGCGATGATGCCGGCAACGTCTTCCGGCGCCGAGGCATCCTGGCCGCGCCAGCCGAACGGCACGACCCCCACCGGTGCGCGCTTCACGCCGCCGCCGGTAATTTCGATCGTGATCTCGGCCGCCGCAGGGCCGGCCAGCAGCATCAGCAGCGCGCCCAGCGCGCCGATTCGGCCGCAGGCGGCCGCCAGACCCTTGATTTTCGTCACGTTGTCGCTCATCGCCGTCATAGTCGCTTATTGTTCAGGTTTGAAAATAAACCGCAAGTTTGTGTCAAAAATCAGTGGATTCACCGGCTTCGGCAGCGGTGATGCGCGGCGCACCGCGGCCTCGATGGACCGCACGACGATCGCATCGCCGTTGCAGCGCACCACGTTCACCGACTGCACTTCGCCCACCTGATTCTGGCGAACCGTCACCTCGCATTCCAGATCCTTCGGCGCGCTGGCCGGCGCGACCCAGGCGCGCTGAACCTTCTGCCGGATCGCGAACATGTACGCCAGCATATCCTCTGAGTTCCGGGCTTCCAGGCGCCGGTTCTCCGCGTCGATCTGCGCCTGGAGCTGGGCCGCTTCCGCCTCGCGCCGCAGGCGTTCGTTCTCCAGCCGCTGCCGTTCCTCTTCCTCGCGGCGCTTGCGCTCGGCTTCCACGCGTTTCCGCTCGAGCTCCGCCTCGGCTTCGGCCTTGCGCTTGGCCTCCTCTTCCGCCTTGCGGCGCGCCTCTTCCTCGGCCTTGCGCTTCGCTTCCTTCTCGTCCTCGATGCGCTGCAGCCGCGCGCGTTCCTCGTCAGCCTTGCGCTGTTGTTCGCGCCGGAGTTCCTCGAGCCGGGCCTGTTCTTCCGCCTTCGCCCGCGCCTGTTCGGCCGGATCCGGCGGCGGCGGCTCCGGCTCCAGCTCCGGCTGCTCGACAACGGGCTCCGGTTCCGGCTGTTGCACTACGGGCGGCGGCACGTCGTCTTCGAGCACGAGCGTCGCCGTCACGGCCAGGGGCCGCGGTGCCGGGTGATTTCGCTCCCAGTCGAACGCGAAAACGAACGACCCGAGCACCAGCGCGTGCACGATGAGCGCCAGCAGGATCGACAGGATTTGGTTGAAACGGCTGTCCATCGCGGCCTTATTCGGGCACCGGGTAACTGTCCAGCGGATCCGTCACGAAGCCGACCTGCTCGGCGCCGCCCTGTTGCAGCAGCACCATGGCGCCCACGACGTTTCCGTAGGGCACGTTGCGGTCGGCCTTGACCAGCACCGGCGTCGCCGGGTTGTTGCGGATGATGACACCGACACGCCGGACGATCTCCGCCGAGCCCAGCGGCTCGTCCGAGTTGTCACCGGCATCGAGGAACAGGTTGCCGGACGCGTCGACGCTGAGCACCAGCGGCGTCGTGTCCTGCACGGCCTCGATCGGCTCCGCACCGGCTTTCGGCAGCTCCACCTTCACGCCCTGCGTCAGCAGCGGCGCCGTCACCATGAAAATGATCAGCAGCACGAGCATCACGTCGATGTAGGGCACGACGTTGATCTCGCCCATCAGCTTGCGTTCGTGTACCGGCGTCGGCATGTCAGCGGTCCTTGTTGCGATTGCGCGCGTGCCGCTCGAGGATGCTGGTGAATTCCTCGCGGAACGTGTCGTAGCGGTATTCCAGGCGGACGACCTTGTCGGCGAAGCGGTTGTAGGCGATCACGGCCGGGATGGCGGCGAACAGGCCCATCGCCGTGGCGATCAAGGCTTCCGCGATCGGTGGGGCGACGATCGCCAGCGTGGCCGTCTGCGCCATGCTGCCAAGGCCCATGAACGCCGTCATGATGCCCCAGACCGTGCCGAACAGGCCGACGTAGGGGCTCGTCGAACCGATCGTCGCGAGCGTCGCGAGGCTCTGGCCGAGGCGGTCCACTTCGCGCATCTGCGCGACGTGCATCGCGCGGCGACATTCCTCGACGATCTTGCTCGGGCTGTTGTCGCCGTGCTGCACCTGCCGGTTGAACTCGCGGAAGCCGGCTTCGAAGATACTCGCCATGCCGTGGGCGCCGCCCTTCTCGCGCGTCGCGCTCTGGTAGAGCGTATTGAGGTCGCCGCCCGACCAGAACGCCGACTCGAAGTCGTCGGACGCGGACTTCGTCTTCACGATCAGGCGCCGCTTCGTGAAGATGATGCTCCACGACACGATGGATGCGGCCAGGAGCAGGAGCAGCACGATGATCACCGGCCAGCTCGCACCCATGACGAGTCCGACGACGGACATGTCCAGTTCAGCTTGCATGTTCATTTCCTTGGAATAACGAATGAGGGACACGTTTAGGTTTGAGCGTGTCCGCGTCCAGCAGCGCCACCCGCACGCTGCTCCTGAGCAGCAGGTCCGGGCCGCGATGGATTTCCTGCGCGATATCGAACGTCGCGCGGCCGAGGCCCGCGAGCCCTGCGGTCGCGACGATCTCGTCGTTGAATCTCGCCGGCATGACGAAATCGGCCTGCGTGCTCACGACCACGAACATGCGGCGCTCCTCGCGCAACATGCGCACCTG
The DNA here is from genome assembly GCA_913055625.1 of uncultured Pseudomonadota bacterium. Classification (GTDB taxonomy): domain Bacteria; phylum Pseudomonadota; class Gammaproteobacteria; order Steroidobacterales; family Woeseiaceae; genus UBA1847. The sequence continues at coordinate 21,757 of CAJXJW010000004.1, read as the reverse complement.
GTCGACGCCCAGCGCGCGCAGCCACTCGGTGCGCGCCCGTTCGAGAAAGCGAAAATAGTTCGCGTAGTAAACGACACCCTGCGCGTCGGTATCTTCGTAATAGACGCGAATCGGCCATCGGAAGTCCTGGTCGCTCATGAATAGCCTCCGCGGCTCAGGCCGGGTCGAACAGGTCGGGCTCGCCGGTTCGTTGCGGCGGCTTGAGGCCGAAATGCAGGTAGGTGTTCTGGGTCGCGACGCGCCCACGCGCCGTCCGCATCATGAAGCCTTGCTGGATGAGGTACGGCTCGAGCACGTCCTCGATCGTGCCGCGCTCCTCGCCGAGCGCCGCGGCGAGGCTCTCGATGCCGACCGGGCCGCCGTCGAACTTCTCGATGATCGTCTGCAGCAGCCGCCGGTCCATCGCGTCGAAGCCGTGCGGGTCCACCTGCAGCATGTCCATGGCACGCACGGCCACGTCGCCGGTGACCACGCCGTCGGCCTCGACCTCGGCGAAGTCCCTTACGCGCCGCAGCAGCCGGTTTGCGATGCGCGGCGTGCCGCGCGACCGGCGCGCGATTTCGCCGGCACCGTCGTCCTTGAGCTCGAGGTTCAGGATGCCGGCCGAACGGCGCGCGATGGCCTCCAGCTCCGGCGTCGCGTAAAACTCGAGTCGCTGCACGATGCCGAAGCGGTCGCGCAGCGGTGACGTCAGCAGGCCGGCACGTGTCGTTGCGCCGACCAGTGTGAATGGCGGCAGGTCGAGCTTGATCGAGCGGGCTGCCGGTCCCTCGCCGATGACGATGTCGAGCTGGAAATCCTCCATCGCGGGGTACAGCACTTCCTCGACCACCGGGCTCAGCCGGTGAATCTCGTCGACGAACAGCACGTCGTTCGGCTCGAGGTTCGTGAGGATCGCCGCGAGGTCGCCCGGGCGCTCGAGCACCGGCCCGGCCGTCTGCCGCAGCCCCGTGCCCATTTCGTTCGCGACGATGTGCGCGAGTGTCGTCTTGCCGAGCCCCGGCGGGCCGAAGATCAGCACGTGATCCAGCGCCTCGCCGCGGCGGCGAGCCGCCTCGATGAAGATGCCCATCTGCTGTTTCACGCCCGGCTGGCCGACGTAATCCGCGAGCGTCTTCGGCCGGATCGCCCGGTCGAACGCGCGGTCGTCGGCCTTCGGCGCGGCGCTCGCGAGGCGGTCGTGTTCCACGCCGGCCATCAGGCGACCGCCCGTTTCAACGCGAGCCGGATGATGTCCTCGGCCGACTTGCCCTCGATGTCGAGCTGGGCCAGCAGTTTGTTCACCTCGGTCGACTTGTAGCCGAGTGCGACCAGCGCGTCGATCGCCTCGGCACGGGCACCCTGCTCGACGCGCACGGTCGCCGAGGGGCCCGCCCGGCCCGCGTCGACGCGGTCGCGCATCTCGATCACGAGCCGCTCGGCCGTCTTGCGCCCGATGCCCGGGATCTTCGACAGCGCCGCGGTGTCTTCGTACTCGATCGCACGGGTGAAGTCGCCGACACTCATCGCCGAGAGAATTGCGAGGCCGATGCGCGCGCCGACGCCGCGCACCTTCAGCAGGTTGCGGAACAACGCGCGCTCCTCGTCGGTCCCGAAACCGTAGAGGATCTGCGCGTCCTCGCGGACCAGCAGGTGCGTGTACAGGGCCACGTCCTTGCCGATTGGCGGCAACGCGAAGAACGTCGACATCGGCGTTTCGACCTCGTAGCCGACGCCGCGGCATTCGACGATGATGGCGGGAGCCTGCTTGAACGTGAGCTGGCCGCGCAGCGAGCCGATCACCGGTCCGTCACCGTGACCCGGCCGCGATGAGCTGTGCCCCGAGCCGCCCCTGCAGGTGCCGCTGGTGCCCGTGGCACAAGGCGGCGGCCAGCGCGTCCGCCGCGTCCGGCGCAGGCGCGTCCGACAGGCCGAGCAGCGACACCACCATGTGCTGTACTTGCTCCTTCGTCGCCCCGCCAGTGCCGGTGATGGCCAGCTTGATCTCCCGCGGCGCATACTCGTGGACTTCCAGTGCGCGGCTGAACGTGGCGCACAGGGCCGCGGAGCGCGCCTGCCCGAGCTTCAGCGCACTGGACGCGTTCTTGTGCATGAACACGGACTCGATCGCGACGATCGTGGGCGCGTAGTCGTTGACGATGCCGGCAACGGACTCGAAGATCTGCCGCAGGCGCTCAGGAAAACTGCCGTCGAGCGTCCGGACGGTGCCGCTCGCCACGTAGCGCGCGTCCCGCCCGTGCATGTCGACGATGCCGAAGCCGGTCAGGCGGGAACCCGGATCGATGCCGAGGATCCGCAGGCTTTCTCCCATGTCAGAGCTGCGCCAGGATGTCGTCGGCGATATCGGCATTCGAGTACACCTGTTGCACGTCGTCCAGGTCTTCGAGCGTCTCGAGCAATTTCACCATCGATTCGGCTTCCGACGCGCCGAGACTCGTCGTGGTCGATGCCCGCATCGTCAGTTCCGATTCCTCCGGCTCGAGCCCTGCGCGGCGCATCGCGTTCAGCACGTCCTCGTATTCCGACGGTTCGGCCAGCACCTCGATGGATCCGTCGTCCTCGACGATCACGTCCTCGGCGCCGGCGTCGATCGCGGCCGCCATGACCTTTTCCTCGTCAGTGCCTGCCGGGTACAGCAACTGGCCGACGTGATTGAACAGGTAGCCGACCGAGCCGTCCGCGCCGAGATTGCCGCCATACTTCGAGAACGCGTGGCGAACGTCCGCGACCGTACGGTTCCGGTTATCCGTCAGGCAGTCCACCATGACGGCCACGCCGCCGGGACCGTAACCCTCGTAGCGCATCTCCTGGAAGTCGGAGTCATCGAGGTCCCCGGATCCGCGCTTGATCGCACGCTCGATGTTGTCCTTCGGCATGCTCTGCGCCTTGGCCTTGTCGATGGCCAGGCGCAGCCGCGGATTGGCGTCGGCGTCGCCGCCGCCCATCTTCGCCGCCACCGTGATCTCGCGGATCAGCTTCGTGAAAAGCTTGCCGCGCTTCTTGTCCTGGGCGCCCTTCCGGTGCTGGATGTTCGCCCACTTACTGTGTCCTGCCATGCGTGCCTGCCGAAATCGCTCGTCGCGTCAGTCCGTTGAACCGGGTCGGGATGCGGCCGCGAGGTCGGTGTCCGTGCGCCAAGCAGAGATTCCGGCCGGGCCACAGAGCCAGAAACTGCGCGTATGATAACGAACAATTCGAATGTCGGCACAGGATTGCAGCGTTCGCCGATGCCTACCGCCACACGACAAAACCCGCCGGCGCCGCCGACGGATCCGACCCGGCCCGATGCGCTCGCCGGCGTACTCGCTTCGCTGCCCGCAAGCGGCGCGTTGGAGACCGCCGTTGCAGAGGGCGAAGAGGTCGCCGCGATCATCGAGAGGCTCGGTCTGCCCGAGGAAGTGCGGCTCGCCGCGCGGCTCACGCCGCTCGTGCGCCATGGATTCGTCCATCCGGAATCATTACAAAACAATGCGTTAGAAGGTCTTTATAAACTTGTATCTGAGCTCGTGTCGCTCAGCGCCTTCGAGTTGCCGCCCGACTGGAAGCCCGGCGAGGCCCTCGCGACGCAACAGTCCGACGCCTTGCGCAAGATGCTGCTGGCCGTCGTCTCGGACGTGCGGCTCGTACTCGCTCGCCTCGCCGAGCAACTGTATCGCCTGCGGCAGGCCAAGCAGGCGCCCGATGCGACACGGCGGAGCCTCGCGGTCGAAACGCGCGAAATCTACGCGCCCCTCGCCAGCCGGCTCGGTGTCTGGCAGCTCAAGTGGGAGCTCGAGGACTTGTCGTTCCGCTACCTGGAGCCAAGGGTCTACGGCGATATCGCCGCGGCGCTGCGTGAAAAGCGCATCGAGCGCGAAGCCTTCATCGAAGCCGTCAAGGCGACGTTGCGGGAGGAACTCGCGGCAGCCGGCATCAACGCCACGGTGTCCGGTAGGCCCAAGCACATCTACAGCATCTGGCGAAAAATGCAGCGGAAGGAGCGCGGCCTGGACGCGCTGTACGACATCCGTGCCGTGCGCCTCCTGGTGGACGACGTCACCGCCTGCTACGCAGCGCTCGGCGTCGTGCACAACCTGTGGCCCTACCTGCCCGGCGAGTTCGACGACTACATCGCGAACCCGAAGGGCAACAACTACCGATCCCTGCACACCGCGGTCATAGGGCCCGAGGGCAAGACGCTCGAGGTACAAATCCGCACCCACGAGATGCACCGGCAGGCCGAGCTCGGCGTCGCCGCGCACTGGCGCTACAAGGAAGGCGGCGGCGCTCCGGCCGCATTCGACCGCAAAATCCGGGTGCTGCGACAGCTGCTCGACCCCGAGGAGGAAAGCGGCGACCTGATCGACCAGATCCGCGGCGACGTGTTCGAAGACCGCGTCTACGCAATCAGCCCGAAAGGCGACGTCGTCGAGTTGCCGGGCGGCGCGACGCCGCTCGACTTCGCATACCAGGTGCACACGCAGGTCGGTCACCGGTGCCGTGGCGCGAAGGTGAACGGACGCATCGTGACGCTGACCCACAAGATCCGGAACGGCGACCAGGTCGAGATCATCACCGGCAAGGAGCCGAATCCCAGCCGCGACTGGCTGGCACCCCGGCTCGGCTACCTGGCGGGCGCGCGCAACCGCGCGAAGGTCCGCAACTGGTTCCGCCTCCAGGACCGCGAGCAGCACCTCCGGCAAGGCCGTGAAATCCTCGAGCGCGAATTGGGACGACTCAATGTGCGCGACACACCTACGGACACCGTGGCGAAGCAGCTCAAGCAGAAGGACACCGAATCACTGTGCGTGCTGCTCGGTTCCGGCGAACTCACGCCGACTGCCATCGCGACGGCGCTGCAGCAGCTGCGCGGCAACGAGGCCAGGCGTCCCGTGCTGCCCAGGCGTGGCCGCAAGCCCGCGTCGAGGCCGGACAGCGTCGCCGTCAGCGGCGTCGGTGACCTCCTCTGCAATTTCGCGCGCTGTTGCCGGCCGGTGCCGCCGGAGGTCATCGCCGGCTACATCACCCAGGGCCGCGGCGTGACGATCCACCGCGGCGACTGCGGCAATTTCCAGAACCTGGCCGGCCGAAACCCGGAGCGGGTCATCGACGTCGAATGGGGCTCCGGCGATGCCACGACTTACCCGGTCGAACTGACGATCTTCGCGAACGACCGCAACGGGCTGATTCGCGACGTGACGATGGTGCTTGCTGACGAAGGCGCGAGCATCGTCGACATCACGAGCCGCGTCGACAAGCGCGACCAGCGGGTCAGCATGCGGCTGAGTATCGAGATCACTGACCTGCCGACGCTGAGCACGGCGATGGCCCGCCTGGAACAGCTGCCGAGCGTCACCGCGGTAAAGCGACAGTCCTGACGGCTACGCGGGCGGAGACCCGTCCCTGCGTTTCGCGATGTCCGTTGCGAGCGCCATCATCGACGTGAGGTCCGCGAGGTTCGCCGGGACGACGAACGTATTGCCTGTCTTCGCGAGCCGGCCGAACTCGCCGATGTACTGTTCGGCAATACGCAGCTGCATCGCTTCGGACCCGCCCTGGGCCGTCACCGCGTTCGCAACCTTGCGCAGGCCTTCCGCGGTTGCTTCGGCCACTGCGAGGATCGCCTGGGCCTCACCCTCGGCCTCGTTGATCTGCTGCGTCTTCGCCGCTTCCGATTCCTTGATGACGCGTTGCTTCTCGCCCTCGGCCGTGTTGATCTTTGCGTCACGCTCGCCCTCGGACGTGAGGATGACTGCGCGCTTCTCGCGCTCCGCGCGCATCTGCTTCTCCATCGCACTCAGCACGTCGTGCGGCGGATTGATGTTCTTGATCTCGTAGCGCAGCACCTTCACACCCCAGGGGTCGGACGCCTTGTCGAGTTCGGCGACGACGTTCGCGTTTATCGTGCCGCGTTCCTCGAACGTGCGGTCCAGGTCGATCTTGCCGATCTCGGAACGCAGCGTCGTCTGGGCGAGCTGCGCGATCGCGAACAGGTACTCGCCGATGCCGTAGGACGCTCGCGCCGGATCGAGCACCTGCAGGTACAGCACGCCGTCGACGCCGACCTGCACGTTGTCCTTCGTGATGCATACCTGTTCCGCGATGTCGACCGCCTGCTCTTTCAGCGTGTGCTTGTAAGCCACCTTCTCCAGGAACGGCACCAGGATGTGAAACCCGGCGTCCAGCCTGCGGTTGAATTTGCCGAGCCGTTCGACGACGTAGGCCGACTGCTGCGGCACGACGATCGCCGTCTTGACGAGAATGATGATGCCGAGAACGACGACACCGGCGACCGCAAACAGCGTCTGGTACTGATCCATCGTAGTAGCCCCTTCTTCTTATTCGGCCGAGACGTGCAGCGTCAGCCCGTCCACCTTGACCACCGTGGCACGAGCACCCGCGGGCAGGCGTACACCGCCAACGTTGCGCACCGTCCAGTCGCTGCCGCGGTACTGGGTGCGACCGTCCGCACCGGGTTCGAGATCCTGCTGCAACGTCACCGATGCGCCGGCGATAGACTCCCGGTAGTTCTCGCCGCCGGAACGCAGCTTGTGATACAGGGTACGGCGGAACGTGAAGAAAAATGTGAGCGAAAGCAGTGCGAACGCAAGCCACTGCCCCCACTCCGGCATCGCGATACCGAGCAGCGCGGCGAGACCGACCAGCGCCGCGGAGATGCCGAGGAACACGAGATAGAACTGCGCATCCACCGCGAACAGTTCAACGCACAACACCACCGCGCCGAGAATCATCCAACTCCACCAGGTCATGTCAGGCTCCCACGTTCGGACTCGCGACAATATAGCGTTCGATTCGGGGCTCTGCCAGCGACAATTGGACGTATTCCGGCCCCTGCCGTGTCCGTGCCGGTCGAGCGGTGTACACTCCCCTGCGTCGGGACGCCAAAGCGGGGTTGGCATGCAAGCAATCGTCGATACGATCAACGGCTACATCTGGAGCAATGCGCTCATCGGCCTGTGCCTCGGGGCCGGCCTGCTCTTCACGTTCCTCACTCGCTTCGTCCAGGTGCGCATGTTCGGCGAGATGATCCGGCTTCTGCGTGTCGGCAAGGAATCCAAGCGCGGCATCTCGTCGTTCCAGGCGCTTGCCGTGTCGCTGTCCGGCCGTGTCGGCACCGGCAACATCGCCGGCGTCGCCGCTGCGATCGCGTTCGGTGGCCCGAGTGCCGTGTTCTGGATGTGGGTCGTCGCGTTCTTCGGCGCGGCGACGGCGTACGTCGAATCCGCACTCGGCCAGATCTACAAGGAAGTCGACGAAGGCCAGTTCCGCGGCGGCCCGGCCTTCTACTTCGAGAAAGCGCTGGGACTGAAGTGGTATGCGTGGGCTTTCGCCATTGCGACGATACTCGCTACCGGTATCCTCCTGCCCACCGTGCAGTCCAACAGCATCGGCAACGCGGCGGAACTCGCGTTCGGCACCGGCGCCATGCTCGACACTGCGCTCGGCTCTTTCTCCATGGCGAAGCTCGTGACGGCGCTGATCGTCGTCGGCGTACTCGGATTCATCATCTTCGGCGGCGTGAAGCGTATCGCGCACTTCACCCAGGTCGTGGTGCCGTTCATGGCACTCGCGTACATCGCCATGGCCCTTGTTATCATCATCCTGCACATCGGCGACCTGCCCGACGTGCTGGGGCTGATCTTCAAGGACATCTTCGAGCCGATGGCGATGTTCGGCGCAGCCGTCGGCTGGGGCGTGAAGCGCGGCGTGTACTCGAACGAGGCCGGCCAGGGCACGGGCCCGCACGCCGCCGCGGCGTGCGAAGTGCAGCACCCCGCACAGCAGGGCCTCGTGCAGGCCTTCTCCGTCTATGTAGACACGCTGTTCGTCTGCTCGGCCACGGCGTTCATGATACTCATTACGAACCAGTACTACGTGGTGGGCACCGGCACGGAAGTCCTCGCAGGCGTGTTGCCAACGACGGTCGAGGCCAACAGCCCGGCATTTACCCAACTCGCGCTCGAAAGCGTCATGGGTGGCTTCGGCAAGACCTTCGTGGCACTGGCACTGTTCTTCTTCTCATTCACGACGCTGCTTGCCTACTACTACATCGCGGAGACGAACGTCGCTTACCTTCGCCGCACGTTCAAGATTCCCTACGAGATCACAATCCTGAAGCTCGCGTTGTTATGTGCGGTGTTTTACGGCGCGGTGCGCGCGGCAAGCCTGGCATGGGGACTGGGCGACATCGGCGTTGGACTGATGGCGTGGCTGAACATCGTCGGCATCCTGATCATCCTCGTCACCGGCGGCCCCGCACTGAAGGCGCTGAAAGACTACGAGGCGCAGCGCAAAGCTGGCGTCACGGAGTACACCTTCGACCCCGACAAGCTCGGCATCAGGAACGCGGACTTCTGGCGGAAGAACAAGTGACGCCAGTCGTCGACTGACCACCCATGCTGCTGACCGGGAGAATCGTCGCTGCCTTCAAGCGTCAGGACTGGCTCACCGTCCTGGTCGAACTGGTTCTCGTGATTGTCGGCATCCTGATCGCATTACGTGTCGACCAGTTTGCTGACGATCGCCGGGTCGACGCCCAGGAAATCAACTTCCTGAAACTCGTTCGATCCGACCTCGAGCGCGACATCGATGACCTCGAGAACATCAGGAGCGCCTACGGTGCAGTGCTCGAGTACGGCCGCGAAGCACTCGCGACTCTTGACGGCCAACCTTGCGCGGACGCCTGCTGGCACACCGTGGTCGCGTTCTTCCAGGCCTCGCAATGGGTGGACACGCAGCTGAACGATACGACCTACCAGGAGATTCTGCGCACCGGCTTTCCGCGTGACCCCGCATTGAAGGAACGGCTGACGAGGTACTACGCACAGGGCGAACAGCGGCGCCTTATCGCCGCATTGCCGGAGTACCGGGAACTCGTCCGCTCGATCATCCCCCTCAACACCCAGAATCACCTCTGGAAGGAGTGCTGGGAGGTCTCGGGTCGCCGACAGCACCTGCTGGCGGACTGCGAAGCAGTAATCAGCAATGGCGAAAGCCGGGAAATTGTTGAGCAACTGGTGGCACACCCCGATATACGTTCGACCTTGACCTTCTGGCTAAGTACGATCACGGTCACCACTCAAACCATCCCGCCGCAAATTCGTGAAGCGGAGAAGCTGATCGAAAGCATTTCGGAGCATGTGGAGAGTCGCAACCCCTGAATCCATATGCGGAACCTGGAACACGAGTTCCTGGGAAAACAAACCTGACACCTTTATGACGCCGTTATCGCAGCGTCTACGCCGAATTGCCCCCTGGGCAACGCCCTGAATAGACCACTTTCTCGTTCCCTGCCAATGGCTTATCCGGTATACTGTACGCATTCACAGTATATGTTCAGGGAGGAATGTCATGGCTGCCGTCCGCTCCAATCCCGCGCGGGATCGCGCTGAAGCCCTCGCCCGCGAACTCACCGAACTATGTTCCTACCGCTACGCGCTGGAAGCGCGCTTTCTGACTTTGCTGCGGGAGTTCGACACCGACCGTTGCTGGGAGCGTCTCGGCCTGCACTCCTGCGCGCACTGGCTGAACCTGAAGTGTGGTATCGGCCTGAACGCCGCCCGGGAGAAGATCCGGGTGGCGAACGCGCTGGCCGGCTTGCCGTTGATTGCTAAGGCGTTCGCCGAGGGCCGGGTCAGTTATTCCAAGGTGCGGGCCATGACGCGGGTGGCCGCGCCGGAGAACGAAGAGTATTTGATGATGATCGCGAAGCACGGCACGGCGCATCACGTCGAGAAGCTGGTGCGGCTCTATCGCCGCGAGTGCCGGCTCCGGGCCGCACAGAAGGAAGGTCCGAACTCATCTCGCGCTCTTCACTACCACACCGATGACGACGGCATGCTGGTGATCGAGGCCCGGCTGTCGCCGGAACAGGGGGCGCTGGTGCTGAAAGCCCTCGACGCGGCCGTCGAGCAGCAGCCGGACGTTACCGCGGAAACGCGGGAGACGATCTCGGCGCGGCGGGCGGATGCCTTGGCCGAGATTGCCGAGGGCTACCTCGGTTCGGAGAACGTGGCCTGCAACACCGCCGACCGGCACCAGGTGGTGGTGCACGTTACCGCGGAAACGCTCTCGACCAGTATCGCGGATGACGTTACCGCGGAAACGTCCCACGTGGAGGACGGGCCGGGCGTTACCGCGGAAATGTCACGCCGCATAGCCTGCGATGCGTCGCTGGTTCGCCTGGTAAAGGACCAGAAAGGCGAGCCCCTCTCAATCGGTCGCAAGTCCCGCACGATTCCACCACCGATGCGGCGCGCATTGATCGCGAGGGACAAGGGTTGCCGATTCCCGGGATGCACGCACACGCGCTTCGTGGACGGGCATCACATTGAGCACTGGGCCAACGGCGGGGAAACGAGCCTCGAGAACCTGGTGCTGCTCTGCCGACACCATCACCGGCTGGTGCACGAGGGTGGCTTTACCTGCACGCGACGTTTCCGCGGTAACGTCGAGTTCCGCGACCCGGAAGGCGTGCTGCTCCGAAACGAACCGGCACTACGCCCGGTGCCGCGCGGCGAGGACCCCACCGCGTGGCTGAGACACCGCTTCGAGCGGCTCGGTATCGACGACGATACCTGTGTTTCTCAATGGTATGCGGGTGACCGGATGGACTGGGATCTCGCGGTGTTTCATCTTGACGATGCGGACCGACGACGGCGCGAGAACGACCTGCGCGTTTAGCGACAGCGAGACATTGAGCTAGTATGCAGGGATCCATGACAATCAGATCAAGGATTTGCCCATGCATGCTTCGCTTCGCCTGGTCGTCCAGGCACTGCTCGTAAGCGCCCTGCTCTTTGTCGCCAGCACTGCACTTGGCGAAGAGTCCGACAGCCCGAAAGCCGTCCTCGTCACCGGCGCCACCAGCGGCATCGGCCTGAAGATTACCGAGCGGCTGGCCTCCGAGGGCTACTTCGTCTATGCCGGCGCCCGCAAGCAGGAAGACATCGATCGCCTGAACAAGATGGACAACGTCGAAGCCATCCGGCTCGACGTTACCGTGCAGGATGATATCGACGTCGCGGTGCAGCACGTGCGCGAGGCCGGCCGAGGCCTCTGGGGCCTGATCAACAACGCCGGTGTCTATATCGGCGGACCGGTCACCGACGTCAGTACCGAGGAAACCGCCTGGCTGTTCGACGTCAACGTTTTCGGCGTGTACCGGGTCACGCAGGCGTTCGCGCCGATGATCATCGAGTCCGGCGGCCGCATCTCGAACATGGGCTCGATTTCCGGCATCGGCTCCGGCCAGTTCTTCAGCCAGTACAGCATGAGCAAGCACGCCATCGAGGCCTTCACTGATTCTCTCGCCGCGGAAATGGCGCCACTCGGTGTGCACGTCAGCGTCATCGAGCCCGGCAACTACGATTCGAAGATCGCTGAGTCGGCATGGCAACGCATGCAGGAAAAGGGCTATTTCAGCGGTGATTCGCTGTACGCGGAGCAACTGAAGACGTTCATGGAACGCCCGACGGACCGAAGCATCTACAAGGAGCCGGACGACGTCGCTGATGCCGCCCTGCACGCCATGTTCAGCGACGCACCGAAGCGCCGCTACATGACGGTCCCCAACGAAGGCGAGGCACGCTGGGCAATCGGCTCGATGATTCGCGAACTGGCCGAACTCAACGACTGGCAGGCCTACTCGTTCACCCGGGAGGAACTGATCGCAATGCTCGACGAAGCGATGGCAGCCGACTCGGAGTAGCTCACTCCAGCGACCACGTCGCCGCGCGATCCTGGCCGAGCCGCTCGACGAGCCATGGCACGACGGTGTTCAGCGAATCGGGCAGCGTGTATGGCGGATTGACGATGAACATGCCGCTGCCCGCCATGCCGCCCGGTGCTGGCTCCCGCACGGTCATCGTGACGTGCAAAGCCCTGGGACCCGCGACGGCCTGCAGCGCCGCCGCGAAGCCGCGTGACTCGCGGCTGGCCAGCATCGGGTACCAGATCGCATAGACACCGGTTGCAAAGCGTTTGACGGAATCGGCGAGAGCGACCGACACGTTGCGATAGTCCGAGGCCAGCTCGTAGCTCGGGTCTACCATGACGAGCGCGCGCCGCGGCTGTGGCGGCAGGTGCGCCTTCAGCGCCGCGAAGCCGTCGCGTTTCTCGACGTGCACGCGGCGATCACCGGTGCCGAAGTGCTGCGACAATGACTCGGCATCCGCCGGATGCAGCTCGCTCAGCCACAGTCGATCGTCCCGGCGCAGGTGCCTGGCAGCAATCCAGGGTGAACCCGGGTAGTGCGCGAGCATGCCGTCCGGATTGATCTGGCGAACATCGTCCAGGTACCGCGTCACCGGCGCCGGCGCATCGGTCGCATCCCACAAGCGGGCAATGCCCGACTGCTGTTCCGCACGTGCCGCAGGGTGTTCGGGCAGCGTGTAATGCCCCGCCCCGGCATGCGTGTCCACGTACCAGAGCGGCTTGTCCTTCTGCGTGAGGTAAGCGAGCAGTTCGAGCAGCACGACGTGCTTCAGCACGTCGGCGTGGTTGCCTGCGTGAAAGGAGTGCCGGTAGCTGAGCATGGAAGGACGGCCGCGCTTGCGCCGCCGGTGGCGCTACTTGTTCGGGTAGTTCAGCGCCTTCTTGTCCGCCGCGAGCGCCGCCTCGTGCACGGCCTCGGACAGGCTCGGGTGCGCGTGGATCGTGCGCTGGATGTCCTCGGTACTCGCCGAGAACTCCATCGCGAGTACCGCCTCGCCGATCAGCTCGCCGGCCATCGGACCGACGATGTGCACGCCGAGAATCTCGTCGTCGTCGACGGCCGCGACGACCTTGACCAGACCGGTCGTCTGCTCCATCGCCTTGGCACGGCCGCTGGCCGCGAACGGGAACGAGCCGGTCTTGTACTCGCGGCCGCTCTCCTTTACTTCCGCCTCGGTCTTGCCGACCCACGCAATCTCCGGCGCGGTGTAGATGACCGACGGGATAACGTCGTAGTTCATCTCGGCGATCTCGCCGGCAATCAGGTCCGCCGCCATGACGCCCTCTTCCGAGCCCTTGTGGGCCAGCATCGGGCCACGGACGCAGTCGCCGATCGCAAACACGTTCTTCACGCGCGTGCGGCATTCGTCGTCGACGACGATGAAGCCTCTCTCGTCGAGCTGGATGCCGGAATCCTCGGCAAACAGCCCGTCAGTGAACGGCCGGCGGCCGACGGCGACCACGAGCTTGTCCACTTCCAGCGACTCGGGGATGCCCTTGTCCTCGTACTCGACCTTGACGCCGTTCTTGCCGGCCGTCGCCTTCGTCAGCTTCGCGCCGAGCCGGATGTCCAGCCCCTGCTTCTTGAAATCCTTGCCGGCAACGGACGCGATTTCGCGATCCGCCATGAACAGGAAGTCGTGCATCGCCTCGATGATCGTCACCTCGGCGCCGAGGCGGCGCCAGACGCTGCCGAGCTCGAGGCCGATGACGCCCGCACCGATGATGCCGAGGCGTTTCGGCACTTCGTCGAACTCCAGTGCGTCCCACGAATCCACGATCTTCTCGTGGTCGAACTTCGCAAACGGCAGCTCGATCGGCGTGGAGCCCGTCGCGACGATGACGTTCTCCGCCTCGATGACCTCGGCCTTGCCGTCCACCGGGGTGAACTCGACCTTGCGGTCCGCCAGCAGCTTGCCGTGGCCAACCAGCCCGTCGACCTTGTTCGCCTTGAACAGGCCCGCGATACCGTTCGTGAGCTGCCGGACGATCCCCGCGCGCCGCTTCTGCAGCGCGCCCAGGTCCAACTCGATATTGCCGGCCTTGATGCCGTGCTTGGCAAACTCGTGGTGTGCCCGGTGATACAGCTCGGACGACTCGAGCAGCGCCTTCGACGGAATGCAGCCCGCGTTCAGGCACGTACCGCCGAACGCGTTCTTGCCGTCCTTGTTCTTCCATTCGTCGATGCAGGCGGTCTTCAGCCCGTGCTGCGCGGCGCGGATCGCGGCCACATAGCCGGCGGGGCCCGCGCCGATGACGACGACGTCGTATTGCTTGCTCATTCGCTCTTCCTAGATGCTGAGGAGCAGCCGGCTCGGGTCCTCGAGCTGCTGCTTGATCGTGACGAGGAACTGCACGGAGTCCTTGCCATCGATCAATCGGTGGTCATAGGTCAGCGCGAGGTACATCATCGGCCGGATCTTCACCTCACCGTCGACAGCCATCGGCCGCTGTTGGATCGCGTGCATGCCGAGAATCGCGCTCTGTGGCTGGTTCAGGATCGGCGTCGACATCATCGAGCCGAAGACACCGCCGTTCGTGATCGAGAACGTGCCGCCCGTCAGCTCTTCCATGCCGATCTTTCCGCTTTGCGCCTTGCCCGCCAGGTCCCCGAGCTCCCGCTCGAAGTCGGCGAAGCTCTTGCGGTCGACGTCGCGGATGACCGGCACCATCAGGCCGCGCTCGGTCGATACCGCGATGCCGATGTCGTAGTAGTTGTGGTAGATGATGTCGCTGCCTTCGACGGACGCATTGACGACCGGGAAGCGCTTCAGCGCCTCGACCGCCGCCTTCGCGAAGAACGACATGAAGCCGAGCTTCACGCCATGCTCCTTCTCGAAGGATTCCTTGTAGCGCGAGCGAAGTGCCATCACCTCGGTGAGGTCGACCTCGTTGAACGTCGTCAGCATCGCCGCCGTCTGCTGCGCCTCGACGAGGCGCTCGGCGATGCGCGCGCGCAGGCGCGACATCGGCACACGTTCCTCGGTGCGCGCGTCGGCACTCACCGGCGCACTGCCGGCCGGCGTCTTCGTATCACCCGGCGTCGTATCGCTGCTGTCGTCGGACTTCAGGAACGCCATGACATCGGCCTTCGTGATGCGACCATCCTTGCCGCTGCCGCTCACCATCGTCGCGTCGAGATCGTGTTCGTCGAGCAGTCGGCGCACGGCCGGGCTCGTCTTCCCCGCCTTGCCGTCGTCCGCCTTTGCCTCCGGCGCTGCCGCTGCTGCGGCGCTCGCGCCGTTGCCGGCCGATGCGGGCGTGTCGTCGCCGAGGTCCTCTTCGGTCGCCTCGCCTTCCTCGAGGATCGCGAGCACGTGTCCGGCCTCGACGGTGGTGCCTTCCTGCACCTTGATCTCCGCGATGCGGCCCGCCGCCGGTGCCGGGACTTCCAGCACGACCTTGTCGGTCTCCAGGTCCACGAGGTTTTCGTCGCGCGCCACGGATTCGCCGGCCTTCTTGTGCCAGGCAACCAGTGTCGCGTCTGCGACCGACTCGGGAAGCTGCGGAACCTTGATCTCGATGCTCATTGGGTCTTCGTCTCTCTTGGCTTCCTGGCCTTGCTGGCTTTCGACTTGATGCCGAGCGCCGCTTCGACCAGTGCCTGTTGCTGTTGCAGGTGAACTTTGTAGATGCCGGAGGCCGGCGCCGCGGCGCCCGGACGACCCGCGTAGTAAAGCTGCTGGTCCGCGCCGAGCGGTTCCTGCAGCCGGTGGCGAATCTGGTACCAGGCGCCCTGGTTCTCGGGCTCTTCCTGGCACCAGACAATGTCGCGAACGTGCGCGAACTGCTCGATCAGCGTCGCGTACTCCGGAATCGGGAACGGGTAAAGCTGTTCGATGCGGATCAGGATCACGTCGTCAATGTTGTGGACGTCGCGCGCCTCGACGAGGTCGAAGTAGACCTTGCCACTACAGAACACCACCCGACGGGCCTTCTTCGGGTCGAGGTCATCCTGCTCCGGGATGATGTTGTGAAACTGGCCGTCGGAGAGCGTCGTCAGCGGCGACACCGACTGCTTGTGCCGCAGCAGGCTCTTCGGCGTCATGACGATCAGCGGCTTGCGGATCGAGCGCAGCATCTGCCGACGCAGCATGTGGAACATCTGGGCCGGCGTCGACGGCACGCAGACCTGCATGTTGTGCTCCGCGCAGAGCTGCAGGAAGCGTTCGAGACGCGCCGACGAATGCTCGGGCCCCTGCCCCTCGTAGCCGTGCGGGAGGAACAGCGTGAGACCGCAAAGCCGCCCCCACTTCGCTTCGCCCGAGCTGATGAACTGGTCGATGACGACCTGTGCGCCGTTCGCGAAGTCGCCGAACTGCGCTTCCCATATGCACAGCGTGTTCGGTGCCGTCGTTGCGTAGCCGTACTCGAAGCCCATTACCGCTTCTTCCGACAGCAATGAGTCGATCACGCGGAATCCGTTGCGGCGCTCGGCCAGCGTCGCCAGCGGCACGTACTCGATATTGTTGACCTGGTTGTGCAACACCGCGTGCCGGTGGAAGAACGTGCCGCGACCGCTGTCCTGGCCGACGAGCCGTACGTCGTAGTCATTCCTGATCAGCGACGCATACGCCATCGTCTCGGCGAAGCCCCAGTCCATGTCGACGTCGCCGCGTGCCATCTTTGCCCGCTCGCTCATGATCCTCTGGACGCGCCCGTGCAATTTCATCTCTTCCGGCACGTGCGCCACGACTTTCGCAAGGTCGGCCACCGTCTTCGGGCTGATCGTCGTGTCGACATCCTCGTCCCACGTCGCGTCGTTGAAGTGCGACCAGTCCACCGTGTACTCGTCGCCGATCAGGCCCAGCGACGACTTCGGCACCGGCTCGCCACGGTCCAGGCGGTCCCGATACTCGTCCTGCATCCGGGACACGTCCGCGGCCGTCGCGAGATGCCGGGCAATCAGCTTCTCCGCATAGATCTCGCGCGTCGTTCTGTGGTTCTTGATCGTGCCGTACATGATCGGCTGGGTCGCGGACGGCTCGTCGGCCTCGTTGTGCCCGTGCCGTCGATAGCAGACGAGGTCAATCACCACGTCCTTCTTGAACTTCTGGCGATAGTCCAACGCGAGGCGCGTCACGAAGATCACGGCATCCGGATCGTCGCCGTTCACGTGGAAGATCGGCGCTTCGATCATCTTGGCCACGTCGCTGCAGTACTCGGTCGAGCGTGCATCCGACGGGCGGCTGGTGGTGAAGCCGATCTGGTTGTTGATAACGATATGCACGGTGCCGCCGGTGCGGAAGCCGTTCGTTTGCGACATCTGGAACGTCTCGGTGACCACGCCCTGTCCGGCGAAAGCCGCGTCGCCGTGAATCAGCAGGGGCAGGACTTCCTGGCGTTCGTTGTCGCCGCGGCGCTGTTGCCGTGCCCGCACCGAACCTTCGACGACCGGATTCACGATCTCGAGGTGCGACGGGTTGAACGCGAGCGCGATATGTACGTTGCCGCCGTCGGTCTTCATGTCGGCGGAGAAGCCCTTGTGATACTTGACGTCGCCAGAGCCCTTCAACTCGTCGAGGTCGTAGTTGCCCTCGAACTCCTCGAACAGCACCTCCGGCGGCTTGCCGAGAATGTTCACGAGGACGTTGATGCGGCCGCGGTGCGCCATGCCGATGACGATTTCGCGAATGCCTGACGTGCCGCCGCGCTGGATCAGCTCGTCGATCATCGGAATCAGGCTCTCGCCGCCTTCCAGCGAGAAACGCTTTTGACCGACGTAGCGCGTGTGCAGGTAGCGTTCGATGCCCTCGGCGCTGGTGAGTTGCTCGAGCACGGTCAGGCGGTCTTCGTCACTGAGCGGATCGCCCGCCATGCCCTGCTCGAAGCGCTTGCGCAGCCACAGGCGTTCCCGGGCCCGGGAGATGTGCGCGAACTCCGCGCCGATCTTGCCGCAATAGATGGTCTGCAGCAGCTCGATGATATCCCGGAGCTTCATGCGCCGGTTGCCGGTGCCGGCCAGTCCACCGGTGTAGAACTCGGTGTCCATGTCGGCGTCGGTCAGGCCGAGATAGTCGCGCTTCAGAACACCGGGCACCGGCCTCTTCATCAGGCCCAGTGGATCGATGTCCGCAATCTGGTGCCCGCGCAGGCTGTAAACCTGGATCAGCCGCGCAACGGCCGCCTGTTTCTCTCCGTCGACCGCCACGCCGCCGGCCTGGCGCGACGTTACGGCGGCCGTGCGACCGCCATCGCGCGCGGCCCGCCGCAGGCGCGTGCGGATTTCGTCGTGCAGCACCTCGGTCTCGGCGTCGCCGAGCGACCCGAAATAATCGCGCCATCCGGGCGCAACGGACGACGGGTCCTCGACGTACCGGCGGTACAGTGCTTCGACAGCCGCGGCATTGGCCCCGAACAAGGGTGTTTGGGCGTACTGTTCGTCTAGAGTTTTGCTCATTATTACAGGAGCTTGCGCGCACCAGATCGGTGCGCGGCGCAGCGGCCGGTGGGCGGAAGATTCCGGGGTTGCGAAAGGGGCGCTAGTGTAGCCCAAGCGATCCCGCGAGGGAATCGACCCTGCGTCACAAAAGCTGCAGCAATTGCACTATTTCGTAACAGACCAGGCAGGCGTATGCGCTGAAGAACGCGGTAAGGAAAAGCCCCGTCCGCACGCGGTCCAGGAAGCGGGACTTGGCCAGGTACACCAGCGTCAGGATGCCGAACGCGGTGAGGCCGAGCTTCATCGACACGAAGAACGGCGTTCCGAGGCCCAACGCCGCCGCCATGAGCGGATTCGCCTCTACCATGCCGAGTGCCAGCAACTGCAGGGTAAAAAGCGCGTCCGCGACGCTCAGGAGCATCGTGCCGACGGACAGGAAGAACAGCCAGGGGTGATGCCAGTCGATGAACACGACATCGGCCTCGCCGCTCCGGCGCGTCCTGTGCCGGCGCGACCGTGCGAACCCGTAAAAGACGGTTCGCCAGCCGAACGTTCTGCGATCGGTACGCAAGCGCCTGTTCTCCTTCAAACCGGTCAGTGCATCGCTCATCGCTCTTGCTCTCTCCGTCGGCCTGCCGGGCATTGCCCGATCGTCAATCTTCGTCATCACCTGTCGCCCTGAGGAGATAGGCGATCAGGTCGGCGCGTGCCGCCGCATCGCTGACACCGGCAAACGCCATCCGGTTTCCGGGAAGGAACCGGGACGGCTGCGCCAGCCACGCATCCAGGGCGCGCGGCGTCCAGACGAAGCCGGCGTCCTTCAATACTTCAGAGTAGGCAAAGCCCGCCACAGTTCCCGCTTCGCGCCCGAACAGGCCGTACAGATTCGGCCCGAGCATTGCCTGCTCGCCCTCGCCGAGCGTGTGGCATGCGCGGCACAACGCGGCGGCGCTTTCACCTGCCGACACATCCGCCGATGCGTATGGCTCGGTCGCCAGGTAGGCGTCGGTGCCAAGCACGTCCTGTTCGCCCAGTGTCGCCGCCGTCGGGAATGTTGCCGCCGGTGCTTTCCCGTTCCCGGCATTCGGTGCTTCCCCGCCGCACGCCGAAAGCAGCATGCAGGCAATTAGTCCGCCGAACCACCGCCACCCGAATCCCGGTACTGCGTTTCCGTCGTTCAATGCGCCCCCAGTCTCAGGAATATTCACGAGCAAGATTTATACCACACAGTCATCACCTTGATTTCCCGGGCGTTTCGGCAGCCACTGCGCATAGGCGCGCCGAGGGTTGTATAGCATCCCGACAGCCTTGCGGCATAATGCCATCATTCGTCGCGACGACACGGCAACGATGAAAGCCTACAACGCCACCTTGCCCGACGGCAGCATGGTCAGCTACGTGGATCGCAAGCGTTGGCTGTGGCTGATGTCGGTGCTCTTCCCGTTGCAGCCTTTCATCGGCATCGCCATGCACGCGAAGACCGGCAACGAGTTCTGGCTCGTCGTCGTCCTGATCGCCAACTACACGCTCGCTCCGATCATCGACTGGCTGCTGGGCGAGGACGAGAACAATCCGCCCGAAGCCGTCGTGATGCAGCTCGACCAGGACCGCTACTACCGGTACCTGACGTACGCTGTCGTGCCGCTGCACCTCATCACGCTGATCGGCTGCGCCTCGTACGCGGGCACCGCCCAACTCAGCCCCTTCGGCTTTTTCGGCCTCGCGCTCGTCGCCGGGGTGTCGGCCGGACTCGCTATCAACACCGGACACGAACTCGGCCACAAGAATTCGCGCATCGAGCGCTGGCTCGCGAAGATCGTGCTGGCCGTGCCCGCCTACGGGCATTTCAGCCTGGACCACAACCGCGGCCATCACATGGCCGTATCGACGCCTGAAGACCCGGCCAGCGCGCGCATGGGTGAGAGCATCTACCGCTTCGCAAGTCGCGAGATCCCCGGCGCATTCAGGCGAGCCTGGCGCTTCGAGGCCGAACGGCTCGCAAATCGCGGCCACTCCGCCTGGCATGCGGACAACCAGCTGCTGCAAAGCTGGAGCCTGTCGCTGGCTATCGCCATTGCGCTCGTCGTGGCGTTCGGCTGGCAGATGCTGCCGTTCCTGCTCGTCCACCACGCCGCGGCGTACTTTCAGCTCACGAGCGCCAACTACATCGAGCACTACGGGCTCTTGCGCGGGAAAGACGAGAATGGTCGCTACGAACGATGTGCCCCGTTGCACTCATGGAACAGCAACCACATCTTCAGTAACCTGGTGCTGTTTCACCTGGAGCGGCACTCGGACCATCACGCAAACCCGTTGCGGCGGTACCAGTCCCTGCGACACTTCGACGAACTGCCACAGCTGCCGAACGGCTACTTCGGATCCTACCTCCTCGCCTACGTCCCGCCGCTGTGGTTCCGGGTCATGGACAAGCGCCTGCTCGCGTTGCCGCACGTGAAAGGCGACCTGGCGCGCGTAAACCTCTGCCCCCGGGCACGCGAAAGGCTGTCGCGACGCTACGGGAGATCATCTGCGGACAACGCAGCCGGCTGACGCCCCGCACGGCCGCTGTAACTGTGCGAATCGTCCGGATTCTCGGCCAGCAGAGCGTGGACAAAGGCCGGATCATGCCGGCCATGCCTGAACCCGCTTCCCAATGGGCCTGACCTGGCGCGCCGTCGTTGCCGTCCTGCTGACGCTGACGGCGGTCCTGTTCGCACAGGCTGCGGCGACGCTGTCGTTGCAGCGCCACGGGGTGCACCCCGAACTCGCCATGAACCTGCCACGACTTGTCGGCCTTCCCGTCGTCATTGCCGTCGCCTGGCACATCGTGCGACGTTGCGGAATCGATCCCCGTGCGATGTTTTCGTTGCCGTCGCCAGCCGTGCGCCTGTTCGCGTCGGCCGTGCTGATCGGGATGCTAGTTCGCATATCCAGTTGGGCGGCAATTCACGCAGCCGGCGCCTTTGGTTGGATTGGCGCGGCAGCCGAGTCCCCGCCAAGTGCATTCGCCGTCAGTTGGACCTGCCCGTCGGCCACTTTGCTAGCTGTGAGCGCCACAACGTGGATCGTGCTGGTGCCCCTATCAGAAGAGCTCGTGCAGCGTGGGATAGTGATGGCAAAACTGGCCGCGTACGGGATGATACCGGCGGTCACAGGATCGTCGGTCGTTTTCATGCTCTATCACGACCCCGCCGGTTACGAAACGGCTTTTCTCTTCGGGCTGCTTCTAGGATACCAATACTGGATCACGCGTACATTGTGGGCGCCACTCGTGACTCATGCCGTGTACGACTCGCTTCAGGTCGTAGACATACTTTGCCTCAGGTTAGTTTGGAACCCGCCAGAGGATGCGATCCCCGTGTGGGAAGCCGGCGCACCGGCCCTTGCTGTCTTTTGCATCTCGCTTGCAGCGATCGCCGGGATCATATATGCCCAGCGAACCGGGGCAATAGAACCCCGGCCCGCAATTGCGGGTGCAGCAGCACCTGACTAGTCGCTAAGCGCGTTAGCCACGCGTTCGATCACGTGCGACGTCGCCGCGACGGCTCCCTCGTAGACCGCAATCAACACTTTGCCGAAATTGTTCGGCGACGTGCCGCCCAGGTACTCGTTCCCGTCGTCCGCGCCGCCCGACGTGCACGAGTCCGCGCCGCCCGACAC